>CAVREG010000015.1:0-27590 GCA_963720075.1 uncultured Acidobacteriaceae bacterium | reverse complement strand
TGGATAGTCAGTCATAGGAGTTCCGGTTCGTTGAAATTGAGGCACACCTCGCGTGCTTACATTGCGCCAACATTAGTTGCTCCATTTGCCGAGAAGGTTTGTTGCGACATCTAACTACGCCGGACACATCGACACTGAAGGAATCTAATCTCAATATGATTACCCGAATCTGGCATGGCGTGTAGCCATCGGTTTGGGGAATGCTTTCGAACTGTCCCATGAGACCAAGCGATTGCAGCGGCCGTTCGTCGGGCCGGCCGTTTTGATGTTTTTGATGCGGCGGTAGGCCCTAATCATTGCAGCTTTTGGTTAGACTCCTTTATCGGGGGGTCGTGTGCCGCTTATGCGCGCTGATTTCCGTTTCGTCTTGAGCTAATCCTTCGGCTGTCGCAATAACCCGTATTTTCCCTGACTGTCCCGGAAGGGAACGGACGATCAATAACGCCAAACCGTTAAAGGCCTTGCGATAGTCAGCGTGAAACGGTTCTACGGTGGCGGGATTGCCATTATCCACGGCCTCAATTCTCGCCGCGCCGGTTACTGTGAAATGGACCAGATTATCTGCCACTGGACACAGAGTCCCATCCTTACCCCGGTGGCTTTGTTTCGTAATTTGCCTTGCCTGAAAGAACCCTCTCTCTAAATTGCGGCCGAAGCAAAGCGAACTAGCTTCGGCCGCGAGCAGTCAAGTTTGGGTTTGTTTCGTAAATCCTCTTAAGCTTTCGCACCCCTACTCTTGGCCAAGCGAGCCTGCTGGATGTTTTTTAACGTTTCAAGAGCCTTGTACAAGTCCCTCTTCCAGGCGGCCTCATAACGCAAACAGTTGTCTGCCGAGGTACCCAGTTTGGCTTCGAACTGGACATCAGGTTTCGGAAAGAGAGTGTGTTCCCCCTCCTTCTCAGCTCCGATTTTTATGACTAGCTCTTCGCAGTCCCACCCAGAACCGGCAATGAAAGCGGCATCATCAACCTCGTTAAAAGTATTGTTAGCGAGCCTCGATAAATCACCGCACGCTCTTAAGACCTGGATGGACGCTCTCCGCCGGCAACTGAGTCCCTCCAGCGACCAACGTTGGGCCGCTTGTTGCTTCCACCAACTGACGATGATTTCTTCCACGAGCATCGTCTCCAATATTCCATGGGGGTCCAATTCTTTTCGGATATCCGCCCGCAGCTGCTTGTAGTCTTCCTCCTCCTGGTGGGTGTCAAACTTAAGCGCGCTCGTGAGCAGCGCGTGTTTGATCGCGTTCCCACGGACCACCGCCTTGCCGGCACCTGTTCGAGGGCCAGTGGACTTTTTCGCATTTTCGCGATTTGATTGCATTTTCCTACTTGAAGTTGATTGCGGCCGTATGTTTTGCTGTGTTTTCATAGCATCTCCTTTAGATCGCAAAAGAACTGCTGTACTGAGACAGACTTGATCCCGTTGATTAATTGATTGACGACTGCGTGAACGTGGTAGCCCTTGAACCGAGAACACGCCTTGTACTGAGCGGCGTGCAACACCACCGTCTGCGCTAATAGTTTATGGGGCCTCGATTCAGAGGTTCGAGCTCGACGCACTGATGCGAAGGTGTTGATTATCGCGGTGCGAAATTTGTCCGCACCAAGCTATAAATTGGAAGCGTGATCCAGGAGCAGAAGATCTTTGTCGAGGTGAATGGAACTATGTCAAGAAGTCGCGATCACAGTAGTGATACCGGAATTGGGAAGATCAGCGCAAGACCCGAAAGTGCAAGCCCATGTCTCAAGAGTACATGGCTTAAGGTGCATCGTCCCAATGTGCAACGTTAATTCGGGATACAGCGATACCTTTGAACTTTTGCGTCGTGTCCTTCGACTTTCCCCTCGGCATCCGTAATCCAACTAATATCCTTTTGAGCCTGAACTCGGCGCTTGTGTCTGGATTAGCGTTTGGAATCGCTTTTTGGTTTATTCCTTTTTGCCCATCTCGAGTTAACGGCTTGAGTAGGCTGCCAGGTTATCTAGGAGCCATGAGTATTCTGTTTTTTCTGTTTGGCCCATCTAGCAAGTGCAGCTTTTTTGGCGCTAGCACTCCTCTCTTCAGGAGTCATCTTAGCGGCTCTTCTTTTCCCGCCCTTCGAGCCCCCCATTTTTCCTAATGCGACCGCGTGAGGATTCTTCTTCGGCATCTCCCACCTTTATGCCATCATGTTCGGCTCCTTTCTCCCCCGGGCGTTTTGGTTGGTTGGTACCACCAAAGTTTACTCGGGTCTTGGGAGCCGACATTGTCATGGAATCAATAGCTCAGACAGGCGAGCACCCGGTTGAACTCTCTTCGTCAGAGACTAGGCAAGCGCCCTAAGGGGCTGTTTAGGAGCCTCTCAATTCCTTGGGCAAGTTGCGCTGGACCCGTCGACTCCTGCCAGCGTTGATAGATTCGCCCATCGGGAGCCAGCAATACTAGTGTCGGAATCTGCATGACGCCGAAGCGTTGAGCAATCTGGTTGTCTCTGTCCTCAAGTAACGGAAGGTTCATCTGCCAGTCGTAGCTCACGTTGACCAGCGAGTTGTGATTCGGAAGGCGATGGTTCACTAGAGCGGAAGCGTCTATCACTGCAACTCTTAGCCCGCGCGGACCGTACTGCTGTGCCATGCTTGAGAGAAAAACGACTTGACTACGGGACGGGGTGTCGGCGGTGTCAGGCACCGTCTGCAAGAACGCAAGCAAAACGGGCTGCGCTGGCTGAGAATACAAACGGAAGATGCTGCCGCGAACCTGGGGCAGAGTGAAGTCCGGGATTGGCGCCGCAGGCTGATCCCGATCGAAACCAGTCATACAAATCAGAGTAAGCGTCAGTAACAGCACGCTTGTGCAGACTTCCGACTTCACCCCCTTGCACTTAGCCGTACCCATTTTCATGGTCCTTGATATGCCCCGATGTTGTATCCATGGCCCCCGGGCAGCGGGTCTCTCCAGAAATCCTGGGTGCCCATGGAGCATCCATTGATTCCGCTGCAGACATTGGCGCCCGTGCCCTTGGCCGGAGAGCCGGGCAACAGACGGAAGGCGGAGGCCGGTTTCCCCGCGGCATGGTAGTTCGGGCTGTTCAGCATCGGGTTCGTGTAATGGCTGTGGATGTCCTGGTTCGCCCCTGCTTGGTACGCGGTGAAGCTGCCATAGGTAGCGGCGTCAACTTGCCACGTGGGTGGCGACGCCGAGGTCGTCCAATAGATATTGTTGTCCAGAACGAACGCAGAGGTTGTCTGAATCATGCTCGGGACCGTTGCATAAATAATGTTGTTCTTGAAAAAAAGTGGGTCGCCGCCCGAATAGGTCGCAGTGCTGGTGCTTAAAGCCGCCGCATTGGAGGCTGGATTCCAGTAGAACGTATTGTTGTAGATCTGCACTCCGTTCAGGGAACCATGGTCCCAAGTATGAACGAATACCTCTCCTTGCTGCGCCAGGTCGCTTCTCTGGCCGTTATTGGAGCACACGTTGTACCGGAAAACATTATCGAGACTGGCGCTTCCGCCGGCACCGAAGAAAGCCACGCAATAGCCCGCCGAGTCGTGTCCGTAGTTGTACTGCGCGAGATTATTGTTGTTGTAATAGTCAATGTCGAAGTCTCCTCCATCGCCTCCCCAGCTCTGGTTGGCATATGACTCATTGTTCTGGACTATACACGTGTGGCAATACCACTCCCAAAGGCCCACGGGCGTGCTGCCGGTGCAGTTGGGACAAAGACCGCTGTTGTAGACGACGTTCATTTGCAGCAGTCCGTTGTTCAACTCTGAGATAAGAATTCCGTCGCCATAGATATCGTGCGCCGTAGAATTCTGCACGGTGACGTTGCTTCCCAGGGGCTGTGACACACCATTCCCCTCGATCCACGCTCCGCCAGCGCTTACGAATATGCCCTCGGAGACGTGGCTGTCATGGGCCGTCACCCCGTCGATGAGAACATCATTCAATATCTGTCCGGCCACATTGGCCGAGATGAAGACTTCTCCGGAATCGGCCCGCTTGGTCGAGGTGTAGTGGGCGCCGTGGACGTTCAGATTGGTTAGGTGGATGTGATTGATGCTGGTATTGGGAGTGTTGCCGGAAACGTAGACGCCATACAGATTGCCGCCCGTGACTTCAAGATTGTTGATCTCCCAGTATTGCTGGTTGAACAGCTTCAGAGCTTCCTCGGCACTGCCTCCGCTGATCACCGGCTGCGTGCCAGTCCCGTAAGCGTCGATAATGATGGGGGCGGTTGCCACGCCCGAGCCGTGCGGTGCCAGAGCTCCTTTGCAAGCCGTGCCCCGGTGGAGCAGGAGTTGATCCCCCGGGAGGAATGTGAAAGCATTCACGTTCACCAGGGAATTCCACGGCGAAGCTTGCGTTCCGTTGCCGTTCTGGCTCGCGGAACAATCGAGGTAATAGGTGGTGGCGGAACCTTCTTTCGGCGAAACAGCAGAGGGACTTGTCCCTGAGCACGACTGTAGAATGGAAAACACGAGCAGCGCCACAGCCGATCTCAGGCCGCGCAGCAAAACACTCGCGACCAGGCACGACATTAGCTTGCTCCTCTTGTTTGCTCTCGATTTAATCTACGTGACGCGCAGATAAGTCGAATACTGCTCATCGCCGATGTCGGTAAACGGCAGCATCTTGATGGGCGCAGCATCAGTTCTTACTTGCCATCTTCGCTGATCCATCCTTTTTGCACCTAGCAATTCGGCACGGGTCAGCACCGGTTGAGAGTCTGTTATGGCAAACAGCACGAGGGGCCCGAACATCAACGCGACGGTCTGAGGATGCCGTGGATCGACCGCTTCGAGGCGCATCGTCATTGGCATATCCATCTCGATCCGGTCGCCACTACTCCAGTGGCGATGAACTGCCACGAAACTTCCAGGAGTTAGTGCGGCCCGCACGCGGCGGCCGTTCACGGAAATCGAGGCCCCTGCCGCCCATGCTGGAATCCGGAAACGCAAGCTGAAATCCATGGCCCGCGAGGTTTTCACCTCGAACTGAACCACGCTCTCAAACGGGTACCCGCTTCTTTGCGTCAGCGCAACCTCAGCGCCGTCTTGCACCCATCGCACTGTGGACGGGATGTACAAGTTCACATATACGCCGCGCAAATCGCGGAAGTAGGTGTTGATACGATAGTCGGCGGCCACCTGTGGCAGCGTGCCCGAGCAGCAGGCCCAGTGCTGATTGTCCCTGTAAAACTTATGCCCCTTGAAGTTATAGTCGGAGTAATAGAAAGTCCGTCCGTCGGTGCCTAACGGCTTCGCACCCAGCACGGTGTTGTACATCACGCGCTCCATACTGTCGCCGTATCTCGAGTCCCCGGTCACGCGCAGCAGATAGCGCGTCAGCTTGAAGTGCGCGTAAGAGCCACAGGGGGTTTCAAAGCTGGCGTGAGTCTCGCCCAGGCTGGCGTAAACGTCTGCGCTGTCCGGGGCGCGAAGCATCTCATCCGGCCCCCATCCTCCCGTAGCAAAACTTTGCTCCGAGAGCATTTCAAAACCATTTCGGGCTGCGCGCAGGTGTTTTTCGCTGCCTAAAGTCAGATACGCCTGCATCGCCGAACTCAGTGAATTTACGTAGCTGTAGGCATGTCTGCCGGCCAGGATGTTGCGGCCCTCAGAGAGCGGGTTATAGTACTCATCGTCGAGGTACTGCTGTCCAAGCTCGCGATACCGCTCCCCGGCGCCGTACTGATATGCCAGAAAGAGATTCTCTGAAATCGTGTAGGACTCGTCCCACGTCCACATCTGGTCCTTGTTTGGCCGCCACTCTTTTCCGTGCTCTATGGCATGCTTGGGAAAATGAGGCAACGCAGTGCTGGTGGTGCGTTCGAGAATCGAGAAAGCCTCGGGGTCGCCAACGTAGCGGTGCGAATCGATCAGCCCGCAGACCAGCTTGTCGTAGCAGTACGTGGGGAAGCGGTTCTTTTCGTAGTAATCGCCCGAAATCGTCTGGGCATACAAGCGGTTCAAGCGCAGCACTTTGTCTCGCGTTGCTTGGTCCCGCCCGATGGCATACATGCGCGCGAGCGCCGAAACCCATTGGCCAAAAGTGCAGCTGGGCGCAAAACCAGCTTCGTCGCCCCACTTGTAATCCGGATTGTAGTGATACCAGCCCCCCAGATCATCGCCCGGAGCCGGGAGACCGCTCATCTGACGGAACGGCTTCAGCAGGCTGTCGTCACTCAAACCCATCAGGACGGAATGCGTCTCTTCCAGCTGCTTTTCATGGAGCTCACTCGCCAGCACCACATCGCCATAATCGAATTGCTCCAGCGGCTGAAGCGTCAGGTCCGGGGCAATCGTTCCTGGGAGCCAGCGACTGGAAATCACAATCCCCCCAGTCACAAGCGAAAACGACTGCATGAATCCTCTGCGCGAAACTCTAAATGGAGAGAACATAGCAGTACAAGAAGTATAATTCCCATCCGCTCAGACATTTCAAGGTTTTCGAGAGACCGCATCAAAATTCCGGCCGCACCAGGAGACTGAAAAATGGCAGGGGCGGGCAAACGTTATAACCCCTGAGTGAAGGCGTTGATCAACCGCCAGTACCTTCTTGCAAGAAACATGAATAGGGAGTTCTGGGAGGGCGGTGGCAAGTCTTTCTCGCTGGACATGCTGCCACAAGTTTCGCCTTCGCCAGCGTTATAGCCTATCGCTATCCGCATAATTTTTGGGCTCAATTAGGAGTCTACGGACTCGCGACCGGTGTCAGTCTGACTCAAGTGGGCGGGGCCGTGGAAATCTTCCGCCTGATGTCCTCGTGCGTTCGACCATTGGGTACCTAAGTGATTCCAGGCCACGCATCGGTGCGAAATGGAGATGCAGGCAGACCTTCTTTATTAAAGAGATTGCAAGGCGGACTATCCGCCCAGGCATACCGGACCGCAACCGGGTCCGGCACCTCAGAACTGGACACGACTACGGAATCACCTTCGATCTGCGCATCTGCCCAGTGAAATGTTTTGTCGGCCCCGGCTATGGCAAACCCGCGGAGTGGCGTCCCCCCGTTTGCTTCCAAACCGCTTCCTATGTGTGAAAATCGAATTCTGATTTGTGATCCGTGGACTTCCATGCTTTGGTAAAGCGGTCCGGAATAGACAATCGGTTTTGCATAAGTCGTCCCTAAGGCCCACAAGGCAAGCCTCTGTCCTAGTTCTGCCTTCCGATGCGGGTGAAGATCCTTGGGATCGCCCACGTCAATGGTGACCGCGAGGCCCGTGTCAGGCAATTGTCTGGCGGTTAAGAACTGCGCCTCGCGCAATTCGGCCCATGCGGATTCCACGGGCTGATCGGGGATCGCCCCATGGTTAGGCAATTGCACAATGAGAAATGGGAAATTCTCCTGATGCGAGTCCTTGCGCCAGCTTTCAATCATTGCGGGCAGCAGCGTTCGGTACAAATGAGCCTTCAGGGCGTTGCTTTCTCCCTGATACCAGATGGCGCCACGGAACGGATAAGCCAGCAGAGGCGTGATCATACCCTCGAACAGTCCAGACACAGGTCGCGGAGGATATCCGATTGTGGTGAGACTCTCAATCGAGAATCCTGTCAGCGCGTTCTGCGTGAAAGGCAAATTCACGCCCCAACCTTCCTGTCGAAGGTCTCGAAACCAGATTGTGATGGGCTGCCAACTTTCAGTAGCCTTAAATAACGACGTCGAATAATCGTCATAGTCAGTGATGGTCGGCTCGAGTGTGCGCACACGAAATTGGCCCTGCCCTCGCGCCCAAAAACGAAGCCCTGAATAAGAACTCAGGTCCATCGGGGACCCATTAAAATTGAATTTAGCCGCTAGCGTTGAGCTATCCGACTCATCGAGGGATCCAGAAACTCGAGCTGCATATCCTTTCTCTCCGCGTCCCGGTGCCACCAGCTCAAAAGCCGTATCTGGCGCGCTTTGCCAGTCATAGGACCAAGCTCCACCCGTGCCATCACGAGTGCTGCCATCATCAAAATTGCTGAAAAGCAGTGCGTCACCGGCTGCGCCACTACGGATTAACCCGAAGTCGTCGAATTCCAACTTGAAAGGAATTCTCGCGCCCGCCGATGCTTCCCCTTCAGACTTCACTGCCTCATCCAGAATTGGCTTGAGCTTCGGATCCAGCCGCAATGCGTCCGGGTCAATCCATTCTTCAATCGCTGTCCCCGGCCACGCGCTCTCGATGACTCCAATCGGTACGCCGAGGTTCTTTTGCAGGTCGCGGGCAAAGTAGTAACCGACGGCAGAAAAATCCTTCGCGCTTTCAGGAGAGCAGATCTGCCAGGTTGCCGGCAGCGTATTCTGCTGCGGTTGCAGTGCAACTTTCCTGGGAACAGTGAACAGCCGGATTTGCGGGTAATCCGCGTGTGTGACTTCTTCAGCTCCGCCCACCGCGCCGCTTAGCGCGAAGGTCATGTTCGATTGTCCGGACGCAATCCATACCTCTCCAATCATCACGTCCTTCAATGTGATGGTCTTGTTGCCTTGAATGGTGAGGGTAAAAGGTCCACCAGCGGGCATCGGCGGCAGCTGCACCGACCAGCGGCCCACGGCGTCCGCCTTAACGGAACTCGCGTTCGCCGCCAAAGTCACTTTGATGTTTTCGTCGGGATCGGCTGAACCCCAAATGTGAATCTCACGACCCTGCTGCAAAACCATGTGATCGCCGATCAGGCTCGGCAGCACCGGAACGGCCCATGAAATTTGCAAGCAGGCGCAGCAGAAAATCGCAGTAGTGACAGACAGTCTAAGCGTATGTTTGCTGAAGAAGCGACTACAACGGCCGCGAATGATGGTCACAGAAACTCTCATTTTTCTTCGATAATGGCCAGATCCCACGGTTTCAAAGTTATTGATTGGGAGGCCGCTATAGTTGTCTGCGTAAGCAAGTCGGAACCCGATCCATATGGGTAACTGAAGGTCTGTGAATCGCTTGAATAGTTAAAATAATAGTGCAGTGTCTTCCCGTCCCGATTCACTCCATGCTTAACTCGTACCGGCGCAGGCAGCTTCTGGTCTGGTCCTGTTAACTGGGCTGATTGAAGAACGTCGAACAGCACTTTGTCCTGGAGTTGATCGCTCAACACCGTACCTTCGTAGGTCAAAGTACCCTGGCCAAATGTATTTCGCGTAATCGCCGGGTACTTTCCAAAGAATGGATGGTCATAGTAGGCCAGTGCCTGCGCCCCTTCCAGGATGAGCATCTCGGCCCAGTCGGACACTTTGTTTTCTGACCCAACCTTCCACGGGTCGTCCTTGAGAGCTAGCGGCGATTTCAGGTTAGAAAATTCTTGATAGCGAAAGCCCGCCGCCTTCCGCAGAGGCCCCGGTGCCATGATCCAACGAACTGTATCGAACTGGTTTGTGAACCCACTCTTGAAGGCCATAACTAAGTGGCCGCCACTCCGCACATATTCCACCAGGCGATTCAGAAGGTCGTCGCTTGCCACGTAGAGCGGAGGAACAACAATTACTTTGTACTTCGAAAGATCAGTAGTCTCTGGAAAGATGAAATCAATGCCAACATTTTCGTGATAGAGAGCTTTATACATTTGCCGCATCACGGAGCCGTAATCGTCATGATCGCTGAATGGCATGAAGTTGATGCCATAACCGGAGTCGCTGCTGTAGAGAATGGCGACCTTGTTGCGCCGCTTGAAATCCACGATTTCCGGTCCAATCCTTTGCAGTTCGTGCGCGGTGCGGCTGACTTCCGCATAGGCGCGGTTGGGTTCGAGATCGTGGGACAGAACTCCCTTCCAATAGGTCTCTTGGCCATAGTGAATGGAGTGCCAATGCCAGTACTCAACCATATTTGCGCCCGAGGAAAGATGAGTATAGAAATCCAGACGGAGCTGGCCGTCGTACGGAGGAAACTGTGTCTTGGAATCCCAACCAATGGTCTGCGCATTGGTCTCGGTAACCAGGTAATTCGTCTGCTTCAAAGATCGTGTGTAGTCACCGGGCATGCTTGATCCCATGCCGTCGAAATCATCCTGAGTGCCGTGATACGGATTCACTGCCACGATGTCGAGGCACTTGCTGATGTCGTACTCATTTACTTGCAACCGCGGCGGCCCCGCCAGATCGTGGGTAATGAACTGATCCGGACGTTTGTATTGATTGACGATCGAAGCTTGCCACATAAGGAAGTCCGTGGTCAGCCATTGCGAGTATCGCTCCCACTCAAGTTTCCACCCCGGGTTAATGATGCCTTGTTCCGGTGGGATTTCAGTCCAATCATTGAGGCGTTGGCCCCAGTAGTTCAGACCCCAATCTTTGTTCAGCTCATCCACGGTCTTGAATTTATTTTTTAGATAGTCAACGAATCCAACCTGAACATCATGGTTTGCCACGCCCGCTGACGATGTTTCGTTGTCAATCTGATAACCGATAACCGCAGGATTGTCTTTGTAATGTTCTGCGATCTTGCGTATAACTCGCTCGCAATAATAGCGGAACGTAGGATTTAGCAGGTCGGTGTTCTGACGCATTCCATAGGTGATGGTTTTTCCATCCAGTCGCGTTACAACAATTTCCGGATGCTCTTTATACATCCACGCCGGAATGGAATAAGTCGGCGTACCCATAATGACTTTAATTCCTGCCCGATGCATGCGCTCAACCACCCGGTCCATCCACTGGTATTCGAACTTGCCGTCCTGCGGCTCCCAAAGCCCCCAGCTTGATTCGCCGATGCGCACCACACTGATCCCCGCCTTCTGCATGAGATCCACATCCGCATCGAGCCGGTCATAGGGCATGTACTCACTGTAGTACGCCACACCATAAAGCACCGTGTTCATTTTGTCGGGAGCAAAAGTTTGGCCAGACTGAGCAATGGCCGGCAATGCGGCAAACATCGCAATAAAGATAATGACAATTGCGATTGCGTTAGCAGATGAGCGTTTCGGGATAACCGTGTTCATTGGGAAGATCCGCATTTGTTTAACTCCGTCGCGCCCCGGTCCACTCCCCCACAGGACGGGACTGGAGTGCCGAAGAAATCTCTTCCACCGTTCTGATCAATAGCCTTGCCCGAGTTTATGGCCGGAGAGGCCGCACGAAGGCCGTATCCCGAAAGACTCTCTTGGCCGAAGCCACCGCTTCCGGGAGCGATCAACATGGGATCGTTTAGAAGTGCGTGATGATCATCCGTGGGCTGAGTTCCAAAATATACGTTGGAATCAAAAGTGTTGTCGCTGCTCTTGCCAAATCCATTTGCAGTCACAAACGCTCCGTCGCGATTGCGGGAAACTCCATAAGAAAAAATCGCCATGCCAGCCACATAGAAAATGTTGTTATACACATGCGTCCCGTTGGCCCAACCCTTCCAATCCGAAAAAAGCAGTAAATCTACTTTCTCATTCTTGCCAACGTAAATAGTGTTGTTGTAAATCGTCGAGTCGTCCACCGGTCCGGCAATGTTAATACCGCGATGGTGATCGTTTTGGCTGATGTTATAGCGGACGATGGTTCCGACATTACCTGCGCTTTGACCCGCCTCATTGCCGCCATCATTACAGATCAGCAGAAATCCGCCATCGTTGTCGTGGCTGTAATTGTATTGGATGATCGTGTTGCGGCTGTTCCAGTCGGAGTCGTATCCTTCACCGTCCCGCTGGCCCCGCGTGCCGTAAGCCTCGTTGAATTGAATGATGGTGTTATCCGCGCTCCACGGCCATATGGCCACGTTGTAACCCGCCGAGCGCTGATTAGCGCGGCCGACCACGTTGTGCTCCACCAGCGCTCCATCGGTTGCCACGACGACGATGCCATCCCCGCCAATATCATCGAGAATGTTCCCGCGAATCACCACTCCCAGGCTGGGATACCACTTCGACCGCACCCAATGGGTGGACCAGCCAAAAATACCGCTTCGATCCACATGAGTGATGCGGTTGTTTTCAATTCGCAAATCCACAAAACGGCTGGGCTTGGAATCCCCAATGGAGCCATAATGGATGCCCCCGTTCACCTTGTTCGAATCGGTGCCATTTACGTCGTGAATCGTCAGTGACCGCAAATATATGTGGTGCATCTCGCCATAGTTGTCGGCAATAACGTAAACTCCACGACGCACCGCATCGCCGGTTCCGGTGTTCGTGAGATCGAGGTCCTGCACTTCCCAATACTCTTGATTCTTGAGCAGCAGAGTGTCCTCGACGGTCCCAGATCCATTGATCGCGGGCTTCGCATCGCCGCCATATTTACCGATATGGATTGGCCGCTCGGCCGTCCCCGATCCCTTAGGCCACAGTTGCCCAGTCCAACTGCAACCCGATTTCAGAAGAATGGTATCGCCGGGCGCGAATGTGGTTTGGTTAATTTTATTGAGACTTTTCCAGGCATTGTGCGGCGAAGTACCGCTGTAGGCATCCTGTCCAGAAGCGGAGTCAACATAGTAGGTTGTACCGTTCAAGTCTCGACGTTGGGATTGACATACACCATCGCGATTCACTAGCGCTTGCAGAATTACGAAGATCAGCACAAGACCCAGGGACCTAAAGCGCTTACTCGGGTACACGGCCTGCGAATTCTTTTGCCTGATTACTCGAAACACTAGACTCCTGGAATTCGTGCTGAAAAGCGAACTCCGGATATCCAACGGCCTAAAATCGAAAACGTGCCTCGAATTGTCCGGTGCGGGGTGACCCGATATCTCCTAAAACCAAGCCGAACTGAGGGCTGCCCGGTGATCCCGTGTTGGGATCGGCAAATGCATGCCGGTTGAAAATGTTATAAAACTCTACCCCGCAATCAAGGCTGTATTGGCCCTCCCCGCCCATCTTGAAGGATTTGTGCAGTGATAGGTTTTCGCTGTCGCTGCCAAACCCGCGAAGAGTTCCGACGCGAGACGGCCCGGTACCGAATTGCCCTAATGTTGGATTGGAAGCCACAGTCTCCGGGAAATACCGGTTCTGCGGAGGATTAGGATTAGCTGCCGTCGGGAAAACATAATTACTTGGGTTGAATTGGCGTCCGGAATATCCACTCAAGTTGTAGTTATCATAAATCGCGGACCATCCGGGATAACCCAAAGAATAGACATCGGTGGAGTAAAAACTCAGGGGCTTGCCTGAAGCATAAAGCAATAGAGGGCTGATTTTCCATCCGCCGACGATCGCATTCACCACATGATTGGAATTGCCCAGTAACCGATGTCCCTTGCCGAGCGGCAAATCATAGGAAATCCCCGCCTTGACAACATGGGTTTGGTCATACGGGGACAAAGTATGCGCTGCTTCCGAAAGATTCTGATAGTTCTGAACGCTGTTAAGTCCTATATCGTAGCTGTCGCCAATGTTGTTGAAGGTGTCTCCCTGCTGCTTTGAAAGGGTATAGCTGATATCGGCAAACAATCCGTTGCCGGCACGTTTTATGTAATGCACCACGAAGGAGTTGTAATAGGACTGGCCGACGGGGAGACCGACGTAATAAAGAGTCGGATAAAACCAATACGTATCGAGGCCCAACGCAATTTGGGGGTAAGGAGCGATGGCGGCATAGGCGGGCCCACAAAAACCATTGTACGGATAAGGAACGGTTACCCCAGATGCTTGAGACACAGCCGTCGCATTCGCTGCGCTGCACACGTAGCTGTAGAAGTTTGTCTGCGAAGGATCGGAGTTAAACAATTTAAAGAATGTCGAAGGGTTGGCTTCGTCATAGCCCAAGTTGGAATCCTGTAGGCGATGTCCGCGATTTCCGACGTAGCTTACCTCGATCCGGCTCGTATTGCTGATTTGAAACTGAGCTCCAACGTTGAAATTGTCGGTGTAACCTGCCCAAAGGGCCCGTGGATCAACGCTGACAATTGGGAACAGGCTGATCGGTGGTGTGGTTGTTTTTGTTCCCGGAGTGAACACGCCGGGATAGCCACCATCCCACTGAAAGCTGCCCGCGGAATTGGTGCCGCGGAGCGCTGGATCAAACCCGTACGGAATGCCTTCGTAATATTGCATCCCGGTGGGAACATAGGTAATGCCGAAAGCTCCACGGAAAACGATTCTTTGCCACGGATTGTAAGCGAAGCCGACCATCGGCCCGAAATTCTTCCAATCCTCTCTCTTCTCAAAACTGTCGCCGCCTCCATTCGCATATTCAAGGGCGCCTGGAATGCCCAGATTGGGGTCAGTCGCGTTTAGATCGAAATTAGCCCAATTGCCGTACTTTTCATGTAGCCGGAAGGTTGCATCCCAACGCAATCCCAAGTTCAGGGTCAGGTTGTGCGTTACTTTGAAATCATCTTGCGCGTACAGGTTCATCGCTTTCCGTCGGCCATAGAGATTGAAGGGAGTGCTTTCTGTAGCATTGCTGACGTCTCCGAGCAGGAAACTGGCGAACCCAAATCCAACCTGACCGGCATAGGAGGCGTTCGGTGCTCCGGTGGTATTGGGGTTAAAACTGAAGTTAAGAAGCCCGGAACCAGAGTGACTGTTGATCTGCATCGCACGGAAGTTCCCGCCGAAGGACATCGTGTGGCGTCCCTTTGTCCAGGTTAGATCGTCGCCGTAGATATAGTTTCCCGCTACCCAGTTTCCTTGCCACTGGTTTCCAATGCCCGTCTCCGAGAATCCGTTAACTCCGGACCCGAAACTGATCTGCGGAAAATTACTGGCACCCGTGTTTCCGAATTCAAGTTTCGACGGCCAATTGGAGGTGTCGAGCGGAGACGATCCGTTCCAGTATTGGTTATAGGTCGCGTTCACCACATTCAGCAGATTGGGAGAGAAAGTATGCGACTCACTTATGCGGTATTGATACGACGGGACCACCTGGTGACGGGCATCCGTGAGCGGCCCTCCGTTTGAACTGCCGGGGGACCATATTCCTCCGGAATCATTGAGTGTTCGCGATTGATGATCGTAAACCCACGAACCGCTCAAGCGATCTTTCTGGCTGATATTGTGATCCAGCTTGATCACGATCTGATTAAACGTTTGACTAGGCGAGGTACTGGCTGGACTGCGATCGTTGTTCAAAAGGGTCGGAAGTTCCGGCGCGTAAAATTGCTGGTAAAGGCTTGCGATTTTTTGAGAAACCGAGCTAATCATCGCCTGCGGAATCACATTTCCCACAAACACCGCACCTGGCTGCGAAGGATTGAAGATGGCGCCCTGGTATATCGTGTTTCCATTCACATCCGTGCCGAGCACCACCGAAGTATTGAGCAGAGCGCCGAAATTACCTTTCAAGAAATCGGGTGTAGGGACCGTGGAAGCGCTCCCAAATGGGCCGGGGGTGAAGTCATTTTGCTTGAAACGCTCGAAGGTCACGAAGAAGAAAGTCTTGTTCTTGATGATGGGTCCTCCGAAGCTGGCGCCATAATCCCAAAAACGCGATTCGCCCTTGTTGTAAAGTCCGCATGGTGGCGGAGCGTTCGGATCGCCTTGCTGGCAGAGCACCTTCAAGTGATCGTTATCGAAAGTGTTGGCGTCCAGGAGTTCGTTGTGCCCATATCCGAACGCGCTGCCGTGAAACTTATTGGTACCTGACTTCAGGTCGTACATCATCACTCCGCCGTTGGTGCTCGCGTTCTTCGCGCTCAATCCGCTAGTTTCCGACTGCACCTCCTCGATAGACTCCATGCTCGGTGAAGATTCGAAAGAATCGCCCTGAAGGTTCGCGGTGCCGGACGTTCCATCTACCGTAAAGTCCTTGGTGAAAATCTGAGTTCCATCTACTACGGCCTCGTAAGGATTGCTTAGCGGCGAGTAACCAGGGGTAAGTGCCACAGCAAAATTCTCGGCTTGGCGGCCACCGTACACATTCAGCGGCAGGTCGGTCACGACGCTGCCGTTCAGGTTGGTTCCCATGGTGGAGGACTCGCGGTCCAAAGTCGGCGCGTCAGTGGTGACAGTAACTTGTTCCGCGCTGCCTCCAACCGTAAGTGCAATATTGAGTTCGACAACTTGGTCAACGATAAGAGTGACGTAAGGGAAATCTACGGTCTTGAAGCCATCGTGTTTGGCGGTAACTGTGTAAGTACCAGGAGGTAGGTTTAAAAGCGAATAGATTCCGTTGTTGCTGTTGGAAACCGTTCGGGTAACGATCTTTGTGCCATCATTGGTGGCCGTCACTCCGGCATTAGGAACCACCGCGCCCGAGGAATCGGTTACGGTCCCTCTAATGGAAGCACGATTAGCTTGCGCGAAGACTAATCCGGTGAAAAGAGAAAAAAGACAGCAGGCCCTTGATGCCTGACGAACCAGAGACTTCATAGCAGCTCCCCCGCATACCGAGCGGTATCTGAGTAGCGCTTTAGGAAAACGTTTGCTTACCCGGCCTAACTCGGTCGCAACTCCAAGGTCGCGAAACGCCCGAAACAGTACCCTCTTTTGCCAGGACCTGTCAATAAGATTAATACTGTACGGCGTAAACGTTGCCGCTCAGCTTCACAGCTTTATCTTCTGTTGAAGAGCACTGAATCGTCGCGGGTGCGTTTGGTTCCATCTGGCTGTGATGAATTTCTCCGACCGCCCATGACAATCCACTCCAAATCACTTTGTCGTAATTGATTTCGACCGGCAGTTCGCGTCCGCCTTGCCAGGCGCGAAGTAAGAACACCTTTCCCATATTTGTTCCGTGTGGCGGCCCGCCTTTCCAACTCCGCATAATGCTCCCATCGGTCGAGAGCTGTTGCATCACGATTCGCAGGTCACCTGATTTGGGAACGGAGACTGTGGCTTCAATCGTATTGTTGTCTTTGGCAGCAAAGTCAGCCGTCACCGGCTCGATCGAGCGTGGAATTTGAACATCATCCTGAATACCAAGATCGTAGTCTGCGCTCGCATACTTCCCCCAGCCAACAAGCGCCATTTGTCCGGGACCAAGCTTGATCCTGTCGCCCGTTAGCCGCGGCACAAAGCCCGCATCTCGAAACAATATGCGCCCCGAAGCGTTTGGCTTCTGCATCTTCGACAACAACGGCATTTCAATTTCCGCGACGCTTTGCTCTGGATTCACCACCGCATAGACGGAGCCGGCAGGTTCGAGCGAGCCGAAACCATACGGTTGAACATCGCCCGGGATACCACCAAATGTCTTGGTGCGCCCCATGCTTTCGAGTGAAAGGTAGAGTAACTGCGCCTTGGCAAACCAGCGGGCATCGTCATCGCTGAGAAATTCAAGATTTCCATGCACCGTGTTTACCCATCCGCCACGCGCCATCATAAGGATAAGCGCACCTTTCCATGCGTGAGTCTTGCGATAGTAGATCGTGCCTGTGTTCCCCAGCATGAAGCCGGTCGAATCAATGCGCTCGATCGGCATTCCGCTCTGTTCGTAGCGGCGTACCATGTGGTCGCTGTAGATGTCCATTGAGCGCCAGAAGTTCATCTCCGGCACATCGGAGGCGCGAGGGTCTCCCGAATACAGGGAATCGAAAACTTCAAGCCAGTGCAGATCAACCGGATTGTGAAAGGGGAAAGAGCCTGCGGTGGATTCAACATCGCCTCCGAAACCATTGAAAGCGACAAGCACGATGTCGGGATTCCGCTGGCGAAATTTCTTCAAGGCTTCGCGAAAGGCTGCGGCATTGCGCGCGTGAATTTCGTCCTGAGTCAGCTGCTTCGCTGTATCCGGAGTAGCAGCGCCAAAGTCCACGAAATCGAACTTGTACATTCGAATACCACGGTCGTACCAATACTGCAGCGTATCCATGAAATTCTGCAAGAACCCGCCCTCAAAGAACGACATCGAGCCTTTTTTTTCGCTCAGCGAGTTCTCCCACTGAGGACTGGCGTTGATCTTGACCAGGGTATTCGTGCTGAACCACAGCCCCGGTAAAATGCCATTGTCCCGGCATTTCTTGATCCAGGCATCTGGGCCATTCGGCCAATTCGGCTTCCGCCACGTGCGATAGCCGCCGTCTGGATCGAACCAGAAGGCATCCATCATGTAGTAGTCGAAGCGAACACCGAACTTGCGCAAACGCAGAATTTCATCCAACTCTTTCGTAGCGAGTGCTTCGGTTAGCGGAATGTTGTCCGACAATTCGTCGTAAGCCGACCAGTCGTTATAGACAAAGATCGGATCCCGCAGAAGCGGCGCACCCAGTTTGCCTGGGGACCATGTCGGTGGAACCGCAGCGTTTTGTGGCCGGTCTGGATTTCGCTCCGTTACTCCGGAGATTCCAGTACACAGCAAAGCGCAGAGCAGGAGGATGCGGATGGAAACAAGTCGAGGTCGCATATAGACGTCTCACTGGAGATATAGCAACGGGCATCAGCCCACGTAGTTTCTCTTCGCGTTCCTTCTGCGGAGCTGGAGAAAATATGAGCCATAAGTATTTTGCTCCCAAAAGTGAAGGTTTGACGGAGATTTTCGTGAAAAAGGCAGAGTTTCGTTCTGCCATTAACAGTTTGCCAGCCCCTGAAATTCTGCTCCATGCGACGCAAGCCTTTTCTTCTGCTGACACCGCCATTGACGACAGGACATTCATGTGGAGTTACGATTTTGTGAAGGCGATGACGCACGATGGACGAGCGTTGCGCATCCCGAGGAAGTAGTCCAGCCCCGGGGCCTCCTGTTTTGGCAGAACATTCCCTCACGGCCGGACGATCCGGCAGTGTGACTGAGATCACATTCTGGGGTGAGGGCTCAAACATGTCTCAGCCCTGTCACACATCTAATACTGCCTCAGCAGAAAACTCAATGTAGTCACAAGTTTCGAAAACGGCAATTAGAAATTTGGCGGCGAGGGAGTAATTTGGTCCGCCTATGAGCCATTCTGCACAGTATTGCCAAAGTAAGTGAGCGATCCTATCAATGTCTTGAAAGAGCAGTTATCGGCAACACCAGATGGCTTATGTCCTGTGAGTGGGATCTCCAGACACAGTGTGGCCATGATTGAGAGGTATCTCGATCGCACGGCAGGGGCATGATGGTGCCGAGTGGAAAGGAGGACGCAGATGCACCCCGAAGATCTCATGAACCCTGACCTGTTGAGCGAAATCATAGTGCTGGTCAGCGCCACCGTGATTTTCGTCACGTTGTTTATCATATTGATGGCCGCGCTTACGCAAGTCGCGGCACTGACATAGAAGAACATTCAGTGCCCGAAAAAAGTGTCGCTCATCATTTACCCTGGTTTCTGCCCCTTGTACAAGGCTAGCCGATCTGCCAAGCAGGCAAAGTTCAGAACACCTGGAGCAAAGTGAAAGAAGCTGTGAAAACTCACGCGGACGAATGACTCCGAACGCGAACAAGAGAGTTAAAAGGTACAACATGGCAATCTCAATTCCCATCCCAGAATCGGCCTGCGCAGTCGAAGATTTGCAGGATATGGCATTGCCCGAACGGGCATCGGCTGACGTGAAGGACAATACCGTAGTTTCGAGAAGGATTTACTGCCGCGGCGAGAAGCGGCGTTGCGTAGCGTCGGGTACAAGGTGTTCTCGACTACAAGTGAGGCGTGTATTCGCTTTGAGATACAAATGGGCCAGTGCGGCGTGCTGTTATTCTGTTACACAATCCCGACGCGATCCGTCGTGATCTAGCCGGGTTATTCGAGCGGCACTGCAAAGATGGAGTGATTGCCTTTGTAATGCATCCTATTGAGCGGAAAGAGTCTCAGTACGCGCAGATTTGTCTTCTGGACTCAGATTTTCCGCAGAAACTTCATCTGATAGAAGACTTTCGAACCAATTACCACAACGGCGCGCCAGCCACCATTCTCGCCTAGCTTCCGGCCCCGCGATTCCTGGAGAGGTACCGTCTTTTTTTTCTAAAATGAGTCGACATCGTTGCCAGGTAGCCGGTTGCTGATTGTTGTTGAAATCTGTGGGCGTTCTGTCTTCGGGCCTTGGGTTGAGTTTAAGTTGCAAAGCGTAGGATTCGATTTGCGGCGAAGTATTTCTGCGATGAGACCAATCAGTCTAATTTGGTCCGAGTCCACTCGGAGTCCGGCCGAGAATTCGCTCTTGCGCCTGATTAGATTTACGATTGAATCAGAGACTGAAATGCGCAGACAGGTAGCTAACGTGCTTTACGTGGTGGCGATGACAGCCGTCATAGTCGGGGTAGATTTCGTGTTCTTCAGAAACCGATTCTGGGAACGGCTGACAGTGAATATTGGAATCGTCTTGGTGTTCGCAGCGTTCTACTTGAGATTTCTGAGGCGTCCATGAACAGGGGGGACAGCTCCCTTTCGCTGCGATTGTGCAGACGCACTTCGACGAAGCACTCGCTGCAGGCGGGTGATCTGTTGCTGTTCTTGAATCACCAGGCTCTCTGTTGACCCTGGAACCAGCCTCATAAACGCCGGAGGAGGATTTTGCCGCAGGCTAACTGAACCATGCCGATATAAATTTGATCTTCTGTGCCATGAGTGTGCGCCGGGCCGCGAAGAACGCGGGATTAGTCCCCGACACTCATTTTCTCAACGCCGTCAGGGATAGTTTCACAACCGCTCACATTTGCTGGAACAACACCCAGCAAAAAAGGTGCGTGTCGGACGACGGTTGGTTCTGTTCGACACATACCAAATCAGCCGCCGATTCTCATTCATGCTTTCGACTAGCCGGTGAGACGACTGCCGCGGTAAAATTGCGCCTTTCGAAATCGTTACTCTCCCCTTTACCAACCCTCAACTTTACCGTAGCTCCCAGGCTTAGATTCAAGCCTCGGAATTCCACGGTGGCTTTGTTTGGTAAACGTGCTTTCGGCCCTATTTTGCTAACGTCTGCCAAAAATTGAACGGACGCACTTGAATTAACTCCGGTGAAAGTCGCTACTTTTCACCGCAGTTGGCGTTACATCGCCATCGCGCTTATTGACGGGCGACGTACCGTGACCAGGCTATTTTTTCTTTGGCTTCCATCCTGGGTGATTCGCCGCATATGCAGCTCTGAGCTTTGCCTTGGATGCTGCTGACATTGGTTTGCCCTTCCTGGCAGGTACCTTCTTTTTAGTAGAAGCCGGCCGCACTGAGGGAGCAGCGCCCCCCGAAACACGTTCCAAACTCTCGATAATCGCGTCTATCTCATTCCGACGCTGCTTCAGAGCTCTTATCGCATTCTCGATAACCACATCTGGCATGTTTGTGTTCTCCTTGCAGGGAGATTATCACAACGATTCACAACGCCTGCCAGTACGGATAAGCGATGGCTATCGCCAGGATCTTGCGAAATTTCGGCCGACAACGTAATCCCATGCAGCGGCTGTCTCGAGCTGAGCGGAAGCTGTCACGAACAAGAGCAGTGGACACACTGACCTGTTCGGCGGCGTCCAGCCTCAACTCTCTCTCATTTGAAAACGATCAATCATTCCTTTCATGCCCTGTTGAGGGACTACGAGCAGTATTCAGGAATTCCCAGTGGTAATGCGGATATTTAACAGCGGCAATCTCCTCCGCCGGCTCCTGACGCATTTGAATTGCTCCGGCGAAACTCGCTCATTTTCGGCGGAAGCATTCATTCAATGGGATTTGGCGGGTTTGTTTCGCAAAATGCGTTGCTCGTGAATTGTGGTGTTGCTCTTCTGTCTTTTCCTTTAGACCCTCCTGACGTGGCCGCTGCAAGCCTCAGAGCGTATCGCGATTGCCGGTTGTTGTCAGTCGAAGTCCCTTCCCGGGGCGAAAACCGGAAGTATCGTTACACGATCTATTAATTAAAATCGGGAAAGCCAACAAATGAGTTGTCCCATGCGAAGAACGCTGACCCATCCAACCGGTATTCACCATCTCTTCCTTTCCGTTCACAAGAGAAACGTTTTATCGGTTTCTCCCGTAACTGCTAGTTCTTGAGCTCCTTTTCCGCGCTGCGCCGGTTGCCATTATCGGCCTTGAATGTTGCCCGGGCTCATGTGCCCGGCTGGGCGCACGTAGCGAAACATCGCTAGCACGACCATACTCGACAGAGCCGTCTTCCATTCCTGATTCTCGTTCGAAAAGACCTTTGGATCCAGAGGAACGTCTTTTTGCGTTTGTTCCCGAGTTTGACATCCGATCGGCCAACAATACCATCTCGCACGTGCCCGGAGTGCCACTGTCAGTGATAATGCGCAGCACTCCCGTGAGCGCCACCCCCAGTAGAATCTCCCGAGGCATTGGGTTACCGATTCCCAAAAGGAGCCCGCTTTTCGGATAGTTCGGCCGCAATATGCTGTCCGGGAGTAAGAAATGATTCAAAACTACATCCCGGTCGAATTCAAATGAAGGGCCGGGGAAACGATAAAGGTTGCGGTAAAGCCTCTCACCTTCCCTGGGATCTTGTAGCAATTGGAACCCGAAATCTGGCCATGGCAGCGTGAATTCCAAATCTCGAATGCTTCGAATGCCCGGCCCCTCATTAATGATTCTCAAGTCAAGGATGCAGCCGGTCCTCCCATCCGGCAAATCGAAGAGAAGGGTAGCGTCATCCCCATTTTTCTGCTCTATTTTGATAGAAGATTCGATTCTTGAAATATCAACCGGACATCCACGTTCCGCTAACCAGCGTAGAAGCTCCGGGGTCGATCGGTGAAGTTCCGTGGATCTCATACTTGCTCCTCCATACGAGCTCGGGACAATCAAAACAAAAACGACATACATACATTCATGAAGTACATGCGTGTCTTTAATTCGGACCACTGGGTGGGCAGTGATCGCAGCGCCTAGTCCCTGCGTCAAGGGAAGGAACGTTGTATTCTTTCGCGAGCCAATGGATCTTTTCGCGATGGACATCGCTGAGAGTAAGCCGATATCCACCGGTTACGCGTTCAGGAAAGAAACCAAGTCCGCGTAACGTTCGCCCAGCAGATTTGGGACTCAGCTTGGAATCCTCGTGGCGTCCTTGCAAGATAGCGTCGGCTGCGTCCGCTATCTCTTTGACAAAAAAGTTTTCTTTAGTCGAATCGTGGCAAAAGGCCAGTGCGGCTTCGATCACAACGCAATTGAGGTCGATGAATCTGGCTCCCGCGCAATCTTTATTACGTGACGTCAGCGACGACAAAATGGATTTTCTAAAATCACCACAGTCAATCAGAGGGGTTATCAATGCTTGAGCAACTTCCTGCATTTGGGGAACAAAATCTGAACTGTTAAAGTGGGAATCCTTAACCGCGTCGTATTGAACCATGCGGTAGCGCAACAGCTTTGCTTGGAAATCAGCGGCAATTGTTTTTTCCATGTCATCTTTCAACTCACGCAACATGCCCCCTGCAGATGAAAGATTTATCCGAAGTGCGGCGGCGTCCAAAGCCATCGGATCGGAGAAAAGAACTCTAGCTCCGTAGGCGTGGATCCAACTCTTTTGGAGTGGAATTTTGACGTCGCGGTATCTCGAAGTGTCCAAAATCCGTGTCAAACTCTTAGTGAGTTTCTCCTCTTGAATGAGAAGCGTTGCTTCAAGGCCCTGAGGCAACGTACTCAAAGCCGCCAGATCCAGGCGCCCCAGCAAAATCGGGCGGCGGCACACGCAAGCCAGGAGGCGCATCATCGAATGCACTCGGGCGCAGGAACTCGTTAGATGAAGAACAGGCGCAAGTCGAAAGCAATCCACGAACCAAGTCGAGATGGCGAAGGCTGCTAGGAGATCGGCGTCTTCTCTCGACGTTTTTCCAAAATTGCGGATGAACTCAGCCACCGATTCAGTCAACTTCGAGGGGGAGCCGAAGCGGGCGCTCGGAGGAGGGAAGCGAACCGCCTGCGCTAGCCCGTCATTTATTGGAGCCGGATAGTACATTTGGTCCTGATGCTCAACTTGCGCAGTGGTGTAGAAGCGATTGCCTTTCTGGACGTGAAATTGCAGAGCATTGGACTTGGCCGGATTCGTAGTGGCTTCGAAACGCAAATCAGGCGTAATCTCACCAAAGCTCGGTGCGGGCGACACTTCAATCGGGGCACCGTCATCCGCAAGTCCGCTTTTCGGACTGCCGCCCGGCTTCTTCAAAATTGACTTTGTCCCGTTCATAAATATTTCCTCGGAAATGCCCGTAAATAGAAAAAGGTGCCGATCAAATCGGCACCGACGCACTACTGCTTACGGATATTTTACGCTAGGAAGACCGCTAAATGAAGCGGAAAACGACGATAAATCGTGATTTTTTCAGCAATTCCGGCACAATTCAAAACTGAACATAAACTGACAGCCGATCAGGCGGCTCTGTTTCTCGGTTAAAAAAAACGATTGGTGACTAGTCATATGACTAGTCAGTATGATTTTGTTGTCAAACAAGGAGACCGCATGACTTCATGGCAAGTGCAAGATGCGAAGGCTCGATTTAGCGAATTCTTGGATGCCACCATTAAGAAGGGGCCCCAGGTCGTTACCCGCAGAGGAATTGAAACTGCCGTTTTTGTACCGATTGAAGAGTGGAAGCGTCTGCAAAAGGCTGCCCGTCCAAGTCTCAAAGACTTATTGTTGGCTCCTGAAGCTCGCTTTGAGAATTTGATCCCGCGACGCCACAAATTACGGCGACGGATTGTGAGGGGGATCAAATGAACAGGTACCTCTTGGATACCAATATCGTTTATGAACTGCGAAAGCCGCGTCCACATGGGGGACTGGTTGATTGGCTCAATCATCAAGAAGAGGACAGATTGTTCCTGTCGGCCGTTACGATGGGCGAGCTACAAGCAGGGATTGAGCGGACACGCCGCCAAGATCCATCGAAGGCCTGTGACATCGAGTCTTGGGCGGATCAGCTGGCAGCTTCGTATCAGATACTGCCGATGGACACACCATGCTTTCGGGAATGGGGCCGGATCATGGACCGAAAGCCAGACAGATTGCTGGAGGACGCCATGATTGCTGCTACCGCACGCGTTCACCAACTGATCGTTGCCACCAGAAATGAAGCGGATTTCGGTCAGCTTAACGTCCGGATTCTCAATCCATTCAAGATAAACTAGACTCCCCTCGATGGAGTTGATTCTGTGCTAGAAGTGTGCCGAACGCACAGACATCACCGCGCTGCCTTATTGGGTATTCGACTGACGGCCGATCAATCGGGTCCTCTGCTGGGGTTTGAAAAGGCTAGCGCGACAGAAAGCAATGGCATATACTTATGTATATGCCAAGAGCGTTCCCGCAACCGGAGGAAGCGCATGCAACGTAAAGCGAAAGTCTTCATGAATAATCGGAGTCAAGCCGTCCGCTTGCCCAAGGAGTTTCAGTTCCGAACGCAGGAAGTATTCATACGGAAAGAGGGAAGTGAAGTGGTCTTGTCCCCTCGGCCATTTGACTGGACAACTTATCTTGCTGAGGGGCCAGTTGCCTCAGCGAATTTCATGGAAGGTATCGAAGACCTTCCTGTACAGGAGCGTGAACCGTAATGCCGCGTTATATGCTGGATACAGACACTTGTTCCTACATCATGAAGCGCTCGAATGATTCGGTTCTGAAGCGACTGCAGAAAGTTCCTGTGAGTGACGTATGCATCTCTGTAATCACGAAGTCGGAACTGCTGTTCGGGGTCGAAGTGTCTCCCCGAAGGCGGCAGGATGAATCGGCCCTGAGTGCCTTTCTGGGCGTCGTCGAAGTGCTCGATTTTCCCGACGCAGCAGCTGTGCATTACGCCAAGATTCGCGCCAACCTAAGGACGCTCGGCACGATGATCGGCGGTAACGACCTGTTCATTGCGGCCCATGCGCGCAGCCTTGGCGTGACGCTGGTTACGAACAATACGCGAGAGTTCGGACGCGTCCCTAAGTTGAACATCGACAACTGGACACTTGCTCCTTGAGCCTGTCGGTAAGGTGGCTCTCGACATCGATCTCTCCTTTAATTAAGTAACCGAGTGTGCGAACCTTGTGCCGCACCCGTATTTGCCGGACGCGTGGCCCTGCCCGAGAGCGGTTACCGCTGTAAGATTGTCTTACCTGCAGACCAAAGTTTCCACGAAGGGACAAGTCGTACTTCCAGGGCCACTGCGCCGCCGCCTCGATATTCGTGCGGGCGATCTGCTGGACGCCAATATAGAAGATGGGAGTATTGTATTGACGCCGCGCAAGAAACGACCTCATCGAGTAAAACTTGTGACTGACCCGGTTACCGGACTGCCTGTGTTAAGTGCGGGACCAAACGCACCCACGATGAGCAGCAAGGAAGTGGAAGAAATCTTGGCGAACTTCCCATGATCTATTTGCTCGATGTGAATGCACTGGTTGCCCTCGGATTCATTAATCACGAATTCCGCCCTCGCGTTGCTTCCTGGCTGCAATCGAGTAATTCAGCGCAGTTGGCGAGTTGCTCGATCACCGAGCTCGGATTTCTGCGTGTGCTTGCGCAAGCCCCGGCGTACGGATTCACCGTCGCTCAAGCGCGCACACTGTTGCTGCGTCTTAAAGGGGGACGCACCTCCCGCCTCGCATTCATCCCTGACGAACACGATGTTTCTCATCTTCCCGGTTGGGTCCGAGCGCCTGAGCAAATTACCGATGGTCACTTGAGTAAACTTGCGAGCTCGAAGGGCGCGGTCTTGACAACGCTAGACGAGAGCATTCCCGGATCATATTTGATTCCAAGATAGGTTTGCTCTGTTGGATCGTAGGACTGCGCCTCGAGCATCTACCTCAAGCGTTGGCGCATCGCGGGCAGCGTTTGGATGCGCCTCAACGTGTCCTTTGGTGCTTGCTGCAGGTTTCAGTTTTCGCTTAAGGTTCCTCCCAACTCTTAGGACAATCACGTTGTCTTGAAGTGTTACGATCCTCCTGTGAAACAACAACCGTCATTCACTCGACGCAAGTTATCGACCGTGGTCAGGAAGGGAATTACTTCCTACTACACTCAACAGGAACACCAAGAAGTATCCAGCGCGGCGAAAAGGAAGAAAATAAGCATGAGCAGTTTCGTCGCTTCTGCCGCCCTCACGGAAGCTCGTAGGGTCAGCAAGGCCAAATAGCTTAAATCCGCAATTATCCCCACTCTCCTTCCTTTCTCTTGCGTGTTGACATCATAATTGTAACGTATAATAATAACGTATATAAGTAGTGTGACAACAATTTACAAGCCTGTAACGAGAGGATAGGAAATGGGCGGTCGTCAGGAACAATTAGTCTTGCTGTGTACTCGCAATTGCAGATTGGCTAAGAAGCTTTGGGGCGACCTTCTTAATTCACAAAGGGTGCAGTTGCTGCGGGAACTAACCAATACCTTTGGGCTCTCTGTTGCAATTGGCGACTTATGTTTATTAGACGGACGGTGGTACGTGACCCACACCGGTCTAATAAGACTCGCTGGACGACATCGGTGTGCGGGGATACACGTTGAAGCGGTCACAAGTTTTTCAGAACCCGGGTTGGGGCGATGGGCCTTCAAGGCAACGGTTTACAAATCTCGATTGTGCAGAGGATTTGTTGGCTACGGCGATGCCGATCCGTCCAATGTGTCACCTCTCGTCCATGGAGCCGAAATGCGCGTGGCAGAAACCCGCGCAGTCAACCGTGCTTTGCGCAAGGCGTACGGAATCGGCATCTGCTCGGTTGAGGAAATCGGGTCTTTCACTGCGCCGATTGCTTCGGCTCAACCCACGAAGAAGATTCCCCCGCAACCTGTCAATGGACATTCAAAGACTAGCGGTCCTCTTGTAAGAGATCGGCTTTGCCAACTCATCCGGCAGCATCAGCTCGATCCCAATTTAGTGAAGTCATAGCCGTTGAATTCTGCGGCACGAGGGTTCTGCGAGACGCCACA
>CAVREG010000014.1:0-117626 GCA_963720075.1 uncultured Acidobacteriaceae bacterium | reverse complement strand
TAGCCAAGAGCTAAGGCTAGTACATGCCTTCCATACCGCCGCCGCCACCGTGTCCACCGCCCATCGGAGCACCCTTCTTCTCCTCTGGGATTTCCGAAACTAACGCTTCGGTGGTGAGCATCAGCGATGCGATGGATCCGGCATTTTGCAGCGCGGTGCGAACGACCTTTGTAGGATCGAGCACGCCTGCCTTGACCAGGTCTTCGTAATCGCCGGTGAGGGCGTTGTATCCGTAGTTGTTGTCTTTGGAATCGTTCACCTTGCCCAGAACGATTGCGCCTTCTTCGCCGGCATTTTCGGCGATCTGACGCAGCGGCTCTACCAGGGCGCGCTTCACGATGTTGACGCCGATCTGCTCATCTCCCTCGAGCTTCAACTTGTCGAGAGCGTTGACGCAACGGCTCAGCGCAACTCCGCCCCCGGGGACGATGCCTTCTTCAACCGCTGCACGAGTTGCGTGCATGGCATCTTCGACGCGGGCTTTCTTCTCTTTCATTTCGGTTTCGGTCGCGGCGCCGACTTTAATTACGGCTACGCCACCGACCAGCTTCGCCAACCGCTCCTGCAACTTCTCGCGGTCGTAGTCGCTGGTGGTCTTGTCAATCTGCCCGCGAATTTCTTTCACGCGGCCCTGCACGTCGCCGGGCTTGCCTTTGCCTTCGACGAGGGTAGTGTTGTCCTTATCGATGGTGATTTTCTTGGCTTGTCCGAGGTCGGCAACCTGAACGTTCTCGAGCTTGATGCCGAGATCTTCAGTGATGGCCTTGCCGCCGGTGAGGGTGGCAATGTCCTGCAACATGGCTTTGCGGCGATCGCCGAAGCCAGGAGCCTTGACGGCCGCAACTTGCAGCGTTCCACGCAGTTTGTTGACGACGAGAGTTGCGAGCGCTTCGCCTTCAACGTCCTCAGCAATGATGACGAGGGGCTTGCCGCTCTTGGCAATCTGTTCGAGCAGCGGGAGCAGGTCCTTCATCGAGCTGATTTTCTTTTCGTGGATCAGGATGTAAGCGTTCTCGAGCGAAACTTCCATCCGCTCAGGATCGGTTACGAAGTAAGGAGAGAGGTATCCGCGGTCGAACTGCATGCCTTCGACCACTTCCAGCTGCGTTTCCAGAGTCTTCGACTCTTCAACAGTGATGACGCCATCCTTGCCAACCTTCTTCATTGCTTCGGCAATAATGTGTCCAATCGTCTCATCGTTGTTCGCCGAAATCGTGCCGACTTGTGCAATCATGTCGCCGGTGACTGGCTTGCTTAGTTTGTCCAACTCGCCTTTGCCGCGTTCGCCGGTTTTCTTGTCTATTTCGCCGCAGACTACGGCGATGGCTTTTTCGATTCCGCGCTTCATCGCCATTGGATTCGCGCCGGCGGCAACGGTCTTGACGCCTTCACGATAGATGGCCTGAGCCAGAACGGTTGCGGTGGTGGTGCCGTCTCCCGCGACGTCCGAGGTCTTGGAGGCGACTTCACGAACCATTTGCGCTCCCATATTTTCCTGGGCATCGCGGAGTTCGATCTCTTTGGCTACGGTCACGCCATCTTTAGTGATGGTGGGTGATCCGAATTTCTTTTCGATTACAACGTTGCGGCCTTTGGGGCCGAGGGTCACCTTCACAGCGTCAGCCAGAAGGTTTACGCCGCGCAGGATCGCCTGTCGCGACTCTTCTCCGTGCAGAATTTGCTTTGCCATAATATTTTCTCCTAAATTTTTTGCTTATGTGGGTCGGACACTCTTGTCCGACGCTTTTGACTTTCTAAAACCGTCTCAAGATCGAAACCAACTTCAACCGCAACGGCAGCGGACAAGAGTGTCCGCTCCGCACGGGCTTAACGTCTCGAACTCGCGGTTTCTTTCTTGCCGGCGGCTGCGCCCGAAGCTGTCCCGCTAACTACGCCGAGGACTTCTTCTTCGCGCATGATGATGAAATCTTCACCATCCAGCTTGATCTCGGTGCCAGAATATTTTCCGAACAGGATGCGGTCGCCTTCTTTCACGACCAGAGGGAACACTTTGCCCTCGTCGTTGCTCTTGCCGCGTCCAACCGAGATAACTTGTCCCTCTTGTGGTTTGTCTTTTGCGCTGTCAGGGATGATAATGCCGCCACGAGTTGTTCCTTCTTCCTCGACGCGACGTACCAGTATGCGATCATGCAGGGGAGTAAACTTAGTTGCCATGCGTGCTTATCCTTTCTGTCAAGTTCAGTTAGAATTTGGGTTGATTGCGCGAATAACGATTTTTACTAACACGATTGTTAGCACTCTTTGTTTGTGAGTGCTAAGTATACGAATATGAGTGGGTAGATGTCAAGGCTGTCTGGCCATGCCTTGTAACATGTTTGTTATTAACACGTTACACCTTTGGAGATTCACCCATGAACACCTTTCCACAGCAAAAAAGAGTCAGGACGGTGACCCTGGTAGCCGCCCTGATGGCGATCTGTGTCCTCGCGGCGTCCGCCCGAAAGAAGCGTCCGGAGCCCCCGTCGTCCCTCCTGACGGTGGTCGTCCTCAAGGGCGACAACGGCGAGCCCTTGCGAAATGCCGCGGTGGTGCTGCATCCCGTGAATAGTAAGGATAAGCAGGAAAGCGGCGGCTTTGAACTCAAGACAGACGCAGAAGGCAAGGCCAGTTACGAGGGACTTCCTTACGGAAGGCTACGAATTCAAGTGCTGGCAAAGGGATTTCAAACTTTTGGGCAAGACTATGAGATCAACCAGCCAGGCACGGACTTGACAATCAAGATGGAGCGTCCGACGCGCCAGTATTCGATCTACGAAGATCATCCCGGAGACAAAGCAGATAAAGCAGACAAAAAAGACGCCCCGCCAGATGCCCAGCCAAAACCGCAGTGAAGAGACTCAGGATCTGCTTCCGGATACCATGCAGTCCTACATACCCTCAACGACTCCGCCGCGAAGGCTGGCACTCACCGCGGTGGGAATCTTCCTGATCTTTGCAGCCTGCATGGCTGCCCTTGCCGGAACTACGCTGGCCTGGCCGGGCACCGCCCTGGACAATATCTGGACGTTGAATCGTCCCGCCTACAAACAGCTTTCCGTCGCCGGCCGTCCTGTCGGAGTTCTTTTTCTTCTGTTGAGCGCCACGCTTCTGGTTGCCGCCGCGGGATGGTTCGAACGCCGTCTTTGGGGATGGAGATTGGCCGTCGCCATCATCTGCACGCAGGTCGCGGGAGATATTTTCAACTTTTGGAGAGGTGACCATCTGCGAGGTGGCATCGGCGTCGCCATCGCCGGAGCATTGTTATTTTATTTACTGCGTCCCAACGTGCGGACCGCGTTCCAATAACAACAAAGATGTTGCCGTGTGTGGCGGACACTCCCTTCGACAACCCTTCGACTACGCTCAGGGCTGCGGCAAAACAGGGCAGGCTCTGTCCGCCGCCTTTGACCTCGTTTTTGACTATGTGGGGACGGACACTCCTGTCCGTCCAGGCGGAGCAACGCTCCGCTAGCGATTTTGGGTGGCGCAGCGCCCATTCGACTTCGCTCAGGGCAAGCCCTCAGCGCTGCGATATCACTTCAAGGCGCATTTACGGGATGGCCGAAAGCCATCCCCTGACACGATGCCGAAGCCGACCGTCAAATCTCCGGACAGCGCACCCACCCCACCGCCGCAATCCCACTCCATAAAGCCTTGCCATTCCGAATCCACTTCAGCGGTGAGGAATCTGCTTTTCCCTGGAGAATGCCCAACGAAGGGTGCGGGTGGGCCTTCATGACAGATTGTTTCCAACGAAGTGTGCAATTTTGCTCAGTAACCCGAGGCTCAATCGTTTTACGATCAGCGCCAACTGTTCAGCAACTATCCCAGTATGGGGCTACTTCTGCTGTCGCTGAAGAAAAGGATGTCCCTAGGAAACCGACATCTGTTTCAGCCATTGGCGATGGCTTTGTTCGCCCTGTGGCCGAGCGGTGCCGCGCTGGCCCAGAAGATGCCCGAGACATCCAAGGGCGCCTCGGTATCGGCCAAATTTCTCGAGGGAAGTCCGTCTGATTACGCCGGCATCAACGAGTGCCGGTCCTGCCACAAGCCGGAATTCGTCGAGTATGAAAAAACTGCCCATGCGAAGATCACCGTCCCCGGCAAGAATTACATTTCGGGTTGCGAAGCTTGTCATGGACCGGGAAAAGCTCACGCAGACGCAATCGAGGCGGCGGAGGGCGACGAAGCAAAGACTGCCAAGGCGCTTCAGGAACACCCCATCTTTTCCTTCAGCGTCAATAAAAACGTTTCGGCGGCGCTTAAGAACTCTCGATTTCGCTCCGACACTAAACAAAACGCCGCGCAGTGCCTCTTCTGTCACCAAAGTAGCAAGCAACAGGAATTATTCGCGCATTCCTCGCACGCAGCTCACGGCTTAGCGTGCAATGAATGCCACTCCGCACATCTGGTGGAGCAAGTCAAAGATCAAAGCAAAGGAGACCTGACATATCCGCAAGCTTATTTCTTTCAAGTCCCGCGCCTGCCGGAAGAGGTACGATGGCTGCACAACAGCCTGCTGAAGGAGTCCGAACCCGGACTCTGCTTCAACTGCCACGGAACGGTCAAAGCCGAGTTTGCCCTCCCCATCCATCATCGCGTGCCTGAAAATTTGATGAAGTGCACCGATTGCCACAATCCTCACGGCACTATGAATGCGGCTGGCCTCACGATGGCAAGCCTCAATGCCCCGAACTTTGAGGCTTGCGTCAAGTGCCACGCGGAAAAGCGCGGACCATACTTATACGAGCACCCGGCGGCAAAAGTGGAAGGCTGCACCTCATGCCACAACCCTCACGGCAGCACCAACCGCATGTTGCTGGTACGGCGTGAGGGCCGGCAGCTTTGCCTGCAATGCCATAACGGATTCCACGGCCAAGCCGGCGTGCCTCACGGACGCCTCGGCTTCCAGACGAGCGGTGAGTGCACGCGCTGCCATGTTGCCGTCCACGGTTCGAATCTCGATCCAACGTTGCTGCGATGAAGAGATCTAATATGACGTCCACATACCGCTTCATCGTCAGCATCGCGGCCCTGGCGCTTCTGCTTCCGGCGACAATGGCTGCCCAAGACAGCGACGGATACGAAGCTCCCCCGATCACATTCGGAGGCTTTACCAATCAAGGGTCGGTCACCTTCGGTTATCGCTTTGCGGACGTCAAGGGCTATCAGCCCATGTATTACGAGTTACTTGATCTGCGTCCCGGTCCACGCCTGATGGATTTCAATCTTTTTGGCGAAGCCGTCGCCGGAACGAATCCTTTTGCCGACAGTTACTCCCTCTCGATGAGTGGGCTAGGCGGTGATCCATTCCCCACGGCGCAATTGAGTGTGACCAAGAACAAGGTCTATGACTTCCGGGTGAACTGGCGCCAGAGCTACTACAACTGGAACCAGAATGACAATGTGGTGCTGCCGATCGCGGCAGCCGCGCCAGGGCTGGGAACAGGACTTACCGACAACCATGATTGGGCCACGGTGCGGAAATTTGGGTCCGCCGACTTCACCGTGCACGCGACGAATCGCCTGCGCTTCAATTTCAATTACTATCGCACCAGCGATAACGGCCCCACGTTCACCACGCGCTCCCTTGATTTTCTCGATTCGCCGACTTATTGGGGCGGATTCGCTCGCGCCAATCCTTATTATCTCTACGCGCCGCTCACCGATGACACCAACCGATTCACCGGTGGCGTGGATTACACCTATAAGTCATGGAATTTCCACTACTCTCTCGGATATCAGACCTTCACTGAAAACATCAGTCTGAATAACGTCACCTCGCCGGAACTAAGCATCGATCCCATTGCAACCTCAACCCTGGAACCTCTCACTTCCACTTCATGGTCGCAGTTTCGCCGCCTGACCACGCCCATCAGCGAGTTTTCTTTTATAGGGAAGCCCCGCTCGAAACTGGAGCTGCGTGGAGGATACATCTTCTATCGCTATCGCGGCCCCGTGACATTTGACGAATCCGCAAATGGCGTGGCCCCAGGCGCAACCGGAACTGCCGCTCCTTACACGTTCAGTCAAACCGCGCGCGACACCGTGACCGAGCCCGACAATATCTTCAATTTGGGATTTACCTACCATATCAACGACTGGTCGAGTCTGAATGCCGACTATCGCTACTCTCGCATGTCGAGCGAAGGCATCGGCAATCTCGGAAGCGTGTTCTCCCAAGACACACCTGTCGTAACCCCTTCGAGCGCCACGGACGACATCATCTGGCGCGATGCTCTGAGCGACCTCGACATCTACTTCGACGTCACTCCCATTCGCAGTCTGGACATCCGCCCCGGCGTCCACTTTATGAAAGCCGACGTGGTCTCGATCGACGACGGCGTAACCGACCCGTCGCTCACCTTGCAGACCAAGACCGCTATACCCGAGATCAGTTTCGGATATCAGCCTTCGAAGATATTCAGCATCCGCGGTGACGTACATAGTTTTGATAGCGGCGCCTCTTACACCGCCATCACCCCGCACACCCAGGTCGGCGGACACCTCATCACCCGGGTCCATTTCACCCCCAAGTTCTCGTTCGAAGACGAGATGAATCTCAGCAACAGCAAATTTCTCGACACCAACTATCACAGCAATGTTCACTCGAACGCCGCGACTTTGTCCTACTCGATGAACGACCGCTTCTCAATCTTTGGCGGATTCAGCTACATGAGCTGCTTTGCCGAAGGCAACATCGTCTATGCCCGCGGCACGGCGCCCCTCAACGATCTGCTGCGTGACCAGGAGGTAGACCGGGTCTGGCAGGGCGGAGTTGAAGGCAAGCCCACCAAGCGTCTTGGCCTTCGCCTTAGCGGAAACTTCGATCGCTCCACCGGCCTTGGCGAGATCAGCGGAGAGCCGCCCGCCTACGGCCCGCTCACCTGGCCCCTGATCACCGGGACCATCTACTACTCACTTCCAAAGGCCGGACGCCTTTCCATAGATTTACAGCGCACCTACTACATCGAAGAAATCGTGACCGGCAATAATTTCCAGGCAAATTTGCTGACAATCCGCTGGACGCGGGACTTTTAATACTCAGGAGAACCCAATGAAATCATTTCCAAAATTGATGGATGCTAAACGTCTCATCACGTTAATGAATCTGGTATGCGTGCTCGTTTTCATGGCATATGTACCGCGCCTTGCCGCGCAGCAAGGCGCGGAGGACCTTTATGGCCATAAGTGCGCCATCTGCCATGGAAAAGATGGGTTAGGCAACACATCCAAAGGTAAGTCGGTCCACGTAAAAGATGTCCACGCCAATATGAAAGACTCGCGTGACGACATGGTCAAAGTCGTGACCGATGGCAAGGGAGATAACATGGATGCCTACAAAGGGGAACTGACGCCGAAGCAGATTCAAGACGTCGTCGATTATTACCGCAGCCTCGGTAAGTAAGAATTACGGGTCATGATGATAACTCCCATGCGCGTGGAACTGCTTTTTGTTGGCGTCGCCGTTGCCCTGGCGATTCTGTTGGCCATGCGGTCCGAACTAACGCGGGCTCGCGGCGGCAAAGTTCTGGCCTTCATGACGCTCTTCATTTTGCCGGTAGTAGCGGTTGGCCTTGGCTATTCCGAACACATGGAGCGTGCCACCAGCACAGAGTTCTGTCTCTCCTGCCACGTCATGCACGACTTTGGCAGAAGCCTCTACGTGGACGATCCCAGTTACATTCCGGCGGCGCATTTCCAGAACAATCTTGTCCCCCGCAATCACGCCTGCTACACCTGCCATACTGACTACACTATGTTTGGCACCTTCCATGCCAAACTCCGCGGGCTGCGCCACATTTATGTGCAGTACATCGGCACAGTCCCAAGACCGGCTGACATCAAGCTCTACACCGCTTTCAACAACCGCGAATGCCTGCACTGCCACGCCGGCATGCGCGCTTTCGAAGAGGAGCCGAAGCACACCAAGAATCCGGACACAATGCAGCAGATCACATCCAACCAATTATCCTGCATGAGCGCCCACTGCCACGATACCGTTCACAACGTAGCCACCATAAGCAGCGCCACGTTCTGGAAAGGGGGCCAATAATTGCCCGCCACAACTTCGTCAAACGCTGCGTCCACTCTACTTATCGAACGCCGTCTTCGTTGGGCAGGTATCCTGATCGCGCTCGGCCTCATCGTCCAGCTAACCACGTTTATCTGGATTCATCCTCTAGCCTTCATCGCGTTTGCCGTGATCGCATGTCCCCTGACCGCCGCCGGCATCCTCCTCTTCCTGTATTCGCTGGTCTCGCAGAAGCCATCGTAAGGATGCGGCGCGCAGCAGTCCCACTCCACAACACCTAGTCATTCCTAATCCGCTACAGCGGTGAGGAATCTGCTTTTCCGCGTGGAGCTGTTTCTCGCGGGCGAGGGTGGCCTCGTCACGCGATCAAAACCAGGGTGAAATGCGGCGGACAGGCGTGTGCGTGCCTCACGGACAACAGATCTTTAGTGTGCATCGGATGAGCCTAGGTCGGGGGGCCCCTCCCCCTATCTGCCGATATATTAGAATCCTAGGTTTACAAGGAAACGAAATTTGCGATCTCTTAGAATCTGGGGGTTACGGGTAAAATCTCCAAACCAAAGGACTTAGAGTTGCCTCCTAATCTTTATCTTTAAGAAGGTGCCTGACAACAGTTATCGCTGGAATCGGAGACGAGGTCAAACGCAGAAGGGCACCCTCTGGCATGTTTGATGACATTGTGGATCATTTTTGGGAACGGTGAAGATTGTTTCTGCTGACTTTCTTACTCGACTGCGCGGGATGACTTACGATGTGCCGTGGAGAACGTTTGGAGGGTGGTGCCAGTGGGTACTGGACGCTGTCCGTCAAACAGTCGAGTGGCCGTCAGCCATTAGGGTTCAAGGCCCTTGCCCTCCGCAGCCCCATCCTCCGCGACCCCAGGCGAAATCGAATGAGCTTGACAACATTTTCCTCCGCGCTACCCTAGAGATGACGGACAGCGTTCAGTAATTTAAAAGCCCTGCTTCAAGAGCGGGGCTTTTTGTTTGGCTCGTGTGGGGACGGACACTCCTGTCCGCCGCCTTTGAATTTGCTTTGACTGTGTGGCGCGGGCGCCCTCGCCCGCGAAGGTTTGTATCAGGGCACGACTTCAGTCGTGCCGAACAGATCGAAGACGCATTTACGGGATGGCTGAAAGCCATCCCCTGACACTCATAAAAACTCTGTCATCTCGAGCGAAGTCGAGAGACCTGCTTTTCTTGATTCCGGACAGCGCACCCACCCCACCGCCGCAATCCCACTCCATAAAACCTTGTCATTCCGAATCCGCTTCATCGGTGAGGGAATCTGCCTTTCGGAGCACCAACTTTACATATGCCCGACTGTCGTCGCCTCCGTTATTATGGCGAGACACCTAAGGACAGGGGTTCAAATTGCTGGCACTTTGCACTGCCTACTTGGCGCAACTACGGGCAATTCAGCTGAGCGGAATAGCCCAGCCCGAACAAAGCTACTACGGGCCGCTTCAGGTGTTCTTCACGGCGCTGCGGACCTGTTGCATCACGGCGAGGTGCAGGTAATTCTGCAACCGCAACATCAAGAGTACGGAGTGCCGGATTTCCAAGTTCAGCAAGGGCATGCGATTGTGGGATGGGCCGAGGCGAAAACCCTCGGCGGCACATTGAACCACAACACGAAACAGATAAGACAGTATCGTTCGGCACTCCACAATTTGATATTCACGAACTTTCTCACATTTCGGCTATTCATCCACGGTGAACTGCATGGGGAGGTTGAGCTCACAGGCTCGACGGAAGGGGTTGCGACAGCAATTGCGGTCGCAGCTCTCTCAGAGCTATTAAATCTCTTTTTTCAAGAAAGTATCCCCGCAGTCGAGTCAGCCTCTCAGCTGGCAGACGTTCTGGCGTTGCGCGCCCGATTTCTCCGTTTGGCCGTCGCTAACGGCTTGACGCTGGCCCCGGTTCAAGCATTACGTAACGCCTACACCCAATACTTATTTCCTGGTATCTCCGACGAAGATTTTGCCGACTTAGTTGCACAGACAATCGTATACACACTCTTTGCCGCGTGGTCACAGGCCGACGCTGGTCAGTTCACGCTGGCCACTGCCGCCGCCCAGCTACCTCCTAACATTCCTCTCTTGCAGAATCTATTCGCGCTGACAGTTAGCAACCCAGCTCTGGCTAACACCCCGATCGGATTACAGGTTGGGGGCGTCGCAGGCTTACTCGCGGCAACCAATCCAAACGTGCTGCTTAGCAGCCCTGACGAAACCGTCCAAGCGGATGTCGGCCAGGACCCGGTTATGTATTTCTACCAACCGTTCTTACACGCTTATAGCGAGCGTACGGCAAAAGCGCGGGGCGTTTACTACACGCCGATCCCTGCGGTGGCGGCAATTGTACGAATAGCTAATTCGATCACGACAGAGGTCTACGATCGAGAACTTGGCTTGGCTGGACCAAATGTGTTCGTCCTCGACCCGGCGACTGGCACGGGTACTTTTCTAGTGCAAGTTGGACGGCAAATCGTCAATAACATAAATGCTGCGGGAGATTCCGATCTGCTGACGCAGTACCTGGAACAGAGATTCGCCAACAACACCTTCGGGTTTGAATTTCTTGCCGCACCCTACACAATAGCGCATCTGAAGCTGGCGCGATTTCTACACAATGAATGTGGTTTGCCGCACGGCGAAAGGTTTAAGGTGTATCTAACAAACACCCTTCAAACCCCGCAATTCGCGGCCCCAGCACTGCCATTGCTGGAAGCCCTTGCTGAGGAAAACCAAGCGGCCGCGAACATTAAAACGGCTCAACCACTTCTAGTAATCTTAGGCAATCCCCCTTGGAGTGGCCATTCCGAAAACCTACACGTAAATCTGAATGGCATGGATGCGGTCGAGCCGTTTAAGTGGTGCGATGGGCGCCGCGTTGACCAAACAAAGTGGGTTAACAACGACTACGTCAAATTCATTCGTTGGTCCCAGTGGCGCCTGACTGAAAGCGAGCATATCTCAGGTGACGCCAGGAACGGCGTCGTCGTGTTGATAACTGATAACAGCTATTTGACCAGTCCGTCATTTCGCGGCATGCGCCGCCACTTGTTAACTCAATTTGATCGCATCCATATCATAAATCTTCACGGAAACATTCGGTCTGGTGCCGTTGGCGCCGCGGACCAAAACGTATTCGATATCTTGCAAGGCGTTTGCATCGGGGTTTTCATTCGCGGAGGCCAAGCGGGGCACGAACAAGCCCAAGCGCAACCTGAAACCCACGAAGCAGCTCCCCATTCCGCATTCTTATCTTTTGCTCTCCCGACATCGGATGACGAGGCACCACCCAACGATGCCCTGCACGCCCTCAGCTCAGCGCCGATTCGCGCGTCTCTGACCTACACATCTTGCGGGCCCGGTACGAGGGCCATGAAATACGGGTGGCTGAACGGCCTGACGTGGCAGGACAGCCAGGCGGGTGAATTGCTCACTCCACAGGCCCCCTTCTATTTTTTTGCGCCCTTCGAAACCGATTCCGAATATTCTAGCTGGCCATCCGTTACGGATTGTCTCCCCTTTTTCAACATGTGTGTCACAACCGGCGACGACGAAGCGCGGGTATTTTTGAGCGAGGCGGAGCTGCGATCTTGTAGTCCAGATGCCTCGAACATAAGAGAATACCTCTACCGGCCATTTGACTTGCGGCGGATAGATTTCTCCACAGATCAGCTCGCCCGAGCACGTGTCGAAATGATGGAGCAATTTTACCGTCCCAACGTTGGCTTACTTGTCGTTGGGCAGACGCGGCGTAGGGCGGCATATGACTATTCCTTCGTGACAACAACCATTACGGACAAGTCCTGTCTTTCTACCGAAGCAAATTGTTCGGTTTTTCCGCTCCGCAGATATCTAACACCGGAATTTCAGGCGGCCCTCCCTGTGGACGGCGCGCCATCGGGCCAGCCCATCCAAGTCAGCAATGTTCGCCCAGAGCTATTGGGTGAGCTAGCCCATTCCTACGGAGTGTCAGTTACAGACGAACAAGTTTTCTACTACATATATGCGGTATTGAATTCGGAAGGCTATTTGAGCCGTTACGAGCAGCAGCTTCGTGTGGAGTTCCCGCACATCCCGTTCGCGCGGCAACGGCGGCATTTTGAAGCGATGGCTATTGCCGGACGCGGGCTCGCGGATGCTCAACTAGGGATTGGTGTAGCCGCCTCGCATTTTCCGTTTAGCGCGGCTGGTAACAGCAGGATTGATTTCACAAGTGCGCTGTTTATCGATCAGCAGGGCATTCAGATCAACGGGACAGGGGCGATATTCGGCGGAATAACGCCTGAAATGTGGAACTACCGGGTGGGGGCGAATCAACCACTAAGAGACTGGCTTCGATCTAGGAACGGGCACAGCCTTGTACTCGAGGTCACCAGCCCAGCGGAGCAAGTCTCAATTGATGAGTACAGGACAATTGCGCGCAAAATTGCGGCCGCGATACCGGCTCATGCGGCAATCGACGACGCATGGAGCACTATGACACACGACATCGGTTGATAGTTGATAGCAGAACTCACCGCGAGCTCTAAATCTCCCGGCTGTCGGATTCCTGTCATGCCCCCGCCGCGCGCCCCACAGATTTCGCGCCGTTCGCGGACGTGTGGGCTACTAGTGCGCTAGGCCACCTAAGCCAAGCCCTCGGCCTCAGCCTTTTTCTCGGACGCACCCTTCGTCGCCTGATGAAATTGTCGGATTTCGATTGTGCCTGCTTCGGGGAATGTTGCGGTTATCTTTAGATGTCCGCCCATGGCTTTTGCGAAATCCTGGAGTGTGCTCACGTAAATATCGGTGCTTTGATTATGAAGGATTTTGATTATGTGGTGCGGACACTCCTGTCCGCAGCTTTTGCTTCTGAATTTGGTTTTGATCTTGCTCTTGTTGGAAGATCAACACCAACTGCGGCGGACAAGAGTGTCCGCCCCACATTTGCCCGCAATGTTGCGGTGATCTTTAAGCGTCCGCACACGGACAGCAGCTTGTTGATATCAAATTTCCTGTCAAGCCCCGTTTCAGCCCCAATTCCCGCTACTACCTTCATTCCATTCATAAAATAGTTGGTCCAAACGTGGCGCATTTACCCTGCTGAATTTGCTATCCTAGATATATAGATAAAAAGGCGCGGCTAAGAGCTGCGCCTTTTTTATTGGTCGTGTAGTGCGGACACTCCTGTCCGCAGCCTTTGAATTTGATTTTGTTTTTTGACGTTGCCCTTATTGGAAATACAACACCAACATCAACTGGCGGACAGGAGTGTCCGCCCTACATTTACTTGCCTCATATCTTTCATCGCATTTTAGGAACTTCATTTGCCCAAACTATCACCAACTCGATGCACCAATCCGTGTGTTTTCACGGACCATGCCACAAAACGCAACACTACCCAGACCGGAGACTTTTCCGAAGCCGCCTTCCTTCTCAAAGCCACCAGCCTGGGATTCGGCGTCGCCAAACCCTGGTCCAACAGCGAGCGCTACGACTTCATTCTCGACAACGGCGCGCGCCTCTGGCGTGTGCAGGTCAAATGCACTGCCTCGCTCCGAGCCCGTGGATACGACGTTCAACCCATCCGCGCTATCTATACTCGCGAACTCGGGGTCAAATCCAAATTTGCCTACACCCCAGATGACGTAGACGCCCTCGTCGCCCACATCGTCCCCGTCGACGCCTGGTACGTGCTCCCCATCGCTGACGTAATCAACAACAAGAGCCTCCGCTTCTACCCAGACGCGAATTGCCCCCGCGCAAGATTCGAAAAATACCGCGAGGCTTGGGGGCTGTTTATGTAGAGCGGACACTCTTGTCCGCTGCTTGTGCCTTGCTTTTTTGTTTAAATTTTCTTGGACAGTCAAAACCAACACCAACCCCAACTGCGGCGGACAGGAGTGTCCGCCCTACATTTTTTGTTTAATTTAGGGCCGGACCCAAAGCCAGCGGTAGTCCTCCGGTCTGACTACCAAACCTTTTCGTACAGGGTTCTGGCGGATGTATTCGAGTTTGTCTTCGAAGCTTTCGTCTGATCTTAAGACATGATCCAACGATTCCTCTTGCCAGACTGGTCCGGTCTTTTCCAGTAACTTATTTACGCTGCGGGCTGAGGTACCTTTGATTGATTTCAAGATTGCAGGTAGGGCGTAAGGCCACCCTTTGTCGTCGGACAACGGAGTCAGCAATAGATGCACATGATCGGGCATGACGACGGCGGCGTGCAGATCGAATCGTTTACCGTGGTCATGAATACAGTGCTGAAGAATGGCGTTCAGTGCGGGATCAGAAAACGGCTCTCGAATAAGTTTGCAGAAGGTCACGAACAAAGCAGTGCCGGGATTCTGAAAGTGCGGCAACCGCCGCCGATAGTCGTATTTGCGCGCAAGAATGCCAGGATTGGTCATGATCTGAATTCAACGCCGGAAGACGCAATCTGTCAGTGACCAGTGAACATGCAAAAGAAATGTAGGGCGGACACTCCTGTCCGCCGCCTTTGATTTTGCTTTCTGTTGAAACAGATCAAAAGCAACCCCAACTGCGGCGGACAAGAGTGTCCGCCCCACATAACCACATGAATCCTCAACTACTTACATCCGCATAATGCACAACTTCACCACTAAACCTGCAAAACACCCCTTTTGGTGGGTAACTCGTGTAATTACCTAACGTCTTCAATAACCTAGAAGCCATGCACAAGCCAGTTAAGTATGTCGAGAAAGCAGTCACGGTTGCTGCCACGGGAGCGTGGGCAGTTTTCGAGCGGATGAACCGGGTTAAGCCCAATCCTTCTCCCAAGCCGAAGTGGTCGGATAAGCCGCTGCTGAAGTCTTACGAAAAGTCGAAGCCGCCGCTGGGATGGCCGCGCCAGACTGACTCGCTGTGCCCGAAGTGTGTCCCCGAAATTCGCCAGCAGATTTTGGATGGCAAGCTGCCGCTCGAAATCCTGATGAACGAAAAGGCCGGAGAGATCAAAGCGCAGATCATTGAGCGCGACGGCAAGATTTTGATGGTGAAAGACTGTCCCATTCACGGGCACTTCGAAGATGTCATGTCCATGGACACGGAGTTTTCAGAGCATCTTGAGGAAGTGTTTCCGGGCCGCGATATTCGCGCGCACAACGACGAGAAGCTGCATCATCACGGATCTTCTACTGTTAAGTACGGTCGTGGTTCGGTTTTGACGATTGATCTTACGAACCGCTGCAACATGATGTGCGATCCCTGTTTCATGGACGCGAATCAGGTCGGCTTCGTGCACGAACTGAGCTGGGAAGACATCAAGACGATGCTGGACAACGCGATCACCATCAAGCCGCGGCGTCAGATGTCGGTACAGTTCTCTGGAGGCGAGCCGACGCTGTCTCCTTATTTCCTGGATGCCGTGCGCTACGCCCGCAAAGTGGGATACAACAGCGTGCAAGCCGCAACTAACGGAATTGAATTCGCGAAGAGTTTGGAATTCGCCCAGCAGGCCGCCGACGCCGGGATGCGCTATGCGTATCTGCAATTCGACGGCATCGGCAACGCCGCCAACGCGCATAGAAAAGTCGGCAATCTGTTCGACGTAAAACTGAAAGCAATAGACAACCTGCATAAAGCGGGAGTGGAAATCGTCCCGGTAGTAACGATCGTAAACGGCATCAACAACGAGCAAGTAGGACGCATCATAAAATTCGCGCTAGACAATCCAAAGAAAATCGGATTCCTGTCGTTCCAACCAGTTCATTTCACCGGCCGCGACGAAGCCATCACCGACGACCGCCGTGTAGCGCAGCGTTACACGCTCTCCCACCTAGCCCACGACGTAAAATCCCAAACCGGATTAGGCGAGCCCGCCCGCGACTGGTTCCCCATCAGCTTCATGTCCACCTTCTCCGATTGGGCCGACCTAATGCACGTAGAAGATCAAAACAACGACTGGGGCCAACTGTCATGCGGGTGCCATCCGAATTGTGGGACGGGGATGGCTTTGATGATTGATAAGGAAACCAAGGAGGCGGTGCCGGTTACTGCGTTCTTGAAGGGCGATCAGTTGGCTAAGGATATTGCGAAGGTCAACGATGCGGCTCGCGGAAAGTTTCTGACGATTGTGGGGATGGCGCTTTGTTTGATGAAGAATTACGATCCGTTTCAATCGCCTACGCATTTCAAGCTAATGGATTTGCTGAAGAAGTTTGATAAGAACTTTAATGCTACCGGCAAGAACTATGGGAAGGTTGGTCCAGACCGCACGATTGATGACGTGATGAAGCGGCGTCAGGACCGGTGGAATTTCCTGTTCATCGCGGGGATGTGGTTTCAGGATCTGTTCAATTACGATTTCAGGCGGACGGAGCAGTGCATTATTCCTTATGCGACGCAGGAAGGCGAGATTTCATTCTGCGCTTATAACACTGGCGTGGGCTGGCGCAACATTATCGAGAAGATGCACATGACGGCTACGCTCACCAAGTGGTATGAAGAGCATGGGCGGCATGAAATCTTCGCCGGCGGAAAGAATGTGAAGATGGAATCGGTTGAGCATGGTTTGCTGCTTAAAGATGAAATCGTCACGCACGAAGAGCAGCGCGACCTGGACAAGCTGGGCATTGCTAAGAATGCTCGCGAAGAAAAGACACGGGCGCGGGATTTGAAGCAGAAGAATGATCCTGCATACAACGCGCGTATGGCTTCGCTTTATCGCGAGGTTGTGCTGAAGGAAAAGCCGGTCGTCGCGGAGAACGGATTCATTCCGTTGGGCGCGTTGACTGGTCCGGCTAAGCCTGAGGTTGAGGTAGGGGAGGCCGTGGCGGGCGATTAGATCAGTTGTTCCGGATTCTCGGTTCGCTGTTAAAGGCCGCTCCTCGACAGGAGCGGCCTTTTTGTTCTTCGATTCTTGAGAATGCAATCGAACAGCAGGTCTCTCGACTTCGCTCGAGATGACACTTTCTTTTGGGTTCGGGGGCGAGGGTGATCCCGCCACAGCTTCAAGAGCTTCAGGAGAAATATGTCTATGGGATCCCCAACCCCGTATCCCGGCGCGGTGCCCTATGCTGTTTGGGAGCTGCGCGGAGAGTCTGTAATTTCAAGAGGGGCGCGCCAGTCGCGGGCGGAGACGTGGCCGGCGTGAACCCATCCGATGCGGGTGATCAGTGATCCGGCGATGGCGGAGGCTGCGGCAAATCTTCGCAACTTTCTGGATTGTTTGCTGCCGGTCATTATGCTGGCAACCCGCAGAGCGAGCGGGAGCGGGCCAGAAAGTAAGCCGCCGGTCCGAACAATTGCTCCGCTCATGCCACGCTTTAGCGGTTCGAGATTGGGCTTGGGTTTGGCCTCAAGGCGGAAGCCTTCCCAGCATTCGACCATCGCCGCACCGATGCCGAGTGCTTGCAGGGCGCGGCTCTCGTCGTTGCCCATTAATTCCAGCATTCCGACGGCTGCACTCAATCCTGATGCGCCGAAATGAATTGGGAGGTTGCCGACATTTTCATTCCATACTGGAATGGCGGTCGCGCCGATCAGGACTCCGGTGTAGTTTGAGAAGGGAAGTCCGAAGGCCATTGAGACGGCTTGTCCGGTGTTTTCGATAATGCATAACAGCAAAGATGGGCCGTATCTGTCTTGCAGGAAGCCTGCAAAAGCCGCGGCGGATGCACCGGCGGAAAATCCTACCAGCGTCCACACTCCGACAGACATTGCGCTCTGCGGTTTGAAGACTCGCAGCATATTGAGGAAGCGCGACGGCTTACCTAGATCGGCAACGAGCAATGCTGGAGAGAGAACCGTGCCGGCGGCGGCGATCCACCTCGCATCACGTACGAGCTTTCGATCTGCGCCTGTGTAGCAGGCGATTGCACCGACTACTGCTGCTGATCCAGCCGCGCCGCCGACGAAGAAGTACAGCGGGATTTCCCACGTCCATGCGGGTTCTTTGAGCAAAGGGATTTTGTAGTACCCCGTTTCCGCAGAAGCAATGGGGAAGGGAGCGCCTGATGGATGAATGCCAGTAGCTTTTACGGCGCCGTGAAGTTCGGCCTCCCGCCGAATCTCGGCCAATCGTTGTTCGCTGCGAATGTCGGGAACGCGGGCATCGGGCATCGGGCGAATTCTAGGATTGTTCATGCGCGGCTCTTCTGTCCATCGGCGAGGAATGCGAGGAGCGTCCCTCCGAGAAGCATTGCTGCGGCGATGGCCGAGGAGGTCCACCCTTTTCTCAAATAGATCGTTGGCACCTCGGCTTTCGGAGGAAGGTTGTAGCTGCGCGGATCACCACGAACGATAAACATTGCGTGAGTGCCGCCGACGCTGGTATGCGACGAGTCATAAAGATTGGCGTCTTGCATTCCCCGGGTATGTAGTTCTTCGACACGTTCTTTGGCGCGGAACTTCAGGCTTTCGATCTCTCCGAATTTAATGGATTCGGTGGGGCAAGCTTTCGCGCAGGCCGGAATCAAGCCGGCTTTTTGGCGGTCGTAGCAGAAGGTGCATTTGAAAGCTCGGCCGTCATCTGGATTGCGTTGAACCACTCCGAATGGGCAAGCCACTACGCAGTAGGCGCACCCGTTGCAAATGTCGGGCTGGACGTAAACGCCGCCAAATTCGGTGCGCACGATTGAGCCGGTGGGACAGGCTTCGAGGCAACCTGCATTTTCGCAGTGCTTGCAAACGTCGGAGGAGAACGCCCAGGTGTTCAGTTCGGGCGCATTGCCTCCGAAGCCGGCCTCGGGCATGTGCTCGACGAATTTCACGTGACGCCAGGTCGAATGGCCGAGCGCTCCAGTGTTGTCGTAGGAGTTGCCGCTCCAGTTCAGGCCATCTTCACCGACGCCGTTCCATTCTTTGCAGGCAACTTCGCAAGCCTTGCAGCCAATGCATAGAGTTGAATCGGTGAGGAACGCGGTTATGCTCATGCGTGTTTCACCTGAGATTGCTCTTGCTTTGATCTTGAACGGCGACCTGGTGCAATTGCGCAAACGAGTGCTTTGGTTTCCATAATTCTGACGTTGGGTTCTTCACTTATCGAGAGTAGATCGTTCACGACGTCGCCTTTGGCGCGACCTTTGTACCCCCAGTGATAAGGAAGACCGACCTGATGCACGCGGTTTCCGTTAATCCACAGGGGACGGAGGCGTTTCGTTACCATCACGCGAGCTTCGATGGTCGCACGCGGAGTGCTGATGGTAGCCCATTCTCCATGCTCGAGGCCAATCTCGTTCGCCAGTTCGGGAGAAACTTCGGTAAATAATTCGGGCTGAAGTTCGGCGAGATGCGATAGGGTGCGCGACATCCCCCCGGCAGTGTGGTGCTCGGTCAAGCGATAGGTGGAAAGAACATAGGGGAATCGCGGATCGCCGGGCGAGGCCGCGTAAGGATTGTCGGGGCGCTGCTTTTTATTTGCCGCAGGATTCGTGTCCTGGTCGTATAGCGGATTCGATATGAGCGATTCGAGCGCCTCGTAATGTGTGGGCAGAGGACCGTCTTTCAATCCGCTGGAAACGAAAAGCCAACCTACTCCGTCTGGATGCAGGGTGAAAGGCTTGGCCCCGCCGAGCGCTTCAACTCCGTGACCATTTTTCAGATTGTCTGGAGTATCAGGAGGCATGTCTTTTTTGTAGTCAGGAACATCGAGGCCGCCCCATTGCTTTTTTTCTTCATCCCACCAAACTAGTTTCTTGCGCTCGCTCCACGGTTTGCCATCGGGACGCGCCGAAGCCCGGTTGTAAATTATGCGGCAATCGTTGGGCCATGCGAATCCCCAGCCATGACCAAGCAGGTCTTTTGGATCGCGCTCATTGGCGCGGTTGCGCCCTTCTTCAGGATAGACGCCGCAATAAATCCATGCGCCACACGCGGTAGACCCGTCGTCTTTGAGATCCGGGATCTGCTTCAGTTGCTTCCGGTCAGCCACGGTCCAGCCGTTGATTTCTTTGAGGACTTCTTCCACTTTCGGCTCGGCATGTTTGCCCTCGACTGGATAGCTCCAAGTGAGAGCGTTTAGTCCGGCATTGCGTGGACGCTGGTCGCTTTTGGCTCTTTCTTTGATGCGGCGGCCGAGATGATAAATGAACCAGGTTTCGCTGCGCGCGTCGCCGGGAGGCTCGACGGCGAGATTTCTGTATTGCAACAGCCGCTGCGTATTGGTGAATGTCCCCTCTTTTTCAGCTGTGCCAGCCGCAGGAAAGAGAAAAACTTCGGTGCCAATGGTCTCTGGAGATAATTCGCCGCGTTGCACTTCAGGCGAATCGAGCCAGAACGAAGCAGTTTCGGTTTCCACCATGTCGCGCACGACCAGCCACTTCAACTTCGACATGGCTTTTCGTTCCAGCTTGCCGTTCGCCGCGCCCACTGCGGGGTTCTGGCCCATGACGAAAAGGCCTTCCATCTTGCCATCCATCATGTCGAGCCAGTAGCCGAAATGGGAGTGATCGCCGGTCACCCGAGGAAGCCATTTGAATCCATACTCGTTTTCTTTGGTCGCGGCGTCGCCGTAATAAGCCTTCAAGAGACTGATGAGATATTTGCCAAAGCCGGCCCACAGCCCGGTGCGCGAGGTGTGCTTCTTGATGTGTCCCTTTAAGTTATTCGGGTCAGTATCGAAGAACGGCATTGGAATGTAGCCAGGCAGAATGTCATAAAGCGTCGGAATATCGGTTGATCCTTGGATGGAGGCGTGGCCGCGCAGCGCGAGAATTCCTCCGCCGGGGCGTCCGATATTTCCCAAAAGCAGTTGCAAAATTGCAGCGGAACGAATGATCTGCACACCTTTGGAATGCTGCGTCCAGCCCACCGCGTAACAGATCGCGGCGGTTTTCTCGGGGCCCGAAGCAGATGTGAATGTCTCCGCTACTTTTAGAAATACGTCTTGCGGAACGCCGCAAAATCGCTCGACCATTTCTGGCGTGTAGCGGGAGAAGTGACGCTTGAGAACCTGGAATACGCAGCGCGGATTCTCAAGAGTGGGATCGGATTCCATTTTCGCAGCATCTTGGGCTTCGCCGCCGCGGTCTTTGCCGTGTCCGCCTCCAGCTTCGGAATGACCGGCTTTACCTCCATTCGATTTTTTTACCGGGGCTCCCTGATACAGCCAGCTCTCGGGATCGTACTTTTGTTTTTCCGCGTCCCAACCGGAAAATAATCCGCCCAAATCTTCGGTATCGCGGAAGTCCTCGCGCAAGATTGTGGGCGCGTTCGTGTAATGCGTTACATATTCGCGAAATTCTTTTTGATTCTCCAGAGTGTAACGGATTAACGCTCCGAGAAAAATGATGTCGCTGCCAGCGCGAAGCGGAACCCAAATATCGGCCATCGCGGACGTGCGGGTGAAGCGCGGATCAACGTGAATTATTTTCGCGCCGCGCTCGCGAGCTTCCATCACCCACTGAAAGCCGACAGGATGATTCTCAGCCATGGACGATCCCATGATCAGAATGGCGTCGGCGTTGCTCAGATCTTGTTGCGCGGTGGTCGCGCCGCCGCGTCCAAATGATGTGCCCAGACCGGGCACGGTAGAGCTATGTCATATACGCGCTTGGTTGCTGATGCATACCATTCCCAGCCCAGCGGCGAAGAGCTTTTTTATCAGATAATTTTCTTCGTTATCGAGCGTTGCGCCGCCGAGGTGCCCGATTGCCTTGGTCTGCATCAGGGCTTCGCCGTCTTTCTCCTCTTGAAATGTTCGCTCACGGCTTTCCCAGAGGCGATCAGCAACCATATCCATCGCGGTTTCCTGATCGAGGTCTTCCCATTCTTTCGAATAGGGATGGCGGTACTTAACTTTGGTCAGGCGCCCGGGATGAGTATGCAGTTCATAAGTGTCGGCACCTTTTGGGCAAAGATGACCGCGGGAAATCGGCGAGTTGGGATCGCCTTCGATTGAAATTAGTTTGCCGTTTTTGTGATAAACAATCTGACCGCAGCCAACACCGCAATAGGGGCAAATGGACGGTGTTGCCTCGGCGCCGTCATGCTTGGGGCGCAAATTTCTGGTTTTCTCGGACATTGCCTCAGTGCCGGTGCCATCGGCGCCAGTTTTAATTTGCTGAACGAGAGGCCAACTTGAGAACAGATCTTTGAGCATTGAATATCTCCCGGCGACGGCCGTCGAAATGCTAACGCGAACTTAAAGATGCTGCAACAGAGATGAGTGTAATCGGTGCCGCGTTGCCGAATAATCTACAACTCTTTCGATAATGCTGAGCTTGCGGGTTTTTGCCAAGTATAACCACTGCGGAAGCGCGGCTCCATGGCGGCGATGACGCATAGAACATAAAATAGAGCGGCGTTCGCTGGGACGTGAAGGTTGAAATCCACCAGGCTGTGCACAAGAATGCCGATGATGCCGAGGAGAGCAGCTAATGCAAGTGCGCCATTGACATCGCTGGACCAGTTGCGCAACTTCTTCGATGCGGCGTGAAACACAAGCGATAAGAACCAGATCATGGTGAGAAACCCGATGGCTCCCATTTCAATGAGCAGCTGCAGGTAGTCATTGTGGGCTTCGTCTATATCAAGAGCAGTGAAAAAACTCCTATATTGGGGATAGACGTCGGCAAATGTACCGAGCCCCCAGCCCAGCAGCGGGCGATGCGGAAACATTTTCAGTAGATCGCGATCTATCTGCATCCGCAAGCCCTGGGTAATCTCATGCTTTGCGGATTGAACGTTGGTGAATCGATCGGTTACATGATGGGTGCCGATCCAGGCAAACAATGAGATCAGGAGAACTGCAAAGGAGGCGAATGCCAACCTTCCGCGAAATGGGCTGCGGCTTTGTTGCCTGATTAAGGCAATCAGTAGAACAATAATTTCGCAAATGAAAGCCAATACACCGCCTCGCGATCCCGAGAGGAAAATTGTGGTAGCCATTACCGCGGACGCCAGGACTGCCAATCTTCGCAGGCCGCCTCGCGCGTACCTGGTGAGTGAAAATACAAGTGGGATGGGAAATAGCATCTCCATCAATCCCGCGTAGTGGTTGTGGTTCACGTATGGTCCGTAGATCCATGCGTACCCGCGCGGTGCTCGCAGCCAATACAATTTAGTGTTTGACCCTAGTCCTTGTAACAGTGCGAGTGCGGCGACTGCGAATCCATATATTGAAAACGATAACGCGAGAATTTTGACTTGGCGTGTCTTTGTTAAACACTGAACGACCAAAAAGCAGAGCAACGCGTAGGCACCATAAAGCAGTCCGTCTGTAAGCGTCGCGCCACGATAGGCAGTCTTTCCTGCTGCGAGCTGCACAACGACTAAAGCGGCGAATGCTAACATCGGCGCGAATACAGGATTCCAGCGGACAGACGTAGCTGTGGAGGAAAACTGTTGGGCGATCCACAACATGAACAGCAATGCCGACGTTGCTTCCAATAGGAAGATAGACCAGGGCTCAACCGCTCCAAAAGCAAGAGGGCAGAGCATCAACAGGCCAAACACGCCGTAGAGGACAATCGAATTAATGTGGAATCGCAGCGAGGAATCGTGATCCGCATGTTCCGGCCGCCGCGCGGTTGGAAGGGAGACGGTCACTGGAGGCTCGGTGAATTGCTGGGGATTAACGATACTCCGTCAATCCAGAGCTTGCCTCGAATTGCGCTACCGGAGGGTACTCGTTTAATTTGCAAAAGCAATAGGCTGGTTTCGGGTCCCGTTTGAAAGTCGCCGCTTATCGGCTTCCAGTCGTCACTATCTTTAAGGTAGGCGCTCTCGAAGTCTGGTTTTTGTGCATAAAAATCCTGCAAAACAAATTCTGGCCCGCCGGCGCCTTGCAGATGCTGGGTCTTGAAATAAGCAGAAAAGTGATATGCGGTATTGGGTCTAACGGGGATTAATTGCTGAATTCCGGAGTCGTCGAGGCCCGTGCTGTCGTATGAAATCAGCAAAGAGCGGGACCCGAGATGTGGCTGTGTTGGGTCTATTTCGAGACTTACATCGGATCGCTTTTGATAGGACCAGTCAAAGCCGCCATCCAAAACATTCAAACTGAAATCGCCGTTGATCACTAAATTCTGTTGTGACGGCTGGTAGTTCTGAAGGCCACAGAGCGGGCCGGCTTGCTGCCAGACCTCACGAGCCTGCGCGGGTTGGTGTTGTCCGATGAGATAGCGGACATAGTCAAAGACGTCGGTGAGTCCCGTGGGTTGGGCGAGTTTTACAATTTGCGTCCAAACTTTCGCGGCAGATGAAGTCTCTTTCTCTGACATCAGGAATTCCAGGAACGACGAGTAAGCGGACGGGGGAATGGCCTGCCGTAGCAAAATGTCCACGTCCGGCGTGGCGCGCCAGCAGAGTGGGATGATTTGGCTTGAAAGAGATGGATCCCCTTGCAGCGCGGTACGAAATTCCTGAAAGGCGGAATGGATGTCGCCTGCAATCAGGAATGAATTGCCAGCTTCCCATGCAACGCGATAACTGTGCGGATCTACGGCGATGGCTCGCCGCAACTCTTGCTGTTGACTCTGCGGATGGCCGAATGCGCGGTCGGCGGCACCAAGTTCAAGCCAATAACTGGAATTTTGAGGATTTAAATTGGCGGCATTGCGGAAGGCATCCCGAGCTTCCGGCAATTGCATCAGGATCAGCAATTGCCCTAACCTCGATTGATACTCAGCGTTCAGAGGATCGAGACGCTCTGCGATGTGCAGGCTTTCCAAATCGGTTTTTTGGGCGAAGCGATATGCAACGTACTGCGAAGACACTAATGCGAGATAAACGGAGACTGCGACTAAACACAGGATCAGGACAAGAATTCTCGCGATTGGCGTCCTGAAAGAGGTCTGCATTTCAGATTAACCGGGGCTTGGAAGATTCAGGCCCCGCCGGAAGTAATCGCGGAAACGATATCGTCGTTGCCGGTTAAATCGTCATTCGGCCGATCACTGTCTTTATAGTCCTCACGGTAGTAAGAACCCGCGGATTTCCCCATTCGCCCATAGTAAGAATAATAATCCGGAGAGCCGAGGTTTACCGCATTTAGCAGAACTCCGCTCACCCTGGCATTCACTTGAAGCAGGATATCGCGAGCCTGTTTCAGGGCGTGCTTTGTGGTGCCGCCAGCCCGAATCACCAGGATGACGGTATCGGCGCGGGTGGCCATAACCACTGCATCGGTGACTGGAAGTGTCGGTGGCGTGTCTATCACGATGTGATCATACTGCTCGCGCAGAGCTTGCAACACTTCGCCCATTTTGCTTGAGGCGAGAAGTTCAGCAGGATTTGGAGGCGGAGTACCCGCGGGCAGGACAGACAAACTCGGCACGAGAGGCGAGCGCACGATTGCCTGCTGAAGGGTGGCGCTTCCCGTCAATACATTGGTAAGACCAGCCTTCGGCAAAATGCCGAGCGTTCTGTGAATGCTTGGACGCCGCAAATCGCTGTCAATCAGCAGGACACGGCTGCCTTTTTGCGCCAACACAATGGCGCAATTAATGCTGGTCGTGGTCTTGCCTTCCTCCGGCAACGCGCTGGTGACGAGGATCACCTTCGGAGGCGCTCCCACGGACGTGAGCAGTAGGGAAGTCCGCAAAGCACGGTAAGCTTCCGCCATCTGAGACTGGGGCCGGGACTTGGTGATTAACTCCATGGATTCTTTGTTTCCCGCAAATACAAGCCGCCGTCCTGTGCTGGTATAGGTGGCACCGCCGCTGCCCATTGGAATAATGCCGAGTGACGGCAGCATGGAAATTGCCTGAGCCTGTTCGACGGTGCGAACTGTGTTGTCCAGACCTTCCAGCAGAAAAGCCAATCCGATTCCGGTACTGAGCCCCAGCACCAACGCGAAAGAAAGGTTGCGAAAAATATTGGGCTCGGCAGGGGACGTCGGGACCCGCGCCATATCCACGGGCCGAATGTTGTTCGAACGGAGTCCGGCTGTTACGCCCGCTTCTTTTAGCTTCTCCAGCAAATTCTCATAGAGAGTGCGATTAGTATCCGCGTCTCGTTTAAGGAAGTTGTACTCAATCGCGCTTTCGTTGAGTTGGTTGGCGTCCTGCTTTTGTTGGTCGAGAGCGGTCCGCAGAAGATCCTCGCGCGCCAACGCGGCAAGATAATCGCCGCGCAAACGTTCGACTACTTTTTTTCTTTCAACTTCCGTCTGAGCGTCCACTTCTTTCAGTTGATCTGAAAGTTGCGTCAACTTCGGATAGGCAGGACCGAACTGGGCGCCAAATTGGGCCATTTGTATCTTTAAGTCGGCGTGCTCCTCCTGCAATCTCTGAAGTAGCGAGGAACCAGAGGTGGAAGTTGTGGTGGCGATGTTAGCAGCGGCTGCGATTGAATCCGAGTCGCCCGACTGGATGAGCTTATAAAGAGACTCTTTTTCCATGCGACTGGATTCGGCGCTGGTCAACTCTTTGTTCAGCTCGTCTAATTTTGAGGTAGTGATGTTCTGCTTTTCATCAATGCCCAGGATTTCGTGGTCCTTTTGGTACTTGACGAGCTTCTCCTGAGAAGTTTCGACTTTCATCTGTAAATCTATCAATTGCTTGGAAAGCCAGTCGGAGGTTTGTTCGGTGGATTCAAAGCGCGTCTTGAAGTTTTGTTCAACATAGGCGTTCGCAAGGGCATTGACAACCCGGGCCGCCAGATATTTGTCCGGACTTCGGTAATGAATATCAATGATTCTTGTGTTGGGCTCGAGTATTACCGACAGATTTGACTCAAAAGAAGAGATCATCTGGGACGTCTTGTCAGAATCGAGCTGGTCATCGGTGGTCAACTCAAGAGATGACGACGGTGCTGGCGCCGCGCCCGTCTGTTTATATAGATTCAATTGCTTCATGACCTGCAACGCGAGGGAATCGCTATGGAGGATGCGGACTTCTGTATCAAGGTCAGTGGGATCAGAATAATCGTACCCGGAGTTTTCGGAGTCCTTCAAATTAAGCGTAATCGGATCCATGCGATTCACCGCGATGCTGCCGACGGCGTCGTAAATTGGAGTGCTTCGCAGGGTCGCAATCAGTACTGCCGAGAAGATCATGACCAAACAACTGAGTACCACCCATTTTCGCTTGACCAGCACATGGCTATAAGAGCGGAGCAAAGAATCCTGGGTGGAAAAATGCTGGTTATTGAAAGAAGAGAATCTGGAATTGGCTGGAAAAGCGGGAAGAACTTCACGTTCCAGGCGACCATTCACCTGAATAATAGGGCCCAAACTCATTCGCGCTCCTCAGAAAACGGCCTGTGGCTGTGAGTGAATATACTCAAACTCAAGATGTTCGGATTCTTCCTCAGCTTTTCGGGGACGCTGCGGCGCATGACCATTCACAGGCAGAACAAGTTGCGCACATTCTAGCACCGTAGCGAGGCAGTAAATAGAGGGAAATTTAGTAGTTCGCCGAAAAGCGAGATGCATAGCGCGATCTGTCCGCTATACTACCAGTCGGAATACGGGTGTGCCGTCCTTCGAGGACCACGAGCGAGCGCCAGTGGCCGTCTTTCAAACATTCCAGTTCAGAGGTTAGCAATGAAATGGTCGGAACAGATTGTGCTGGTCACGGGGGGCACTGGCTCATTCGGCAAGAAGTTCTGCGAGTTGATGCTAGCCGAGTATCATCCGCGGAAGCTCATTATTTTCAGCCGCGATGAGCTTAAACAGCATGATATGCGAGCGGCGGGTTTTAACCATCCCAGCCTGCGGTATTTTATCGGCGACGTTCGTGATGCGCAGCGGCTGGAGCGTGCTTTTTCTGGCGTAACGGTGGTGGTGCATGCCGCGGCACTCAAGCAGGTTCCAGCATGCGAATACAATCCATTCGAAGCGATTCAAACTAATGTGATTGGCGGGAAGAATGTGATTGACGCCGCAATCAATCAGGGCGTCCGGCGGATATTAGCTCTAAGCACCGACAAGGCGGTGAACCCCGTGAATTTGTATGGCGCGAGTAAACTGTGCGCCGAGAAAGTGTTTGTGCAGGCGAACGCTTATGCGGGCGCCAAGGACACTCGTTTTAGTTGCGCCCGTTACGGCAACGTTGTAGGCAGCCGTGGCAGCGTCATTCCGATGTTTCTGGAGCAACGAAAGAGGGGCAGGGTTACCGTAACCGATCCACGCATGACTCGCTTTTGGATTACGTTGGAGAGGGGAGTGAGGTTTGTGGTTCGGTGCGTTGAACAAATGCGCGGCGGCGAAATTTTCGTGCCCAAGATCCCCAGCATGAAATTAATTGACATGGCGGAGGCGATTGCTCCGGGATGCGAAGTGGAGTGCATTGGAATTCGCCCTGGAGAGAAACTCCACGAAGTTTTGTTGTCAGAGGATGAAGCGCGAAATGCAGTGGAGACGGATGACATGTATGTCGTGCAACCCACGCACTCCTGGTGGCAGAAGGGTAACTGGAAGCAGGGCCGGCCGCTTCCTGAGGGATTTCGCTACAGCAGCGACAGCAACCCGCAATGGCTGACGCCTGATCAGCTTTTCGCGCTGATCGAAGGAAGTGACGGAGAAGAGAGTGCTTCCGACCGGACCTTAACCTTGATTGCCGGCCAATCAAAGGTCTCATGAGCTTGATTTCCGCAGAGAAAGAGATGCTGGCGATCAATGGGGGAACGCCGGTCCGCAAAACGTTGCTGCCTTATGGACGCCAAGCGATTGATGAATCCGACATTCAAGCGGTGACAGAGGTTCTGCGATCGGATTGGTTGACCACGGGACCCAAGGTTGCGGAATTTGAAGAAGCATTTGCTGCGTGGGTCGGCGCGAAATACGCCATCAGCTTCAGCTCAGGCACGGCGGCACTGCATGGCGCGGCTTTCGCTTCGGGCCTCAAGCCCGGCGACGAGGCAATCACCTCGCCGATGACCTTCGCGGCAACGGCGAATTGCGTCTTGTATCAGGGGGCGACGCCGGTGTTCGCGGACGTGTCGCACGATGCGCTCAACCTTGATCTACTGGAGTGCGCGCGCCGGATTACACCGCGAACGAAGGCAATTCTGCCGGTGGATTATGGCGGTCATCCTGCGGACTTGGATGCAATCGCGCAACTCGCCGAGAAGCACGGCCTAGTCGTTATCGAGGATGCTTGTCACGCGTTGGGCGGGGAGTATCACGGACGTAAAGTGGGGAGTATTTCTCACATGACGGTTTTCAGCTTTCATCCGGTGAAGCATTTGACGACCGGTGAGGGCGGAATGGTCACGACTGATAATCCTAAATACGCTGAAACTCTTCGCCGGTTCCGTAATCATGGGATTAGCAGCGAGGCGCGGCAGAGGCAAGCGAGTGGCGAGTGGTTTTATGAGATGGTGTTGCTGGGATTCAACTATCGCCTCACTGATATCGCGTGCGCACTGGGAATTCAACAACTTCAAAAACTGGAGTCGAATCTTGCGAGACGGCGAGAAATTGCGGCTCGTTACAACGCTGAATTTTCGGATATGCCCGGCGTGCTAATTCCGCAAGTGCTCGATGGAATCAGACCTGCGTGGCATTTATATCCGCTGCGTTTGCAATTGGAACGTTTAAGAGCGGGACGAGGCGATGTATTTCGGGCATTACGCGCTGAAAATATTGGAGTGAATGTCCATTATATTCCGGTTCACCGCCATCCGTATTATCGGGATCGCTTTGGATATAAGGATGGGGCATACCCCATAGCCGAAGACGCTTATGAGCGGTTGATCAGTTTGCCTATGTTTCATGGCATGAGCGATGGGGATGTGGAGGATGTGGTTAATGCCGTCAGCAAAGTAATGAATCACTTTGCGATGCGGAGGTAATTTTTCATGAGAACTCTCCAGGTTGGCGAGTGGAGGGGAACGTTTGGCCGCGAATACACCACAAGAAATTCTCTGACCCTGGCAGAGCTCGACGGCCTCTACGAGAAAAACTATGGTGTGACCAGAAGCCAACTCAATGAGAGGTTTCTGAATGTTGTCCCCTTGAGCGCGCGAATTCTGGAAGTGGGTTGCAACATCGGCAATCAGCTCTTATTGCTGAATGAGATGGGTTACTCGGAACTCTACGGGATCGAGCTTCAACACGACGCCTTGATTCGAGCAAGAGGGCAAGTTGAGAATGCGCGCCTGGTAGAGGCTTCCGCTTTGGAAATTCCCTTCGCGGATGGCTACTTTGACGTCATTTTCACTTCCGGGGTTCTCATCCACATTGCGCCGCCAGAGCTTCTCTCCGCGATGTCAGAAATACATCGTTGCACTAGAGATTACATTTGGGGACTGGAGTACTACGCGCCTGAAACGGCAGAAGTGCAGTATCGGGGTCAGGACCATCTGCTTTGGAAAATGGATTACGCGAAGCTTTACCTTGATCGCTTTGGTGATCTCGAACTGTCGCGCTGCGAACGCTTATGCTACCTCGACGACGATAACGAGGACCGGATGTTTCTATTGCGAAAAAAGCGTGAAAATAGAATTAGTACTTCCTCCCACCGATGAAGATTATCACGATAGTTCAGGCGCGTATGGGATCCACGCGGCTGCCTGGCAAGGTGTTGATGGACCTGGGGGGAGAATGCGTTCTTGCCCGCGTTGTGTGCCGGCTGCGTCGAGCTGAAATGGTTGATAACATCGTCATCGCGACGACTGATAACACCTCCGACGACGTTATCCTTGCGGAATGTGAAAGGCTTGGTGTGGCTTGGTTCCGCGGGTCTGAAGCGGATGTTTTGGACCGCTATTATCAAAGTGCGCTCGCACTTGCCGCCGACGTTGTGGTTCGTATTACTTCGGATTGCCCGTTAATAGATCCAAGTCTTGTGGACGGAACCATCAGACAGTTTCAAGACCGAAATGCCGACTACGCCAGCAATGCGATTGAGCGGACGTATCCGCGCGGATTAGATGCGGAAGTATTCACTATAGCCGCTCTGAAATCAGCGTGGCAAAACGCGAAACATCCATATGAGCGAGAACATGTGACACCTTATTTGTATGAGCATCCAAAACTTTTTCGGATCGAATCTGTGGTTGGGACGGCGGACTACAGCCGATACCGGTGGACACTGGATACCGCCGAGGACCTGCAATCGTTGCGGGCGATTTATGACAGATTGGGCAATCAAGACAACTTTACGTGGCGTGATGTGATTGCATTAATGGAGCGCGAGCCACAAATTGCCGAGTTAAATTGCAATGTACGCCAGAAGTTGTTGCAGTGAAATCATCGCAGTGAAAGAGATGTCATCCCGCACTCTCATCATTCGCGCCGATGCCAATGTAGCTATAGGCACGGGACACGTGATTCGTTGCCTGGCACTGGCCCAGGCCTGGCAGGACCGGGGTGGGGACGCCATCTTTGCCATGGCGCAGTCAACGCCGCCGCTTGATGAATATCTTCGGTCGGAACATGTTGAGCTGTTTAATCTGGAAGCTTCGCCCGGCAGCGAGCAGGATGCGAGTCAGTTGGTGCAAATTGCACGTGCGCGGGCAGCGGAATGGATCGTCATAGATGGCTACCAGTTCAGGAGCGCATATCAGTGCGCCATCAAACAAGCTGGGCTTAAGTTGCTGCTAGTGGACGATAACGGCGAAAGCGGTCCATATTGTGCGGACATAATTCTCAACCAGAACATAACAGCGTGTGAAGAGATGTATGCAGCGCGTGAACCCGAGACCAAGATGTTACTCGGAAGTAGTTACGTACTGCTGAGGCGGGAATTCGAGGGTTGGCGCGAGTGGACTCGAAATAGCTCAATCACTTTACACAGCGTTCTAGTCGCGATGGGGGGGACCGATCCGGATGCTTTGACGCTGAAGGTGGTCAGAGCATCTGCAAAGATCCACAACCCCAGCCTCCAGGTGAAGGTTATTGTCGGAGGCAGCAATCCTTGCATTGCAGACTTGCAGCGCGCGGCGAAGGAGCTTGGACCACGAGTTCAATTGTTGACTGATGTGCGTGACATGGCGGCGGCAATGGCAGAATGTGATCTGGCGGTTATATGCGGCGGAGGCACGCTTTGGGAGGCTTTATATATGGGTTGCGCCAGCGCCAGTTACTCCCGGTCCGATATACAACGAAAAATTAACGGGAAGCTTACTACTGCTGGGGCCATACTCGATTTGGGGCCAGTCGAAGATTTCAACGAGACGGTGCTTCAGTCGGCAATGCAAGGCTTGGTTTCATCTGCGCAGCCCAGGTGTTCCATGGCGGAGATGGGAAGAAAATTAGTGGACGGTAATGGGGCCAGTCGAGTGGTTGGACTGCTTGGGGGGCCGACACCGACGATTGGATCGCTTAAAATAGAACCGATTGTTTCGTCCGAGCGCGACGAGTTTTTGCAGATGGCATTGCGGCACTTTCGTGAGTTGAACCCTGCCTTCACGCCACATGCGGATTGGAAGGACTCGTACTTCGAAAACATTCAAAAATGTGCGGACCACTCGCTCCGCTGGATAGTTAAGGATAATCAACGTGTTGGATTCATTCTGTTTGGAGTGGAAAACCATCGCTTCCTGCCCAGAAGAACCGGTGTCATTTGGGAGTTGTACGTCCTGCCCGAGGGACGCCGGAAGGGAGTGGCCCGGGAATGTGCGCAGCTGGCCATTAAAGAAATGTCGCAACTGTCTCCATCAAAAATTCGCTTAGAGGTGGTTCAGGGTAACAAGGCTGCGGTTGCTTTATGGGAATCCCTCGGATTTCAGAAAACGGCGGAGAGTTTTGCGATTTCGATGCCACTGGATTCGCGGAAGTGAAAATCGCGATTTCACAGCCAACATATCTCCCATGGATGGGATATTTCGATCTGATTGATCAGGTCGAAGTCTTCGTACTGCTGGATGATGTGCAGTTCGAGAAACAATCATGGCAGCAGCGTAATCGGATTAAGACACCTACTGGTTTGCAGTGGCTGACCGTTCCAGTGATATTTCGCGGGCGGTTGCGCCAATTAATCAGAGATGTCGAGGTCCGGGACAGAGACTTTTGGCGAGATCATTGCAGGGCCATCGAGCTGAATTATCGCCGCGCGCCGTTTTTCGACGCTTATTTCGAAAAACTAAACTTACAATTGGAATGCCCGGATGGCACGCTACTGGCCGACTTGAACATCCGTCTAATCGAATGGTTCACTAGCATGCTTGGAATCAAGACACCAGTGACGGTTTCCTCGAAACTTAAGCAAGCTGGGAAACGGACGGAGTTGTTAGTCAATATTTGCAAGTCGCTTGGCGCCGAACAATACGTTTCTCCATTGGGGTCGGCGGCTTACTTACTTGAAGAGCAAGATGCGATGTCGGGTCAGGGTATTGATGTGGTTTTCCAACACTATCAGCACCCGGAGTACCGGCAGCGATTTCCCCCATTCGTCGCGTACGCGTCCGTTCTTGATCTTCTGTTTAACGAGGGCGAGCGATCGCTTGAGATTATTCGAAGCGGACGGCGGCCGTCATTCCTACCGTCTGAAGTCGCGGCTCACGCGCTCAAGCACGCCCAGATAGAATGATGTCAACCTTCAACATTGGCGCGCGAGAAATTGGACCTGGCAATTCCGCTTACATCATTGCCGAACTCTCGGCAAATCATGGCCAGGATTTCGACCAGGCGGTGCGCATTATCGAAGCCGCTAAAAACGCCGGCGCGGACGCGGTGAAACTGCAAACCTATACTCCCGACACTATAACTATTCAAAGCAATCGCGAATATTTTCGCATTGGCGGTGGGACACTGTGGGACGGTCGCACTCTTTATGGACTTTACGGTGAGGCCTACACGCCATGGGAGTGGCAGCCCAAGCTGAAACGCGTCGCTAATGATCTGGGGATTGATCTGTTTTCTTCACCTTTTGACCCGACTGCTGTAGATTTTCTTGAAAAGATGAATGTTCCAGCTTACAAGTTGGCGTCTCCCGAACTGGTGGATTTTCCGCTAATCAAGAAGATCGCAGAGACCGGCAAGCCGCTTATCATTTCGACCGGCATGGCTAGTGTCGAAGAAATTGACGAGGCCGTGGCTGTGGCAAAGAAGGAAGGAGCCACGCAGATTGCACTGCTGAAATGCAGCAGTGCTTATCCAGCTTCTCCAGAGGAAATGAATTTGAGAACGATTCCCGAGTTGGTTCGCCGATATGAGGTTCCCGTGGGTCTATCTGATCACACCCTCGGCATTGCGGTGCCAGTTGCCGCTATAGCGGTTGGGGCGTGCATTATTGAGAAGCACCTTACCTTATCGCGAAGCGAGAAGGGGCCTGACAGCGCATTTTCTCTTGAGCCAAATGAGTTTGCGGAAATGGTGAAAGCGGTGAGAATTGCAGAAAAAGCTTTGGGAAACGTACATTTCGGGCCCACCCCCTCCGAAGAAAGCAGTCGCGTCTTCCGCCGTTCTCTGTTTGTGGTTCGGGATGTGAAACCTGGAGAAGCGTTTACGTGTGAGAATGTTCGCTCGATTCGCCCAGGACATGGGTTGCACACGCGTCATCTTCCCGAGATTCTTGGCAAGCGGGCCGCCAATAATATTGATCGGGGCACGCCGTTGAGTTGGGACTTAGTTGATAACAAATAGAAGACACATATGGCAGGGATGAAAGTGTTGGTGCTTCACCCTCAAGATGGGTTGACCTCGGCTGTATGTAGAGGGGGATACGATCTGGTGGTTGACCTGGGGCGGGCGCCATCCGCTACTTATGAGGGTTGGAGCCAGCAGGCTGGGTGTCCGGTAATCGGGCTATCTGATTTCGCTGATGCGGACGGAGATCTTTCCCGCACTCGATCGCAGATGCAGCTGGGCGCGAATTATCTGATAGACCGCATGGGGATTGATTGGTGGAGTGTGCTGTCGCCGGAAATTGCGCCTCAGCTTCAGCAGCTTATTCTGATCCAGCGCCTCGCCAAGCATATAAGTAAGGATTGCGACGTATGCTCGAGCCGCTCAGACTACAGATCTGCCGCGCTTCACGGAATTCTCGGCGGGCGGTTGATTAACTTGGAGGGCTCTTTTCGCGGGGTAACCCGGCGATTGCGACACTATTCCGAGGTTGCTTCGAAATTTAATTCCACGCAAATCTTTCAGATTGCGCAGGATAAGTTCGATAAAGAGCACGCGATTCGGCGACGACTTGCGAGGCGTGGTTCGGGGTCTACTCAGCCCTCGATTCTTTTACCCAGCGCTTACATCAATGTTTCACGCACGGCCCTTTCCTTTGCGGCTTTGCTCCCTGATGAGCCGTTCTTGTTGGTATGCGCCCGAGATAGCGCAAAAGTTCAGGATTTGCCAGAGAATGTCCGAATGATTTCGCTGAATTCATTCTTCGATGCGCCAGATTTGCGCGAGCTCTCCTCGTTATTGGATGTATGGGCGACGTTGAAAACGCGCCTTGTTTCCAGCGCACCAGAATACAGGTCTGCGGCGGCAGTGGGCGTGTTCGACCGAATTCCGTCATTGATTCAGTGGGGGACCACTATACGAGATGCGTGGAGGCGGCTCTTTGAATGGGAGAACGTCCGCGCATGTTTTTGCGCTGACCACAACAACCCCTACACGAGGATTCCGCTTCTTCTGGCAAAACACGCGGGAGTCCCGGCGCTGGCGTGCCATCATGGGGCCTTGGACGCCATGATGGCGACAACCACGCATGACGCGGATTTTTATGTGGCTAAAAGCGAAATGGAACGCGATTATATGACCCGGGTATGTGGGATCTCTCAAGAGAAGGTCGTTGCTGTCCGTCCGGCCGGCAGGCAGAGGAGCCTTCGATTGCCAGAGCAAGATAGACCATGGCTCGTTTTCTTTTCTGAACCTTACGAAGTAAGCTCGTGGCGCATGGATGAGGTGTATGGGGAATTGTTGCCGCAACTATGTTCACTATCGGAAACCTGTAGACTTAAGCTGGTTTTTAAACTGCACCCGTTCGAGACCGTGAAGAATCACCGCAAGTTGCTGCGACGGCATTTGCCGTCCGAAAAGGCTCGGCAAATCGAAATCATTAGCGGCCCAATATCTCAAGAGCTTTGGCAAAACACTCGCTTTGCACTTACCGCGCAATCGAGTGTGGCTCCGGAATGCGCGGAGCGAGATATCCCCATATTCTTGTGCGGTTGGTTGCGAGATCCGTTTTGCGGATATGTGCAGCAATTTCAGAGATTCGGAGTGGGACATCTGCTGGAAACAGTGCCGCAAATCACCGACATACCAAGTCTTTTGGAATCGCAACCCGCGAATTTTGAAGCAAGACAGAATCCGCCGAATAAGATTGGCGCAGACATTTTAAGGGAGCTGCTTGCAACCTCCCCTCCACTTCCAATTGCAGCGGGAAGTTAGTTTATTCGTATGCAGGAACCGCCCGCGATAAATCAGTTCTCCCTCGACCCACTCGCCCCCAATCCCTCTCCCGAAACATTGGCAGATGCGACCTTCCAGAGTCAGATGGGACACATTTCGCGCCATTCTTTTGTTTTTTTCTTGGGGACGATATTCACCGCCGCAACCGGATATTTGTTCAAGGTATATCTCGCCCGGGAATTGGGTGCCGAGGCGCTAGGCGTCTATGCCCTGGGAATGACGATCATAGGGCTGCTGGGAGTATTCAACGCAGTCGGACTTCCGCAGGCAGCGGTGCGATACATCGCCGCTTACTCTGCAACCGGTAGAGTCGAACTACTGAGGAAATTCCTTGGACGTGGAATTTCGATCCTATTGATTTCGAATCTATTGTTGAGCTTGGTGCTGCTATGGATAGGCCCCCGCATCGCGACCAGCTTCTATCACACTGCGGCTTTGAGCAATTACTTCGGACTGTTCGCAATGATTATGTTGTTGGGAGTATTAACCACGTTTCTGGGTCAGGCGTTGGCAGGCTACAAAGATGTAATGCGCAGGACGGTGATCACGAACTTCATAGGAACTCCCCTGACCATGGCGTTAAGCGTAGGTTTGATTGTCCTGGGGTTCGGTTTACGGGGTTACATTGCAGCGCAGGTGTTAAGCGCACTTGTGGTGCTTGTGCTGCTAACGTTTTCGGTACTGAAATTGACTCCGGCCGGGCCGAGTTTTTTGGTGGCGATTTTTTCTCCGCTTGAAAAGGAAGTTGTTTCGTTCTCCGCGTTCGCCTTCGGTCTGACCCTATTGGAATTTCTAATGGCTCAATCTGACAAGATTCTGATTGGGCTTTATTTGAACGCGCGGGATGTTGGGATCTATGCGGTCGCGATGGCCCTGGTTGCGTTCGTCTCAATCGTTCTCCAGTCTGTGAATCAGATCCTTTCGCCGACTATCGCCGAACTTCACGCTCGCCAGCAACACGCAATGCTGGCCAGAATATTTCAAACACTAACCAAGTGGTCTTTGGGCCTGACTCTACCGCTTGCCGCGGTGATGATAATATTTGCCCCGATTTTAATGCGCATTTTTGGACATGATTTTGAAGCTGGCTGGCCTATTCTTGTGATTGGCACAGTGGGACAGCTGGTGAACTGCGGGGTGGGATCGGTGGGATATTTACTGCAAATGTCGGGCCATCAGCGCGATCTGATTAAAATTGAGGCAGTCATGGCGGTTGTCATGGTGGCTTTGGCGTTTCTGCTAATCCCGAGATGGGGTATCGTCGGAGCCGCTGCTGCTGCGGCGATCACAAACCTGGTATCGAATTTGTGGTATCTGTGGGAAGTACGTCGAAGGCTCGAAATGTCTCCCTATAACCTCAGCTATTTCCGCTTGCTCTTACCTTTGGCTGCGACGCTCGGGGTACTTTTTCTGGAGCGTAGATTGTTGCTCGGACTTTGTTCGGGGTGGGTTTTGGCTGGGATAGCGATGGTCGCCGGGTATGTTACGTTCGTCGGCGTTGCACTCGTTGCCGGACTCAACTCGGATGATCGCATTATTCTGGATGCCATCTGGTCGCGGATTAAGTTTCCTCTTCGGGGAGCGAGTGCCTGATGCCCGAAGATGATATGCGCGATTTGCGGCTTCCATCACACCTATGCCAGTCGGCTGAGGAAAAATACGGAAGGCGGTTCGGCACTCTGGAGCAATTTCTCACATACGTCCTTGAACAGTTGGTTCGCGACGATGCGATGAAAATGGACCAGGAGGAACAACGCATCATCGAAGAGAGGTTGAAAGACCTGGGATATATCTGAGACCGATGCGGAGTTTGCATCAGATACACGGTGGCGAATAGAAGGCCGCTTCCTCGAAGTTTATTTTACGGCGAGCACGCTGTAGTTAGGCGTGAATTGGTCGTTGGTCGTGAATCCGCATTTCTCAAAACTCATAGCGAATAAGTTAAGAATAGGCACGACGCTCAACTCCAGAATCCTTCCCAGCAGCCGAAAATTCGCGATGGAGAGGAGTCCCAGATTGATGCTGCGAATAATGCCCCCGGGACTATATATTTCGGCGACAATCTCTACTTTTCTGAATGACGATAGCAACAAACGTATCCCAGTCGAAGTGAATCTCCACATCTCCCCATCAGCGAATCTAGGAGCAAAACTCGGCACACTCATGAGCAAACAGCCCCCGGGTTTGAGCACCCAATGAATTTGTTCGGCAGCAAGCAGCGGCTGAGAGAAATAATCGAAAACTTGGGTTGCGATTACTGCATCGAAGGTGTTTGCCCGGAAGGGCAGAGATTCTCCGCTAGCGACAACGTCCACCAGTTCGGTCTGGAGAATGTCGAGGCCAAGATATGTGGCTACTCTGTCTTGAAATAGCGGGCGGTAGGGCTGGTAACGGCCACCCACGTCGAGAACATTGAGCCGTTGGCCTGGGATCTGATTGATCCATCTCCCGAAGTTTAGCCGTCGTGACCGCAGTACCAAAAAGTTAGGATTCGTCAGCGAGGGGTGGAGTCGCGCTTCTGCGATTTGCAGCAATTCATCGCGCTGTGAATCGGCGTTCCCCTTATTTACCAAGGCATTTGGCCATTCTTTTCGGGAATACGGTGGCGCAGGTGACGAAAGAGTGTACCATCGCCATCCGAAATCATAAGGTAACGATGGCGAAAAATACGAAGGCCGGAAGCCGGGATTACCGGTTCCAGCCTGCGCTTACTTCAACTCGAGACTTCTCGCGGTATCAGTGATTTTCGGTCGTGTTAGCGGCCGCGGTTGTGCCACTTGACGTATCGGGCACGTTCAGGCGGCTGAGATGCGGGAAAAATGGAGTTACCTCGAACGGCATTTTGTCGCGCGGGGTCATGATTGCAACAGGAGCCGCTTTGGTAAGTTCTACCTGATCGCTCCAGGGATTCACCTTGACTCGATCTCCAAGCGGTAATGCCGCGATTTGATCCAGCTTCTTTACGTCCAGCGCGGGACCCGCATTGGCGAGCGCGGAGAGCCGGATCAGGTTGCCCTTCCCGTCCACAAAGCTGTCACCGAGGCGAGCCGTCAGGAGGGCGCCCAGAGCGGGGGCCCGTTCCGAAAGCTGCTTCAGAAATAATTCGCCGGTATCCATTTTTTGAGCGTACGGTGAATTTTTGAGCAGCTCGATGGCTTTGACGTCAGCTGCGGTCTCTTCTTCAGGGCTGTGCTTGAATCCGAGGTTCGCGAAGGTGGCGTCGTCGCTGAAAATCATGCGGTCGCTGAACGCAAACTTGCTGCCGAGGTTGTGGCCAAGAACGATGTGGGCCAGTTCGTGGGAAAGGACCATCGCGAGACTGGCTTCATCGGGAAGTACGTCAACTAAGCCGCGGCTGATAATTATGGTATTGCCGACGCTGAAAGTTTCCAGCGGGGAAGTGAGTAGCATGCGGGTGCGAACTGGGCGAGGCAATTCAATATTGTTGGTGACGAGAAGATTGTTGACTACGGTTTGAAGAACCCGGTCCACATCGCTTTCGGGAGCAAGCAGGCCAGCCTGCTCTAATCGCGCGACAACGTTGTCATCGGCCTGCTGCTGCCAGTCCCGTTGGGCTTCGAGAGGAGACGCATCTTGAGCGATGGCGCTGTCGTCCTTCACCGAGTCAACCTTCAGTTGAGTCAGTTCATCTTCTTTAGCTTCGTTCTTTAAGTTGTAACCCCAGATACGAGTTTGAGCTTTGAACGCAGTCTTGGTCTTCGCACCGTAGCTGAAGTCCCCTTCTTCGCTGTAGATGTATGCGGGCAGCCAGTAACCGGGGACCAAGTTGAGGCGCCAGCTATCCATATGGAAGAAATAGGCTGATCCTTTTGGACGGGGAGCGTAGGTACCGTTTAGACGCACAATGTTATAATTCTGGTCCTCGATCCAAATACGGCCGAGGAAGCGACCACGGCCGGCATCTTTTTTTGGATTCACGTCGAAGACCAGGCAGCGGACGTCTCCAAGGAATTCGCGGTGCACATATTTGAAATCGTAGTGATTGCGATCAAAGTCGTGACGGTCGGCGAAGAGCATCCAGGAGAAGCCGATCGGGTTGTACTGAACTTTGAACAGCTTTGTGACTCCACCCAAGAGATTTTTTTCCAGGCTCTTATTGTCAGAAAGATAATCGCGACGGTCCACCGCTTCGCCCAGGTCAAGGCGTCCCAGGAAATAGTGATCGCCCTTGGGAACGTCGCCGAGGAGTGCATCCCCTTTAAGGTCCTGCAAATAGGTTTCAACCAGAGGATTGCGATTTTTCAGGAAGTCCATCAGCGCGTGTTCACGCAAGATGGCACGATTCACCACGTCATCCATAGTTGCGACAGGGGACGCGGCAGGTTCGGCTTGCTTCGCACCTGCAGGCTGAGATGCCGGGACGTTTGGAGCGGCAGTTTCTGATGGCGTCGAATTAGCGGCAACTTCGGCTGGCGAAGGGGCTGAATGAGGCCCGCCAGAAGCTTGAGGGGCGGCCTGTTGTGCTGCGGCGCTCAGGGAAATCATTAGGACAGCAAACAAAGCGTTCGTGACAATCTTCATAAGTCCTCGCTTCTCTTTACTTCGAATCTGATCTCGAGTCCGACTTCGTCTCAAATCTTCGCCTCGAATTCGAGGTATTACTCACTACATTGCCAATTCGAACATCACATGAACGACAGCCGTTAAATCCACTGGCGAACCATTGCGCAGCGCCGGTTTAAATCGCATATTGTTGGCGGCGACAACTGCGGCTTCATCCAAACCATGCCCAAGTCCGTGAACTACGCGATTCACGTGCAAGTGTCCGTTGGCCTCGAAAGTGACTTCCAAGAGAACTTCGCCTTGCAACTGGAGTTTGCGTGCCTCATCGGTATAAACCGGCTTCGGTTTGTACGTGATTTCGATCGGTGACGTGGCCGGCCCTTCGTCAGCGACATGCCTCGCGACAGGTGTTGCAATAGCAGTAGCCGCAAAGGCCGTTTGAGTCACTACGCCGGATGCGCGGCCATCTCCATGACTTGGCCGGGCAATCCCATTTCCGAATCCTGCACTGGCAATCGTTCCCTGGAGTCCTTTTGCGCCCCCGGTGCCGTTGCCGTGTCCCGCACCTTGAGGCAAGTCGAACGAACCTACGGCTGCGGCGACCATATGCGAAGGGCTCTTTCCCTCGCCTTTGAGACCGTTGGGATCGCCGAAGCCTCCGGTCTGAACCTTTTCCGCTGTAGTGTTCAGGGTCGCGACTGCTGTGCTTCCAAATGATCCCATGTAAAGGAGCTTCGCCGGGCGTGCCGCCGAAACTCTGACTATGGTTGGCGCTGCAAACCTCGCGTCAAGCTTGGGAGGTTCGATTTCTTTCGGAACCGGTTTAGGCTGAAGTCGCGCAATTTTTGGCAGAATTAATTTCGGAGCCTGTACTTCGACGGGAGGCAATTTTGCGACAATCCTTCGCTGCAGGGCTGGGTGCTTCATCGGTTGCGGCCGTAAAGCGGGCGTAGGAATGATATCGGTCACGGTGTACTTCTGGAAAAGCTGAAGCTGGTCCGGCCACACCAAACGCTGAAAGAGAAAAAGCAGAAGCAGGAAAGTCACCAGCCCATAGCTGGTGACTAACGTTCGCCAATCTATTTTCCTCTCGGGCAGGAGGCCCAGCTGAAAATTGTCAGACATAGAAGTGCATAAGCTCCAAAAAGGGACTCCGGGCCTGGGGATGCACGGGTGGAGTCTCTAAATTAAAGTAGTGTGGTACATGCGTAAATGTGTCCGGTGACCCTGTACCTAAGTAACGCGGGGATTCCCGGAAGGGAACTGTGCCGAGATGGGAAATTTTGAGTTGAAATTATCAGCGACTGGAAAGAGGCGAAAAAATGAGGCGCTCCAGCCCGTTACAGAGGTTAACGCAGATGAAGACTGTAATCGCGCGGGAACTGATGCTGGGGATGTTGTTGATAGCGGCTCTGGCAGCGACTTGTTCAGCACAATCGCAGATTGCCGGCGATTGGCAGGGAACTCTTAACACCGGAGCGGGAGAACTCCGTCTCGTGCTACACATAAGCACCGCGAAGGACGGAACCCTCAGTGCCACGCTGGACAGCGTGGATCAGGGCGCTAACGGAATCCCGGTCACCGCGATCTTGTTCAAAGATTCCAAGTTGAGCTTAACGGTGGATGCGGTTCATGGCACGTACGAAGGCACGGTGAATAAGGACGTGACCGAGATCAAAGGCTCATGGACGCAGGGACAAAAACTTGCGCTTGATTTCAAGCGCGCGAGCACGCCCATTAAAACCAAACACAAACCGGCTGCGCCTTCGGATATTGACGGGGCCTGGATGGGCACGCTCGACGTCGGCACGATGAAATTGCGTTTGGTGTTCCACATCACTAACACCGAGGATGGCCTGATGGCCACGGCGGATAGTCCCGACCAGAACGCGATGGGGATGCCCGTTACGACCGTTACGCAGAATGGCTCGTCTTTAAGGCTCGAAATGAAACAGATTGGTGGCGTTTTCGACGGCAACATCAGCAAAGACCTTGCGTCCATCTCCGGTACGTGGACACAACGCGGGAATAGTCTGCCACTCGTGCTAAACAAAGTTAAAGACAAGGCGGAACTGGAGCGGCGGCGTCCGCAGAATCCGGTCAGGCCATATCCATATCGTGAGGAGGAGGTCTCATATCACAATCCAGTGCAGGGCGATACGCTTGCGGCTACATTGACGATTCCGACGGGCAAAGGGCCCTTTCCCGCGGTGCTGTTGATTACCGGATCAGGACCGCAAGATCGTGACGAGAGCCTGATGGGTCACAAGCCATTCCTTGTACTTTCGGACTGGCTGACACGAAAGGGAATTGTGGTGCTGCGGGCCGATGATAGGGGAGTCGGCAAATCCACGGGAGATTTTGCGACGGCCACGACCGCCGATTTTGCCACCGACGTTGAAGCGGGAGTGGCATTTCTTAAGATCCGGCCCGAAGTTGATCCCCGCAAGATCGGATTGATCGGTCACAGCGAGGGCGGAATTATTGCGCCCATGGTGGCGGCCCGTAATCACGACGTCGCATTCATTGTGATGATGGCGGGGTCGGGCGTGCCGGGAGATCAGATTCTTGTAGAGCAAACGTTGCTGATCTCCGAAGGCGCGGGGATGAGCAACGACAAGGCGGAGAAGAACGCTGCCAAAGAAAGGAAACTGCTGGCATTGTTGGGGAAAGAAAAAGATGAGGCAGTATTAAAAAAAGAATTGCGCGAAGAACTTGCGGATCAGATAAAAGATCCCCAGCTTGGCGCGCAGATCAATGCCATTACGTCGCCGTGGTTTCGGTATTTCCTCGCCTATGACCCCGCGACCGCGCTGCGAAAGGTGAAGTGCCCGGTGCTAGTGCTCAGCGGCGAAAAAGATTTACAGGTTCCACCGAATCAAAACCTGCCAGCCATTCGGAAAGCGCTGGAAGATGCCGGAAACAAGAATTTCGAAATTGACGAATTGCCCGGCTTGAACCACCTATTCCAAGATGCGAATACCGGCGCGCCAAGCGAGTACGCGGAGATCGAAGAGACAATGTCTCCGGTGGCGCTGGAAAAAATCTCCAGCTGGATACTCAAACAGTAACCGGCTCAGTTGGGCCAGTACAGCCCGCGCCCTCAAATGATCTTCAGTAGACTTGTGGATTCGATGGGGATTGTGCGACTGCCACGGTAGCTTTTTTCCTTATACATGTCCTTGTCGGCGAGATCGAGTACCTCGTCGAGCCTCTTGCCGACGGACCATTCCGCCATGCCGATACTGAGACCTACTGCAAAGTTGTCGAGACTGCTCGACGTGTTCCAGTCATTCAGGCAACCCTGTATCCGGTCTACGACAATGGCTGCGCCGGCTGCGCTGGTGTTCTCCAGCACGATCAGGAATTCATCGCCGCCGTAACGAATGGCAGCGTCCGTGCCTCGGATCGAGGTTTTTAGCAAGTTGGCGATCTCGGTAAGGACATAATCGCCGGTCAGGTGTCCGAATCGAGTATTGACCTGTTTGAAGCGGTCCACGTCAATCAGCAGGAAAGTGAGCGGGGATCCCCGGCGCTTTGTTTGTGCAATAAAACGTCCGGCCAGTTCCTCAAGCGAACGCCGATTGTAGATTTCAGTGAGCGGGTCTGTAAAAGACTGGAGGCGAAGCAGCTCATTCTGCATCGCAGTTGCGATTGTATTTTGTCGCAATTGCCGAAACTCATTGCGACGAGAGACGATGTAGGTATTGGCCAGGGCCAAGAGCACGACCAGGCCGCACGCGAGTTCTTTCGATACGGTGATCTCAAAATGCAGACTGCCGGACTTCAGGAACGCGGCGGGGAGAACGAGAGCGAGCAGTCCCGCTCCTACCAGGATCCCGGTGGCAGTCACAATCAGCCACAGCTCCCCGTCCCGCTTCTCGAGCTTTCTAAGTTCCCGATTGACATTGGCCAGGACGCTTTCGGAATCTTTGCCATCCTGCGCACTTGTGGTCGAGTTGTCTGACGGTCTATTTCGCAACCGGGGCCCCATAGTCAGAGTCTATCTCGCCAATTTGATTTGGGAATGTGACGAGAGTAATAATAGGCGCGCCGTCCCTGTCGCCGCCAGGTATGAAAAGTCCTGATTCTGCAATGAAGTCGGCGAGCAACTGAGTCTTCGGTGTAGCGATCTGACCGAAATTCCCGAGATTGGGACGAAACCCCGAAGAGTTCACGCGACCGCTAACTTTTCTATTGCGGCAGTAAAGACCAAAATGCATGGCGCGCGTTCAACTCATCCTCCGGTACGCTTTCATTTCCCAAGCGGAAAGCCTATGGAGCAGAACACAGCATTGCCGGGGAGAGAAGCTGATGTTGGTATTGCGTACCGCGCCAGATCGTTTGGAATTCCTGACTTCCAACGATTGGGTGCTAGTCATAGACAAATGTCGCCGGGTGAACCTCGAAAAGGGCGAGGTATTGATCGAACAGGGTAAACGAGAACAAACTATTTACGTATTGCTGCAGGGTGAAGAGACAATGTCTCCGATGGCCCTGGAAAAGCTTTCCGGTTGGATACTCCAACAATAGGTTTCCCAGTGTCTCGCCAATCTGAGCGGGAAATCCTCCGGTAATTCAGTCTTGATTCCTATTTCTGATCCAACCACCTCAGGGCTGCCTGTAATACCGGGTCTTTATCATCCGGCAGGATCTTGTCGCCATAATGAATCACCTCATCTGGCGCAAAGCCGTCTAGATACTGCTTTCCTGATCGGTCAGCCTGTACGCCTATGGTGAGCCACATAGATGCCCCGTCAGAAAGCGCGAATGTTTCATTGACAGTAGAAACGCCTTCGGTGTGCTCGCCGAAAAAGCGCGTGTGAGGACGGCCACGAAACGCAATTGCAATCGCCTCTCCAGAACTGCCGGTACCGCGATCAATCAACACTGCCACGTTGGGCACGCCCGCCAGCTTGTAAGGCTGACCCTCGACCGCTGGGTATGGATCGTCCTTTCCATTCTCAACCTCAGCCGCGACGCCGTTGCGATACCGCACGACCGAGTGACCATCAGTATTAAAAAACTCGCCGAGATCGTCACCTTCGCCCAAGACCGGACCGATCCCCGCTAGCATCGGCCACATGTTGCCGCCCGGATTGCCTCGCAGGTCCACAACCCAGCCTGCCGGATGAGACCGATCGAGGTCCGCAATAATTTTCTGAAGTTTGGTCTCATATGCAACAAACTGACGGTCATTTTCCGGGAAGCATTTTGTCACTACAACGAGAGCGAAAGTCTTACTGTTGAACGTTTCGAGGCGGCCTTCCGGCCCGTACCTTCCCACAAACGGACCGAGGGAACCCTGCACTTCCTCATGTTCCTGACCAGACGCGTGCTGCGGCTTTCGCTGCAATTCCAGATTCTCCAATACGGGTGTGAGATGAAGAGAACTGTGGTGATCTCCCAGGCTTGCAAGCGCGAAGCGGATGGCATCGTATGTGTCCACGGTACTCTGGGCACTGGCTGCACGCGCCACTGCCTCGGCACGAACGCGGGGCCAGTCCACAGCTCCTCGCCGTAAAGCATGCGCCTGCATCTCATCAAGCCCTCGATTTAGGTAGGCGATTGGGTCAGACTTAGTTGTATTGGTCATTTCCGATTGCGCCCAACAAACTACAGAAAGAGACAGCACCATAGCGAGGGCGCGAGCTTTGGAGCGATACATGATGCAATCTAATGTACTGGGCTGACGCTTCAGGTTCAATTATCGTCGGCCCGGCTCATTAGTTTGCAAATCCTGACGCGATACGAGAACATATCCGTTCGCTTTAAATCTCCCCGGCCCTCATCTGTAGAGAGAGCACATAAGGAAACAACCGAAAATGCCGACGCGGCAAAACGCTGAGACGAAGACACGAGTAAAAACAAAATCCTCCCAACAAACCAGCAGCGAGATTCAGCCGGCCAAAGGCAAGCTGGGAATCATGATTCCCGGCATGGGTGCTGTGGCAACAACGTTCGTTGCTGGGGTTGAGGCTGTGCGCAAAGGGTTCGCCAAGCCGATTGGCTCTCTCACCCAAATGGGAACTATACGGCTGGGCAAGCGCACCGATGCGCGGTCGCCAAGGATTAGCGAATTCCTGCCGCTGGCGGGATTGAAAGATTTGGTCTTTACGGGATGGGACATTTTCGAAGACGACATGTACACGGCGGCGTCCAAGGCTGGGGTGCTTGATCGAGAACTGTTAAAGAAGGTGAAGCCTTTCTTGAGTTCGATCAAGCCACGGAAGGCGGTCTTCGACCACAGCTATGTAAAAAAGCTGGATGGAACGAACGTGAAAAAGGGCAAGAACAAGATGGATCTTGCAGAGCAAGTCCGCGCCGATATTCGCGACTTTAAGAAGACTTCCGGGGCGGCACGGTTGGCGATGATCTGGTGCGGCTCGACGGAAATTTTTCTGACGCAGACCGAGGCGCATCAATCGGTAAAGGCGTTTGAGAAGGCGCTCACGCGCAGCGACGAAGCTATTGCTCCGTCCATGATTTACGCTTATGCCGCTTTGATGGAGGGCGTACCGTTCGCCAATGGCGCGCCGAATCTCACTGTTGATTTTCCTGCGATGCACGAGTTGTCGAGGCGAAACAATGCGCCGATTTGCGGCAAGGATTTCAAGACCGGACAGACGCTGATTAAGACGATTCTCGCGCCCGGATTTAAAGCTCGCATGTTGGGTCTCAACGGATGGTTCTCGACTAACATTCTCGGGAATCGGGACGGCGAAGTATTGGAAGATCCGCAGTCGTTCAAAACAAAAGAAGAGTCAAAACTCTCGGTCTTGGAGCACATTTTGCAGCCGGAGCTTTATCCCGAACTCTACGGACATTTCACCCATAAGGTTCGCATTAACTATTACCCTCCACGCGGTGACAATAAAGAAGGTTGGGACAATATTGATATCTTCGGCTGGTTGGGCTATCCAATGCAGATCAAGGTGGATTTTCTTTGCCGTGATTCAATCCTGGCCGCCCCCATCGTCCTTGATTTACTTCTATTTATGGATCTCGCGCAGCGCAGTTCGGAACTCCAAGGTCTGGGAATCCAGGAGTGGCTTAGCTTCTACTTCAAGTCTCCAATGACTGCCCCAGGTCTATATCCCGAGCACGATTTGTTTATCCAATCCATGAAGCTGAAGAACACGCTGCGCCATCTAAAGGGAGAAGACCTAATCACTCACTTGGGCCTTGAATACTACGACTGATCGGTATCTGCGAAGAGCAATTGGGTTTACATCGAAGTTGCTATTTTCCTTACAAGGATAACCTTCCATTGCGGTCCTGCGTCCAATTAGTAAGGATCCCGACCCACACGCCGCGCTCCGGAAGCGGGCGTATAATCTAAACAGAAAGCCGTGTTTCACCGAAACGGAGTAGTCATGGTTAAAACAAGCTTCACAACTTTAGCGACGGCAGTATTGGCAGTCGGTCTTAGTGTGGGAACGATTTCCGCGCAAACTCAGGGAACCCAAACCCCTTCCGCCCCGTCGGCGAACGCGCCAGTACCAACCGCCGCGCCTCCGAGCGCACCAGAGCCCACTGAAACCTCTTCAGAGCCTTCTAAAAAATCGGAACACGAGGGTGGCATAAACGATCTGGACGCGATCGGAAATCGTCACATAGGGTGCGATAAAGGCTTGGGTAACTGGTACAGCCTGGAGAAGCAGATTGCTATGGGCAAGGCCTTCTCTCAACAGGTGGAATCGCAATCCAAACTGATTACCGATCCGGTTATTACCGAATACATAAACCGGCTGGGACAGAATCTGGTGCGTAACTCTGACTCGCAGGTTCCATTCACGATTAAAGTGATTGATTCGGACGAAATCAATGCGTTTGCACTTCCGGGCGGATTCTTCTACGTGAACTCCGGATTGATCCTGGCGGCCGACGAAGAGGCCGAGCTCGCCGGAGTTATGGCGCACGAAATCGCTCACGTCGCGGCGTGCCATGCGGCTCGCGAAAATACTCGGGGCAACTTGATGAACCTTGCATCCATTCCTCTGATCTTTGTGGGCGGACCGATTGGATACGCTGGTTATGAAGCTGCGGGCTTGGCTGTCCCATTAACATTCATGAAGTTCTCGCGCGGGTTTGAAGCTGAGGCCGATTATCTCGGTCTTGAGTACATGTATAAGGCCGGATACGATCCACAGGCTTTTATTGCTTTCTTCGAGAAAGTGCAGGCTGAGGAGAAGAAGAAACCGGGAACACTGTCGAAGGCTTTCGCGACGCATCCTCAAACGCCGGACCGTATTGCGAAGTCGCAGGAGGAAATTGCGACGATTTTGCCGGCACGCGCTGAGTACAAGGTCACGACTTCGGAATTCGACGACGTGAAGGCGCGTTTGGCCGCGATTGAAAACCGCCACAAGGTGACGGATGAGAAAGATGGCAAAAAGCCTAGTCTGCGGCGCGCCTCGACAACCGATAAGAACGGAACCGACGACAAAGGCAGCGATGATGGACGTCCGACTCTCAAACGGCGGGACGATACCAATTAGGATGACTCTCTGAGGACGGGCGAGGACGCCCGTCGCTCCATCGGATCAAGGCAAGCCACGAGAAATATCTACGACGCCTCTTTCGCGGCGAGAGCATGCAAATACTTGCGGCTATCAGACGACGACCCAACAATCTTCATCGCTTCCCAATCGTAGGGCAATTCCTTCCCGCAATCCAAACACGCAACGTAGGTGCCGGTTAACGACGCGGCACTCGTGCGAAGTGCGCCGACGCGCTTGCTGGCGCTTCGAGGAAAACTATAATGGCTATGAGAACAACCGAATAAAGAGTCGAACAACTTTGCGATCATTTCTGCCACCTCCACAGACAGCAGCTGAGGATTCAGCTCCCGATTCCTAGATTTGCGAAATCCAGGAGATTCGGAGTCCAAAACTCAGGTCAATTACTTAGATTCAGATTAGGAGAAAAAGGTTCCATTTGAGAGGGCCGGATTTCATAATCCAGCGTAAATGCTTATCGCGAACGTAACCCACTTATGCTCGGGTCGAAAATGAGTTACGAAGATTTGAGTCTAAGGGGCGGAGGCAAATATGCAACTGCTAGACGTTGCCGGAATCGGCTTTTTTGCGCGCATGACATTTAGTTACTATGGCGGAACGGAGCCGATTCCTCAGGTCATCCGGGAGTTCGTACAGTTGAGAGTCGCGGTAAATCTCGATGGTTTTCTTGGTGGTGTCGCAGACTACGTAACAGTTATGGCACCAAGAGAGGTGATCTTCCAATTCGGACTTGGTGCGGTCGTCTATAACGCCGTCGAGGTAATTGGTTAGCTCTTGCAGAAATTCAGAGCACTTCACTGGTTGCCATCTCCACTGTCATTTTTCAGCATGCCATTGCCATTTTCAACTTCCAATTTTTCCGCCCCAGGTTCCCGTCGCTGAAAGAAACGGCTAAGCCGTTCCCGCAGTTGCAGCCGCGCCCGAAGCAGTCTTGACTTCACCGCTGGGATGCTAAGGTCCAGAGCTTCTGCGGTTTCTTCCGTCGAAAGACCTTCCACGTCCCGCAGTACAAACACAGTTCTAAAAGTCGCCGGCAGGCCTTGTATGGTCTTTGTCAAAATCTCGCGCAACTCGGCCTGGTTGTACTGTTGCTCAGGATTCGGGCTCCAATCGGCAACTTCACGCGGAACCGAATCCTCTTCAGTCTTGACCTCTTCGTCCAGCGAAATTGTGCGCTCAGGCCTGCGGCGCCGCAACTTCATCAGCGCTTCGTTGACCGCGATCCGAACCAGCCAGGTATAAAACTTCGACTGCCCCTGGAACTGCTTTAGGTTGCTATACGCTTTAAGGAACGCATCCTGCACCACATCTTCCGCGTCCTCGCGGTTCTGAGTGATGTGTTGCGCAATCCTGAAAACGTTCCGGTCATAACGCCTGACCAACTCTTCAAAGGCTGAAACGTCGCCATTCTTGGCGGCCTGCACCAGGGCTAGTTCATCGCTCACTGGTTCGGCTACTTTTGGTTGGATGGTATTCATCATTGGTCCGATGCAACAATTTTTCGGCTTTCCGGAGCGCCGAACAGAAGGCTTATTCTACTCGGTACTTTAGTGTTGCGCGAACTGTTTTGACGTATCCAACCTAATAAGGTTTGCGCTAAATTGCAGTTAGGCCGACGTTGACGCGGTAGATCACGTCCTAACGTGACTTCCGGAGGGTGGCGTAAGTGGCCATATAATCAGTCGTTACAGCCTGCGGAACTTAGAGGCAGATCAAGCGAGTTTTTCGAGGCCCTGGTAAAGCGACATGGCAGAAACATCCTTAATAGAACGAATTGTGGACGCGGCGGTCTCTAGAATTCTCGAAAGCCACATTCCTGCATTGCGCGAGGATCTGATTCGCGGTGTCGTGGCTGAGTTGCTACCGGAAATCTCAAAGTCTCGCGAGGCCGCCGGCAGCGGCGGACACGCTGAAAGCGGTACTCCGTCAGATTTATTGGCGGCTATCTCCGCAATTCATACTGGAACAACTCAGAAAGAGATTTTGCGGGCGCTGCTCAGTAGCACCAGTGCCTACAGCGGGCGCGCAGCGCTCTTCGTCATAAAGTCTGGAATGGCGACAGGGTGGCAGGGGCGCGGATTCGACAACAGCGATGCCATCAAAGATTTTTCTCTCGATTTGAGGAGCGGGGTCGGCGCACAGGCAATGCAAACTCGTACCGTTTGCGCGGGAAACGCCACAGACGTGGATGCAAGATTTGTCACTCACTTTCGAGCCCCATCCGATGGTCAAGTATTATTCCTTCCGCTTTTGTTGAAGGACAAAATCGCGGCTTTGGTTTACGCAGATGCTGGTGTAAATCCAGGTGGAAAGCTGGACTTTGCCGCTCTCGAACTTATTGTCGCTGCGACCAGCGCATGGTTGGAAGTAATCTCGCTGCGTAAACAGGCACACAAAGAAGGTGCAGCCGAATTTTCGGAGAAGCCCGAACCCGTGCAGCGCACAGCCGTAGCGGATTCGCCGGCCTCTGACCCGTTCGCTTCTCATGCACCAAAGCACGCGCCATCGCCGCAACAGTCGGTTGCCGTGGCAGAGGTCGACACGACAGTATGGGAACCTGCTCCGATGGCGATGGCGGCCTCGGCGGCTCATTCATCAATCAGCACTACGTCGAATAAGGTCGAACCCGAAATATCGGTCGCGGATCAGGACACTCATCGCAAGGCGCAACGTTTTGCCCGGCTGTTAATTGACGAAATCAAGCTTTACAACAAAGACACTGTCGTCGAAGGACGCAAAAACCTCGACTTATACGATCGCCTGAAGGAAGACATCGAGAAGAGCCGTATCACCTACCAAAAAAGATATGGCACTACCGCCGCTGCCGACGGGGATTATTTCAATCAGGAACTGGTTCGCAGCCTAGCCGAAGATAACGTTTCGCTTCTGGGTGTAAACTATCCCCACTGATCAAGAAAGTAAGTGAAGCGCCAGCTGTGTATTCTCTGCGATTTATTTTCATATCCATCCTGCTCGGCGTAACATCAGCCGGCTATTTTTCTGCCATAACTCCGTCTTCGTTTGCACAGTCGGCACACTCAAGCAAGACTCAATCTTCTACAAAGAAAACTCATCGCCCGGCTCGCGTACGCAAGCGAAAGAGCTCTCCCCGATTGCGGAGGATGCACCTTGCCTTTGTAGCATCCAGCAATCTCAAGCCGATGGCGCGGCAGTTGCTTCAGGACCGCACACCGTCCGCCTATGCTGGCGTCGAAGCCTATGCGCACCGCCACGGCAGCGAGGACGCTGGAGCGTTGGCGTGGCTGGTGGTGGGATACGCCCACGTTCTTGACCATGATTATGCGCAGGCCATCCCAGCTTTAAGCCGGGCGCGTCCGCATGCCGGGGACCTCGGCGATTATGTGGATTATTATCGCGGCGAATCGTATGCCCAAACGGGACGCACACCCGAAGCCATTGCAGTTCTGAGCGGCTTCGCAAAAAAATATCCGGAGTCACTGCTCATCTTTGATGCGAACCTGCTCTATGCAAATCTTTTGGTGACCGAGGGCCAGCCGCAAGGGGCGGTTACAGTGTTGGAACAATATCGCAAGCCGGTTCGGGCGGATATCGAACTGGCGCTGGCACGCGCATATGCGGCCGCGGGAGACAACTTAAAAGCAACTGCAATTTTCAGCAATCTGTATTTCACTGTGCCTCTCAGTTTCGAAGCGACCCAGGCGGGGGCGGAGCTGCAAAAAATGTCTCCGGCCACTTTGTCTTCCGCTTCGGCGCCCGAACTGAGAACTCGCGCCGATTTGTTGGCAAAGGGCAGACGATTCAGCGATGCTGCCGACGCTTACAACGCACTTCTGAATGTGGTTTCTCCGGCTGAACGTCCAGCGCTGCAACTTTCCATGATCGAGGCATTGCGCCATGCCGGACGAATCAGAGAGGCTAAGCAGGCTCTTGAGTCCGTCCCAAATTCTCCGCCCGAAATTAACGCAGGACGCCTTTTCAATCTCGGCGAACTTGCATGGGATGCGAACGACAACGAAACATTCCTCAAGACTCTGGATGAGTTACGCCAGGTGGATCCGGCGAGTCCCTATCTCGAGCAGGCGTTGCTCGAAGCGGGCAATATTTATTTGCTGAAACCAGATTACGATCATGCGATTGATTCGTATCGCGAACTGCAAGCGCGCTTTCCGAACGCGAGCAAGGCTTCTTATGCGCACTGGAAAGTCGCATGGCTGAGTTTGCGGCAAGGTCGAAACGTTGAAGCGAAAACGGAGTTCGAGAACCAGATAGCGCTGTATCCCAATTCCGCGGAAGTTCCCGACGCCTTGTATTGGAGAGCCCGACTGGCGCAAGAAGACGGCGATCAGGCTATGGCCGCGGCCTACTACCAAAAGCTGTCGCTACGATTCCGTAATTTTTATTACGGCGAACTGGCCCGCGAGCAATTGGCAAAGATGAAGGTGAACGGGCCGCCTCAAGACTATGCCTTGTTGGATCGCGTGCCCCCCATGAATTCCGATCCCTCGCCGGCAAATGACGCCGTCCCAACGGATGACCTTAGAGTGCAAAAGGCGCACTTGCTCGAAAATGGAGGTCTGTTGGATTTCGCGGTGCGCGAATTGAAGGCGGCAGATGAGGAGGACAAAGGCGACTGGCTTCCCGCGGAAACGGCGCGTATGTACGAGGACGCGGGACGTTACGACATCGCAATCGAAGTCTTGAAGCGCGCCGTCCCAAATTATTTCGCGGTGGATTTGGACAGCCTGCCGCGCTCATATTGGGAAGCTCTTTTCCCCAAACCCTATTGGCTCGATTTGAAAAGATTCTCGTCCACCAATGCGCTCGATCCATATCTTGTAGCTTCTCTAATTCGGCAGGAGTCGGAATTCAATCCCAATGCAGTGTCGCGAAAAGATGCCGTGGGATTGATGCAATTGCTTCCCAAGGTTGGGAAGACGCTGGCCAGGCAGCAAAAGATCAAACACTACAAGGCCGCTGAACTATTTACCCCAGGCATGAATTTGCAACTTGGCACGCGCTATTTTCGCGCCATGGTAGATCAGTTCGGAGCATTCGAATATGCGCTCGCCGCGTACAACGCAGGTACTGACAGAGTGCAAACCTGGCTGGGATACGGGAAGTACCGCGATCCGCAAGAATTCGTGGAGTCCATCCCATTCACCGAGACCCGCGAGTACGTACAAGCAATTCTGAGGAACGCGAATATGTACCGGCAGTTGTATGGGACGCCTTAGGGTTGTATTCGGGAATGGGGTGGGGAGCCGAATTGCGGCACCGTCATCAGCCAATCGGGCCCTCCGAAGATGTCATTGCAGGCGGTGGCTGATTAGCAGACCAAGGATTCCGTCTTGCAGAAAATGCGCAATCATTCCCGGCCTCAGGTTTTGCCGCCAAATCGCGAGCAGTCCAAATAAACAACCGAAAACAGCAATCAGAATCATGTGCGTCAGCCCTTGGTAAGCATGCGCGGCACCAAAGACAACTCCTTGGAGAATAATTCCGGCTGCGGCGCTTTTGGTGAATGCTGCTAACTGTCTTTGCAGGTACCCACGAAAAATGATCTCTTCGCAAATGCCGGCTGTCAAGGCCAGTAGGAGAAATGGCCACACCTCCACCAGCGCATGCGGAACAATATCGCGAACTGCTCGACTTGTCGCCGCTTTCAACAGACGGCCGCAGATTCCTAAAATCACATTCGAAGCAATTAGAAAGACGAAGGCAATACCCAGATCGCGGAAGAATGCCAATGGCTTGACCCATCGGTTCCCGAGCAGCGTTCGGAGCGTTGCGCCGCGAAGACGGACTCCGAACCAAAGAAATGCCACGAGCAGCCATTCAAAAAGAGCCGCGATGAGATAGCCTGCCGTTAATGTGTGTGGTTTTCCGGCATAGAACCTCCTAGGCGCTACTCCGTGAAAATGTGCACTTAGTGCGGAATATCCGAACAATGCCACGAGGACGGCGGCGGTGTGCCATAGCGGCGCAATAGCTTTGGCTGACTGATTCTCGGGAAGTTCGCTGGCGACTGTATCCGGCATATCACGTCCTAAGGGGCTCGGGCTCACCCCGCACCGTAGCACAAATTACGTCGGCAACTCTTATATGACACTTGCGCGTCCCAGAAGTACAAACGCACCATTGTATATGCGTTCCAGTCGAGTTCCTGAAGGCGGCGAACGCTACTCAGCCTGACTTACAATAGCGGCTGCTCAACTAGAACTCCTGATGTCACCGTGAACTATCGTGTGCATGAAGCAAACCATTCACGGCGTCACTTACGACTTTCGCGATTTGAAGGATCTGCTTGCGAAGGCCACTCCCTTGCGCTCAGGGGACGAGTTGGCCGGAATCGCGGCGGTGAGCGCGGTCGAGAGGGTCGCGGCGCAGATGGCGCTGGCCGATCTGCCGCTAAGTACATTCCTTCACGAAGCTGTCATTCCCCACGAGACCGACGAAGTCACTCGCCTCATTTTCGATTCCCACAGCGAGTCAGCGTTCGCAAAAATTGCCAGCCTCACGGTGGGTGGTTTCCGCGACTGGCTTCTCTCCGACGATGCAAGCGGTGATGTCCTCGCGAAGCTCGCGCCTGGGATCACTCCCGAGATGGCGGCAGCTGTGTCGAAGATCATGCGGACTCAGGATCTGATTACAGTGGCACGCAAGATAAGGGTGGTAACACGTTTTCGAACCACTGTTGGTCTCCCCGGTCGCCTTTCGACACGTCTTCAACCCAATCATCCGACTGACGACCCGGCGGGAATTGCCGCGGCGATTATTGATGGATTGCTGCTTGGGTCCGGAGATGCGGTCATCGGTATCAATCCCGCATCCGACAATGTCGCAACTGTTTCGACATTGCTTCGTTTGGTTGATTACGCTCGCGAGCGTTACGCGATTCCCACACAGAGCTGTGTTCTCGCGCACATCACCACGCAAATGGAGGCGTTACATCGGGGAGCACCGATTGATCTTATGTTCCAGTCGGTCGCAGGGACTGAACTGGCGAACACTTCGTTTGGCATTAACCTGAATATGTTGGGTGAAGCGAATCAGGCGGCGCGCGAGCTTAAGCGCGGAACCATCGGCGACAACGTCATGTATTTCGAAACTGGTCAAGGCAGCGCGCTTTCGGCTAACGCGCACCATGGCGTGGACCAGCAAACTTGTGAGGCGCGAGCGTATGGGGTCGCCCGGCATTACTCGCCGATGCTGGTGAATACCGTCGTTGGTTTCATCGGTCCGGAATATCTTTACGACGGCAAACAGATTATTCGCGCCGGACTGGAAGACCACTTCTGCGGCAAGGTTCTCGGATTGCCTATGGGCTGCGACGTGTGTTACACCAACCACGCCGAGGCCGATCAGGACGATATGGACGCACTCCTTACTATGCTTGGAGTCGCGGGTGTGAACTACATCATGGGCGTTCCGGGAGCGGACGACGTGATGCTGCAATATCAGAGCACCTCTTTTCATGACGCTCTCTACCTGCGATCAGCGTTGGGATTGCGACCGGCGCCAGAGTTTGAAACGTGGCTGGAAAGCGGCGCGCCCTTCCGGCTGGCTGTGCCTGCAATGCTTCCCGCATGAATGAATCGAATGAGTCCGAGCCGGAGAAGATGGGCGACGGCTCGTCGCCAGCATTGATTCACGCCTCGAACGAGGCGCTCAGAAGCTTGCGGAAATATACCTCCGCCCGCGTCGCTTTGGGTCGTAGCGGCTCCAGTATCGTAACGGCAAATATTTTGGACTTTCAACTGGCGCACGCCCAGGCACGGGATGCCATAAAAGAAGAATTCGACATTGAGCACTTCGCGCAGCGAGTGCGCCAGGAAATGCCGATGCTCGAGAAATTCGGCATCCCCGTTTTCACTTTGAATAGTGCAGCTGCGGATCGTGAGACGTATGTTCGGCGTCCCGACCTCGGGCGCGTGCTTGCGAAGGAATCGGAATCTCGGCTCAAATCGTCAGTGTGTGATGTCGTCTTCGGTATCGCCGACGGTCTGTCGGCGGTCGCACCCGAAAGAAACGCGATACCATTGTTGAATGTGGCCCTTCCTATGCTTTTTCATGCCGGATGGACCTGTGGTCCGATTTGCGTGGTGAAGAACGCCAGAGTAGCGATCGGCGATCAGATGGGCTCGCTGCTGGGAGCTTCACTGTCCGTTGTGCTAATTGGGGAGCGGCCCGGCCTCTCTTCGCACGACAGCCTAGGTGCCTACATCACATGGCAACCGCGCCCGGGACGCACCGACGCTGAACGGAACTGCATTTCGAACATTCGGACCGGCGGTTTGGCTCCTGATGCTGCGGCGCGGCGCTTGTTCTGGTATCTGCATGAAGCTCGTTCGAGAAAATTGAGCGGCACGGCGCTTAAAGAACAGGTCCAAGCGACTTACCTTACCTAAGTTAGGGCGAGATTTCGGGCACCTCGCTCGATCTGGCGCAAACTTTTCGCGAACCGGCAAACCTGAAATTTCCACAATCCGTTGCTCCTCTCCAAACCTGAACCGGCGTAAAATCATGGTGCCGCTTTTTCTTCAATATTCATCTCTGGCCCAAGCCAGATGCAAAGGAGACAATCAGATGGCACCTTCCAAAACACCAATCCCGAAGGGATTCCACACCGCTACTCCTACACTCACCGTCCGCAATGCAGCCGAGGCCATTGAGTTTTACAAGAAGGCATTAGGCGCTGAGGAGATAAGCCGATATCCGAGTCCGGATGGCAAAATTTCCCATGCCGAGTTAAAAATCGGCGATTCGATAATCTTCATCGCCGACGAGTCACCAGCCATGGGCAACAAATCTCCGCAAACGCTCGGCGGTACCAGCGGAAGTATTTATCTTTACGTTGAAGATGTAGATAAAGCCTTTCAGCGAGCCGTAAACGCGGGCGGTAAAGCAAAGATGCCGGTTTCGGATATGTTCTGGGGAGATCGTTTTGGCCACTTTGTCGATCCCTACGGCCAAGAATGGGGCATCGCCACGCACAAGGAAGACGTGACCGAGCAGGAAATGTCAGTACGGGCTAAGGACTTCTACGCCCAGATGGAGCAGGCGAACCGGAAGTCAGCATAGTCAGAAGAAATAGTTTCGAGTAAGGGCGCGGAGAGCGTGCGGAAATATTCTGCACATCCCTCCGCGCTATTTATTAGCGACAAATCCGATCAGGCCGATTTTTCATGGGCGGGCGACTTATCGAACAATATTTCGTATACCAGCAATCCTGCGCCGACGACTATTGCGCTGTCTGCGACGTTGAAGGCTGGCCATTGGTATGAGCCGAGGTAGACGAGCAGAAAATCCACGACGCGCCCATTCAATAGGCGATCCCAGAGATTACCGATCGCTCCACCGAGGATGAGGGAGAGGCCGATGCCGGTCGTTACGGCGTGACCGCTTCGCCAGAGCAGGGCCGATACAACGACCAGCGCCACGATAGAAAACAGGATCAGCATCCCGATCTTCCATTGCGAGGGCGATTCTGCGAACAGCCCGAACGCCGCGCCACGGTTCTCAACATGGGTCAGGTAAAAAACATGTGGAATGAGCTGAATGCTGTCGTGCAGGGAAATATCTTTGGCGACGAGCCACTTGGAAGCGCGATCGAGAATGACGATTAGGAGCGCGATGAGGAAATGAAATTTACGCATTGTTCATAGTCGGCCTCAGGTTGAAAAGGGAAGGGCCCGACTTCCAGTCGGGCCGTAATCGGCGCAACATCAGCAACCGGCCCGACTGGAAGTCGGGCCCTTCCCGGATTAAACTGCCGGCATCAGCTAACCAGTTTCGGCAACGCGTGCCGCCTCGATTTCGTTTAGGCGCCCGCTGCATCGCTCGCAGACCGTCGGATACGCAGGATCGTCCCCGACGTGAGTTGAATAATTCCAGCAGCGTTCGCATTTCTGACCGTCGGCCTTGCTCACTTTTACCGTCAATCCGGTGTTGCCGTTGCTTGAACCGCTGGCTTCCAGCGTGACCGCCGAAACGATAAACAAATAGCGAAGCTGCTCTTTATAGCGCGCAAGTACGGAATGCGCCGGTTCGGGCGCGACGATTGCGACCTTCGCTCCCAGATTCACTCCGATCAGTTTTTCATTCCGTGCTTCTTCTAGAGACTTAAGTACCTGCTCGCGAACGGCAAGCAACGTTGCCCAATCGTCCATTTGCTTTAGGTCATCAGGTATGGCGTCACCAAGAATGTCCTCGGCAGCAGGGAACTTCGCCAAGTGCACACTTTCGAGCCGAGTTTTCGCTTTTGGCAGATAATCCCAAACCTCATCGGAGGTGAAGCTCATAATCGGCGCCAACAGCCGAATGAGCGCCTCAGCGATCCTGAACATTGCGGTTTGCGCGGAACGCCGTCCCGGTGAGTTTGCTGTGAACGTATAAAGCCGGTCTTTGAGCACATCAAAATAAAAGGCGCTCAGATCTACGACGCAGAAATGATTCACGCGATGGTAAATTTTATGAAAGGCAAACTCTTCATACCAGCGCGTCACTTCGGCAGAGAGTGCAACCGTTTGCCGAAGCATGTACTGGTCAATCGCTTCCATATTTTCAAACACCACCGCATCGCGTTCGGGATCGAAGTCGTATAGGTTCCCGAGCACATTCTTCAGCGTGTTGCGAATCTTGCGATAGTTGTCGGCGACGCGCTGCATCAGTTGTTCGGAGCACGTTACATCCTCGCGAAAATCAACTGACGCCACCCATAAGCGGACAATCTCCGCGCCCAGCCGATTGGCGATATCCACCGGATCAACCACATTGCCGAGCGACTTCGACATGGCGCGTCCTTGCTCGTCCAGAGTCCAGCCGCTGGTTGCCACCATTCTGTAAGGAGCGCTTTCCCGAGTCGCAACCGCGCAGAGCAGGGAAGAATGGAACCATCCACGATGCTGGTCTCCGCCCTCGGTATATAAATCCGCGGGCCAAGGAAGCGCGGGATCAGCGTCGCGCACGGCAAGATAGCTACATCCGGATTCGAACCAAACGTCGAGAATGTCAGTTTCTTTGGTGAACTTTGTTCCGGAGCATGCCGGACATTTCGCGCCTTGCGCAATTAGATCGGCTCTATCCGTGTACCAGGCGTCGGCACCAGCCGTCGCAAACAGCTCAACTACTCTGCGATTGATTTCAGGATTATTCAGCGGCTTGCCGCAGCCTGCGCATAGAAATACCGCGATGGGCACTCCCCAAATACGCTGGCGAGAGATGCACCAGTCCGGACGATTAGCGATCATGTTCGAGATACGTTCTTCGCCCCAGCCCGGATCCCATTTTACTTTTTTAATTTCTTCGAGCGTGCGACTGCGCAAGGTTCCGCCTTGCATCGGCGTCTCCATCGAGATAAACCATTGTTCCGTTGCGCGAAAAATAATTGGATTATGGCAGCGCCAGCAGTGAGGATAAGAATGTTGCAAGTTTTCGGTGTGCAGGAGCGCGCCGCGAGCTTTCAGCAGTTCGATGATTGGCGCGTTCGCTTTGAAAACTTGCAGGCCGTCGTATTCCGGCAAACCATTGCGCAATCGCCCGCCGGCGTCAACGTCACACGTGGGATCAATCTTGTACTTCGTGCCTGTGATGAAATCCTCAGCACCGTGAGCGGGCGCGGTGTGCACCACGCCCGTGCCTGTGTCCATGGTCACGTAGTCGGCGAGCACGCCGAGAATCTTCCGCCGTTCCCACGACAAAAAGGGATGATAAAACCATGAATTTTCCATGGCTCTTCCAGGAAAACGAGCCAAAAGTTTAGTGTCAGTGAAACCGCACTTCTCGGCCACCACCCCAGCCAACTTCTCGGCAACGATATAAATTTCCTTGTCCGTCTCCAGAGCCACATATTCTTCGGTTGGATGAAACGCGACCGCCATGGACGCGGGAAGCGTCCACGGAGTAGTCGTCCAGATGACTGTGAAGATTGGTTTGTCGCCATGAATGCGAGCGTCAGCCAGCGAGGGATCAATCGTTCGCGGATCGGATTGAAGCCGATACTTCACCCAAACCGTGGGACTGGTGTGGTCCTCGTACTCGACTTCCGCTTCCGCCAGCGCGGTTCGATCATGAATACACCAGTAGACCGACCGCAGGCCCTTGTAAACGAAATCTTTTTCAAGAAAGTCGTAGAGCGTTGACAAGACCACTGACTCATATTGCGGAGTCATCGTGGAATAGGGATTATCCCAGCGCCCGAAGACGCCAATCCGTTTGAACTGCTCGCGCTGAAGGTCGAGATATTTTTGAGCGTACTTGCGACATTCAAGGCGAACGTCGGCAGGATTCATCTGCAACTTCTTGCCGCCGAGCTGCTGGTCAACCTTGATCTCAATCGGAAGGCCATGGCAGTCCCATCCGGGGACATACGGGGCGTCCATTCCCGCCATGCTTTTCGACTTCACGATGAAGTCCTTCAAACATTTATTGAGGGCATGGCCGAGGTGAATTGGCCCATTGGCATAGGGAGGGCCATCGTGTAGAACATACATCGGCGCCCCGTGACGGGCTTGCTGAATACGGCCATAGATGCCCATCTTCTCCCACCGGGCCAGGGTTTTCGGCTCGTTTTGAGGCAAATTCGCCTTCATTGGGAAGTCGGTTTTGGGCAAATTGATGGTAGATTTAAGGTCGAGCGGCACGCGCTGGTTTTCTCCCAAATAATTGATTTCTTTCATTATAGGGGGCCATTCGGGGAACGTCCATTATCGGAGTTGGCTTGATGTCAGACGATGTGCTTTTTATGTTAGCGGTAGATTTTCGATTTGAGTGTACGATTTTGACAGATGACGTTTGGCAACTTTAAGCATCTAAAATGTCAGCCGCAACGCTAATGACAGTTGCGGCGGCGCTGAACGAGCGGTACTCTTGGGGGAGTAACCCTTTGGTAAAAGCAACTTTGCGGGGACCGGACTCATCAATTCTTACGAAGGGATGGCGCTGAGGACTTCCGACTAATTTATGGCTACCCTCGATCTAGAATCGCAACCCGTCAGCGTCTCATCGGTTTCCGCTCCGGTGCCGAGTTTCCTTCTGCCGCCGAACACTGTTGATCAGTCGCTTTTTAAGTCCCTCACGCAGAATTTGAATGATTTCTTTTTTCCCAAGAAGCAGCCGCCTCTTGTCCTGACATCGAAGCCCATTCCGGTTAAAGACATCTGGGGTTTTTACGACAACAAGAAGAATGGCGCGCTTGGTTCGACCATAACCCACATCATTCTGTTTGCACTTATTGTTGGAGCAACTCTTTGGGCTCGCAGGATAGTGAAGGAGACTCCGAAGCAATCAGTAGTGACGACAATCATCGCTCCGGACGATATCCCACTTCTGAAGCCATCCAAGACTCTTGCGGGCGGCGGCGGCGGCGGCGGAGACAAAGACAAATTCCAGGCTCCCAAAGGAAAACTTCCGAAGCTGGCTATGGAACAGATTACGCCTCCCGCGGTTATTGTTCGTAATGATCATCCAAAGCTTCCGGTTGTACCTACGGTTGTCGTTCCTCCGCAAATCAAAATGGCAATGAATAACCTGCCGAATCTCGGAGTTCCAATGGCCAAGTTGCCGTCGGGACCTCCTTCAAACGGAACAGGATCAGGCGGCGGTATTGGATCTGGTTCTGGCGGCGGAGTGGGAGTGGGCGCCGGGCCCGGCGTCGGAGAAGGCCATGGCGGCGGCACGGGCGGCGGCGTGTTCCACGTGGGCGGCGGAGTGAGCGCTCCCAGCGTGCTTTACGATCCTTCGCCTGAGTATTCAGAAGAGGCCCGCAAAGCGAAGTATTCAGGAACTTCGATAGTTTCGTTGATCGTCGGTCCCGATGGGCTTCCGCGCAACATCACGGTCTCTCGCAGCGTCGGCCTCGGTCTGGATGAAAAGGCTATTGAGGCGGTGAAGCAGTGGAAGTTTAAACCTGCTGAGAAGGATGGGAAGCCGGTCGCCGTGGAGATTAGCGTGGAAGTCAGTTTCAACCTCTACTGATCTTGCCGGCTGTTGGGAGCTTTCGAAAATCATTCCTTCAGATCCATCATTCCTTTAGATCCACGTGGTGAACGTCTTCCATCTCCCGCCCCAGGAAACGCGCTCCTAGAGTCCTGAATTTCTCTACTGAATCGGTAGCAAAAAATTTCATCCGCGCCATTTTGCGACGTTCTTCCTCTGTCCCCGTTGTCTTGGAGAAGGATGTATTGCCAAGCATGTCTTTCACAACTTGTGCGGTGGATTGCGCCGAGTCAACGATAGCGACGTGCGCAGGAGCTACTTTCCGAAGCACACGTCGGATCAGCGGATAGTGTGTGCATCCTAAAACGAGCGTGTCTGCGTTTTCAAATCCATCAGCAAACGCTTCGTTGAGATAGATGCCAGCGACTTGTTCGGTGACTGCGTGGTCAATCCAGCCTTCCTCTACCAGCGGCACGAGCAGCGGGCAGGCTTTCTCTCTCGTCTGGATACCTCGCCTCTCCAGTGCTTTTTGGTAGGCGTGGCTGCTGATGGTGGCTTCAGTGCCGATGACAACAACTTTGCGATTCCTGCTCTCTTTAGAAGCGCTCTCCGCGCCCGGTTCAATTACCCCGACAACGGGCACTCCGGATTGCGCTTCGATCTTATCGAGGGCCAGCGCTGTCGCCGTGTTGCAGGCAATTACCAATAGCTGAGCGCCATGTTGCTCAAGATATTGGGTCGCGTCCACCGCATATCTGGCGACAGTCTCCGCGGACTTTGAACCGTAAGGAAGGCGTGCCGTATCCCCAAAGTAGAAGTAATCAGAGTCAGGGATAAGCTCAAGTAAAGCTTTAAGGACGGTGAGGCCGCCAAAGCCGGAGTCGAAGACGCCAATGGCGGGGCGGCGGGTGGTCATCACGTTAGATAGCGCGATCCGACTTGACTCGAAATGCCCCGGCCAGTTCTGAACTGCTTCGATCGCAGCAAGGTCCCGGCGGAATGAGCGCTCCGTGCGGACAGGTGCGTGGATGTCCCAGGAAAGTGCAGATCTTGTCAGTCGCTTCGGGCGAGAGAATGTGTTCGAACTTGCAGGCTTGCTGTTCGATTTCAGATTCGCTGTCGAGAGCCAGGCTATCTGTAAACAGGCGCTCGGCTAGGCGATGGCGGCGAATGACATCGGTGGCGCGCTGACGTCCGCGTAAAGTTAGCTCGACAACCATGCTTCCTTCGCCGATGGAAACGCCGGTGGGCTTGAGAGCATCGTGGCACGGGTTCACGAACGGCTTGGAAGCGGGGATCGGAGCGTTGTGCGCGCTCGTGGTAACGAGCCCCAGATCGGTCATCTTTTCGATGGCGATGCTCACGGGCAGAGCGCCATGAACTTCCATGCGGCCGGTTTCGGCGATTTGTCCGTGTTCCTCCAGCGCCCAGAGTTCTTCGAGGACTTCGTCGAATTGCTCTTCGTCCGCCATGGCAAAAACTTCCTGCGCGGCGATTTTGCCGTGATGCAGCTCGATACGGCGATCTGCCAGTCGTGCCACTACCGGATCGTGCGTCACCATCACAATGGTGCGACCGCTCTGATGCAGCTGGCGCAAAATCCGAAGCACAATCTCTTCGTTGACGGCATCGAGGTTGCCGGTCGGCTCGTCCGCAAGGACAATCTTAGGATCGTTGATCAGAGCGCGAGCTATGCATACGCGCTGCTGTTCGCCGCCGGAGAGCTGCGAGGGGACGTGATGCGCGCGATCTTTCAGGCCCACGCGGTCGAGAGCCTTCAGCGCCTCTTCTTCGTCGGTCATGCTGTGCAGATATTGCGCCAGCATTACATTTTCGACGGCGGTGAGGTAAGGAATCAGATGGAACTGCTGAAAGACGAATCCAATTTTCTCGGCGCGGACGCGATTTAAGTTGCCGGCGGAAATGCTGGCGACGTTCTGATCGTCGAGCCAAATCTCTCCGGAAGTTGGACGGTCAAGGCAGCCGATCAGGTTTACAAGCGTGGACTTGCCCGATCCCGAGGGGCCCATGACTGCAATCCACTCGCCCGGCCCGACGGTCAGAGAGAAGTCCTCAAGGGCACGGATAACGCCTCCAGCTTCCGCTCGCGCTGGATAGGACCGGCTGACATGTTTGAGCTGAATCACGTCTTTTTATCTTAACCTCTTCATCATTCACCTTTTAAGATCATAGCTGGCTGCACGCGACGCAACACAGAAATCGGTGCAATGGCCGCAGCCAGCGCAATCAGGATGCATCCGACCAAAACTATCGGGAACAACTCGAACCTGGGCATGACTGGCGCATGAAAGTTTGCCCTGCCAATCCAGGCTGCGATTCCGATTCCGAAGGCAAAGCCCACCAACGCTCCCACAGTTCCCAGGAAGGCAGCCTCGGCGGCTAAGAATCCGCTGATAAATCGTTGTGATGCACCCAGAGCTTTCATAATGGCGAAATCACGGCGACGGTCAAGCACCCATCCGGTGAGGGTCGCGAGCACGCACAACGCGGCTGTGCTGATGATCAACAGGCATGCTGCAAACAGCATAGCCCTGGTCTTTCCCAGCACGCGAGCCTCCCCTTCCATAATTTGACGAACGGGCCGGACGTCGGCCTCGGGCAAAACTTGATCGAGTTTTGCGATTGTTGCATTGACATCAGCAGGCGGCCCGGAAACATCCACCTCGATTGTGGATGCCTGCACGCCCGTCCAAGCCTTGAAATCTGTCAAAGAGAGATAGACTCGGCTATCTTCGGCAGCTCCGGTGTGAAGAATGCCAACCGGATTCAGATGAATGATGCGACCGTGGAAACTCAGATCGAAAGGCTTCGCCGCTGGACTTATTGCGGACGCAGCACGCGCGCCCAGAAGAGCGTCATCTTGCGATTTTGGCCATGCAGTTACCGACCACCAATTATCCAGCTTGCGAACGGTATCAAAATCTGTGCCGGAGACAACAACGGGCTGATCGTTGGAAGTCCGCGCGATGACATAGCCGAACGGTGCCGCTATTCCATGCCCGGCCAGAACCGCTTCGGTTTTAGCGAGAGCGTCAGGCGGAAGGGTTTGACCTGCTTTGGCAACGACAACAACATTCGCTCCGTAGTTTCGAAACTCTTTCCTCAGTTTGGACTGAACATCCACAAAAAGATTCAGCATCGCCGTGGCAACGGTTGCGGCCACGATCATTGCCAGCAAAGCGGTCGCGGCCCGGCCTCGGCGAAGAATGGCGGCCCGGATCAACATGCGGAAAAACATCGAAGTATGATGCGCTCCCGCACGACCGCCAACGATGGCCTTCGTCATGCGTCACCGCGCAATGCATAGACAGGATCGAACTTCACCGCGCGGAGGATCGCGGTAGCGCTGCCAGCGAAAGTTACGATCACAGCAATGATCAGGATGAGGGGAAGAAGCACCGGCTGGATGTTAATCGGAGAATCAAAAATCCAGCGTCCAGCGTGGTATGCGAGGAGAGAGCCGCCCGCGAATCCTGCTACGCCTGCCAACAGAGCTAGCAAAGCCGCTTCTGCGAAGAACAGGGAAGCGACTGCGAATCCACCCGCGCCGAGAGCCTTCATTAATCCCACTTCGTGGCGCCGCTCGAAGACGGTTGTCGCCATTGCCGCCGAAACGGCCAGTGCTGACGCGAACAGGGCGGCCAGCGTGACCAGCAGCATTAAGCCCTCAATGCGCGTGAGAATCGTGCCCTCGGTTTGAGCGACCTGGCGAATCTGTTCGGCGTGAGAATGTGGAATCGCTTCTTGCAATTGGAAGGCAATGGACTGCGCATAGGGCGAGCAGTACCAGCGGTCATACATTTCAGGACTTAGCGTCTTTGGATCGCGGCGCGCAAATGCGTCTTCGGGCTTGGTGAGCGCGCTGACATAAACGCGTCGCACTGCGCCCGGCTTTCCTAAAATCTGCTGCGGCACGGAGAGCGGTGCAACGATCTGGTTGTCCTCCGCAGTTCCGGTCGAAAGAATGCCAGTCACTTGAAGAGATTCTCCGGCGATGTTGATTCTGTCTCCGGGCTTTGTTCCCAGAGTCGCGGCCAGCCGCTCTCCGATCAATACGTCACGCGAATCGTCATCCGGCCATGATCCTTGAACTCTCCACAATGGATATGTCGTGCGCACGCCGGCCGCAAAATTCTCGCTGCCAAAACGCAATCGCTTCGCAAAATACGTTCCGACAAGGGTGACATTCTTTGCGGTACCTTCGTTGACCGCCACGTTCACCGGCAACATAGGCGCGAAGCCAATGATATTGTTACGCCAGAACATCCCTTTGATTCTGGGCAAATCAGCTTCGTTGAGGTAAGCGCCGTCGCTGGGCGGCTTGAGATTGACCCCATCAATTTGAACATCCAAAGTATCGTCTTGAGGAGTTACTACCAGATTGGCGCCGTAGCTGCGCAGCTCCCGATTAATCTTGTCGCCTACATCAGTGGCCACAGCTATCATTGCCGTGGCCACCGTCACGCCCAGAGCGATGGCGGCGCCTGCCAGCAGTTTGCTTCGCTTCTGCCGTCGAAACGATTCGTACACGAGACGCACAAACATTATTTTTGGAACATCTTGATGCCGGCCGCGATGTCCGCCTCCTTGATGATGACGGCATCCGATGTCATCTCGGCCGCAAGTGGCGTGGGGTTACATCCACCTTTCGAACCGATGGATTGCGCATTGATCGGCGAAGCGCAGTTCTTGCAAACGACCCCGTTCGCGGTCTTGTAGTAACCCACACCCCCACATATCTGGCAGCCATCGAAAACGGTGGCGATTTTTCCGTCCGGCTTCTTGTATAACCAGAAACGAATTGTCGTGCCGTTCTCCACGGCAGCAAAACGATGGAGGTCTCCGTCAGAAACTTGCGCCAAAGGAATGCTCACCTGACCGTTTGTGAAGTGAACTTCGGTCGCGGGAGAAAGCGCACTCACACTCCTCGTATAAGCGAACTCGGCGGTGATCAGGAGGATAAAAACAAACGCACTGGCATAAACCGACCTCATCCACCATCGCTCGCGGCGGGCGGTCCAAGAGGCTTTGCGACGCTCCGCGCCTGACGCAGGAAGTGAAACAGGTTCGCGACGCTTGATCTCAAACAAAACCATCAGCGCGGCCAGTGCGAGTATAGTGACAGCGAAAAAGAAGTCGTTGCGCACAATCGGACCAATGAGCGCCATCTCGCGCTTGGAAGAGGGAAGCACTCCGTATTCGGACAACTCGTGAAGTCCTGAAATAAGCAATTGCGCGGCGACGAAAAACAGAATGGCACTCGTAACGCGAAAGAACTTTTGCAGGTTGATGCGAACGCTGCCCTTGACGAACATCACTCCAAATAAGACCGCGACGAAGATGCCCGAGAGGGTCCCGAGAAAGCTCATGAGTTCGGTGGAGTTAAGGGAAACCGCCGACAGAATCAATACGGTTTCAGCTCCTTCGCGCAGCACCATCAGGAACACAAAAAAGAAGACGCCAACCTTTGAGCCCTTGACCGCGAGAGAACCGAGCTTGCCTTCGATTTCTCCCTTTAGTTTTCGCCCAGTCCGCATCATGAAAATAATCATGGTGACGACGAACACAGCCGCTGCCAGCATTACGCAGCCCTCGAAAACGTCCTCGTTCAGGTGCGTCTGAGACAGGAGGACGGCGACTCCAATGCTGGCAACAAATGCTGAAACCAGCGCCCAGTAAACGTATTTGCGGAGGTCGGCGCGGCCAATCTTGGTCAGATAGGCGAGAGTAATGCCGACGATCAGAGCGGCCTCGACGCCCTCGCGCAAAGTTACGATGAATGCCTGTAGCATCTAAGACGATTCTCCAAGGCTCGAAGGACCGAGCCTGCTCACGTGGGCAGGTTGTCACTGAACCTACCTCTTCTATTTAAGGATAGAAGGTGCCTGCAAGGGCGTCAACGCGGGTGCATTCAGTGGAATGCTTTGTATTGTTAAGGCGCGAATATCGCCAGCCTACGGAAAGTCTGATCTAATATTGTCGTCTTGGAATACTCGGCCTCAAACAAGGAGAAAATCATGAGCTGTACTCACCTGAACACCATTCGCGAAGTGACGCCCTCAGCGCAGGGTTGCGAGGATTGCTTGAAAATCGGGGCCACCTGGGTACATTTGCGCCTTTGCCTTGAATGCGGACACGTCGGATGTTGTGATAGCTCCGTCCATAAACACGCCACTAAACATTTTCATAAGGCTAAGCACCCGATTATTCAATCCTTCGAACCGGGCGAGGATTGGCGATGGTGCTACATTGACGAGGCTGAAGTCTAGAATTCAAGCGTTAGTCATTGTCGGCTTGATCCCGAGCTTGCGAGGGATCTGGCGCGTAGCGGATGAACCCGACGTTTTTGTGGTCATCAGCTGACGCCCACATTTAACCAAATTGGAGATTGAATGCCTCTTACTTCGACGGATTGGGTTGTCATTGCCGGATATCTGCTGATCAATCTGCTGATCAGCATTTATTACCGGCGGCGGGCCAGCGGGAACACCGAGGAGTTTTTTATCTCAGGGCGGGATGTCTCCTGGTGGCTCGCAGGTACGTCAATGGTGGCGACCACGTTTGCCGCAGATACTCCGCTACTGGTTTGCGGACTGGTCGCCAAATCCGGAATCGCGGGAAACTGGATCTGGTGGGGTTTTTGCATCGGTGGAATGTTGACCGTATTTTTCTTCGCGCGGTATTGGCGGAGAGCCGAAATACTGACCGATGTGCAATTTGTCGAAATCCGCTACGGGGGCAAGCCCGCAGCATTTCTGCGAGGCTTCAAGGCAATTTATCTCGGCTTATTCATGAACTGCTTCATCCTGGGATGGGTTACGCAGGCCATGATTAACATCATTACCGTGTTACTCGGTCCAGCTATTGCCGAAGGACGTGTGGTCCAGTTTGCCTTGGCAGGGCATACTTTCCAATACACGTTGGGCGCTCCGCACACTACTTCGCTGCTTCTCTGCATCTTTGTGATCATCCCCTTTACCGGTATCTATACCTTCATCGGCGGGTTGTGGGGGGTGCTGGTTACCGATCTATTTCAGTTCGTTTTGAAGATGGCAATGATCATCGTACTGGCTTGGGTTGCGGTGTCTAAGATCGGCGGTATGCAGGCGCTGCAAGTGCGGTTGCAGACAATCGAAAATAATGTTCGCCAGACCGGCGTACACACCGCGAATCCAGTTGCGTTCCTGCCCGACTTTCACATGGGACTGACAACCGACGCCCTTTGGACGCTGCCTCTGCTGACTTTTTTTGTGTATCTGGTCATGCAGTGGTGGCTGGCCTGGTATCCCGGTGCCGAACCCGGCGGCGGTGGGTATGTTGCTCAGCGGATGTTCAGTGCCCGCAATGAAAAAAATTCGCTCGGCGCAACTCTGTGGTTCAACATAGCGCACTATGCGCTGCGTCCATGGCCGTGGATTGTTACCGCGCTAGTGGCCATTGTGGTCTATTCGCCGAATGGCGGCATTCATCCTAGCGCGGCATTTGCCGCAAATCCCGAACAAGGTTACGTAATGGTCTTACGCGACTACCTGCCGCCAGCGTTACGCGGATTGATGGTTGCTGCATTTCTGGCAGCCTTCATGTCCACGGTCGGCACACAATTGAACTGGGGCTGTTCGTATCTGGTGAACGATCTCTACAAACGCTTCATGGTGAGGGACGCAACTGAACGCCATTATGTTTTCATCAGCAAAATATTTACCGTCTTGCTCGTTCTGGCGAGCGGATACACGGCGATGCAACTGACTTCCATTAAGCAAGGCTGGGATCTTGTCTTAAATATCGGCTTCGGGACCGGAGCGGTGTATATACTCCGCTGGTATTGGTGGCGAATTAACGCATGGAGCGAGATATCCGCGATGGTCGCGGCGGCTGCGGTAACTATTTGGCTAAGTAGAATTACGTTCAGCGGCAATAGCGCGGTTGTATATGCGAAAAGCGCTTTGATCACCGGGGGGATCACGACAATCGCCTGGCTGATTGCGACGTTCTTATCTCGCCCGGAATCGGAGCAAACGCTGATCGGATTTTACAAGCGAGTTCATCCGACGGTTTATGGGTGGAAGAAAATTGCTAGGTTAGTTCCTGAATTGCCAGAGGTTCGTGATGTGGCCGGCAATTCTTTCAACTGGCTGATGGGCGTTATTCTCGTTTACGGTTGCCTTTTCGGAATCGGCAAACTTGTCTTCCAGCAATGGCTATGGGGCGGGTTGTTGCTGTTGATTGCAGGCATCGCCGGCTATCTGATTTTTTGGGATCTCTCGCGCCGTGGATGGACGACACTATCGGGAACGACGATTACCTCAGAGGCGCGGCTTCCCGCCAATCCGGAGTGATCCCCACTATTCGTCCTTATCCGAGAGGCTATGATTTCGTAGCCGCCTGTGCTTGAGCGTCATCTAATTAGAGTGCAACAAAAAGTCCTACAACTCGACTCAAGGGACAACGTCCTCATCGCGCTCGTGGATTTGAAACAGGGCGAGCAGGTGAAGTTCTCGGGGAAAAATCACGCGTTGGTTTCGAGTGTTCCCGCCAAACATAAGTTCGCCACCGAAGATCTTCAGGTTGGATCGCCCGTGATCATGTATGGGGTGATCGTCGGAAGTGCTACTAAACTAATCGCCCAGGGATCTCTGTTAACTACGAGCAATGTTCATCATCAAGCGGCGCCTTTTCACCCGAAGACAGAGGATTTTCAGTGGAAGGCCCCTGATATTTCTCGCTGGAAGGGTCGGACATTTCTGGGATATTCGCGTCCGGATGGGCAGATGGGTACTCGAAATTACTGGCTGGTTGTGCCGCTCGTATTCTGCGAGAACCGCAATATCGGCGTGCTGAGGCAGGCTTTTGAAGAAGAATTGGGCTTCGCCGCTCCACAAGTTTACCGGCGGCAAGTCGCCGAATTGGCGAAGCTTTATCGTGAAGGAAAAACCGAAGCCCTGAATTTCATCTCCGCCCCTGGCAACGGTTCAGATCATCCAAACCAAAGAGTGTTCCAAAATATTGATGGCATCAAATTTCTTGTTCATGAAGGCGGCTGTGGAGGAACTCGCGAAGACTCGAATAATCTCTGTGGACTGATTGCCGGATACATCAATCATCCCAATGTTGCGGGGGCCACAATCCTCAGCCTCGGATGCCAGCATGCGCAGCCGGGAATTCTTCGGCAACAAATCAGAAACCGCAATCCGAAGTTCGACAAGCCTCTCTTCGTAGTGGAACAGCAACAGAGTGGAACTGAATTCGCAATGCTTTCTGAGGCTATTCGCCAGACTTTTTCTGGCTTGGCGGAAGCAAACAAGGCCACCCGCGTTCCCTCGACTCTCTCACATTTGACGGTGGGCTTGAAGTGCGGAGGCTCGGATGGATTTTCTGGCATTTCCGCGAACCCTGCTATCGGACACACGTCTGACCTGATCGTGGCGCTTGGCGGCAAAACCATTCTTTCGGAATTTCCAGAACTGTGCGGTGTCGAACAACAGTTCATTAATCGGAGCACGCGAAAAGAAGTCTCTGACCGATTTGTTTACTTAATGCAAAGCTACAATGCCCGCGCTCAGGCCGTGGGGTCCGGGTTCGATATGAATCCTTCGCCGGGAAACATCCGCGACGGGTTGATCACGGACGCAATGAAATCCGCAGGCGCGGCGAAGAAGGGAGGGACGTCTCCGGTCGCTGCCGTGATTGATTATCCCGAATATGCAACCGAGCCGGGATTGAACCTACAGTGCACGCCGGGCAACGATGTGGAATGTGTTACGGCGCAAGTTGGAGCCGGCGCAAACGTAGTTCTGTTCACCACCGGCCTAGGCACGCCTACCGGAAATCCGATCGCTCCGGTTGTGAAGCTCGCGACTAATTCCATCCTCGCGCAACGCATGAGCGACATCATTGATATTGATACCGGGAGAATCGTTTCTGGTGAAACGACAATCGAACGAGTGGGCGAACAGATATTAGAACTCGTTATCAAAGTCGCCAGCGGAGAAGTGCACACCAAAGCCGAGATCAAAGCGCAAGCCGACTTTATTCCTTGGAAGCGAGGGGTCTCGCTCTGACGAAGGGTAATTTCGCTAAGGGCATTGCCGGGATTGGTATCGGTGCTCATGTTCAGCGCGTTTTCGCTACACGCGAGATCCCTCGCAAGCTTGGGATGACGGCTCATATTTTTAGACAGATCAACTTTCAGAAAACAGAGAGGCAGCACAATGACAGAAAAGGTGATAACAGAGAAAGTGGTCAAGACCGACGAAGAGTGGAAGAAGCAACTCTCGCCGGAGCAATATCAAGTCGCGAGGAAAGCCGGAACCGAACCGGCATTCACCGGAAAATACTGGAACGCGAAAGACAAGGGCACTTATCAGTGTGCCTGTTGCGGGCAGCCATTATTCAGTGCTGACACAAAGTTCGATTCCGGAACGGGATGGCCAAGTTTCTGGAAGCCGCTGGAGCCGTCCGCGATCGATGAAGAAAGCGACCGCAAGTTCGGAATGGTCCGGACGGAAGCCCGTTGCTCGAAGTGTGACGCGCATCTCGGCCACGTATTTGAAGACGGCCCGGCACCGACTGGGCTGCGCTACTGCATGAACTCAGCTTCGCTGGATTTAAAGGCCGAAAAGGCAAAGTAGGTTGTGGGCTCTCTGTTCGCAACAAGAAAGAGAGCCCGTCCGGTATCGGAACGGGCTCTCTGAGCGTGCTCAACTGGGAAGATATTATTTTCCAGCCGCTGCGGCCAATGGTTCCTCGGTGGCTGCGGGCTGCGCGGTTTGGTTGACGGCGGGTGTCGCGTGGCTCTGATTTTGTGATTTGTCTTTCTTGTTTTCTGATTTGATTTCGGTCGCGCGAATCTGCACGCTGCCTTTTAATATTGCTCCATCCTCTACGCTGATTCGCTGCGTCACGACATCGCCGGTTAAACAACCTTCGGCGCGAATGTCCACCCGGTCAGTGCATTGAATGTTTCCCTTTACCGATCCCATGATAACCACCTCGCGGGCCGAAATGTTTGCGCTTACTTTTCCATTGCGCCCAATAGTGACGCGGTGCTCGGAAAAATTGATAGTCCCTTCGATTTGGCCGTCAATATAAATGGATTCCTCGCCCCGGACTTCCCCCTTGATTACCAGGGAACGTCCAATTGTGGCTTGCTCTACCGTCGTGGCGCCCGTTTTTGAGGGAACGCATGTGTTCGGCGAATATTTTTGTGAATTGTCCGAAGATTGCAACATTGGAGTACGACCTTCCTGTTCGCATTACGGCTGGACGTTCGTTCCGCCGTATGCCGAGGGTTTGTAGATTGCGGCCAGAGGCCAATTTGAATATCGCACGGAAGAGTAAGAAAGCAGAGTTACGGAAGTGCTCGGACCTGAGACGCCAAATGGCCTCCAGCCGGGGACGACGGGTCCTCTATCTTGCAAGATTTAGGCTTGCAGCGTCTGACTCAGCTCCTCCCATTCCGCGAGGCAGTCCTTCAGTCGTTTCCGGCTGTTCTTCAATTCACTGCTTTGGCGCTCGGTCTCGCTGACATTCACGAACGTTTGTAGAGCGGTCTCACAGGCTTCGATGCTGGTTTCTAAGCGAGATATTTCGATCTCAAGTTCGCGCACCCTCTGTTCAAGCTGTTTGCGCTTGATGGGATTCAGACGCTTTTGATTATCATCGGCGCGCTCTTGTGCGGCTTCGGTTTGCTTACGGTTGGTTGGTGCCGCAGGCTTCGGGATGGCAGATTTTGCGGATGTCGCCACGGATTGCTCCAATGCAGCAGCCCCACCCTGCTTTCGCCAGAGATAGTCTTCGTAATTCCCGGGATAAACTTCCACGCGGCCATCGCCAACTTCGAAAATTCGGGTGGCGAGCTTGTCAATAAAATAGCGATCATGCGAAACAAAAAGGACGGTCCCGGTGTACTTCGAGAGGGACTCCAACAACACGTCTTTCGCTCGCATGTCGAGGTGGTTTGTAGGCTCATCCAGCAATAGAAAATTAGCCGGATGTAGCAACATGCGCAGTAGCGCGTAGCGGTTGCGTTCGCCGCCCGACAGCACACCGATGCGCTTGAAGACGTCGTCGGCTGAAAATAGGAAGCAGCCCAAAAGGCTGCGAAGTTCGGTCTCGGTGGAGCGGGGAGAAATCTCGCCGAGATCGTCAAGGATGCGCGCGTCCTGGTTTAGCTCCTTATATTGGTCCTGAGCGAAATAGTCGGCCTGCACATTGTGTCCCGCACGGTACTCGCCGCTAGTCAGCGGTTCCTCGCGTGCAAGAAGTTTAATAAGGGTTGATTTGCCCGCACCATTGACGCCGACCAAAGCAATGCGGTCTCCGCGGTCAATCATGAAGCTGACATCGCGAAAGACCTCCTTTTCGCCATAAGACTTCGCCACGTTTTCGAATTCGACCACAATCCTACCGCTGGGCTTTGGTTGCGGAAAAGAGAAGTGAATCGTCTTTTCTTCTTCCGGAAGCTCAATCCGCTCCATCCTTTCCAGTTCTTTTATCCGGCTTTGCACCTGTTTCGCCTTGGTAGCTGTATAACGGAACCGATTAATAAAGACTTCCAGTTGTTCGATTCTTTCCCGCTGATTACGATAACCTGCCTGAAGTTGCTCCAGCCGTTGAGACTTCTGGCTTAAATATTTCTCGTAATTGCCGCTGTAAAGATGAATGCGCTTGTTCCAAATTTCGGCGATTTTATTTACGGTGATGTCCAAAAAATAGCGGTCGTGCGAAATCAAAATGAATGCGTTGGGATAATGCGTTAGATATTCTTCGAGCCAGTTGCGCGCTTCGAGGTCAAGATGATTCGTGGGTTCGTCGAGCAGGAGCAAATTTGGCTGCTGAAGCAGAAGTTTTGCGAGCGCAAGCCGCATTTGCCATCCGCCAGAAAATTCATCGGTTAGACGGGTCCAGTCTTCTTTTCGGAAACCCAACCCTGTAAGCACCGTTCCGACCTTTGCATCAATCGCATAGCCATCGCGGGTTTGAAATTCGTGCTCAATCTTGTGGTAGCGATCTGCAACCTGCGCATATTCAGAGGAAGTGTGATCTAACTCCGGCATACGCCCCGTCAAGTCTTCCATTTCCTGTTCCATCGCGCGAAGATCGGAGAAGACGGACATGCATTCGGCGAAGACCGTTTGGCCGGACAGAGTCAGACCGTCCTGCGGAAGATATCCGGCACTGATTCCCTTGGCGAAGCTGACGGACCCGTAGTCAAGAGCTTCGAGTCCGGCGAGAACCTTCATCAGCGTGGATTTTCCGGTTCCATTCGCGCCCACCAGTCCCACGCGGTCGCGGGGGGTGATCATCCAGTCTGCCCCTTCGAAGAGAAGCTTGTGGCCGAAGCGCTTGCCGGCGTTGGAGAGCTGGATCATGAGCTATGCAATCGTCTCATGAGAAAGGGAATCGAAGGATATCGGATCAAAACGAGCGGAAAGATTGCGATTTATAAGATTAAGTACGGGAGAAGGAATTCTTCTGCGCCTTCTGATCCGGCCTAGCATTGAGCATTCCTATTTGTTCCAACCCTCGGTCAAGCACAGCCTGAATCTCTCTTGCGTACTTTACTTCGCGGCCTTTGGCCAGAAGCTTTCTGGCGTCGTCAGGCGAAAACCATGTCGGATTTCTGTCATGCTCATGCGGGCTCGTCATTTCGTCCACTTCCAGCAGAAAAGCTTTGATCACGTACTCGCGCACTCCGGATGGCTTCCAGAAGACGCCTTTTGAATGTAGATATAGGTGAAAGTGCTTCGGTTCGATAATGCCGCGAACTCCGGCTTCCTCCCAGGCCTCGCGCTCGGCGGCCTGGCTATGCGTCAAAGAGCGATCTGGATCGCCTTTGGGAAACGTCCACTTGCTGCCGCCTCGAGTCTTGACCAGCAAGAACTCGATGCCGTTCTCTCGCAATCGGTAGCAGACAGCCGCTACCTGGAGCGGCAAAGCGAATTGTGCCAGTCGCGGTGTGGCCAATCGAATGTTCTCCTGATGCATATGATAGTAGGGGAAATGTTGCAATGATGTTAAATTGCAGCAAAAAAGGTGCACTATAGTTTTGCCATGATTTGGGCAGCTCCAAAGAATTCGCTGGGGAAATGGTAGAACTGCGCTGATGGGATTCTTTCTCGGTATAGATGGCGGAGGGACCAAGACGTCGTGCCTGGTCGGAGATGAGAAATCGGTATTGGGCTCAGGGATGGGCGGAGGCAGCAATGTACTTCGCGTCGGGGAAGCACAGGCGCGCGAGTCGTTAGTTGATGCCGTACGCCAGGCTTGCGACGCCGCAAGTATAAATCCAGCCCGGATAAATCGTACTTGTGTGGGAGTAGCTGGAGCCGCGCGTCGAGAAGTGGCGGCGGTTGTTCGAAAGATATTGTCAGACACAGTCGCGGGTGAGATTGAAATTGTCGGCGACATGGTGATTGCGCTTCATGCGGCTTTCGGCGCGGGGCCGGGAGTAATCGTAATTGCCGGGACCGGGTCCATCGCGTATGGGCGCGACTCTCAGGGCCAGACCGCGAGGGCCGGTGGTTTGGGATTTGCCGTTTCCGACGAGGGATCGGGCCATTGGATTGGACGGGCGGCGGTGACGGCCGCATTGCGCGCTGATGATCCTTCGCAGAGCGCATTGTTACAGGCGATTATGAAAGGTTGGAATGTTAAGGGTCGCGAGGCAGTGGCGCTTGCGGCCAGTGCATCTCCCGCGCCGGATTTTGCGACTCTGTTTCCCGCGGTGTTAAGTGCTGGTGATTCCGGCGATGGGATAGCTGTGGAGATCTTGAGTCGGGCGGGACGTGAGCTTGCGGCTTTGGCCAGAACTGTGATTGGCAGGCTTTTCCCCGGCGCGGACCGTGTTCCGCTCGCCATCTCCGGTGGGGTATTTCGCAACAGTGCATTAGTGCGAGTGGCTTTCTACAATGAGTTGCAGAGCGAATGCCTGCAGGCGGTGATAGACAAAAAGATTGTGGATCCCGTGCGCGGGGCATTGGAGTTGGCCAGGCGCGGGTCGCGAGCGGAACAGCAGATTCCTCACAGCTAGAGCTGTTCGGAATGACAATGATATAAGGTTTCGCGCAGAGCGAAGACCGATGGGAAATGACGTGGATGAATTTGCGACACGCGGCGAGGTTGAGACTGAGCCCGCCGAAGCTGTAAAGGCGGAGGTCTCTGACCCAGAGTTAACCGAAGATCTTACGCTGGCATTGTTGAAGCGTCCGGATTTGCAACCCGAATTTTTGCAGAAGGTCAGCAAGAATAGCAGTTTAATGAAGAGCCGCAAGGTGAAGCTAGCGCTGGTTCAGCATCCCAAAACGCCTCGACATGTGCTTCTCCCGCTGCTGCGTCACCTGTTCACTTTTGATCTAATGCGGGTAGCGCTTCGGCCAACGATTGCCGCCGAAATCAGAGTGGCCGCTGAAGAGAGCCTTATCAATCGCCTGGAAAAGCTTTCGTTGGGAGAGAAACTTTCACTAGCTCGTCGCGCGTCGGGGCGAGTGGCTGGAGCGTTGTTGCACGATTCCGAACCTCGAATGATTGGCGCGGCGTTGCAGAATTCCAGACTCACTGAAGCTGCCGTAATAAAGGAACTCTCGCGGCGGCAGGCGAACTCACAGCTTGTTACTGAGATTTGCGCTCATCCCAAATGGAGCGTGCGCAAGGAAATCAAGATCGCATTGTTGCGGAACGAAAATACGCCAATTGATGTCGCGGCAACGCTGGCGAGAGCGCTTTCCCGGGTCGCGGTTCAGGAAATCATAGAGGAATCACATTTGTCCGAAGAGAGGAAATCGCGCCTTTGGGAAGCGATTGCGTCGTCCGCTAAGGATTTAGAGACTAAAGATGCCGAATAATTTATTTCTGAAAGTATCCGAGAATCGCTTCGGCCTGACTTCGCGTAACCACTGCCGAGAGTGCGGAGACATCAGCTTGCCTCACCGCCTGCACGCTCCCGAAATGTTCCAGCAAGCGACGGGTGGTCCTCGCACCCACCCCCGGAATTTCGCGTAACTCTGTCGCGCGGTCACGCATCTGGCGTCGTTTGCGATGGAAAGTAACGGCAAAGCGATGGGCTTCATCGCGGATTAACTGAATCAGATGAAGCATCGGGGAATGGTGGTCGAGAATCACTGGCTCCTCTTCCTGCCCATAGACGTAAATAATCTCCTCTCGTTTGGCGATAGCTGCAAGCGGTTGGTTGATAATTTGCAGCGATCCGAGCGCTTCGGCGGCGGCGTGTAGCTGGCCCAACCCCCCATCAATCAAGATCAGGCTCGGCATCTTTTTCTTTTCGTCCTGAATACGCTTGTAGCGGCGGGTCACGACTTCGCGCATGGATGCAAAATCGTCCACGCCCTCAACGGTACGAATGATGAATTTACGATAATCGGACTTCTTCATTCGCCCCTCCTCCCAGACCACCATTGAAGCCACGGTCTCCGCGCCCTGAATGTGCGAAATGTCGAAACACTCGATTCGCTCGGGAAGTTCGGGAACCCCAAGCGCATCCTGCAACGCCTCCTGTATCGCCTTGGTATTGGGCTTCATGATCCGGAAGCGCTGGTCATAAGACTGCTTCGCATTGTTCGCGGACAAGTCGAGAAGAGATCGTTTATCTCCCCGCTGTGGAACCAGGAGATGCACACGGGCCGGTCGTGAGCTGTCGCTGGTGATTTGCTCGGAGAGGACCTCTTCGAGGGTGAGGCGATCTTCAAAATCCACGGGCAAATAGATGTTTCGCGGAACATAGGGCTGACCGATGTAGAGCTGCTTGAGCAGGGCGGAAAAGAGTTCACCGGGATTGAAGAGGTCGGCGTTCGCCGGGCTTGAGGCTGCCGAGCTTTGCTCGGCTGGACAGCCGGGGGCGCCCGTCCCCACACGATCAATCTCCAGTTCCGGCAGATCTTCCCAGAAAAACTCTCTGCGATCGAGGACTTTACCTCCTCGCATGTGAAACAAGTTCACCGCCAACATTCCATTCTCGTAGTGATAACCGAAAACGTCGGCATCGTCGCCTTCGACGGTCGCGATTCGCTGCTTTTCCTGAAACTGCTCGACGGTAGAAATCAAATCGCGATATTTTGCCGCACGTTCAAATTCCTCGACATGAGCGGCTTTCTCCATCCGCCCCCGCAGAGAGCGCGATAGGTCCGTAGGCCGGCCTTCAAGAAACAGCTTCACGTCGCGAACCGCTTCCTGATAAGCGTCGGGCGTGCCCAGGCCTTCAACGCACGGACCGAGGCAACGTCCGATGTAATACTGAAGGCATGCCCTGGGATGGAAGTGTCCCAAGTCCACTTTGCAGGATGGAATCAGAAAGTGGCGATGAATCAAGTCCACCAGCCGGTATGCAAGATTGGCAGGGAAGTACGGACCATAATAAGCCGCACCGTCCTTGCGCAGGCGGCGAGTGACGTAAACGCGGGGAAATCGCTCGCCCAATGTCAGCTTCACGTATGGATAAGTCTTATCGTCCCGCAGCAGAATGTTGAAGCGCGGCTTCTTCTGCTTGATTAAGTGATTTTCGAGCGCCAGTGCTTCTTTGACGTTGGCGACGACGATGTAATCAACGTCCACCGCCTCGCGCACCAGAGTGTCAGTTTTTGCGTCTTGCACGCGGCTTTGGTGAAAATAAGAACTGACGCGATTGCGAAGGTTGCCAGCCTTGCCGACGTAAATCACATCCCCTTCCGCGTTTTTGTAGAGATACACTCCAGCAGAAGCGGGAAGGGATCGAATTTTGGCGCGAAAGTCCATCAGCTTTAAGCTTGGCTATTATTTTATTAGAGATAGGTATCGCTGCCTGTGATTCAGGGTCGAATGAAATCGTATAAAATTTTCCTTCTATTTCTTGCCGCTCATTCCACGGGGCTTCTCTGTAGCGCCAGTAACTACTTCAATATCTATTGATTAGGTGCCCTCTCGGCTATTGCATTGGTTGGCATCGGTCGTGCACAGTACAATGACGGACGAGCGGAATGAACCCGCGGACGGTTGTACGCATCGAAGATTCTGTAGAAAAGGTTCTGTAAGAAGCTAGAGGAAGGAGCCCTCAAAGATGAATCGCACTTCGTTAACAATTTTGTTGGCGGCTACCATGGCAGCGACGGTAGGTTGTTCGAGCAAGAATTATGTTCGCAATCAGACCACTCCGTTGATCAACAAGACCAACGAGCTGGACGACATGACCGCTAAGAACACCAAAGATATTAAAGATGTGGACGCGCGCGCGCAGGCTGGAATTCAACAGGTCCAGGCAAAAGCGGCCGAGGTTGACCAGAAAGCGCAGGCTGCCGGACAACAAGCAACTGAGGCCCAAACCCAGGCTGACAATGCTGTCAACCGCGTGAATGTGCTTCAGAACACGGTAGCCAATCTCGACAACTACCGCGAGGTTAGCACTGCGTCCGTCCATTTCGGCTTCAACAGGGACAATTTGACCAAAGAAGCGAAAGAAGATTTGGACAAGATGGCGGAAACCGTTCCCAACACCAAAGGGTACATTCTAACCGTGGAAGGCGCTACGGATTCAGTTGGAAGCGCGGACTACAACTATAGTTTGAGCCAGCGTCGAGCCGATGCGGTCATCCAGTATCTGGCTTCGGAGCACGGCATACCAGCGCACAAGATTTATCTGATTGGACTCGGCAAAGACAAGCCGGTGGAATCCAATAAGACTCGCGCGGGACGTGCGGCTAACCGGCGCGTAGACGTTCATCTAATGAGCAACACGCAGGCGGAAGGTGGAACTCCGGCTCAGCAACCAGCCGCAGCGAACCAGGCAGCCCCGCCGTCAATGTAAAAAGTTTTTTGCCTCCTCCCCGGAGGATTTCGCCAACACTGGCCGCTCCATTCCCCCTTGGAGCGGCCTCTTTTTATACAACTTCCGTGTCGCGAGTGAACTTCGCTTTAACGCCACGATATATACTCGCTGGATTCATTGAAACGCGCCGAGTCGGCGATGCCCGACTTCGAGAAAAAACTTTTTTATAGGAGTTCGCCATGCAGAGTCGCATCACCGGCACGACGATGCCCGTCCTCGAGTTCAGCCTTAATCCCAACGAGGCAGTCATCTCCGAAGCTGGAGAACTTTCGTGGATGAGCAGTTCCATACAGCTTTTGACCCACACACAGATGGGCGGAGGCGGAGGAATCTTCGGCGTGCTGCGAAGAGTCGCGGGCGGTGGAACGCTTTTCATGACCGAATACCGCGCCATGGGGACACCGGGCGAGATAGCTTTTGCCACAAAGCTTCCCGGCCAGATTTTGCCGGTCGAAATTGGTCAGAGTCATGAATTCATGGTGCACCGGCACGGTTTCCTTTGCGCGACGCCGCAGGTACAGATCGGCGTTGGTTTCCAGCAATCGCTCGGCGCGGGCGTCTTCGGCGGCGACGGATTCCTGCTGCAAAAGATCAGCGGACAGGGCACTGCATGGTTGGAACTGTCGGGTGAGGTGATCCTCAAAGAGCTTCGCCCGGGCGAAACGTTGAGGGTGCATCCGGGACACGTCGGCGCGTTTGAAAGTACGGTTCCTTTTCAGATCACTACGGTTCCTGGCATCAAGAATATGATCTTCGGCGGGGATGGAATTTTCCTGGCGGTACTGACAGGGCCGGGAAGAGTCTGGCTGCAAACCTTGCCAATTTCAAAACTCGCCCATCAGTTGATGGAATACATGCCCTCACCGTCAAGGGAATCGGCACAGGGCGGGGTGGTCGGCGGGATTGTTGGATCAATCCTGGATGGAATGAAGTAGCGTCCTCTTCAGAGTGACGTTTACCTCATCTAAACCCTGTCATCCCGACCGGAGCGAAGCAAATGACCTGCTTTTGCTGATTCGCCGAATGGCATCGCGTCGCACAGCCCCGAGTCGCGGTAAAATATAAGCATGTTTCGCAGAATCATCCGCATAGTGCTATCGCTGCTTGCATTGACGTTCCTTCCCACTCACTCCTTGGCCCAAATCGAAACGGTTCCCCATCCAAACAAGGCCCCCGGACAGAATCAAGCACCGCCGCGTTATGATCGTGATAACGAGGCGGGAGAAAGTTCCAGCCAAGATACCAAAATTGATTTGAGCCCTCCCAAAGACGACGCGAAGGACCATCCATTCAGTGATGCGGGCGACTCCGACGCCGAAACTGGGTCAGAATATTCGCAGGAATTACATCCTTGGGATCCTCACAAAGCCGCCAAGGACATCGAGGTTGGCGACTTTTACTTTAAGCGCAAGAATTATCGCGCCGCCATCGCCCGGTACCAGGATGCGCTGTTGTGGAAAGACAACGACGCCGAAGCCAACTTCCGTTTGGGGCAGGCTTTCGAGAAATCAAACAATCCAACGGAAGCTGTTGCCCACTATGAAGCATATTTGAAAATTCTGCCCAATGGACCCTACGCACGAGATGCGCAAAAAGCATTGGAAAAGCTGAAACAAAAAGAAGCGATTAATACCCCATCGTTGAGGCAGCCAACGGACATCGAGGCAAACGACTCCCGCAAATGACTTGGGGATAGCTATCTGTTCATCGGTTGGCCATTCTCGAGCCTCGCCGGCGGCTTTCCCATACAAATAACTTCAGGGGACTAAAATACGACGTGGTGCCCGAGCGCCCTGCGGCTATGGTCACCACGAATTGACATGAGGCAAGCTTTGACCAAAGTTGCTTTATCGTGGAGCAGCGGCAAAGACAGCGCGTGGGCGTTGCATCTGCTGCGACGACAGCCTGGCATCCAAGTGGCCGCGCTCATCACAACATTCAATACCACAGCGGATCGTGTTGCGATGCATGCGGTCCGGCGCGCGTTGGTAGAGGCGCAAGCCGAGCGGACCCAAATTCCACTCTGGCCAGTGGAGCTGCCTTGGCCATGCTCTAACCTGGAATATGAAGACCGAATGCGCGACATTGTTCGGCGCGCCAAGACAGAGGGCATCATCGCTCTAGCATTCGGGGACCTTTTTCTTCAGGATGTTCGCGATTACCGGATCCGGCAACTGCAGGAAAGCGGCCTTGAGCCGCTGTTTCCAGTTTGGCAAATTCCCACGGACGAACTCTGCCGGGCCATGATCGAAGCGGGATTTAGAGCAAAGATTACCTGTGTGGACCCCTCAAAGCTGGCGAAATCCTTTATCGGCCGGGAGTACGACATGGATTTCGTGCAAGCCCTTCCGGTTGGGGTCGATCCATGCGGCGAGAATGGCGAATTTCACACATTCATATATGATGCGCCAGTTTTTTCTCATCCCATCGCAGTGCGGGCGGGAGAAGTTGTAGAGCGCGATGGCTTTATATTCGCCGATTTTCTTCAGCAATGAATCGGCAATGTGCAATCAATAGCAATCCCGCGGTATCCTGCGCGAGAACCACTTCCTACCCTACAAAATCCACCCTCGCTGCATTTGGAATGATTCCCGCCGTATGTCCCATGTCCAGCAGTCGCCGGACCGCTTCCCGTCCGTCGGCGCCGTAATCCAGGGTGCGCTCGTTGACGTACATTCCAACAAATTTATCCGCGAGCTGAGTATCAAGATCCCGTGCGAACTGCATGGCATAAGCCAACGCCTCTTCGCGGTGATCGAGCGCGTACTGGATGCTCTCCCGCAGGGCCGTGGACACGCTCGCAATCAGCTCAGGTCCTAGGCTGCGCCGAATGGCATTTCCTCCCAGCGGCAGGGGCAGCCCGGTTATTTTGTGCCACCATTTCCCAAGATCAACGATGCGGTGTAATCCTGCCTTGCCATACGTCAATTGTCCCTCGTGAATGATCAGTCCTGCCTCGTATCTTCCCGCCAGCACTTCGGGAATGATTTGATCGAAGGGAACCACATCTGTCTCGATGCTCGGAGCAAAGAGTCGGAGCACGAGATAGGCCGTCGTCAGCGTGCCTGGCATCGCGATTCGTTTTTGCTTAATCTCGCTCTGCGAATAGGTTTTATTCGCAACAATCATTGGACCGTAGCCATCCCCGACGCTGCCGCCGCTGGGCAGCAAAGCATAATTATCCTGAATGTAGGGATACGCGTGAAACGAGATCGCGGTCACGTCATATACACCTTCGCCCTGCCTTGCATTCTGATTCAGTGTTTCTATATCGCATAGAGTATGCGTGAACCGCAGTCCCGGCACACGGACTTTATTGGTCGCGAGCCCGTAAAACATGAATGCATCATCCGAGTCAGGACTGTGGGCGACAGTAATTTCACGAGTTTCGGCGGCAGTACTGCTCGACATTGGAATCCTTTTAGCTTTCTCCGGCGCGGCAAGTGCAGGAATTTTAAGATGCGTCGAAAATCAGTGCTGCTTAAAGAACCGCTGCCATCCGCTAGCGATTGCGGCAGCCCACATCACTTTGATGACCTCAGCAAAAATAAACCAGTAAAGGCCGTATTGAATCGCCAGCGAGAAAGAATGCGTATAGACCGTTAACCACGCGATTCCACCGGCAAATAGGATAATCTCGCCCACTATACTGGCAATTGCCGCACGCGCAAACGTTCTTGCTCCGCGCTCCATTATCAGTCCGGCGATCCCGGCCACAATTGGATAGGCAAATAAATATCCCCCCGTGGGGCCGAGCAATTGAGCCACGCCTCCCATTCCCGCGATACTAAATACCGGCATTCCTGCCGCGCCTTCCGCCAAATAAAGAAGAAGAGCGGCAAACCCGCGACGGCTGCCCAGAGAGAGCCCAACGAGAAGCACTCCAAAATTCTGCAAAGTCAAAGGAACTGGAGTGAACGGAAGCGGCAGCGTCACGCGAGCACAGACTGCAACAAACAAACTTGCCCCGATGATGATGGCGCCTTGTTGCGCGAAATCTAGAGTGCGACTACTCTCCAAACCGTCTGTGGTTGCTTTTGCCATGTCTTCTCCAAGCGTAGTCTTAAACTAGTCTTCGTGCTCGATTTTCCCGGCGCTTTGCAAAACGCCCTTTGGAGCTTTCATGTGGCGACGCACGCGCAGGTAGAGAGATAAACCGGCCCAGACGATCGCAACAATGCCGACGGCCAGTATCAAAAACCACCACATCATCCGCACGATGCCCTAGCATATCAAAATCGAAGCGCATGCAACGGGGCAGGGAATTTCCAGATTATTTTCCGGCCATGATGTGTTCAATATCCTCTGCAGCATGCGGAAGAGATTGGGTCAGATTGATAAGCTTGCCATCGGGATCAACATAGAAAATGTCCTCGATGCGAACGCCCAGCTTTTCTTCTGGAATATAAATTCCCGGTTCAATGGTGAAAACAGCGCCAGGACCAAGCTTCGCTTCGTAGTCTCCAGGGTCATGTACATTCAGGCCCACATAATGGCTCAGTCCATGAATAAAATATTTGCCGAGCGACTCCCCGTGCAGGTCCTTGCCGTGCGAGTCTATGTAGTCGAACGCGACTCTGTAGAGGGAATCCGGAGTGTCCCGTTGAAGCGTTGATTTGCCGGATTGAAACGCGGCGATCGCCGCCTGTTGCGCGCCCAGTACGATGTTGTAAATTTCGCGCTGGCGAGATGTGAATGTGCCCGATGCCGGCAAGGTGCGGGTAATGTCGGATGCATACATGGAATATTCGCCGGCTGCATCAATCACGACAACGTCTCCAGCATTGATCGGTCCCGAATCGTCAGAATAGTGCAACACCGTGGAATTCGCTCCAGCTCCCACAATTGGGGCGTAAGCTGGCCGCTCGCATCCACGCTTTCCCCACTCATACTGCACCAAGGCTGAAATTTCACGTTCAGTGATACCGGGCTTCATCGCGTGCATTGCGGCTAGTTGCGCCGCGATAGACGCATTTGTCGCTTTGCGGATAAGTTCAATTTCGCCCGCATCCTTAAACGTCCGCAGTGAGGAGAGCATTGGACGGACATCCTGAAATGAAATGCCCACGGGAAATGCATTCGCCTGTTTCAGCCATTGCAGAGGGGCGGTGGAATTTGACGGCTCACCATAAGCGGGCACGTCGGTATAGATAGTTGATTTTTGCGCGAGCAGATGCAGCAATTCGTTGCGCAGATTGTCGAGCGCATCAACATGGTCGAATCCTGTCATTCGCGGGGCATTCGGATTGTCTGGACCAAGCTTCGGTCCCGTCCATCGTTCCTGAGAAGGATTTCGATTCGGAAGAAAGAGTACCTCCGTGTATGGGCGCGCAGGAGAACTGCTCTGTGCGTCCGCCGCAGCGCCGATTAGAAGCGCGGCACCAGGTTCGGTCCATCCCGTCAAATAGAAAAAGTTGTCGTCGGGACGATAGCCGTAGAGATCGTTTGGGCCCTCCGCTTCTGGGGGAGCGAAGAGAAGTACATAGCCACCTTTAGTTTTGTCCGCCAAAGCCAAACGCCGCGCACGGTAATCGGAATTCGGCTGCCGCTCTGTAGCACGCGCCACTCCGCTTCCAACAGAAAGCGCGATCAACAGAGAACTAAGAACCGCGAATATATCGCATGAACGGGAAAATGGGTCACACTCCAACCGGGAATGGCTTCGTCTCTCTCTCGCCTGCCAGGGAAAGCCCCGCGAAACGGCCTTGCAGCAGGGACATTAGGCCCGTGTACCAGTAGCCCACGACAAATAAAATTAAGAATGGCACAGTAATGTAATTCTCATTTTCAACCGCATAATATACGGTCATTGCGAAGTAAGTACCAATCAGTAATTCCACCCACGGAACCCATCCAAGGCGCCGCCGATAAGCATTTGACCGGACTTTATCCTTCCTGGACTCCACATTGTACTTTGGAGTTCTGGCGAACGCGGTCTCTCTACCGACCAGCGCTTCCAGAACCGCTCGTGCGTTAGTTACGGTAAGTCCTATTCCGAGCGCCATCAGGAAAGGGATATAGAGCAGCGCGCGCGGCCATTTCCTGGGGAACAATTCCTTCTGCGAGACCAGATAAAAACTCGAAATTGAAAATGTAGAGGCCATGAAAAGCGGAAGGTCAATGTACATCATCTGAAACCAGCCCTGATAGAAACGAATAATCATCGCCGGCAACAAAAGCACTGACAGCATGATCATCAGCGGATAACTGACATTCGCCGTCAAGTGGTACCACGCTTCAAACTTGACGTGAAAAGGTTGATCACTTTTCAGCACACGAGGCAGTACTTTCTTGGCGGTTTGTATCAGGCCTTTCGCCCATCGAGCTTGTTGGGTTTTGAAAGCAGTCATTTCCACCGGAAGCTCTGCGGGACATTCCACATCCTGAAGATAAATAAACTTCCATCCCTTGAGTTGGGCGCGATAAGAAAGGTCCGTGTCTTCGGTAAGCGTATCGTGCTGCCATCCTCCGGCTTCTTCGATGGCGGTGCGCCGCCATAAGCCCGCAGTTCCGTTGAAGTTAAAAAAAACACTGCTGCGGGCGCGCCCGGAGTGTTCCAGTACGAAATGTCCATCGAGCAGAATGGCCTCAACTTCAGTCAACAACGAATAATGACGGTTGATGTGAGTCCAACGCGTCTGCACCATACCGACTCTAGGATTGGTCATGTGGTGAATCGTCCGCAGCAAGAAGTCTTTCGGCGGAACAAAATCGGCATCGAAGATCGCAATAAATTCTCCGTTGGCCGCCTTCATGCCTTCAGCCAAAGCCCCCGCTTTAAATCCTTCCCGATTGGTTCTATGGAGATAGGAAATCGGATATCCCTGGACCGCATAATGTGAGACCAAGCCACGGGCAACCGCAACAGTTTCGTCGGTCGAATCGTCGAGCACCTGTATATCGAGTTTTTCTTTCGGATAATCGAGAGCACAAATGGCTTCCAGCAGCCTGTCAATGACGAATTGCTCATTGAAAATTGGAAGTTGAACGGTGATGCGAGGCAGATCTGAAAAGCGATTCGCAGGCTCGGTAGTGCGGTTTTTCTTGTTTTTATAATAAAGGTAGACGAGTAGATAACGATGAGCGCCATACGAAGCCAAAAGCGTCAATATGACGAAGTAGGGGATCAACAGGGCGAGGTCGAATCCATTGACCTGATAAAGGCCTTTGAACGTGGTATCCAGAAAATGCTGGCGGATGTATGGCCCAATGCCGCGCGACGCGAAAATGACAGCAAACTGGGAAGGAACTTCCATGCTGAACTGAGGACGCCTAGGCGCGCCGAGCTAATTCGAAGCCTTCATTGTACCTGAAGGAGCAGGTTGGCCCGGAACCAAACTCATGAGAGTACAACGCTTCTGTGGTGAAAACGTGGTAATAGCTTAGGATAGATAGAGAGAGGTAAGAACATGGCAACTCTCGATTGGTCGCAATGCCCCGCCGTTGAAAGCGTGCCTAGGCGACTGGTGGAGCGTGGGTCTTTAGAGATACCCGCATGCCGGTATCCGCCGTTTTCGAAAACCTGGAGGCTGGAGCGACCGTAGATGAGATTATCGAGCAGTTCGATATCACACGGGAGCAGGTCGGGGCCATACTGGAATTTGCCGCACGCAGTCTTGACGCGGAGCCAGTTCGTGTCAGCGCCACCGACTCCCCTGTAGATGCTCATTCTCTTTGATCATGGAACGCCTCGCGGTATTGCCCGGTTCCTTTTGGGGCACACCGTCACAAAGTTGCTTTTTCGTGAAGCAGCCAAACGAATCGCGAGAAACGCATGTAACGCCACGCCTTCTCCCCGGCGGCCACGCCAGTTGTCGCCATTATTCTTATACCTGGCTCCGGTGGCGGATTCGTGTTACCTCTACGAGCGATATTGCTTCAGCTCTTCTCTGCGCTGGCCGTTAGTACGACGTGGTAGCTAGCCATGCAACTTCGCGCTTTTGATGAGGTCCGACTTCACCTTGTCGAGGGGGGTTCGTTTTTCATGTCGCGGCGATCGGGAAACCAGTATGTCCTCAATGTCCTCCCAAAGCGCCTGTGTTTCTTGAGGTCAATTACCGCCGCCGTCTTGCGGCCTCTCTCGTCGGTGATGAACTGTATGCCGGTCATTATGGGAAGTGGCCTCCTCGTCCTCGGGCCTGAACCTGCTCTCACCCTAATTTCAGTGCCTCGGGCTGTCAACCGCTATTGCCAAATCGGGAGAGCATGCACAGTTATGTGATGGATGACCGTGCGTTCGCGTTCATCGCAGGATAGCCTCCGATCCGGTGGGCCTGTGGTGTAACGGCAGCACGGAACCCCATCAAGGTTACAGGTGCGGGTTCGAATCCCGCCAGGTCCACTCCCCTCAGTTCATTGAGGGTTGGCCTCGAAGCGCCAAAACGGGAGAGCTAGCTTGATGGGGTGCTCGGCTCTCCTCGAAAATGAGTTGCTTTCGATTTAGCCCAGGCTGATAATTAAATTGACCTTGATGGGGTACCGCGATTTTGGGAACGGCCTCGAGATTCGAGGCCGTTTTCATTTTGAGGCTTAATTCAGGAAATACGTCCGGTACAGCGTGTCGCGCTGCACCGGTCTGAACCCGGCGTCGCGGATAATGTGGCGCAGCTCTTCTTCTGTCGTGCAGTTGTTCACGCCCGCGGCGCGCACAACGTTTTCTTCGAGCATGACCGAACCTACATCGTTGCCGCCGAAACGGAGACCCATCTGGCAGACTTTCAATCCCTGCGTCACCCAGCTTGATTGAACATTGAGAAAGTTGGAAAGATATAAGCGCGAAATTGCCAGCGTTTTCAGATACTCGACCGAGGTTGCTTCGTCCCAGTGCCGCCCGCCGAGCGCCGTGTTTGCGGGCTGAAAACTCCAGGGAATGAAAGCGGTGAAGCCTCCGGTTTCTTCTTGAAGCTCGAAAAGCCGCTGAAAGTGATTGACGCGATTTTCGTAGTTCTCGCCGACGCCGAACATCATGGTCGCGGTCGTCCGCATTCCCAATTGATGGGCAGTTCGATGTACGTTCAGCCAGTCATCGGTCAAGCATTTCAGGCGCGCAATCTTGTAGCGAACCTCGTCGTCGAGAATCTCCGCCCCTCCGCCGGGTATGGAATCGAGGCCTGCATCTCGCAGTCGCGCAATCGTGTCGCGAATTGTCATACCGCTGTATTCAGCGATGGCAATGATCTCCGATGCCGAATAACAATGCAGATGAATCTTTGGGAACCGCTGCTTGATGCCGCGCAGCATCTCTTCGTGCCAGTCCATCTTCAGGTCGGGATGCAGTCCGCCCTGCATCAAAACGCCGGTGCCTCCGAGTTCGATGGTTTCGCGAATCTTCTCGTGGATGTTCTCGAAATCCAGGATATATCCCTCCTTGGCTTTCGGCCCCTTCAGCGGACGATAGAACGCGCAAAACGTGCAGTACTCGGTGCAGAAATTTGTGTAATTGATGTTGCGATCAATAATGTATGTGACTACGCCTTCGGGATGCAGCTTTCGACGCACCGCGTCCGCTTCCATGCCGATGCCGATTAGGTCATCGGAATTGAACAGATCCAGGGCTTGTTGTTTTGTCACAGACATTGGCAAATCCGATTCTAGCTGAAACGTTGAAGTCGATCAAAAGGCGCGCAGAGCAAGTAGCGACGTTCGGGCCTACGTGTTTCGTGGTTTATTACGCGGTCTTGCTTTCCGCAACGGCTTTTCTCTTTCGCGGGGGCTTGGTTTTTTTGCTGCGAAGATATCCCAGCAGAGTGACCACACCGCCAACCACCGCTAATCCGACCAATACCAATATTGCCATTTTGTTGTAGTGGCGGAAAAAGGCCAGGATTGGCTTTCCGTAGTGGACTCCTAACGCCGCCAGGATCGAGTAACGAATTGCCCGGCCAAGCGACAGAGCAAGCAGGAATTTTTTGCGCGAATATTGCATCGCTCCGGCGGCGATAAGAAATGGCACGAGAGGAAAAGGAGGCGGCAAGAGCGCGGGGATAATGACCGCACCGAATCCCCACTTCTTGAAGCTTTGGCACAACTTGTCTGATCTGCGCTTTGAAAATTTGTGTTCTAGAGTCTCTTTGCCGCCTTTGCGAGCTAGGGCGTAAGTTATGTATCCGCCGACGACCGCTCCAGCCGTCGCCATAAACGCATAGTAGGGCCAAGTTCCGCGGTGACTGGCGGCCAAGTAAATAGTCAGCACGTCCATGCTGCCGGTCAGTGGGACAACGGAATTATCCGCCAGGCCAATCAGAATCAGGCCTGGGCCGCCCATACGCACGAGCCATCCCATGGAACTTGCCAAAAGCAATGGATAATATCTCAGCATGAATTGACTCAAAGGCAGTTTACAGGCGCAGCAATGTTATTGCAGAAGAAGCAGCTAAATAACCGCAAATTTCTCAGCCTCCAGAAATCGCGGTTGGGGGAAAGCGGGCAATATACCGCACTCGCAAGCATGTTGATAAAACAGCATTAATCCTTCCAGGCATTCGCGGTCCAGATCATAATAGATATTTTTCGTGAGATAGCTCTTTACATCGGCTTCAGTTAGATGCAGCCGGGGCGCCCAGTCCTTCGCAATTTCATTCAGACTTGCGGGCTTCAATCCATTGTCACGGGATTGCTGAAAGATAGAGGGGAGATTGTTGTGAGAAGAAAGAGTTAACGCCGCCTTCCGAATGGCCCAAAAAGCGAACACGAACGGCTTGGCGGTAAATCGAATCCACTCTTCCGCCAAGTCGTAAGTTATGTAGCGGGAACGGTCAACCTGCAAGGCCGCGTCTCCAATTACCAGCGCAGCATCATGCTGCTCCAGCATTTTTGGCAGATCAGGGTTGGCGGGTGCGAAGTCTCTTTTCCCTCCCCACCATTTCGCAAAGAGAATTTGAACCAGCGCGACGGATGTTAAAGAGGAGTTATCCAGCGCGACGATTTGAATCTTTTCTAGAGGAACTTTGCTGACTAGGAGGATTGACCGCACAGCAGCTTTCGATGCAATCGCCACACCCGGAATAATCACCAGGTCAGGAATGTTGACGTAAGCTGCCGCAGGAATAATTCCGATATCGGCTGAACCTGCCCCCAACTCGGCAGCGCATTGCGATGGGACTGTGTAGGAAATATCGAATCCCGGGTGTCCGTGCCGGAAATCCCACATCAGAGGCGCCGTATTCAGGTAGGAAATAGCGGAAATACGAAGAGGACGGCTCATGCAGACAATAATTATATTAACAAACTTGTGCCATCTAACCTTGACAGCGTTTTTGCGCCCTCTATAGAGTTCGCAGCTTGGAGGCAACAATGTCTCAGGCGACTGCTATCGCTCTCAACAAAGACGAAACACTCATTCGGCAGTGGCTGGCTTTAGCTTTGACGCCAGGGTTGGGAGCAAACAAAAGCCGCCGTCTCGTGGAATTCTTTGGTGGCATACAAGCAGTTTTCAAAGCGACGCTAACCGAATTGGAGGCTGCCGGTTTGCGTGCTGTCTCGGCGCAATCGCTTGCGACGGGACAATCCGCTGAACTCGCGCAGGAGGAACTTGGCCGCGCGTTAGCTGCCGCCGCCCACATTGTTGTATTCGATGACCATGCTTATCCATGGCAGCTAAAGCAGATCTATGATCCGCCGCTTGTACTCTATGTCCGGGGCAACGTCGCGGCGTTGTCACAGCCGGGCATTGCACTGGTTGGTACGCGGCATCCAACGCCCTACGGTTCCGGCATGGCGGAACGTCTGGCCTGCGATCTCGCAGCGCGCGGGCTCGTGATTTTCAGCGGGCTGGCACGCGGGGTGGACACAGCTGGACATCGCGGAGCGATATCAGCGAAAGGCAAAACGGTTGCCGTGCTGGGGACTGGGATTGATGTGATTTATCCCAAAGAAAACTTGCGGCTGGTTGATCAGATTCTTGCAATGGGTGGAGCAATCATCTCCGAGTTTCCGGTCAGCACGTTTGCCGCTCCGCAAAACTTTCCCATCCGCAACCGCATTATCAGCGGAATTTCGATCGGCGTTCTGGTGGTCGAAGCGGGAGAATACAGCGGCACCCGCATCACCTCCCGTTGCGCTTTGGAGCAGAATCGCGATGTTTTCGCGGTTCCCGGCAATGTCACCAACAAAAACTCATGGGGCCCTAACACACTGATTAAACAGGGCGCGAAGCTGGTCGCAACCTGGGAAGACGTTTGGGAAGAGCTTCCCTCGGATGTCCGGGTTGCGCTGATGCCCGAAAACGGCAATGAATCGCCCGTCGCCGAATCCGCATCTTTATTTGAAGAAGCCGAACTGTCGCCCCACGAGAAAAAGATTTTCGCGTTGTTAAAAGCGGACGAATCCACGCACATCGATGAGATTGTGGAAAGGTTGGAGCCAGCAGTGTCCTCATCGGAGATTTTCGCATCTCTGTTCGAACTTGAGCTGGCAGGCAAGGTGAAGCAGTTGCCGGGGAAGAATTTTGTTAGGAGCTTTTAGCTTCTGGCTCTTGGCTTTTAGCTTAAGGCTTAATTATGCGAAATTATAAAGATCTTCAGGTTTGGCAGAAAGCTCATTCCTTAACCCTGATGATCTACAAAGGAACACAGAAGTTCCCCTTGGAAGAGCGCTATGGATTGACGAGCCAGATTCGTGCTCTTGTGCCTCTGTTCCGGCAAACTTGGCGGAGGGTTGTGGCCGGAGATCCGAGGGAGAGATGGCGCGCTTCATCCAGATTGCAATGGGTTCAGGGGCGGAGCTTTCCTATCACCTTCTGTTAGCGAGGGATTTAGAGGTTCTCACCCCGGCTGACTACGACCGGTTAGATTCGGAATTAAGTTCAATAATGCGTATGCTCAGTTCGCTGTCACAAAAGTTAAGGAGCTCGATGGTGGCCTAAGCTTTTAGCCAAGAGCCAAGAGCTAATAGCCAAAGGCTTGCCTTTCGTGCTAGCTTCTGGAAAGAAATCAACCACTGAGGAAACATTGGAAAAAGGTTTAGTCATCGTCGAATCGCCGGGCAAGGTCAAGCTCATCCAGAAATATTTGGGTAAGGGCTATACCGTGGAGGCTTCATTTGGGCACGTGAAAGACCTGCCTAAAAGCACGCTTGGCGTGGACGTGGATAACAATTTCGACACCGAATATGTCGTTATTCCCGGCAAGGAAAAGGTTCTTGCCAAGCTGAAGAAACTCGCCATTGGGATGGATCATATCTATCTGGCCCCCGATCCTGACCGCGAAGGCGAAGCGATGGCTGCGCATCTTGCCGAAGAATTAGGAGATGGCGCAAAAGGGAAGAAGGCCAAGAAAAAGAAGAAGACGGACGAAGAAAACGGCGATCGCATTCAGCGTGTCACTTTCAATGAAATTACTCAGCGCGCCGTTCGCGAAGCATTCGAGCATCCCCGGCACATAAATCGCGCCCTCGTGGATGCGCAGCAGGCCCGCCGCGTTCTCGACCGCCTGGTCGGATATCAAGTCTCGCCACTTCTGTGGGACAAAGTTCGCCGGGGCCTCTCCGCTGGGCGAGTTCAAACGGTCGCGCTGCGACTCATTGTTGATCGCGAGCGTGAAGTCAAAGCCTTCCAGAAGCAGGAATATTGGACCATTGACGCGAACCTCGCCGGCCCGAAACCACCCGCCTTCGACGCCCGGTTCATAGGAAAGAATGAAGAGAAGGTTGAAGTCACGAACGGGGAGGACGCGGAGAAAATTCGCGTCGCGCTGGAAGGCGCTGATTGGCTGGTTCGAACCGTTGATCGCAAGGAGCGACGCCGCAATGCCGCGCCTCCGTTTACCACCAGCAAATTGCAGCAGGATTCTTCCCGCAAACTGCGCTTCAGCGTGAAGCGCACCATGATGATTGCGCAGCGTTTGTATGAAGGTGTTGAACTGGGTGAAGAAGGCGTAGTGGGTTTAATCACTTACATGCGTACTGATTCAACGCGCGTTTCCAACGACGCTCTCACCGAAGTGCGCGACTACATTAAATCTCAGTATGGGGCGGCATACATGCCCGACGCGCCCAATACGTTTAAATCGAAAAAGAACACGCAGGATGCCCACGAGGCTATTCGTCCGACGGGAGTCCTTCGCCATCCCGATCAAATCAAGCAATACATGAAAGAGGATGAATACAAAGTTTACAAACTGATCTGGCAGCGCTTCGTGGCCTCGCAGATCACGCCCGCCGTCTTCGACCAGACGACCGTAGATATAGACGCGAAATCGAAAACCGAAACATTCTGGTTCCGGGTTACGGGTTCGGTTCTCAAATTTGACGGCTTCCTTAAAGTTTACGAAGAGTCCAAAGACGCCAAGGACGAAGAGGAAGAAGAACTCAAACACAAATTGCCCGGACTCGAACCGGGACAGAAACTTACCCTGAAACAACTGAAGCCCGAACAACATTTCACAGAGCCGCCGCCGCGCTACAACGAGGCTTCTCTGGTGAAAGAGCTTGAAGAGCGAGGCATCGGGCGGCCATCAACCTATTCGGCGATTATCAGCACGATTCAGGAACGCCAGTACGTGCAGAAACTTGGCGGGAAATTTACGCCGACTGAGATTGGACTGGTGGTAACGGATTTGCTCGTCGCGAATTTTTCCGAAATTTTCGACGTGCAATATACCGCCAAACTGGAAGAAGACTTAGATCAGATTGAAGACGGCACCGAGAAATGGACGGACACTCTCGCCGACTTCTATAAAAAGTTCCAGAAAAACCTCCGCTACGCTGAAAAGCACATGGAAAACGTGAAGCGGATGGAGAAGCCAACCGACGAGAAGTGCGAACGCTGTGGATCTCCCCTCGTGATTAAGTGGGGAAAGCACGGTTCGTTTTACGCATGCAGCTCCTACGACAAAGAGAATCCCGAAAGCTGCACGTTTACGAAAGAAAACCCGATCAATCTTCCCGATCTCGATACCGCTGACGTTCAGGAGACCACGCAGGAAGAGTATTGTGAGAATTGCGGCCGGGTAATGGTCCTGAAGCGCGGACGCTTCGGGCAATTCATGGCTTGCACCGGTTATCCGGATTGCAAAACGACGAGGCGTCTCGATCAAGGGAAGAAAGTTCCCGATATTCCACTGGATGAACTTTGCCCCAAGTGTGGACGCAATATGATGATTCGCCACGGACGTTTTGGCGAGTTCACAACCTGTAGTGGCTATCCGGAATGCAAATATGTCAAACAGACTTTCATAGGGGTGAAATGTCCGGTTTGCGCCGACGGCGAATTGGTCGAAAAGAAAGCGCGTAAGGGAAACACTTTCTACGGCTGTAGCAATTATCCGAAATGCAAATTCACCTCCGCCAACAAGCCGATACCAGAAAAATGCCCGGCGTGCGGGCACGAGTATTTGGTGGAAAAGTTTGTGAAGTCGGAACCTGTAATAGCGTGCCCAAATAAAGAGTGCGACTATGAGCGTCCCGCGCCTCCCGGAACTGAAATTGCCTCGCGGTCAGGTCGCGATAAGGAGTCGGAAGCAATTGTTTGAGTCCGCCGGACAAGCTTTTTCATCAAGTACAGCGCAAGCCACCACCCTTCAACCGACCATTTCACAACTTGCAGTGCACCACTCTTAATTTATTGGAGGTTTGAATGTCTAATAAGGCAACTGCCGCTGATGCGGAACTGATTCTCAAACTATACGATCTTCGCCGTGAGGCCGAAATGCGCAAGGCGCGCCACTGGTGGACGACGATCTTCTGGCCGCAGACTGTTGATGACGTTACAAAGATTTCGTCCAACATGGGAAGCCAGGAAAACAATTGGTTTCGCCAAGTCTCGGGATACTGGAGCATGGCGGCTTCTTTCGTGGAGCACGGGGCACTCGACCGGGATCTTTTTCTGACCCCGGCCTCCTCCGGCGAAATGTTTCTCATATTCGCAAAGGTGAAGCCATTCCTGAAAGAGCTGCGGGAAAAAGTAAGCCCCACGATGTTTCTCACGATCGAAGGATTGGTAAACAGCACTGAAAACGGCCGCGCCATACTGCAAAGAATGGAAACAACCGTGGCGAACCGGAAAAAAGCGATGGCTGAGGCGGCAAAGGCCAGCTAAGACATTGAATAATTGGGTAATCGGGTAATTTACTGATTGTGTGATTTTGGGTTCACTTCTTAATTTCCCAATCACCCAATTACCCGATGCTACGAGATGTACTCGCGAATATATTCGTCTTTCGATTGCGCCAATTCGTGCGCGTCGCCGTTGAAGATAATTTTTCCATCCCGCAATAAGAGAAAACACATGGGCACATTGTTCCGCCCCTCCCTGGTCAGGGGCTGCATGTGGTTTGTCTTGCGATCAAAACCATAGGTCGCCATGGTAAAGGCGTCTTGCAAGCGATGCGTCACGAAGAGTGAGCTTGTTTTGGCTACATCTCGTTGCTTAATGATAAGTTCGACAATTGTGGTGGAGGTCACCGGGTCAAGTCCTCCAGTGGGTGAATCGTAAAGCAGAAGTTCCGGTTCGTTAATAATCGCGCGGGCGATGGCTACACGGCGACGCATGCCGCCAGAGAGTTCTGATGGAAACATGTCAATGGTTTTTTCCAACTCGACGAAGCTAAGCACCTCAAGCACCCGTTTCTCGATGTCGGCTTCGGAAACGTCTCCTTCTTCGAGTAAGCGGAACGCCACGTTTTCGCGAACTGTAAGCGAATCAAACAGCGCACTCTCCTGGAACACCATTCCAATCTTGCGCCTCAGAGCAAACAAGTCCTCCTCGCTCATATCCGTGATGTCAACTCCCAGAACGTGCACACGACCGCTATCCGGCCGAATCAGTCCCATTGCAAGTTTGAGAATCGTGCTCTTTCCTGAGCCCGCCACGCCAAAGATCGCCTTGGTTTCGCCACGTTCTAACTGAAAGGATATCGCGTCTAGGACAACCTTTTCGTCGAACGCTAGCGAAACATCTTCGAAGACGACGACTGGCGAGCCGGAATCCTGAGTCACACGGGACGCTGCTTCGGCCACAATAGGGGGTGCGCCCATATCAACGGTTTCCGAAAATTGCCATCAGCAGCTTGGTAACGAAGGCATCCACCATAACAATCGAAACCGACGCAGCCACCACAGCCTGCGTGGTTGCTCGTCCAACTCCCTGAGTACCCCCACGCGCCGACATGCCGTAGTAACAGCCCACGGTCGCGATGATGAATCCGAAGATCAAGGGCTTGACGAGTCCAGTGAATACGTCCCTAAAAGCGAGAACCTGCCACGCTGAGCTCCAATACTGGTGCGCATCAAGCCCGAGCATCAGAGTGGAAACGATGGAGCCTCCGAAGAGGCCGAGAAGATCCGAAATGATGGTGAGGAAAAAAAGCATGAATACCGTCGAAACCACACGGGGCGTTACCAGCTTTTTCAGGGGATCGGTGCCCAGGGCACGCATTGCGTCAATTTGTTCGGTCACGACCATCGAACCAAGTTCGCTTGCCATTCCAGACGCATTTCTGCCGGCGACCATCAAACCGGTGAGAACTGGTCCCAGTTCAGTAACCATTCCTACCGAGACTAGTTGGGCGATCAGCGAGAGGGATCCGAATCTTTGCAGCGTATTGGCACTGTTCAACGCCAGCACCACTCCGGTGAATAAACCCGAGAGCGCCACGATGGGCAGCGATCCTACGCCGATCAAGTCCGCTTGCTGAACAATGTCGCCGGAATAAACGGGATGGCTGAACAGGTTCGCGATTGACCGTCCCGCAAGCACGGAATAATCCTGAACTGCAGTGACTTGCTCCTTGGCGAATTCGGAGGGAGACTTAAATTCCATTTGGATCGTAGCCTGACGGAAATATAACAGAAGCAAGCATCAGCTGGTTCAAAGCCAAGCGATTGAGGATTGCTCTGCTACTCCCGGGGTTTCTTTTTAATTTCGATGGAGAGGCGCTTGATTTTTTGATTCAGCGTAGATAATGGTACGCGAAAGCGTTCCGCCGCTTCGGTCTGGTTCCAATTGCATTTATCGAGCATGTCAAGGATGATATGTCGCTCGTAATCTTCCACGATATCAAACAGAGAAGCGTCGCCACGATGCTCCAGGCGCGGAAACGCCGTGCCTCGACCCGCAATGTGGTCGGGCAGCAAGTCAGGGCCAATTTCCGGCCCAGAGGAAAGAACAACGGCGCGTTCAATAACATTTTCTACTTCGCGGACGTTGCCGGGCCATGAATAGGTCAGCAGAGCTCGCAGGGCTTCCGGAGTGATGCGCCTCGCAGGCCGTCATTCTCTTGCGAGTACCGCTGGAGAAAAAATTCGGCCAATAGAGGAATATCTTCTTTGCGCTGCCGCAGTGGAGGCAGGTCAATCGTGATAACGTTTAGACGGTAAAACAGATCTTCGCGGAATTTCCCGTCACGAACATGTTGTTTCAGGTCCACATTCGTGGCTGCAATGATGCGAACGTCCACCTGCAACTCATGAACCCCGCCCAGATGCATGAACTTTCGGTCTTGAAGGACGCGCAATATCTTACTTTGGGTGTCCACGCCCATGGTCCCAATTTCATCCAAAAATAGTGTCGCGATCGGCAATTTCAAACAAGCCCTTTTTAGAGGCGATGGCACTGGTGAATGCGCCTTTGACGTGGCCGAACAGCGTGGATTCCAGGAGGTCAGGCGGCATCGCACCAGTATTCACGGGGACAAAAGCCCGGTCCTTGCGGGGAGAATTGAGGTGAATGGCCTTAGCAATTAATTCCTTACCGGTACCGCTCTCGCCTTGAAGCAGAATAGTGGAGCGGCTTGGCGCCACTTGGGCGACCAAATCAAAAATGCTTAACATGGGCTCGCTTTTGCCCGCTATTGTTTCGAAGTTATAGCGCTGCTTGAGCGCGCGCTTGAGTTGAATGTTTTCTTCTTCGGCCCGGCGCCTGCCGACGGCCGCCCGCACGTCGGCCAGGAGCTTTTCATTGTCCCAGGGCTTTTGAACGAAGTTGACCGCACCGGACTGCATTGCGCGTACCGCATTCTCCACGGTCCCGTAAGCCGTGATCATAATGACCGAGAGTTGCGGGTCGTAGCCGCGAATCTCGCTCAGCAGATCAAGCCCGTTGCGATCAGGCAGCGCCAGGTCCAGCAGCACCAGGTCGAATGCATGTTCTCCAATGCAGGCGAGCCCCTGTTTGGGCGCTGGCAGCGGTCTCAACTGTGCCCTCCATTTCAAGCAAGGTTTGGAGCGACTCCCGGATCGCTGCTTCGTCATCAATTATCAGGATGGTACCCGTCGAAAGCGGCGAGGTTTCGCTGGCAGGGGGATGGGGAATTACTGCAACCTCAGACATTAACGGCCTTCTTCAACATTGGAAAGTCGAGGGTGAATGTGGTGCCCTGGCCGGGGCTGCTTTCCACACGAATCTTTCCCGCATGCTCTTGAATGATTCCATAAGTGACCGACAGGCCCAGCCCAGTTCCACAGGCTTTGCCCCTCCGCCGGAGTGGTCTTGGTGGTGAAGAATGGATCGTAAATGCGGCGAATGTGCTCCTGAGCAATGCCGCTGCCCGTGTCGGATACGACTACCGATACATTGTTGCCGTTTGAGGTCGCGACGCGAAGGGTGCCTCCATTAGGCATCGCATCCCGGGCATTAAGAAACAAATTCAAAAATACTTGCTGAAGCCTTCCGACATTCCCCTGTATTGGAGGCAAATGGGAGGCAAGCTCATCGTCTACGCGAAATCTGGGCGGCTTTTGAATTGATGCTCTAGAAGAGCAAGCGTGTCGAGAATGATGGTAGTAACGTCCACGCTGGTGAATTCCGTACCGCTGGTGCGGGAAAAATTCAGCAAATTATTTACTATCTCTGACGCACGGAAAGTCTGGCGGGTGATTTTTTCCATCAGACCGCTTTTTTGCGGATCGCCTTGAAGCTGCTTCGGAAAGCATCTGGGCATATGAGGAGATCACCGCTAGCGGGGTATTCACTTCGTGTGCAACTCCGGCGGCAAGCAGACCGATGGATGAAAGCTTATCCGCCTGCGAAAGCTGGGATTTTAGACTCAACCCATAAGGTGATGCACTCCGTGTCAATCAGGCGGCCAATCACATTAAATTTCTTCGTCACCAGTGGCGCGATGGCAACGTTCACTACCCGGCTTTCTCCTGTTTGGCGTTCCCCAGCCGGAATTTGTAGAGATTGTGAATGCCGGGGCTCTGCCGAACGCGATAGAACTCCTCAACGAAGGCGGCAGGGAAGCCTTCGCTGAGCGGTCGAGTCATTGCCTGCCAGCGTGGCAGCGCATACATCACTTCCATCTGCGAGTTCCACGACTCGATGCGGTCGGCCAAATCCACAGCCATCACGCCGACGTTGATTGACTCGACGATGTTTTCGTTAAAGTCTTTCAGGCGCTCGTATTCAGAGACCTTTTGCTCCAGTGATGCGTATAGCCGTGCATGGGGAATTGCGATCCCGAGATATCCAGCCAAAGTCTCCAGCAGTTCAACGTCTTCGCTCGAAAGGAAGTCGCCCTCAACTGTCTTGCCTAGGCCGATCACCGCAATTGTGTGCTTGCGCGCACGACAGCTGATGTAATAATTCAGGTCAAGCTTCGCGATAGTTTCCTGAGCGCTGGCGGTCTCGCGGGGAACTTGATGCGTGTTATCGAAAAACAAATGTCCGGATTCCGCTTCCGGACGCGGCGCGCCAAGGAAACCCAAATCAAGACCGCTGGTCTGGGTTATCCCGAAGGATTTTGCCAGCACGAATCGTTGCTCTTTCTCGCCCGTTGATAAGAAAATGGCCATCCGGTCCACTACCAGCGTCCGTGACAGCCGATCCACGACCGAGCTCAACATCTTGTCGAGATCAGTCTCCGCGCTAAGCTCGCGGGCAAACTCAACCAACGTCTTCCGGTAGTCATAGCGGGTCTGGTAGAAAAATTGATCAATGCGCACTTGTATCCACTTACGCACCGGGTCGAACAAAAGCGCCGTGACCACGATCGCAAGCGTGAGCCCAATGGGTCCCGAACTCGGTATCCGGGCATGCACCAACTCCGCGACGGCTGCCACTACCGCGAAGTAGCTTCCCGCGATCGTCCCGGCCGCCAATGTGTAGACCATGCCTCGTTTAAAGATCAGATCCACATCCATCAGGCGATAGCGGAAAATTGCGTATCCAAACGTGGCCGGAAGGATTCCCAGAGAGAGCACGGAAACCTTCATGCCCGCGCTCTGACCGTTCCCCAGAATGTAGGGTATGACGTAAAACAAAGTGAAGGGGGTAATGGCAAGGATCGTACCGCGAGTGACCCACTTCAATTGTTGACGCAAAATCGGCGTGCTGGCGCTCCGGTAGCTGTACCAAAGAACTCCCGCCGCAATTACGAAGAACAACGCCAGGTAGCCCATCTGCAAACGATCAAGATTCCAGCGCAGGCTTTCACTGGCTTGCAAGAATCTGAGGGCCAGAATATGACGGACTAATAGAACCGTGCCCGGAATGTAAATGAGCGGAATTGCCCAAGCTCGCTTTTGCAACCAGCGGCGCTTCTCTGGAAAGATTAGGACGAAATGCAAAAATAGTGCAGGCTGAAGCAATCCCGCGACAACGTTGCTCCAATAGATCGTCCAGTCGAACTGGTTAAAGTCCCCGGTGTACTTAAAAGCGTAAAAGATGAACGACACCAGGCAAAAAATACACAAGTGCATTGATCCCGGAGCCGTCCAGCGCCGCAGCAATACGTAAATTCCTATTCCGAGGTAAATGAGGGCGATAAGCCGTAACCAGTAATTCAGGGACTTTTCCGCTGGAATAAGAATGACGGTTGCATCCACCGGGACCGATTTGCGAATCAGCGAGTAGGTGGCTTTGGACCAGATTCCCAGACCGTACATCTCCGGCTCCAGGGAGGAAACGTTGTGTACAGGATCGTCGTTAATGGCGACCAGCAGGTCGCCCTCTTTTATCCCCGCCTTAGCTGCTGGCCCGTTATCTTCAACCCGGTCGGCGACAAGGTTGCCGCCGTGCTCCACCCACCACGCTCCATCGTAAGGGACTTGAAAGCTCCGTTCCTTCTGGAAGTTGATCCCGGCAAGGATTATGGCAGCCGCGGTCAACACAAAAAGTAGTATGGCAGGACCTCTCAGAAAATCTCTTCTCATCGGCGAGGCGGCGATCGGTGGAGAAGCAAAACTTCCCCGCGTCCCACGCTGCACGTTCCGTGCCACCGGATTGGATCTGAAGAAAGTTGCTAACTTCATCTCAATAAAAGGCTTCTCCGATTATAAAAGGAAGGCGATTGTGAAGCTATGTTTTATGGAATGATTCTGTGGAATTTGGTAAGTCCTTGTAGCTTCGGAGCTTGGAAGTCAAGACAGCGGTAAGACTAGGCCGTAAATTTGATCGCTAAGCTCTCTGCCTGATAGGTGCAGCCTTTCAAGCGCCCTAGAAATCATGTCTCACGGCTTTCTGAGAAAGTTCTCGCGCTCCGTCTCGAACGCTTCCACCTCGGCGGCAGCTTGCCGATCGCTCCACCCCATGACCGATTTGAGCACAGCGGCGGCTTCTCGTGTGCACTCCGGCGACCAGCATGCCCCCAAAGCTAAGGGCACTCGCCGCAGAACAATATCGCCCAGCGTCATTGCACATTCGTTGGCAAAAGCGTCCACAGCTTCGGCTACGATATGTTCGGTATGCGCACATAAGGGAGCGCGCAAATCTGCGCTGCTAAAGGCCATTCGGGCAATGGCCCCAGAACGCTTGCCGTGCCATTCCACGATGCCTGATGCGGAACTTTCACTGATGCCTCCCGCATCAGCAATGTCGGTGACAAAGGCGTCGAGCAGCGGATCCATGTCCGTCCCGATCATGCCAAAGGATTCTTGTGGCGGATCGTGGCGCACTCCCGCCCCTTCTGGAAGCTCCTTACGGCTTTTCAACTTCGAAGCAACGCGAATTGATGCTCCTATCTTGTTCGCGCACTCGCGCGCCAGTTGTGCCGCCGTGGATAGTTTGCCGCCAATCACGGAGATCATCTGGGCCGCACCATCCCCTTTATGGTCGTGTAAATAATGTTTGCGAGTTACTGCGGATAATTTCGCGTTCGGAGCATAAGGCAGCGGCCGTACGCCCGCAAATGCGTACCGAATGTTGCAGATCGAGAAGGTCGCTTGCGGAAATAGCGCAGAGAATGATTGCAGCAAGTAACTAATTTCTTCCGCGGAAGGATAAACCTTTCCCGGATCTGCCCGGTCTTCTTTTTCAGTAGTCCCGACAAGAACTTGCTGGTTCCACGGGATGACAAATATTGGACGCCATCCACGGCTTCTGAATACACTGCGCAATCGGGCACTCCGGCAAACCGCGGAAGACCATGTGATCCGCGCACTCCGCCTAGCATTGGCGTCGGAGTTCTGATGCTTGATCGCTGGCAGACACGATCCGCCCAAGGGCCAGTGGCGTTGATGATCCACGACCCCTCTACTCGCTCCTCTTTTTCGCTGAGGCGGTCCCGTATTAACACCGCCTTGGCGCGGCCCTGGCGCACGTCAACGGCGAGAACCTGTGTGTGATTGCGCACAATGGCTCCAGCTTCAACCGCTTCGACTACCCACTCCGCAAGCAGCCGTTCGGGAAATTCACATGTGCGTCCTGAAAACTAAACAGTGACCATCGCCGTCCCTGATCCAGAGATCGCTCGAGTCGTTCCCGATCTGCCTTCTTGCCGCTGGTCCCGCGCCTTTTCTGCCATCATTCGGTAAAGCCACAGCCCGGTCCGGATTTTCATCGCGCTTCGATGGCTCCTGTCGTCCAAAGCCAGCACGAATTGCAGAGGCTGGACCAGGTCGGGATAGTGCCGCAACAGCGCTGTTCGCTCTCGCAATGATTCTCTTATTAGTCCGATTTCACCATGCTCCCGCCATCGCAGTCCTCCATGAATGATTCGTGTCGAGCGGCTGGTCGTGCCAGCTCCAAAGTCATCCTGCTCGACCAGCAGAGTTCGCCATCCCGCTCGCGCACATTCTCGTGCGATTGCCACTCCGTTGATTTCCCCGCCAATCACAATCACTTGGAACTGCTGATACTCCAGAGATGGTCGAGGCGAAATGGACGCAGCGTTCACCAATGACAGTGTAGGGACAGGCGCGCGACTTCGTCTACGGCGGCAAGGAACGGAGAAACTTGAGCCACATTCGCTCCAGCGATTGGTGAGCTGAAATTAGATTGGCAGCGACATTTAAGTGTGGGTGTTGTTCCGTTCGGCCCGCGCTCGGCATCTGAACAACCGCCGATTCCGGAGATAGAAATATCGCTAAGCTACGAGGCAACAGGTTTTTTGACACCGCCAATAGCCACTGCTACGATCAGTAACCTACCGCGTTAGTTTCATCAGTCCCCGTCGTCTAGCCTGGCCTAGGACATCGCCCTTTCACGGCGGTAACACGGGTTCAAATCCCGTCGGGGACGCCAACCTTATCAACCACTTGCGGAATTGCTGGTTTTGGCGCACTACGGGTTACGCTACGGTTGAGCTGCTGGATCACGCCACGATGGGCATTGCGCTTCTCTTCCGACATAGCTTCGTCGTAGACATTCATCGTGATTGAGTACGAGGCATGCCGCAACAGGCCTTGCACTACTTTGGGGTTGTTGTTGTTCTGACGCAACAGGGTCGTGTAGGAGTGGCGTAATGTGTGCCACCCCTTAATTTCGATCCCGGTTTTCGCGGCGACTGGCTTGATGTGATGCTGCATGATCCGACTCATCCAGTACGGCTGCTTGCCTCTCATCTTCGCGCTGGCAAAGACGTAATCGCTGTCTTGGGCGTACGGAGTCTCCCGACGCCAAGCCAGCAATTCTTCGATCAGCACATCATCCAATGGGATGCTCTTTTTCGAAGCTTCCGTTTTGACCTTACCGATGCGCTGTTTCACGATTGAGCGCTTTGGGATCAAAACCTTGTCGTCGAAACAGATGTCTTCCCAGCGGACGCCGCTCAGTTCACCCCTCCGCAGTCCGGTTCCGAAATCCAGCAACACCATCACTCGCTCTCGTTGTTTCAGCTCACCGTAGATAAGTTGGGAAAGCTGGTCAACGCCGAGGCGGATGGGTGTTGCCTGGCGCACACCGCTTTGCCGAACAGACGTAATCGGATTGCGGTCCGTCCATTCATAGCGGATTGCGTGCTCGTACAGAAGATGCATCAGGTCCCTGATCTTCTTTTTCGAACCATCGGCTAGGGCTGTGCCATCGTCTTTCTTCAAGGTCGACAGCCAACTCTCTACGGCCACGGCCTTTACTTCGTCCAATGCTTGGTCTCCCCATCGCGGTTTGACCCACTTCCGGAGATAGCCGCGGTAGTTGTCCCGAGTGGAGAAGGCCCGACGTTCGTTCGGGTCCTCATCCGTCCCTGGGCATTCCGTATCCAGCCAGTGATCGACGAGTTCCTTCAGAGTACGGGGCCCCTCTTCAATCGGTCGGCCTAGGCCGAGGCGCTCTGCTTCCTGCTGTGCCGCGGCATCAGACTTGAACCGACTGGCCAAGCCAAGGGTTTTCCAGCGCTCGCGAGACTTGCCGTCCTGGCCCTTCTCGTACCATCGCCAGATGACTACTTTCTTTCCGTTTTTGCGTTTAACTACACTTGGAAATCCTGTACTAGTGTGCCTCTTTCTCACGTCTTACCGTCCTTTCCGAAAGAGGCGGACGACGAACGGAGTTTATCCTCCCCTGCATCCACTCGTCCAGTTCGCTGAGTTTGAAGCGCCAGGTCTTCCTGCTACCGTCCCCCCACGGGTAGGCGGGGATTTTCTCAAGGCGAGCCCATTCATTAAGCGTCTTGACAGCGACGGACAAATAGGAAGCTGCTCGCTTGACGTCCACGTACGGTTCTGGTGCCGTTGAAAGAGAAATGGTCGGATTGGCCGGACCGGGCTGGGTTGACATCGGGTCCTCATCCTGGCGGAGTTTCGTGCTGCATTCGGTAACGCGATCAGAAAAGCCACCGATATGCAACATTCTGATCGTCGAGTTCTATTTAAGCGGAAAGCAAATATTGGTCAAACGGGCTTGCCTGGTGGCGTTCTCCTATTTGTCAAAGCGTGTGATTCGCGTTGAGTAACCTCTTGCCGCGTCATCGTTTAGCGCTCTGTGTCAACGGCCGCCGCTGGCATCTTGATTGCGCCACACTCCGGTCAGCTAAATAGGTAGTGGGAGGTTCATGCATCCGCTCGGTGCTACTCGTAACCACTTTGAACCACGCTGGTTGCGGGAAGTAAGCGCATCCACAGCTGGAACGTGCTATCGCGAAGGCCGATCGAGTCACCACCCGTAGCGTTCTCAGTTGAAAACTCCGGTGACTCCGACGGGATGATCAACTCCATTTGACGGATTCTGAACATTGCGGTAAACAGCGGCATGAGGTGCGACATGAAGATCGAAAAAGAAGCCGCCGTTTCGCGGAAGACGGACGAAACGAAGACGAACATAGTTGCGAGCATCGAGTTCCCTGTCCGCGCCTCGTTGCGCGAAGAATACGTTGACGCAGACTTCGTCTATTCCATTTTGAAGGATTTTCGCCAAGTCTGAGGATCTGGGAGACAAGGAGGAGGCTGGTTGCATAAAGGCGTCTTTGGTGCAATTAGGTGAAGCCATGGACCATGGCATTAGCAGGCGGCGGGCGGGAGCTCCCGTCTTTTCGATTGGCCGGCGCAATCCGTTTCGACCCACATGAATTAGCGAACTGGCTTCGAAAAGCGCAGCCAGTTCCTTATCGGCCAGAAGAGAGCAACCAGTTGCGTCGTAGCGCGTAGCTCCCCGACCGCGCATCTCCGGCAATCCCATCGTGGGCCCAGGCAAGCGCAGAGTCACCACCCGGAGTGCTCTCAGTTTAACTTTTCGGTGAGTGTCTAGCATCGTAACTCATAGAGATGGGGGTTCTATTTTGTAATCACAACAACGAAGTGATCTCCGTCGACGTGTTGGCCAGCGGAAGTGCTTCAGATACTGGCCACATCTTGGATGAATCGATATTGCAGTACCGTATCGAGTTCTTCTCCCTCAACTTCAAGAAGCTTGGCCACGAATCGAGCAACGTCGATGAATCGGAAAGGCCCCAACGTCTGACGATCCTGATCCCAGTTTATCGTCTCAAAATGATCTTCTTCTCATGGGCTGGAAGAGTGACGTTTAGTTCTTTTCTCTGCAATACGTCTTGTCGCCAATAATGTTCGCCAATGAACTCGTAGTCTCTCGGCAGGCTCGCTTCCTTCGTTTTCCAACTTATGAATTGCCATTCCGCAAGCACTCCAAGCTGATGAGAGCGATGCCAATATGATTTGGGAATCTTGCCGAATTTGTCCTCAAAGATTTTCACGTCAGGAATTGTTAGACGAAGCGTCTTACTATCTTTTTTTGTGGTAAGGAGCCAAACCGCCTCCTTGACCTCAACAGCGCCCTTTGTTCGGACCTCCTGGAAGGCTGATACGTCCCCTTTCGTGTCTAGGAAAGGCCGCAGGCTCTCATACTTTTCTGCGTTATCCCTCCGCAGCTCCTCGACCAGTTCGCGAAGCAGCGGGTTGTGCTTTAAGTACAAAACTGGAGTCAGTCCAATCGACTCAATGTAGCGGCGTGGAAAACCGATTGCTATTTGCTCTTGTTCGCGATGTCTATATTTCATCCTGTCGAGTTCACCAATTGGAATTTCGGTGAAACTGACAGTCCCGCCTTCGGATGGTGTAAGCATTCCTTCTTTAAATATTTCTCGGGCTTTCTGAAGAGTCGTACAGTGAAATACTAGGGGCACCCAAGTTGGTGGTCGATCCTCCAGGCGGCCGGGCTCGACAAGTTTCTTCGATGCTGGTCTGTAGGTGGAGACCAGCGGCTTGTAAAAGTTTTCGTATACCGCCAGCGCCTCAGAAAAATAGAATCGTCGAACCAACGACTGCCTGACGATTGGATCCATGATGGTCTCCTGCCGGCTAGCCGATTTCGCGTCACTGCCACGCCTTGCCAAGACAGCAATACATTTCCGCCGGCGGAAAGGTTCACGAATAATACGCCATCAACTGGTACATCTTCTTGCAGTAAGGGATGAAGAGCTGTAACAGAACGTAGGCCTGCTCGCGGTCGGGAATCTTGCCTGTGGGATGCCCCGACTGGTTCCTAAAAGTCCGAATTATCGACAATATACCGGCGAAATGCGTGTCGATATCTTCGCGCACGTCTGCGGGTAAAGAGCGGCCTTGTTGATCCAGTATATTTTTGAACTTGTTCACCTTGTGAAGAATTGTCCGTTCATTGGCGACATTTGCGAACAATGCGGAGTGCAATGAGCTTTGGTCAATTTTCTCCAGCAACATGAGAAAGGTGTGCTCGGTTGCAACTCCCAACATGACAGTCGAAGCAAGGACGCACCCTACCCGGAAGGACTGCATCGCTTCTTTGAGGTAGAGCACTGTCGTGTCATCGATGGTTGGAACCTCGGTCCTAACCAGTCGCTCATAGGAAGAAACGTCGTGGAAGAAATGCGACTGCCTGTGCGCAATCATCCTGCTGCCGAATTGAGTTATCCGAAAGAAAGGGAACTCACGGTTCGAGTCGTTCAAGCCGAGTGTAATGATGCCCTCTCGAAATAATGTCCAAAAGACCTCTAGAAACAACTCTCTATCTTCAGCAGACAACGAAGGTCCGAAGGTTCCACCTCCCTGGTACGCACGGCCTCCTTGACCTCCTTCCCGTCGCTCGAACACCTGCGCAACTCCGATAAGCAAATTTTGATACTGGGTTAGATCGTAGGCTCCCCGCTCCCGTCCCGAAAGCAGGTCTAAACACGCGGCCCGGATTTCCTCAAAGCTGTGGTTCACAGCACCTCCAAATCTCATGGTAATCTCCTTCGCCTTGCGTTCGCCACCGAGAGTGCGCATAATTTTGGCATGCATACGAACTGCATACCTCTGCTCGCCATAGTGACGGACGGATTGGAGAAGATAATGCTGCCGCCCCTCGTTCGTCCCTCAGTGCCAAATGACAAACCGAATGAAGATTTGGTTTTGTGGGGAACCAATTACTACAACTATTGCGTAATCGCTCATCTGCGAGTAGTTCTGCGTGGAATCGTTGATCTAATCAAGCTCGGAAATGTTCCTACCGCATTTGTCGCATGCAGGCATGTCTACGAATGGACTGCCCATACGTGCTATATGTCCAAAAATCTCGGGGACCACATAGCGAAGCAGGAATGGGGAGAAGCGGGACAACTGCAATCGCGTGTAATGGAGGCTAACCGTTGGGTAAAAGAGCACGGCGAAAAATACGAGCCTAGTTACCCTTACGATGAGATGCCCGACCAGTTGCGACTCAAGAAGTCTCTCGCCGCGTATGCGGAGTACCAGATACAGACCTACGGGGCCAGTGATGTCGGTGACAGCTATGCCTTGTTGAGCGAACACTCGCATCCAAACTCTGCATGCTTCAATCCCTATTGCCGATTTTCAGGAGCGGAAGTTCGATTCGTCAGGCCTTCCGCTGATGCAGCGCTCCTCGGCGAGGAGCGTTGCTTAATAGACTTAGTTCAATTTCTCCATAAAATGTTGCTCCTAGGCAAGGAAAGGACGGTCGTACCCCAAGTTCGCGCAATAATCGACCAAATCATTGCAGCGGCGAAGACTGTTAAGGCGAAAAGTGTCTGAAGAAAACGCTGCTGGCTCGCGTCCAACGCAGCCGGTATTTAGTCGTCACCGAACAAACAGCCTCGTGGGAAATTGGTCGACGCTTCAAGCCAGCCGTCGCCGCCATCGGGTCAAAAGACACGGATGGGATATCGGGTCCACTCAAGACCAGGTTGTCGAATCCCAAGAGAATATGCGCCGGCTCGCACACTTCCGAGGTCAACATCGACCCGCAGACGGGTAATGTGATCACGCAATTCCGCGGTCCCCGTCGCGCGCAAGAGCTCGTCGCCGCTGGCAGTGATCAGCCCGACATCGTAGGGGCCTTCCTTGCTCCCAATTGGAAGCTCAAGAACCAGGTGCTTCGTCGTTCGAGGAATCTCCAAAGGCGGCTGACCCGTGTCAGATGGGTTCTGCCCGCGAGCCACTGACCGCTCACGAAGATCCAAAACAGCGGTCTCAGTCGTTTGTACCGAGTGTCGAGCCCGCACCCACAACCATCCCCCCACAGCGAAAAGCAGCAAAGCAGCAGTGGCCACCAGAGTCAGCACACGTCGACGCTGTATCGCGGATTGCCGGCGAAACTCTTTGAATTCCCGGAAGCACGGGCTGCATGAGCCGAGGTGATCGAGCCAAGGCTCTACTTCGGTGAGCGAAACCTTTCCTTTTGCAATGCCCTTGAGTAGAGAACTCCCCGGACAGCCGATTCTCTCGGGATTAGGGAATTCCGTCGCCAAGCCCTGCCGGAGAATTTCAAGCAAGCGCTTGTCCGCCGCGTTGGATTGGCTTTCGCTGCTCAGAGAGTATCAGCTCGCAAACAGTTCAATCTGAAAAACAGCCCAAGTGTAACTGAAAGAGGGTCCAGCACACACAGTGGTATCTCATCTACCACGAGACAGACGTTCTCGCAAAATCTTCATGCGCCGTCGGAAGCGAAGCATGGCGCTAATGGCAGACATTCCGTAAACGTGCCCAATGTGCTTCCAGGATAGCCGTACTCCCGCGCAACCCAGATCTCGCGGGTCCACTTGTCCATCCGATCAAGAATCTGTCGAGCATGAGCCGAGTCTTCAATGTCGTGGTGCTTTGAGTGACTCGTTTTGACAAGAACGTCCAACTCCAGGGCTGAAGGTACAAGATGAATCATTTCCTCACGGCGTTCTTCCTTCTTGAGAGCACGTCCAAGCCGATGGTAGAAGCTTCCGAGAAGGTAAGCCTCCAGATCCTTAATCTCGCCGCGCCTTCCATTCATCCGATCGAGCGTTTTGGAAACAGATTGAAGAACGCTCTCCCACACTTCGGCTACCAAGATTCCGTCGTCATCGAATGGGTCTCGTGATTGAACCTGCCGGACGTGAGCCAACGCTTTCGGCCACGCTGATCGTGCGGCTTTCGAGAGTTCGCTTTCGGTGGCCGGATCTAAACGAGGGTGGGCACCTGAGAGCACCCACTCGGGACCGGGTTCGGGGGCTGGCATACCAAGCGCCTCACGTCAGCTATTGCGTGGTACCCGGCCAGAGGAATTACGCAAGCCTGCCATCCGACAGAAAGGTATGTCAAGACCAACCCGACCGAGGGCAGAAAGTAGCGAAAATATTTTCGATAGGTTGGGTACTGTTTTGGTTCCTTTTATCAGTATGGGGGCAATTCTGATTTCTCAGAAACAAGAGCCGAAGGAGCCTCGATTTGCTTATGGAAGATCGAATAAGTCCCGAGAGAAAGAAGCAAAGCCAGTCCTTGCCTTGGTTCGAGGAGATAGACCGGATCTTGGTTGTGGGGATGAGGCACGGCAGGAGAGGCACTCAGGAGGCAATCAAAAGAGTGCGGCAGCTCACGCCTGAGGTACCGCCTGCCCAAGTCTGGTACCGCATGCGACACCTCCGCGAGAAAGAATGCGGCAGCAGTGCGGCACCCATCGATTTGAGTGAATCCGCGATTGAAATTCTCCGCGAGGGCTACCGAATTGGAGGCCGAAAAAAGACGGAAGCGATCAGATCCGTGAGGGCGCTTTACCCTGGACTCGCGGGATACACGGTGTCGAGATTCGCACGGACTCAAGGTTGGTTGGACAAAAGTCGGGCAAACAAACAAAAGGGCGATCGACGACCTTGGACCAGGGAAGAGGAAGAAGAATTATTTGTGCGCGCCGGCTATGAGCCGGTCAAAGCGATCGCCAAAAGGCTCAACCGCTCGGAACAATCAGTTCGCTTCCGGCTCAAAGGCCGCGCGATAAGCGCAAGGGTTACGGACGGCTGGTCATTGCGAAGAATCCAGCAGACTCTACATATAAGCCATCGCCGGCTCCAGCGTTTGATTGGAAGCGGTCTTCTAAGAGTCCGGGACCCGCGCGTCTCAGCAATTTCCCTCGCGGAATTCCGTCTCAGACACGGAGGCCTGGCCCTACCAGGAATGGAAGCGAAAACCGAAGCGGGCGTGTGTAATGAGAACGAAGGGTACTCGTGGGGACGACTCGCCAAACTCTTGGGTGTCACGACTGTTGAAGTCGGGAAATGGGTCGCTAACGGGGAGCTCAAGGTAATGGATACCTCGGTGACCGATCGAGCATTCGAGGCATTCTGCCGTCAGTACACATCGGAATTAAATTTCGGCCTGATGGATCCAGCTGTCGCCAGGTGGCTCATTGATGAGTATGGTCTCGAAACAGCGACACAGCGAACCTTCCCAGTAGAGACCTCGCAGAAACAGGCACTCGTGGTTAGACCTTGCCCAAAGTGCAAGCGCAGCATTAGAGGGAACGGATATTTTGGACATATTCCAGCGTGTCATGGAGCAATGTCGGAGGGCAATCCCAGACAGTTGGTTGCCGATCAGCTTGATGATGAACGACGGCTGGCAGGATGAATACGATGAACATCGCCGTCTAGAAGAGCAGCTGATTCTGAGTCTGGACCGGTTCCACTGTGGAACATTCTTCATCGTCGTTAACCACCTGGTTGACACGAGCGCTCACGGGATAAAAACGCATGATCGTTCGCAAGACTATTCCAATCCTCGCAGTGATCAGATCGCATGTTTTCTCCATTGTTGATTCCTCTTGCACAAAATGCACCTGTTGCCTTCCCAATGAAAGTGTGCCATTCTCCTGTTGGTAGCCAAAATGTCGGGTGGTGGTACCTAATATATGAAGCCTAAAAAGGATGTACAACCAGGGAACACTGGCGCTGATGGTACTCAAGACGCTCGATGTACTTGGACCGTTGCATGGTTATGGGATTGCACGGCGAATTGAGCAGATTAGCAGAGACCAGCTTTTTGTCAATCAGGGAACACTCTACCCTGTCCTTCTGAGACTAGAGCAAGAAGGGCGCGATCGCATCGGAATGGAGACCTTCTGAGAACAATCGTCGAGCGCGGTTCTATCGGCTCACCCGCGCGGGTCGCAAGCTTCTCGAAACCGAGAAGCCGATTGGGAGCAGACGGCGGCAATCATCGCCCACTTCTTCGAGGTGAAAGCGGAGGATCTGGCATGAAGACTCTCAATCGATTCCTGATCCGTCTGCGCAATTTTGTTACTGGCCGGCACGGTGATCAAAGGCTGCGTGAAGAGTTGGAAGACTACGTAGCGCGCGAGGCGGAAGCCAATATACAGGCCGGAATGAGCGAGGAAGAGGCGAGGAGGCAGGCGCGGATGAAACTTGGCGCCTTGGAGGCGATCCGAGAGCAATACCACGCAGAGGAAGGGTTGCCCTTGCTGGAATATCTGGCGCAGGACATGCGATTTTCGCTACGACAGATGAGGGCGTTCGCTGGGGTTCACGCTCGTCGTGGTGTTGACGATGGCACTGGGGATTGCGGCGACGACAACGATGTTCACGGTAGTGTATTCGACGCTGCTCAGAAGCTTGCCCTATCCACAGTCGGAGAGGATTGTCGCGATTCACGACACACGGATTGCCGGGCGGTCGGCTGGGGGGCTGATGACGGGTCCGCGATTCTATGACATTGAGGCGAGAAACCGGAGCCTCTCCAGTCTGGCGTTATTTTACTTCGACGAGAGCACCCTGATTGCGGGAAAGAAATTGCCCATCTACGTGAAGGCAGCGGGAGCGAATGCAGGATTCTGGGATGTCTTCGCCACAGCGCCGATGCTAGGGCGGGTATTCAATGCGAAAGACGACGTGCCGGATGCACCGCAGACCTTGGTGTTGAGTTATCCGGGATGGCAGCGGCTTTTTGGAGGCGATCCGAACGTAATCGGAGAACAAGTGAAGCTGGATCAGCAGACGGCGACGATTGTGGGCGTGATGCCGCGAGACTTTTCTGCGCCGGGAGGCGTGGACCTTTGGCACGCGGCGCAGTTTGTTCCGAATAACTGGGGCAATTATCGGGACGACGGACTGCGGAACATCATTGTATTTGGGAGGTTGCGGCCGGGCGTAACTCTGGCGCAGGCTCAGGGCGATCTGGATCGGATCGGGGAGCAACTCAGGAGGGAGTATCCGTCGAGCGACGGCGCGTGGCGGTTCACGAGCGAGACGCTGCGCGAGGACCGGTACGGCAACGAGGAACCGGCACTGGTGGCCTTGCTGATCGCGTCGGCCCTGCTGCTGCTGATCGCTTGCATCAATGTGGCCAACCTGCTCTTGTCTCGCGCGACGGCTCGGCAGCGGGAGGTTGCTCTGCGGCGGGCGCTGGGTGCCTCGGGACGGCGCGTGGCTTTTCAGTTATTGGTGGAGAGCGGGCTCCTTGCGTTGGCAGGCGGCGGTACGGGAATCCTCCTGGCATTTGTGCTGACTCGCATCGCCGCTACCAGCCTGCCGGGGATTCTGGGGCAACCGGGCACGATTCACATGGACGGGATTGTTATTGGGGTCGCTCTGCTGGTTTCGGTGGCAACTGGAATCGTGTTCGGAGTGATTCCGGTGCTGGAAACACGGAAGGTGCAGTTGCATTCGGCGCTCAAGCAGGGTGAGACACGCCCCGGAGGATCATCCGGCAACTGGTTGCGCAGCGTCCTGGTGGGGGTGCAGGTAGGTCTGTCTCTTGTGCTGCTGGTTGGTGCGTCGCTGTTGGCGGAGTCGCTGTGGAACTTGGTGAAGCAGCCACTGGGATTTGAGCCGGAACACCTGCTGACGGTTCGGGTGTTGTTGCCGTGGGACACGAGGCCGGAAGCGGTACGCAATTTCTACAACGACGTGCAACAACGAATTGAAAATCTCCCAGGAGTAGAGGCTGCGGGGCAGATCAGTTCGCCGCCAGTGACCGATTTTCATGTGCGCGGCAGCTTCGACGCGGACTGGCTGCCGCAAGTTGCCAATCAGCCGGCAATCAGCGCGGAAATCCGGAATATCGCCGGGAATCTGCTGGCGGCGATCGGGACGCCATTGCTGACAGGGAAGAACGTTTACCGCAGAGGACCAGGTTTCGAGAGTACCACCGGTACTGGTGAACGAAGCATTGGTGCGGGAGTTTATTCCGAAGGGAAATCCAACCGGACATCACCTGCTCGTGGATGGCCAGGCGCACGAGATTGTGGGGGTGGTTGCCGATGTGCGAGGGATATCTGGAGCGATCGCGGCGGAGCCTGGACCGGCCGTCTACTGGCCTGCGAACACCAATGGCGGTTGGCATCGCTACTTTATGGTGCGGACGAAGGTGCCGCGAACAACTCGCAAACTCGATCCGCGAGCAGGTATACCAGGCGGATCCGCGTCAGTCGGTAGGCAAGATCGAGACGATGGATCAGCTACTAAGCGATGCTGTGGCGCAACCACGGCTGAACGCGGCGGTGGTTGCGTCATTTGCCGGGATTGCATTGCTGCTGGCCAGCGTTGGAGTTTATGGAGTGGTATCGTATTTTGCTGCGCAGCGCACCCAGGAGATTGGCGTCCGGCTGGCACTCGGAGCGACGCGGGGTGACATTACACGACTTTTCGTGCGGCGGGCGATGGTCCCGGCAGCGATAGGACTGGCGACCGGTACTGTGGTCTCGCTGGCGGCGAACAGGCTGTTACGCAGTCAGTTGTACGGGGTGCAAC
>CAVREG010000013.1:0-149856 GCA_963720075.1 uncultured Acidobacteriaceae bacterium | reverse complement strand
TTGGCTGTTAGCTTGGATCGCCTCAGGCTGCTAGCTTCTGGCTTGGATCGTGTGGGGACGGACACTCCTGTCCGTCCAAGCCCCGCTCGCAAGAGCGGGGCTTTTTGTTGTTGTGTCGGACTACCGGTCTCTGACAAAATGCGCACGCTGCGCAGATCGCCTAGGAGTTAACAGAGTAGGATTTTCATCGAGGCATTACCACGTAGCCGCTGACGTAACACCCGTACCAGCGGCGTACGCTCTCTAACTCGCGCTCAAAGGTATCGCGCGCGGCCGCAGAGTCGAGCAACTTCGGAGGTAACAACTGAAAGTAATGAGGTGCCAGCAACGCTGATGCTGATAGCGTATCGGTATTGGTGGCATGAAACGGAATTGTACTCGCACCCTGTCGCTCCAAAAGCGGGAGCGACAACAGTGGGCCGACCTCAATCCCATCACGGGCGAAAGAGTGGGCCAGCACTCAACTATCGCAGGCTCACTTGCCCGTGCCGAACTCCTTCGAATGAAACTCCAGCGTTTGTCCGAGATGTGCCAGAAAATAATCCGACGGTGACCTCCCGGATACAGCTTACTTCCGCTTCTCCGGCTTTGGAATGAAATACGAAGTATCCCAATGGAGGTGCTTACCGGCCGTCACTCTTACTCCCGCGTGACAACGACGATCATAAAAGTCCCAGGCTTGGCTCTGGGACGACCTGGCGATTGCGGATTGGACTCCTCAAATTCGGCTGTGGGCAAATATACTTTGTGCGCCTCGGGGTCAATGTCCGTTGTCCTTGCGCCGGGTGGGGTCGTTACTGTTTGCAGGATTTCGAACTTGCCTGGAGCAGTCTCGCCGGCAATTACCAGCTTGCCGTCACGGCAGCTCGCAAATGCCTGGCTGCCATCGAACCTCGTAGCGTCCACCCCCGCGCCAATTGGCAGATCGGCGAGCACTTTGCCGTCGTCGGCGCTCATCACTATCAGCTTCTGCGGATTTCTACATCCAATAAAAAGCAGCCGCTTCTTTGTGTCTATGGACATTCCCACCGGAGCGCCGCCGGGCGCGACAGGCCAGTGCGCCAAGACTTTCCGCGCCTTGATGTCCACCACGGCCACTTCGCTCTTGTCCACGAGATTGATATAGATTTTGCCTGCGCCGTCGGAAGCTAAAAACTCGGGCTTACCGCCCAAATCAATTGGCGGGTCAATGGTTGCAGTTTTTGGATTCGCATCGGGCTTGAGCGTCATCAGAACTCCGCCGTCGCCGGAGACCACCAGCACCAGCCCGCTGGCCTTGTCGAAAATAATGCCGTCGGCATCGCGTTGTGCTGCGACGGTGCCCAGAACGGCGTTGGTCTTGAGATCAAAAATCACGATTGAGCCGGCACCGTCGCTGATGAATCCTCGTCCGGCGCCGGGAACCAGAGCGACTCCGTGATTGTGCTTCTGGCCGGGAATGTCCGCGACCGTCGCCCCCGATTCGGCATCAATCACCATCGTGTGTGTGCTCCGGGGAACGTATAGCCGGTGCGCCTTTGCGTCCAGTGTGACGTAGTCCCAGCCTCCGTCGCCACCAATGTGAAATGTCTTTTCGACCGCCCACGTTCCCTCCGCGGCAGCTCGTGTGCTAAAGGTGAACGAGATTAGTGCGACCAGAAGGGCAAAAGACAAAGATGCATTCCGAAAGCGCATGAGATCCTCCCGTAGATATGCCGGGCCAGAATACCATCACTCGTTGAGGTCAATCATCGCCAAAGTGAATGACTGGACTGTGGTGCTATCGGTTAAAATCCCCGCACGTGGCATTTGAACCTCAATTAGTCGAAGCAAAGCTAGCATTGAACCTAATTGCCTCGAGCGACATGCCTAGCATCGCGTTGGATGCCCTTGAGGCGGACATAGACGGCGCCGCGATAAGGCGCCTAGCAGCGCTTGAACATCCAACGTACTTTGAAGCTGCCGAGATCCTTCCCCGTGCGATGGAGGAAATGGGTTTGGAGCGAATCTCACTGCGAGAAGCCGCGACTCGCATGGCGAAACGAATTGCGCAAGAAATTTTGTCTAGTGGCGACGATCCGATGAAACACACCCGCGACTTTGAGTCGTTATGGGTTCGAGCAGGTTATACCCAAGGCCTGAGGGACTTGGGTACCCTGGACGACGAGGTTTGGATTGCGGAATCAACCGGTCAATCGAGCAAAGATATTCGGGTGTGGGTCACGTCGAGACTTAGAGATTTCGTTCGCTCTTAAGACCCATAGAATTGCGTGCGTGATTGGTGAACATCGCCAGGGTAGCCCAACAGATAACGAGGTTTGCAGCTTCTCTACGCGGTGAAGAGGAACCGAGAATCGTAGGCTCACTTGCCTTTACCGAACTCCCTCGAATGAAACTCAAGCGTTTCTCCCAGATGCGCGAGAAAATATTCAGGGCTGTGAGTTCCGGGATACAAATGAAACTCGTGCTTGATTCCTTCGGATAGAAGCAGGCGATGCAAAGCCTGAGCGCCCACCTCGAAGCCGAAGTCATCTTCCTCTCCGCAATTGAAATAAATCGCGAGCTTCCTGATCGCTGCTTTATTCGTTCTTGCCAGAATTAGCGGATCGTTCTGTCTCCAATGCGGAATGTTGATTGGATCTCCGAATGGCGATCCTAGAAGGCGCCCCAGTTGTGTTCGAGATTGCAATGCTGAGTTGAGTTGCTGGGGTGATTCGGTCATGAGCGCTGCGCTTTGCGCGCTAACGGCAGAGAACAATTCAGGATAGGCGAAAGCGAATCGCAACGCGCCATATCCGCCCATAGAAAGCCCAGTAATAGCTCTTCCGGCTCGATCTTTTTTTACGACGTACTTCTTCTCGATATACGGAATGAATTCGCGAATAAAGAAATCGCTATAACGCACTTTGCCGTCGGCGGAGTTGATGAAAAAACTATTCTTTCCCTCGGGCGCCACGATCAAGAATTGGCTGATCTTATGTTGCTGGCGCAGATCTTCTATTAAATCCCATCCTCCGCTTTTGAAAAGCGCCTGCTCGTTCTGGCCTAATCCATGCAAAAAATAGAGGACCGGATAAATTGTCGCAGCACGTTTAGCAACCGTCGCATCATAATCGTCGGGCAACAACACACAGTAATGAACCGTTTGTTTGAGGACGCGGCTGTTGAGCGCGTCGCAGTCCATTCTGCCCTGCGCGTGGAGAACGGTGACTAGAAAGACGAACAGTGAAAGCGACGGGAGCAGCCTGAACAGGCGATGACCAAACCTGCTTGCGGAAGGGAATAGGGGTCCTTCGACTTCGCGGCGGCTCGCTCCGCGAGACGCCGCTACGCTCAGGATGACAAATCGAGGGATATTACGGGCGCTGGAGACGGCAAAGTTGGGAAAATTGCGATTGCTCATTCGTATCTTAGTGCCTGAACGGGGTCGAGCCTGGCGGCGCGGCTGGCTGGGTACAATCCCGACAGCAGGCTGACGATGATGGAAAATGCAATCGCTACCGCGACCAGCCACCACGGCACTGACCATAAATTTTCTGGAGGAAATTGCTGCCGCTTGAGATAAATGTTGGTCCCGAAATTAATTACGTGACCAATAATCCAACCCAGGGCGACGCCAAGAATTCCCCCCAAGATGCCCATCGCACCTGCCTCGGCGAAGAACAATCCTTTAACGTCGGAGTCGCTCGCTCCCAAAGCCTTCATGATCCCAATCTCGCGCCGCCTTTCGAGGATGGCCATCACGAGCGTATTTACGATCCCGATGGAGGCGACGGCCAGAGCCAGGCTTCCGAAAATGCCCAGGAATAAGTCCAACACGGCAAAAAATCGGCGCAGGCTGCGGGTCGCATCAATAATTGAAAAGGTATTAAAGCCCATTTTCTTGATTGCATCTTCGACCTGCTGAACGTACTTTGGGCTTTTAAGTCGCACTCGGACATCCGCGTATGTTGGTTCGCCGCCGGCCGCCTCAGAAGCATCGCGTAAATTCGCCGCCTGCATCACGTGCAGGCTCTCTGCGAACTTTAGAGGAAGGAATACTCTCGCGTGAGCTTGTCCGCGCATGCTGTCGGGATCAAGGTCACACACACCGACAATCTTTAATTTCTGCTCGCGGGAGACTACGGAGTACGCCACGCCTTCCGAATCGTCGGCCTGGCCGGAAGGTTTCGAATTCACCGCACCTTCACTGGGAATTCGCTCCGCGTAACGCATGGTCAGTTCTTTTCCCAGCAGCGGCGGACCGAGTTCGGCGACGTTCACTTCAGTCTCGCCGGGCTTTGGTTCGCGGCGTAGTAACTCCTCGGCAAAAGATTTTGCCAGTATGACTTCAGGGGCGCTCTCAGAAGAAAAGAAACTGCCTTGCATGCCGTCGAAAGCGTCGTTGTTCTTTGCGGAAAAAGGCAATGCCGCGATCATCGTGAGGTGCTGCTTGCCCTCATATCGCAAATCGGTAATGAGCCGGATGTCGGGATAGGCCTCCGCCACATTGGAAATTCTCTGCATCTCCTGTAACGCAGTATCGTCGAGTGCCGGGCTCTCCGCAGGGGCGGGTCCATTCCGATCTTGCTCGCGATTGAAGCCACGAAAATCGCGCCGCGAGGTTACGACAACGGTATCGAACAATCCTGATGTTTGCAGACGCCGCGCAGCCATTTGCTGCAAGCCGATGCCAAGAGACAACATTGCGACCAGCGACGCCACTCCGACGGAAATGCCAACCGTGGTGAGAGAGTTGCGCAAAAAAGATTCCCGCAGATTGCGAAGCGCGAGTTCGGCGGAATCATACAACTTCACAGCGTGGCCTCCGTCGTTTGTGAGGACTTCACCGCCACGTGATTCGTCTCGTCGCCCACTAATTTGCCGTCCGCTAGAAATATCATTCGCCCGGCGTACCGCTCGGCTAAGGTGCGTTCATGCGTGACCATCACAACTGTCATTCCCATTGTTTCGTTAAACTCGCGGATAAAGTTCAGGATCTCGGTTCCGGTGCGTGAATCGAGATTGCCGGTCGGCTCATCCGCCAAGAGCACCTGGGGTTGATTGATTAACGCTCGTGCCAACGATGCCCGCTGTTGCTCTCCTCCGGAAAGTTCCGTTGGACGGTGCCGCAGCCTTGCGATGAGTCCGACGCGACGCAATGCTTCTTCGGCCAGCGCACCGCGCTTATCGCGATCCACTTCGGCGAAGCGCATGGGGAGCTCGACGTTCTCCAGCAACGTCATGCTGGGAATCAAATTGAAAGATTGAAAAACCATGCCGACTGCGTGGAGGCGGTATTTCGCAAGTTCCTCATGCGAAAGCCTGGCTAGATCGTGCCCCTGAACAATCACTGTGCCGGACGTGGGACGGTCAAGCCCTGCAATCAGATTCAGCAGCGAGGATTTGCCTGAACCCGAAGTTCCGAGCAACGCAACGAATTCTCCGGTTCGTACCTGAAGCGAAATACCATCCACGGCACGGATTAGCGTCTCGCCCATTGTGTAATGGCGGCAGACGTTTTCGGTCTGAATCGCCAGATCGGTCTGAATCGCAACCGCCCTCTTGCCGTCAACAGAATTCATCTACCGCACGTCTCCCCTCACTAAATCGAGCGCGTCGGTCAAATCCGCATCGTCCTTGGGCGACTTTTTCGCGCCAGCTTCCGCTAGCGGAATCGCATCGCCTTCGCCTGGAGCCAGAAATAAATTGGTCTCGACTCCATGTTGTTTTGTATACAGATCGTGATAACGGCCGCGCAGGGCAAACAGTTCCGCGTGAGTCCCGCGCTCGACGATCCTCCCTTGCTCAATCACCAGAATCTGATCGGCGCGCCGGATGGTTGAAAGCCGGTGCGCGATCACAAACGTGGTGCGTCCTTGCATGAGATACGAAAGGCCATGCTGAATGAGCGCTTCCGACTCTGAGTCAAGGCTTGAAGTCGCTTCGTCAAGTATTAAGATGCGCGGCTCGGCGAGGATTGCGCGCGCAATGGAAATTCTCTGCCGCTGGCCACCGGAAAGTTTGACTCCGCGCTCGCCGACGATGGTGTCATATTTATCGGCAAAACTCTCCGCAAACTCGTCTACTCGCGCGATGCGGCACGCTTCCAGAATTTCTTCTTCGGTTGCATCGGGACGCGAAAAAGAAACATTCTCACGGATGGTTCCGTCAAAGAGAAATGACTCCTGCAAAACCGTTCCCAGGTGCGTGCGATAAGAATCCAGCCGCACCGTGCTCAGATCAATTCCGTCAACAAGAATTTTCCCCGAAGAAGGCACATAAAACGCCGCGACCAGCCCGATCGTCGTGGATTTTCCTGATCCGGAAGAGCCAATAAGCGCAGTCACAGTCCCCGGCGCGGCGTGGAATGAGATGTCATGCAGCACGGTGCGAACTCCGTCGTAGCTGAAGTTGACGTGATCGAAATCAATGGTGCCGTAAATGTCTGGCAGCGTGACTGTGCGCTTCGGATCTTCATCTTCAGGACGCTCGCTTAGAATCTCATGCGTGCGTTCCAAGCCTGCGAGCGCTTCCGTTAACTGCGTTCCCACCTGGACGATTTGCATAACCGGCGCGATTAAGAAGCCCAGAAATAATGTGTAGGTAAAAAATCCTCCAATGGTAAGACTGCCCGCGATAATTTGCCGCGCTCCGAAATACATGATCAGCGCGCCGACAATGCCGAGAAGCAGGCTTGCGGACAGGCTCATTACCGATGTCGCCGTAAGGCTTCGCATTACGTTATCCAGCAAACGACGCACTCCCCGCGAGAATACGTTCGCTTCGCGCTGTTCCGCGTGGTAACCCTTGATTACTCGCACCCCGCCAAGAGATTCCGCAAGCCTTCCCGTGACTTCAGCGTTGATCTTGCCGCGCTCGCGAAAAATTGGACGAATTGTCCCGAACGCCTTTCTCAACGCCAGCGCAAAACAAAGCAGAAATCCAAACGCCATGATCGTCATCAGGGAGCTAAGCCGGAACAGCACGACCAGAGCGATGCATGCCGTTAACAATCCTCCCGTCAAGTCCACAAGGCCCGTGCCGAGCAGATTGCGCACACCTTCCACGTCGCTCATGATCCGCGAAACCAACACACCGCTTTTGTTCGAATCGTGAAACGCAATCGAAAGCCGTCCAATATGCGCCTGCACTTTTTGCCGAAGCTCGGCGATGAGGCGCTGCGCCTCTTTGGATAACAATTGGGTTAACGAAAACGATGTCGCGCCTTGAATCGCCGTGGCCAACAACACCCACAAGACGAGCGGCCTCAGTCGCTGAATCTGGTGCTTTACGATTACCGTATCAATGAGAAATTTTGTTGAGTAGGGGAGGACCAACCCTGAAACGCGGTTGATCACCATGAGCCCAAACCCTAGCGCCAACAACCCGCGCCGGGGAAGAACCAACTCCCAAACGTCGGGCAGAATCGCGCTTAACCGCTGTACCGCCGCTCGCGGCGTTAATGGGGGCTTCGGGGAAGAATTCACTGAATTCTTAGACGATACGGGCGTGGTCGAAGGTTCTTTTTGTGGGTGGACCAAGAGGAAAAGAGACAAGAGCAGCTGACCTGGAACTTCTCATGGCCCCGCCACAGGATGTGTGAAAACGGTACAATAAAATCATTATGACGACACGAACATTCACGAATGCTGCGGGAACTATTTCGCTCGACGCTCACGGATCGAGCGATACGCTGACCGTCAATCGTCTGGGATTCGGAGCGATGCGGATTACCGGCGACGGAGTTTGGGGACCTCCCAAGGATCGCGCCGGAGCGCTGGCGGTGCTGCGGAAGGCAGTCGAGCTCGGCGTCAATTTTATTGACACGGCAGATTCATATGGCCCCTACGTCAGCGAAGAGTTGATTGCGGAGGCGCTGGCGCCTTATCCGAACGGCGTGGTCATCGCGACCAAGGGTGGATGGGTGCGCCCGGGCCCGGGATATTGGAGCCACGATGCCAGCCCCCTGCACCTAAGGGAGGCCGTCGAAGGAAGCCTGAAGCGGCTTCGGCTAGAGCGAATTGATTTGTACCAGTTGCATACGCCGGATCCCGCAACGTCGTTTGACAAGTCGGTCGAGACGCTGGCCGAGCTTCGCGAGCAAGGCAAGATCCGATTGATTGGACTTTCGAATGTCACGCGCGAACATGTGGAGCGGGCGCGCAAGATTACTCCGATTGTCTCGGTGCAAAATCGCTACAGTTTCGCCGATCGCGAATGGGAGCATGTTTTGGATTATTGCGATAAGAACGGAATTGCTTTCATCCCCTGGTTTCCATTGGGCGCAGGTAAAGTTGCAGGTGACGCTCTGGAGCGTATTGCGAAAGCGCACAATGCCAAGCCCAAGCAAGTTGCGCTGGCGTGGCTGCTACAACGGTCTTCGGTGATGCTGCCAATTCCGGGTACGTCTTCGGTTCAACATCTCGAAGAAAATATCGCAGCGGGATCGGTCAAACTGACCCAAGCGGAGATGAACGAGCTTGGGGATGTTTCGCTGCCGGAATTAGGAGTGCGCGCTAGTTAATCGCGGGATGCGGTTTTAACCCACACTCGCGGGTACGGTCTCTGCTGAGCGACGCTGACCGAGAAGGTCCGCAACAATCCACGCCGACCCCGCGATCGCGAGAGTCTCTATCCCTTCAGACCAGTTCCCAAAACTATGGGGATTAGCAAAGAGCGCCGGCAGCCATACCAGCAAGCCGAAACCCACGATCATCGCCGTGTTCAATCGAGACGCTAGCAGGGCCATGAAGCCGGTGAGTAGAGCGAGAGCGGCGAGTGCAAACGCGGCGGTGGTCGCGATCGCCCAGAACATCTGTCCAGGAGGAATCCACTTCGGAACGAAACTCGCTGTTGCAGGGAGATAGAAAAGCTGCTCCAGCGCGAACGAGACAACACAAACACCGAACGAGTAGTACCCGATCTGAGCCAATCTTGTCGTTCGGTTCGGGGCAATTGAACCGGAACACGCATAAAGGATCACAGCCCCCGAGGCCAATGAGTATTGTTCGAAGAAGTTGCCAAAGCCATTGTAGACAAGTGGCTGCTGAATAATGAGCGGTAGGGTCAGCAAGGTGAAGGCGAAATAGATTGCGCCAAGTGCAACAGCACCGGCTCGGGCCGTTTTCGTCCATTGCACGGCTACGCCTCCAAGAATTTCGATGGCGGCAACGATGTAGGTGAGAATTTCGAGGTGACGAACCTCTGCAAGCGCCTTAATCTGGTGCCAATTGCTGAAGTCATGCCACACCAGGGCACAAATACCGGAGCCAATCGCCGCCAAGCCATAGACGTAACGCCCTAAAATATATTTCATTGAAGAGTCTTAGCCGGAATTAGTGCAGATACCTTCATTTATTAGGCTGCTAAATCTGGCGAACGAACCTGAGGAGCGAACCTTTGCCGCCTGGGATACAACCCCATCGTTAACTGGCTAATTTGCGTAGGAACTCGTGCTCATCCAGGCGGTACTTGAATGCCTTTCGTCCATCAATGAAAACCACTGGAACTTCGTCGGTGAATTGACGCCGCAACTGCTCGTCGCTATCCACGTCCACTTCCTGCCATGTAAATCCGCCGCGGCGCTGGAGTTTGCTTAGCGTCTCTTTGACAATCTCGCAGAGATGGCATCCCTTGCGAGAGTAGACGACGACTTGGCGTCCGTCCGGCATGAGCGCAGTCTAGCAACGAGTTAACGACTTTTCCATAGTTTCTTTGTGAAAAGCGACCGACCGGTTGGGCTATCCGGAAGGCGTTATTTGGGCAGGCAAAGCAGTTTTAACAGCCTTACTCGGGATTCGGAAGCGGAATAGAACTTTTTCAAGGCCAAAGGCTGCAGAAGTCGGGTGCCGGTAACTAGCTTCCCCCGTGGCGGAGGGTCCAAAACCATGCCAAGCTCAACACTGTCATCACAACCGTCGTGACCCAGGCAATAGCGTTGTAGCCTCGCGAATTTACGTACTTTCCCATTAATTCTTTCTTATTTACCAGCAGGAGCATGAAAATCAGCACCGGCGGTACGGCTACGCCATTCACGACCTGGGAAAGGATGGAAATTTTTACCAGCGGCAAGTTCGGAATCAGTATTACCCCCGCCCCGGCTGCGATCAAGATTGTATAGAGCCAATAAAAGACGGGAGCCTCTCCGAATTTTTTCCCAACCCCAGATTCGAATCCCAGGCCTTCGCAAACCGTGTAGGCCGTCGAGAGTGGCAAGATCGAAGCCGCGAATAGGGAAGCGTTGAACAACCCCATAGCGAAGAGGATGTACGCATAGTCTCCCGCCAGGGGGCGCAAAGCCTGGGCAGCGTCCTTGGCATCGTCAATCTTGTGATATCCGTGGACGAACAAAGTTGCGGCGCAGGCGACAATAATGAACCATGCCACGACATCGGTAAAAATGCACCCGGCAATCACATCAATTCTCGAAGCCTTATACTGCCGCGCCGTGACGCCCTTTTCCACGATGGAAGATTGCAGGTAGAACTGCATCCACGGAGCGATGGTCGTTCCTATGACTCCGATTGCCATATACAAATAACCCTCTTGCATGAAAGCGCTCTTCGGAGGCAACTTCACAGTCGCGACCAGAGCATCCATCCACGCGGGCTTGGCGAAGAATCCAGCGAAAATATACGTCACATAAAAAAACGACGCGACCAAAAATACTTTCTCGACGCTCTTGTATTGCCCTTTCACCACAATGAGCCAGACGATAACTGCGCATATGGGCACGGTGATGAATTTAGAAAGCCCAAAAAGTTCTAGGCTTCCGGCGATTCCGGCAAATTCTCCTACGATATTGCCGAAGTTGATGATCAGAATTCCGATCATCATGAAAAACGTGATGCGGAATCCGAACTCTTCGCGAATAAGATCGCTGAGTCCCTTGCCGGTAACGGCGCCCATGCGCGCGCAGATTTCCTGCACCACGATCAAGGCGATGGTGATCGGAATCAGCGTCCATAGCAGCATGTGCCCAAACTGCGCGCCCGCAGCGGAGTACGTGTAAATGCCATTGGCGTCGTTGTCCACGTTCGCGGTAATGAATCCAGGCCCAATCACCGCAAAAAATAACAGTATCTGGACCTTCGACCGTTTCAAAAATTTCATGGACACTTTTCACAATCATCTACGGCTGGAATTAGGAGCGACGTGACAGGATAAATGCAGAGAGGGGATCTGGGTAGATGGAAAGCGAAAAAATGGGCGACGCAGTTGCAGGGAGAGCGGGACCGCAGACCCAACCTTTAGTTTTCCACAACACTTGGAGATATTTTCGTTGCGGCCTAAACAAAACCTGGAGGCTGGCCAATCTTTGCGCTCTGTGCAAAGGTGGGAGGCGTCAAGGTCAGTTGTCACAGCTTTTCCTTGCACGCATCCGTAAGCTCGTTTCGTGTCCAACCATCCGAAGCGTTATTACGGGACCAACGAGTTGCATTTTATCAATTGCAGTTGTTACCATCGCCGCCTTTGGATGCACTTTGCGCCAAGACTGAAAGGGTCGAAAGACATGCAAAGGTAACGATCAGAAGAAAGTGCTTCATACGGCGGAATGTACCACGAGCAGAGATCATTTGCGCTGATAGATGTTGAAACCGGCATTTGCACTCGTTGACCTCAAATTTGTGACGAGTGATGCTCCGTTTTTGAGACTCAAGAGGGAAAATCCGACTATTATGTGGCCGGGGCGCACAGAGGGAGGCGGGAGATGGCAACGAAAAAGAACGTAACTCGTAAGGCGCAGAAAAAGACTGCACGAGCCACGAAACCGAAATTACGACACACCCCCTGGGCTTCCGTGGAACTGGAAGATCTAAATCCCTTGCTGCAACGTCAGTTCGTGGTGGGGGGCAAGGTGATGCTGGCACGAGTGTTGCTGAAGACGGGCTGCGTCGTTCCCCTGCACCAGCATCACAACGAACAGATTAGCTACATGATTAAGGGTGCCTTAAGATTCTGGATAGATGGCCGGGAGATCGTGGTAAGCGCCGGCGAGGTCCTGATTATTCCTCCGCACATGCCGCACAAGGCCGAAGCCTTGGTTGATTCGGTGAGTCTGGATATTTTTCACCCGCCTCGCCAGGATTGGATCGAAAAGACTGATGGATACCTTCGCCTGAAGAAGTAGGCGCAGACGGAGATTAAATTTTCAAGGGTGCACCGGCGCGAATATTCCCTTGGCACGCTATATACTGGCCTAGAATTTCATCCGCGCTATCGCGGTTTTTGCGGCGTGGTAGCCGCACATTCCGTGCACGCCACCACCGGGCGGGGTTGACGACGAGCATAAAAAAACATTTTTGGCCGATGTGGCATAGCCTCGGGCCGTTGGGCGAAATAGAAACTGGCTGATGTCCATTGCGCCGCCGTTGATGTCCCCGCCGATGAGATTTGCGTCCATCGCTTCGAGGGCGGCGGGAGAAAATATTTTTCGCGCCAGAATGCAATCCGCAAAACCGGGCGCGAACCGTTCGATCTGCGCTTCGAGTCTGGGCAGCATATCGAAAGTTGATCCGTTGGGAACGTGGCAGTAAGCCCACGCGGTCTGCTTCCCTTTCGGGGCGCGGGTTGGGTCGAATAGACTGGGCTGAGCCAGCAGAACGAAGGGGCGCTCCGCGAGTTTAGCCTGCGACATCGCCTTTTCGGATTCTGCAATTTCTTCGAAGCTTCCACCGATGTGAACTGTCGCGGCGCGCAAGCATTCGGAGGCACGCCACGGTATTGGCGCTGACAAAGCGTAGTCAACTTTAAATATTCCTGGGCCGTAGCGATACCTCGTCAGCAGGCGTTTGAAAGTGTCGGAGAATCTCGCGCCGCCAATCCGCAACAACTGGCGCGGCGTCACATCGCACAGCGTCAAATCGTAGTCCTTCAGCTCTGACAGGCTTTCGATTCGGCGAGATGTTGTCACCACGCCGCCAAGCGCAGACAAATGGCCGCACAATGCGTTGGTAATGGACTGCGACCCGCGCTGCGGAATCGGCCATCCGACAGCATGGGCGGCTGCTCCGAGTATTACGCCGAAAGCGCCGCTCAAGGGTTCGTCCAAACTCAGAAAAGAATGGGCAGCGAGCCCGGCGAAAAGAGCCTTTGTGCGCGGGTCATGAAAGCGGCTCACGATACCCTTTGCCGACGAGAGCGCCATCAATCCGAGGCGTCCCATCATGAAGGGATGGCGAAATGGAAGATGAACCGGCGCAAGTATTTCTTTTGAGAATTCAGGCCAGCGATTCGCGAAAGGTTCCATCAGGCTGCGCCAAGGTTTGGCATCAATCCCAAATGCCGTGTCGGCATTTTTGAAGTCGCGTTCCAGAGTAATGGCGGTTCCGTCGTCGAAGGGGTGGGCTAACGTAGCGGGCGAGTAAATCCATGTTAGTCCATAATCCGTTAACGGTAACGCGGAGAAGAAAGGTGACCCAATCGCCATGGGATGCACGGCCGATCCGAAGTCATGCAGAAAACTGGGAACGGTCAACTCGAGAGTTCGGGCGCCGCCGCCGGGAGTTGCCTCGGCTTCGAATACGTCCACCTGAAGGCCCTTTTGAGCAAGGATGATTGCTGCTGCCAAACCATTCGGCCCACTGCCGATGACGCAGACGCGGCGCTTCATATTTCTTTGAACCCTTCCGTCATGCGAATGGAGTGCCGGGCGTCTCGCCCGGCCTGACGGGCGGGGACGCCCGTCTCTCCATCATAGTCATTAAGGCTGCGGAGCACTCGTCTGCGGCCATTGCTCAACTTCGATCTTACCGCTTACGTCGTGTCCCAGCGTGGGAGCGTACAGTCCCAGATATTCGCGACGCCACCACGCGCCCGTGGAACGCTTCTCCGCCATGCTGGTGAACCAGTATTGCCATAGCACGGCACGCACCTGATTCGGTGCCTGCTTCGCAAAAGGATTGTCCGCGAAAAGCGACAATACATCGGGATCATTCGCCAGCAATCGTTCTTCGGTGCTGGTGACCAGCGGATACTCTCGCCACGAACCCAGAGACGCGAACCACAGATTCCAATCGAAGCGTGGCTGGTATGGCGCATAAATTCCGGGTGGTTTCTGAATATCCTGCGGCTTATAGCGAAATGGATACGCCAACCAATTCTGTCCATCCATCGAGCCCTGAAATTCAATTTCGTACCGTGCGCGAGTCATGACCGCAAACAGGCCGTAACGATTTGCAATGCGAAAGGGATCTAGCGCGGTTACGGGAGAAATAGGAAGTGGCGCTCTTGGAAGGAACATCCATACTAATTGAGCGGTGGTGGCATAGAAAACCCAGCTCAGCATCACGGCCGTTACGGAAAGTTTAAGCGCGGTGAGAGCCGACGTTTTGTAAGAACTTCGTTGGTCTCTCTTCGCGGGAGCAGCTGCGGGATCTTTGACGAGCACAGTGGGAGCCGCCGGCAGGAGCTTCACCTTCCACCGGGCCGGCAAAAAGTGCGCACAAAACTTGTCGTCCAACAACAAAAATCCCAGCGCCAGCACGATGTAGTTCAGAAACGCATAATTGGCGGTAAGAATCACGCCAATTTCCCATGGCGTTACGATGAAAAAGAGAACGATGCGAAAACGGCGCGGCAGAAAGAACAGCCAGACCAGTCCAAGTTCGAGCGCAAGCGTTGCGTAAACGCTGCCCGCATGAAACCAATGCGGCAGGTGTTGCACGTACCAGCCGATCCACGTAGGCAGCGGTCCGTTTTGATAATACTGATCCATCGCCGTGAAGTTCCGCCATTGCGGATCACCACTGGCAATCTTGGCGACTCCGGACTCGAAATAGATTCGAAACCATTCCCATTGAAGTAGAAACCAACTGGCTCGCGGCGAAGGCAATGTGCTGGCCCAGCGCGGGCGAAATCCTGGCGGTACGAGAAACAGCGATATGAAGCCGGCTTCGAGCAGCATGCCGTCAGACTGATAGCTGGAGAAGTCTCCGGCGGCGCTGACGAAAGAGAGAAAGCACACAAAGCAAATGGCAAGCGCGACGCGCGGCCACACATTCACAACGATTAACAACGACGCCAACATTCCCACCCAGCACAACGCCATCAACATGTGCGAACCACTGGAGATCCACAACAGTGTCGGCGCAAACCAAAACCGCATCGTCCCAAGCTGAGCTGCTACGGCCTGCAAATATTCTGTCGCGGGAAGAATTCCATTCGGGCCGATCAACCCTCGAATTTGAAAGGCGAGTGAGAAAAACGCGGAAAAATAAATGAGGCCTAGAGAGCGAAGAAAAATCCAGCGGGGAATGAAGCGGTCAGTCGCCCCAGACTCGGCGTTAAACAGATAGTTGACTACGGGCGCAGGCCGCCAGTCCATGGACGCCAACCATTATACAAGCGTGAATTTAGCTCATTCTTCTTACACCAAGTGCCAACCTAATAAGCCCAGCGCAGCAGCGTCGCGCCAACGGTGAATCCCGCTCCCACCGACGCGAGCAATACCAGATCGCCCTTCTTTAAGCGGCCTTCCTGCCTGGCGGTATCCATCGCTAACGGAATGGTGCCGGCTGTAGTGTTTCCGTAGCGATCAATGTTGATCACGATGTTTTCCGCCGCCAAGCCCAAGCGTTCCGCGGTCGCTGTGATAATTCTTTTATTCGCCTGGTGAGGGATAAAAAGATTGAGATCAGCCGCGGTGAATCCGTTGCGTTGCAGAATTCTCTCGCAGACTTCGGTCATTTTGCGGACCGCAAATTTAAAAACCGCTCCGCCGTCCTGGTGTACGAAGTGCATTTTCTTGTCCACGGTTTCGTGGGTTGAAGGATGCAAACTGCCACCACCCGGCATGTACAGCGAGCAACCACCCGCACCGTCCACTTCGTGAATGAAATCAATCAGGCCTAAATCGTCATCCTCATTGGCTGGTTCGAGGATCACCGCGCCGGCGCCATCACCGAAAATCACGCACGTGGCGCGATCGGTATAGTCAATGATCGAAGACATAACGTCCGCGCCAATGACCATGACTTTTTTGTGCGCACCCGTGGCAATGAACTGCGCACCCGTTTGCAGCGCATATACAAAGGCCGAGCACGCCGCGGATAGGTCGAATCCCCAAACTCCGGATGCGCCGAGTTTGTTTTGCACCAGGCAAGCCGTTGACGGGAAGAGCATGTCTGGGGTGACCGTGCCGACGATGATCGCCTCTATATCAGCTGCTGTCAGGCCGCGTTCGGCCAGCGCCTTCTTTGCGGCTTCAACCGCCAAATCACTGGTCGCGACGCCTCTGTCCACAATATGGCGCTCGCGAATTCCGATTCGCTGCATGATCCATTCGTCGGAAGTTTCGACCATCTTTGAGAGATCGGCGTTGGTCAGGAGGCGGGGCGGAACGTAAGTGCCGAGAGCGCTGATCTTGACCTTTAAGAGCGCGGGTTGGGTCACTCGATAGAATCCCCCAAGTGAAATGAGAAAGGCTATTGTAGCCGATGAGTAACGTTCGACCGGACATTCGAGCTCGCGGAACTTGTTCGCAGGCCCTGCCGTTTCTGGATTCCTCCGTTACAATCGCCTGTTGACTCGCTTGCGTGAGACTTGCTATGAAACTTTCGCAAATTGCATCTGCACTCGGCGCACGCATTGAAAATGGTTCTCCCGACGCTGAGATCACCGGCGTTGCTGGAATCGAAGATGCCGCGCCTGGACAAATTACTTTTGTCTCTAATCCCAAGTACGCTTCAGCAGCGCGAAGCACGAAGGCCTCGGCGGTGATCGTAAGCGAGGACTTCCCGGCTCTTTCTGTGGCGATGCTACGCAGCAAGAATCCTTATCTCGCATTTGCTCATGCCATTGCACTTTTTCATGAGCTGCCAAAGTATGTTCCAGGCATTCATCCAACGGCCGTGATTGATGCGTCAGCGAGGGTCGGTGCCAACGCTCATGTCGGTCCTTACGTCGTAATCGGCGAGGATGTTCAGATCGGCGACAATGCGGTTTTGCTGGCGCATGTGGTGATTTATCGCGAGATTAAGATTGGGGACAACTTCTTCGCGCATGCGCACGCAGTCGTGCGCGAGGGCTGCCGGTTAGGTAACAACGTCACGCTGCAAAATGGCGTCGTCGTAGGCGCGGATGGTTTTGGTTTCGCGAAAGATGACGCCGGACACTGGCACAAGATCTTGCAGCCGATGCCGACAATTATCGGGGACGACGTTGAAATACAAGCCAACTCGTGCATTGACCGCGCCAGCGTGAGTGAAACCAGAATTGGAAGCGGCACAAAAATAGATAACCTGGTTCAAGTTGGTCACGGCAGTCACATAGGCAACGATTCGCTGTTAGCATCGCAGGTTGGTCTGGCCGGATCCACCAAGATTGGGAATAACGTGATCCTCACTGGGCAGGTCGGAGTGGTTGGACACTGCAAAATTGGCGACGGTGCTATCGTTACTCCGCAAAGCGGAGTCGCTAATGACGTCGCGGCAGGCGCGATTGTGAGCGGAGCTCCAGCGGTGGATCACAAGCTGTGGCTTAAATATTCGGCAATCCTGAGTAAGTTGCCAGAGATGGCGAGGCTGATCCGATCATTAAAATCTGGAACCGCCGAAGAAGCAACGGATCGCGAAGAAAAGCGGCGATAAACCATGGCCTGAAAACTTTCTTGATCTGAGTCCTTTGCGGTTTTCTTTCAGTGAACCTTTGAATCCTCTGTGGTCACAACGGTCGCCTCTTGAAACTCCGGCGGCAATCCGGCATCAATTGCCCTCCGAACTTTTTGCATCAGACATTCGCGACTGCCAAAGTCTTTGGGCTCGATGGCGTCATGAAAAATCACGGTCGCAACCCCCGATTTGATCGCGAAACGTCGTTTGGGCATAATGAAATGTGTTCCGGCAATGGTGATTGGCACGACTGGAATACCGCACTCTTCGGCCAAATAGAAAGGGCCTTTCTTGAATGGCAGTAGTTTTCCATCAAGGGAACGTTTTCCCTCGACAAAAATCGTCATGCTGACGCCGCTGCGGATGACTTGCGAGGCGTATCGCACGGCGGCGATCCCGGATTCTCGATTTCCGCGGTCAATTGGAACCAAGGAACCCAAGCGCATCATCTTGCCCAACAGCGGATATCTGAACAATTCTTTTTTTACCATCACCGAAGTGCGGCCGGGAATGAGCGGCAGCAACAATGGCGGATCAATGTTAGAAACGTGATTGCACATGAAAATATAATTCTGCGCCGGATCAAGCATATCCATACCGATGGTTCTCACTTGAATTCCGGCGATGCGGACGCCGGTCCCGGCGCCCCACATTCCCATGCGATAAAGAAAGTTGACGTTTCCAGTGATCAAAGTCCATGGAAAACCCAGCAGCGCCGCCAACGGAAGAAGCGCCGTCCAGAACCCGAGCATTAAAAGCGTCCGGATCATGGATGCGCCTGTCCGATTTTCTCCGACTCGCCTTTTAGCCACGCGGCGCGCCTGGCTTTCTGTTTCGGCGTGATGTTGTCCACGTCGTCGAGGCGACATTCGAGAGCGTTTCGTGTGTCCAGTTTCCAACTCAATTCCCGCTCGCCAGTCTGGTTGCGAATGCGTAGGCGAATTGTTTGTCCGGGACGCAATGCCGCCACGCTGTGCTCGAAATTTCCAGATGGGCCATTGCCGGACGGATTATGGCCGTTAATTTTCATAATCACATCGTCCCTGGCGAGTCCGGCATGCTCAGCCGCGCTATTTTCAGCGACGGAAATCACCGTCAACGGCGAATCGAAGTTGCGAACGGCCGCGAAACCTAGATCAGCCAATTGAACTTTATCAATCGCTAATTGCAGTCCGACAGTTTTGAAGAAATCATTCCACGGAATCTCATCGGTGCCTGCAACATATTTCTCAAAAAATACACTCAGATCGGAATGGGTGACAATCTCGGCTGCCTGGCGCACACCCTCGGAATCAAAAAACAATTTGTTCTTCTGAGCGTAATTTGAATTCATCCATTGAAGGAGATCTCGCAATGACTTTGTTCCGTTGCTCGCGTCGCGCATTTTAAGATCAAGAAGTACTCCGAGCAGATCTCCTTTGTTGTAATAGGAAATGCTGCGTTCCGGTCCGCGGTAATAGGAATATTTTTCAAGCCAGGCGTCGAGGCTGGATTCCTCAGCAGATTGTGTGAGATGGGCGGGACGATTTTCCAGTTCCGCGATGGCGGAGGCCAAATGCGAAAGGTATTCATGTTCGTCGAGCAATCCTGCGCGCAGCAGCATGTAATCTTCGACGGTGCTTGTAACTCCCTCACTAAACCAAAGAGCATCCGTGTAATTTTCTTTCGTGTAGTCGGGAGGTTCCAATGGTTGCGGCCGAATCCGCTTCACGTTCCACAGGTGGAAAAACTCGTGAGCGGTTATGCTCTCCAATGCATAAGGATCGAAAGCCAAAGTATGTGCGTTGATGTCAATCGCGGTGCTGTAGGAGTGCTCCATGCCGCCCCCGCCCGACTCGCGAGGGAAGTGGTAGATGAACAAATATGTTTGAAAAGGACGATCTGCCATCCAGCTTACTTCGGCGGAGACAATTCGCTGAAGCATCGGCAGGATTTTGTTCATGTCGTAGTCCCCGCGAATTGCGTCAACGAGCACGCGATAATGGCCGCCATCTTCATCGAAATCATCCTCCTCAAATGGGCTGATTTCAACCGGAGAGTCAACAAGTTCGTCATAGCTGGATGCGGTAAATCCGTTGGCCGAGGGGCGCAGGGTCGTGCCCGTACGCCAGGTGTCGGGAATATCGGTGAAGCGGATTTCCATCGCCGAATCAGGCGCATCTGCCGGATACATCAGAATCTCCGCGAGATTGAAGAATGCATGATGCGAATTAAGCTGGGCTCCAAATGGACCGGGTTCATCCTCGTAAATCTCATAGTCAATCTCTGCGCCGGTTTGCGCTCCAGTGATCCGCCATTGACTTTTGTCAATCATTTGAATGGTGGCTGATGAAGTCGCAGTTCGCACCGATCTGACGTATTGGGAAAAATCACGAACCTGATACAGGGCGTACCAGACTGGCAGCTGCAAATTTCTTTCGGCAGTTCCGGGCGGCAATTCGATTTTTACTGATACGAGATGTTCCCGTGCCCTCGCCAGGGAGACCGTGTATCGGACTGGTTGTATTGGGGAGTTTTGGGCGTCCTGCGCTGAAACGCATAACCTGCCCAGCGCAACTAACAAAAGACCGAAAAGTACGCGGCTATTTTTGATGAAACCAATCACGCCTTGGCCATGTTTTTTAGAGAGGAGGAACTGTCGGCGGGCTGACGGTTTTCGGATAGCAGTTTCAAGTGCTCGGGAAGTTTCTCGTAAATCCCGCCAAAGCCGCCATTGGAGAGGATCGCAACTACGTCGCCATCGCGCAGTTCGGGAGCGATCAAGCGAACGATTTCATCCGCGTCACCTGAAAGACGCGCGCGTTTATTCTTCTTTTGCAGCTGCGCGACTACCGCAGCCAGGTCTAGCCGTTCAGCTACGGGGATTGCATCCGACTTGAAGACATTCGCGATTACTATTTCGTCGGCTTCGGAAAGGCTTTGTGCGAGTTCGTTCTGAAAAACGTTGCGACGAAGTGTGTTTGATCGCGGCTCGAGAATTGCCCACAATCGCGCGCCGGGATAGCGGGAGCGCAGAGCCTTAAGCGTCCCCGCGATTGCTGTTGGATGATGTGCGAAGTCATCAATGACCGTAATGCCGTTAACGAAAGCCCTGACTTCAAGACGGCGCTTCACGCTCTTGAAAGTTTTCAGCGAGCTGGTAATCTGATTGACCGGGATACCGCATCCCGCTGCCATCGCGGCAGCAGCGGTTGCGTTCCAGACGTTGTATTCGCCGGCTAGTGCGAACTCAAAATCACTCCATTGCTGGTTCTTGCGGAGAACAGACCAGGTTGTGCTGGCCCCACCGAAGTGCAGATTTTCTATTTTCCAGTCGGCGGCGCCGCCTGACCCATATCGTTCCACAGGACAGAAGGCACGTTCGAGGCAATGGTTCATACTATCGCCACCATCAAAACCAATAATTCGTCCGCGTCGGGGAATCAAATTCACCAGGCGCTTAAATGCGATCTCCACTGAATCGAGGTCTTTATAGATATCGGCATGATCGAATTCCACCGAAGTTAGAATTGCTGCGCCGGGGAAGTAATGCATGAATTTCGGTCCTTTGTCGAAGAAAGCAGAATCGTATTCATCGGCTTCGATGATGAAGTGCTTGCCGTCTCGCAACTGAAAGCTGCTGCCGAAATTTTCCGCAATCCCGCCGATCAGGAAAGAGGGTTGCAGTCCGGCTGACTCAAATATCCACGCCAGCATTGATGTTGTGGTGGTCTTGCCATGCGTGCCAGCCACAGCCAGAACTTCTTTGCCGCGCAGAAACTCGTCGTGCAAGATTTGGGGCAATGAGCAGAATGGGATGCGTTGATCGAGAACATGCTCCAGCTCGACATTTCCTCGCGAAACGACATTTCCAACGACGACCATGTCGGGACGCGGACTGACGTTCTCAACCGAAAAGGGTTGAGCTACCTGGATTCCGAGCGATGACAGGAAATCTGACATGGGGGGATACGATGCTGCGTCCGACCCGGTGACGTGGAACCCGCGCTGCAACAACATTCCGGCGAGTGATGCCATCGCGGTGCCGCATATTCCAATCAGATGAATGTGTTTCTTCGTAGTCATAAGTTTTCGGCGTTTCAAGCGGCGGGGAAGGGCCTGACTTTCAGTCGGCTATTCCCGGTTCTTCTCTTGGCCCCCGCTACAAGCTATTTCTGTGTAGCTGCCTCAAGAATCTTAAGTTCTACTCCTCTCTTGCCAGCGCTCAAGGCGGCGTGCACGCCGAAAGGAAGAGTGATGTTTTGCCGCGAAACATGGCCGGAGCGTAATCCGTAGGCAACTGGTACACCTAAATCACCGAGCACACGGAGAACAACCTCTTCCAGCGTGTACCCTTGATTTGTCGCCGCATTCTGAACACAATCCAGCATCTCACCAAAAATAATTCCGCGCACACCTTTGAGCTTACCTGCGAGTTTTAACTGCATCAACATGCGATCAATTTGAAAGGGCTTGGCTGCGATGTCTTCGAGAAAAAGAATTGTTCCTTTTGTTTGAATTTCGTAGGGTGTGCCAAGTGAAGCGACCAGAATGGAGAGACAGCCTCCGTAGAGAAGCCCTTCCGCCGAACCGGCGACCAGTGACTTTACCTCCGGATTTACTTTGACTGTCCAGTCCGAAGTCCCGCTCAGAGTATTTTGCCAGGAGTGCAAATCAAATCCATCTGGCGAGCGAAAGTCCTTTGCAACCATTGGACCATGAAAGGAGACGAATCCAGCCGAGTCGGCGAGGTAAGTCAGCAGGCTGGTGTGATCGCTGTACCCAACGAAAATCTTCGGATGCGCTTTGATCTTTTCCAAGTCTAATGCCTGCAAAAGATAATTTGAGCCGTATCCTCCGCGCGCGCAGATAATGGCCCGCACCTCGTCGCGCAGGAACATTTCTTCGAGCTCATGTACACGACGGTCGAGTGATCCCGCGAAGTAAAGGTCCTGCTCGACAATTGAATCGAGGTAGAAAGGTTTGTAGCCAAGGCTCCGCAATGCCTGGCATCCCGCTTCCAACGCATCACGGCGAACATTGCTGGCGGGAGCGACGATGGCAACCGTATCGCCCGGCCGTAGCGCGGGAGGTTTGATTCGCGAGGCTGAGAGCGTAGAAGGCATCGAATTCGACACTAGAAAATCTAAACGAAAAACTCACCGCGAAAAAGAAGCGTTGCCGCGCCGCGCAGAAATACTTCCTGCTCCCAGCGGACAACTTGGGTTCCGCCGATGGAACGAACATTTACCGGTGATGTTGCTTTCTTAGCCGCGATGGAGGCCACGGCAGCGGCACAGGAACCGGTGCCCGAAGACTGTGTTTCGCCGACTCCTCGCTCGAAGAAACGTACGGCAATATTAGATTTATTTTCAATAATTACGAACTCAACATTAATGCCATGCTTGAAGCCGGCATGACCGCCAATCTCGTCGGCTTGCGCCTGCCAGCGAGAGGGGAATTCCTCCACAAACGAGACGAAATGAGGGTTACCCATCGAGACATTGACGCCCTTCACTGATTTCGACGCCAGAGGAATAGACAGTTGTTCTCCGATCATCGGTTGGCCCATGGCAGTTTCAAATTCGTATTCGCGTTCATTTCGCGAAATGAGGGAGCAGATCTTTATTCCGGCGCCGGTGCGGATGCGGATTTGCTCTTTGTAGTCTTTGAAGCATAAATAAGCTGCAACGCAGCGGGTTCCGTTACCAGAAATCTCCGCTTCGGAACCGTCGGCGTTGAAAAGGCGCGCGTTGATGTCCGAATCTGCATCTGGGAATAGAAATTCCACACCATCGGCTCCGGCGCCTCTGCGTCGGTCACACATTCTCTTGCTGAGACCGGACAAGTTCGTATCCGCGTCCACGCCCTCGACGATGAGAAAATCGTTGCCGCATGCATTTGCCTTTACGAATGGGATAGGCGCGGGAAAGGTCATTAAAGTTGGCTGGATTTTACCACTGCGTGTTGGAGTGTGAGGTTTCACAGAGCAGAAACGACAACGGGAGCGGCCCAAGGGAACTGCGGAGACGTTGGTACGACAAGCAGCCGTGTGAACGCGCAGACGTTTCGCGGGCGAGCGCCCGCGCCACACTTGAACTACACTTGGGCAGCGGTCGCCTAATGCGGCGGACGATGAGTCCAGTAAATGGTAGTGGCAGGCTCGCCTGCGGCATGAATTACGACTAATGACGAGAGTTGTGCCTTCTGCACATGCGAGTCGGCTTCGTCTCCCGCGCTCGCAACTACATAGTCGGCGTATTGTCGCGGATTTGCCAAGGCGCGTTCCCACAATCCTCGCGGATCAGACCGCTTTTTCCACGGACGGTGATTGCCTTCGTTGATCACGCGGTTCAACGGTATGCCCGCATCCTGAAGAGCTCCGACGTGATTGCCGAGATACATCAGCAAGGTCGAATCGCTGGGCAGCTTTCGCAGATTCTCGGCCAGCGCGGTTTCGAGGGCAATTCTGTCCCGGGAATTTGTCCAAGCTTCGAGAAAACATGCTGGGCGCTGATACCAAATCGCGACATAACTTCCAGCTACAAGGAATAGAAGTGCGATTCCGACGGCCGTTTTTGAAGAGTTCTTCAACCCCAGGCCGAATGCAAAATGAGCAAACAGCGCAAGGAATATCGCAAATGCAGGAAGCAATTGCAATCCATAACGGAGGTTGTAATAAGAATGAGGCCACCAAACCGGCAGAAATATAGGGACGCCAGCATAGGCAACCGACAGCATATAAAAAGGCACCGGAATCCAGAGCAATAGAAGTGGCCACAGACGCGCATCAAAGACGAGTGTCATCACTGTTCCCAGAAATAACAGAGCGACCCACAATCTCTGAACTGCGGTCACCGATGAAACGTTCAGCTCCGCCGACTTCAGAAAAAAACTGAATGCAACCGCCAGGTTGTGCGCACCCGGATGCGACGGGTTGCCTGTTGTGACGTTTCTCGCCTCAATAGCTTTTGCCGAATAAGGTCCATTGGCAAATTCCAGAGGATTTCGATAGACGGCAGCGTTGTAGGCGAGCCAGAGGATCGGCGCCGCCGCGGCTAATAGAATGAAGTTCCGGAGAGCGGCGTGCAGTTGTTTTCTATTCTCCCCATGGCGTTTTAATACGAAGAAAGCTAACGCGCACATGGTTGCGGCTAGAAACCATCCGTCATAACGGGTTAAGCATGCGCCTATTAGACACAGGCCTGACTTAATCAACGCGGATGAGGAGTCTTTGGCCATGTGCTTGCGGCCATTGCTTCGATCCTTTGCGCGGGCAAACTCAGCGAGATAGACGACCGCCCAAATAAATAGCGCCAGGTACAACGACTCGGTCATGGCAGTGCTTTGCAGATAAAGCAGATTTGGATTTGCCGCGTAAACTCCGGCGGCAATCCAGGCGGCGACACGACCGGCCGAATTTGACCGTGCGTGAAAGATCAAGCTGCCGCGGACCAGACGAAAGATGCCGGAAACCCCGAGGACATAGGCGATCATCGAAGGAATGGATCCGCCGATTCCTGTTTGCCAAAACACGTTTGAAATCAGAAACGGAACCATCAGCAAGTGCGGCAAAGGCAACCAAACCGTGCCAAGCTGAAGGAGGCCCGGCGTCTTGGAATCGAAAACACGGCGCGCGATGTTGATGTGCGCCACGGCATCGCCATAAAGCAGCAAATTGCCGTGCCGCAAATAAATCATGAAGGTAAGAATGGAAATGCCGGAGGCAAGCTGAGTCACTAGTAAAGTTTCGCGGTTCCGGCTATGGTTTTCGCCGCTCTGGTGGGGAAGGGATCTCATTCCAGATGGGTCAATTCGCGGAAGACTTTGAAACGGGCTTCAATCTCATCACGGGTTAGCGATTGCAAGCGTTCGGTTCCGAAACGCTCGACTGCGAATGATCCCATAACGCCGCCGTAAAAAAGCGCGCGCTTCAAGACTTCGCGAGTCAAGTCGGGTTGCGAGGCGATGTATCCCATAAATCCGCCGGCGAAAGAATCTCCAGCTCCGGTAGGATCTTTAACTTCTTCGATAGGCAGAGCGGGAGCGCGAAACGGATGGCTTCCCAAACCGAAGGCACCCTCGCGAAAAAAGATCGTCGCACCATATTCGCCGTGTTTGATAACCAGCGCTCGCGGCCCGAGAGCCATCACTTTGCGCGCGGCGCGCGGTACGCTGCTTTCGTCGGCGAGCATTCGGGCCTCGCCGTCGTTAATCAAGAGGATATCCACCAGCTTCAAGGTTTCGGTCAGTTCGCTGCGGGAGCCCTGTATCCAGTAATTCATGGTGTCGCCGCCGGTGAGTTGTACCTTGTTCATCTCCTTCCGGACCGCTTTCTGCAAACTGGGATGGATATTTCCCAGAAAAAGAATTTGCGAATTTTGGTATTCGGTCGGAATGCGCGGCTTGAATTGTTCGAAGACGTTCAATTCGGTGAAATCAGTTTTCGCTTCGTTGAGGTTGTCGAGATAATGTCCGCCCCAGCGGAAAGTTTTCCCCTTGGCGTGCTCGATGCCGCGAGTATCCACTCCGCGTTTCTTCAAAATGCTTTCGTGTTCGGAGGTAAAGTCTTCGCCGACCACGGCGACTACGCGAACGTCGGTGAAGTAACTGGCAGCCAAAGAGAAATATGTTGCGGAGCCGCCGACTACGCTATCGGCGCGGCCAGAGGGCGTGGCGATGGAATCAAAAGCGATGGACCCTACGGCAAGAATGCTCATTGGGTGGATTTGCTCTCTAAATATTTATCGAGGATAAGTTTCAATTTCTTCCGAGTCGCTGGTGGGATCTTATCGCGATCAGTCAGGATGGCATGGGCCAACGCTGAACCGCATTTGCAGCCTCGCGCCTTCGGCATGGCGGCGACTGTTTCGCGAACTACTTTGCACGCGTTCTCCGCGTTTTTCAGGAGGACCGCCACGATTTGATCCACGGTTACGGAATCATGATGGGGATGCCAGCAGTCATAGTCGGTCACCATTGCGATAGTCACATAACAGATTTCAGCTTCGCGGGCGAGCTTGGCTTCTTGCAGGTTCGTCATGCCGATAACGTCCATGCCCCAGCTGCGATATACATTGGATTCAGCCTTTGTGGAAAATTGCGGACCCTCCATACACAGGTACGTGCCGCCACGTTTTGCTGTGACCGCAGCTTTTTTGGACGCGGCTTCGACCGCGGCCGCCAGTTCGGGGCAAATTGGGTCGGCGAAAGCAATGTGGGCCACAACGCCGTCACCGAAAAAAGTATCCACGCGATGTCGGGTGCGATCGAAAAATTGATCGGGAATTACGAAATCCAGGGGCTTGTGTTCTTCCTTCAATGACCCGACAGCGGAGACGGAAACAATTCTTTCCACGCCGAGCTGCTTGAATCCGTAAATGTTAGCGCGGAAATTTAACTCAGTGGGGAGGATGCGGTGTCCGCGACCATGGCGCGCCAGGAAGGCCACTTTCCTGCCTTCCAGGGTGCCGAGAATATAAGGGTCGGATGGCTCGCCGAAAGGCGTAGTCTGCGGGACTTCACGGACGTCGGTCAAGCCAGGCATGGAGTAAAGCCCACTGCCTCCAATGATTCCAATTTCCGCCTGCGACAAGAATCCTCCTGGAGCGTTCGTGATAGTGGCGAATGGAGATTATACAAATGAAATCGGAAGTGTGCGGTTAGCGTTTCATCTTGTGGCATCCTTAAAAACCGCGCCTTCTAATTTGTCGGTCGTGGGCTGATCCAGGCTTTCGCTTATCAATACTTTGTCGCCCTTTACCTCAATCACCACGGGTCCGGTCTCGGTCAGCCAGGTGTGAGTGCCGGTGAGCCGGTCTGGCGTGTTGATACTTTCAGCCGTTTTGTCCCCATCCGACGCCACATCGCGCACGTGAAGATATCTCTTCGGCAAATAGTTCGCGTAGATGGCCGCGAAATGCTCGGCCCTGGCGGGATCCGACCAGCGTGAAACGTAAAGGAGGCCGAGAGGAGCGGCAGGATCTTTCTTAGGCTGCGCGGCATAGTAATAACCGCCCCGCCATCCTGGATATAGTTCGCGGGAGGCGTCGGCTCCGGCATACTGATCAATCAGCACCGCGACATCGAACTCACCAATTGCACCGATGTCAAAACGTTTGTAATTCTTGAAAATATGCTTGAAGTCCGGCAGGGGCAATGGTTCGATGCGCTCGTTGGAAAGATAGGTCTTCGGTTCCATAATTTGACGGGAGGTGTGCGGCGGATTCAAGAAGGCGTCTGCATACGCCTTTTGCTTCCCTCCTGCGCGCAGCAATGCGGCTTCAAATTCCAGTCCATAGCGATAGGGAAAGGTTAAAGCCTCTCTCAAATAAATTGGGGCGCTGCGAAACTGAATCGAATCCGGCGTTCCAGCCAACATCCCGTCCTCGAGCGCTTTGGCGACCTCCGGAGAGTTGACCAGCGATTGGCCCGTTGGACGCAACATGTAATCCACCAGCACGGCCATAGCCTGGCCCTCGACCACCGCTTGGCGCGCTTCTGAAGTCTCGTCATTCTGCACTTCCAGCGGAGTTGGTCTTCTCTTCGTCTGCAAATCAATGTCGGTTTTCGTCATCCACTTATCGAGATTGAATGATTGGTCTTGCAGCGCATGAGTCAATTCGTGTGCCAGCACGGGTCGCTGGGCGGCGACATCCACCCAGTCGAGCAAGTTCACTACTTTTGTTTTCGGATCGTAATAGCCGGCAATTTGTTCCTTCAGCAACCCGACGAGAAACTTGCCGAGATCGAAATCTTGCGGCAGCAATCCAAATTTTTTGAGCACCGACTCGGAGCGCCGCAGCCGCTTCGCATCTTTATCTTCGGACATGCTCTTTTGCAGATAGGCGACCACCTCGTCGCGGCTGGTGAGCCGTGGTCGAACGCGGTGCTTGATTGGAAGATCAGTGTCTTTGCTTGCAAATTGTAGAATCTGGTCAACCTCTCGAAACAAATCAGCAGCTTGCTGAGAAGAAATCTTCGTGTTCGCCAGTGGGGGCGCGGGTTCTTCTGGAGCGCCAGGACTCGTGTTAGTTTCAGCGGGCGCATTCTGTTTCTGCGCGCCAATTGGAGACTTGTCGGAACCGGAAGATGTCTGTTCCCCGCGAGCCTGAACTAACGCTGGTAAAACGAAAAGGCATAGGGCGCAAAATAGGAGGCGGGAAGAACACGATGCCCGGACAACAGTTATGAATTTTGTCATGAAGTTAGATTCCGAAATGATAACAGTCCTTTTAGGAAGGCCTTCGCGGCAAAACTGCACCGGGGTCGTTTTAAGTTTCCACAACAGTGGCACTCAAAATGGCATGCGAGGACACCTGAGTCTATGGTAAACGCTTTGCGCGTTCTGGATTTAAGTCTCACCTTCCTCTAAACTTCATCGCCAGATGAAACTTTCAGTCGTCATTCCCGTTTACAACGAGCGGGCCACCCTGAAGCGCGTAGTGAACAAAGTTCTTTCGGTTCCAATCGAAATCGAACTGATCTGCGTTGACGACGGTTCCAACGACGGTACACGGGAAATTCTCAGCGAACTACAAAGCCATCATCCGCAGATAAAAGTATTGTTGCAGTCCAAGAACATGGGAAAGGGCGCTGCGCTTCGGCGAGGAATTCAGGAAGCCACCGGTGATTATGTAATTATTCAAGATGCGGATCTTGAATACGATCCGGACGATTACCCGTTATTGCTTGAGCCTCTGATCGAAGATAAAGCCGATGTCGTTTACGGCTCGCGCTTTCTTGGGGGCCGTCCTCATCGGGTTTTATACTTCTGGCACTCCGCTGGCAATTGGTTTCTTACTTTGCTCTCGAACGGGCTGACGAACATCAATCTCACCGACATGGAGACTTGTTACAAAATTTTTCGGCGCGAAATAATTCAATCCATTCCGATCGAAGAAAACCGTTTTGGATTCGAGCCCGAAATTACGGTAAAGATCGCGAAACGGCGACTGAGAATTTATGAGGTTGGCATCAGCTATCAGGGACGAACCTACGAAGAGGGCAAGAAGATAGGCTGGAAAGATGGGTTCCGAGCGCTGTGGTGTTTGTTTAAATATTCCATTAAGGAATGAAGAGCCAACATATCCGCAAGTGAGGTCTCGCAATGATTTATTTTCGTCTCGTCTCGACCCTTGCTTTTTTGGCTGTGATATTTTTCGGCAGTCTTCGCGCGCAGGCATCACAAACGGTTCAGACTATTACCTTTGCAGATAATGCCAATAAATCCAGCTTTCCATTCGACTGGCGCAAGGGAACGATCGTGGTCCCCGTCCGGCTCAATGGATCGCGGCCGTTGTTGTTCGTTCTCGACACGGGTTCGACCCGAATGTTGGTTGACCGCACGATTGCTGCATCTCTCGGCATGAAATTCAGCGGTACAGGTTCGCTGCAAGGCGCTGGCGCGGGACGCATTCCCATCGAATTCATTCAGGACGTGAGCATCTCGCTTCCCGGCGTCGAGAGTTCCGGGTACGAATTCTCGACCGCCGATCTCCGTCCACTCGAATCGGCCAATGGCGGCAAAGTTGATGGCATTCTGGGGTACGAGTTCTTCCGCCGTTTTGTAGTCACCATCGATTACCACTACAAAACCCTCACGCTGACCTTGCCCGAAGCGTTTCGTCCCGACGCTTCCGCAAAAACCAAACTGCTGCCCATTGAACTGCGCGGCAAGTGGGCCTTCGTCAAAGGAGAACTTTCATTCCCCGGCACGGTCACGGTGCAGGACAGCTTTCTGATCGATACTGGATCGAGCGACGAAGTCGATCATCCTATTGTGATGCAGATTCAGTCGCGGGTCCCCACCACCAGCGGCGTCGGTATTGGAGAGCCGATTCAAGGCGCGGTCGTGCGCGCAAAGGCTTTCGTGCTGGGAGGCTACAGTGTGGCCGGTCCACTCGTCAGCTGTTGCGGCGCCACTGAAGCAACGAGCAAACTGATCGGAAACGAAGTGCTTCGCCGCTTCACCGTCACGTTCGACTATCCATCAGCGCGAATGTTCATGACGCCGAATTTGGATTATTGAGTGCGTAGCCGAAGAAAAAATCAGGCGCTCCGCAACGTCATAAACGTAATTTCCGGCGGGCAGTTTAATCGAATCGGCAACCGGATAGTCCCGAGCCCGATATTGGTATAGAGCGTCAAATTGCCTATCTTTCGCAAGCCCCGAGGATATTCTTTCCCTAACGGAGGCAGCCAAGGAGCGCCAATGAGGGGCAACCAGATTTGACCACCATGTGAGTGCCCGGAGAGTTGCAGGTCTATGGGATATCTGGCAGCCTGGTCGGCGAAATCGGGCTCGTGGGCTAAGAGAATTACCGACTCAGACGGTGGCACGGTGCGCAGTGTTAGATCCAAGTCGGGTTTGCCTTCAAGTACATCGTCAACTCCCGCCAACCAAAAACGGGCGCTTCCTTTTTCAATCGGGATCGAACGATTTCGCAATACCGGAATGCCATTGCTCTCGATGATTTCGGTGATCCAGCGGCCGTCAGAATTCACATCATGATTTCCCAGGACGGCGAACATTCCCATAGAGGGTTTTAATTCGCGCAGCATACGCGTACACGGTTCAGCACCGTTTGCGGCCTGCGTCTTATCATGCAAAAAATGAGACCAGATGGGGACGGTAATAAAGTCACCGGTCAAAACAACCATGTCCGGCTCAAGCTTCTTCACGATCTCGACGGCTTTGCGGATTGGTATGGCGCAAAGCTCGCCATAGTGAAAATCGCTCAGCTGAACAATCGTGAGGCCGTTGAAGGCTTCCGGAAGGCGCTTGACGGAGACTTCCAGGCGCACGACTTTGGGGTCATTTGGCTCAAAGACTAAAGCATCCGATCCGACAACTAGTGCTCCTGCAACGGTTGCGGCCGCAGCGCCCTGTAGAAATTTCCTCCTGCTGACTGGCAATAATCCCCCACTCTTGAAATGGCGTGTCTCTTATAAGTGTAACAATACGTGGAGATTGGGCTTAACTCATTGTAGCCAGCAGGAACGACCTTTGTTGCAACCGTCCTCAGTTTCCGCTTGCAGTAACGTAACCATTTTGGGTACTGTTAATACGATCTCCGGATACACGAAAATGAACTACAACAAACTTGTTCACCGAGTTAACGTTTTAGTTGGTAGCGGGGTACGAGTTACCGTACCCATTCTGGTCCAGAAGGCGGGGACGAGCTGATCAGCAAGAAATTCAGAAGCTCTGAACCCACCTAAAGCGCGATCCGGGTGGGTTTTGGTTTTTGCGAAGCGAGAAAAAGCAAATGAACACTGAAAAAGAAAAAGCACAAAAGAAGACACAGAAAAAAACAATGACGGGCGCAAGCATACTCTGGGAATGCCTCGAACGTGAGGGTGTGAAACACGTTTTCGGTTATCCCGGTGGGGCGATTTTGCCAGCTTATGACGCGTTGAAGCACAGTAAAATCCATCACATTCTGGTACGCCACGAACAGGGCGCAACTCATATGGCCGACGGCTATGCGAGAGCCACGGGTCAACTTGGCGTCGCTGTCGCGACGTCTGGCCCCGGCGCTACAAATATGGTGACTGGAATTGCTACTGCGATGTTGGATTCATCGCCAATTCTTTGCATCACGGGACAAGTAGGCAGCAAGCTGATCGGTTCCGACGCCTTTCAGGAAACCGACATTACCGGAATCACGCTGCCCATCACCAAGCACAATTATCTGGTGACGCGAGCCGACGAAGTTGCGCGTACCATCCGCGAAGCAGCTTATGTTGCGCGATCTGGGCGGCCCGGGCCAGTGCTGGTGGACATCACCAAAGATGCGCAACAATCCACATGTGAATTTGATTGGGAAGCTGCGAAGCCGCAACTGCCAGGCTACCGTCCCGACCTTTCGCCTGCTCCCGATGAATATAAAAAGGCGCTGGATCTCATTCACGCGGCGAAACGGCCCGTGATTCTTGCCGGTCACGGCATTTTGATTTCAGGCGCGATGCGCGAGGTAATCACGCTGGCAGAACGCGGCGGCATTCCGGTTGCGCTCACGTTGCTGGGATTGGGCGTTTTCCCTGCTTCTCATCCGCTGAATCTTGGAATGATGGGGATGCACGGTGAGGCATGGGTGAATCACACCATTCAGGAAGCCGATCTTCTTATCGCGCTGGGCATGCGTTTCGACGACCGGGTTACGGGAAATCTGAAGACTTACGCGCCGAACGCAAAGAAGATTCATGTGGAAGTTGATCCCGCGGAAGTGAACAAAAACGTGAAGGTGGATGTGGCTTTGGTTGGCGATCTTCGCGAAGTGCTGCATGAATTGCTGCCCAAGATCGAATCCCCTGATCGCGGCGAATGGCTGCACTATATAGACGGACTAAAAGGCGATGCCGCGGTTCGGGACATCCAGAATCTTCCGGACAATGGACATCTCTACGCTGCGCACGTAATTAACGATCTCTGGCGGGAAACTCGCGAGAGCAACACCATCGTCGTGACCGATGTGGGCCAGCACCAGATGTGGGAAGCGCAATATTACAAGCACGAACAACCACGTTCTCTGATTACATCCGGGGGCTTGGGAACAATGGGATTCGCTCTGCCTGCCGCAATCGGGGCGAAGGTGGCGCGTCCCGATGCGGAAGTTTGGGTCATCGTAGGCGATGGAGGCTTCCAGATGACCCTCTGCGAGCTGGCCACGATCATGCAGGAAAAAATAAAAGTCAACGTAGCCATCATCAACAACGGATATCTGGGAATGGTCCGCCAATGGCAGGAATTTTTTTACGAGCGGAACTATGCAGCAACGCCGTTGCTGAACCCTGATTTCGCCAAGCTAGCCGAGGCTTATGGCATGAGGGGGATCACGGTGAAAGAACGTTCGCAGGTAATTCCGACTGTAAGGTCCGTGCGTGAACACAACGGCCCAGTCGTAATTGATTTCCGCGTCGAGCAGGAAGACACTGTTTATCCGATGGTCGCGGCTGGAGCGGCGCTGAACGACATGATTCGGCGTCCCACGCCGCTGGTGGAGACCGCCGATGATGAATAAATGTGGGGCGGACACTCTTGTCCGCCGCAGTTGACGTTGATCTTGCAACGGCAAAAGCTCACGTCAAGGGCAGCGGACAAGAGTGTCCGCTCCACACAATCGCGGGTTAGGTTGGTACAACCACAATGATGAACACATACGTCGTTTACGTAGAGAATAAACCTGGGGTACTCACTCGCGTGGCATCGCTCTTCCGCCGTCGCGCCTTCAACATTGATTCGCTAACGGTTGGCCGTACTGAGAAGCCGGAGGTCTCCCGCATGACTATTACCGTGGATGCGGACTACGATCAGGCTCGCCGCATTGAAGCCAATCTATACAAGCTGGTAAATGTGCTGCTGGTCGAAAACATCACCGAATCGCCTGCGATCATCCGTGATCTCGCCATGATCAAAGTCGCGGCCACGCACGACGCCCGTTCTCACGTGCTGGAACTGGCGAGTGTCTTTCGAGCACGCGTGGTAGATGTTTCTCCGGAATCTCTTACCATCGAAATCACCGGCACTGAAGATAAGATTGACGGGCTGCTGGAAGTGCTGCGCCCCTACGGCGTTCTGGAAATGGTGCGCACAGGGATCGTAGCCATGAGACGCGGCAATAAGGGCGCGATGGCTGCTCCGTCGGCGAATTCCGGCGTAGCCGCGATAGCCGCCGACGAAGGCGTTTCCTATTCGGTATAGGCTTATGTTGCCGATTCCTCTATGTTTTCAGTTTCAAATGGCAAATCTTTTATCATTCAATAAGAAGCGGTGCTTTCTTTATTTGAATGTTATTGCGATGACGCTCCTCGTGTCTCCCCTTCACGGGCAAAATCCTCGGGGCACCTTGGTAGGAAAGGTGCTTGACGCAAGTGGGGCTCGCATTCCCGGCGCCGATGTCACCGTAAGTCAACCCAACACTTCCCTCAAGCGGCAAGCTGTCGCGAACGGTTCAGGAGAGTTCCAAATCCAATCTTTACTTCCGGGACGCTATCAAGTCGGCGCGAAGGCACCGGGATTTTCCGAAGTCGCCACAGAAGTGGACGTTGCCGCAGGTACGACTCTCAGCATTTCATTGACGCTTACGCCGGGACCGCTCAAGCAATCCGTCGAGGTCAAAGGGCAGCCTTCTCCACTGGTCATTGAGACTACGAGTAGTGAGATTAGTGCGGCTTTGTCGTCGCGGGAACTTGAATCGGTTCCGCTGGCGCACCGCAGCTTTGCCAACATCGCGTTTCTAGCGCCGATGACCGAGCCGGTTGAACCCTCAGATCCCACAAAGGCACGCATTACCGCCGTATCTTTTGCCGGAAGTTCCGGTCTGGACGTGGACCTGTCGGTGGACGGCGGCGACAACAACGATGATTACATTGGCGGTTTTCTACAAAATTATTCTCCGGAGGCGATTGAGGAGTTCTCCGTCCGCACCGCGCAGATGGCCGCAGATACCTCGCGGACCAATGGCGGCTCGGTCATTATCAGCACTCGCCGCGGGAGCAACGACTGGCATGGATCATCGTCTCTTTTTGTTCGCAATACCGCGCTCAATGCTCGAAATACGATTGATAATCCGGAACCTGATCCGAAGCAGCCATACTCCCGCGAGGATGGTGTGCTCGCGCTCGGCGGCCCAATCAAGCGCGACAAGCTGTGGTTTTTTTCTTCGCTCGAATATGTGAATGAAGATGGAAGCGTCGCCTACAGCAACAATGGCCAAACGCAATTCAATGCTCTTTCTCAACTCGCATCTCAGGGATTGATTCCTGGGGTCAGTTCGATTCCCGTGCCAACTTCCGTTGGAGTTCCGTTTCGCGACACGCTTTTTACGACTCGCTTCGATTACACGCAGTCTTCAAAATCGCAATGGTTTCTGCGGGGCTCGCTCGACCGCAATCACACGGAAAACGATCTGGTTCAGCAGGCGACGCTACCTTCCACGGGATCGTTCACGCGGTCGAATTATTACAGTGTGCTGCTCGATAACCAGTTTCAATTCAGCTTAACCTGGCTGGGCAATTTGACGTTACAGGCCAACGGATTCGATCACTCGAAGATTAGAAATTCGAATATAGGGCAGGCACTTGCGTTCCCCTTCAGTGCCACGAGCCAGACTATTTCTGGTTTTGAAACCTACGGAGACAATCAGTTCATCACTCCCATCACCGCGTTTCCGGTGCTTCGAGACCAGCAAAAGTATCAGCTCCGTTATGACGTAAGTCATAGCATGAAGGCGCACTCCCCACACTTTGGCATTAACTTTATCCATGAGCCGGTTTTTGGAGGAGCGCTTGCCGGAGACCCCGAAAATCTTCACGTCTTTACGAATGATCCCAGCTTTTATCTGGCGAATCCGCAGCAATTCGTTGCCGATTACAACTGCACGGCAGATGCATCTCCAAATACGATTTGCCAGGATTCAGGTTCGGTAAACGGCCATTTTTCGCAGAATGTTCAGCGACTGGGAGCGTATGCGCAGGACTCGTGGCGAATCACGCCATCATTCACCGTGAATTATGGCTTGCGGTATGACACGACTTTCGGCTTATTCAATGCTAACGGACAGGATCAATCTCACAACTGGGCGCATCAGCAGTTGCAAAGCCTCGGAATCCCGCTGGTGAATGGCATTCCACATGACTACCGGAAAGCGTTCGCGCCGCGCCTGGGAATTGCCTACGCCCCAGGCGGATCGGTCAGCACTGTGATACGCGCAGGCATTGGAATGTACTACAACGATCTTTCACAGAATGGATGGGTCAATGCATTTCAAGGAGTCAATGGCGGCCCATATAACACAGGCCAGGGCGCGTTGATTGATCCGAACTATCGCACTCCGTACGCCCTTCAGACGAGTGCGTCTGTAGAACACCGGTTCGGAGAATCGTGGCTCCTCAATGTTCAGTTTGAGCATCAGGAGGGAAACCATCAGTACCAAAGGTATGAGTATGTCGCAGGATTTACGCTTCCAGCCAACGCTCCGAACGTTTCGGTTTTCAGAACTGGCAACCGTTCGAGCTATAACGGACTGGCATTTCAGGTCCAACACAGTTTCTCAAAACGTTTCGAGCTGAATGCCTACTACACACTGGCCAGTGCAACCACATGGGGAGCGGTTCTGGGCGAACTGTTCGATTACGTAAATGGAGTGAGCGATGTGAATAATCCTTTTGGACCAGGCGATCACGGGCCTTCGGGAGAAGACGTACGCCACCGGGCGGTTATTTCGGGAGTGGTGCACTTGCCCGGAGCCTTTGAACTGAGCACGATTTCACAGTTCGAAAGCGCGCGCCCCTTTACACTGACCACGCCGGTGGACATAAACAACGATGGCAATCCGCTGAATGATCGGGCGGTGATTAATGGCGTTCAGACCAGCATGGATGAATTTCGGGGAGAGGGCTACATGCAGGTGGATTTGCGAGTAACGCGTCCGATTCGATTCGGTGAAAGCGTGACCCTGCGCCCCTTCGCCGAATTCTTTAATCTTCTTAATCGGTCCAATGCCGGCGCCAATTATGTCACCAGCATCTCGGCACTTCCGACTCCGGGCAACGATCTTTCTAACACAACTTCTTTATGCGCGAATCCGCCTTCGTGCAGCGTAATGCAGCCAATCACCAGCTTGAACCAGCTCAGGTTTCCAGCGGGGACGCTTGGGGACTTCTTTGGCCCGGGCACCAACGTCGGAATTCCATTTGCAGCGCAAATTGGATTTCAGTTGACGTTCTGAATCGGCTAATCCTTCTTGGCTTCTTTGTATCCGGCAGCTTTCGCCTCAGTCTCGGTCATGAACTTTCCTGTTTTGGTTTTGCCATACCAACGACCGCTCCTGTGATAGACGCCGCTTTGCGTGTTCACCCAGACCTTGCCGCTGGATTTGGCGGTGGCAATTTCGGAAGCGGACGGCCTGCCGTTTGCATCGCTCATGTTGGAGGCGGTCTTATTGACGGACCGAGGCAACGTGGCAGTCTTGCCGGACGCGGCGGCTGGGGTTCCTGATGATGAGCCAGTCGAAGATTGCGCAATGGCATGAAACTGGCATAACACGAGGAGTAAAAAAATGGCTGCGATGTGTTTCATGACCTTCTTCTCGATCATTGAATCATTCCTCCACTTCACGGCACCAGAAAGATCGGAGTATCCCGGCATTGCAGACCGCCATATAGTGACAGCCCGCCGAATGCGGATCAGCTCATGGGCACTGTCATCTCCACAGTTCGTTTCAACTGGCCACAGGCGGCGTAGATGTCGCGACCCCTGGGGCGGCGAATAAATGCGGGGATACCAGCATCCACGAGTATTTCTTGAAACCGAAACACTCGGTCCTGGTCTGGCGTTGCGAAATCAATTCCGGGGCCAGGATTCAAAGCAATCAAATTTACTTTGGCCCGCAAACCACGAATCAACTCGACAACTTCGCGCGCGTTGAACTCGGAGTCGTTTACTTCGTTGAGCAGAACGTACTCGAATGTTAGTTTCTCCCGTGGGCGCAGCGGAAAATCTCTTGCCGCGGCAATGAGCTTTTCCAGATTCCATTTGCGGTTGATCGGCATCAACTTCGTCCGCAGACTGTCATTCGAAGCATTCAATGAGATCGCCAATTTAGGGCGAACCGCTTCCGATCCAAGATCGTAGATGCGCGGAACGATCCCTGCCGTCGAAACCGTCATCCTCGATTCAGGAATTCCAACACCTTCGGTCAGCAGTCTGACCGCCTTTATGAAATTGTCATAATTCAGGAAAGGCTCGCCCATCCCCATAAAGACGAGGTTGATGCGATCACTTGGAGGCGAAACCTGCTGATCATTGAGTACGGCGCAAACTTGTCCAACAATCTCTCCGGCGGTTAGGTTGCGCTTCACTCCCAGCAGCGCGGTCATGCAGAATTCGCATGCCACAGCGCAACCAACCTGGCTGGAAACGCAAATGGTCGCCCGACCTGTTCGCGATCCATTCGTGCTGTCTCCTGCTTCCGTGCCGTCGCCAGTTTCACCGTTGTCCCCCTCGGGCATCCAAACCGTTTCGATGGTCTGACCATCGCCCAAGGCGATCAGGTAGCGGGCCGTGCCGTCGCTGGAAATGAATTTCTTCTCGATTTTGGGCAGTCCGATTTGGAAGCCTGAGTTGCTCAACACAGAGCGCAAACCCAACGGCAAAGTAGTGATTGACTCAAGCGAATCCGACCGCTGCCGATAAACCGCTTCAAAGAGTTGGCGGGCGCGAAATGCCGGCTCACCCCAATCATCAGCGAGATCCGCAAGTTCATGCAGGCTCAAGCCTACGAGCGGGATTCGTTTGTTATCACTCATGCATCTAATCACTAATCGGCCGTTGAAGGATGCGAACGGCAAGTGCAAGTAGGGTCGCAATATTTACGTCTAACTATAACTAACACAAAGACTTATATCCGGTTCGCGCCATTGATCGTATTGTGTAACAATAGATGAGTCGTTGGCTTCCGCGGTTTCTGAGAAGCCTTTTGGTGAAAATGCATGGTTGAAGAGGTCCGAAACATCCACCGCGAAGTCCTGCCTAATGGACTGGCCATTATTACCGAGGAAATGGAGCACATTCGCTCCGTCTCCATCGGAATATGGATCAAGACCGGTTCGCGGGATGAAGACCTGCAATGGAATGGAATCTCCCATTTCGTTGAGCACATGGTCTTCAAGGGGACCAAGCATCGCACCGCCGAAGACATTGCGCGCCAGGTTGATTCCATCGGCGGCAATATGGACGCCTTCACTGCCAAAGAATGTATCAGCTTCAACGTCAAAGTGCTCGACGAACACTTGCCTATTGCGATGGACGTTCTCAGCGACCTGGTTCTCCACCCTGTTTTTGATGCCAATGACATTGGCCGCGAACGGGGCGTGATCCTTGAAGAAATCAAGATGGACGAAGACAGCCCGGATTATCTTGTCCACGAGATTTTTACCCAGAATTTCTGGAAAGACCATCCTCTGGGTAAGCCGATTTTAGGCACCAAAGATACGGTCAAGAAGTTCGAGCGCGATCCGGTTATGGATTTCTATGGACAGCGCTTCGCGCCCGGTAATCTGGTTATTTGCGCCGCTGGCCATTTGAAACACCAGCATTTCGTGGATCTGGTAGCGAAGCACTTTGAGCAAATGAAGCCCATGAAGAATGGCTTTCACAGTCCCCAGCCTAAGATCGTTCCGCGAATCATCATGCGGAACAAGAAAGCCCTGGAGCAGGTGCAGATTTGCGTGGGCGTACCGTCACATCCGATCACCCACGAACGGCGCCACGCGTCGTATATCTTGAACACGCTTCTGGGCGGTGGGATGAGTTCGCGCCTCTTCCAGAACATTCGCGAGCGGCAGGGTCTGGCGTACGCGATCTATAGCGATCTGACCCCCTATCGCGATACCGGATGCCTCTCGGTGTATGCCGGGACGTCGCGAGAGTCTGCACCAAAAGTGGTGCAGTCTATCGTTTCTGAATTTCGCAAGTTGAAGGTTGAGGAAGTGCCCCCGGATGAACTCCGGCGAGCGAAAGACCAGCTGAAGGGCAGCCTCATGCTTTCGCTGGAATCATCCACGGCCCGCATGTCGAATTTGGCTCGCCAGGAAATGTATTTTGACCATTTCTATGGGTTGGATGAGCTGATCGAGAAAATTGAAAGTGTGACCGCCGAAGAGTTGAAAGAACTGGCAAATCAGTTCTTCCAGACGGATTCGATTGCCGTAACCGTCCTTGGCAACCTGAACGGGCTGAAGCTTACCCGCGAACAACTGGCCTGCTAGCCGCGCCGAATAATGCGAAATTGCTGCTCCAGCGATTTTATAAAGCGCCTTGAATCAGACCGTTTGACGTACGCCTTAAGTTAACTAAATTCTTACTAGCCTTCCGGCGAATTTCAGGGCATACTATTCGCAGGCCCGATCCCCCGTGGCCGGGGAGCTCCAACATGCCAGTGCTGGAACAGAAGGTCGAAGCCGAAGTAAGCAATCCTTTACCCGAAGATCACCAACCAAAACAACGCCGACGGATGCTGATTGCGCTCGCGCTTTTGCTCGCGTCGCTGGTCGTGGTGGCCGCGAAGAACTGGCCATTTTTGTCACAATATCTGTTTCCACCCGACGCCGCGTCGCAAGCTGACCAGTCGGACGACAGCTCCGCTGAAATCACCACCGAAGCTACGCCGAAAGTGGCTCAGCCAGTCCTGCCTGCCACTTCAAAGACGAAGGCGAAGCCGCATAAGCAAGCCCCGGCGGCGACAGCGAGCGCTGAGGACTCTTCTGGACCTGTCGTGACCAGCCGCGCGGTTCTGCCTCCGCTACAGGTTGAAGTAGTTGCTGGAGATCACCATCAAACCGTGCACCCCGGAAACAATTCTGTAAAGATTGACATGCAACCCAGTGCGCCCGCCGCCTCTGAGCCACCTGTCGTTGCCGGCGAGACCGCGCGTCAAGCGACGATAATTGCGTCTGATCGAGTTAAGATGTCGCCCAGTGCGGCTGAAGTCATCTCCCGCCCTGTCCGGCCCAATTATCCGCTGCTGGCGCGACAAATGAAAGTTGAAGGTGCGGTCGTACTACAGGCTTTAATCGGCAAAGAGGGCACCATTGAGGACTTGCACGTGATCAGTGGTCCGGCGATTCTTTCCGAAGCGGCCCGCGAAGCAGTCACGCAATGGCACTTCAAACCGTACTATCAGGATGGAAAAGCCGTAGAAACCGAAGCCCGGATCACGGTGAACTTCACGATCTCGACTAATTAGTACAAGTTTCTGGTAGATGGATCTTGATCGTGTGGCGCGGACACTCTTGTCCGCGGATTTTGACTCGATCTTTTGCTCTTCCCTTAACATCAACTGCGGCGGACAAGAGTGTCCGCCCCACATTTTGCATTCTGCCCGGAAAATCCCCAATGCGGCTCTTTGTTGCCCTGGATATTGATGAACAGGTCCGCACACGCATCCAGCGATTTGTAGAAGGAGTATCGGGATTTGCGCCGGACGTACGATGGGTGCGCCCGGAGTCGCTGCACGTCACTTTAAAATTCATCGGCGAGAAGCCTAGCGAGTCACTCGAAACAATCAAACTCACGCTCTCATCGGTCAGGTCCAAACCTTTCGAGATTACTTTTCGTGAATGCGGATTCTTTCCCGGAGCCAAGCTTCCTCGCATCTTTTGGATTGGACTCAAGGCAGGCCCAGAACTTGCTTCGCTCGCCGCGGCCATTGACGAAGTAATGTTCGCCATTAAGGTTCCCAAAGAAATTCACGCGTTTAGTCCGCACATTACGCTCGCGCGAGCTGGCTCAGGCACGCCCCACTCTCGAAAAGATGACCATCCGAATCGCCGATTCGAACGCCTACAAGAAAAATTGAAAGCATTGTCTACCCCGGAATTTGGTACGATGACCGCCCATGAGTTCTTTCTCTATGAGAGCAAGCTTTCCGCTGAAGGATCCAGTTACACGAAGATGGCGCGGTTCGAGCTGCGCTGATTCGCTCCACATAAACGTGGCCGCAAAATAAATTTGTGCCAATTTTCACAACCATCGTTATTGGATATCTCCTAGGATCAATCCCGTTCGGGTACATCTTGGTGCGCGCATTTCGCGGCGAGGATATTCGACGGGTAGGCAGTGGAAACATTGGCGCTACCAACGTGGCGCGGTCGTCGCTGTGGCTCGGCATTCTCACTTTAGTCCTCGACGCGCTTAAGGGACTTGCAGCTGTCGCACTAACCCTACACCTATTCCCAGGAAAGCCTTCGCTGGCCGCCACGGCTGCGCTCCTCGCTATCGTCGGTCACATGTTTCCTGTTTGGCTGAATTTTCGAGGGGGTAAAGGGGTTGCAACCGGATTAGGTTCATTCGTGCTTCTCGCGCCTAAGGCCGTTCTACTGGCACTGGCAATATTCGCGGTCCTGATTCTTCTATTCCGCTACGTTTCTCTAAGCTCAATTATCGCGGTACTCGTATTCCCCGTGTTGGCGCTATTGCTTAGCCCGCACGTGGATAATCGCGCTATTTACTTAATGGCAATCGCTTCCCTTCTCATTGTGCTTAGACACCATGCCAACATTCGCCGGTTGAGTGCAGGAACCGAGCCCCGTTTCAGGTGGAAGCGCGGATGAGTCGAATCGCAATTATCGGCGCGGGAGCTTGGGGTACTGGACTTTCAATCATCCTGGGACGGCAGGATGTGCACCAAATTCAACTATGGGCTCACGAAAAAGAAGTTTGCGATTCCATTGCCGCCACGCGGATGAACCAAATATTTCTGCCTCAACAGCCGATTCCCCAGTGTGTTACCGCAACAAGCAGTATAAAGCAGGCTCTTCAAGATGCTGAGATTGTAACCAGCGTTATGCCTTCGCAACACTGCCGTTCTTTATTTTTGGAAATGCGCTCCTATCTGAATGACCAAATGTTGTTTGTCAGCGCCACGAAAGGTTTGGAGCCGGAAACTTTGCTGAGGATGAGCGAGGTGATCGCCGCAGTCGTCTCTTCGGATGGTGGATTCGTTCCCCGCGTCGGAGCACTCAGTGGGCCGTCATTTGCCGTGGAGGCCGCGCGTGGAGATCCTTCTGCTCTCACTATTGCGTCTTGCGATCGAGAGCTTACACGAACTGTGCAAAAAGAATTCAGCGACGCCAGGTTCCGCTTATACACGAACGATGACGTCACCGGAGTGGAACTCGGCGGTGCGCTGAAGAACATTATCGCCATGGCAGCTGGCGTGTGCAGCGGACTCGGATTTGGACACAATTCCATTGCGGCCCTCATCACTCGGGGTCTGGCCGAGATTACTCGTTTGGTCGTTGCGTGCGGCGGCCGATCAGAAACCATGGCCGGCTTAGCCGGATTGGGCGATTTGGTTCTAACGTGCACTGGGGAGCTTTCCCGGAACCGCAGTGTTGGCTTCGAATTGGGCCGGGGACGCAAGCTGCCGGATATCATTGTGGCGATGCACGGCATGGTGGCCGAGGGCATTTCCACGACCCGCGCAGCTGTCGGCCTCGCCGAGGCGCATGGGATTGAACTGCCCATTGCTAACCAGATGCACGAGATTCTGAATCACGGAAAGTCGCCCACCACCGCCATCCATGAGCTGATGACCCGAACCGCCAAAAGCGAGGCCGGATTATCGAAGGAAAGCTTCTAGCAGATTTCAGTAGCGGTACTTTCGTAATCGCTTCGGGCTCTCATCTTCATTCCTCACGAAAGGTTTCCAAGTAAGATTTGAAAGATCCTTTTGAAACGCCGCTAGCTCATCGCGGCGCCACGGGCCATTGTGCGCTTAAAGTATCTTCCAACTCGAATTCCCATTCTCTACCTAATCTTGAGCGTTCTCACACTCATCAGCGTAGTGCCGGTGTATTTTTACTCGGTTCAGATGGAAGATATAAACCGCGACCGCCTTATCACGAACGAAAGACTGCTCCAAAATACCGTGACTCGCTCCCTGGCGGACGATATCTCGCAGCACCAGGAATCGCTGCGAATGATGCTGGCGAATCTGTCTTCGGCGCTTCAGGTTGCCAGTGGTGGAGACATTACCGCCGAGCATGTCGAAGCGCCCGAATTGCGTGCGTTGCTGGAAAACTTCGTCTCTTCTTCCAATGACCTTGCCTATGCCACACTGTTAAATTCTGACGCCAAAGGCATATCAGCCGGACGAATTGCCCCGGATGCTTTTTTGCAAAAAGAGCTTGAGCGCGCTTTCATTGCCGCCAGAGATGGACGCGCGTATAACGGCGAGGCTTTGGTGGTGGGAACCGGAAAGTCCGCGCGCACCGTCATGTTGGTTAGCACACCTGTGACATACGGAGGGCGTTTCCTTGGAATGATTGCCTCAGTGGTGGATTTGCAATTTCTGATTCGGCGATTGCAGGAAGTGAATCGCGGCGGCCTTACTCCTTACGTGGTTGACAGTCAGGGGCGCCTGGTTGCCGGAGCGACATCCGATTACGCCACCGGACAAGACATGAGCAACTTCGAGATCGTGCGTAATTTCGTGGATGAGGGAAGCAAGGCGCAAATGGTCGCCGCTACTCGCGAATTTTCCATTGGCGACAAGAAGGGTACCAAAATGCTGGGGACGTATAGCCCCGTCTCGAACCTGGACTGGGCTGTCGTGGTGCAGAAACCTCGGGATGAGGCCTATCGGGGCGTGTACGAAATGCAGCGCACAGGAAGATTGCTGGCTATGATGGCGGTTGCCTTGAGTATTGGAGTTGGCACGATCGCTGCCCGACGGATTACAAATCCCTTGGAAGTTTTGACGGAATCTAGCCGGGCGATCGCCCGCGGTGATTTCAGCCAGCGGGTGCAACTTAAGAGCCGCACGGAGATCGGCGAGCTGGCGGCCACGTTCAATACCATGTCTGAGGAGCTCGAGCGCTTTGTCCTCGATCTGAAACGCGCGGCCAATGAAAATCTCGAGCTTTTCATGGGCTCAATCCAAATGCTTGCCGGCGCAGTTGACGAAAAGGATCCCTACACCCGCGGCCATTCCGACCGTGTGACCCGTTACTCCGTGCTGATTGCGAAGGAAATGGGACAGCATGATGACTTCATCGAGATTGTGCGGGTTGCGGCCCAGCTGCATGACGTCGGCAAGATCGGAATCGAAGACCGTATCCTCAAGAAACCCGGTGCGCTCACTCCGGAAGAATTCGACATCATGAAGACGCACACTACCAAGGGAGCTAACATCCTGCGGCCAGTGGCGCAACTGAAGGACATGATTCCCGGCATTGAGCTGCACCATGAATCTCTTGATGGCCGTGGCTATCCGCGTGCACTGAAGGGCGACGAAATTCCGTTGCTGCCGCGAATCATCGCCGTGGCTGACACCTTTGATGCGCTCACAACAAATCGTCCTTACCAGCAGGCTCACGAGCCGCATGAGGCGTTGCGCATCATTCACTCGCTATCGGGCAAACGATTGGATCCGGCGGCGGTGATTGCGCTGGACGCCATTTACACCCGAGGTGAAATTCGGGTGCAACGAAAAGTTCCGGCTGCGGTAGTTGCTGCCTCCGCAAGCGCGGCAGGTGACGGCCTTGTTTTGACTCAAGCCACACGCGCATAGAACGGCCTTTTAGTCTGCTCGGTTCCGTCCAAACCTTTTCTTGTTCTGCAAGGTTTATGATGTCCGCCATAGTCTATGTCTGCCATTCCCACGTCGAGCAGAGACAAAGCTCCGCCCGCGTTAATTGGCGTGCTCGCATTACTTGGCCTTTCCGTTTTCATTAACTATATTGACCGGGCCAACCTTTCGGTCGCGGCACCGCTGCTGAAAGCCGAGCTGGGCCTGTCGCCCGCACAACTGGGAATTCTACTCTCGGCTTTCTTCTGGACATACGCCTGCATGCAAATTCCGGTGGGATGGCTTGTGGATCGCTTCGATGTGAAATGGGTGTTCGCCCTCGGGTTTCTCCTCTGGTCGGCGGCCACGGCCTTTACCGGCCTCTCGCACAGCTTTGCCATGTTACTGGCCATACGCGTGGTTCTGGGGATCGGAGAGTCGGTGGCATACCCTTCGTATGCCAAGATCTTTGCCAGTCATTTCGTGGAGCGCCAGCGCGGGGTTGCCAATTCCGTAATCGGCGCGGGTCAATCTCTGGGACCTGCGATCGGCATTTTCCTGGGCGCGACTCTAGTGGCGCACTTCGGATGGAGACCGTTCTTCATTGTCCTCGGCATCGCTGGCCTTTTGTGGTTGCCTCCATGGCTTCAATGGATGCCTCGCACTCCCACCCTGGGGGCGCTTCACATGAAACACGGCCCTTCCCTATCCGAAATCGTCGCGCACCGATCATCGTGGGGGACATGGATCGGTCACTTCTGCATGAATTACCCTCTCTACTTTCTTCTTACCTGGTTGCCCTTCTACCTGGTAACTGAGCGCCACCTCTCTATAGAAGCGATGGCGAGGATCGGCGGAGCGACCTTTGTGATGTCAGCCTTGTCCTGCCTGATCTGCGGGCGGCTGTCAGACCGCTTAATTTCTGCCGGTGGGACGCCCACGCGCGTTCGCAACACTTTCGTGGTTTCAGGTCTAACTTGCACCGGAGTTTTCCTGGCTGGCTGCACCATCGCGCCTCCAGGCGCGTTGGTGTCGCTTCTGCTCCTGGCTGGCGCGTCCATGGGAATGACAAGCTCAAACTTATTTGCGGTGTCGCAAACGCTTGCCGGCCCCCTGGCTGCGGGCCGCTGGATGGGCGTTGAGAACTTCGTGGCCAATCTGGCGGGCGTGGTCGCACCGGCCCTAACCGGATTCTTGCTTGGCCGTACCGGTCATTTCTACTGGCCCTTTTTGATTACTGCGGTGGTGACAGGGGTGGGGGCACTGCAATGGATCTTCGTAGTCGGTCCAGTTGAGCCGGTCGTTTGGACACCGCGACTCGATACCCTGATTCCTGAAGTTCCATCGGCGATCTAGGCGGCTTGTGTAGGGCGGACACTCCTGTCCGCCTTTGATTTCTAGATCGCCGCAATCTGAAACCATCCAATTGCCGAGCCGCGCTCGTTCCCAAGCGAAAGCGCCGGATTCTGACCCATAATGAGCGTGGCCGCTATAATTACAGCTTCAATCTAAGCATTGCCCGCAATTCCATGATTCAAACTCTTTTTGGAAGCACCGAGCCGAAACCTGGCCTGTTCGACCGCATGAAGGAAGCGGTCACGCGCACGCGCGAGAATTTAAGCGAGCGCATTGAGGAAGCAGTTTCGTTTAATAAGGAAATTGATCGCGGTACGTTGAATGATTTGGAGGGGATTCTTCTTGGAGCAGACCTCGGGACTGGGACTACCCAGGAAGTTCTGGCGAAACTGCGCGAGAAAGCGGACCGCAAGCAAATCGGGAATGTTGACGAACTCAAACGTCTCTTGAAGGAGGAATTGCTCGCGATCATCAACGCCGCCAACACTCCGCCGGTCACGGCGGTTGATGGCACGCCGGAAGTAATCCTAGTCGTCGGAGTCAATGGAACGGGCAAGACCACAACCATCGGAAAGCTGGCGCAAGTGCTTCGCGCGGATGGAAAAACGGTTCTGTTATGCGCGGCAGATACTTTTCGGGCGGCGGCCATAGAGCAACTTGAAGTCTGGGGTGAGCGAACCGGCACCGAAGTGATACGAACAAAAGCTGGTGGCGATCCGGCGGCAGTGCTGTTTGACGCGCTGCAAGCCGCGTCTGCGCGACACACTGATTATGTGATCGTGGACACCGCAGGCCGCCTGCACACAAAAGCTAACTTAATGGCGGAGTTGGAAAAAATGCGCCGCACAGCCCAGCGCATTATCCCTGGAGCGCCGCACGAAACCCTGCTCGTGATGGACGCGACCACTGGGCAAAATGGTTTGCAGCAGGCTCGGCTATTTACTGAGTCGGCAGGTGTGACCGGAATTGTACTGACGAAGCTTGATGGCACAGCCAAGGGTGGAGTTGTCGTGGCAATTTGTCGCGAGCTTGGACTTCCGGTTCGGTACGTGGGAGTGGGAGAAAAACCGGGGGACCTGCTGCGGTTCAATCCCAAGGATTTTGTGGATTCGCTGTTCACGTAAAAGACTTTTTACAGCCGAAGCGCAGAGAAAAGTAATTTGCACGCCCCGACTTCCCGGAACTTCACTCGACACAGCCCCAGAGTTGGGACCAAGCGACATGACTAAATCTTACGATGACGAGCGCTTTCTCCGCGGTGCTCTGGAATTAGCGCGCAAAGGGATTGGACTGACTTCCCCGAACCCGTGCGTCGGCGCAGTCATTGTCAGCAGCGACGGCAAGATCGTCGGAGAGGGTTTCCACACATATGATGGAGTGCGTCACGCTGAAATCATTGCGCTCGAACAGGCGGGCGAAAGAGCGCGAGGCGGCTCTTTGTATATCAACCTGGAACCTTGCTCGCATCAGGGCAGAACCGGTCCGTGCGCAGAAGCCATCGTCGCTGCTGGAATCAGTCGCGTTGTAGCTTCCATGCAGGACCCGAATCCATTGGTAAGAGGAAAGGGCTTTGAGTTTCTTCGTGCTGCAGGGATCAAAGTTGAAACCGACATTCTCGAAGCTGAAGCGCGTCTTCTAAACGAACCTTTCGCTAAATATATTCGCCATCGCACCCCGCTGGTTACGCTGAAAGCAGCCATGACTCTGGACGCCAAGATCGCGCCTCCTCCGCGATCACCGCTCAAAATCAATTCAGCCGTCCGCACATCCGACGACTGGATCACCGGCGAAGCGGCACGCGCTCACAGTCAGCAACTGCGCCACCAGAACGACGCCATTTTGGTCGGAGTCGGCACGATTCTGGCGGACGATCCCCTACTTACTGATCGAACCGGAGAAGCCCGACGCCGCCCGCTATTGCGGGTCATCCTTGATTCGCGGCTCCGCTTGCCGCTGGAATCGCGAGTGGTTCAAACCGCCAAAGATGACGTTATCGTTCTCTGCTCACTCGCAGAAGAAAAGAAAAAGAAGAAGCTACAAAAGCTCGGGGTTCGGGTCGAGCAAATAGCAGTGGGCGCGACCGATGGCAGGCCTGACATGGCTCGCATTGTAAGTGCCTTAGGAGAGATGGAACTTACAGGTGTTCTAATTGAGGGCGGTGCGCATGTGAATTGGGCGGCCCTCGCGTCGGGCGTCGTGGATAAGGTCTTTCTGTACTATGCGCCAAAGATACTCGCTGGTGAGGAGTCCATTCCATTCGCCTATGGACCGGGATTTAGAAATCTGCGGGACGCTCCGTGCGTGAAGTCATTGTCCTTGCATCGTTTTGGAGAAGACTTCGCGGTCGAGGGATATTTGAGAGATCCCTACGCGGATTGATTAGAACAAATTAGGTTACCCGTCTGAGGGCCGGAATTTTTCGGAGGAAGAATTGTTTACCGGAATCATTGAAGAGGTAGGAAGCGTTGCTGGCATTACACAACAGAAAAAGAATCGCCGTATTACGGTCGCTTCTTCACGAGTGGCCAAAGAACTGAAGAAGGGCGATAGCATCGCCGTTAGCGGAGTCTGCCTTACTGCCGTCGAAATCACGCCAACAAGTTTTAGCGCTGATCTAGCTCAGGAGACATGGGCTCGAACTTCGTTTTCCCGGATTAAAGCAAAGTCCCTGGTGAACCTGGAGCTTCCCCTACGCTCGGATGGCCGTCTCGGTGGACACATAGTGCAGGGCCATGTGGATGGCGTTGGAACATTTCTTACCCTCGCTAAGAATCCCGACGCGGATGATTACTGGCTGACCATCGAGATCCCCCAAGATCTAATGCCTTATGTAGTCTTGAAGGGCTCCATTTGCATAGAAGGAGTCAGCCTGACCGTGGCAAAAGTACAAGGAAAAAGTATTTCACTGGCGATCATTCCACACACAGTGAAAATGACGAACCTGAGATCTTTGCAACCGGGTGATCCGGTAAATCTCGAAACAGACATAATTGCGAAGTACATTGAGAAGATGATGCGGCCACGACTATCGAGCAGCACAATCACGCTGGAGAAGCTTGTGCGGGAAGGATTTTGAGCTACTGGACTTGCCTAACTGGCCGCGAACAAAACTCGATGCTGTCAAAGGGCAGGGCCCGACTTCCAGCCGGGCCCTACCCTTTGCTTGCGAAAGTCTGAAAGGTTCCCCCCAATTATGCGTCGAGATTCAGCTCGTCCAGTTTCAAGAACTCTTGCACAATTGGCTCGTCGCTTTTTTCCATCTCCGGATAGGTTCCAAAAAACAGCACTTTGCCTTCATGCAGAAAGACGATTCGATTTGCTAACTTTTTTGCCAGACGCATGTCGTGCGTTACGACCACGCTGGTTAGGCGCAATTGAGTTTTTAACCGTTTGATGAGATCGCCCAATAACTGCGCCATAAGCGGGTCAACCATGGTTGTGGGCTCGTCGTACAGAACACACTCCGGCTGCGCTGCGAGGGCACGCGCGATTGCGACCGACCGTTTCATCCCGGTTGACAGATCCGACGGAAGCAGGTCTCCCATCTCGGCGACGCCCACCATCTCCAGCAAGCCATCCACGATTTGAAAAATCTGATCTTCGGTGATTCCTTTTCGTTCTCGAAGCGGAAAGGCGATGTTCTCCCGGATGGTAAGCGAATCAAATAGCGCGCCATTCTGAAATACCATCGTCACTTTTTTACGTATCTGCTCCATTTCAGCTTCGGTGAAGTCGGTGATGTCTTGTTGATCCACGATGATCCGGCCGGAATCCGGCTTCATGAATCCCATAATATTTTGCAGCGTCACTGACTTACCCACTCCGCTGCGGCCAAGAATGCACACCGTTTCACCGGTTAGGACATCAAAGCTCACATCCTCGAGGACATGGTTGTCGCCAAAAGACTTCGATACGTCTTTGAAAGCGATATATGGGCCGGGTTGTTCCGCTGTGCTCATTAGGGTCGTTCGTTCTCCAAATATAACTCGGTTGCCTTATCACGCCGTTTGAGCCAGGCTTGCGCATCCGCCCAGTCTTCGGGGGTATTCACATTTCGAAACATGTCTGAGGCAAACCCCATGCACGCCATTTCTTCCTCTTCAATCACTCTGGTTGGAACGCTGGCGAATAGGGTATCAATTTTATTCTGCCCAAGAATTAGCGCTTTCTCGCTCACCGCAGCGAACTCCGTACGGTAAACCGCACACAAGGGATGAAAATGCCCTTGAGTCCGCGGCAGTGTGACAACGGCGTCTCGGCTGCGCGCTTCCGAAATAAGAAAATCGAGAAATCGCTTTTCAATAAAAGGAGTGTCAACGGCGAGAATGAGATTGAAATTGGTTTGTGTCTCCACCAGCGCCGCGTGGATGCCGCCTAAAGGACCTCGATCAGGATAAATGTCCTCCACGACAGGTCCGTAAGTAGCGAATCTTGCCGGATCGCCGACGATGCGAAAGTCCTCGGTCACGGACTTTGCGAGCTCCTGCGCTCGTTCCAACAACGTTTCCTCGCCGAGATTCAGAAGCGCCTTGTCGCGGCCCATGCGTGTGCTTTTGCCACCCGCCAGCACGAAAGCGGTTAGATCGTTCACGCGCTGATGATACACGGGGCGCACAGAATCTCAGAATTGCGCTCTGCGGTTCGACGAATCCCTGGATCTGTTGTTTTTCTTGCAGTTGTTCAGTCCAAACCGTTTAGGCGTTTTCGTTCTTCCAAATACACAAAAGTAACCTATCCAACTTCGTTCCTCCGTTAGATGATGGTGGTCCGGCTTTTCCCCGTCCGGAAACAAGACCATGCCTCAGAAACTACTGGACGCGATCCTACTTCGCAGCTGCTCGCATGAGTTTTCCTGGCCCCGTCGGGCGCCGGATGGCCATTATTACCAGGTTTGCATGCTTTGCGCCGCCGAATACAGATATGACTGGGAAACGATGCGCCGCACGGAACGCCTCGAACAGCAGGCTAGCGAAGGGTCAATCCCAGAAGAAAAGCGAAGCTACAAGTCAACGTGGATGCCGCGGGCGCGCCGCCTCAAATTCGTGGCCCCGCTGCGGTACCGCGTGCGAAATGTCGGAAACTGGGCAGACGGGACCATTGAAAATCTCAGCCAATCCGGACTATTCTTCCACGGTTCGTCCCAGTTACCGGCAAATACTTTGGTGGAAATGATCTTCGAAATGCCGGAAGAAATTTCCGGACAGAAAAACAGCAATGTGCTGTGCCACGGACGGATAATTCGCACCCGGCCGGCACCGGACTGCCCCGACGTGGTTGAACTCGCGGTAACGATTCTGGATTATAAATTCATCCGCCACAACTGAGTGAACCGGCAGAGTTGCATCCGGGAACACCCCAGGATTGAAAAGTCCGGCGAGCGCTTGCTATAGTGCGAACAGCGACTTTTCAATGCGTACACGCAGTCATTCTGCATCTAATCAACAAACATAACCTACAGGAGCGCTTGTTATGAAGACGAGAGTTTCTCGCCGCCTGAACACAATTACGCTCGTAGCCATCTTGATCGCGGCGGTTGCGTGTTCGAAAGCTCCCAACGATTCACAGATCGCAACCGATATACAAAATAAATTGACCGCTGATTCCGGACTCCAGGGAAAACAGCTCGTGGTGCAGGTCGCCAACGGAACGGTCACGCTTTCAGGTACGGTGGACAACGATGCTGAACGTGACGCCGCGGCTAAATATGCCTCCTCTGAGCCTGGAGTCAAGCAGGTCGTAAACAATCTGGAAGTTGCGCCCGCGGCGGCGGAACAGCAAGCTCCGGCGCCCATACCGCCTTTAGCAGAAAGCCCGAAACCAGAAGCAAGACCTGAGGTCTCTTCCCGGCGACACCACAGGCACTCTTCTGAGAGGCAGGAGTCGGCTTCCGACCAGAATAACGACAACAACAATGGCAATAGCAACAATATGCCGATGGCCTCGAACGCGCCTCCTGCAATGAACAACACAGAGACGGCAGCGCCTCCGACGCCACCTCCACCACCGCCTCCGCCCCCGCCACAAAAGGTCACGATCCCGTCCGGGACTTCTCTTTCTGTACGGTTAATTGATCCCATTGATTCTGAAACTGCGCAGGACGGCGACACTTTTCACGCCACGCTAAGCGCTCCTCTGACCGTGGAGGGCGAGGTCGCAGTGCCCGCGGGCTATGAAGTCGAAGGCCATGTCGTAACCGTGCATAGCGCGGGTAAGTTCGCGGGCCAGTCGCTTCTCGACCTGCAACTGGACCGTATTAAAGTTCATGACAAGCGGTACGATATACAGACTGACCAGTACGAGAAGAAGGCTTCGTCTCGAAGCAAGAACACCGCAGAAAAGGTGGGTGGCGGCGCTGTATTAGGCGCAATCATCGGCGGCTTGGCCGGCGGCGGCAAAGGCGCAGGCATTGGAGCCGCCGCTGGCGCAGGATTAGGCGGCGGGGTGCAGGCGGCCAGCAAAAGCAAGCAAATCAAGCTGCCATCAGAGACGGTGCTGAACTTCACTTTGCAGGCTCCGGTTACGGTGATTAAGACCTCCGAAGGTCCCCACGCAAACCGCCCAAAGCTGGATACGAATCAGGATACGCCGGTGCAGCACTAGGGGAGCTGTGGGGGCCGACCGGAATGCGCCTCCACATACTCTTTCCCATTCATCTCCAATGATCCAACACATTACTTTACTTCCAGAGAGTTACATACCCCATCCGTCCGTGCGGACAATGACTTTGGTGTCTGCTCCATCCCCGTTTACGGTCTTATAATCAGCATGTACGCATACGCGTTCGAGTTTTCCTGGGAAAAATCATACGGTGGACCCTGTCTACGCATTGTCGCTGTTCGCATTGGGACTGGCTTTTGGAAGCTTCCTGAATGTATGCATTTACCGGTTGCCGCGTGGCTTATCCACCGTGCAGCCCAGGTCGGCCTGTCCGCATTGTGAACGACCAATTTCTTTTTACGACAATGTCCCTGTATTAAGCTGGCTGATTTTGCGAGGACGTTGCCGGAACTGTCAGTCGCCAATCTCGCCACGTTATCTCGCGGTCGAGCTGCTGACCGGGGCGATGTTTCTGGCTTGCTACTGGCACTTTGGCCTCACCATTGCGACACTGAAATATTGCTGCTTCGGATTTCTGCTACTGGGCTTGATCTTTACCGACGCAGAAACTCAACTCCTGCCTGACAAGATGACGCTGCCGGGACTGGCTTTAGGCTTGCTCTTCAGCCTGTTCGTTCCGGTAAATGACCTTGCTTCACAGTTCTTGCCTGGGCTCGTTTCATTCCCGACAGACTCATATCTTTCGCAGGCGCTGTTTTCGTTCACCGACTCTCTGTTGGGCGCGGTAGTAGGGGCGTCATTTATCTACGGCGTGGGAGCGATTTATCTTCGCGCACGAGGCGTCGAAGGCATGGGCTTTGGAGACGTCAAGCTGATGGCGATGGTGGGAGCATTTCTCGGGCTTAAGCTCACCATGTTTACAATCTTTGCCGGATCAATTGCCGGGTCACTATTTGGGTTGTGGACGGTTTTGGCTGTGTGGATTAAACGATCTCGGCGCCGCATGGTGCGAAATCACGAACCATCGCGAGAAGCTCGCCGCCGGGCTTGGGCATCCGCCGCGATCGCGCTCCGGCGCCATCAAATGCCTTTTGGTGTATTCCTCGGCAGCATGGCGATGATTGCCTTCTTCTTTGGAAATCAGTTCTTACGCTGGTATTGGAGAATGTATTGAAGTTGCTGACCAATCCTATTTTTCTGCGGATGGCCGTCGGGCTGGCGATTGCCGGCTTTACTCTTGTTGTAGGCATCATGCTCATGCGCCGCATTCGGCGAAGTTTGCTGGTGGAAGCATCGAACCCAAGTGATTTCTATTCGGCCGAAACTCTCACGTTGCACACTTACGGCACGGTCATCCAGCAGTTGAAACAGCAGAAACACGAGTTGCAAAGCTCGCAGCAATCTGAGCGCAGACGCGCCAGGACTTCGGAAAACATCAGCGCCGCAGTGCTATCGAATCTTTCCAGTGGTGTGATTTTCTTTACGCCGAACGGGCTGGTTCGCCAGGCAAATGCCGCAGCGAAACAAATTCTAGGATTCGCATCGCCGGCGGGAATGACCGCTGCGGAAATCTTCCGCCAGGCCAAGCTGAACGCTGCTTCAGATTCCGTGACTTTGGCGCAGGCCGTCGAAGCCAGTTTGCGGGAAAAGGCTGCCTCCAGCCGTTTGCAAGCGCAATACCTTACCCCTTCCGGGGAACAGCGCATGCTCGAAGTTACGGTAACACCGGTTCAGTCTCCGTCCGCTGATTCGCTTGGGGCGGCCTGTCTGATAACTGATCAAACGGAAATGGCGACAATTCGCAAGCACGAACAATTGCGGGGAGAGATATCAGCCGAAATGGCCCTTGAACTCCGTAACTCGTTGAACACAATTTCCGGATATGCGCGCCAGTTGGCGAGCGGGAATGACGCGACCCTGACGAGACGAGTTGCCAATGACATTGTCTCCGAAGCGTCGCATCTCGATCACACCATTGGCGGTTTTCTGGCTGGCAGCAGAGGCGCTAAAACAGTCGGGGCATAAGGTGAATATTCACATAAACAACACATCCGTCAACTGACGGGGGCAACAATCGAGAGGTGGGACAAATTATGAAATCCATATCGGGTACGTTACTTACATTGTCGGTTTCAGGCTTAATGCTGATCGGCTTCGCCGCGGCACAGACCACGGTTATTACCCCTACCGATTCACTGGGCGACTATGCCCGCAAAGTCCGCAAGGAGAAGAAGCCATCTACCGCGAAAAAGTATGATAACGACAACCTCCCGGTAAACGACAAGCTCAGCGTCGTCGGGAACGCGCCCGCCGATACCACCGCGCCAGCAGCAACCGATGGTTCCCAAGCTGCCTCAGACGGCACGGCTCAACCCGGCGACGCCGACAAGAAGCCAGAGGTAAAGCCCGGCCAGACCCCGCAAGAGCGGCAGAAGATTTACGACGAGTGGAACCAGAAGATCGCGGCGCAGAAAGATCACATTGATCTGCTTAGTCGAGAACTCGATGTCACTCAGCGCGAATATCAGTTACGCGCAGCAGCTTTTTATGCCGATGCGGGGAACCGCCTGAGGAACTCGGGAGCATGGGATAAAGAAGACGCAGATTACAAGCAAAAGATCGCTGACAAGAAGAAAGCCCTCGACGACGCGAAGCAGCAGTTGGATGACATGCAGGAACAGGCTCGCAAGTCTGGGGTACCGTCATCAGCGAGAGAGTGACGAGAAAGGAGAGTAGCTGAATCCAGCGGTCGCAGTCACCCCTGCGGCGGAGCCTGTGGATTTTCCGCGACCCGTAACAAAACCCGCGAAAAATCGTTGTCTCCTTTCCGTGAGTCTTTCTAGAGAAATCAATCAGTTAAATATCTTGCGTCCTGTTTTCGTAACAGCCTGCCGTTCCGCGTCGCATTTATCTAACACCTCAGTTATAACTTCCGCCGTGATTCACCCGCGCTCCCAAAAAACTTCAATGCAAGGCTAGACCTGGGAATCACGAACTACGAACAAAGAGGAGCAGAATATGTCGCCACTTAGCAGCCTCTGGAAAAATGCGATGAAATTCCCTCCCGATAGGAAACTAGGATTGTCACAGCTTGCGGTTTGGGCGACCCTTGTTATCTTTTCGGCCGCGATCAGCGCGGCGCAGCAATGCGGGACCCCGACTTGCAACCTCGGGGAAGGCATATGCTCCAACTGCATACCCCCGCCGTGCCCTCCGACTACGGGATGGGACCCAGTCCTCTGCGAATGCTACGGCTACACATCCCCGATCATTATTGACACCGATGGGTCGGGCTTTCACTTGACTTCTGTTGAAGACGGCGTTTTGTTTGACTTCTATGGCACTGGAAACCCAATTCGGATAGCTTGGACGGCGAGGGGATCGAGCACCGCGTTTTTGGCCCTGGACCGCAACGGGGACGGAAAGATCGACAGCGGGAAGGAGCTTTTCGGCAACATCACCCAGCAGCCTGCGTCCCCCAACCCGAACGGCTTTCTGGCTTTAGCCGAATTCGATAAGCCGGAAAACGGCGGCAATGGCGACGGCATCATTGACAATCGTGACGCGATCTTCCCGCGCCTGCGGTTGTGGATTGATGAAAATCACGACGGCATATCTCAGCCTAGTGAGCTCCACACGCTGGCCGAACTGGGAGTGTTTTCGTTGTCGCTCAAGTACAAGGAGTCAAAACGCACCGATCAATACGGAAATCGCTTCCGGTACACAGCTGCGGTCAACCCCGACCCTCACGATGGCGAATCGAATGATGGACGCTGGGCCTGGGATGTTTTCCTCAGCCTGGGTCGGCCTCGAAGCAGCGAGCTTCAAACCGTTCCGAACCGATGGATTGTTGAATTCGCAAAACTCCGCGCGGCGACTGCCTCCGTGTCGGCAGTTAGTAAAGGGGAAAAATAATTATGTCAACGCACAACTTTTTTTCTTCACGTCTGTGCTTGATAATAGTCGCAATCTTCGCCGCCCACTCGGCATTCTTAGTGGCCCAAGTCAGCATGGGGCTTCGCGTGATCAGAGGACCTAGCCCACATCCGGCCGTTACCTTAAGCGATGTTAGCCAAGCCGATACGGCGACGCTTTTTAGGGGAGAACTGTCGCCTCTGATGCCAGCCACGTTCTGGCTCAAGAATGATGACGACAGGTCAATTATTGCGATAGGAACAATATGGACCGTAACTTATGACCCTGGGAGCACTAGAACCATGAGGTTTACTGCCGATAGCTTCCTCGATAGGTACGCGCGTCCGGTCGTCCAGCCACATTCACGGCTATTAGTCGGGCCGAGGCTGTGGCTGCCTGAGAATGGTGTAGAACAATACTTAACGACGGAATATTTTAAACGAGTGCAACTGCCGAAACTCGCAGAAACTATCGCGGATTTTGGTAATGCCAGTAAAGTATCGGTTGAGGTCGATTCCGTCATCTTTTCGGACGGCGAGGTGGCTGGGCCGAACCGCATGGGACTCGATTCAGACATCTCTGGCAGGAAAGCCGCTGCCCAAAAAGTGGTACAAGTTGTAAAGATGAGTGGATCCGACCCGGTCCTATCCAGGCCCGTGTTGCTCCAGCTCATATCGGGGGCAAGAGTCAGGGGGGATAGAACGACGGTTTGGCAACATCGTTTCGCTCAACAGCTTTTGCATTCGCCGGATTTCGAGGGCGTCCTTAATTATCTTGAGCGTCTTCCGGAGGCTCCTGCATTTTACGGACATACTTCCCAAAGTCGTCTCGCTCCGATTCAGCAGATGCAAAATCCAAAGCACTGATTGGCACCGGTCAGCAAACTTTCTAAGAGAGCGCAGGAGGTATTCGCATGGGACGAAAAACGGAGAGGTGGTTTACTTACGCGGTTTTACTTCTGTCGGTGCAGGCACCGCCATTCGCTCATGGCCAAGCCAATAATCCGATTGTTGGCTACTCTTGTAGCGGCGTGGGAGTTGTTGATTGCACAAATTCGGCCACTACCGTACCGCTCGAAGTTATCCAGATTAATTTGAGTATTAGTGGGCTTTGCCAAAGCGGGTATACCCCGTCGGCGCAACAGTATGCTTTTTCGGACCGTTGTGAGTCTGTATATAACCTCTTTGTCTTTGGATACACTGAAAATGACCAGGTGCTCGATGACTGCGGAGGGGTGGACATCATCGGGGAAGTGGATGCAGAGGCCTCCATTACCGTGCCAAATCTCGGGGCGATATCAACGACGTACAGCGGGCAAGATTGCGACGGCGATGCATTCGAGTCGGCGCCAGGGGCCGTGATCAATTCTCCTTGCTAACTCGACGGGGTGTTTCGAGGAGGATGTTTTCGACCCACGCATCACCAACCTTTGGGCTGCGGCTCTCGTCGTCCTTGGGCGGGAGGATCCAGGGCAGGACGATCCAGGGCGGTCAACCGGTTTTGCGCATGCGGAAAATTTGTCTGATGTGATGCATGCCGTGTACCCAATGAAACTTTGGCCATTGCTGCATCGTAATGGGACCCAGGGCGGGGTGATCTGCTACGAAGGCGCGCCTGCCGAATTTGGCTTCACAGTTCTGAATCACGGCATCCATGTCGGCAAGCCAGCCATTTATTTCGGCTAAGATCTGTTCTCCAGATATTCCTTTTGGCTTGGCGCCTTCAGGAGAATTTCGTCCGGTTGGAAAATAACCGACGTCGAGCACAAGCACGTCTATGAGCCGCTGCTTCACAGTGGGCCTGCCCCCTAGCGGCTTTCCAGCAGCCAGGCTCCGTTCCATATTCTTCGCAGTGCCTTTATAGGTCAGGCCTAAATGCTCCAGGATTTCTGCGGGACTCCACTTCCCTTCGGCGGGGCGCCGACTCAGGTCTGTGTCGGTCATCTCGCGAGTGGACGATTCAATCGCAACCTGTAATCGCTGTAAATACTCATTCATCGAAAGCCTCAGCGGCAATGTCGAAGTAAATCCAAACTCGGGTATGGCTCCTCTAGTAGACTATAGCCCGCAGTCGCTGCGCCTAATGCTTGCAACCGACTGGATATTCATGAAGATACTCTCCTTATCTTTGATCGCGCTGGTTATGCTCACGGGATGCTCATCCAATCAGCCTGCCGAAAAACCGCAGCCAAAGCCCACTGAGTTTCAAACGGGCCGCCCGATCTTTCAACAACTGTATGTTGCAGCGCACGGTTGGGCGCGCGATGCCCAACCGATCAGGCTCCAGTCTCAGGTCACGCCCGGAGATAAAGACCACGATGGCAAGTCGGCGGTATGGACCGGATATTTTGGCTCCCCAAGCCTGCTTGGCGTGAAGTCTTACACCTGGTCGGGAACCGACGCACCCGATTTTTCAGAGCGCGGAATCACTCCCGGATCACTGGATACTTACAATCCCAACAATACTTCGATGGCTATTTTCGATGTGCGATTCCTCAAGATAGATTCCGATCAGGCATTCGAGGTCGCGGAAAAGCATGGTGGGGAAAAGGTGCTCGAGAAAAACCCCGACACGCCATTGTCTTATGTACTCGACTGGAACCCGGCGATCAATAGATTAATCTGGCATGTAGTGTACGGAGCTTCACGTGGAGACGCCAAGCTAGTCGTTGACGTGGATGCCAGCACCGCGGCATTCGTCCGCGCAGAAAAATAACGCTAATAGAATTCGCTATGACGATACTTCAACGGACTTGCTGCAAAATTTATCGAACGCGGTCTTGAGCTCGCGCGCTATATCAGCGGCCTCACGATGTTCGATGTCGCTGCGCTGCAACATGTGAACCAGTTTGCCGTCTCTGAACATGGCGATTGACGGTGAGGACGGCGGATAGCCAGTGAAATATTTTCTGGCCTGCTCGGTAGCTTCAGCGTCCTGACCCGCAAAAACTGTAAAAACTTTCTCGGGGCGGCTCGCATTCTGTAGCGCCATGCGAACCGCTGGACGCATGCGCCCGGCGGCGCATCCGCAAATCGAATTGACGATTACCATGGCCGTGCCAGTCTGGTTGGGAATTGCGCGATCTACTTCCCCCGCGGAGCGCAGCTCTTGAACTCCCAGTCGTGTCAGTTCTTCGCGCATGGGTATTACCATTATCTCTGGATACATGTTTCTCCTGTTGGTAGTTGTTACTACTTTAATTGTAACTGGTTGCTCAACATTTCTTACCACAATCTAAATTGGCTGCATTGCAACCTCCTGCGTGCAAGGGCACTGGCTACGTTCCAAGGTCATATATATTGAATTAATTGCAATGATCGCCCAGGACAATATATCGCTTGCACCTTTCACAACCTTAAGGGTTGGCGGTGCGGCGCGGTATTTTGTGCAAGCAAGAACGATTGCTGAAGTTCAGGAAGCAATACAATTCGCTGATTCGCGAAGCGCACCATTATTCGTTCTGGGCGGCGGCAGCAATATTGTCGTCTCTGATGCGGGTTGGCCGGGGGTCGTAGTCAAAATCGCCATCGCCGGAATCGAGCAGCAAAGCCATGGCAGCAAAATAGTCTTTGAGGTCGGCGCGGGCGAGGAATGGGACAAATTCGTCGCCACTGCGGTCGCCCGAAACCATGCGGGCGTCGAATGTTTGAGCGGGATTCCAGGAAGCGTGGGCGGAACTCCAGTGCAAAATGTCGGCGCTTATGGACAAGAGGTCTCGGAAACAATTCGGTCCGTCACTGCGCTCGATACCAACAGAGGAGAGATTCGCGAACTAAGCAATGACGAATGTGGTTTCCGCTACCGCACTAGCATTTTCAACACTCGCGAAAAGGGACGATACATTATTCTGCGCGCTAAGTACGAGTTGAGTCCCGACGGCACACCACATCTTCAATATGCCGATCTCAAGAATCACTTCGCTGGATGGACCGAGACTCCCACACTTGCCGACACCCGGGAGGCGGTCCGCACTATACGCGCAAGTAAAGGAATGCTCATTGTTGCGGGAGATGACGACTGCCGCAGCGCCGGGTCTTTCTTCAAGAATCCAGTACTCGACGCCGCCGATTTTGACCTGCTAACGCAACGTGCATTAGAAAAGAATTTGCAGATACCAAGCTATCCGGCGCTCGAATCGCAACGAAAAGTTTCCGCCGCATGGCTGGTGGAACACTCTGGATTCTCTAAAGGCTTCATCAGCGGAAACGTCGGCATCTCCCGCAAACATACCCTCGCCATCGTAAATCGCGGGAAGGGCAGCGCGGCCGAGATCCTCGCTCTTAAGAATCACATTCAGGATCGAGTTGAAGACATTTGGGGCGTGCGGTTAGAGCCGGAGCCTGTGTTCATAGGATTCTGATGTGTGTTTTTTCGGGAATATAGGACTGTGTGGCGCCGGCGCCCTCGCCCGCGAGAGCGTCACCGTGATTGCTTCTTCCCACAACCCGAAACTGTCATCCCGAGCGTAGTCGAGGGACCTGCTTTTGCTGGGTAGGCCCGACTTTCAGTCGGGACGATTGCTGATTTCGACGCCTTTACGGCCCGACTGAAAGTCGGACCCTACCCTTTTCAGCATCCAGCCGCGAACCCTTCCAAAATATTCCTAAACAAATGAGGCACAATATCAGTCTTTATGTTTGAGGATCTAGTGGCCGGACGAGTAATCGTGAGCGAAGCCATCGCGATGGCAAAAGCGACGGAGGACGAACTCGAACTACTTGTCCGTGAGCATGCGAGGCTGGTTTACCGGATCGCATATTCGGTCTCGCGCAACCAGCAAGACGCAGAAGACGCTACCCAGGAGACGTTTCTGCGGGTCCTTCGCCATTGCAGAAAATTGGCGGGCGTGAAAGACTCGCGAGCTTGGCTGGCGCGCATCGCATGGCGTGTAGCGATTGAACGAAAGAAGAAAGTTACCGACGTGCCGATTCAAGATATCGCGGAAGTAGCTACGGAATTCCGATCACGAATGGTTTCAGCCGATGAACTTGTACTGGGCGCGGAGATTGGCAGCTTGTTGGAGAGCCTGATCGCGATGCTGCCGGCCAAATTGGGCGATCCCCTGACGCTTTCGACGATAGACGAAATATCGCCTGCTGAGATCGCCGTGGTGCTCGGGATAAACGAAGCCGCCGTGCGGTCACGAATATTCAGAGCTCGTCAGATTCTGCGCGACAAGCTCGCGGCCTTGCTGGAGGGAAGAAATGCAATCTAACGATCACGAAAATGTGGCAGACCGACTACTCGACGCGGCGCTGAAACATTACAGCAGCGTCGAACCGCGAGCAGGCCTTGATGCACGAGTTCTTGCAAATCTACGAGCGGAACATGGGCGGTTGGGCTCGCGCGTCAGTCTGTGGGTGTCGCTCGCGGCTATGGCGGTCCTCGGGGTTGTGGCAGCGACAATCTTTATGGTCCGCAGGCCGAATGTTGAACTGCGCATCGTGGCGACACGTCCCGCGACTCGCGCGATTGCGAAGGAAGCTATTACCGGTTTCACCGAGCTTAAGCGAGGCTCCGTTCGCGGGCGGCCGCATATCTTCGCAACGGAACGACCACATGCCATCGCGTCCGCTGTCTCGCTGGGCGACAACGGTCCGAAGCTTGAGCAATTCCCTTCGCCGCGTCCGTTAAGCAAGCAGGAAGAAATGCTGGCTCGCTACGTTCAGGAGCGTCCGCAGGAAGCAAGGCTGATAGCCCGCGCCCAAGCCGAATTGCTGCAACGAGATTTACTCGAATTCCGGAAACGGGGCGATCTGCCCGAAACGGAAGATTCGACGCAATAGAAAACTATAGGAGACGCTGACATGTATATGCGAAAGATGATGTGCGCACTTGCTCTGGGAATGTTCCTTTTTGTTGCCCGGCCGTTCACTATTGCGCAAGATGCCAAAGCGGAACCAAAGGCCATTCCGGCGAAACCGAACGTGCCGGGGTCACTGGTCGCCTATCGGCTGGATTTTTCCATCGACGAGCTTGATGACGGAAAAAAGATCAACACGCGGCGTTATTCAACGAACCTCACATATGGGTCTGGCACAGATGGAATGGGCGGAGGCCAGAGCCTGAAAATTGGTACCCGAGTCCCAGTGCAGAGCGAACAGGGCAAGTTTGACTATCTTGACATCGGAACTTCCATCACCGCTCACATGATTAGCTTTTTTGATAAACCCCCGAGCCTGGACGTGAGTGCGGAAATCAGCAGTTTCCCAGCTTCTAACGAAGGAAGAGCAAACGGCGCGCCGCCCCTGATACGGCAACTTCGGATCGGAGGGACTACGGCGATTATCTTGAACAAGCCCATGATTATCGGCAGTGTTGACGATCCGGATTCTAAACGCTCGTTCCAATTGGAAGTACTTGTCACAAAGCTGCAATGAATTTTAGAATTCGGAGCTAAGAGAATACGGGAATACGGTCCACTCGATTGTTTCGAGGCCCCCCCAAACATTAACGGGCCTCCTGACTCGTTTAAGTCAGGAGGCCCGGGCAGCCCTCCCCCAGAACTGCTCGATTCACAAGATATAGAATTGACTACTCCATGTGAATGGCACGGTGGTGCCAGAGTCGGCCACGGACGTGCCATTCGTTGACCTGGCTGTAATATTCCGGGGCAATAACAAGGGGGCTGCGAAAAAAGAGTACAGAAAAAAACTACACTTTACGACCAGGTGTGGCTGCGGAAGCGAGAGACTGGCCGGCGCTTTCGATTCGATTTCGGCCCTTAGCTTTGGCGGCATAGAGGGCCTGGTCCGCGGCTCGAAGCAGCGCTTCACAATCCAGGGTCTCCATCTTGGCGGATTCGGAAACAACAGCTCCCAGGCTCACGGTCACGGATAACTTGCCGGCGCTGCTTTCGAAAGCACGCCCACTCACAGATTCCCGCAGCCGCTCGGCACTAGCGGCCAGACCGGAAGCATTGCATCCGGGCACAATGATTAGAAATTCCTCTCCGCCGTAGCGGCCAACCCAATCGTAGCTTCTTACTGCCGCTGCCAGGCGGCTTCCTGTTTCTTTGAGTATTGCGTCTCCCACGAGATGACCGTAGGAGTCGTTAATTTCCTTGAAGTGATCGAGGTCGGCCATGACGATGCCCAAAGACTTTCCGGTGCGACGGCTGCGGCGAGCTTCTTTCTCCATAACCTTAAAAATTGCGCCGCGATTCCATAGGCTGGTTAAAGGATCATGCTCGGCTTGAAATTGAAGAGCCTGGTGCGCATGAAGCAGGGCTTCCTGAAGTTCGAGAACCCGCTTCCCTGCCCGCACCCGAGCTCGCAATTCTTCCACGTCAAACGGCTTTGTAAGATAGTCATCCGCTCCTGCGTCCAATCCTGCCACCACATCATGCTTCTTGTCTTTTGCGGTTACGAGTAAGACGTAACGATAGGGGCCGGGTTCATTGCTGCGGATTCTACGGCAAACTTCTATTCCATCCATTCCCGGCATCATCCAATCTAGAATCGCCATTTGCGGAGAATTTTCCTGTTGCAAAATTTTCCAGGCGTCGAGGCCATTTTCGACCGCGACAACACGGTAGTTCCATCGCCGCAGCCAGCTTTCGAGAAGATGGCGAAAAATGGGGTCATCTTCAGCGATAAGCACGGTATTCAAACCGGGCGAGGACTTCCCGAAATCTGTGATTACGTCATCGAGAATGGGGAAGCTATTCATTGACGCGCGGATCCGGAATCCACCAACACGAACGTGAAAGCCTTCAAGTCGCTCTCGAAGTTTGTAAGTGCTTCTGAGGCTCCCGCCAATTCTCTGTTGCGTCCCATGCCCTCTAGCTTCTGCGCAGTGTTAGCGGCGGCGACCGCACCAAGACAAGTAAGCTCCCCCCTAATGCTGTGGGCTGCGCGCATGAGTTCTTCTGAGTTGGATGACGAGACCGCCTTCTGCAACTTGGATAGAAGTTTCGGGGATTCGGCGACAAAAATCTCTACTAGTTCCCGCAGCAGCTCTTCGTCCCCCCCGAGTCGCTCGATAGTCTCGGTTTTGTTCCAAGTGTCAGCGGTTGCCGGAATATCTACATTTATCATTGTTGCCTCGCTGTCAATACCCGCAAGAGTTTGTTCGACGTCACTAAATCGGATAGGCTTGGTAAGATATCCATCCATTCCCGCCTCCAGGCAGCGTTCGCGATCGCCTTTCATCGCATGGGCCGTCATCGCATAAATTAGTAAATGGGTTCCGTCAATTTTTTCTTTTTCGCGAATAGCTCGCGTGGCGTCGAGGCCATCCATCTCCGGCATCTGCACATCCATAAAAACCAAATCAAACTTTTGGGTTGAAACCAGCGCCACGGCTTCTTTTCCATTCTGTGCAAGTACGGAGGCGTGACCCAACTTGATCAGCAAACGCACAATTAAGGCCTGATTGATGGCGTTGTCTTCGGCGACCAGGACCCGCCGTTTTTTCGGAGATTCGCGAAGACTATGACGAGTGACCAGGGAAGGAGCCAGGGCCTCGGCTTGATTTACCTTGCCGCCCAAAACCGTGAGAATGGCAGTCAGGAGGTCTGCTTTCATGACTGGTTTCAAAAGGTAGGCGGATATCCGCAGTTCAAGGCAGCGCGCCTCCTCTCCCGGTTTGCCCGCGGATGTGAGCAGCAATATTGTGGCGTCTCGGAGAGATGGATTGGAGCGGAACTTTTCAGCCACTTCAAAGCCATCCATCCCCGGCATACAAACATCAAGCAGGATGAGGCGAAACGGGGCGCTTTGTAGATGGGCAGCTTCTGCCATCGCGAGCGCTTCGGAGCCGCCGTGCGCGATTACAGGCAACATTCCCCAAGACCCGGTCATATTGTTCAAGATCCGGCTATTGGTGGAATTGTCGTCCACAATCAACACAGGCATTCCTTTTAGTTGATTCTGGAGCAGCGGCTCTGCTTTTTCCTCTTCGCCAACTGCGGCTCGGAAATGCGCCGTGAACCGGAACACGCTTCCCTTCCCGGTTTCGCTTTCCAACCATAACTTTCCTTGCATTCTCTCAACCAGTTTGGCGGAAATAGCAAGACCGAGCCCCGTCCCGCCATACTTACGGGTCGTACTGCTGTCGGCTTGTGAAAATGCCTTAAACAGCAAGCCGTGTTTTTCTGCGGGAATGCCTATGCCCGTGTCTGAAACGTTAAACTGAAGGTGGATATCGCCAGCCGCTGAAGGACAGTTCTTTATCTCGACTAACACTTCGCCTTTGGCCGTAAACTTGATTGCATTTCCAACCAGGTTCACCAGAATTTGCCGCAGCCTTCCTGGATCTCCGACCACACGAGGCGGAATGTCAGGTGAGGCGTCATAAGCCAGCTCGATTCCTTTCTGATGTGCCCGCAATGCCAACGTTTTCATGGTCTCGCCAACGCAGTTATAGAGATTGAATTCGATCTGATCGAGGTCAAGCATGCCGGCCTCAACTTTCGAGAAGTCGAGGATGTCGTTCACCACGGAGAGCAAGGCCTCGCCAGAGGTCCTCACCATGAGCAGATAGTCCTGCTGTTCTTTGGTGAGCACGGTGTCGAGCGCCAATTCTGTCATTCCCAAAATGCCGTTGATCGGCGTACGAATTTCGTGGCTCATATTGGCCAGAAACTCGCTCTTCGCCCGGTTCGCTTCCTCCGCAACATCTTTTGCGGTAGTCAAATGGGCATTAATCATCACCAGTTCGGTGGTGCGAGTCGCGACTTCATCCTCCAAATGATCCCGCTGACGTTGTAAAGCAGCATCACGCTGCTCGATCCTGGCGAGCATGCCATTAAAACCATCTACCAGAAGCCCAATCTCATCGTGGCTAAGCACCGGAGCCCGCAGGGAATAATTTTCTTCTTTCGAGACTTTCTTAATGGTTCGAACCAATTCGAAGATAGGCGTAGAAATCAGCTGTTGGAATTTGGATGCGAGGAGAAAGGCAACCAGCGACGAGGCCAGCAGAACGAACGCGATGACGGCAGCGTAACGCTGCAAGCGCGCGTACAGTTCTCCGAGATCGGACTCGATGTAAACAGCACCGATGCGATCGCCTTGAAAGCGTATGGGACGGAACTCCGCCAGTTGACCATCAGTAAAGTGTGTTCCCATTGTTTCGGGTGACGCGGGGACCGGTCGCGCGGTGCGAGGATCACGTAAATACTTAGCGAAAAGCCTGCCATTCGCGTCGTATATGCACGCCGCGGTGATGTGCGGCTCGGCACCCAGGGCTGCAAGTACGTCCTCAGCAGCTTGCGCGTCGCGAAATGTCAACGCTGCAGTGCTGTTACGTGCAATCACTTCGGCAAGCGTGGCAAGATCGTGGGCCATGCTTCTGCGGAAGGACAAGATGTCGTAGGTCGCCACCGCGAAGCAAGCTATCAATAGAGTCACCGCGCTGATGACCATGATGATGGCTGTCAACTTCCTACCGAGCGACATGTCACGCAAGGATTGCATTAGTGTTTTCCATCCTCTGATTTACCGACGACGGACTTAGCGACACCCAATAGCCTGGCGCTGATCTTCAAGTGGGCGTGCTCGGCGGCCTCGAGGTTGGCTTCAAAGCGGACGCGGTCACCCTCGAGCACGAAGTTAATCATCCCGCCGTCATTGGTAAAACCCGATGTATTGCCCACGGTGAGAACACTTGCACCATTGAGTTGCTGCAACAGCTGTGAAATTTGGCCCTTATCCGAAACTGAAATAAATACGATTTGACAGGATCTTGCCGAAACAGCGTCGGATTTGTGAGAAATCTCAATATGCCTGCCGCTGACGGTCTTGCCTGCAATCGAATCTTCGAGGCCGCGGCCAAACGGATTTAAGCCAATGACACATATTTCCAGAGGCGCGTTGGCATTGGAAAAAGTATTCGCGGGCCACTCCACGAACTTCGCGAAATTGAACAAGTAGGCAGCTTTCACTTGGTACTCTGTAGAGACTGGCTGCTGCGCAAGAGACGCCCCCAGGAGCACAGCTCCCAAAAGAATGGTCTGCAAGGCCACGCGTCCGAGCTTGTCGACAGGTTGTGACCGCGATGAATTGCTGTACAAGTTTGCCGATCCTTTCCGTCTCAGATTTCGCGCTATTGATATCTATTTGCGCGGAGCCTCACCTTTTTGTTGCCATGTGATCTTGAACGAAACTGACCGGGGAATCTCCGCCCCAAGGCCATCGAATGCCGTGGCCAAACTTTCCACGTGAGCGGACGATTGCAGATTACGGCCCCAAACCGCGAGGCTCCATTGCGAGGTCGCCTGCCATGAAAGTCCCACGTCCACACGGTTGAAGGCGGGTATGCCCATGGCCGGGGATCCGGTCGCCAGGGTGGCTTGGATCGGCAATGCGCCGTAATGGTAAAGTCCGGAATTAAGAGCCATATTGTGGGGCAGATTGAATCGGGATTGCACATTGAAGAGGTGTCGCGGAGTAGACTCCGCGGCCCTGGGGCTGCCCCGAAGCTCGGTCACACCCGTGGATAGACTCCACCGCTTGAAGGGATTCCAGGACACGGTCAACTCAATACCGTGAGTTTGAGCAGACCCATCATTTATGTAAGGAGTCTTGAGCAGCAACTCGGTCGGAGTAAATTGCGAAGTGGGATTCGCGGTGACGATCAGGTTGCTGTAATCGTTGTAGTATGCAGCCGCGCGAAAGGAAAGGGCCTGGTTTGGTTGGTATCGGTAGCCGAGCTCATAAGCCCTCAGGTGCTCCGATTTCAAGTTCGGATTTCCAGTAATGTCAACGAATACCGGCTCTCCATTGGATATTCCCGAAGGAATTAAGAGCTGCAGATTACTCTCGTTGCGAACCGGTGAACGTATGGCACGTGAAACACTCGCCCAGAGGGTATAAATTTTGTTCGGAGTCCAAACCGCTCGGACCTGAGGCTGATATTCAAAACCGGTGTAGTCATTGTGTTCGAGTTTTGTACCCGCAAGTAAACGAAAACGATCGGGAACAATCGCCACGTCGTACTGAGCAAACCCACCAACAACGCGGTTGCGGCGTTTCTCTGGAGTATAAGTAGCTGGGTCCTGTGTCAGGTCGTCGCCTGTGCTAAGAAACGATCCTCCCCAAATCAGCGATTGTCTGCTCGTGAAGCTGTAGTTATGTTGGAACTCGACGTTACATGTATTTCGCATTTCAGCAGGGACGCCCGTGCGTGTGTACCAGTCGCAGTAGGCAAGAAGATCGGTGTTCGAGCGACTGGAGATAGTGTGTTTCCAACGAATAAGCACGTCGCTGCCTTTTAGCAAATCGGTGGTTCGAGCGGCGGAGAAGATTTCGGTATTGCGGAATCTTCCGTCGTACGTTCCCGTTTCCAGGCTTACTGAGTTCCTGGAAGAGGGGGTCCAGTCAGCACGGAATCCGGCCTGAGACATATTGAAGTTATTTGGAAGTTCTTCTCCGGACGAGGAGTTATAAGGCTCCCAGTAAGAGCTTTTGGTGAATATGCGGTAACTCAGGGACTGACCAATTTGCCCACCGTATTGCACCAAAGCTGTATAGCCCTGATCGAGATCGGCCGACGTGGAAACGACAGCTCCCTGCGTTTGCTGCGAACGCTTCATAACGATGTTAATGACACCGTTCATTGCATTCGCGCCCCAGAGGGTCCCGCCCGGTCCGCGTATGACCTCCACTCGATCGATGTCCTCCAGCGGAACGTCAAGCACATCCCAATAAACGCCACCGTATTCCGGGGTGTAGACGCTGCGCCCGTCAACTAAAACCAGCATTTTATTGTTATTCAAATCGCCAAAGCCCCGCGCGCTAACTTGCCATTGGTGCGGATTGATCTGCACCACGTAGAGTCCCGGCACCGTGCGCAAGGCCTCCGGCAGCGTGGTGAAGCCGCCTCGCCGGATGTCTTCTCCGGTGAGTACGAAAATTGCAGCTGGGGCGCCGGAAAGACTTTCGGCCTTCTTGGAAACAGAAGTGACCTTCACGTTGGCTAGATCTTCAATGCTGAGATCCGTCAAGTCGGTAGTCTGAGCGAGACAGGCTGACACCAGCAGAAGAATCGGCAAGATAGATTTCGCAGGCTCTCGCGAGGAAGCGCGTAACAGTTGTTTGACCCGTCCAACTACTTGCGCGCGGCCCCTAAAAAACCCTGATTTGCCGTCTTTCATGTTCCGTAACCCCCTAACAAGCATGGGAATACATAGGGTCCTTCGGCCAAATAACCGTTTTTCTTTAATGGGAAGTAAGGTAACCCGAGGACCAGCGGCTGCCCAGTCGGTCAGCACCCAAAAGGTCAGCGTCCGAATCTCGACGCCCTTGTCTCAACGCGTACTCAAGCCGGGGGGGTGCAAGCCGATAAGAGTATCAATGTGGAAGATCAGCCCCTTTGCTCAAGTAAGTTCACGAAATCTTTAGAAACAGTGATCGATCTCTGGCGATTTTTTTGGAATCTGAAGTGAGCCTGTGTTTGAAAGGACGCAAAGGGCTGTGATCGACCACGGGCTTCAATGGAAGGTTGCGCTCGGCTTCGCAGGGGCGATCCTGCTCACGGCTTCTCTTGACTTGCTCAGTTGGCGGGATAAGCAGGCCGCCGCCAACGAGGCGGATTCAATGACGCAGACGTATACCGTGGTGATACAGCTTGAACGGACTCTGGGAGATGTCGTTGATATGGAAACCGGGGCGCGAGGCTTCGCGGCGACTGGTCAAGAGCAGTTTCTTGATCCGCTTAACTCCGCTCAACTTTCGTTGCGGAAGGATTTGAATTCACTTCGGCAGTTAACAACCAGCGATCCTAATCAAATAATCTGGCTCGCTCCTCTAACCCACGACATTAACAACGCTGTCTCTGCAGATCAAGAAATAGTTACGCTGCGCCGCCAAAAGACAGTGCTTCCTGTCAGTCCAGCGTTTCAGCATGGCAAACAGCTTGTGGATGCAGTGCGAAGCGAAGTGCGCGCCGAACAGGCTGAGCAGACGCGAACCTTGCATCAAGCAGCTCGCAGGAAAGCAATAAAAGGAAATATATCCAGTGCGGTGATGCTTATAAGCACGCTTACCGAAATAACCCTGTTGCTTTTAGCCTGGATTGCCGTGGGTCGCTCGCTCGAGGCAAGCGCAGAGACACAAATACAAATCGAAGGATCCAATGTCCGGCTGGAACAAAAGAGCAACCAGTTGGAAGCCGCCAACAAGGAACTGGAAGCTTTCACATATTCCGTTTCTCATGACTTGCGCGCTCCACTGCGCCACATCAGTGGATTCTCAAAACTTTTAGTGGAGGACTTTGGACCAAGCTTGGAACCCGAAGCGAAACGCTATCTGGAGCGGATCACGCAAGGGGTCAGCAAAATGGGCGTTCTGGTGGACGAGTTGCTCGGCCTGGCTGGGATTGGCCGTCACATATTAAATGTGCAGAATGCCCCCCTGAATCCGTTGGTTGATGAGGTTGTAGCTATGCTCGCCCCGGAAACCGAAGGGCGGCTGGTGGAATGGAAGATTGCGGACCTTGGTACCGTGAATTGCGATCTGGCATTGCTCCGCCAAGTTTTTCAAAATCTTATCGCCAACGCGCTTGAAATTTAGCCGTCCTCGCGCGACCGCCATCATCGAAATCGGTCGCATGGAAGATCGTGGAGAGCCCACTTTCTTCGTTCGAGACAACGGCGTGGGATTTGACATGAAGTACGCCGACAAGCTTTTCGGAGTTTTCCAAAGGCTCCATAAAATCGAAGACTTCGAGGGCACAGGGATTGGCCTGGCCACAGTCCGCAGGATCGTTCAAAAGCATGCGGGACGGACATGGGCCGAGGCTGAACTTGGAAAGGGCGCAACATTTTATTTCACGCTTAACCTTCCAGTCGAGATCGAAGCTAGAACCAACAGCGCCGCCGCAGGAGTTCAATCATGAATACACACGATGTTGACATATTGCTGGTGGAAGACAGTCTTGACGATGCCGACCTGGCTCTGCACGCCTTGCGCAAAGAGAAGCTGGCGAACAGCATCTTCATAGCGCGGGATGGCGAAGAGGCTCTGGACTTCATTTTTTGTCGCAGTGAATTTTCCGGGCGATCATTCGATCACCCGCCGAAGCTCATTCTGCTTGACTTAAAGCTTCCCAAGGTTGACGGGATGCAGGTGTTGAAGGCCATCAAAGCCGACCTGCGGACCAAGGCCATTCCAGTCGTCATTTTGACTTCGTCCAAAGAAGAAAGGGACCTGGTTTCCGGGTACGATCTCGGCGCGAACAGCTTTATCCAGAAGCCGGTTGATTTCGATCAGTTCCGGGATACGGTGAAGCGCGTTGGCCTTTACTGGATGGTGACAAACCAGCCGCCAGTGAAATCCACGACACAAGCAATACTCGTTGGCGAAGTGGCGATGGCACCATGACGATCGCAGGCACTCGAACCGCAACCCAGAGTTCATCGCAGACCAAGCACGGGCTGGAAGTGTTGATCATTGAAGATAGTGTTGCGGATAGCGAACTAATTCTGCGCGAATTGCACCGGGCAGGTTTCGATGCGTCCGGCTGCGTTGTGCGTACTGCCAGCGAATTCCGGGAAAAACTGACACAGACTCTGCCAGACGTAATTCTCGCCGATTACAACCTTGGCGAATGGCGAGGGATGGACGCGCTCGAAATATTACGCCGGGAGGGCCTGGAAATCCCGCTAATTTTGGTCTCGGGGGCGCTTGGCGACGAGACGGCGGTCGAGTGTATCAAGCAGGGAGCCAGCGATTACGTGTTGAAGGACAAACTGGGCCGGCTGCCCTATGCAATCAACCGGGCTCTTCAGGAAAAGCGGCTGCGGTTCGAGCGCCGGGATGCCGACGAGAAACTGGCCAGAAAAGTTGAACAACTCGCACGATCCAATCGTGACCTCGAGCAATTCGCTTATGTGGCTTCTCACGATTTGCAGGAACCCTTACGCATGGTTTCCGCATATACGCAACTGCTCGGCGAGCGTTATCGTGGAAAACTCGATGAACAGGCAGACAAATATATTCACTACTCAATTGATGGCGCGACCCGAATGCAGGACCTGATTCATGATTTGCTGAGGTTTTCCCGCGTCGGGCGCGAGGAAATGATCTTCCAGGCTACCGATTGCAACATTGTGGTCAGGCAGGCAATTAACAACTTGCAGGTTTCCGTTAATGAAACCGCTTCCACCGTTACTTGTAAACACTTACCCGTTTTAATGGCAAATGGTCCTCAACTGGAACAGGTATTTCAAAACTTGATTTCGAACGCGATTAAGTTCCGCGACGGGGCCATCCCTTTCATCGAAGTCAGCGCTGAATCGAAAGATGGCAGCTGGGTATTTTCCGTGTCAGACAATGGAATTGGCATCGCGCCGGAACATGCGGACGTCATCTTCTCCATTTTTCAACGCTTGCACACACGCACGGAATATTCAGGCAATGGTATCGGTCTTTCTATCTGCAAGAAAATTATTGAGCAGCATGGCGGCAAAATTTGGCTGGGCAATCATAGTGGACCGGGCAGCACTTTTAACTTCAGCATTCCCACAATGGAAAATGGGGTCGCGAAAAAGAATGGCGAAAATCAAGGAAGTACTGCTGGTGGATGACAATCCCGCCGATATTGACTTAACGAGGGACGTTTTGGGAAGAAATTCATGCCGCAGCAATGTTCATTCGGTCGGCGACGGCATAGAGGCAATCGCGTTTTTGCAGCGGAAAGGCAAGTACAAGAGCGCCACACGCCCCGACGTCGTATTTCTGGATCTGAATTTGCCTGGCAAAGATGGAAGAACAGTGCTCGCGGAGGCAAAAGCCGATCCGGCATTGCGAAGGATTCCGATCGTAATCTTTAGCACTTCCAGCGCGCACAAAGACATTCATAGCAGCTATGAACTGGGAGCGAATTGTTACGTGACAAAGCCGGGTAACCTTAAAGATTTTGTTTCGACTGTAGGCGCCCTGGCGAACTTTTGGTTTTGTTGCGCGATGCTTCCAGGAAACGAGGACTGATGGAACCAAAAAACGGCGCACATGTTCTGTTGATCGAAGACAACCCGGGAGACGCTGACCTGATCCGTTTGCGGCTTGTTGAAGCCAGTTCTGATCTCGAAGTGGCCTGCGTCACCCGCCTGTCTTCGGGCCTGCAATCGCTCGCCGAAAAAACCCCGGCAGTGGTGTTACTGGACTTGAATCTTCCCGATAGTCACGGTGCCGACACGTTCCGCACCGTGCTTAAGAAAGCCCCAACCGTGCCAATCGTGGTCCTTTCCGGACTGGAGGACGAAACCCTTGCCACTAAGGCCGTGCATCAGGGCGTGCAGGACTATCTGGTGAAGGGCAACTTCGACAGTAAACAACTGACTCGCGCGATTCGCTACGCGATCGAACGCCAGGCACTGCTGATGTCGCTGGACATGAGTCGCAAGCAGCAATTGCAGTTTAAAGATGAGTTTCTTTCTCATGTGTCGCATGAACTGCGCACGCCGCTGAGTTCCATCCATCAGTTTGTCACCATCCTGCTTGACGGGTTGGCGGGCGAGATGCCTGCAGAACACCGCGAGCATCTCGGCACGGTTCTGGGCAGCGCAAATCAGCTTCTAACCATGATTGATGATTTGCTGGAAGCGACGCGGGCTGAATCCGGAAAACTTCGCGTCGAAGTCCGCTGCATCGCGATCAGCGACGTATTGCAGCAGGCGGTAAATATGTTGCAGGCTACGGCAGGCGAAAGGCGCATCAGCCTGGAACTGAAGGTTGAAGCCGGAATTCCGCTGGTCTCTGCCGATCCTGAACGCGTGATTCAAATACTCATCAACCTTATTGACAATGCACTGAAATTCACGCCTGCGGGAGGGTCGGTGGTTGTGAAAGCCTGCCTAACGACCAAAGATTCGGACCATGTATGCATCTCAGTTACCGATACGGGGCGAGGTGTGAGTCCCGAATCCAAACACCTGATTTTCGAACGCCTGTATCAAGATCCTAAATCGAGCGACAGCAGCCGAAGAGGCTTGGGACTCGGACTCTACATTGTGCAAGAACTGGTCAAACTCCACGGCGGCCGCATCTGGGTGGAAAGCCAAGTCGGACGCGGAAGCTCATTTTCTTTTACCCTCCCCCTGTTCTCGCTGTCCAAGCTTCTTGCTCCCATAGTCAAACCCACAGGTACGCTGCCGGACGCGCTGGCACTCGTTACCGTGGAAGTTACACCCAAGCCTCGCAATGGTCTCCCGCAATGGGGTGGTGTGCGGCAGCAGTGTATGGATATTCTGCGAAACTGTGTCAACCCAGACAAAGACATTGTGTTGCCGGCTTTATCCGGAGACAGCGGAAGCGAAGTATTCATGGTCGTAGCTTCAGCCGATGAGCACGGCGCCGACATCCTATTGAAACGAATCTCCGGACAGTTCGAACGCTCTTTTGAATTGCAATCCAAGGTCAGTGTAAAAATCTTCGCCGACCGTCTGGCTTCTTCCAGACCCGATGCAGAGGCGCCGATAGCGCAATTGGGGCAACAACTTGCCGCGGCAGTTAACCGCCTGGCAAGCGCAGCCGCCGTTCGACCATCCGCCACAAAACCGGAGTTTGAAATGATTCTCTCCAAGCTCGCGGCTGATGCCGAAGAATTCAACCCGAAATCAACCGCAACCGCTGAATCAGTAAAACCAATCGTACTCACGAAAAGAGGAACCAATGGAGCAACCCAAAATACTGATCGTTGACGATGATCCTGAATTGAGGCGCGGCTTGAACCTGCGCTTGCGAGCCAACCATTACGACACCGCTTACGCAACCGACGGCGTGTCCGCCATGGCGATGGCGCAAAAGGAAAAGCCGGATCTTATTATTCTCGACATCGGCTTGCCCGCCGGCGACGGCTACGTCGTGCTAGGTCGCCTGCAAGAGAATGCATCGCTATCTTGCATTCCGGTGATTGTTCTGACGGCACGCGATCCCCAATACAACAAAGACAGAATTATGCGAGCGGGCGCAACCGCGTTCTTCCAAAAGCCCGCGGACAACTTCGAATTGCTAGGCGCAATTCGCTCGGTGCTGAATCCGAGATGGCCGGGGACGGCGGCAGCGGCTCCGTCGTAGGGCCAAGGGACGTGTTATCTAGCGGAGAATGTTCTAGGCAGAATAATTGGAAATTTTCACAATTCGGACGGACCACTTGCGGATGTGAAACCTTCCAGGAGACCTCCTGAACAGGGCGAACGTCCCGTCTGTCCCGAATGGTCATATCGGTGCAACCGTTGTCGCCACGCGGAGACCGCCGAGCTCGTCGTCCCCACCCTTGCGAAAGTCGCGTAAGAGTGGGGCAGCCATTTTGTTAGGATTGTTGAGGAGATCAAAATCTCACAAAGATGGGCCAGCCTGCCGCTCCCGTGCCATCCAATGCGACTCGATTTCCACTCACCATATTCACCCGTAACGTAGCGCCGAAAGCTGCTCTATGCCCATTCTTCTGGCCCTAAGCCCCGCTTCACCGAATTGCGAGGTATATAACGGCTTCTCGATGCGCTTGCTCTCGGTCTACACATTGAAATCATAATATCGTGGCTGCCAGAATGGAGTGAACATCCTCCAGCCATCGCAAACAGCGGCAAAGGGTGGGCCACCCGATCGACAGCCAGTTCATATATATTTGCAGGATGGCTGACAAGTTGAAGCGGCGGGTTGTGATTACTGGGATGGGCGTGGTTAGTCCTAATGGCGTTGGAAATTCGGCGTTTTCGGAGGCTATTCTTGCGGGAAAAAGTGGAGTGACGCGAATCTCGCGATTTGATCCGGATGAAATTCCGGTGCGCATTGCTGGCGAGGTTCGTGACTTCGACGAACTGGCGTGGGTGGAGAAGCGCGAACTCAAACATGTCTCGAGGGTATTACCGCTGGCTATTGCGGCGGGCACGGAGGCATTTCGTGAGGCGGGAATTGATCCGGCTTCCCTTCCCCTCGAAGAGCGTCGGCGCTTTGGAGTAATCATGGGATCCGGCGGCGGGTCGCAAGAGTTTACCGAAGAGCAGTACCGGCTGTTTTTTCGCGAGCAATATAAATCTATGAGTTTGTTTTGCGTCCCGACCGGCGTGATGGGAGCGCTTTCGAGCGAGCTAAACGTGCGGTTTGGATTGCGGGGCGCGAGTCACGTGATTACGACTGGATGTACTTCGTCCACGGACGCGTTCGGATATTCGGTGCGGCAGATTCAGTCGGGGCGACTGGATATGGTGCTCAGCGGAGGCGCAGACGCACCGATCGCGCTTGGCATTATTAAGGGATTTATCCTAATGAAGATTTTGACGGATTCATGGAACGAGGCCCCGGAAAAGGGATCGCGGCCATTTTCGGTGGACCGCGACGGCTTCGTGCTGGCTGAGGGCGCATGGATGTTCATCCTGGAAGAATACGAACACGCGCGGGCTCGGGGCGCGACCATGCTTGCAGAAGTTTGCGGCTATGGATCAACTTGTGAGGCGTTTCATCGCGTGAGATTGCAGGAATGTGGGGAAGAGCCGGCGCGGGCAATCGGGCTGGCAATGAAGGAAGCGGGAATCTCGGCGGAAAATGTTGATTATGTGAACCTGCATGGGACATCCACGCAGCTCAATGATCGCATCGAAACGCGTGCGCTAAAACTGGCTTTAGGAGAGCGGGCTAAAGAGGTTCCCATGTCGGCGTTGAAGTCGCAGATCGGGCATCCCCAGGGAGCTTGCGGTGCGGCCGGTGTGGCGGCGACGATTGTGGCCATGAAACATGGGCAGATTCCGCCGACGATCAATCTCGTGAATCCAGATCCGGAATGTGATCTCGATTATGTGCCCGAGGCTGGCAGAAAGAAAACTATTGAGCATGCGATCTGCAACTGCATAGCGTTTGGGTCAAAGAATTCGGCACTGGTGTTGATGAATTGCGCTTGATGCGTGTTAGATAGCAAGAGTTCGCCGGGCTTTGCTGAGATGGACCCTTCGCTTCGCTCAGGGCAGGCTCCGGGGGCGGCTCTCCCTACGTGAGCAAGAAAGGAAATTATGGACGACTTACATTCAACGCTGGTCGCGGCATTTACGGAACGGTACACGCATCTTGCGTGCAAGGTGCGGGAGCTGGCAGCGCCGCTCAGCGGCGAACAGTTCTGGAGCAAGCCGTTTGCATTTGGAAATAGCTTTGGGCATCTGGTGCTTCATCTCACCGGCAATTTGAATTACTACATTGGGGCGGAGATTGGTGAGACTGGATATGTCCGCGACCGGGAGCGGGAATTTACCGAGACCAACCACCCAAGAAAAGAAGAAACGCTAAAGCAGTTTGATGAGGCCGTTGACGTCGTGCTTAGAACCTTGATGACCCAAACCAGCGCAGATTGGGCGAAAGAATATACCGCGGTTCGCGAAGAAGATGCTAATAATCGGATGGTTATCTTTTTGCGATGTGCGACGCATATGCATCATCATGTGGGCCAGATGATGTATTTGGGCTATGAACTAAAGCGGCTGGAATCAGAAAAAGCTGATTCAGCAACACCGGCAGCCACGCTTCAATCGTAAGAAATCCCTGTCATTGAAGAATATTTTTATTGGTCTTTTAATTTCAGCTTAGATTTATTTTCTTCCAGGAATTCGCGCAGTTTTTCGGACGCTTCCAGTAAGCGCGTCCATTGCTCGTAATAAAGGGTGACCGGGAAGCGTCCCAGGCCGTAGACACTGACGCCGCCTTTTTCGCTGACTCGAAATTCCAGGCTTCCGGTGCGGCGGGGTTGTTTTTCGAGCTCTGCTAAACGGGCTTTCAGTTCTTCATAAGTTGGTTCTGGCATTTTGGTTCCTCTAGGAATGATCGTTCCATGATAGGGGTTGGTGGCGAATTCGTCGAGTGCATGTCGTTGAGATCGCGATTTTGGCGAATGCAGAACGGCTATGCATTTACTGCGTGTCCGCCACGCGCCAGATCCCTCGCAAGCTCGGGGTGGCGTCGCTTATTAGGTGATATAGGAGAGTTAAGCGTTCCTCACGTGCTCGGGACGGAATCCGACGCCTACAATCCGGGCGGGAATTCTACGCAGCACAGGAAATCGCCGCAACAATTTCAACGGCCACGGCAGAGACAAAGGCTTATTGGTCGCGAGAACCCGAGAAATTACGTTGTCTTGAATAAAAACTTGCAGGCGCTGGGTGGCTCGGGTCGGGAACATTCTTCGTCGCTGGACCGCGTGGAGATCGTTATCAGTTGGGACTCCGCGAAGGAGTTTGGGGCCGAGGATATTTGCCGTCGCAACCGCGTCCTGGACCGCCAAATTGATTCCGATCCCTCCAATGGGGGACATGGCATGAGCGGCATCGCCGATGCACAGTAATCCCGGCCGGGACCATCGGGTCAGGCGATCCACTACGACAGTCAGTAATTTCACGTCATCCCAGTTGCGCAACTCGTGCACACGGTCGCGCAAAAAAGGTTCGAGGCGAGCGATTTCTTCGCGAAAGAGTTCAATTCCCTTCTGGCGAATTTCGTCGGCTTTTCCCTTGGGGATGACGTATGCACATTGCCAGTAGTCCTCGCGATTGAGTAGCACCAAGATTTTTCCGATGTCCACATGGCCGAAGGTTTGGCCGGGGTCGTTGGACTCTCGCGAGATCCGCATCCACATCACATCCATCGGCGCACCGAAATTTACGATTTCGAATTTCGCGCGCTCGCGCACTACAGAATGCCGGCCGTCTGCTCCAACGATCAAACCGGCGTGAATCTCCAGGTCGCCATTCGGAGTTTTGGCACGAACACCGGTAATCCGGCCACTATCTTCGATAAGGTCAGTGACTTCCGCGTTAGTTCTCAAGTGAAATGCCGGGAAACTGCGCGCTTTTTCGACGAGGAAGTTTAGAAAATCCCACTGCGGCATGAGAGCGACAAAGCGACAGTGAGTCGGAAGGTGTGTGAAGTCGGCAATGGTGACCGTTTCGTTGCCAACTTGTCCGGAGAGCTCGCGCACTTCCTGATGGGGACGGCGAAGGAAGTCGTCGAGCAATCCAAGTTCGTAGATTATGTTGAGAGTAGATGGATGGACGGTGTCTCCACGAAAGTCGCGCAGGAAGTCGGCGTGTTTTTCTAGCACGATTACATCGATGCCTGCACGGCCGAGAAGAAAACCCAAAACCATGCCGGCTGGCCCGCCGCCGACTATGCAGCATTGCGTGTTAAGAGTTTCTGTCATGAGCGCTTCATAAGTGGGGCGGACACTCCTGTCCGCCGCCGTTGCTGTTGATCTTGCCCTTAGATTTTGCCCTCTCCGCACAAAACAAGAAATCAGAATCGGCGGACAAGAGTGTCCGCCCCACATTTTAGACCCATTGTGCGGGCCGTGCTGGAAGGCTATGATGCGCTTCTGACGCCGGGTGCACCAGCGTAAGGAGAACTGTAATGGATTTTTCGCAGGCTCTTGAATTCCTCTTTTACGGAGTGTTGATTTTGTTTGTTATTGGAACCATCCTCAGCGGATTTTTCCAGGTGCAAACGGCGGAGGCGGCCGTAATTCAGAGGATGGGAAAATTTAACCGCGTGGCGACTGCCGGCATTAATTTCAAATTGCCCTGGCTGGATCAGATTGCGGGACGTATTGACTTACGGGTACAGCAGCTCGCGCTCGATGTCGAAACGAAAACTAAAGACAACGTCTTCGTGAAGATTCCGGTTTCGGTGCAATATCATGTCATTCCAGATCACGTGTACGAAGCCTTCTATAAGCTCGCGAATCCGAAGCAACAGATTTCTTCTTATGTGTTCAACGTGATTCTTGGGCATGTGCCGAAGATGAATCTGGATGATGCGTTTCTGCAACAATCCGATATCGCGGTGGCAATTAAAGAGGGTTTGGACGACGTGATGAGGACTTACGGCTACGCGATTGATCAGGCGTTGGTGACCGATATTGAGCCGGACGAAAAGGTGAAGGCTGCAATGAACGAAATCAATGCGGCGCAACGCGAGCAGGTTGCGGCCAGCGCCAGGGGTGAGGCGGAGAAGATCCTGAAAGTAAAACAAGCCGAGGCCGAGGCTCAGAGCAAGGCTTTGCAAGGACAAGGCATCGCGAACCAGCGAAAAGCGATTATCGAAGGACTAAAAGAATCAGTTGAGACCTTCTCTGCGGCTGTCGAAGGCACTACCCCGAAGGACGTGATGATGTTAGTGCTGGTTACGCAGTATCTGGATACGATGAAAGAAATCGGAGCGCAGGATAGAAGCAACACGATTTTTGTTTCCCATTCGCCAGCAGCTGTGGGGGATCTCTTCAAGCAAATGCAGGATGCGGTGATGATCGGTCAGACCGGGGCTACCGCGGCAAAATAGGGAATTCACCCTGTATGGCTCCCACTCTCCGCAAAGAACGCGGAGAATGGGGCACCTGTGATCTTTCAACACGTTGTTCCGCTTCCCGGACTGCACGAACACCGTCGTCGCAGGAGCGGTGCGAAAGTGCAAATCGGCTGTAACGATTTGCAAGGCGCGGACTTATCGCGCCGTCTTTTGCACGGCTCGATGCCAAAACTAAGCACGGTCGGCTCGGCTTCGATGAGTACAACGTCTTGATAATCTACAGGCACCCCTTCTCAAATGGTGCCAGCGAGATCATCAATTCCTGAGTAATGAGGCACGAAAACGATGAAAATAGATTCTTGGCCAGCTTTGCCATTTGAAAGCTGGGCCGATACGTATGCCACGCTCCACATATGGACACAGATTGTGGGCAAGATTCGCCTGGGTCTTACTCCCCTGGTCAATCACTGGTGGAATGTGCCGTTGTATGTAAGCGCGCGCGGGCTTACCACTTCGGCGATTCCGTATGAAAGGCGTGCCTTTGAAATTGAGTTCGATTTTATTGATCATAAGCTGGTGCTTGAGACCGACGACGGCCTGATCAAGACGCTGCCGCTGCGCCCGCTTTCCGTTGCGGATTTTTACCAGGAATTCATGGGCATGCTGCGTTCGGCGGAGATCAACGTCAAGATATGGAGGATGCCGGTGGAAGTGACTGATCCGATTCCGTTCGACGAGGACTGGATTCACGCGTCGTACGATCCGGAATACGCGCATAGGTTCTGGCAAATCCTGGTTTCGTCGAGCCGGGTCTTGAATGAGTTCAGGTCAAGGTTCATCGGCAAAAGCAGTCCGGTACACTTTTTTTGGGGAAGCTTTGATCTGGCGGTGACAAGGTTTTCAGGACGACGTGCGCCAGCGCGCCCCGGAGCTGACTCGATTACCGTGGAGGCCTATTCGCATGAAGTGAGCAGTGTAGGATTCTGGCCGGGCAACAAAACTCAAGAGGCTTTATTTTATTCGTATGCGGCCCCCGCGCCCGAGGGGTTTAGCGGCAGTACGATCCGTCCAGACGCGGCTTTGTATGACAAGCAGCTTGGCGAATTCATTTTCCCGTATGAGAATGTTCGAAAGAGTTCGTCGCCGGACGCGGCGCTGATTGAGTTTTGCCAGAGCACGTATGAGGCTGCGGCGAACATTGCGAAATGGGATCGCCAGGCGCTGGAGCGTTAGCTAAGTCGGTCGGCGGTTCCTACGCAAAGTCCTCGCCAAAGGCCATCCATTGAGGCGCTCTCTTCCGCTTGCTTTGCCATCTGGCAGGCGAAATCAATAGCTTAGCCAACCCCCTACCTGACACCGCCTTCTAAGGTTGCGATAACCGATTGCTGTGTTCCAAATCGAATCGCGTGCGGAGGTTTTATGAAGAAGCTGATTGGAATTTTGGCACTGCTATTTGCTATGGCTTTGCCTGCTCTTGCGCAACAAGGCCGGATGTCGCCTGAAGACCAGAGTAAGTTTGACAGCTATTACTCGCATTGGATGGATGCGCGGCAAAAAAATGACAGCCATGAAATTGCCAGCGCCGAGGGGCGCATGCAAAATCTGATGGCGCGGTACAACATTCCGCAAAACGTGCCTTACGATCGGATCGCCTCTAACGGTGGTGGTTATGACAATGAAAATCGTGATCGAGATCACGGCGCCTATGATCATGATCGTGGTTCGAACTATCAGGGAGCGCGGTTAAGTCCAGATGATCAGCGCAAATTCGACAGTTACTACTCGCATTGGATGGACGCCCGGCAAAAAAATGACAGCCATGAAGTCGCAAGCGCTGAGGAGCGCATGCAAAGCCTCATGACACACTATGGCATTCCGCGCGATGTGCCATACGACCGCATCGCGTCCAACGGACACTGACACAATTTAGCGGTGGCCGCGAACCAGCGAAGTTCGCAGCCACCGCTCGAAGTCTGAACCCGAAGCGAGAGTCCAAACCAGGCGGCTGTAGAATTCCGTTACTGCGCGGCTAGTTTTCGTGCCGCAGTCCCACATACTTCTCCTCTGTACATGTTCCGTGTCCACGCCAGCGCACGTCGCCATTGTCATCAATCAGTAGCAGGTCGGCAATCGTCTGACGCAGAGTACGCTATGAAGCGCTTCAGATCAGCTTCGCCCTTACCCAATATTACGAAGACTTGGAAATCGAGCCCGTATGATCGGGCGTGACTGGCCATTTTTCCGGAGGCTGCTCAACGCTGTAAACTGATTTTCCGTCCATATGCCGACATTTGCCGCAGTTGATATTGGATCGAATTCGGTGCGTCTTAAGATTGCGCGGTTGACTGGCGGCCGTTTACGAGAAATTCACGAGGACCGCGAGGTTACTCGCCTAGGCGAATCCGTATTTCGCGACGGCTTTCTTTCGCCCGATGCAATCGCGAATACCGTGAAAGTGCTGCGGCGTTTCCATCGGGCGGTGCAACGAGCGGGTACGGACACGGTACGCGTCGTAGCCACCAGCGCATTGCGAGACGCCCGCAATTCGCGCGCGTTTCTGGAGTGGGTTCGTTCGTCAACCGGATGGAAGGTAGAGATTATTTCCGGATTGGAAGAGGCGCGGCTTATCCATCTAGGTATTGTCTCGATGACGCGTGTCAGCGCATCTCCGGCGCTAATGATGGATCTTGGCGGAGGAAGCTGCGAGCTTACCATTTCCGCCGATGGGCATATACGAGACACCGTCAGCTTGCCGCTGGGAGCAGTGCGGTTGACTAATGAGTTCTTGCGGCATGATCCTCCTCGTAAGACCGAACTGCGACAATTGCGCGGATTTATTAGCCGCGAAATCGAAAGAATTGCCGGACGCATCATTCGTGCAAAACCAAAAGTAGTGATTGCGACTTCGGGTACGGCGGAATCTCTCGCGGCAGTTTGTCACGGTCTGTACAAGACCAAAGGGCCTCGTTCCACAACGGTTTCTAGGGCGCAGATGGGACGTATTGCGAAGCGGCTCGCCAGTCTTCCTCTGGATAAGCGCAGGACGCTCTCGGGCGTGGGGCCGAGACGCGCGGAGATCGTCGTGGCAGGCGCGGCGGTTTATACCGAACTGCTGGAACGATGCCAATTGCAGGGATTCCGATACTCGCCTCTGGGGTTGCGCGATGGCCTGCTCGCACAGATGACAGCGGAATATGACCGCGGAACCCGATCGCGCAAACAACTCGAGTCGGAACGGTGGGATTCAATCCGGGCAGCAATCGCTCATTACGGTGTCGAAATGGATCACGCGCTGCAAGTCCGGCAGTCGGCGATGGAATTATTCTCCGCTTTGAAATCTGTGCATCGACTGCCGCCGGAATACCAGGAGTGGCTTTCGGCCGCGGCCATGTTGTATGAAGTCGGAGACTTCGTGAATCGCAATGGGAGGCATCGCCATGCTCATTACATAATTTCGCACTCCGAGATTCTCGGATACAGCCTGCAACAGCGGCGGATTATTGCGGCGATTGCACGCTATTTGGGGAAATCTCGTCCCACAGCCACGGATCTCCCAATTCAAATACTCTCAGCGGAAGATCAAGAGTGCGTGCCTAAAGCTTCGTTGCTATTGCGATTGGCTCGAGCACTGGACCTAGGACGAAGCGGAGCAGTCAACGCAATCCGTGTAAAAATTGTTGCTGGCGGCGTGAATTTGGTGTTGGTGCCTAAGGCTAGGGCTAGTGTTGATTTGGAATTGTGGGCGGTAGAAAAGGAAATTAATTACTTCCGGGAAATCTTTGGACGCGAGCTTTCGGCCGCCGCCGCATAGAGTTCCCGCAGAATCTTTGGTGTGAGACACCATTGCAGGACTGCTGAGCTTCGTCCCATTTCTATTTTTGCAACCGCGCCTTTTTTTAATTCGACGGAAGCCTCACAACCGGCTTCGCTAATTGCCCTTCCCAAAAACTCGCTAAGGTTGGGGTTATGGCCAACGCACATGATCGAATCATACTTTCCGTACCGGTCGAGCAACTGCCGAAAATCCGAGAAGGATGTTGTAGGCCGAAGCGCGTCTTCCAACTGAAGCTTGCCCTCATAGCTGAGTTCATTGCCGACCAAAGACGCGGTTTGCGCGGCACGCTTTAATGGGCTGGAGATAATCATATCCACGTGAACATCGAGAGCGTTCAGGGCGCGGCCAACGTAGCCGCACTGCTCAATGCCAGCCTTATCGAGCGCACGCTTTTCATCTTTTTTTGGATTAGCCATGCGCTCACCGGCACTGGCATGGCGCAGAAAATAAATTGTCATCTGGCTCTCAGTCCCTTTTCACGGCGAAGCTTTCGGACTGGCTTCGCTATCCTGCGTGGAATCCCATCCAAAGTTTGTTTTCCTTCCGCCAAGGCGATCAGGAACTCTTGAGCGTTGAACAAGTCCGATTCCTTGGGCTTGCGCTTTCCTCGAGCTTGCCAGGCACGTATGTAATTCCCATCCTTCTGCAAGAGGCGTGCTTTAGCGTTATCGGCGAGGTAAGCCTCCAGGATTTCGTCCCGCACCCGGCCGCGGAGCAATGCATCTTTCAGCGGGAAGGTCACTTCAACTCGCTCATAGAGGTTGCGTGGCATCCAGTCGGCGCTACCAAGGTAAAGTTCGTCGTCGCCCCCATTCGCAAAATAATAGATACGGCTGTGCTCAAGCAGGCGGCCCACGATGCTGCGGACGCGGATATGATCGCTTACTCGCGGGATGCCAGGGCGGAGAGCGCACATGCCCCGAACGATCAAATCTATCTCAACTCCGGCCTGCGATGCGCGATAAAGCGCCAGGATGATGTTCTTATCCAGGAGCGCATTCATCTTGGCAATAATGTGAGACGGACGGCCGTGCCGCGCATGTTCAGCCTCGCGCGCGATTAAAGCCAGGCTATGCTCGGCCATATCCAACGGGGAAACTAACAGCGGATCGTAATTGGGATGCTCGGCGTAAGCGGTCAGGAAACTGAAGACATCGTGCACCGCGCTGGTGATATCCGGATCGGCAGTGAGCAGGCTTAAATCGGTATAGAACCGGGCCGTGGCAGCATTGTAATTGCCCGTTCCTAAGTGTGCATATGAGCGTGTGATTCCATCAGGATCGTGACGAACCATCAAGGAAAGCTTGCAGTGTGTTTTTAAGCCCACGAGGCCGTGGAAGACCTGGACGCCAGCGTCTTCTAAATCCCGCGCCCAGCGTATGTTTGAAGCCTCATCAAATCGCGCTTTTAATTCAACAACTGCCGTGACTTCCTTTGTCGCTGCCGCCGAAATCAGCGCGGGCACAATGGGAGACTGCTCGCTCGTCCGGTAAAGAGTCTGCTTGATGGAGAGTACCAGTGGATCTTCGGCTCCAGTCTCAATGAAAGAGGTTACTGCGTCGAACGAATCGAATGGATGATGCAGCAAAATATCGTGCCGCCGAAGTTCCTCGAAAATATCCTTCGACTTCGCGGTTAGGCGAAGTTCGCGGGGCGCAAATGGCTTGAACTTCAGATCAGGCCGGTCTATTTGTTCGTAGAGATTGAACAGACGATACAAGTTGACCGGGCCGTGAACTGGAAAAACCTGCCACGTTTCCAATTCGAAATTTGTGCGCAACCGCTCTACGATTTCAGGATCAGCTTCGGCTTCGATTTCAAGGCGGACCGCGTCTCCCTTGCGCCGGTTGTGCAGCTCGGCGCGAACCGATTCCAGAAGACTGCGTGACTCTTCTTCCGCGAGATACAGGTTGCTGTTACGCGTAACTCGGAACGCCGCAGCCGAAACAATGTCATAGCCGTGGTACATCCTAGATGCGTGATGGGTGACCATGTCGGCGAGAGAAATAAAATCCACGGTTTCACGGGAAGGCAGCCTCACTAACCGCGGCAAGGCCCGTGGCACAATGACCACTCCCGTGTAAGTGAGCGCGGAACGCCGCCTCCGGCGCAGCAGGAATGCCACGCACAGAGCTTTATTTATTACACGCGGGAATGGATGAGCTGGATCTATGGTTACGGGAGTGACCAGAAGATCTAATTCTTTCTCGCAGTATTCTTCGACAAAGGCGCGGGCCTCGTCATCGAGATCATCCATCGCCAGCACTCGTATGCCATTCTGTGCCAGCGATGGGCGTAACTTTTCGTTCCAGCAGCGATACTGTTCCTCCACGAACTCGTGAATGTTTTCGGAAAGCTGATCCCTCTCTTCGAGCAAACCCATGCCATCGGGGCCGGGCTCGGTGTTTCCGTCTTCGATCTGCTGGGCTAGCGCTGCGACTCTTACTTCGAAAAACTCGTCGAGATTGCTAGCTGTGATGGAGAGAAACTTCAGGCGCTCGAGTAGTGGATTTTGTTCGTCATAGGCTTCCTCGAGAACGCGGCGATTGAACGCCATCCACGAGATTTCGCGGTTGATGTAGTAAGACGGATTATCCAGCGAAATGCGAGCCATAACCCGGAGGGACACGCGAGACGAAACTCAGAGCGATATGCCAGAGCTTCATCAAAGCCAGTATAGAACAACAAAAGCTGGCGCCGGTTTTCACCCGGCGCCAATCTACGGAACAACAGCCATTCAAACCTAATTACGGTAAGTAGTAGCGGAATGACGTGAGCACCATTGGCTCGCTCGCGCTAGGAGCCCCGCCGGTGCCCCTCCAAGTGTTTTTAACCACGTATGAGAACTGAGGTCCCCACTGTAGTTTGCCCATGGGCCCTGCATAGAAGCGATACCAGAACCCCAAGGTGCCCTCGATGACGTTGCGAGTGTCAACATTGCAGGAGCCCAGCCCACCGGGCAGAAACCCATTGCTTGAGGTCGGAAACTGACCGCCCGTCGGAGTTCCGGGAACGGTTTCGGTGTAGCAACCGGTTGAGCTTCGCAGCGGGGAGCCGTAACCGATCGCGCTAGTCGAACTGAGTGATGCACGGCCCGCATATTCTCCACCCACGTTACTGTAAAGGTCCAGTTTCTTGTTGTGATATTCCAATGTACCGAGGGCTTGGGAACTCTTAATCAGACCAAGTACGCCGTCGGGACGGACATAGACATCGGGGAGTCCCACCGTTCCATAGCGGCCAATTCCCTCTCCGCCTAGGAAGTGAATGCCAGCATCAATGTGCTTGTTAAAGAGGTCGGCGCGCATATTGACGCCAACGCCGCCGCCACTTCCTGAATCGTTATAGGCACCCGCCGCAGTTGGCTTTGCCAAGGTTGCCCCCGGGAAAACCCGATCACGGAACTGACTCACCAAACCAAAGACTTCGATGTGGCTTACCTTGGTCGGCTGGAAGACGGCCTTGGCAACGAAGTCGGGCATTTTATTAAAGGAGTAGGTGGAAGAGGGATTATAGAGACCACCGGATGATCCTGCCGAACCGATAAGGAAGTTACCGGTAGTCGCGCCCTCGCCGCCCACGGTGGTCTGAGCATTTTCCGCGGAGAAAGCCAGCCAGAACTTATTGTTAAAGTCTTTGGCGACGCGGAAACCGTATTGCCGTGCCCAACTGAATCCCACGTTGTACTGCGGGTCAATGGTCATGGGAAGCACTTCTGTGCGGTTATCCACTCCATTTTTCGTTTCTGTCACCAGGCTCCACATTTGGCCGCCGGTGAAGCTCCATCCGTTATTCAAGTAAGCCTGCGCCCAAGCCTGCCGCTGACGGAGGGTATAGCTGTTGCTTTCATTGTTGTTGGAAGTGATGCCGGCAGATAAAAAGTCGGCTTCCACGTAGCCAGTCAGCTTGGCACTCTTTATTTTGCCTTCAGCGAGCATCGCGACACGTGACTGACGACCGGATGCGAAGAATTCCGACAGATGATCTTGCGAACTGCCTGGGAAGGGGATGGAGTTGAACGAAGTATTTATGCCCCCGCCTGTTGCGCCCCGGCGCCATGCGGTTTCAGCCGCCAGAAATCCACCCGGCGTAATGGTGATGCCCTTGTAGTGGAGCGCGAGCGGGCTTTCCATTGCAGAGCGCACACTCTTCTGGGTTTCTTTAAGGCTCATCGCCTCGGTTGCGGAACTTTGCTTTAGGTCAGTGACGTCACTGCGAATTTCTCCCACAGCCTGTTGCTGTTGGTTGACAGTGGCCGCCGCCTGATCCGCTTTGCTTACAGCATCAGTTGCCGCGCTCTGCGCCTGCTGCGCCTGCTGCTGGCTTTGTTTGATGTCTTGATCGCGGCGCGCTAACTCTTCTCTGAGCTGTTCAATTTGCCGCTGCTGCGCCGCGAGGGCATCCCGCAATTGTTGCAGGTCTTGAGCGGTCACCACCGGAGTTTTGACGGCGGCAGCCCTCTTTCTCCGAACCGTGTTGGTTGTTGTGGTTGTCGTTGTCACCGCAGTTTGCGCGACCAGCGGCATCGCGAACAAGACAGTAAGGCACAATCTGAGAACCGGCTTCATCTTTTCTCCTTTATTTTCCAGCCTTGCGGTCTGCATCTTAAGAACGATTTCCCGGCAAGTATTGTGGTTTCGTCGAACCATTTGGAATATATCTAATATGGAAAAGTTATGCCCCATTTATTCAACATGGCATGTCTCAACGCGGAAGTACGAAACGACAAACGCAGCACGACGCATCATTCAGCAACCCCTTGTTAGATGTGCAGCAAGTTTTAACGTCCTAGTGTTACAGTCCGGTTACAAGGCGGTAAATTTCTGGTGAATCAGAGAACGCGGGCTTCGACGTTTTGGTACAAAATTAATTCGAGTGGCAATTCGATCGCAATTCAGGAGGACGCAAGATCATGCCAGATAAGAACGAACAGGCGCTCCGCGGACAAACTGCAATCATTACGGGCGCTGGAAGCGGCATTGGCGCGGCCATAGCAATCAAACTGGCGGGTTTGGGCGCGACAACCGTTCTCTGTGGACGCACGCGCAAGCCTTTGGAAAACACAGCAAACGCAATTTCCGAGGCGGGTGGACGAGGCGTGGTCCGGGAATGTGATGTTACAGACTTGCGCTCGGTCGAAACGACGGCTTCAGAACTTGAGAACACTCTCGGACGGATTGACGTCCTGGTCAACAATGCAGGGATTGGCGGCTTTACAGGGCCGTTGCATGAAATGCGGCCGGATGCTTGGGACAACGTCGTGAACACAAATTTGCGCGGCGTGTACTACTGCATCCGCGCGTTTGCGCCCATGATGATTCGGGCCCGAAGCGGTCAGATTATTAATATTTCTTCCCTCGCGGGAAAGAACGCTCTTCCAAATGGGGCCGCCTATGCAGCATCGAAGTGGGGGCTCAATGGGCTGACGTATTCGGTGGCCGAAGAATTGCGTGCACATAACATTCGCGTGTCAGTGATTTGTCCCGGATCGGTGGATACGAAGCTGAGTCCGCACGAAGGGAAAAATACGGAAAAAATGCTAAAGCCAACGGATGTTGCGCACGTCGTGGCAATGCTGGTGAAACAATCGCCACAGTCTTTTGCGAGCGAGATTTTGCTACGGCCAACACTGAAACCTTGACTCTTACTTCTTGAACAGGTTCTCGAAAGCCTGTTTTGCGTCGGCGGGGCGGGCCGACGCTGGCGTGGAGGTTTGTTTTTCAACTCTTACGCTTATCGAATAGAACGTGCATGAATTGAGCTGATCTTTGCGGGGAATCCTTTCAGCTATGGGTTGCGTACATTCGAATCGCGCCGCGGGATCAAAATATGAGCACTGTTTGCACGAGTGCAATTCAAAGGCACACTTTGGGCACCTTCCGACCGGTTCGGTAATAGATTGGAGCACCGTCCCACACTGGGCACATCGCGAGACCGCATGCGTGGCAGCAAGTTGAAGAGGACGAGGACCAAAGGTGTCGTTCTTCCCAGGACGATCACCAGGACGATCGCCTGATTTCCCCGGCCCATCGGAAGATGGCTTCTGCCGTTCACTGCGATCACGATCCTGATAACCGTGTTGCCTATATTTTTGCTCGGACAAGGAATCTCCTAATGGTCTCGCGTCTAGTTGACCATCAATCTTTTAATACTTCGGGCGTGCCCGGTTTCGGCGTCGGCGTCAATGATCACGGCGCAGAGTCTAACGTCTCCCGTAGCGGCTTCAAAACGCGCCGGCATGTTGTTGAGAAAACGCCCGATCACCAGCTCTTTCCTGACGCCGATCACGCTGTCATAGGGTCCGGTCATGCCCACATCGGTGATGTATGCCGTTCCGCCGGGAAGAACTCGTTCATCGGCCGTGGGGATGTGCGTGTGCGTGCCGACGAGCGCGGTTACACGTCCATCGAGATACCAACCGAGAGAAATCTTCTCGGAGGTAGCCTCAGCATGCATGTCCACAAAAACTATCTTCGCCTTGATCGTTTTCAATAGTTGGTCGGCAACGCGAAATGGATCATCGTTCGACGCCATGAAGACACGCCCCTGCAAGTTGATCACAGCGTATGGCACCTCCGCCTTTTGGCCTTCGTACACGCCCCACCCGGGCATTCCAGAGTGATAGTTTGCAGGACGCAGTAACCGTCGTGCCATGCCGTGCTGATTGCCGTTCGCCATCTCGAAGTAATCCACTATCTCGCGCTTGTCCCAGATGTGGTTTCCCGTGGTGAGCACATCAATTCCCAAATCAAATAGGTCCTCGGCGAGAGGCGGCGTAATCCCAAAACCAGCCGCCGAATTTTCACCGTTAGCGATGACCAGATCAATAGCGTGTTCGTTTACCAGAGATGACAAACGATCTTTGACAATAGTGCGCCCCGGCCGTCCAAAAATATCGCCAATAAAGAGGATTCGCACTCGGATTCGATGGTAACACGGAGAATTTGTGGGCTAGCTTACGGCACTAGGGAGAGCCCGCCAACGTGGCTGTTTTTAGGAAATCATAGTTGCCAGAAGGATTCAAAGTCACATTCTGAACCCGCCTTGATTGGACCAACACATTGTCGAAATACCATAAATTAATCGAAGGGACGTCGGTTGCCAGTATCTGCTGAAGTTCCGCGTAAAGCTTTTTTCGAGCATTCTGGTCCGGTTCGCGCCGGGCCTGGTCAATTAACGTATCCACCTGCGGGTTCGAATAGAAGCTACGATTTGCGCCTTTCGGAGTGAACCTCGCGGAATGGAAAACATATTCGAAGATATCGGGATCCTCATTGCCTCCAATCCAGCGTAGCGAGTAAAGCTGAAAAGCGCCCCGCGTAATGTCGGAAAAAAATGTTGCGAATTCGAACGTCCGAATGTCCAAGGCGATACCCACATCGCGCAACTGCTGCTGCAACACGGCAACTAGCAGCCGCGTGCTCTCATCGGTCGAAGTCTTCATGGTTAAATGAAAACGAATTCCATTTACTTCAGGATAGCCCGCGCTATCGAGCAACTGGCGAGCGCCTTGGGGATCGAAGTGGAAAGCCGGAGCATCGCTGCTATATGCCCAACTCTCCGGAGGAAGAATGCTGGTTGCTGGCCGGGCAAAATCCCGCAGCAAATAATGAATAATTGGGCGCCGGTCAATCGCTTTTGCAATCGCCTGCCGGACCCGCACATCTTTCAGGATCGGATCTCGCATATTGAAAGCCATGTATGCCAATCGCGTCCCAGGCCCATGCAGCACCGACAAGCGGGATTCGTGTTCAAGCGTCACTACCATATCGTCGGTCAAAGAGTTAATCGCGATGTCGGCACTGCCTTTACGTAGTTCAAGAGCCTGCGTGGTTGCGTCGGGCACTACGTCGAACCGAACTCTTTTTAGCTTTGCCTTTTGACTCCAGTAATCGTCGTTGCGTTCGATAATCACGTTCTTATCCTGCTCGGCGCTGACGAAGCGAAACGGCCCCGACCCTATGGGATGGCTGCTGACCTCATTGCCACTGCCGTAGGGAACGATGCCGATTGCGCCGTCGGAAAGATTCCAAAGCAGCGGCGCATCCGGTTCTTTGAGGTGAAAGATTATCGTGGACGGGTCGGGCGCTTCGATGTGATCCACGAAGCGATATGCCGATGCCTTGGTGCTAAGGATCTTGCCCTGAAGCAGGGACTCGAAAGTCCACTTCACATCGCGGGAAGTGAGCGGTCTTCCATCGTGAAAGCGCACTCCCGAACGCAGGTGAAAAACATAAGTAACGGGGTCGGGCATCTCCCATCGTTCTACTAAGCGGGGCTGCACATTCAAATGCTCGTCGCGGGTAAATAAGTCATCGAACAGTAGATCATCAATCCGTTCGGATTGCGCGTCTAACCCAACTCTGGGATCGAGGTTGGTGGGGCTGCTTTCAATGATCATGACCAGAGTGTCAGGATCGGGCTTGCTAGCGCATGCAACTAAACAAAGGCTCACAACAAAAAGGCCGGCAGCCCGCGCCACCGAAGACCACGTAGGCACAGTCGCCCCCGGCTGTGCGTTTGCCCCGAAGGGGCAAAAGAAATGACCCTCAGACATACGAAACCTTGCCTAAAATCGCAGGCCGCTTCGCTCCCGTCGCGGCGGGAATATTCGACGGTTTACGGTTCCAAGTCTGGTAGGCAAGCACCGCAAATGCAACCGCTTCCTTCGCCTCAGATGGAATTCCGAATTCGTCGGACAAGCGCACTTGCAGGCCGAGAGGCGAGAGGAGATTTGCCAGCATCGCGAGAAGCGTGGGATTGTTCGTTCCGCCGCCGGATACGATGAATTCTTTGTAAGGCCCGTCTTTTAGCACGAACCGTCTGACGGCATCTGCAATGGAGTATGCGGTCAGCGCCGTAGCTGTGGCGATCACATTACGCTTGTCCGCTTTTCCACACTTCCGAAGAAATAATTGGACAAATTCACGCCCGAATTCTTCTCGTCCAGCAGTCTTTGGAGGTTTGCTTCGAAAATAGGGAGAGCGCATCACGTCGGAAATTATGTGATCCAAAACTGTTCCGGAAGCGGCGATAATGCCGTCGCCGTCGAAAGGCTTATGGAACAGACGCTCTGTTAAGGCGTCAATGACCATGTTGCCGGGGCCAGTGTCGAAGGCGATTACATCGTTGGGGGAACCTCCGGCGGGAATCGCGGTGAGGTTTGCGATTCCGCCAATATTCTGAACAATCCGCCCAATGCGGCGATCACGAAACAGCCAATAATCAAGGAACGGAACTAAAGGAGCGCCCTTGCCCCCTACCGCCATGTCGGCGGGCCGGAAATCTGAAACTACCGGCACACCGAGGCGCGCGGCAACGACCGAGCCGTCGCCCACTTGCCAGGTCGTTGCGATTCTACGTCCCAAAAAGTTCGCGGCTTCTCCCTGATGATAGAGAGTTTGCCCGTGACAGCCGATCAATTGAATTCTCACCCGCAAGCGTCGCTGCGTGGCGATGATGGCATCTGCGTACAACTCCGCCAGCAGGAAATTCAATCGAGCCAGATCGGATACTCTAGCGTGATCGGCGTTCATGGCTGCCAACACTGCACCATGCACGAGTTTTGGATAAGGAATCTCCAAGTGGCCGATGAGTTCCAGTTTCAGTTGCCCGCGCTGGACGGAGATATTGGCCACGGCGACATTAATTCCATCGCACGATGTTCCGCTCATTACTCCGGCCACGATCACGGCTGTTCCTGCTCGCGAACAATGTTCTTCATTTTTACGCTCTCGCTGAAATCCCACAGTTGGCGGGAAAGCCGATCAAGTTTGTTTTGAGTGGGAGCAGATGGAAACTTCCAGCAAATTGAATTTAAAAATCTCTTCCGGCGGCTCTCCACGTGTTTCGCAGAACAGTCCACTTGCAGCGCAAAGCGGCGGTCCCGCTTCGCTTCTTTGAGGACAGACTCGTACGCTCGAATAATCAATTCTTCAGTATGGCAGATCAGGCACAGATCGCCGCCCGCTCGAATATGGGCAATGGCGGCTTCTTCAATCGGCGTAGTCTTCAGCACCGCTCCCATTTCCAAATCATCGGAGATGACCAGGCCGGTGTATCCCAGCCGCTTCCGCAAGATATCTGTGATCCACTTTCTTGAAAGCGACGCGGGCGTGTTGTCGTGCGTGACGGCGGGATAGCCCGCGTGCGAGATGAGCACGAACGGCATGTGGCCGCGCAGAAGCCGGTAAGGAAGGATGTCTTCGGCCCAAAGGTTGTTTAACGATTTCTCGATTACCGGGAGCTCGTGATGGGAGTCAAGGTTCCCCTCCCCGAGGCCCGGAAAGTGTTTGCCGCAGCCCAGAACTCCGGCCTGGCGCAGCCCAGCAAGGAACTCTTTCGCGTAGATCGTCGTCTCGCGAGGATTCGCCGACACCGCGCGTGAACTCATGACATTCCTCGAAGTTTCAAATGCCAAATCAAGCACGGGAGCGAAGTCGGTGTTGAATCCCAGAGCCCGGCAGTATCCCCCGATAATCTTGCCGTGCTTGCGAAACAGCTTGCGATCTCCGGTGGCGAAAACATCGGCAGCAGAAGGGCTGCCACCATTTAAATTACGAAAGCGATCAACTCTGCCGCCTTCCATATCCACGCACGTCAGCAGAGGAGTGGAAACGCAGGCTTGGCAATCTTTAAGCAGTTTGTGGGTTTGGGCGGCTGAAATTATGTTGCGAGCGAAGAGGATTACGCCCGCGGGTTTAACGCACAAGAGCAGGGAAGCAAGACGCGGAAACACTTCAGTGCCGTCGAAACCAATAACAAACAGCCGTCCCACCTGGAATGCAAGGTCGTCATTAGCTTGCTTTTTCGGCAATCAGATCAAATCCAGCGTTCCAGTGAAGGCGCGAATCATATGCAGCCCTTAATCCACTTGTTTTTTCAATTCCGCCAAAAGATTCAGCGCTTCGAGCGGGGTCAAGCGATCCAAATCCAGTCCGCGTAGGCGCTCTAACACAGGTTGCGAGAGTGCGGTGAAGATCGTCAATTGCGCTGCGGGTGCTGTCCGCGACTCATCACTCGCCAACTGCGCGGCCACCCGCTGCTCCGCGTCTTCGTGTTCGGCTAAGACTTCGCGGGCGCGCTCGACTACTTCATTTGGCAACCCTGCGAGTTTTGCTACTTCGATTCCATAACTACGATCCGCGGCGCCGGGTTCGACTGTCCGCAAGAAAACGATTCCGCCACCGGTCTCCTTCACCGATACATGGTAATTTTTCACTCCGGAAAGCCGTTCCGCGAGCTCAGTCAATTCAAAATAGTGAGTGGCGAAAAGCGTCTTCGCGCGCGTTCGGGCGTGAATGTATTCGATCGCAGCCCATGCGATCGCAAGCCCGTCGTAGGTTGCGGTGCCGCGTCCGATCTCGTCCAGCAAAATCAACGACCGCGCCGTCGCAGTATGCAGAATCGCCGCCGTCTCCGTCATTTCAACCATGAAGGTGGAACGTCCGCGAGCCAGATTGTCGCTGGCTCCAATGCGGGTGAAGACTCGATCCACCAGCCCCATGCGTGCCGATCGCGCGGGCACGAACGAGCCCATCTGCGCCAGAATTACGATCAATGCGGCTTGCCTCAAATAAGTTGACTTGCCGCCCATGTTCGGTCCGGTCAGAACCAACACGCTATGAGTCGTGGAATTCAAGTAAAGATCGTTGGGAACGAAGCGATTGCCGCCGCCCACGATATCCTGCTGCTCGATGACGGGGTGCCTGCCCTCCAGAACTTCAAGATCCGAAGAATCATCGAACTTCGGGCGACAGTAATCGCGAAGAGCCGCGACGTGCGCCAAACTCGCCAGCACGTCAACCTCGGCTAACGCCAACGCAGTTTGCCGGATGCGGCGCGCTTCGCCTGCAATCGCCGAGCGCAGTTCGACGAAAATACGGCGTTCGATTTCAACGATCTTTTCCTGGGCGTCGAGAATTTTCGATTCGTATTCTTTCAGTTCTGGAGTTGCGAAACGCTCGGCATTCACCAACGTTTGCTTGCGTTCATAATCGGTGGGTACAAGGTGGAGATTGGATTTCGTGATCTCGAGATAGTAGCCAAAGATGGAGTTGAACTTTACTTTCAGCGATCCGATCCCGGTGCGCTGCCGCTCCCGTTGCTCGATTTGCGCAAGAAACTGTTTGCTGTTGCGGCTCAAATCCCGCAATTCATCCAATTCTCGATGGATTCCGTTCCGAATCACTCCGCCGTCGCTGAACGAGAGGGGTGGTTCGGGAACGATTGTCTTATCAATTGTTTCACGCAAATCGCGCAGTTCATCAATCGAGTCATAGAGTGACTTCAATCGCTCGGCTTCAAACGGCTTCAGTGCGGACCGCAGAGTGGGAAGCTTACCCAGCGAGGCCGCGAGAGCAAGGACATCCCGAGGATTAGCTGTTTCCAGCGTGACGCGGCTCAACAGCCGTTCCAGATCAAGGATGCCGTCCAGCGCACGTCGCAACTCCTCGCGGGCTACAGTGGACTTTACTTGTGACTCAACCGCATCCAGGCGGGCGTTTATTTCCGCAAGCTCGATCGAAGGACGCAGCAGCCATGAGCGCAATAACCGCTTACCCATGGGCGTGATCGTGGCGTCAATCGAGCGCAAGAGGGTCACGCCAGCATCGGTTCCGGCGAATAGCGGTTCGATTAGTTCCAGATTCCGAACGGTGACCGTGTCGAGAATCAGGCAATTTTGCTTTTCGTAGAATCCGACTCGATCTACGTGGTTCAGCGTCCCACGCTGCGTTGAGCGCACATAATAGATGATTGCGCCCGCAGCCGATGCGGCCGCGGGTTTTCCCGCAAGCCCAAAGCCCTCGAGGGACACCACTCCGAAATGATTCTCTAGGAGCGGAATAGCATGGTCGGGGGCGAATATCCAATCATCGAGTGGAGTTTCGGCATATCCATGCGCAGTTCCGGACGAAGGCTGATGTTCTTTCGCGAACAGCGGCGCGGCAGATCCGTACAGCACCTCCTTCGGCCGCAACTGTTGCAGTTCTTCCTGGATCCTTCGCTGCGCGTCTTCTCCTTGAAATTCCGTGGCACGAAATTCGCCGGTAGATAAATCTAAGGCGGCGAAACCGGCACGGTCTCCACTCTGTGCGACGGCTGCCAGAAAATTATTCTCTTCGGAGTTGAGCGATGAATCCGCTGCGGTTCCTGGAGTGACAACGCGCGTCACCTCGCGTCGAACGAGTTTCTTGGCAAGCCGCGGGTCTTCCATCTGCTCGCATATCGCAACTTTGAATCCCTTGCGAACCAGCTTCGAGATGTAACCGTCAGCCGCGTGATACGGCACTCCGCACATGGGTACCGCAAGCCCCTTTTCTTTATTGCGTGAGGTCAGAGTGATTTGTAGTTCACGCGAGGCGAGAACGGCATCGTCGAAAAAGAGTTCGTAGAAGTCGCCGAGCCGAAAGAATAAAAGGGCGGCGGGATGGTCCTTTTTAATGGCGGCATACTGCCTCATCAAAGGCGTGGACGGCTCGGTCATTTCACTGGGATGCGTGCGCGGATTATAACAAAGCTGGCACTCAGCATTCAGCAGTCAGTAGGTCGTGCTGAATTCCGAGCCTAATCTCAAAATAAAGTACAATTCACCCATGCGGAACCTTAAAGGTTTGGAAAGCATTGTCACCGAACTACGCGCCGAAAGAGGACACCTGGTAAATAACCTCCGTCACGTGGATGCAGCTCTCGCCGTGCTGGGCAAGCTGGAAGGGGGAAAGTTCGCCACCGAATCGCGGCGCACTGTGTCACTCACTGCTCGCCGACGGATGGCCGCCTCTCAGAAAGCGCGATGGGCAAAGGCTAAGGGCTCATCTTCTGGCACGACGAATGGCGGTGCGGGGGCATCCCGCGCACCGCGACGGCTCTCAGAAGCGACCCGTCGCAAGATTGCCGCTGCCCAACGCGCCAGATGGGCAAAGCTCAAAGGCAAGTAGCGAGGATTGCCCGGCGACAAACGGGCGCCGTTAACGCGAAAGACAGTCATGTTTAGTACTGGGACCGCTATAGCAATTTCGACCTCGGCCACAATAGCTTCACCTTTTGTTTCGCACGACAGGTTCGTTCCGTTCATCACCGTTGTGTTACTCGGACTGTTCCTAGGAATGCGGCACTCTACGGATCCAGATCATGTTGTAGCGGTATCAACTATTGTCAGCCGCCAGCGTTCAATTGTGCATTCGACAGTGATTGGAATGATGTGGGGATTGGGCCATTCATTGACGATTTTCGTTGTTGGAGCCGTCATCATTATTTTCGGCGTCGTCATTCCGCCGCGGCTTGGATTGTCCATGGAGTTTTCTGTTGCCCTGATGCTTATTTTGTTGGGCATCCTTAACCTTACTGGGGTGATGCGCTGGATCACGGAACGCTTTACGCCATCGCACAAAGCTCATCATTCCGTGGTATCGTCTCCCGCTGACAAAATGGAGCCGGCGAGTTCCCCGGATCAAAGATCGTTTTGGTCGAGAACAATGGGAAACCTCGGGATATATCAAACCGCGCGACCTTTCGCCATAGGGCTGGTTCACGGATTGGCCGGGTCGGCAGCGGTGGCGTTGCTCGTTCTTTCCACCATCAAGAGTCCGATATGGGCAACGGCCTATTTGCTGGTGTTCGGCGCAGGAACGATGGTGGGAATGATGATCATGACCACGGCAATCGCAATGCCGCTGGCTTACTCGAGCAAGAAGTTCCTCAAAGTAAATCAGTTCATGACAACGACATCTGGCGTGCTGAGTATGGCTTTCGGGCTATTTCTGGTCTATCACATTGGCCTGGTGGATGGACTGTTCACCGGCCGGCCACACTGGATACCTCAGTAACGAAAAACTTTCTGCAAAGACCTTCATCTAAGATGGTTCGCAATCCACTCGCCAGCCTGCTGCGTGCTTAAGTTTCCGCCGATGTCTTGCGTGGTTTTCTTTTGACGCACTGCTTCAAGAACCGCAGCTTCGATTCTCTTTGACTCATTCGTCATTCCGAGATGGGTCAGCATCATTGCCGCCGCGAGGATTGCTCCGAACGGGTTTGCGATATTTCTCCCTGCAATCTGTGGCGCCGAACCGTGCACCGGCTCAAACATTGAAGTCTTTTCAGGATGAATGTTTCCGCTGGCAGCCATCCCCAGCCCACCCTGAAGAGCCGCTGCCAGATCGGTGACGATGTCTCCAAACATATTGTTGGTTACGATTACGTCGAACTGACGTGGCTCTCGGACAATCTGCATAGCCAGGGCATCTATGAACATATGTTGCGAAGTGATCTGCGGATACTCTTCTCCCACTTCCCTAAACACCCGCTGCCACAAGCCGCCCGCATGTGTCATTGCATTCGATTTGTCGCTCATCAGGACTTGTTTTCGCTGGGTGCCATCGCTTTTCGTGTGGCGCTCGCAATATTCGAAGGCATATCGAATGATGCGCTCTACACCTTTTCGAGTGTTAATGTCCTCCTGAATCGCAATCTCATCGGGAGTGCCGCGCTTGAACACGCCGCCCGCGTCGGTGTACGACCCTTCGGTGTTTTCGCGGATCACCACAAAATCCACGTCTTTGGGCTCTACTCCCTTCAAGGGACAAAGCGATGCATCCAGTAGCCGCACGGGGCGGACATTGGCATAAAGATCCATCTGGAAGCGCATTCCCAGCAGAATTTCTTTGGCGTGGATATTGGAAGGAACTCTCGGATCGCCAAATGCACCGACCAGAATTGCATCGAAATCGCGGCCCAACATCCTGAAACCGTCGGCGGGGACGTTTGTGCCGTCAGCGAGATAACGGTTAGCGCCCCAATCGAACTGCGTGATCTCAACCGCCGCGCCGGATACGTTGATAACTCTTACAGTTTCGGCGATTACCTCGACGCCGATCCCGTCGCCCGGAATTACCGCAATGCGCTTTTTCAGGCTCATCGGAGAAGAGAGTATCAACTAACTGGAAGCTGTGCCATGAAGAGTTGGGTCATGGGAAGCGTGTACGTCTGGCGGACCTGTGGCCGCCGATTGACCCCTGCCAGGTAGTACCGTAAAATGGCTTATCGAACGGTGTTAGAGTTGCTCATTCTGACAGCCTCTGATTTGGAAAATCCAGAAGAAAAAGGTATGAAGTTTATATGGCAAACCATTTTTCCGCGCTAAAGCGCGCCCGGCAGTCCGAAAAACGCAGCGCCCGCAACCGTTCCAACAGTTCCCGCCTGCGTACGACATTGCGTGATTTGCGCGAGAACTTAGCTAAAGGCGAAAAGAAATCCTCCGAGCAGGTTTTTCGGGAGACCGTATCAGGTTTGGACAAAGCCGTACAAAAGGGCGTGCTTCATAAGAACACTGCGTCGCGTTACAAGTCCCGCTTGAACGCGCGTTTGAATGCATTGAAGTAAATTCCAGCGACCGTTTCCCAAAATTACCAGGGAACCACTGAACAAGTGCCTTTTACCCAATAGGGCTTTATCAATTCGCGGCCTTTCGCGGGCGAGGGCGCCCGCGCCACACTTGATCACAAGTTTCCTAGCCGAGAATCAGTGCCACCGCCAGCCCAGCAATGGCGAGTTTGACAAGCCATCCCAGAGCGTGCGCTGCCGCGATTGCGGGAGTCAGTTTCACGAAGAGAGCGTTGGCAATCGTCAGTGGCAAAGGGCCGATGAGCCAGATGGCCAGGGCCAATTTGAGAGTCGCGCTGTATGAGTACAGATGCAAGCGGCCACAGACCAAAGCAAAAACAGTGCACGTGAGAAACGGTAGCAGGCTGGCCCAGACAATGGCTTTCATTTCTCCCTGGCCGCCGCGGAATCGCCAGATTTCCGGATGACGATCGTACCGCTTGTAAAGCCAGTCGCCCATAAATAACCAGTCGGTCATTGACGATGCAATGCCGCCAGCTAGTGCTGCGAGCGCGATTCGTACCCAAGGCATATTTGTTGGGTGCACTCTACCACATCTACCTCCTGGTTTGGGACGATTCGAACCAACCGGGTGAGAAGCAGACTGGCGTTCTATCCTATGCGCGGAATCAACATTCCGGTGCGGTTTTTGTAGTCCTGATAGGTTCCCCCAAGTTCACCGGTAAGCATGCTCTCTTCTCGTCGCGCCTTCAAAATAAAGACAATCAAAATCAAGAAAAAAGCAGCCCCGGAGCGCCACTGTCCGACGATCAACGCGCTGCCAATCAACCCGAGCAATATCCCCGAATAGATCGGGTGGCGGACATGCGTATATGGTCCGGATTCAATAAGTTCGTGGTCCACCTTGATTGTGACCCTTGCACTCCAATATTCGCCGAGATGGTAGCGGGCCCAGATGGCAAATCCGACTCCTACCCAAGTGAGGATGATTCCCAGATCCCTTATCTCAGCAATGTTTGGAACGAAACGTTTTCTCAACATCCTGGATGGTACCCAGTGTCCGAGTAACATTTCAAAGCCAACGAGGACCGCGACTAATACCGCGAGGCGGGACACCACAGGCTCCGCTCTTTGAGTAGGACGAACCCGAAAAGCACTAATTAGCCAATATGCGGCCAAGATTATCCACGGTGCGCTTATCAAGTTCATAAGAGAAGGACGACCGCTTTGCTCTTGATGTATACATACGTGCAATATTGAGCCTTCGTTCGATCATACTGGAAGTTCTTCTTGCATCCAGTCAGCCACTTCGGGCTTCGGCTCTGTCGTCAAATCAAGGACGAGTTTTTCTAGGACCATCCGTTTGCTGGGTGGATTCGACCGTAACGCCAGATCAGTTTTCGCAACGAGGCGAATCGCCCGCGTGAGTTCGCGCTTCGACTTATAACGGCGAGCCTGTTTAATGATGTCATCTGCGGCAAATGGAGGAACACGAAATCCCTGCCATAATGCCGCCCATAACATTCGCTGGTCACGTACATTGCGTTCAAGAATTACAAGCATCTGGCGGAAAGTCTTGGCGAGCATATAAAGATGCCCGATGGCGGCTTCGTCTCCATCGCCGGTAGTCAGGATTGCGTCGAGCATCTGCAAAGCGCGAACCCGGTCCTTGGCCGAGATTGCATCGGTAAGCTCGTATAAAGATCGCTGTTTCGCGGCTAATACCATGGTCTCGACATCGCCGAGCGTGATTCGCTTTTTGTCGCCCACATAGAGGCTGAGCTTTTCGAGTTCATTCGAAATCATCATCATGTCGCCGCCGAGCGAGTCAACGAGTTCGCGGGCAGCATCCGGATCAATTTTCACCTGCTGCGTGGCGCAGTATTCCGTCAACCAGCGAATGGCCTCGCCTTCCTCGACTCGAGCTAATTCCACAATTGCGCAGTATTGGCCCATAGACTCGCGAATGCGCTCGTAGCGATCCTTGTCAGTCATGGCCATATGGCGCGCGTCTGCGGGGATGCTGATATGGTCGGCGACGAAAATCAGCACAGCGTCGGGATTGGGATCCTTGGCGTACTCTTCGATAGCAGAAAGTTTGCCCTCATTTGATCCTCGTCCGAACAGCGTCTTGACGCCGCGCACAAAGAAAACCTGAAAAGGCGCCATCAGCGAGGGCGTGCGAGCGCGGTCGAGTATTTCCGCCAGATCAGTTTCTGCCAAATCAAAATCAAAAATGCTGAAGTCGCGCAAGTCGGCGGGTACCAGATGCTTCAGGATCGCTTCGCGGCAACGTTTGCGAAAGAACACTTCATCGCCAACGAAAACATAAGCGGGACGCAGCTTGTGCCCCTGCACATCCGATACGAATCGGTCGGTTTGCGCAAAGGCCCGCATCAAAAGCCCTCCAGAATGTTGGAGACCAGCGTTCGCGCGAAATCGCGCGAGAGCCGCTCAAAGGCGGGAGAATCTTCCTCGAAAAAAGTGTTCAGATCGCTGGTTACCTGATATTGCTCGCGAAACAAGTAGGACGGATTTTGAAAGAGAATCTGACCACTCTTATCCTTCAGCAGGACTTTCATGTTTACAATTACCAGCACACTCGCAGCGCGCCCTGTTTTCGAATCATAAGTAAGCGGCGTAGTGTACGTCGAAAGAACCGTTCCCTGGAGGGTCGCGTCGGCCGCCTCGCTCGATTCATTCACAATATGGTAATTCGTTCGCGTCACCAGCTCCTGGACTACCGCCGCAGTCAGGCGCTGTTCAATTTTATAGGTTTGAGTCTGATTGATGAAGGCAGGAACCGCGATGGTACGCACCTTATCCGGCAGGGTGTTCACCTTCCCAACTGTGTGATACCCGCATCCAGCGTTTAGAAAGCACATTACCGCGAGCAGGAATCCCCGCTTCACTGGATCTTCCCGCGAGGCCGGGCAGCAGTCATGCTTTCTGCGCATTCAACAGCCGTAGTTGCGGCGATACGCAAATTGTCCGAAGCCGCCCAAAGCCAGAAGCTGGCGTTATCGTTTTCGTCTGGGACAATCGAAATCAAAATGTTGGCTTGGCCGGCAACGTTCACGTTACTGGGAGCTTCGTCCGCCGACCCAATTATCGTGAAATGATCGCCATTAAGCGCCTCCGACATCTTCGCGATATCAACTAGGTTCCCGGTTTGAACGTGGACCGCGAATGCATGTCCATGGAAGATCGGCGCCTGCAAAACGAGCAGAGAGGGCGCGATGGCATGTTTGCCCACAATCTGCCGGTAGTGCTTGAGGATGCGTTCATGCACGGCAGAAAGCGGGGTAGTGGATTGCGCCCCATAGCGCGCAACCATGTTGAATGCGACCTGCACGTCAAAAACTGCCATGGGTAATTGCTGGAATGAAAGAAGATTGATGGTCTGCTCGTGCAGTTCGTCCATTCCCTTTTGGCCATGCTCCGAAGCAGGCTCAAAGATCGTGGCTGCGACATGCTTCAGTTCACCGGCATTCTGCGCTCTCAACACAATCAGCGCGAGCACGACCGCTGCGGGATGCGCAACTACCGCGGGAGCGGGCTGCAATTCGGGAGTAAACAAGCGCCCAAGCAGGCGTTCGACCCAGGGAGAGCGAATCGCGGCGCCGGGTTCATCTTCCAGCGCATAAGACAGATCAACGATGTCGCTTCCAGCCTTGCGAGCAGCCTTCCAGTATGTTCGTGCGGATTCCGCATCGGAAGCGAAAAACGTGAAATCAACATTGTCGAACTGCTCGGGGCGAACACTCTGAATGAATGTGACCTCGTCCTTCATCGCCTCAAGTTTCCCAAGCGACTCGTCATCATCGAGCAGCTTCACATCCAGCGAAGGAAAATTGCGGTCATTGAGCACCTCGGCCACCTCTTTTCCCTTGAGACTTGCGGCCCCGACAATGGCAACTCTATAGGAATGGCTCGTTCGAATTGATTCGGCGTGTGGAATAGCAACGCTCTTAAAGTTGGAGCTCATGTGATCTGCGTGGCCTCCTTGTAGGTCGGTGGAGGAGGCCGATTACTTCTGCGTCTGAATATCCATTGCAATCGCCAGAACACGCCGGACGCCATGTAGGTCAACGCCAAAACGAAAAGCACCGTCTGCGAAAAAAACCAAACCGCAGCGAATAGAAGACCGAATAGAACAATTAGCCGGAAGGGCTGTCGCGTGCGAAAATCAATATCCTTGAAGCTATAAAAGCGCCAAGTACTGACCATGAAGTACGCAGTCAGCACAACAATAAACATAAACGTTATCGAGCTTCCCCACCATTCTTGAGGATCGCCTCCGGAGAAGTGTACGACAGCGGCAATCACGCCCGCACCTGCGGGGATTGGCATTCCCACAAAATATTTCTTTCCGGGACGCCCCGGGTTCAGCGGTTGGGGATTCGTGCTGATATTGAATCGCGCAAGCCGGCTGGCTCCGGCAATCAGAAAAAGAAAACTGGCGATCGCGCCAAACTGCGCCATCTTGCCGGCCATTTCCGCCGACGAAAGCACGCCAGGCGGAATCTCACGAAATCCCCACATCCATGCCAGCAAGGCGGGGGCCACGCCAAATGTAATTACATCGGCCAGGGAATCGAGTTCGCGGCCGAAGTCGCTGCTCGTATTGGTCATACGCGCGATGCGCCCATCTAGGCCGTCGAAGAGAACCGCAAAGCCGATCGCTATTGCCGCGTGATCAAAATGCCACGGCTGCGCCACGGTTCCACGGGTCACCTGGAGAATCGCGTAAAAGCCCATCATGATATTGCCGGTTGTGAAGAGCGAGGGCAGAATATACATGCCTTTGCGGAGTCTCTTTGGGCGGCGATCCTCCCTTCGCCGTTTCGGAATTTCAGGAAGGTCCAGTTGCATCACACAACTCCCTCGCCTACACGACTGGCCGCAGATGAGGAGCCTTCGTGCGAAACAGAATTCAGAAGCGCAAGCACCGTGGACCCGCCTTTGACCCGATCACCCACTCGAATTTGAAGGCTGGCGGAGGTGTCCAGCAAAACGTCGGTTCGCGAACCAAATTTAATTAAGCCAACTCGTTCTCCCCGCGCAACCTGATCGCCGACCTTCTTTGTGAATACAATTCGGCGGGCGAGAAGTCCCGCGATTTGCTTGAATACAACCCGCTCACCTTGGCCTTCCACAGTTACCGTATTTTGCTCATTCAACTCGGCGCAAGTTTCATTCATCGCATTCAGAAACTTTCCCTTTTGGTAGCGAATATCTCGAACTACTCCCGCAATCGGCGAACGATTAACGTGAACATCGAAAACATTCAAGAAAATACTGATGCGGACATATCGAGTCTCTCCCACCGTCACTGGAGAGACGTTAGTAACTTTGCCGTCGGCGGGGGAAACTACCGCCTTAGGGATGTCGGGAATTATCCGCTCCGGGTCGCGAAAAAACCATAGCAGAAAAACGGATAATAATAATGGGGGCACAGCCCAGAGGGGGCCGGCAAGCCAGGCTAAAAGCGCCGCCGCACCCATGAGTGGGATCGCATAGTAATAACCATCTGGAACCATGGGAGACTTTGATTATAGTGCAGCGGGGTCTGAGCGGCCCGCATCGGCTTTCAGAAGCCATCTGAATTGCTGATTGAAAGGGCGGTGATGAGCTCCTACTCGCGAAGACAGGTGGACCCTATCGTAAGCCTACATTCTCTCGGGGGATCTATGCGACCTGACTTTGAGGTACTTGCTGACCGTAGTGTCGCGCGATTCCTTCCATCTGATCCTTAAGCCGAAGTTTCAACTTCTTCAGCCGGACCTCCTCCAATTTTTCATCGTCCGTCAAGTACCTTTTGTGCGTGAGTAAATCGAGGCGTTGTTCGTACTGGGTATGCTCCTGAACCAGCTTGCGGAATTCTTCGTCGCTGGCAAGAAGCTGGTCTCTAGAAATTAACATCCAGTAGACCTCCTTGGGGGATTTCATAGTGGGCTACGCTATCATACGATCTAAAGTGCTTCAACGAAAAAGTCGCCGGTTAAGGGCAAGTCCCGACCTAACGTGCCATGTAGGTATAATCTCATTCTGAAACTAGAGCCGGTACAGGATTGCGTCTTCTTCGGGATTGTGATAGTACCCCTTGCGGCGGCCGCTCTCGGCGAATCCAAGTGTATTATACAGCCCTCTGGCGCCTGCGTTCCCTTCTCGAACCTCCAGAAAAATGCCACTCGCCCCTTCGTTCTCCGCCAAATCAATCAAGCTTCGGAGAAGGCGCTTTCCCAGGCCCCGCCGGCGCCTGTGACGAATAACAACCAGATTTTCAACTTCACATCCTTGCTCCAGCAGCACGATAACCCCGAAACCCTGCACGCCGGATTTGCCTTCAGCCACTATCGCGAAACGGCGTGGGTTCTGCTTTTCGAATATTTCCCGGTATTTCTCATCCGTCCAGTGTGCTGCGGCTTCTGTCTGCTGTTCAATGGTGAGGATAGCGGGAATGTCCTCGATAACCGCAGGACGGATTAACATCGAGTCGAGATCCCTGACACTCAAAACTCGCCCTTAATACGAAACGTCATCTCAGCTCGCGAACAGACTGTCGTGAGCGTAACCGAAGGAAGTTTTGCATTCGCCTATTTTGCCCGCGCAAGAATCTCCGCATTCGCCCGGCTGATGTAATTTGCTTCCAGGCTCTCGGGTGAAACGGTTTCGCCAGCCAGAATTTTCCTCCAGCCGATCGCGGCGATAGCACTTATTTCGGGAGCGATGACGATGTGTACTTCGGCCGCAACGTTTCCAGCTAAGGCGGCGATTTCAGAACTGGGAGTTACAACGTGCTGACCGCGAACCATATTTGTAAACTCGTCCGCTACGGCTACGCCTTCGTTGATCAGGCGCGCACCCGACGAAACTTCGTACTCGCCGATATACACCTGCTGGCGTCCCGCATTGAGGGCAGCCGTAACCTTCCCGTTTAGCCCGCTCACCAATGCAATTGCTTCCAGCAACGATACCGCCCCAATTGGTCGCGCCAATACTTCTGCCAATGCCTTGATGGCCGCCAGACCCACTCGCAATCCAGTAAAAGACCCCGGGCCGGACACTACCACAAAACCGCCAATGTCTTTTTTGCTAAATCCCTGTTTGGCCAGAAGGGCGGCTATTTGAGGGATGAGTTGCGCGGAAAACGCGCCTCCGTCGAGCGGAAAAACTTCAATCAGTTTGCACGTTCCGGCAATCTCGCCGCGTGCCAGCGCAACAACGCCAGCCCTGCCGGAAGTATCCGCTGCGATCAACAACATTAACCATTTCCCTCGACCAGCTCCAGCAACATCCCGCCCGCGCTCGAGGGATGCACGAACACATAGCGATGGCCTCCCGCGCCAACCTTGATTTCATTCGAGACCAGCCTAATGCCCTCTTTCTTGAACTTGTCCACAATGGCGCTTAAGTCCGGGACTCTTAAACTAACGTGATGTAAGCCCTCGCCGCGTTTTGCGATAAATCGTGCAATCGCCGAATCCTCTGAGGTCGCTTCCAGCAATTCCAGCCGGCTCTGGCCCACAGGAATCATTGCGACCCTGACTTTCTCACCGTCAACAATTTCTTCCGAAGAGACGCTCATTCCCATCTGTTCGTAAAATTTCTTCGACGATGCCAGCGACCTTACGGCGATTCCGAGATGATCAATCTCAAACAAAAAAACCCTCCCTCCTACGGCCTGTATATGGTTCTGTATCTCGAATTGTCATCCTGAGCAAAGCGACCTATGCATTGGAATTCGAGTACATGAAGCTTTTCCTTTCGCCCTGGATTTGCTAAATCTATGCCTCGAACTTCCGCGATATCCCGCTACCCTAATCCAATAATCTCTTCTACAACGGAATACGGATCGCGCTTGCGCCCGGCGACTTCGGCAGCATAGCGCGCTAAATTCTCATCGCCGATTTTCGCATAGGCCTTTTCCAGTAGCGAGTCACGCAGCATATCTACCAAGCGCAGCTCCCAATTCTGAATACTACGCTCGGTCATCAAATTCCCTTTTTTCGAATACTCCTCGTAGGCGGCAATGGACGCCGCCAGGTCCTCAATTCCCTTCCCTTCGCTGGCCACGGTTTTCACGATTGGCGGTGTCCAGTTATCGGAACGCGTGGCCAGCGATTGCAAAGCACGAACTTCCCGCTCGACTCTTTCGGCGCCATCGCGGTCGCTTTTGTTGATGACGAAAATATCGGCGATCTCCATGATTCCGGCTTTAATGCTTTGCACATCATCTCCCATACCCGGAACCAGAATTACTATGGTGATGTCAGCCAGGCGCACGATATCAACTTCATCCTGACCCACTCCGACCGTCTCTATCATTACAATATCTCGACCAGATGCATCGAGAACCATTGCCGCGTCTGCTGTACTTCGTGCCAAGCCGCCGAGCGATCCGCGAGTAGCCATGCTTCGAATAAAAATGCCGGGATCCGAAAAATGTTCCTGCATGCGAATGCGGTCGCCAAGAATCGCGCCGCCGGTGTAAGGGCTACTTGGATCAACAGCAATAATGCCGACCGTGCAATCCAACTTTCGATAATGCCTGGCGAGTTGATCAACCAGCGTACTTTTCCCCGCGCCCGGCTGCCCCGTCAATCCAAGTATTCGCGCATCGCCACTCATCGGAAACAATTGCTTGAGCAAATGCCCCCAACCGGGGCCGCGGTTTTCGACTATGGACAGGGCGCGGGCCAGCGCCCGGTTATCGCCAGACCGCAGTTGCTCGACGAGACTCGGAAACGTTGAGGTCAAGGCACCAGTGTATAAGGATTGGCGTAAGCTGCGATGGCAACGAGAGTGCCGCCCTCATATCTCCGTTACAATTTGGGCACTGGAGCGGAAAGAGCTTCTGGCTGGCTGAGAGTAACTAAGACACGGAGGATTCCGAATGTTCCGCCGATTGATCATCGCATTCCTGTTAAGCCTGACATCGGCCGCACGTTCGGCAACAGCTCAAACGCCGCTAGCGGTGGGACGCCCGGCGCCCTCTACGCCGCCCACCCGGGATCCGAACACGCCCGGTTATGTCACGGCCAAGGAGTTACCGGACGGCACTAACGCTCCGGCGAATGCAGACGGAAACTTTATCATCGGCCCCACTCATAATCCCGCACCCGAGATGTCTGCGCAAAAAGGCGTGCCGCAAGGGACAGTATTCGAGTTCACGATGAATTCGGCGGACAGTAAAATTTATCCCGGCATCGCGCGAGACGCCAACACTTTTGGCAAGCCTGATCCCGCCGACCCCGGCAAACTAATCATCACAACCAGTCACCCCGCTCCCTACACGCGCCGAGTAGCGGTTTACGTCCCGAGACAATACGTTCCGGGTACAGTCGCGCCATTCATTGTTGGGGCGGACGGACCGGACCGGGAACTTTTCACGGCCCTGGATAACCTGATTGCCGAGCACCGCGTGCCAGCTATGATTGCCATCTCTATCAGCAATGGAGGGGGCGACGCCCAGGGCAGCGAACGCGGCCTGGAATATGACACCATGTCCGGCCTGTATGCGGAGTTCGTAGAGAAAGAAGTGCTGCCTCTCGTGGAAGCGAAATATCACGTGAAGCTGACCACGGATCCCGACGGACGGGCGACTACGGGCGGAAGTTCCGGCGGCTCATGCGCATTGATCATGGCGTGGTATCACCCTGAGCTATACCATCGCGTACTGACCTATTCGGGCACTTACGTGAACCAACAGTGGCCATACAATCCCCAGACCCCGCACGGTGCGTGGGGATTTCATGAACACCTCATTCCGGACAATCCAGCCAAGCCTCTGCGAATCTGGATGGAAGTGGGCGACCGAGACCTTTTCAATCCGAATGTCATGAACGATCATATGCACGATTGGGTCGTCGCCAATGAGAACATGGCCAAAGTGCTGGCTGCCAAGGACTATCACTACCAGTTTGTTTTTGCCCGCAACGCTGGGCATGTGGACCATGCGGTGAAACAACAAACTCTTCCCGAAGCTTTGGAATATCTATGGCAGGGCTATCACATCATAGAGGCAAAGAATTGACTCTAGCCCATTCCTGAAAGCGCTACTTCGCTTCTTGCTGCGAAAGATGCTCGATCTCAACGTTGGAAAAGATAGCTTCTTCGACGGCATTTGCATTGTGAGCGCAGACACCAATGCCGACATAAACGGGATCTTTCATGACAATTGTCATGGAAGGTACAGGTATCAGCGCCTGTCCTGGTTCGCCGGCGAAGACCGTGAACAGATTTCCCTTGCGTTCAATTCGGAGCCGAGTGGAGCCGTGTTCCGGGGATAGCGTGTCGTTGGTCTTACCGTCAGCCACTTCCCGGAACTGAAGATTAATATGACCGTCGCCATGAATGGCCGCATCAGCGTAGGGGGAACCGGGGTCCAGGTTTTGTCGAACCATTAAGACAGCTTTCCTAAAGGCTTCAGTACTGCTCTTAGGAAAACGCACATCTGCCGTTAAACTCACGTCGCCCGAAAGGCGAACCCAGGCGAAATGAAAATCATCCGCTGCGCCCCAAATATCCGCTCCACCACCGGTGACGTGGTACTCGGCACTCGTGGGAACGTACACCGTCGAGCCCTTGCGCGTGACACCGATATCAGTGGAACCTTGAAAAATGCCCTGTGTTTCGCTGGTTTGTTGTTGAGCGAAACCCAGGCCGACGAATAACAGAGCCGCGGCGGTGAGGAAACGGGATGCACGTATAAATTTCATTAGCGAATTTGATCTCAAATGCTTGCAGATTCCGCAGCCAACCTGGTGTGTAATCCAACGGATCGGTTGTCAGCGCTTCATCATCCGGAAAAAGAGCGCCTGTTTTGCAATGGGCTCGGTCTTGGCGACCAATTCGGTCATCTGTTTATCGTTGAGCGGAGTGAACTCGCGAGCGAATTGGACACATTCTTCCACCTGCTCCACGGAGTCGCAGCCAATGATCGCCGTGCTGATAGGCAACGAGAGAGTGTAGAAAGTTGTTTCACGCTTGGTGAGTGTTCCGGGCGTGGTGGCAATGGCGCCGCTTCCCTCCCATGAATGTTTCTGCACTTCGACCGGAGGAGGTGTCCAACTGGAAAGAATTCGTCCACGGGCCATCACTTTCATGCCGATAATCCCCACTTGTTTCTCGACCGCCATGGGGAGCAAATCTTTCTCGAAGCTGTAGTAATACGTGTCCGCGGCGTTCAGGCCCATTAAAACCGTGTCGAACGGGAAGCGCTTGAGGCATTCCATAAGCGCATCTGGACGAAAGCGCCCGGTTACCCCCAGAAACCGCACCATCTTTTGGTCACGCGCCTGAATCAGGGCTTCGATAGCGCCGCCCTTGCCAAAAATCTGATCAACATCCTCGGTGATGCCGACGTCGTGAAGCTGCCAGCTGTCGAGATGATCGGTGTTCAAAAGCTTGAACGATACTTCCAGATTCTTGAGCGCGGCATCGCGAGTGCGCTCTTTGGTCTTGCTCGCAATGAACACTTGGTCGCGATAGCCCTTCAACCCCTTGCCGAGATACTGTTCGCTCCACCGGTCTGGCCCACCATAGATCGCCGACGTGTCAAAATAATTCACGCCCAGGTCGAGGGCCCTTTGAATGATCGGCACTGCGACTGCTTCGCTCTTGATCTTCTCCAGCGCGCCTTGTCCGCCCAAGCCGAAAATGCCGACCCGAAAACCAGTCTTGCCAAGGTTTCGCGTTGGCATCATTTCCTGCACCGCATGAGCCGCCGCATTGAACGTTTGTTTTGAACTGAAGGATTGCGCCCGGACACTGGATGGCAATGCTGCTTGGACGACATTTGCAGCAATTGACGCGCCGCCGACTTTGAGAAAACCGCGGCGGCCTTGATTTAAAGTCTTATTGGATTCGCGTGGGGTCTTCATAGGATTTGATCAGAATGCCGCCTCAGCAACGAGAGGATTCTATAGTTGTCCACGCCAGCTGCGCAAATAAAGCCGGGAAGAACTAAAGCAGTCTTCCACGCGACCGCGATCGTTTGCACCGGAAGGCATCTTATGCCGGCCTCGCTTCCGCCGAGTCGGAATCTCTACAATATTTGCGGCCGCCGTTCGTCTACAGGAATGAATGAATGAGCTGTCGGGCAGCATCTCGATGACCGAGCAAGACCGTCAGATATCCGAGATCATCGCGGATGAACGTTCCCGGCTGCGCAATTTCATCCGCAAACGGGTGCCGAACGATGCCGATGTGGAGGATCTTCTCCAGGAGGTCTTCTACGAACTGGTAGAAGCCAATCGTCTGCTGATGCCAATTGACCACGTGACCGGCTGGCTTTTTCGCGTGGCGCGAAATCGTATCACGGACCTCTTCCGCAAGAAGAGGCCGGTGAGCTTCAGCGACACAGCGGTCAAGGATGAGGACGGAGAGCTCCTAAGGATCGAAGATCTGTTGCCGTCGTCCGACGCCGGGCCGGAAGCGCTGTACGCCCGCAACGTACTTCTTGGTGAGCTGGAATTTGCGCTCGACGAGCTGCCCGATGAGCAGCGTGAGGTGTTTGTCGCTCACGAACTGGAAGGGCGCAGCTTCAAAGAGTTGTCGGAAGAAAGCGGCGTAAACATCAACACCCTGCTCTCGCGCAAGCGCTACGCGGTGCTTCATTTGCGGGAACGATTGCAGAGCATTCATGATGAATTTATGAAGAAATGAGGAAAACAATATGAGAAAGAAATGGATTTTTCTGGCCCCACTGATGATCGTCATTTTTGTTGCGATTGGCGGCGAAGCGGTGCTGCATCTGTGGAACTGGCTTTTGCCAATGTTGTTCGGATGGCGGCAAATTACTTTCTGGCAAGCTGTCGGATTGCTGGCTCTTTGTCGGATCCTGTTCGGAGGCTTTGGTGGTCGTGGCTTTCATCGCTCCAATTTTCGGCGGCGAATGGCAGAGCGTTGGGAACGGATGACGCCCGAGGAACGCGAGAAGTTCCGTCACGGTATGCGCTCACATTGCGGAGGCTTTGGAGGGCCGACCGGAGAAACTAAGGAGCCGGCGTAGTTGCGCCTGCTTCCAGCTAAAGCTGGAGGAAGGACCCAGGGTTCGATCAATATCGCACGCGATGCGTCGCGCATCTAAACGTCTCTATCTGGTAGCAAGCGCGCCGCAGCATGAGCAGCACGGCGGCGATATAGCATCCAGATTGTAAGAATGATGGGGCTTTGAAACTAAGGAGCATTGTGAGCCGCTGCGAAATTGTTTTTGTGAGAAATTCGCAGGATGCATCGGGCTATCCGTGCGGCAAGGACTCCAGCGAGGAATGTTGCGAGTGTGGGACGCCTCTTTGCGATCTCCATGCCGAATCCTGCGACCTATGCGAAGACACTTTATGTGCTGCGTGCTTCCTGGCGCATATGAGAGAGCCTCACGCAAAGCCGGCTGTCCCGAGTTCTGCGAAGGAATTTAGGCGGCGCATTGCGTGACGGATTATGTGCCTTAGCCGGAATTCTTTGCCAGACGCCCAATTCGGCTTACAGGCAGCCACAGAATCCGTAGCGGAAGAAGAAACACCATGGCCAAGCAGCCAAGTGGAATGGGCGGAACGCTGGCTTTCGGTTGAATCGGGTTAATCATCGAATTCATTCAAACAGAATAACTCTACCATTTGTAAACTCGATGTCAGATGACGCAAGCCCCCCGACTTGTCCAGACTTTGTTCTGCCGGCTAGGGCGTCAGACCCATACCATGCTGCCCGAAGATTCCTGACACTGGCTATTCATGTCACGCCGATATCCCGGCAACGTTAATGGATTGGGGGGGACAATTGGGAAGGCTTCTTCAAGAATCCGGCGCGTGCGGGATTGGCAGTAGTCCTGCTCGGGCGCCGGGCTGAACCTAGTATCCGCGAGATCAACCCCTCAAGCCGCGGCGGTTCCGTAGCCATCATTGGTGCGCACGTGAGACACAGGCTTTTCTTGCAAAAGCAGTTCTGTCGCTTGCACGCGCGGATCGCTGTGGAACCATCGTTGAACGACATCATGGTGCAGAAAATTTGCGATGGACAGGAAAATCATGCCCTGATGATGAGCCATCCAACAGCGCACGACCTCCGGGTGATCCCTGCTAGACAAATTTTTCCATCTGCTCTTCCATGTCGGGGACGGAGGCTTTGCGGGATCGAAGTCAACCGACTCGTAGAATCCATATGGACCCACCCAACGCTGCTTCGCCATTCTGCGCAGGTTTCGGAGGGCCGCGGTTGCTTCGATGGTCAACGCCAAAAATGTTGAGTACGGCGAGATGACCGTTGCGCTCAGTTCGCCCTTCCGCAGAGCGAGCGAAGGAATCCCGAAGGCGTAATACTGATAGTTTCCGGTTTCATCGGTGCGGCTGTAAGCTGCCTCTGAGATTCCCCACGGAATGTCTCTGGAAGCAGTGAAAGCTTGTTGGGCGCGAACTGAGGCGGAACGGGAACGTTGAAGTAATGTATCAGGAAACGTGCGCATCCATAACGCTGGCATCAGGTATTCGAACATGGTCCCGGTCCACGAGAGTAGTACAGGATGCCCGTGATCCACGACATGAGCGCGTCCAAGCAGAAACCAGCTTTCTTGCGGAATGTCGTCTTTAGCAATCGCGATGAAAAGAGCGATGCAAGATTCGGAAGCCAGCAGATCATAGCAAGCGGGATTCAACTGCTCGGATTCAACGTCAAATCCTACTGACAATAGCTTTCGCTTCGGATGGAGGAGAAACTTGAAGTCCATGTCGTCAGCGAGTTGGGCGGCGGTGTTATTTATCTTGAGAAGATCGCCAATCAGGCCACGCACATGCTGCAAAGCCTCTGGAAGCAAATCCTGCAATTGCACATAGAGAGCATTTTGATCTTTGCCTGACGCCGAACGAAGTGCTGTCACCAGTCGAGAACTGAGCGCGTCAATGAAATCAGGAACTCGTTCCAGGGCGAGAATATCCCATCCCGTTCTCGCGTTGATTGCTGCGTCGTTTCGTAACGAGCTGAACTCCGGCAGCAACCATGGGGCAGACAAGCGAACAGTTTGCCGGATGCTCTCGAGGCGCAGACGCGCCTCGCGGCGAAACCATTGGGCGTCTATCTCGCGCTTCGATTTTGGAGGCGACGCCGGGTCGGCCAGAGATGAATCTGGGAATTTGAGGACGGATTGCAGCCAGTCTTCCCGAATATCTTCTCGAAAAGCGTTGATGCGCTTGCGCGGAAAGGCATTAAGATCCGACAAAATGCGAAGGTAATCCACGAACCCCTCAGCAAGCGCGGGTTGCAGGAGCGGACGCCGCAATACATCGAGCACGCCTTGTTGGAGCGCCCAGAGCGATGCAACCAGATTCCCGCTATCCACGGAAGAAACGAAAGCCGGCGTCAGCGGAGCCAGGGACCGCGTGTCATACCAATTGAGCAGATGACCTTGACATTTTGTAAGCTTGGCGGCCGTGGAGAGGGTGCGAAGTGTCTGCTCCGCAAATTCAGAAACGGTAAGGTATCCAAACTCACAGGCAACTTGACGCGCGTTAAGCAGGAAACCAAGATTGGTCGGCGAAACCCGCGCCGCAATAGTCGGAGGGCTTTCCTGAAGATTATCCGGGATGAGCCAGCTGTGTTCTTCCGTACTGAACTCAGCAAAATAGCGCCATGTGCGTATGGCGGAGCGCCGCAAGAATGAATCATCTCGCGGCGAAGCCGCGGCGCGAGATGCGTGATGCGGACGGTTGAGCCACATGGAGATGAATTTGCTTCCCGCCCAAAGAATCAAGATTGGAAGCGCGGCATAGAAAGCGCTTCGGCGGCTGAACCAAAGCAACAGGCCCAGCGCCAATGCCAGCGGGGGAACCCAGTCCATGTAAACATCCACTGGGGTCCGCTTTTTCTTCCCCAGTTCAGCTTCTGCTGCGGTTTCCCATTCGAGCAGACGACGGCCTGTTACCAATCGCCGGATCAGCGTTCTCACCACAGCGTCGAGCGAGAGGAGCATCTGGTGCGCAACAAAGGTCAATGTTAGAAGCACGCCGACATTGGCGGTGAAAAGAGAATCGAGAGCGTCGCGCGCGATTTGCGATTTGCGTTCCGCTGCCGCTCGAATAAGCTCGAAGATGAATCGAAACCACGCCGGAACAAAGAGAATTGCGACCGTCGCCAGCGTCCAGTATGCGGGCTTACCGGGCAGCACCAGCCAGCCCAGAAAAAGTAAAAGAAATGTGGCAGGTTCGACCAGACTGCGGCGGAGATTGTCGAAAATCTTCCACTGCGAAACCAGCGCGATGGGATTGCGCACCAGGCGGCCCGATTCATCTGGCACGCGCGAGAGCAGCCACGCGGTGATTTGCCAATCTCCACGCAGCCAGCGATGCTTACGGCGGTTGTGGGCACTGTAATGCGATGGGTAATCTTCGATAACCTCGATATCGCTCACCAAGCCGGCGCGCGCATATGCGCCTTCAATCAGATCGTGACTGAGCAAGGCATTTCGCGGAAAGCGACGGTCGAGCACCTGATGGACCGTGTCCACTTCATAAATTCCTTTTCCGGCAAAACTTCCCTCGCCGTATAAATCCTGATATACGTCAGAAACTGCGCGGGTATAAATGTCGAATCCAGTTTGCCCGGAATAGATATTGGCGAGCCGCGATGCCGCGGCGCTCTGAACGCTTACCCCCACTCTTGGCTGCAGGATTCCATATCCCGCGACAACGATATTTTTTTCAGGATCAATGATTGCCTGATTCAGCGGATGAGCCAGCGTTCCCACCATTCGGTGCGCAGAGCCGCGAGGAAGCTCAGTATCGGAATCCAGAGTGATGACGTAACGCGCCTGTGACAGAACAGACAGGTTCCCTGCTTTAACCGGAAAGCTGTCGTACTGCTGGCGAAGCAGCTTGTTGAGGTCGAGCAGCTTGCCGCGCTTCCGCTCCCAGCCCATCCAAACGCCTTCGCGCGGATTGTAAACTCGATGGCGATGAAGGAGAAGAAACGAGCCGCTGTTTTGATGAGCGTATTTGGTGTTCAGCGCTTCCACGAGTTCGGCGCAAAGATCAATGAGAGGATCGTCCTCTCTCGAAGGCTGCCCGGAATCCGGCAAATCGCTGAGCAAAACGAAATGGAGATTGCGATCATGATTTCCCAGGAAACGAACTTCGAGGTCGTCCACCAGTCTTCGAACCTGCTTCTCGTTAAGTAGCAGCGTTGGCACTGCGACTAAAGTGATGCAATCGTCTGGAATGCCGTCTGAGAAATCGAGCTTCGGCAGAATCTCCGCCCGCAATAGCGACGTGGTCAGATAGTTCACAAGTTCCACCGCGCTCTGCGATGAGGGCAACAGCAACGCGATCAGCGCGAGGAAAATCAATTTGGGAGAACTGTATGGATCGGTCATTAACAGAACGATCGCCGACATAACCGCACAACAGAGCACGGCAATGGTTGGAATGTAAAACTCATCTGGATGGCGCCGCAGAAATAGTTGCACGCGCTGACCGATGGATGGCTTGAATTGCACTTTCTTGTAGAGCAACTCGCGGCCTTCGGCGATCAAGTAGTAGCCGACGTGGGATTGGCGTGAGGCTACCCGGGAGGCGGACGGTTGGCGAGTGCCTGCTTCTCGGGCGAGGGCAAGCGCCTCTTGAGCGACCGCCATTTCCGTGAGCTCGCAGCGATCCGCGATGGCGACGATTTTCTTTCGGTATAGTTCGCGGCTTTCAAAATCCATGAGGGCATAAGCGCCGGCGGGGTCTTCCGCCAATACCTGGTCAAAAATAATCAGCGGTTCTATGATTTCTTTTCCGGAGAGATCGCTAATGTCACGCAAGCTGCGCATGCAGACAGCGGCGCCGTAAAGACCTTGGTCGTCAGCCAAGACTTGCTTTCCACAAATCGCCAGTTCTTCCAGGAGGGTTAACTTCATGCATGGGATGAGAGCCCAGAGTTCTTTCACGTTGAGAAGGGTGGTTTCTTGAAACGTCTGAATGTAAGCGGTGAATGCGGATTCGCTGAATTCATAGGCTGTCGCAACCAGAAAACCGCGGGCTACAGCTGCTGGGCGCGGAACTTCCTCCCCATTGGCGGTGGTATGAGGTATTTTGCTCAACGGTTGCACGGCGTCTGCGGTCGCTTGGAGTTCTGAGTAGAGCAACCGAACGTTGTCGTGAAGCCAATGAAAATCGTCGGAGACTTCCGTCTTGGGAGCTGGCTGATGGAGCACAGCCAAAATTGGAGCAAGAACCGCGTTGAGCGCGCGACGTTTCCTTACAATCCAATCCGAAGATTTTGCAGTTGGATGCCATGGCAGCTTATGCGCAAGGTCGGCAGCATGTGCACGCAGTCCATCATATTCCGGGCCCTTTTCCATCACGCGGGATGGCGGTTCTCTTTCTTCGTGAACAGTTTCGAGATGAGGATTCTGCGGCATATAAATGAATGTCTAACGGTAACTGGCGGCCTGCATTTCGAACATCTCGGCGTAGCGTCCTCCAAGGCGCGATAGCTGTTCATGATTCCCGTCTTCCGCGATGTTTCCGTTTTCGAGCACGACGATTCTGTCGGCCATTCGAACAGTTGAAAATCTGTGTGAGATGAACAGTGCCATTTTTCCAGCGGTGAGTTCCGCGAAACGATGGAAGACCTCGAACTCGCTGCGGGCATCCAGAGCCGCGGTCGGCTCGTCAAGAATAAGCAGTTGGGCATTGCGCAAGTAAGCTCGGGCCAGGGCGATTTTCTGCCACTCGCCGCCGGACAGGTCAACTCCTCCGTCAAAGCGGCGTCCCAACATTTGCTCATATTGAAGCGGGAGCTTTCCAATAACCTGATCAGCGAGACTTTTATGGGACGCAGTTTGGAGCAGCTTAAGGTTACTTAGTTCGTCAATCTGGCCCACCGCAATGTTTTCACGGGCTGTCATTTCATACCGCATGAAATCCTGAAAGATGACTCCGATCTCGCGATAAAGATCTTCGAGGTTGTATTCACGAAGGTCTATACCATCGAGCAGGATTTGACCTTCGGTGGGATCGTAAAGACGAGTGATCAACTTCACGATAGTGGTCTTGCCCTGGCCGTTTTCACCGATAAGAGCAACGCGCTCGCCAGGATGCAAGTGGAAGTTCAAGCGGTTGAGAATCAGCCGCGGGCTCCCGGGATAGCTGAAAGAAACGTTGCGAAATTCGAACCCGCGCTTGATTGGGCTGGGGGCAGGAAGCGCGTTCGGCTTGGAACGAATAGTTGGTTGCATCTCGAAAAACGCCAGTAGGTCGGTGAGGAACAAAGCCTGATCGGCGATTCCAGACACCGTGGAGAAAATTTGCTGAATGTTGTTGCTTGCTTGCAAAATCGCTCCGGAAAGCAGATACCAGGTGCCAATGGAAAATACTCCGGTCACAGTGCGCCAGATAACGATCACGTAGGCTGAGTAGTAGCCTGCCGTGGCGATGATCGAAAGAAAGCCGCCCGCAATCAGTTTGCGACGAGACAGACCAACGTTCTCTTCGTAAATCTGGTCTGACAGCTTGGTAAACCGGTTGGTAAGAAAATCCGCCAAGCCGAAGAGTTTGAGTTCCTTGGCAGCCTCTTTGCTGCCCCCGACGACGCGCAGATAATCCAACTGGCGCCGGACTGGCGTCTGGCGAAAATTCTTGGCGTAGCCCAGGAAGGCAAAATGACTCTCGCCCAAAAACGCGGGAATGACCCCGCCCACGAGCAACAATATCAGCCACGGCGAATAGATGATGATTGTGACAGAGAGAGTGAGGGTAGTGATGACCAACTGCACCAACTGTCCAATTTGCTGAATCATTCCCAGGCGATCGGTGGCCTGCACGCGCGCCCGCTCGAGGCGGTCGTAAAAGACGGGGTCCTCGTAGGCGATCAGATCCAGTTCGGCGGCGTGCTTCATTACTTGAATGCTCACGTGCCGCATATATTTGTCGGCCAGGAGTGAGTCAGAATAATCAATGGCTCGAGCCAATACGCTGGTCAGGAGAGCCAATAAAAATTCAGTACCTACGAGCCACCAAAAATGGGGACCGAGCGACTGGTGAGACGAGCGGGCATGGACGATGCGGTCCAGAATTAATTTTGGAACCCACAGAAGCGCAAGCGGAAAGAGCGAGGCAAAAACCCGGGACACTAATCCGAACGTTACGACGGCGGGGCCGGACTGCCATACAATTTTAAGCACAGGCGGAACATTGCGAAGCGCGGCCAATCGCTCCTGCCAACTGCTTCGAAAACCCTCAGGCTTCGCCATATTCAGTGCTCAAAAATTCGCGGTTCTTACTTGGGAGGTCAAATGTCTTGAGTACGATGGACAAGACGAGATAGACGCCCGAAGTAAGGATGCCCTAGTAACCTGTAAGGTTTGTTTTAACACATACTTAGGACTAGTTCCGGAGTTGTTGTATTTCGGTGGGCCGGTTCTACGCATTCCCCTTCAAACAGCCGATAGAAATGCGCATAACGGGCAATTGGAACTGCTAGGCGGCAAACGCCGTACAATAAACTGTCGGCATTCCCTGTAGCTGCCAGGAGGAATTCATGCGTAAGGTTGTTGTCGGTATTCTTTTTGTCGTGGGGGCCTTGGCGATCACGGTCTTCGCTGCGTCCTCCAAGAGCAAGCCCGCTTCCCGCGGCGACGACCACACCATGGTTATTGTTTTTAAAGACGGGCATCAGCAGAGTATCCCGATGGCCGACGTTGCCCGCATAGAATTCGCCGGGCCTTCAACTACCGCTACCGGCACGTGGCCCGGCCATTTTGTTGGGAAATGGAAGGTCGGCGACGGAGGTGGGGGAACATTTCTGATCACACTCCTGCGCAATGGTGAAGCGAAAAAGACTCTCGGGGCAGCCCATGGCACGTGGACTGTGGTGGATGGCGAGGCCCGTATCACATGGGATGATGGTTGGCACGACGCCATCCGAAGAGCGGGCGATGGGTATGAAAAGGCTGCTTTCGAACCGGGTAAGACATTCTCGGACGAGCCTTCAAACGTTGCTGAGGCGAAGAGCACAGAGCCTATCTAGACCGAGCCGACCAAAGTGTTGCAGCAAGAGGCCGGTGAAACAGACCGCCTACATTACCCGTGATGTCTAGCGTTGGTATTTCTATTGACTCCGCGATCTAGTTTGCCTACCTTTCCACGTTGGGACTTTCGCCGCGTCGGTCGCGGCGTGCAAATTTTTCACTGTAGAGAGAAAAAAATGCATAGTGGCCCAACGATATGTGCATCTATCGGGGCCTATCGCGCATAATACAAGTACCCCCTTCTAGCTAGCTGGAAACCTTAAGGAAAGACCTGTTTAATGATGTGGAATCGCCGTCAATTTTTGAAAACAGCAGCGACGAGCGCTGCGATGTTCCCTCTCCTTCGCAAGGGCTTTGCCTCGCAGGTCCTGCTTGGCTCCAACGATTCGGACAGTGATCGTAGTGATCCCAGCACCCAACTTTTGGACGACCTGCAGCGCGCGTCATTCGAGTTCTTTTGGAACGAAGCCAACCCGCACACGGGACTAGTTCGTGATCGTGCTAACGCTGATGGCGGCGATAAGCGAATGGGAAGCAGCATCGCCGCGACGGGCTTCGGGCTGACCGCCCTCTGTATTGGACAAGAGCGAAGTTATCGTCCCCGCGCCGAGATTACTTCCAGAGTACGCAAGGCGCTCCACTTTCTGGCTCATCAGGCCCCCACAGTGCATGGCTTTCTTTATCACTTTGTGGAGATGGACTCGGGGAAACGTAGCGTCGGATCGGAAATCTCTCCCATTGACATGGCGATATTGCTTTGCGGCGTTCTGACGTGCCGCGAGTATTTCGACGACGCTCAAATTCGCCGCGATGCAACGATTTTGTATAACCGCGTGGAATGGCCTTGGGCACTGAATAAGGGCACAACGTTCGCTCTGGACTGGACTCCAGAATTTGGCTTCAGCCCGCTGCGCTGGGATGCTTATTGCGAGTCAATGATGCTCTATCTTCTGGCGATAGGCTCGTCAACTCATCCAATTCCTCCGTCCTGCTGGCAGAGTATTCGGCGGCCGCAGATGGTCTATGGAGATTATCGGTATATCTCGACACCGTCGCCTTTATTCGTTCACCAGTTTTCGCACGCGTGGTTCGATTTCCGAAACAAGCGGGATCAGTACACAAACTATTTTGAAAATTCGGTCATCGCATCGCAGGCTCATCGGCAGTTTTGTGCCTCATTGAATACGAACTTTCCCTGTTACTCCGAGGACGTATGGGGAATTACTGCTTCGGATTCGTCCGCCGGCTATGTCGCGTGGGGCGGACCTCCGATGCAAGGCCCGATTGATGGAACTATCGTTCCAGCGGCATCGGCAGGGTCTTTGCCGTTTCTGTACAACGAAGCTTACGAAGTGCTGAGAAATTTACGGGGCTACTACGGCCGGCAGATTTGGAAGCGCTACGGCTTTGTGGACGCTTTTAATCCCCTGACGGGTTGGGCCAGTTCGGATGTGCTCGGAATTGATGTAGGCATTGGCATGCTCATGGCTGAAAATGCGCGGACGCAACTGGTGTGGAATACCTTCATGCGCAACCGCGAAGTCGGAATTGGCCTCAAGAAGGCCGGCTTTCACTCCGTTTATGGGCCGAATCCCGCGTTTGCGGATCAATCACCCCAAGCGCTGTCAATCGGGTGATGCGGTTCATTGGTTAAAACGAACCTCTTTACAACTACCTTCTGGCCCAAACGGTCATATGAGCGCATAAACTATTCGCGGACGACGACGCCCGCGCCACACTTGGTCAGATACTGCCCGAGCAAAGCGACTCAGTGGCGGACTAGCACGTTATTATCAAGCGGGTTACTTTCAGGACAAAAGCTGCATCGTACTTATATTCTGCGGTAAGCATTCTCTTACAATTGTCTCGAAAACAAATGCAAGACCGTATTTCTCACAGTGCAAAACTGTTCGCCTCCTGTTGGTTGATAACAGCGCGAAATTGGGAGCGCGGCGAACATACCTCTGTATCGAAAAGGCGTCTTTGGTTCCATGGGTTACACGGCCTTTTGAAAGTTGGTCTTGCGGCGCTATTTCTGGCTGCCTTGCCACAATTAAGCGCACAGGCTCCCAAGATCATCAGTCTTGACCAGGCAATTGATCTGGCGATGACTCACAACCATTCGCTCAAAGCAACGCGTACTTTGATCTTGCAAAACCAGGCGCAAGAGGTCACCGCGAATCTTCGACCCAACCCGTCGCTGGGGTTCGATTCGCAGTTCATTCCCATTTTCACCCCCAGCGCATTCTCCCTCGATAATTTGGATGTAACTCAACAATTTGATGTCGGAATCGGATACCTGTTTGAACGCGGCGGCAAACGGCAACGCCGGTTCCAGGCCGCTCGCGATCAGACCGCGGTGACGCGCGCCCAAGTCACTGACATGGAGCGGACGTTGACGTTCGACGTCGCGCAACAATTTATCAACGTGCTTCTCGCGGAATCTACATTGGAATTTGCAAAGCAGGACTTGAAAGGATTTGCCCAGACCGTAGATATCAGTGAGCAGCAGTACAAAGTCGGATACATCAGCGAAGACGACTACCTCAAGATCAAATTGCAGATGCTGCAATTTCAGACCGACGTGTCCTCCGCCGAACTTGCCAAAGTACAGGCCCTGATCGGCTTGCGGGAATTACTTGGTTACGATGCGGTGCCAGCGGATTACGACGTGGAAGGCGACATGGCATACCAGCCGTTGAAATCCACCGTGGAAGACTTGCAGGCACAAGCCCTGCGAGAGCGTCCGGACCTTCAGGCATCAGTACTGGGTATTACCGCAGCTCAGAGCCAAATCCTGCTGGCAAAAGCAAATGGCAAAAAGGATCTGAGCACCACCTACGACTTCAGCCACGTGTCTGGTCAAAATACCGCGTCAATCTTCCTGGGTATGGATTTGCCGATCTTCGATCGAAACCAGGGGGAAATTGCCAGAACACGCTATGCTCTAACTCAAGCCCAGGAATCGCAGCAGTCGGCCAGCGATACCGTTATGGCCGACGTTGAAAATGCTTATGAAGCAATTAAGAGCAATGACAAGGTCACACAACTTTACCTTTCCGGTTACCTTAAGCAGGCGCAGGATTCGCGCGACATCAGCGAATACGCGTATAAGCGCGGCGCCGCCAGCCTGCTCGATTTCCTAGATGCCGAGCGCAGCTACCGGGCCATCCAACTAAGTTACCGGCAAGAGCTGGCATCTTATATGACTGCAATGGAACAACTCAAAGAGGCTGTAGGAACGAGAAACATCCAATGAAAACCGCTTCGTTCACGAGAGTTTCGCTGTTCCAAGCTGGAATTCGAACACCTTTCGCGGCTGGAGTGTTAGTAGCGACATTAGCCCTGGGCGGCTGTCAGGGGACAAAAACTCAGACGGCAGACGATAGTGCCCAGGCTAGCAACAACCCGGAATTGTTCACAATTCCGCAAGATCAGATGTCGCATGTTCAGGTCATAACCGCACAGCCCACCAACTTGGACCGGACTCTGCGGCTTACCGGAGCTGTGGCCTACAACGGTTTTCGGACGACTCCAGTGATCACGCAGGTTAGCGGCCCAGTCAACCGAATCGCAGTCGTTCCTGGGCAGAAAGTAAAAAAGGGTCAGCCCATGTTGTACGTTGCCAGCCCTGATTACTCGCAACTCCGAAGCAATTATCTAAAGGCGAAAGACGCATACTCTCTGGCGCAGAAGGCTTATGCACGCGCGAAGGATTTGTATCAGCATAACGCGATTGCCGAACAGACCCTGGAGCAAGCCGAGTCGGCGGAAGTACAAGCCGGTGGAGACATGGCGTCAGCGGCTGCCGCGCTGAAAGTGATGGGAATAACCGATCCCGATGCCCTGGTAAAAGCTCCGCCGTCGTTTGAAGTCCCGGTTCTTGCGCCCATCAGCGGCGAGGTGGTCGAACAACTTGTCTCGGCGGGCCAGTTTATACAGCCCGGAACCACGCAGTGCTTCACCATTTCTGACATGAGCACGGTATGGGTCCTGGTGAATGTTTATCAAAACGATTTGCCTTTTGTGCGAGTGGGAGATCAGGTCTCAATTCAGACCGACGCTTACCCGGACGTTTTTCACGGGCGCATTTCATATATTGCGGAGGCCTTGGACCCCAACACGCGGACACTGCAAGCGAGAATTGAGACCAATAATCCTGGCGAGAAGCTAAAAAAAGATATGTTCGTCACCGCAACTGTGAATGCAGGGACGATAAAAAATGCGATCGCGCTGCCCAATTCCGCGGTGCTTCGGGATACCGAGAATCAGCCCTTTGTTTATGCGGAAGTTGGCTCGAATCAGTTTGGCAGGCGTGGCGTAACGCTGGGAGAGAACTTAGGCGGCCAAACGCAAATCACCAGCGGCGTAAAGCCCGGCGACCATATTGTGGGGAATGGAAGCTTATTTCTACAGTTTGCGAATTCGGTGCAGCGGTGACCAGGAACGATGCCAAACTAATTTTTCGATCATCACTTTCAAACTGTCTTGTATTTGTATGTCACCCCGGACCATCGCTTCTGAACACCCCTGAATAACGAGATGCGACGAATCCGCCTTTTATCTATTTAACGATCCATGATTCACCGACTCGTCCAAGCCGCGCTCCGTCAGCGATTCCTGGTTTTAATGCTGACCGTATTTATTACCATAGGCGGAGTCCTGTCTTTTCGGCGAATGCCGGTAGATGCTTATCCCGATCTGGCGCCTCCTCAGGTCGAACTCATCACTCAGTGGCCTGACCATGCAGCCGAAGAAGTGGAGCGGCTGGTCACGCTCCCCCTGGAACTTCAGATGAACGGCATCCCGCATGTGGTAGTGATGCGTTCAATCTCACTCTACGGATTGTCGGATGTAATTCTGACCTTCGAAGACAACACCAACGATTACTTTGCTCGGCAGATTGTCTTCGAACGGATCGCGCAAGCAACACTGCCTGCCGGTGTGGCTCCTAGCATGGCGCCGCTGTTCAGTCCTAGCGGGCTTGTCTATCGCTATGTCCTGGAGAGTCCGGATCGCAGTCCGCAAGAATTGAAAACCATTGAGGACTGGGTGATCGAGCGGGCGTATAAATCAGTCCCAGGCGTCGCCGACGATTCGGGATTCGGCGGTACGGTCATGCAGTACCAAGTGCTGCTCGACCCCGCCAGGATTTATGGATACCACCTGACCATTCCGCAAGTGACTGCCGCATTGGCGGCCAACAACGCCAACGCTGGCGGCGGATTTTATTCCCAGGGCGGCCAATTTTATTATGTGCGGGGCATCGGGCTGCTTCGGAATACAGAGGACATCGGCGATGTTGTGGTCGGAAGTAACAAGGGCGTTCCAGTTCGAGTTCGCGATATTGGAGATGTTGTAATTGGGCACGCCCCCCGTTTGGGCGAATTCGGCTTTGAAAAGAATGACGATGCCGTTGAAGGCGTCATTCTGATGCTTCGCGGCGAACAAACGCAGAACGTGCTGAAGAGAGTCGAGGCAGAAACTGAGGAACTGAACCGGCACATCCTGCCTCCAGACGTGAAGGTCCGGCCATATTACGACCGCAGTGAACTAGTAAATCTCACCACCGACACGGTGGAGAACAATCTATTGCGCGGAATGGTGTTGGTACTCGTGGTGCTGATTTTCTTTCTGGTCAGCTTTCGCGCCGCCGTCATTGTTGCCGTCACGATTCCTCTGTCTCTCTTGTTCGCGTTCATTGTGTTGCATGCGCACGACGTAGCCGCAAACCTGCTCTCCATTGGCGCAATTGATTTTGGCATCGTCATTGACGGCACTGTCGTGATGATGGAGAACATTTATCGCGAACTGGCTCTCAGAGAAGGACAGGATTACTCGCTGAACGAAGTTATCATCGCGGCCGCCAAAGATGTTGATCGTCCAATTTTTTATTCGGTTGCGGTTATTCTCGCGGGATACCTCCCCATTTATGCCCTCAGTGGTCCTTCCGGGAAACTGTTCCATCCCATGGCTGAGACGATGTCTTTCGCCCTGGTCGGCGCACTTATCCTCACCCTCACCTTGACCCCGGTGCTCGCTTCGTATTGGTTCAAGAAAGGAGTACGCGAAAAACGGAACCGCCCATATGAGTGGATGAAAGAGAAATATGCGAAGCAATTAGACTGGGCTTTGGATCGTCCTAAACTCGTCATGGTTATCGCAACTTTGATTTTTGGCGCCAGTTTGTGCCTCGTCCCCTACATCGGCGGCGAATTCATGCCGCATCTCGACGAAGGCGCGCTCTGGGTTCGGGCCACCATGCCCTACACGATTTCTTTCGAGGAAGCCAGCAAAATTGCCCCGCAAATCCGCGCGATTTTAATGTCGTATCCGCAGGTGACGGTGGTTGGATCGGAATTAGGGCGTCCCGACGACGGCACTGACCACACTGGTTTTTTTAATTGTGAATTCTACGTTGGCTTGATGCCTTACAAAGATAAATCGTGGGGAGGTGAAACGCCCAATAAAAAGGCTCTGATTGAGTCAATTGATAAGAAACTCAGTGCGTTCCCGGGAATCATATTCAACTACACTCAGCCAGCGGAAGATGCGGTGGACGAGGCGCTCACCGGATTGAAAAGTTCGCTAGCCGTAAAGATTTACGGCGACAATCTCAACGTTCTTGAGGATAAAGCCGTCCAGATCAGAAACGCGCTCAGTCGCGTTCCAGGCTTCACCGGGCTGACGGTAGTGCGCGAACTTGGCCAGCCAAGCTTGCTTATTGACGTGGACCGCGACAAGATCGCGCGTTATGGCATCAATGTTGCGGATGTGGAAGCTGTGATTTCGGCTGCTGTAGGTGGGCAGGCAGTTACGCAAGTCATCCAGGGAGAAAAGTTATTCGACCTTGTTGTCAGGATGCAGCCGCAATTCCGCAGCAATGCAAGTGAAATTGGAAACTTGCTGGTCGGAACGCCGGATGGGCAGCAGATTCCACTTTCCCAACTTGCGGCGATCAAGCAAGGAAATGGCGCGTCGTTTATTTATCGCGAAAATAATTCTCGATACATTGGCGTTCAGTACAGCATTGAGGGAAGGGACTTGGCCAGGGCGGTCAAAGACGGGCAGGCGGCGGTAAATAAAGCTGTGAGTTTGCCGCAGGGTTACACACTGGCCTGGGGAGGCGAATACAGCCAGTTTGTGGCGGCGAGATCTCAGCTCTCTATTATCGGACCATTAGCGATAGCACTGATTTTCATGATCTTGTTCGCGTTGTACGGAAATATCAAGTTCCCTGTCAGCATTGCTCTAGGCGTAATTATGACCGAGCCTGTTGGCGCTTTAGTGGCGTTGAAGCTGACTCACACGCCTTTCAGCGTGTCTTCTGTATTGGGGCTTTTGGCGTTGCTGGGGGTCTCGGTCGAAACCGCGGTTATTCTGGTTTCCTACATCAACAAACTTCGCCTCGAAGGAAGAGACATCAGAACCGCTACACGCGAAGCTTCCCTGCTGAGACTGCGTCCTATCATGATGACTGCTCTTGTTGCATGTCTCGGACTTCTTCCCGCAGCGCTTTCGACTGGCATTGGATCTGATACGCAAAAGCCGTTTGCGATTGTTATTGTTGCCGGCCTGGTATCGCGGCTGTTTATAGGATTCTTCGTCAATCCCGTACTGTACGAGTTAGTCGCAAGAGAAGGCGACGTCCTTCAAGTGTAAAATCCAGCCTGATCACCTCGGTAGAGACGCAGCTTGCTGCATCTATTTTTCTGTCCCGACACAGCAAGACGGGGTGCCCAGGTTCGCGCCCGTTCTTTGGCCGATGACCTGGGGTTTGATGCTCCGTCTCTACATCTAACTCTGCGCGCTTTTCTAAATTTAACAAGCCTTAGGACGTGCTGGTAATCCTTTGCATCTATAGTCCGGCGAAAGGAATCAAGATAACTTGCGCGTAGGGTGTTCCGGGATAGGCCGCAGGGTGAGCGAGTGGAGGGCGATGAAGCAATTTCCATTTTCTGAAATTGGAATAGTCACTTGCATACTCGCGTTTGGTCTTGCGTTCTGTAAGTCCGCCCGAGCGCAAGCAGCATCAGGGCCGCCGGGGGGCTCCGCTACAGCACAATCCAATTCGCCAGCCGCGGGAGAATCCTATGGCAGCGGCGCTTCAAGCACGGGCGCGCAAACCAACAGCGGTCAGTCTCCATTTTACGGAAGCGTGCCTGAAGGCAAAGCCAGCGCCTACGTTTTGTCCTTATCCATAAAGGAGGCGATGGAACGCGGGCTGAGGAACAATCTAGGCCTGCTTCTTGGGAGCGACAACACTCTGGAGGCGCGCGGAGAAAAGTGGAAGGAACTCAGTGCTCTGCTTCCCAATGTTAACGCGACAATTAGCGAGAGTGTCGCTCAAATTGATCTCGCGGCGGAAGGATTTCGATTCGCAACTCCCGGCATACCCAAGATTATTGGGCCGATTGGGATTTTCCAGGCGCAGACTAATTTTTCTCAATCCATATTCGACATGCATCTTCTTGACCGAAATCGTGGCGCCTCATCTAACGTGCGCGCGGCTCAATTCAATTACAAGGACGCGCGCGAACTGGTCGTCCTCGTCGTCGGAAATTCATATTTGCAAACACTATCCGCGGCGGCCCGTGTAGATACATCTCAAGCCCAGGTGGAGACAGCCCAGGCACTCTACGGAAAGTCTGTGGATCAGCAGAACGCGGGCGTGATTCCAGCGATTGACAGCTTGCGCGCCAGAGTTGAACTCCAGAGCCAGCAGCAACAGCTGATCGTCGCCCGAAATACCTATGCGAAACAGAAGCTGATGCTGGCGAGAATTATTGGTCTACCGCCTGGACAGGAGTTTATTCTTACCGATAAAGTTCCTTACGCGCCGCTCGCGCAAATGACCATGGACGAAGCACTGCGCCGCGCGTATGCATCGCGTTCCGATTATCAGGCCGCGGTGCAAAGAGTGCGTGGCGCGGAATACTTTCGCAATGCGGCGACCGCCGAGCATTATCCCTCACTGAATCTCGCTGGGGACTATGGAGACGCTGGCATTCGTCCCGGAAGTTCCCACGGAGTGTTTCAAGTCGGCGCCACATTGGAAATTCCGATTTTCGCCGGCGGACGAGCGCACGCGGACGCTTTGGAAGCGGAAGCCTCTTTGCGGCAGAGCCGCCAGCAACTTGAGAATCTGCGGGCGCAGATTGATTATGATGTCCGCACCGCGCTCTTGGATCTGGCTGCCGCCGCCGATCAGGTAGAAGTCGCTCGCAGTTCGGTTGATTTGTCGAACCAGACCTTGAATCAGGCGCGCGACCGCTTTGCAGCGGGAGTGGCGGATAATTTGGAAGTGATCCAGGCTCAAGAGGCAGTTGCCGCTACGAATGAGAATTATATTTCCAGTCTTTACGCGCATAATGTAGCCAAGATCTCACTGGCACGCGCTATCGGTTTTGCCGAAGAAGGTGTTAGAGAATATTTGCAGAGCAAGTAATATGGCACAAAACACAGAGACCATCGAACGAGACAACGTCAAACCAGCTGAATCCGAGCCTCAGTTTGACAAACAGCACGCGCCCTTGCCAGCTGCCGACAGGGATCTCCACCAGAAGCGCTTCAGCGTGCATAATCCCCGCGTGCGTATGGCGGCGATTATTGCCGCCATCGTGCTGGTTGTGTCCCTATTCTTCTTATGGCGGTATTTTTCCAGCTATGAAAGCACGGACGATGCGCAAGTAGATGGCCACTTGAACTCGGTCAGCTCCCGCGTTTCTGGCCACGTGGAAAAGTTATTGGTCGCGGATAATCAATATGTGGAAGCCGGAACTCCCCTGGTGCAGATTGATCCCAGCGACTATCAGGTTGCGGTGGATCGCGCCCAGGCGGACTATGATTCCGCCCTGGCCGCCGCAAAAGCGGCTCAGGTGAATGTTCCGATTACATCCGTTAATAGCGGAAGCCAGTTGAGCACCGCGCAGGCTGATGTAGAAAATGCGCGCGCCGGAATTGCGGCCGCGCGTCAACAGCATGCAGCTGCAATCGCACAGACCGCACAGGCCCAGGCGAACAATGTAAAGGCCCAGAGCGACGTGGCGCGATACAAACTCTTGGTTGACAAGCAGGAGATTTCGCAACAGCAGTACGAACAGGCAATCGCCGCCGCGCAATCCAGTGCCGCGAGTGTGGACGCCGCGCGCGCTGCTGCATCAGCCGCAGCCGATCAAGTGAGGCAGGCAGAAGCCCGCCTCGCGCAGGCTGAATCCAACGAACGCGCCGCCGGCACTGGACCGCAGCAGATGGCCGTCATCCGCGCACGGGCGCAGGCGGCCGAGGCTGAGGCCGGACAAAAGAAGGCCGCGCTGGAGCAGGCTAAACTCGACTTGAGTTACACCCGCATCGTGGCGCCGGTCAGCGGAATCGTAACCAACCGTACGGTTGAGGCCGGGCAGAATGTGCAGCTCGGTCAGGATCTGATGAAAGTTATCAACCTCGACGATCTCTGGGTCACTGCCAACTTCAAAGAAACCGAACTCCGCAAAATGGTTGTGAATCAGCCGGTCACGATTCACGCGGACATCAACGGCAAAGACTACAAGGGACATCTGCAAAGTCTTTCCGGCGCCAGTGGAGCAATCACCAGTTTGCTCCCTCCAGAAAATGCAACCGGCAATTACGTGAAGGTCGTCCAACGCATTCCCGTGAAAATTACGTTTGACTCTGGAGAAACAAAGGATCATGTTTTGCGTCCAGGTATGTCGGTCGAGCCGAAGGTGTGGATCAGATGAAGATCGTCTCGTCCAGTGCGTCTTTCTGCACTAGAATAATGCGCTGAATAGCGATTTCAGGGGAAGGCCCTTTGTATCGAATCATAACGGTTGAACGCGAATACGGATGCGGCGGCGGCGAGATCGCGCAAGAACTTGCGGTGCGCCTTGGCTGGAAACTCTGGGACCACGCATTGACGGAGGAAATCGCCAAAGTGGCCGATGTCGAGTGCGATACGGTGCAGCGTTGCGAAGAGCGCGTTGACAGCACCTTTTACCGCATGGCCAAGGTCTTTTGGCGCGGCAGCAATGAGAGAAGCATGGCGCTTCCGGGATCGTCCAATTTCGACGCCGATCAGATGGTCGAAATCGGTCAGCGCGTCATGGAAGACGCTGCCAAAGCCGGCAAATGTGTCATCGTGGGGCGCGGCGCTCCATATTTTTTACGCCAGGAGCCAAACGCATTTCATGTTTTTCTTTACGCTTGCCGCTCCGAAAAACTTCGCAGAATTCTCGCCCTGGGCAAAACCGAACAGGAAGCAAACGAACTTCTCGACACGGTGGACGGTGAGCGCATCGCTTTTGTGAAGCATTATTTCGACGCGGACTGGCCTAGCCGATGGCTCTATCACGTAATGATCAACACCGCGATTGGCAATGAAAATGTCATCTCGACTATCCTGAATACCATGAATATTCTGGAGCAAGACTCGAAGCCGAGCTTAGCCGCAATGTGCGAGGACGAGGTCAAGCGTTAACTATTAACCAAAGTCAATCTTCTGTTTTCTTACTGACTTTATTTACTTTGCCTCGAGTACCCGCAGGAGCTTTCCTCTTCAATTTGATCTGATTGAAATCAATGGCGGCGCGGACGAGATTTTTTAGCGCACGCGCATTAATCTTATCGCCCTCGAAAAAATCAATCGCTCGCCACGCGTTGCCCTTGAGGCCCGCGTTGAAGAGCTTGTCAGGATCTGGGAGGATCGCCCCGTGGGAAAAGGTAAGCTTCACCTTTTCGTTGTGGGCGTTGCCGACCGCGATGATTCCGTCGCGAGACCAGACCGGGCTTCCCATCCACTTCCATTCTTCGACGATCTCAGGGTCGGCCTCCAGGATGCTCTTGCGGATGCTGGCGAGCGTCTTGCCGCGCCAGTCGTCCCCAAGTTCCTCAATCATCTCGTCAATTAGTGCAGAGGCAGATTCCACTGGGACAGGGCTTTTCATGTAGACCTCCAACTCTCGCAACTAATTTAGCTGCGCTCAGCGCAACCTGCAACCTCCGCAAAGTGGAAGGACGGTGGCCCATTCTAAATATCGCGGTCTTTGTTCTTTGTTCTTTGTTCTTTGCGAAATTTAGAGTGGGGATTTCCGCTTGGGGCCAGATCCCGCGCTCCTAAATTTTGCGCTCGCTGTCTCCAAACGATGGAGAATTTGTCCCGCCTGCTTGTGAGCAATGTTGCCCGACAGCAGCCGGGTTATGACTTGCAGGAGAGCGCGGTGCACGGACGGCACATCGTGCAGAGGCGCGGATTCAAACCATCTCTGCCGGACACGCTCGGCTTTTTTTCTGGCGCCCCGCGCTTGCTGAAGGTGATGGGAATAGCAGTAGCGCTTCCCCTTCATCGCGGGGGAGCCGCAGCGGGTGGCGTGATCCATCCAGTGCTGGCATAGCGGGACTGTGGCTGTTGCCATGGTTCTCTCCAAGTGACTGGGTGACTTCAGCTAAGGGGGAGGCCCTCCCCTTTTGCAAAACACTTAGAATCATGGGCTTTGCGGTTTTTTCCCGGCAAATACTTGTTTCTAAAGACGTTAAATTCTTAGCTCTTTTGAATCATGTACTTACTGTAGCGAGGTTCTGCCGGGTAATCCTGCTCCATGTGCAGGGGCAATGATGGAATGATTTGACTATGGAGCGCAAGGTCGGATGTCACATAGCGCGCTGTGGAAAACTAACCGCTGAATGTCGTCTTGGCCGAGGACCTTCAAGATCCCAGCCCCAAGCGAAGGTTGGACGGGAACGCCCTGTGGGAAGTTCTCTTTCGCCCCGCCGGGGCTTTTTCTTTCCCGCTCCACAACCCAGGGCTTGCGCACCTGGGCTGCATTCTGGCACCGCTTCGCGGTTGAATCGTCCGGGCCCCGCGCTAGAAACGACCGGCCCTGGTGCTCACCCGCGACAGCGCCATCGCGTATTTGTCCACAGTCACGGTGGCGCCGGTGACTTCCACGATTCGCGGGGTGCTATCGGAAGTCGTTCTGAATGAGGAGGACGGCATGAAGTCTCCGTGCGCAGTGAACCTGCACAATGCAGTTACGGTGTCGCAAAAGCGCATGGGGAAACGTGTGGCCCAGCTTAGTCCTGCACGAATGAATGAGGTGTGCGCTGCTCTGCGCTTCTCTCTGGGTTGCGATTCAAACTAGTAATGGGAATGTCCAGTCTGGACCGGAATTTCAAGAACTGCCCCACTCAAGCCAAAACCGGGCTTGAATGGGCCACCCGTCTCTCCAGATGACGAGGAATGTGCCTCTAACTCTTGAGGATCCCCAAATAGATTTGTCATCCTGAGCGAAGCGAAGGATCCATGCATTTACGGGGCGCCGGGGTGGCCCATTCTAAATTTCGCGTCCTTTGCGAAATTTAGAGTGGGGGATGTTCATATCTCCAAACTTGTCACCCCGACTGGAACATATCATCGCAAGCGGAACAGCGCCTGGGGAAACGTGGGACCAAGCTTGGTCCCGCACGAATGAATGAGGTGTGTGCGGCTCTGCGCTTCTCTCTGGGTCGCGATTCAAACTAGTTACTGGGATCGTTCCGTCTGTCCCTGAATTTAGGTTTGGTGCTACGCTGCTGTGTGTCAACACTGAAGAAAGATAATGATAAAGATTGACATTTCAAGAGCGATTCCGCCGCGTCTGGGCACTTATCTACTCGGGATAATTCCCGGAGTGTTTTTTGAAGCGAGCATTGCAACCGGGGACCCGCATTTCGCGACGTCAGTGATCTCCCGAGTGCGGGAGATTTATCCGTTCGGGCCTTCCGCTCTGCTTGTTTTGTTCATCGCATCGGGCCTTTTGATCGGCCAAGGGTTTTTCCTTGGTGCTTGGACTGCGGACGTGCTAGTTAATTCTGCATTTGCGCTGTGGGGCTATGCAATTCGAGTCACGTTCGGCTCTCAGTGGTTTTATCGCTGCTTTGCGAAGCTACAAGGTATGCCACCTAAGCAGAGCGGTATTATCCGCCTTCTAAGTCGCGTGGTTTTCTGGGCACGTGGGCGCAATTATTCATCTGCCGCCAAGCCGGTTTTGAAATGCTTGTACGTTGCCGTGCAACGCCTGCTGAGAGTCCGATACGGGATAGACAGAAGGTTTGGCGGGCAATGGGATGACGGCGAATGGGGAGTGTGGTACTCGGCGCTCGGGAAACCGCTGAAGGAATTCAAAGAGGCCTCCATGTCATCGAGGACTTTCTTGGGGTGCGGCCTCGCGGGATTCACAGCCCTTTACGCCTCGCCACCGCTTCGGGGGCGGTATTTCGTCGCCTTGTGCCTAATCTTTACGTTCGCGGGCTGCTTCTCCTCCGTAGACCTTGCTCGGTGGAAGTTTGATCCGGTCAGAAGGAGCATGGCAAGGCTCCGGTCCGTCTTGTTGGAACTTTCAGAGGCTAGCGTCATGACCGAGAAGCCGAATAGCGATCCAGGGAAGGGTTCTAGCGTGTCAATAGACACAGACGAAGGAGATTGAGGGTGGCCCAACTTAGTCCGTACGAATGAATGAGGTGTACGCCGCTCTGAGCTTCTCTCTGGTTGCGATTCAAACCAGTTGCCGGGAACGTTGCATCTGTGCCCGGATTCCCTGTCCGCTCAAGCCAGGCTAACCCCAGGGGCCACCGTCGCCCCGTATATTGCCCATGCGGCGCTGATTTGCGGCCTGCCATTCCCTGTTTCTTTCCGCTTCATGCTTTGTCTTCAGCCTGTTTGCCGCAGCTTCCATTGACGAGCGCAGGCTGACCCATAGCTTCGTATCTAGTTTAATCGCCTGCACAATCGGGTCACTCGGAAACAGTTCCTTAGTCTGCTTAAGCACGTTTTCAGCGATTCCCCACGTCGTACCATCCGGTTCTTCCGCCCCGGAGTGCATCGCGTCCTTGGCGGTTTCCACAAGGTTTTCTGCATCCCGCATTAGGGCGGATGTTTCAGACATCTTTTCATACCCCCGAACTTTCAGTCTGTTTCTAACTGAAATGCTTCAGCAATAGCTGCTCCACAAAGCCAAGAATAGAGTGGATGGATTCCTTTTCAATCTTATCCCAATTCGCGTGGAGGGCATGATTGCGAAAACTCAGATAAGACTGTGCAATCCCTACCTGCGGTCCCTGCATTGTCCCCGCGTCTTTGAGTTTCTTGAGCACCTCAGAGAGGTCATCTTGCCCAATCACGCCTGCAAAGGCGTTGCCCATGCGACGAACAGTGTCTTCAAAGGCTGCGGCAGCCAGTACTGCTGCTACATTCTTTGCTTTTTCGCCCTGTTCGCTTAGGACGGTTCTTGAAAGCTGAATCAGGTCGGCCAAAACTTCGCCCGTTATTTGTTGCCGGAGGTTGCCGGTAAGCCCGCCCTCGATCTCCCGTTTCAGGCTTCGCAAAACACCTTGGGAGCAGTCCGCGATTTCGCGGTCGCGTACGTGAGACATGACCTGCGGTTTCTTATGAATTTGTTCCAACTGTTTTGCAAACGAAATCAGTTGAGGAGTTCCGTCACCGTAAACCAATGCCAAAAGGCTCGTCGTGCCGGCCACAAGTTCAGCGGCCCCTTGTTGAGGTTCGAGCTCGACAATTCGGGTGATGATGTCGTTCTTGTCCACGACGATTCGACCGATTGTACTCTGTGCGGGCCTGGTGCCCCAGGTTCGCGTCGGTTTTTGACGCTAACCTGGGTCAGCAATACCGACGCGGTTCCCAGGTTACCGCCGAAAAACCCGGCGGGAACCTGGGGCACCGGGCCGTGACATTGCATTGAGGACACGGTTTCCCTCTGCTATACTGCCGCTCGCTCGATTACCGAAGGCAAAATCGATGCTGAGTTGCTTCGACTGGCTCCATTGGCGACTGATTTTCCACGCATAGCGGCTCTTCCCCGGCGGGCTCCCAATCACCGATTTTGAAAGAGGGATACATGGACGACGGTGACGATTCCACAAACTCCACAGACCTAAGCGATGTAGTCGCAGCAGTGGACAGGGTCCGAGAAGCTGTCGGTAACCAGCACACATGGGTCTCGTCCGTCTTCTGGGTTTGGATTGCTTGGTCTGTCTTTAGCTTTGTTCAAGATTCTGTTTGGGAGAGCAAGTTTCGATATGCAACGTATTACGGTGTCACGAACGAACAGGTCACCTTGCTCAAGAAGCCACACGACTGCGACTTTCTGAAAGCTCCTGTGGGAAGCAAAGAGTGCCACTTCGACAAGGTTGTTGAAGTCACCAAGGTCGGCAAAGACACCAAGACTGGCAGACCAGTGGTCTCACATGACGGCGGTAAGACGTGGGATTGGGATGACTCGACTGACACCCGATCAGTTCCCGGCGTTCGGGTCTCGTACACGAAAGCGGAAGACGAATAATAGGAAGTCACATGACGATAGGAATCGCAATCGTATTCGCGATGGTGTTGTACCTGATAGACCGGAACAAGGTCTGGAAGCAGGCTGCGAAGGTCTTCGGCGGCCTCATCCTACTGGCTGTTCTCGGCGTGGCGGGCATCTTCGGTTGGGTTAAATATGACAGTTGGCACACCGAACGCAAAGAGGAGGCGGCGAAAGCGATACTCGACCAGAAGCGTGCGACGTTCAATGGTTGGTATGACAGGCTCCAAAGCTGTAAACGGGTCATGCCGTCTGACACCTCTTCAGGCAAAGCCTTTGTCTTCGGGAAGAACTTCGTTGCCAACGGTATTGATATGCTCAAGATCAAGCGCGATATAGAGTCGGAAACAGATTTCGTTTCGCCCGACGATACTGCCCAAGGCAAGGCGTGGGATTCCATGGAAACGATTCAGCCGTGCAAAGGGGTCTGGGCTGCTCCTGTGGCTGAAACCCCGGTGACGCAGACCTTCACCCAAGTGCGCCCTTTGCAGCGGGAAAAGAACTATGCGTGGAGCACGACCGCACTAACGCTCACATCGCAAGCCGTGGACCAAGGAATCATTGTTGGCAAGATATCGGCTAATGAACGTGTAGAAGTCTTGGAAGACTCTTCGTATGGCGCAAAGGTGAGAACCAAGAACGGCGTCGTCGGCTGGGTCTACCCGCCTAGCGAGTTGACCAAAGTCGTGCCTTGAAATGGCAGGGACTGCCCCATGAAGATTGTTACAGTCTCGATTGATGAGAAGTGCGTTGCCACGCTTGAGCCCGGCGCCCCAGCTTCGCGCCGTCTTTGGCGCTAACCCTACGACAAGCTCAGGGCAGGCTCTGGGGGCCGAGAAACACTCTTGCGGGTCCGCCGGAAGCGAGCGTTTCGCGATCCTGTGCTGTCCATTCTGACTCAATCTCAACCATTTATTTGACAGCCAGATTGCAGCGCTCCGGCTCGCTGACCAGCGTCCTCCATCCTCCCTCCATTTTCTTGTCAAGGGGTCTCGGACGCCGTAATTCTCGTAAGCCGCTGATTGCATTGCCAATATAAACCTTCTGGACGTGGCATGTTTACCCCCTTCAACCTGCTATCCTTGAAATATAGTCAGTTTTGACCACGCGGCTCCTTCCGGGGCCGCGTTTTTTATTGGATTGAGGAAATCATGAAATTTACCGGAGCAAATATCAAAGACGGCAAGAGGCGCGGAGAGTGGGCGGAATTGCGATTCATGGCTCGCGCGTCACAGCACGGACTCTGCGTCAGCAAGTCCTCTCGGTGACACTAGGGAGACAGCCGCGCCTACGATTTCATCTTCATCATCGAGCACCTTCATCGTCAGCATCTTCGTCACGAGAACCTTCATCGTTAGAAGCAGGGAAGTTGCTGCGCGCGTAGTTAAATCCACAACTCACGCCAGATGACAAATGCAGATGCATAGGTCCTTCGCTTCGCTCAGGACGACAATTTTATTTCTGGGATTTACCATTCTTATGTCTGCTGCTTTCATAGTCACAAGAACCGGGTGTCAGTGACGGCCCAGGTTAGCGCCACAGAACGGCGCGAACATGGAGCACCGAGCTTATCTATCGTCGGTCATGAATTCGGTCATGAATGAAGTGTGTGCTGCTCTGCGCTTCTCTCTGAGGTGCGATTCAAGCTAGTTACTGGGGACGTTTTAGGCGCTGAAGGTGGATAGCACGATTGTGAACCCTAATCCGGCGGATTAGCTTCGGCGATCTGATGAATCGCACTCTGAGCTGCGCGCAACGGTACTGACACGTGCACCACGTCCTCTGAGTCATTCACGTCCACCACAATCGAGCCGCCGACCTTTTGTACCAGGACGTGATCGTCCGCGTCCTTCACTTCAACGAGCACTCCATCAGGAGACGCGTAGAGAGCGGGAATGGCAGCGTCAATTATTGGCAGGCACGAACGCAGTTGGGCTGAGTCCCTCGCCTTCAAATCGCGATTAGGCACGAAGTGTAAAGCCGTGGTCGCAAGCGCGGCGGGAACGTACAAATTCACGTTCGTGCCGTCCGGCTGCTTCTCGTGAACTTTGACGTGAACGAATCCTTCGCTCGAAACAGCTGCTCCCGCAACCAGGGCGGTTCCGAGCACTGCTACTCCGAGTTTTGCCAGCAAGATCATGTGAGGCTTCCTCCTTAGTCCGTGTCCGTGTTCCGCGAATCTATCCAAACGTGGACGTTCTCATCGCGGCCGCTCACCCGCACCAAAGTTGTGTCGCCGACATTCTGAAGTGCTTTGATGGCGGCTTCGACGTTGATCTGGTCTTCGTTCGTGTCAGAGATCAGGGCCTCAGCGACGTCCCAGGGAATGGTCACGTCAACATTTTCACCGGAATTCTTGTCGGCCACGTGTACCACAAGCTGGCCACGCTCTTTGGCCACACGAACGTCGTTGCCGGTCTCCTGTACGGTCACAAAATTGCCTTCCGGCGCGGTCTTCAGCGCATCGAGAATGGCGTGGATGTTCACGTTATCGGCTTTGAAATTGCCGATTTGAACCTTACCGTCTCGAAGCTGGCCATGGTTAATTGCAGGGATCACCTTTTCGGCCAGCGTAAGAGGAACGTTGACGCGAACCAGTTCGTGGCTCTTCGCATTACTGACCCTGGCGTGCAGATAGCGCGTGGTGGACGCAGCGAGTGCGAAAGCCGTCAGCGAGAGAGCAGAAAATCCTGCCACCAATAAGAGCGACCTGTTCTTCATGTGCTTCGTGTTCATGAGACTTCCTTTCGGGACGGGCGCATTCAAATCCAGCGAGGGTGTGCCCGCTATGCCTCTCCGCAATAGAGTTACGGAAGATAGAAGAAAAAGTTCCCGAAATCCGGACGGGTGATTTTCATATCTTAGCAATCTAGGTTGAGGCGGCGTGGACTTTGGTGCCATAGGCAAGGCTGGCGTACCAACTGCCTCGGCCTTGCGGGGTGAGGTCCATGAAGTGCCAGATAGGAGTGAGAAGATCAATGCCACGCTCCTGAATGTCGGTCGCTATCCTGGGATGCGCTGAGTAAAAGTGATGCAGCGAACCCTTGGTGTCGCGCGTGAAAACCGAAACGGTTGAGTCCTGTCCGCCTTCGCGGTTTTCGCTGCCCAGGTCGTATTTGAAAGTGTTGCTGCCGGCGCTAAGAAGTCTCAGCTTGTCCCAGCCACGCTCGCGGCCATAGGCGCGCAGAGTCGGGAGATCGGCGGCGGCGACCACAGCGAAGTCAAGATTCTGAGCGAGATGATGGGCGACACCATTGGTGCCGTCGAGCCAGGCTGTGCACATGGGGCACGCCTTAGTCTGCTTTTTTCCGAACATGAAGTGATAGATGACGAGCGAGCGATTGGGCTTGGTAAAGAGCTCGCTGAGGCGGACGGTTCGCGCAGGCGCGTCTCCAGCGTTGAGGTCACGTGGACCCTCCTCAAATTGATAGTCCTCAATAGGAGCACCCTCAGGAAGGTTACGCCGAAGCCCAGCAACGCGCTCGCGCTGACGCATGAGCTCGATTTCGGCGAGGCGAAGCTCCTCGCGCTTGGCCAGATACGCGGAAGACTCGTTGGTCAAATTGGTTTGCCGGTACGTTCCATCCACTACTGTGTTCACCATGGTGGTTTGCCTCCTTGTGTCAGTCTCACGAAAGCAGGAATGATGTGCAATCGGGTATTTCCCGGATGCCGCGGGTGTTCTGGTGACAACTCTTTTTTCAAGCGGTTGGTGGCAGCTTCATGATTAATTTGTCCCCGTGTATCGGCGATGCCGCGCGGTTTACCCCACAACCGGAGACGCCGCGACTATGGCCGCCGCCATTGCGAGCTTGTGATCCTGGTTCCAGGGCGGCCCGACGGCTTTCCGCATCTTGAGGAAGTGAGCGTCGAGGTTCTTTACACGCAACGCCTGGCGCGCCGCACCCAATACGCTCTTCGCGTCGTACCAGTGGACGGGCCAATTCCGCGCCTCGGCCGCGGAGGCCAGGGCCTTGCGATACATCACCCAGTCGGCATTGTTCTGCGCGCGGTAGTCCTTAATTCGCTCGGCAATGGTTGGTGGAAGCTCTGGGCACTTGCGAAGGGCGACACCAAGGATGCTCGGCACCGCCATCGTGACCGCGTTTAAAGCAAGCACCGCGTGCTTCTCCGCTGACACTCGCACGCGCTCTACTAACTCAACGGCCTCATCGAGCGGCAGCCGTTGGCCTTCGCTGTGGTGCGGAAGCTTCGGCAGGCCTTCGCCCACGAGTTCCACCCGGCGGCGGTCGAGGAGCGTCCCGTCACGCGCCGCCGTCACCAGCACCGCCCAACCGCCATGATCGGATACTCCGATGATGCCACCGTTCTTCGACATGGTGTTCACGTAACCGGATCAACGGAGCGCGCTTCATCCAAACTGCGGCTAAGGATTCTGCGGGAAATCAGGACCTGCGTAAAGAAAAAAGCGATGGACGAGACAATCATGACCCACACGTACGGAGTCCCAGCCCCGCGGTCTGTAGCCCAATTGTTCGATAAATGAGGCTTCATCGCAAACCAGATGGTCTGGCCAAAAAAGATCGAGATCAGAAAAGCACAGTGGATGGCGAACAGGCGCGGAATCTGTTGCTGAACTGTCTTGTCTCGCAGGCTATATTTTTCGAGTAGCCCTCTCGTCGGGAAAAAGACATACCAGAAAGCAAAGTACGTGTACGTAATTGCAGTTGCGATTTGGATTCCGAACGGTCTGTCGCTGAGAATAATGAAAAGGCAGAAACCTCCGAACGCTCCGCCCAAATAGGCAGCGAGTATCCCGAGCGTCATCGCAGTTGAAACGTGCGGCTTTTTCTGGGGCTCGTCCAATTGTTCAAACATTGCGAGGCTCTCGCACTCTCATCGGACTAATGCTCTCGGATTATACGGCGATTATTGAGCCGCCTCAGGCTCCCACTTGGGCGTCTCGACCCCAAACTGCTTGGCGTACTCGGCGTGCAGCCGCTTCCAGCCGGCGAAGTTCATAGCCTTGGGGCCCGCAATGCGGCCGATGGGATTTCCGCTGAGAAGGCGATCCAGAACATCGAAACAAATGTGCCATCCGGCAGCTCCCATTGCGATGAAGCGGTGACCGATGTTGGTCCACAATGTCAGCCGCGTGCCGTCGCCAACTGCTTCGAGTTCCCACCGCATATCGAAGTGGCCCCAGTTGTACTCAAGCAGCTCGGGAGCGTCGGCTCGCGTCACTCTTGTTTCGGTAACGTGCTGTATGGGCGCTCCCACCGTGGTGACCTTCACCGTGGTTCCGGCCTTACCCAGGTTGCCATCGGCGTCAAAGGGAGCCCACTCGCGCAGATGCGCTGGATCGGTAAGCGCCTGCCAGACTTTTTCCGGCGAGTGGCGCAGTTCTCGGACGAGAATGAGCGTCCACTTCTCTTCACCATTTTGTCCCCGGTCTTTTTGTATCCGCGCCCCGCTGCCCGGACCCGGTGTGTACTGCTCGCGATCGATCATCTTCTTTTCCTGACGGACTTCTTTATCCTTAATCTTAACGGCGATTCTTAATAACGTGCCAGCTGGGTCAGCTGAATGAGGTTGCCGCAGGTGTCGTTCAGCATGGCAATCGTCGAGGCGGTCACGTCGGTGGGCGGCATGGTGAACTCGGCGCCGCGGGACTTGATCCGCTCGTAGTCGCCTTTGATGTCGTCAGTGAAGAACATGGCCGCGGGCTGGTTTTGCTGAAATAATGCCTGCTGATACGCCTTGGCTGCGGGGTTGTTGTTCAGCGCCAGCTGAAGTTCGGTGCCGTCCGGCTCCTCGGGCGAGGCGACGGTCAGCCAGCGATATGGGCCGTTACTGAAGTCGTTTTTCTTGGCAAAGCCCAGTACCTCGGTATAGAAGCGTAGGGCCTTGGTTTGGTCGTCTACGAATAAGCTGGTCAGTTTGATTTTCATTTCGTTTCTCCTTTATGACGTTCGCGGTTTGGGCCGCGTTGTTTTCTCGTTTTTCTTTTCGTTGGTGTTGATGGATGACTATCCATCCGATCGTTATCCATCCGAGCAAGGTGGCGTTCGAGGGCGTCCAGGTGAGCGGACCAGAACCGGCGGAACTGAGCCAGCCAGGCATCCAGCTCCTGAAGTGGTTCAGGTTTCAGCCGGTAAAGACGGCGCTGTGCGTCCACTGAGGATTCCACGAAACCGGCCTCGCGCAGTACTCGCAGATGCTTTGATACCGCCGGCTGCGTCATACGAAGGCGACGCTCAATCTCTCCCACCGACCGCTGTGACGAGACCAGCAGGCTCAGTATCGCGCGGCGGTTCGGTTCCGCAATGATTTCGAACACGGATTCCATGCTCTTTATATACTCCACATAGCATATACGTGTCAAGGCATATATAGAGTTAGAGGTGTCACGCAAGTGTGGCCGAAGCCGGTTTCGATAGCCCGAAGTCGAGTGCTTTGGTTCGCCAGAAGCAGAACGGCCCTCTGCACGGGCTGGCTGGCCCAGTCGTGAGGTTGGGATTTTCCGTAAGGCATAAATGACTGAGGCTGCCCCATCCTTGCACGGTTTTCGCAAGGATGGGGACTTCAACTATCAGCGGAGAGAAAGATTCTGATTCCTACGAAACGGCGGAGTCGGCGGCATGAATTCCCATCCGTCGAAAAGCGCGACGGATGGGGCAGCCTCTCTCTTACGATCCACGACAAAAATCAAAACCCCATCAAAGATGGGCCAGCCGGCCAAGGTCCTCCTCTTCACACCATCATGGGCAGACCACAGACGATAAAAGCTATGACGGCCACGGCGAGCGACATGACCCCCACTTCCCGGCGAGCATCCACTATTAGGGCAGCGATTGCAGAAACGACAGAAGTCAATCCACCGAAAAGCCACACAGCTGATGTAAGCCTGAACAGTGTGGCGTTCTGACCAACAGGTGGACAACTACCACTCCGCCCCAAATGGTCATGATTTCAAAGACGCAGATTGTGAGAGAAATAGATGCCATCTTGTGTTGCGTGCAAAATTTCGCAAGAGAGATCATTGGCACAATCCCCTCCCAGCTGGAAGCTGCGACGGCCACGCAGGCGGGCTGGCCCATCTTTGCAAGATTTTGATCTCCTCAACATCATAACCAATGAAGGCTGCCCCACTCGTCGCGGTTTTCGACGGGTGGGGATTCATGCTGAACAGTAGTATCAGGCGGTTTTGCGCAAGTGAAGCTCGGCTTTTTGAGGCTCATTGACTAGGACCGCTCCCCGCTCCCCATACTCGTAGTGGCGAAAACTGCTCCACACCCACTGCTGTGGTTCGAGTACGAGTCCGCGCTTCACTGGATTCTGATGCATATAGTTGAGCTTTTCTGCGCGCTTGTGTTCTGTGAACACAACAAAATCGTAGAACCGACGCTGCCAGATATGGCCTTCTTCTAACGCCGGACTCCATAAGTCGCCTTGTCGAGGATCGCGGCTTCGCATTTGTCGCAGAAGACGCCGGGCGAATCCTTGTTTGAGCGCCTGCATCACAACCGACGGATTGCCCCGCTCTGGTTCGCTCAGCAGCAGATGCACATGCTCAGGCATAACCACGTATCCGATTACCGCAAAGCGATAGCGGCGGCGAACCTGCTCCAGGACTTGAAGAAACAAGTCTCGATTCTGCTTTTTGCCGAGCAGCGCGCGCCGCTGGTAACAGCTTGTGGTGATGAAGTGCAGGTATCCGTCGCCGTAATAGCGATGCAGCCGCTTGGGCATTGGAGATGTTTACCACGCACCGCGAAGTTCTCGTTGTGACCAATGAACAAGGGTTTGAGAGTACGAATACCCACCCGTCGAAAATCGCGACGGGTGGGGCAGCCTTCATTAGTTATGATGTTGAAGAGATCAAAACCTTGCAAAGATGGGCCAGCCCGCCTTCACTGGATTCTGATGCATATAGTTGCGCTTTTCAGCACGGCTATGCTCTGTGAATACAACAAAATCGTAGAAAATCTGTACAACACCGGTCAAAATTTCGATGTGATCAATAAACATGGGTTCGAGAGCATGAACGCCCACCCGTCGAAAATCGCGACGAGTGGGGCAGCCTCGTTCGTTATGATGTTAGGGAAATCAAAATCTCGATCAAGATGGGCCAGCGCGTCGCGAAACGATCCTCATCATTCTTCTCGATAGATGTTTGGCCGACGGTATTGGAGACCGATGGCAGCTCATTCAGCCTTCATGAACTTATCCGCCCAGTGAATGAAATACTTCATGTTGGGAGCGTCGGTGTGGCCGCCGTCGTCCTGCCGCCACGCAAGTTCGCCATCGAGAAGGCCAACGTTCACTCCTGGCATTTTCGCGGTGTGGTAATCCTCGGACACTCCAATATCTTTCGCGCCCAGCAACCTGTACACAGGGCCGGCGGCCACGGTAGCCATATAGCTGCCCTGATGGTCGAGCCATTTGGCGTCGCCTTTTTCCGGAATGCCGTAACTAATAAATACGAGGCGTGGAGCGCACAACGCGATCAACTCGTTTGAATCAACAGGCAGGTCGCCGGGGTTTTTGCTGCCGAACTTTGCCTTGGACGCGGCGTATTTTATGAAGTTCCCCGCCATCCAATGATATTCGCCGGTACCAGCGAGGCTTTCGACCGCTTCTCCCCAATTGCGCCGCAAGAGCGTCGCTCCACCTTTGCCGGAGGAGCCGATCAATCCCATATAAAATCTCGACTCGAATGCCATCGTAACCAGCGCGGCTTTGCCATAACGCGAAACGCCTTCAATGCCAACGTGTTTGGCATCCACGCTTGGATCGGTTTCCAGATAATCCAATCCGCGCGCCGCGCCCCATGCCCAGGCGCGTAGCGAGCCCCAGTCATCAGGCTTGCGAGGCTGGCCTTTATTTACCAGGCCGATAATTCCTCGCGTGAGTCCGGCGCCGTTGTCGGCTTGAATGCTTGCAGGATCAATCGCGGCGTATCCCCATCCGGCAGCAATCAACTCTTCGGTCGGCATGAGTCCCCCAGGCCTGGGACCGAATCCCACAAATGGCGGCGCAACCACCGGGTTATATGCCGGATGCCGCTCAAGAATTGCTTTGATTTCCGGATCGCCTTCCGCCAGCAATGCCTTCAGCTTTGTATTGATCTGCTCGAGTTCCTCATCGGTTGGTTGATCTGGAGCGGGCATCACGCTGCGGCCAAACATCATCAGCACCGGCACGGGACCCTTCGCTTGCGCGGGAACGACCAGCACCATGGAAATATTCACGTTGATCTGCGGGCACGCGGAATTGTCCACGTGTCCCGCAAGTTTTTTTGCAATCACCGGAATCCAGCCCACTCTCTCTTTATCGGTGACGGCTACAGTCCACGTCACTTCAGGCAGATTCTTGGGACGGCGGCCATAAACCTCGCGCTCCATGTCTTCCACAATTTCAGGACGCCGTTGCTTCCACCACATTTCCGGCGTCGTGACTTTCTGCCCATTGTTCATGATTAATGCGTCAGGCAGATCGGGAAATGGATTCGCAGTCGCCGAATCGTAATTTGCATGATTGGGAGCCGACTCATCTCCGCTTGGTCCCGGACGGAGTTGCTGAATGCCAAGCTGATCCATCATGTTCTGGTGATCCTGCTCGGAGGTAAAGGTAACGGGCGCGCACAAACTGGTCGCAGTGTTTTGAGCAACTGCCCCGCAAACCAAGGCGAGGAATAAGAAACAAAGGCAAGCAGGACAAAGGCGACGAACATCCATCGGCATAGAGTTTCCCTCTTGTGTTATTTTGTTGCTGACGCGAACAAAACGATATCCGAATTCACCTCTGCGGAACAACCGGTGCATATGAACAGTTTGCTTCGGCAAAAAATATTCCTCGTTGCGCTCGTTTGCATAGGCTGCACGACCTTGGGATTCGCGAGATCCAAGCCCGTTCCCCTGAGTTGGGTAGGATCATGGGCCTCGTCTCAGCAAATCCCCGAGCCAAACAATGCGTTGAGCCCGGACGATCTGCGTGACGCAACCGTGCGCCAGATTGTTCACTTGTCGGTTGGCGGAAAAATCTTGCGCGTGCATCTGTCGAACGCTTTTGGAACCATGCCGCTGCACATAGCTTCGGTTCACATCGCCCGCCCAGTTTCTCCTTCCGAAGCGAAAATTGACATTGCCACCGACAAGCCACTCGCTTTTTCGGGACGAGATGATGTGATCATTCCCGCGGGCGCCGAATATATTTCTGATCCAGTTGCTTATCCCGTAGCCCCGCTCTCCGACCTGGCGATCACTCTTCACCTGGACACGCCGCCTGAGGTACAGACCGGGCATCCTGGTTCGCGATCTACGTCTTATCTAGTTCCGGCGACATGGTCGCAGCGGCGGATTTGCCCAATGCAAAGACAATGGAACATTGGTATTGGATTGCCGGCATTGACGTGAATGCAGGCAAAGATTCCGCGTCTATTGTTGTGCTCGGCGATTCGATCACCGACGGGCACGGAGCGACTACAAACGGAAACTATCGCTGGACTGACGAGCTCGCAAAAAAGTTGCAGGCGGAACGCAAAACCAAAATGCTAGGGGTATTGAATCACGGCATCGGAGGAAATCACCTGCTGACGGATGGCCTGGGACCAAACGCCCTGGCGCGGGTTGACCGCGACATACTTGCGCAGGCTGGCGTTCGTTTCCTGATTGTTCTGGAAGGTG
>CAVREG010000012.1:0-206712 GCA_963720075.1 uncultured Acidobacteriaceae bacterium | reverse complement strand
GTGTTACCGCGAAAGGCCGGGTTTCTTCACCCGGAATCAAAACCGAGCCAGTTGACTTTCAGTCCCATGCCGTTATCTCCACCCATTCAAAGTACAGATGGTAAGAAACTGTTCGTGGTGGGGAGCACCTTCCGCGGGGAATTGACGCGCTATGACTTGAAGTCTGGCCGCTTCGAGTCCTACCTCGGAGGTATCTCCGCTGAACACGTCTCCTTCTCGAAGGATGGCCAGTGGGTGGCCTACGTCTCTTTTCCGGAAGGCACTCTATGGCGAAGCAAAATGGACGGTAGTGAGCGTTTGCAACTGACGTACCCGCCCTCGCAAGACCTGCTGCCTCGCTGGTCCCCTGACGGCAAGACCATCTTGTTCTATGACGCGGGTACCAACAAGCCTTCTAAAATCTATGAGGTGTCACGGGAGGGGGGAAGCCCGCGGCCACTGATGCCCGACAACCCTGACCCTCAAGTGGACCCAAACTGGTCGCCAGATGGAAGCAAGATCGTCTTCGCGGGCCGTACCGCGGACCCTACATCCTCGATCCGGATCTTTGACTTGGCAACCCATCAAGTCTCCACGCTGCCCGGCTCGCAAGGGATGCGCTCGCCCCGTTGGTCTCCGGACGGGCGATATATTCCCGCAGTGTCGGTTGACTCAAAGAGACTTCTCCTATTTGATTTCCAGACCCAGAAGTGGACGGAACTTGCCCAGGGCAGCATGGGCTGGCTGGAATGGTCAAAGGACGGCCAGTACCTTCAGGCACGCGATGGCAGTGGAACCGGTGCCATCATCAGGATTCGGCTGAGCGACCATAAAACGGAACGGGTTGTGGACCTCAAGAATTTTGCCACGGCGGGATTTTACGGAAGATGGTTTGCGGTCGCCCCCGACGATTCGCCGATCATGCTTCGCAACGCCGGAACCCAGGATGTTTACGCCCTCGACTGGGAAGAGCCGGAATCGGTTCACTAAGGTGCGGCACAGGTACGGGCGAGGAGACTGGCCAAAGTTCGGAACCCGAATTACGGGCACACCGTAAGTTGGCTGTCCACAGATAATGATTGCTGGCGAGAACAGCCCATCTCACACTCCATCCGTCTCGGACAAATTGATCACCGAATTTCCCATGTCTCATTGTCCAGAAACGGGCTTCGAGGAAGTTGGCCAATTGGTACCGGGAAGTCGGCTTATGGGAAGTGATCGCGATCGCTCCCGGTTGACGGGCAAACCGGAAGTAACCTGTTTTGAATGGGAACCCGCTTTCGTGCGAATGGAATAAAGGACGGTTTACGTAACCAGGCCATTACACTTAGAACCATGTCAATGAGTGATAAGGCGGTATTTCGCGAACAAGGAATGGGAATGTTTTGACGCGGTTGATAAAGGTACTCCTAACCGGTCAAAGTGTTTAAGGTCGCTCTAGTGTGACTTCGAGCTGGTTAGATTTCTGGCAACGCAATGGAATGCACCAATCGCTTAGACTGCCCCCATCCTTTGAGAAATACGACCGCGTATCCTCCATATAGAGGGCCCTGACTCTTGCTTCGACGAACCCAGAGTCCGCGAATTCTTGCTTCCCCCAGTCAGCAGAGTACGCGGTAATCGATTTTCGTCCCTTCACTATGAACCATTGGCCGGGTGAAAGTTCTCGAAGACTACCGGGAACGTTCGGCAAGCCGAAAAGGTACTCAGGAATTAAAAACTTGAAGCCCTCAGGGTCTTCGAACACTAGTGAAATCGTACCCATCGAGAGCTTGTAAGAAGAATGCGGACGGGTAGGTACAAGGTCGCCGGAATGTGGTGTCCAAGGAACTACGATGGTTTCGTTTCCGGTATTCAGAACTTTAACCTCGAAGGTCGCCTCTTCTCCGATTCGGTATCGCGTCTTGTCCAATGACACAATTGAGGCTGTCACTTCAGGCTGAGATTCCTGCGCACTGTGAGGACTGGTCCCACATCCGCCACCATGTATGCCCACCTCCCGTGAAGCCTCGCGGAAATCGTTGTCGGAAAGGTCTATATACCCGGCCTCCTGTGCAAGTGCTGACAACGGAATTAAAAAAACAAAAGACATCAAAGCTGTGGTTGGCAGACGTTTCATAAAGTCCCGTAGTGGATGCTGCTCAATTGTGCCTCTAATTTCACCAAATGTCGTGCGAATCAAATAATGTAATCAGGCCATAGCGCTCAAAACCCCTTTCAAGGCCAATGAGTGCTATGGCGATGTTACGCCAACTGTCGGCACTTCGCCCGGAAGGTCCTCTGCATTTTGATGTAAGTTGGGTAACTACCTGACTTCTCTAATGGGCCGCCGGACTCTTGGCCGTCGAATTGGATTGCATTCCCGCCGTCGGAGAAATTACGGCTCTGACCTGGCCTCTGGAGGTCGGCGATCCGCAGCGCTTTTGCTCCAACTCCGATGCCATGAGCTACTGCGGACTCACGGCCGCGTTGAAGTCTTCGGCGGGCAAGCAGCAACGCGGACCGATCTCAAAACAGCGCAACCGCTGGCTGCAAACCACTCTGATCGAGGCGGCCAAGCTGGCGCCGCGATGGAATCCGCAACTGGCCGCGCTGCATGCCCGCGAACTAGAACGCGGACACCGCAACCGCGCCACTCTGGCCGTGGCCCGCAAACTCGTCGCCTATCTGCTGGCCGTCGAGAAAAGTGGTCAGAGCTTTCAACTGCGCGGACCGTTGCTCGAACCCAGCGTGGAACACGAAATGACGCAGAAAATCAAAACCGCCTGAGAAGGAAAACCTTTAGAACCACCGGCGATCCACCGGCCGTTCCTCGCCAACTCGGGGACTGGGCAGAGGAGTCTCGACTCCCGATGCTCCTTACCGTCTGTATCGAGGCCGGTCGGAAAACCCTAACTCATACCTCGGGACCGGGCCCGCGCCCGTTTCCGCAAATGGATGTCTGGCCAAGCTGCCGCTTTGGCCGCTACGCAGGATCGCACACTGTTCGCTAACTCGACCGCCGCATCTCCACTTCGAGGGTCTCCTCCTCCAAGTGCAAGGAGACCTCCGTCTCCTCTTGACTTTTACTTATCATGGATGTCCCCGAGTTTCCGAAGTCCGCCCGGCGATTATTCACTTGGCATTTTCGCATTCTTCCTTAGTTGAGAAATTTAGAATGGCCTCATTCGTGCGATTGGGGACAATGTTGACTTCCTGTTTTGCATAGCTTGTAAGCTCGCCTTCACTTTCTCCAAAAGCGAAGACAACCACGCGGCGCACCGTGGGAAATTGGAAGGTATGCTTCGACCCCGGAAGACGCTTGAGGCGGGCCAACGCTGGCGTAGCTTCAATGCGTTTCTGGAGCGAGTCATATATTGAGAGCATCTTTTCTGCACCCTCTTGATCTGTTGGGCTCGAATTATCTTCGAACTGTTTGGCCAGCCGCATAATCTCAGGCACCTCGGAAACATCAAATATTGTCACTTCTGCATGGATTGGGTGCATTAGTACGCCCTGAATGCACTCCTTAGTTTGGACTACAAGTTTCGCTTGCTGCGTCGGCGACGCCCCGCTTTGCAACGAAGAGAGGCCGATAAGTTGTATGGCGCAAAGTAGCTTAAAAAGTCGACTCATTCAGGAAATCTCATCTATTGACATGGGGCAATGAGTGTTGCGTGATTAAAAACCCCATTCGCAAAAATTTGACCAAGAGAGTGCTGTTCAAAGTGAAGATGTGGTCCGCTTGACTCGCCGCTGTTCCCAGAACGTCCTATTTGTTGCCCTGCATCAACATTTTGTCCGGGACTGACATTAATACTTGATAGATGCATGTAGACTGAGCTGCCGACTAACGGAGTAATTATATCAATCACGTTACCGGCTGTACGGCTTGGGTACGCTAAAGCTACGTCGCCGCGCGATACGGAATATACTGCTGTCCCAATTGGCGCTGCATAGTCAACACCGGTGTGAAATTGTTGCAGTCCGTTATGCATCCTAGGTCCGTAAGGTGACGTCACTCTCAGGTCGATATGCAGCGGCTCCGCTGTACATGGGTTACCACCGGTCCCAGCAATTTCGAGTGGCCCGTGTGGGATTGTCCGATTGAGTCGTTCCCAGACAGAGGTCCGGAAATGGAAGGCATCGTCGTCTCCGAAAAAGAAGGCCAAACTGTCGGGGGTATATTCTGGCGACGGATCGTCGGGGACGGGGTAAAGAGGAATGATCAGACCCAGAGGGTCAACGAGACTCAAGAATTTTGCCACCGTGGGCTTTTACGGAAGATGGTTTGCGGTCGCCCCCGACGATTCGCCGATCATGCTTCGCAACGCCGGAACCCAGGATGTTTACGCCCTCGACTGGGAAGAGCCGGAATCGGTTCACTAAGGTGCGGCACAGGTACGGGCGAGGAGACTGGCCAAAGTTCGGAACCCGAATTACGGGCACACCGTAAGTTGGCTGTCCACAGATAATGATTGCTGGCGAGAACAGCCCATCTCACACTCCATCCGTCTCGGACAAATTGATCACCGAATTTCCGATTGTCTCATTGTCGCGAAACGGGCTAACCGGAAACTGGCCCACTACGCCACAACTGGCAACGATTCACGTCTTCATAATTATCACCCTAAGCATTAATCTTGCGGCCGTTGCTCCCGACATTCCCCTATAATGCTTGCCAAATGTCTATCCTTCCAGGTCAAAAGATTGGACCATATCAGGTCATCTCGCAGTTGGGCGCTGGCGGTATGGGAGAAGTTTATCGCGCCCGTGATTCGCGTTTAGGACGTGATGTCGCCATCAAAGTTTTGCCTGCGTCTTTCTCCAGCGATCCTGATCGCCTGCAACGCTTTGCTCAGGAAGCTCGCGCCGCCGCCGCACTCAGCCATCCCAATATCATGGCCATTTTCGACATTGGCGACAATCAGGGATCGCCATACGTCGTTTCTGAACTTCTCGAAGGAGAAACTCTCCGCGAACGGTTGCGCACCGGCGCGTTATCCATCCGCAAGACCATTGACTACGCTCTGCAAATTGCAAAAGGATTGGCGGCGGCGACAGCCCCCGAAAAACTATTGCCGAGGATTCGCAACCGTCCAAGCCCAATCTCGTCTTGGTTGACGCCGCGTTAGCTATGCCATAGGCTTCATTTGTTACTCTAGTCACGAACGTGGGCAGGTCCGCTTCAAAGTCTTAAACAGCAAAGGCTTCCGGGCATTCGCTGGCGGAAAAGCAGGATTGCATCGCCCGGAAACAGTACAACGAAAGAGTAGTTATGCCGCATCAGACTGAGTGCGGCCGGAAAAGGCGACTTGACCGACGCGCGAAAACCGCAAGCCCAAAAGATTTCTGAAGTTGAACTGATCGAGCGAGCCAAGCAGGGTGACGCAGAAGCCTTCGAGGCCCTGTATCATCTGCATAAACGGCGGGTTTATTCGTTATGTTTGCGCATGACGGCCAATACGGCGGCAGCCGAAGACCTCACTCAGGAAGCCTTTCTGCAATTGTTCCGAAAAATCGGAACTTTTCGGGGCGAGTCCGCGTTTTCGACCTGGCTGCACCGCATGGCCGTCAACGTGGTGCTGATGCAGTTGCGCAAAAAGGGTCTTCCCGTAGTGCCGCTCGAAGATACGATCGAGACCGAAGAAGAGGCTCCCAAGAAAGAATTGGGCGCCCCGGATCCAAGTCTTGCAGGGTCCATTGATCGTTTGCAGTTGCAGCGGGCAGTAGAAGATTTGCCCCCGGGTTACCGGTCAATTTTTGTGCTGCACGACGTAGAAGGCTACGAGCATAACGAGATCGCAGAGATTGTAGGATGTTCGGTAGGAAATAGTAAGTCGCAGTTGCATAAAGCACGTTTGAAACTACGCGAGCTTCTCAAGACGAGCAGAGCTGAAAAAGCCAGAAAGCCGTGAGAAGCCCGAGCGCTGTCGGGGAGAAGTAGCTATGACCTGTGAAGAATTCGAACGGGTCCTGCCTGAGAACGAAGGCGGCCACACGATCGAACAGAAGTCCCATCTGAATTCATGTTCTCCTTGTTCGGAATTGGTTGCCGATTTAAATGCCATTTCGCAGCAGGCACGCCTCTTGCGGGATACAGATGAGCCTAACCCACGTGTCTGGAATTCGATTGAGATTGCGCTGCGCCAGGAGGGTTTGATCCGCAATCCCGAATCAGCACCTTTTCTGGTGCACAGCCAGCCGCGCCGCCGGCGTCTTGCCTGGCTGATCCCCGTCGGAGCATTGATGTTGCTGGCGTTTGGCGTGGCGAAGTATAGACATGTACCCGTCGAGACTGCGAAACAAACGTCTCTAGCGCCGACAACCGCTTCCGAAATCTCCGACACCTCCAGCGCCGACGACCAGCAACTCCTTGATGTAGTATCAAGGCGTACGCCAGCAATGAGAGCGGCCTACGCGGCCAATTTGCGCAACGTAAACTCGTACATTCGGGATGCTGAAGAGTCTGTAAAATCGGATCCCAACGACGAGCAAGCGCAGCAATATCTGATGGATGCATACGAGCAAAAGGCAATGGTGTACGAGATAGCCATGAATCGGCCCTGATTAGGCGAGTGAACCCGGATCATCTACCGCGGAGTTGAGGATTAGGCCATGATGTTGAGAAATAGATACGCCGCAAAGTTGGTTGTGATGGTGGCATTGGCTGGAACACTCTCCGCGACCGCCGAGACCCAGCAACAACTTCACTTCAAGGTCGGGCGCAAACCGAGCATTTCCATAAACAACCAATACGGCCCGATTTCGGTAAAGGCCGGCCCTAAGAGGGAAGTAACGATAACGGCGGTACTTCATTCCGACAAAGTCGAGGTTGACCAGAGCCATCGCGGCAATCGCGTGGACATAATTTCCCATCTCCTTGCGGGAGCGGACCAGAGCACCGGTCAGGTAGATTACGAAGTAGTTGTGCCCGCCGACGCGAATGTGACCTTAACCTCAATGACGGGTCCGCTGTCCGCCGAAAAACTCCACGGCGACGTAGTTATGGAGGGCAACACCGCAAATGTTGATGTGCGCGACGTGAGCGACGCTCATGTTCACGTCAAGACGCTAAATGGCCCTGTCACTTTGACCGATATTCGCGGCGGACATGTGGAAATCACCTCCCTCGGCGGCGATGTCGTTTTAACTTCCGTCAGTGGCCCGCTTGTCGAAGTCAACAGCAGTAGCGGAAAGATCCGTTATGACGGCGATTTCGGCGCTGGTGGTGAATATTCTCTAACCAGCTACACCGGAGATATTTTAGCTACGGCGCCGGGCTACGCTTCAATTGATGTGACTGCCAGATCAGAGCAAGGGCTGGTGGAAAACGACTTCCAGTTGCAGCCGAAGCACACTTCATTTCCCATCAAAGCAGGGAGTGCCTTCGCGGGCACGGTAGGCAAAGCCGCATCGTCGGTTAAGTTGTTTTCCTTCAGTGGTAAAATCCATCTCAAGAAACGCTAAAATCCGGCCAATCAGGGATAGAGCCTGGTGGTAATCCAGCACGCATGGGAAACCAATCTGCTTCGCTCCCGCATGCGGATTCTTCGCTGCGCAAACATCTTCCCCGGGTGATCGTCCTGGTCGGCTTCATGGGAGCGGGCAAAACCTCCGTAGGGAGGGAGTTAGCCAATCTGCTGGGATGGCGTTTCGACGACCTGGACGACCGGATTCAAGCTCGCGAAGGCCGAACCATTGAAGAAATTTTCCGGGATGAAGGAGAGGCGGAATTCCGCCGTTGCGAGCATCTGGCGTTCCGCGAATTGCTTTCCGAATCGGAATCGGATTATCGAGTCATTGCATTAGGCGGGGGCGCATTCGCGCAGGCGCAGAATGTTTCAATGCTGCAAGACGGGAATGTTCCATCCGTATTCCTGGACGCGCCGATAGAAGAGTTGTTCCGGCGGTGCGAACAGCAAGAACTGAACCGCCCGTTGCGACGAGACGAGCCGCATTTCCGCAAATTGTATGAGATACGGCGCCCTCTTTATCTGGCTGCGACATGTCGTGTCGAAACCAACGGCAAACCAATCGAGGAAATTGCCGCCGAGGTAGCGCGAACATTAGGAATTTTTCCATCGAAATGATTCTCAAGATTTAAAGCAGGGGGACTGAGACGTGACGCATAGGAAGGCAATTTCGGTAACTCTGGGCCTGCTGCTGATTGGTAGCGTAATCGCAGCCGGCAAGGACAAAGAAAATTCGGGCGTCCAGACGGTGGATTCGGGGTCCTTTGGTGTATTTATGAACGGCAGGCGCGTTGCAACCGAAACTTTCTCCATCAAACAAGGGCCAAAGGGAAGCACGGTGATTTCCGAATTTAAAGCTGACGGCGGATCCGACACGTCAACCCAGGATTCTGACCTTCAATTAAATGCTGCCGGGGAATTGGAGAAATATGAATGGAACGAAGTGAGTCCCGGCAAAAGCCAAGCCGTGGTTTTGCCGAATGACAATTTCCTTATTGAGCGTGTCACTCCAAATCCCGGCGACAAACCCCTCGAGCAACCCTTCATGCTGCCTACCTCCACCAGCATTCTCGATGATTATTTTTTTATTCAGAGAGAGGTTCTCGCGTGGAAGTTTTTAGCGATGGGCTGTCGTCAGAATAACGGTCCATTTGAGTGCGTGGCCAACCAGAAAACGCAATTTGGCACATTGGACCCGCATTCTCGAAGCTCCATGGCCGTTAGTATGGCGTTCTCCGGCAAGGAGAAAATCCCTATTCGCGGAGTGGACCGCGAGCTCAGCCGCTTTACTCTCAAGACCGAAAATGGCGATTGGTCTCTGTGGCTCGACGACCACCTCAAGCTGGTGCGAATTCTGATTGCCAGCGACAATACCGAAGTTATTCGTGATTAGTTGTTTCGGGAGTTAATTATGGAAGGTTGTATCCTCGTCGGTTAGGGAAAGCCTTGAATTCTGGGGTTTCACTTCAATGTCTCTGATTGACGTACGCACCAGCCGTGTTCTCATCACCATTCTGCTCTTCGCGCTGGTACTGGGATTTCTCTACGTCGCTCATCACACCCTCATAGCTTTCCTTTTTGCGGTTTTCTTTGCCTATTTGGTGGACCCGGCGGTTTCGCGCTGCGAGAAGTGGACGCGAAGCCGCGGCGGCGCGATTGCGATAATTTATATCTTGCTGCTCGCGCTGCTAGTTACATTTTTCTTCTTCGTGGGGCCGCAAATCGGGCGACAGGCGCAAAAACTTACAACGGCTTTGCCAGCTTCTCCAAACAAAGTTACCAGCAGCGGGATCAGTGACATAACCGAAAAGATTGGCAATCAACATGGGTGGAGCAGAAACACAATCAACCGATTAAAGGAATTTCTAAACCAGCATCAAAAGGATATCGTTCAACTGGCTCAGCGACTGGGTATCCGAGTGGCCGAAGTCGCCCAGCAATCCTGGTTGGTGATTGTTGTCCCCTTACTGGCCGCTTTCTTCCTCAGGGATGGACGCGCGTTCAGCGACGTTGCATTGTCACTTGTGCAGACCAAGCCACAACGGGAGTTTTTGCAAGGGGTGCTGGATGACATGAACCAAATGCTGGCACATTTTATCCGTGCCCAGTTGACCCTGGCGGCTTTGTCGTGGGTGGTTTATACCGGCTTCATGTCAGCCATGAGCGTTCCCTATGCGCTGGTGTTGGGCACGGCCGGAGGAGTGATGGAATTTATTCCGGTGGTCGGTCCGCTTGTTGCGGCGGTAGTAATCATGGGAATAGCACTACTGATGACTTACTCGCACTGGCTGGTGTTGCTCATTTTCCTGGCGTCGTGGAGATTGACTCAAGACTACGTAATCTCACCTCGAATTATGGGCCGAAGCCTCGAACTGCATCCGCTGGCGGCCATTTTCGGAGTGCTAGCGGGCGCCGAGATCGCCGGTGTACTCGGCGTCTATCTTTCCATCCCGGTAATGGCCAGCCTGCGAATCGTCTGGAGACGTTGGCGATTGTATGCCGAGAAGAAACGGTTTGGCCCGCTGAATGATTATTCCTTTGGAACGGAGATCAGTCCCCATCAGTAGTGGGTCACAGGTGGCCCATTCGAGCCCGGTTTTTGTTCAGACCCATGACATCCTTTACAGGGATGTTCGAGGACGTTTTGTTAGAGATGTGTTGGGACTAGACATGCCTTTGGCTTGAGTGGGCAGTTCAGAGCTGGACCGAGAAATTCGGAGGAAATCCGGAGACAGACGGAACTTCCCGTGCCGGACAATCCTCAGAAAACTTGCAAGGCCGGCGCGTTATTTCTGTCACGGTGCGGCTTTACCACGATCCCCACATCCTGATCGAGCGACACCAGGAAGCGAAGCAGGCGTTCCACGGAAAACTGGCGGAACTCACCGCGCAGCATCTTGGAAACATCTGGCTGGCGGACTCCAAATAACTCGGCGGCCTCCACCTGCTTGAGACCGCGAGCTTTCAAAATGGCGTCAATCTTGAATACCAGTTGCGCCTTGACTAGATGCTCTTCCGCGTTCGGCACGCCGATGTCCTTAAACACGTTGCGGCTTCCGGTTCCATTTCGTTTCTTGTTGGTCATTTTCGTCATTGCTTTCTCCCCCTGGCAATCTGTTCGGCTTCGCGCAGCCGCTGCCTGATCAACTCCATGTCCCGGCGCGGCGGTTGTCCGCCCGGTCTTCGATTTCTTTTGGAATGCGTGAAGCACATATACCTTCCCTGCGTACTTCAACGTGTACACCGCTCGAAAGGTGTCTCCACGATAATCCTTGATAGTTTCGAGGACGCCTGCGCCGCCAAAACCGCTTAGCACCTTCGCATCCTGATGCCTGCCGCCGCGTTGTGCGAGATACAAGGCGTAGCCCATTACATCCTGGACGGGCGCGGGGAAGGCTCGCAAGTTTTTGAGGCTGGTGCCGACCCAGATCACCGGTTTGAGCGGCGGTTCATCGGCCATGGCAAGCATTAGGGTATAGTGATATCACTATATACGTCAAGGGAATTTGGGGGACAGGCGGAACGTTCCCAGTAAATAGTTTGAATCGCGACCCGGGGAGAAGCACAGAGCGGCACACACCGGCATGAAGCCCCCGTGCGCACTGAACCTGCTCGGGATGACGCCTCACTGTTGTAAAATTCCAACATACCTATGCCGAACAAGATTTCTGTAGGAATACTGGGCGCGACCGGGATCGTTGGGCAGAGATTTGTCCAGATGCTGGAGGATCACCCGTGGTTTGAGGTGGCTTGGCTGGCTGCGTCCGATCGCTCTGAGGGCCGGTTGTACGGAGAAGCCGCACGCTGGAAATTGAAAACTGCGATTCCGGCGCGAGTCGCCGATATGCGCGTTTCGCCTGCAAAGCCGCAGGGCGCGCCGAAGCTGATTTTTGCGGCGCTGGACGCATCCATCGCCGCCGAAATGGAGCCGTTGTTTGCCGACGCCGGTTGCGCCGTGATTACCAACTCCAGCGCGTTAAGAATGCAAAAAGATGTTCCGCTGGTGATTCCGGAAGTCAATCCCGATCACATCAAGCTGTTGGAATGTCAATCGTGGCGAAAGAAGTCGGGAGGCTTCGTTGTCACCAATCCGAATTGCTCCGCCATCGGCCTTGTGTTGGCGCTGTGTCCGCTGCAACAGACCTTCGGGATTGAAACCGTGATGGCAGTCACGATGCAAGCGATCAGCGGCGCGGGATATCCCGGGGTGGCTTCGATGGACATTTTGGGTAATGTGATTCCTTACATCGGCAAAGAAGAAGAAAAAATGGAGGAGGAGACGCGAAAACTTCTCGGCAAACTGAATGGCGCGGGGATCGTTCCCGCTGCATTTGCCATGAGCGCGCAATGCAATCGCGTTGCGGTCCAGGATGGTCATACGGAATCCATTTCAGTCAAACTGAAAAAAAAGGCGCGGCCCGAAGAGATCATGAATGCGTGGACGAGTTTCCGTAGCGTGCCGCAGGCTCTGAAGTTGCCCACCGCACCGCTCGAGCCGGTGCGATACCTGGCGATGCCCGACCGGCCACAGCCGCGCTTCGATGTTGAATCAGGCAAAGGGATGACCACGACGGTGGGCCGTCTGCGCCCATGCGGAGTGCTGGATTGGAAGTTTACGGTCCTTTCCCACAATACGATCCGTGGCGCTGCCGGGGCTGCGCTGCTGAATGCCGAGCTTCTCAAGGCGCAGGGTTATCTCGATTGATGTTGACTAAATCGCGCGGGCGGAGCGTGATCTGTAACCCGCTCAACCTTGTCATCCTGAGCGTAACAAGTCTATTCGCTCTGCGAATGGACTTGTGGAGTCGAAGGACCCCTGCACGGCTCAGAACGACTTTTCGCATCAGCATACAAGTGAAACTGAGCGCGCCCATCTTCTTGTGGTTTCGTGTTCTACTGAGCGCGTCTTTGATCCCGCTGACACTGGTTTGAGAAAGTCTCCGCAATGATCGTCATGAAGTTCGGCGGGACCTCCGTTGGTGACGCGGAATCTATCAAGCGTGTAATTACCATCGTCTCGCAGCGGCTTGAACAGGCTCCCGTAGTAATCGTCAGCGCGATGGCGAAAGTTACCGACCAATTGTTGACGCTGGGTAGAGCCGCCGGAGCCGGGGAGCGCGATACCGCGCTGAACATTTCCCGCTCTCTTCGCGAGCGCCATTACAATGTCGCCGGGGAATTACTTGGGACGGCGTTGTTCAGCCGTTTTCACGGCGATCTCGAAGCGGATTTCGAAGCGCTCGATGAACTGATCCGGGGAATCAGCGCTGTCGGCGAACTTACTCCGCGCACTTCGGATCACGTTGCCGCGTTTGGTGAAATTCTTTCGTGCAAGATCGTTGCAGCAGCTCTTTGTTCACACCAGATTGACGCGGAAGTAGTGGATGCACGCCGATGCATTGTTACCGATAATACTTTTACTCGCGCCACGCCGCTGTGGGACGAAATTAACGAACAGCTCCGCGTTAGAGTCCAGCCATTGCTCGATGCAGATCGAGTTCCTGTGATGGGCGGTTTTGTGGGCGCAACCAAGAGTGGAGTCACTACGACAATCGGTCGCGGCGGTTCGGATTTTTCGGCCGCAATTGTAGGCGCGGGCTTAGGCGCCCACAGAATTGAGATTTGGACGGACGTTGACGGCATGATGACGACAGACCCGAATCTATGCGGCGACGCGCGCCGCATCAGAGTAATAAGTTTCGACGAGGCGGCCGAATTGGCGTACTTTGGTGCGAAAGTGCTTCATCCGGCAACCGTCTTGCCTGCTATTCAAAAAAATATCCCGGTGCAGGTGCTGAATTCCCGCAATCCTTCCTGCGAGGGCACGATGATTACGGCGCGCACGCCCGCGTGCAAGAACGTTTTCAAAGCCATCGCGGTAAAGAAGCACATCACAATCGTGGACGTTGCCGCTCCCCGGATGTTGCTTGCGCACGGCTTCTTGAGAGCGATTTTCGAGGTTTTCGACCGGCATCGCGTTCCAGTGGATGTGGTTTCAACGTCCGAGGTGAGCGTGTCTTTAACAGTGGATTCAAACGAATCTATCCCTGCTCTTGCCGCTGATTTAGCTAAACTGGCGGATGTGAAGTACGAAGGCCGGAAAGCGATCGTCTGCCTGGTCGGCGAGAACTTGCGGCAGATACCGGGAATCGCGGGGAGAGTATTCGGCGAATTATCGGACGTAAATATTCGAATGATCTCGCAGGGCGCGTCGGAAATCAATTTAACGTTCGTGATCGAAGAAGACGCTGCGCCCGCGGTTGTTCAGCGGCTGCACAAGGCATTCTTTTCAGAGTTGGATCCGGCAGTTTTTGATTAGGAGTTCGCAGCGAATGAAGCTCCTCATATTAGGGCGGGGAAAAACCGGATCGTTGGTCGCCGAGGTCGCTTCTCATTGCGGCCATGACGTGACGGTTTTTGGCGGGCAGCAGAATGACAACGCTTCAGCGCTCATACCTGCCTTACTGCGGTCCATGGACGCCGTTATTGATTTCACGACTCCTGCCGCAGTGCTTCGAAACATCGAGGCATGTGTGGGGAGCGGGGTGAATATGGTTGTTGGCACGACCGGATGGAGTAACGATCTGCCAAGAGTCCGGCAACTTGTCGAGCAGGCTGGGACCGGTTTTGTTTACGGAGCGAATTTTTCGATCGGCGTAAACCTGTTCTATGACGCGGCGCGTACAGCAGCAGCCGCGTTGAAGCATCAATATTCCGGACAGATTTTCGAACGGCATCACGTCAGCAAAAAAGACGCGCCTTCGGGAACAGCCGCAGAACTCCAAAAGATAATCCGCGAAACTTCAACGGCAGAACTGGAGATCACATCGTTTCGCGAGGGCGATGTAGTCGGAATGCACGAAGTAATTCTGAATTCTCCCAACGACACGATTTACCTTTGTCACGACGCAAAATCACGCCGCGGTTTCGCCGAGGGCGCTGTGAAAGCCGCCGAATGGCTTGCGGGCAAGACAGGAGTTTTTGATTTCCGCGACATCTGGCCGAACGTGTAGCGGGCCGGCTACGATAGTTCAGCTGAAAGAGAAGAGTAGGCTACTGGGGCACTTCTTCCAGCTGGCCCTGCTCAAGCTTTTCCTGACACTCAATGCAATGTCGCGTCCATGGGACCGCTTCCAGACGCTTGGCGTTGATTTCCTTTCCGCAGGAGATACATTCTCCAAAAGTGCCTTCGCGCATCCGGGACAAAGCGCTTTCGACCATTTGCAGAAGCTGGCGGTCATTGTTGCTCTGGTGAAAAAGGAATTCCTTGGTATAAGAACTGGCGGCGCGGTCGGCGATGTCTTGCGCAGAGTCTTCGTCCACAGTACGCCCGTCTTGTTCTATGCGGCTGACCATGCGGCGCAGTTCTTCCTGCCTGGTTTCCAGCCGCTTCTTGAAATGTTCCAGCTTTTTCTTTTCCATGCTTCTATTCCAACTCGCCACAATTTTCTCTGGCTTTATTTGACGTCACTCATCTGATCACGATGAGCGCATCAAAGTAAGATGCGTCAAACCCTCGCTCGGATTCGGGTCGCGAGTAATTTGCCATGAGCTTCCGTTTAGTGCGTGTTCGGCTGCGGCGATGCGGCCTGCGAGGGGACAATGTTTCCAAGCGCGGGAGGGCTTTGCGGCTGCGTGAGTAGCGTTTTTACCGCGTCCGGTAGTTTATCCGCGTTCGCCAACAGAAGGCTGACTTGCCACACTTGTTGGTCCGAGAGCGATCGATTAAACGCGGGCATGCCAGTGAGACGAATGCCGTTCGCGACCTTCCAATAAGTTTCACCAGGTTGATCGTCGGTTACGCCTCTGCCTTGGAGAAGTTTGGGTGGGCGCGGAAACATCCCCTTCGCAATGCCGCTGGGATTGCCATCAGAGTAACTGTGACAGACCGCACAATTGTCGCGATACACTTGCGCCCCGGCTCGGAACGCCGACTCGTCGGCTGCAACCGGAACGGTATGGGGCATTTCTTTCGCGACGCGGGCATCGAGCGCTTTGTGGGCCAGCATTTTTTCGAAAGGCATCGCCTGGGCTGCGGTCGCTACGGGCGCGCTTCCGGTAACGAAATAGAAATAAACTCCGGCAGGCAACGCAATTAACCCCAGAATTAAACCAAAAAGAAATGCTTTCAAGGCCGCCTCCTGATTCAAGGAAATGCAATGAGTTTATCTTCCCAATCCCCGCACTCTCTCAGCATTTTGCCGCAATTTGCCTGCTAAAAAAGCTGTCAAGAGAGAATCAGCAATAAGAAAGCCCCTTCAAGAAAAGGGGCTTAAATCGTTATATTGCTGAGAAGTCACTTCCCGCTTTGGTCCATCGTAATGCCGGGAGCGGAAGGTTGTTTTTCAACCTTCATTTTCTTGGTGGCCATCGTTTTGTCCACCCACTCGTCGGCGGTCTTCTCATCCGCCGCGCGAGCCGCTGGGGCGCCACATTCGAGGTCGGCGCGCTCGCGATACAGCAGATTTACGTAAGCCATCGCGTCGTCATAATCCGGACGCAGCGCTAATGCTTTGTTTAAATCATCCAGACCTTGTTGAATGATTCCCCAATTGGCGTCCCTCAAGTCCCCGCAGACTTTTTTGTCCTTGAGAGGCTCGTCTGGTTTCAGACCCAGCTTTGCCCTCGCTTCCATCCTGGGCTTGTAGCTTTGCGTCCATGCGATGACGCCGAGAGTGTAGTAGGCCTCCGGGTCATTAGGATCAATTTCAAGCGCCTTATGGTAGTAAGCCTTCGCCTGATCAAAGTTTTTTTCCTGTAGATACAGGTACGCGATTCCTTTCACGCTGGTAACGCTTTTAGGGTCGTGTTGCAATACAGCCTTGAACTGATCAATGGCCTGCTCGGCCAGCCTCACATTGTCCGGGCTGTCAACGTCAGGTATGTAGAGCTGCGTGTACGCAGTGGCGAGATACAGGCGGGCATTTTCGAGTCCCGGGTCGAGGGACACGGCATTCTGAAAATGATCGATCGCCTGCTCATAGCGGGCGTTTTTGTACGAAGCCACGCCTTTGTTCAGCTGATCGCGTGCCTTTAGCTTGTTACACCCAGTAGCTGAGAATACGGCGGCGCCAAGTGCTACCAGCGCTGCGAGTCGTAGGTTTCTATTTATCACGTGCAATTCCCCCTGCCCTGAAAATCCAACCCAGGCTATGCACAGACATCGGCCCGGGTTATACCCGGGCCACTTCTATATTCTGAATTCTCGGAATGTCTAGCCGCCAGCTTCAATTTTAGCGGTAATCAGCCCGACTTTATCAACCCCCGCCGCGTGCGCAATGTCTATCACATTCGCAACATCAGCGAAGGGGACATTGTCATCTCCCTTTACAAACATGACTTTCTCGGCGCGAGTCTTGAAAATATCCGTCAACCGTCCTTGCAAACTATCCCATGTAACATCATCCGTATTGATCTTGAGCGTCGGTTCCTGTCCCGTCCCATGATCAATAACGGACACGACGATAGTGCGGTCGGGAGTGTCATTCTTGGGCTCATCCTTCTTTGGAGGCTGCGGTACCAGCGCGTCCAATCCCTTCATCTGGGGGGGATTAATGACCATGAAGATAATGAGCAACACCAACAGAATGTCAATAAACGGCGTTACATTCATGCTTGCGGTCGGACCACCGCTCGAGCCTCCAAGTGCCATTGACATAAATCGTTTCCTCCTAATTTAACGCTACTGTCCGGTTCCCGGCGTTCCTGTTGCCCCAGGCGCTCCTGGAGGCACGCCTGGCGGGGGCAGCTGCTTCTTTTGATCGGTTAACAGTCCAAGTTGATCAACTCCGGCAGCCCGAACATTGTCCACGACTCCCACTACCGAACTGTATTTCGCCCGCGCGTCGGCGCGAACATATACTCGCTTGTCAACCCGGCTGGCAATGCGGTCCTTGATCTTTTCGGTCAACTGATCCACCGGCAACCTGTCATTGCCCAGAAATATTGCCCCATCACGCATCACGGCCACGATTAGAGCATCTTCCTTTTCAGCGTCCGGCATTGCCTGCGGATTGTTCACTTTCGCCAGATCAACGCTCACGCCGTGCTGGAGCATTGGCGTGATCACCATGAAGATGATCAGCAGCACCAACATGACGTCAACCATCGGCGTCACATTGATGTCTGAATTAACTTTCGCGCCTTCATTCCGTACTGCAATTCCCATAGCGACCCAACTCCCCAAGCAACTGACCAAATCGTCGGCCAGCAGCCAATCAAAAATCTGGCTTTCGCCTCACCCCTGCTTGCACACCTTCCGTTAAGGCCGACGCGCTATTCCCCGACGCTTGAGGAAATAGTCAATCAGTTCACTGGACGAGTTATCCATCTCCACGTCGAAGGCTTCCACGCGGCCAGTTAGATAGTTGAACATCATGACGGCCGGAATCGCGACCAGCAAACCAATCGCGGTGGTGACCAGCGCCTCGGCAATACCGCCGGCGACTGCGCCCAGTCCGGTTGCCTTACTGGTGGACATATCCTGGAAGGTGTGCAAAATTCCCATGACGGTCCCGAACAGTCCGACGAACGGAGCTGTGGATCCGATTGTCGCCAGCCCACCCAGTCCGCGCTTCAGTTCGGCATGAACGATAGCCTCGGTCCGCTCCAGAGCCCGTTTGGAAGCTTCAATCGTTTCCCCGGGAATCTCGCCGCTCTCCTGATGTGCCCGGAACTCCATAAGTCCCGCGGTGACGACTTTGGCCAGATGGCTCTTTTTGTTGCGTTCGGCTACTTTGATAGCCTCGTCAATTTTGCCATCTCGCAACGCGCCAGCCACTGCCGGCGCAAATGAACGCGACTGCTTTCGCGCAGCATTGAAGGCCATCCAGCGATCAATCATTACGCCAATTGACCACCCCGACATGATGAATAGCAGGATCACGACCGACCTCGCTATCCATCCCATTGCGCGCCACAGTGAAAGTGGGTCCCATTGCGGCGTTCCCGTATCCTGAAACATCCAACTGGCGGTCATAGTTACGTGACTGAGAGTATGTACTGCTAAATTTGCTACGAACATGGGGTGCTTTCCCTCCTCGGATTTCGTTATGCGTCTGGATTTTCAACTAATGTCGTGCGCTCAAAACTCTAACCGCCCAGAGTAAAGTTCACCGTAACCTGGGTGTCAACTTCTACCGGCTCTCCGTTCAGAATGTACGGCTTGTACTTCCACTGCTTAACCGCGTCAATGGCTGCGGGGACGAGCATGGGGTGACCGCTGATGACTCTCAGATTCTGGATCGAGCCATCCTTGCTGATCACCGCCTGCAACAATACAGTTCCTTGGATGCGTGCCTGCCGTGCCAGAGCCGGATAAACCGGATTTACGTTCCTTATCTTCAATCCCTGCGTCACGCCTTGCGAGACCCTTATCCGTGTCGGCGTAGCTACTTTGGGGACCGCGACGGGCGTCGAGCTGATGATTCCGCCTATGACTCCGCCCACCGCGCCCGGACCACTGATCCCGCCAACTACGCCGGCTGTCATCGGCGGCGGAGCTGCATCTTCTTTAATCATTTCGATCTTCTTCGGGATCTTGGTTGGCGTCCGAAGCTGGTCATTAATAATGTTGGTCTGAACTTGCTTGACGATATGAACCACTGCGGGAGGCGGCGGGGGTGGTGGAGGAGGAGGGGGTGCCACCAGCGACATCATCAACTGAGCTTTGGGAAGCGCTTCAGTGAATAGGAGAGGAATCAGGACCATGATTCCGATCAGTATCCCCTCAAAAATGAAAGCGACTAAGCTGGCCTGTCCCCGCTTGGTCTTTAACTTACCGCCGGACTCGATTAGGCTGTCTTCAAACATACGGTTTCTCCTGCGCGATACTCACCTATTACTTAGACACCGTCTGCTTTCCCTTTGCTCCCACTTTCCACAATTCCGGAAATGCGAAGCGCGGGTAGCCCCCCACTCAGCCGTTCACGCCAGCCTTTGAACTTCTCGCCGGGCCTTTGCCCTCATTCTGTCTTGGGGCTTTATCCGTTCCGGCTAATTGCTTTCCGCTTCCAGCCGGCCCGGAGCCAGCACCTCTGGTACGCCGCGATCGCCAATCCTGATACGCAACCAGAATCGGCGCTGCGATGGCGATTGACGAATACGTCCCTATTAAGATGCCAATTACAAGAGCCAGGGAGAATCCGTTCAATACTTCTCCGCCGAACAAATATAAAGCCAAAACCGTCAAAAAGGTCAACCCTGCGGTCAAAATCGTACGACTCAGGGTCTGGTTGATGCTCCGATTGACGATGTCGGAGAGTTTTTCCCTCCGCATCAACTTCAAATTCTCTCGAATGCGGTCAAAAACCACGATGGTGTCGTTATTCGAATAGCCCACCAACGTCAGGATTGCCGCTATCACGGTCAGCGAAATATCTTTATTTAAGAGCGAAAAGGCCCCAACCGTTATCAGCGTATCGTGGAAGACGGTTATAACAGCCGCTACACCGTAAATCCATTCAAAGCGAAATGCCAGATAAATCAGCATCCCCCCCAGCGAATAAGCTATTGCCAGCAGGGCTTGCTGCTTTAACTGCGCTCCCACCTGTGGCCCGACAATAGCCACGTCGCGGATCGCAAAATTGGAAACAAAAAACCCTTCCTGAACCGAGGCCAGCACCGCAGGGTCGGCAACACCCTTCAAGTCGCCCATCGAGCTCAAAACGCCGCCCTTTGTTTTGTCCTTATAATCAATGATCGCTTGCGCCTGCGCCGCATAACGCTGGTTCGCGTCCGTTCCCGCATGAAGAGGATCTTTATCTATCAGGTAATTGGTTAAGCTCAAACTGCTGGTATTGTTCAGGTCCTGTTTACCCGGTGGAGCATTGGTTTCCAAGGCATTGACGATCTGGATCTTGCCTCGATCGAGCGCCTGTTCACTAGTCTCTTGTATCGGCAAATCAATCAAAACTTCATTGTTCCCTGAAGGGCCGAAACGCTGGATGCGCACGTGATGCAACCCAACATGGTCCATTGCGACTGTGATTGCATGGTAATCGGGATTTTGGGAAAACTTCACCTCAACCAGCGTTCCACCGCGAAAGTCAATGCCGTACGGCACCTTGTGCCAAAACAGCAATGAATACAGCCCCGCGAGACTAAAGACCAGGGAGAACGCAAGGAAGTACCACTTTTTCCCGAGGAAGTCTATATTCGTATTGCGAAAAAATTCCACTCTGCTATGAGCCTCTTAGGTCAAGTCTTCTTCTACTACTGTTGTCACTTCGAGCCTGGCGAGAAATCTGCTTTTCTCACCACCAGCAAAGAGCGAATCCCTCGTCACTTCGCTCGTCGGAATGACAACGTTAAAAATGTCAGTTCCTAAATACTCAACGCCTCGCCACGCTGTTTGCGGCTAAGAATCCAATCAAAAATCACTCGGGACACGAAGACCGCCGTAAATAAGTTGGCGAATAGGCCAAAGCTCAATGTGATGGCAAATCCCTTTACCGGTCCCGTTCCAAAGAGGAAAAGAATCGCGGCTGAGATGATCGTAGTAACGTGCGTATCAATGATCGTGGTCAAAGCATGGCGGAAACCCTGCTCCACGGCGGAGGGAGGGGTTTTTCCATTTCGCAATTCCTCCCGGATACGTTCGAAAATCAGCACGTTTGAGTCTACGCCCATTCCAACCGTTAGAATCACTCCCGCAATCCCGGGCAACGTCAGGGTCGCGCTGCTGAACCCTAGAAATCCGAGCAGAATCACTAAATTTAGGATCAGCGCAAGGTCCGCGTTAATTCCTGCGGCGTGATAGTAAATCAGCATGAAAATCAACACCGCAACCATGCCGACAACGGCGGCGCGAACGCCTGCGCGAATGGAATCGCTTCCCAGCGACGGCCCCACCGTGCGTTCTTCGAGATACTTGATTCCAGCAGGTAGTGCGCCTGAGCGCAGGATCATTGACAGGTCTTTCGCGCTCTGCTCCGTGAAGCCGCCTTCAATCGTTCCAACATCGTGAATCTGGCTTTTGATTACCGCATATTCCTGAACTTTGTTGTCAAGCACGACGGCCAGGTATTCGCCGACGTGAGCACCGGTGAATGCGCCGAACCGCCTGCCACCATCCCCGGTAAGATCGAACTCCACCTCTGGCTGCCCATTCTCGTTTCGAGTAGGCTTGGCATCGCGCAGATCGCGGCCGGTGACCGCCGAGGCCCGAGAAAGCAAGTACCACTGCGGACCGTTGTCGGTCTCGGCTGACCCGACGCTCTTCCCCGGCAATAAAACCGCATCCGGCGGCAACACCCCACCTTTTTCCTGTAGCGCCGCCTGTTCGCTGGGGTAGGGCCCACCCATTCCCAACCGCAACTCAAGCATTGCAGTGGACTGCATGATCTGCTTGACCCGGGCGGGATCGTCAACTCCGGGAAGCTGTACCAGAATCTGATAGTCGCCAAGCCCGTGCTCTTGAATTGTGGGCTCGGTGACACCCAGCTGGTCAATCCGGTTTCGAATGGTGCCAATGGCCTCGGTGACCGCCTGCTTCTTAAGTTCAGTGAGCGCCTGCGGCTTCATAGAAACCGTCCAGGTATTCTCCGCGCCGGATTTCAAGTCATATTCCGGCAGGCGATCCTCAACAATGGAACGCAAATCGGAACTCGATTCCGGCGGTGTCCCCTTGATTAAAACCTGTTCCGGATGGTTGACCGGGTCCGGTTTGGTGATGTCCGTATAGTTAATCTTGTGGGTGCGCAGATCTTCTTTCAATCGCTCAATTGCGCTGTCGGTTTCGACGTTCACCGCGTCGTTTACCTGAACTTGAAGAATTAAGTGCGTTCCACCTTTGAGATCCAGTCCCAGGTTAATGCGACTTTCCATGGCGGCGAGTAGCCCATGGCCTGACCAACTTTCAGGAATGCCGAATATGCCGTAGAGGAACACCAGCAGCGTTACGACAATCGCTCCGAGCTTCCAGCCTAAATTCTTATTCATAAACACATCACTAAAATTATTTACTCACAGCTTCTTCCGGAGAAACCATCGCCGTCACAGCCGTCCGGCTGACCTCGATGCGCAGATTGTCCGGTGGAACGCGAAGATGAATGTAATCTTCTCTCAGCGCCACGATTGTTCCCCGCATGCCTCCGCTGGTCACGACCTTGTCCCCGGTCTTGAGTTCACTCAACATATGTTGCCACTTCTTTTGCTTCCGCTGCTGGGGCATGATCAGCAGAAAATAAAAGATGCCGAATATGAAAATCAGAGGCGCGAAGCCAATCCAACTCAATCCGCCGCCAGCCTGAAACGCCAGTAAGTTTAATACGCTCATCAAATCACAACCTATTTCTTACGCCAAGAGTCCGGAACTACGCCTGCCAGCGTTACGGGCCTCTGTCATTTATCGCGGGATTCTCGCGTATTCAGGCCGGACAATCCGTGCTTCAGAAAGGAACAGGGGATGGCGAGCTACCGCGACTAATTATGACTGCTCCCCAGACAGAAAACGCGCCCCTTTCCCAAGTCCATCATTATCAAGTCCAATAGAATGACGTACCGACCGCATAGTGTCAAGATAGAAACTAAGGTTGTGGACGGTATTGAGAATCTGACCCAAAATTTCATTGGATGCATAAAGATGCCGCAAATAGGCTCGTGAGTAACGGGCGCAGGTCCGGCACCCGCATTTTTCATCCAACGGGCCTTCGTCAGAGGCATAACGCGCCTGTTTGATGGATATTTTTCCCTCCGACGTAAATAGCAGCCCGTGCCGCGCGGCCCGTGTAGGAAGAACGCAGTCCATCATGTCAATTCCCAATTTCGCGTATTCCACGATCTCTTCAGGAGTTCCAACCCCCATCAGATAGCGCGGCTTGTCCGCAGGTAGGTGCTCCAACGTTGCTTCTACGACTTCCCGCGTAAGCGCACGCGGCTCTCCGACGCTCAGTCCGCCGATAGCGTAGCCCGGAAATCCAATTTCGATGGTCCGCTCGGCGGATTCCTTGCGGAGCGCAAGATCCATACCACCCTGGACGATTCCAAATAAAGCCTGCGTCGGGACATCTTGCGTATTCCATGGGACTTCGTACTTGTGCTCTTCAAAATAATTCTTGCTGCGCTCAGCCCACCGCAGCGTCATTTCCATTGATTTCCGCGTTCGTTCACGATCCGCTGGATATTCCGTGCATTCATCGAATGCCATAATGATGTCCGCGCCCAGACCAATCTGCGCTTCCATCGCGCTCTCTGGTGAAAAGAAATGCGACGAGCCATCCAGATGCGAACGAAAAGTGACTCCTTCCTCGGACACTTTCCGCAGTTCGCTAAGGCTGAAAACCTGAAATCCGCCAGAGTCCGTCAGAATAGCGCGAGGCCACGACATGAACCGGTGCAGGCCACCGATCTTGCTGACTTGCTCAACTCCGGGCCGCAAATAAAGATGATAGGTATTGCCCAGAAGAATCTGCACTTCAAGCTCTTCCAGAATGTCCTGAGATACCCCTTTGACAGAGGCAGACGTCCCCACCGGCATGAACACGGGGGTTTCGACATCACCGTGAGCGGTGGCGAGACGACCCGTCCGGGCAGCGCCTTTCGTAGCCTGTATGTAAAGTGATGAGGGCACTCGTTGCGATTGTAGCAATGAAAAACACGTGGGGCAGAGCCTGCCTTGAGCGAAGTCGAAGGGTGTCCTCACCTGGTGCAGCTGGGCAGCCCCACATCCCGAAGTTAATTTCGAAGCGTCTTGCCGGTTTTCAGCGTGAACTGGATTCTTTCCTGTGTCTTTCGCTCCCCGCACAGCGACTTGAACGCTTCGCGTTCCAAATCCAAAATATGTTGCTCGCTTACCGGGGTTCCCGGAGACACAGCGCCTCCGCATAAGACTTCAGCGACTTTGGTTGCGATTTTTACTTCGTGGTCGCTGATGTAGTCGCCTTGACGCATGAGGTGTACGCCCAATTTCAGCGCGGCCAAAATATTTTCTCCGGGCGCTGGGATGTCGGTGCGCGGTTGAGGAGGCTCGTATCCTGACCGAACCAGTTCTAGCGCTCGGGCTTTCGCATCCGTCAGTACGCGGTCGCGATTCATCGTGATGAGATCGGCTTCGCGCAAAAACCCAAGACCTCTCGCTTCGTACGCGGAGGTTGCGACTTTGGCGGTCGCAATCGTTTCAAATGCCTTTTTCATTGCCTCCATCAATTCGACGGATTCTCCACGGCCTCCGGTACGAATTGAGGTCGCGCTGTCCACCGCGCGCAGCAGCATTTCCTTGCAACCCCCAGCGCCGGGAAGCAGACCGACGCCGACTTCCACCAATCCAATGTAGAGTTCCGCGTGAGGCTGAAGCGCCGGAGCGTGAAGGGAAATTTCCGCTCCTCCGCCGAGAGTCAAGCCAAAAGGCGCAACCACGACTGGTTTAGGAGAAAACTTGATTGCCTGCGTCATTCCCTGAAAGCTTCGGACGGCAAGGTCAACGTCGTCCCATTCTTCTTCCTGAATGGACATCAGCAACAGCATCAGGTTAGCTCCCACGGAAAAGTTCGTCGCGTCATTGGTGATTACAAAGGCATCGAAATTTTCGCCTGGCCCTCCAGCCTTCAGTGTCTGGGTGATCAGTTGAACGATATCGGTGCCAATGGAATTCATCTTTGAATGAAATTCAATGCAACCGACACCATCGCCAATATCAACGAGCGACGCCCCGGAATTTTTCTTTACTATGCCATTCGATTTCTTCGCAATTTCCACCGACCACACGCCCGCCGGTATTTCGAGAGATTTATAGGCCGCGCTTGCGAGATCAAAATAGGCGCGGCGAGACTTCGCTTTTGTGTCGTCGGAATACCAGGAATTATTTCCAGAAGAAATTAGCTTCTGCACATTCGCCGCAACTGGCTTGCCTTCTGTCTTCATTCGCGCAACCGTTTGCTCGACGCTTGCTGCATCCCATAATTCGAACGGACCCAGTTCCCAATTAAAGCCAAGGCGCATGGCGCGATCTATCTCCACGATGGAATCTGAAATTTCTGGAATGCGATTGGCGCAGTAGTTCCAGAGATCGGATAGAACCGCCCAGAGAAAATCCGCTGCCTTGTCACTTTTCCCAGAGCCCGTTCCCAACACCATCCGCAGGCGCGCTCCGGTCTCTTCCACGTTCTTCGCCATTTCGAGCGAGGGGAACTTTGGCTTCTGCCGCGGACGATATTCAAGAGATTTCCAATCGAGAGCCATCCGGTTATCTTCTTTTTTGCCTTCGCCAGATTTCTGCTTCTTATAAAATCCGCCTTTGGCCTTGTCGCCGAGCCATTTTCGTTGCAGCATCTGCTGAACAAATTCGGGCAGCTTTAATTCGCTGCGCTCGTCGCTGACGTTTTGCATATTGCCTGCTACGTTCGCGAGAATGTCGAGGCCAACCAGATCAATCGTGCGGAACGTGGCGGATTTGGGCCAGCCGAGAATTTGCCCGGTGAGTGCGTCCACTTCTTCGACGCTGAGATCCATTTCCTGCATGAGGCGCATTACGTTCATCACCGAAAACGTTCCGATTCTGTTGGCAATGAAATTGGGCGTGTCCTTGGCGAAGACGATGCCTTTGCCGAGATGCGTGCCGGCGAATTGCGTGACGGCTTCGATGCACGCTGGATCAGTTTCCGGCGTGGAGATAATTTCAAGCAGCCGCATATAGCGAGGGGGATTAAAAAAATGAGTTCCGAACCAGCAACGGCGGAAGTCATCGGAAAATCCCTCTGCGATTTTTCTGATCGGGAGGCCGCTGGTATTAGACGTAACGATCGTCCCTGACTTGCGGACGGCCTCAACTTTCTTGAGCAGATCCCGCTTGATGTTCAGGTTTTCTACGATGGCCTCAATAATCCAATCAACTTCAGCGAGCCGAGACAGATCGTCTTCGAAATTTCCGATGGAGACGAATCGTGCGAGCGAACTATCCATAAAAGCCGCCGGCTTGGATTTCTTTGCTGCTTCGAGTCCGGCGGCGGCAACCGAATTCCGATTAGCATTTCCAGGTGCGACCATGTCAAGCAGGTAGCTCGGAACTCCATCGTTAGCGAAGTGCGCAGCGATGCGCGCGCCCATAGTCCCCGCGCCGAGAATCGCAACTTTGTGAATTCGTTTCATAAGGTCTTGCCTTTGTCGGCACCGCGTGAGGGTGCCCCATCTTTGCTCGGTTTTCGCAAACGTGGGAGGCGAGGCTGCCAGCACTGATACTCGTATAAATATTTTCAAGGCCCACGTTTCACTTTAATAGATCCGTGCGCCCTCCCTGCCACCCTTCGCAAAGTGCGCGAAGGACGGGACACCCCAGCTGGGCGGTGCCAGCGAGATCAAAATCTCCCATCACGCAATCAGCTTGGCGAGCACGAATGCCGCCGCCGCCGCCAATCCGCCGATCACCATGGTTTGGGTCGCGCTGCGAAGCCGTCCTGTGCCGGTGAAACTTCCCTTGATGTATCCGAATATTCCCAACGCGGCCAATGTTACAACCGCTGAGACCAGCAAGCCGCGAGATGCGCTCGACAGCAGCAGATATGGCGACAACGGAATTATTCCGCCAGCGATATAGGAAAACGCGATGGTCGCCGCACTGGTTATAGCGCGGCCTGATTCCGGCGCCTCCAGGCCGAGTTCGAAGCGCATCATGAAATCAACCCAAGCATCCGGACGCTTGCTGAGTGCCTCGACGATAGGCGTGGTCTCCTGTTCGGTGAGCCCGTATTGATGAAACACTTTGCTGACCTCAGCTTTTTCCTCTTCCGGAATTTCCTCGATCTCACGGTATTCGCGAATACGTTCCTGCTCGAAATGTTCGGCGTCTCCGCGCGCCGCAAGGTAGCCGCCGAGGCCCATGGCGATGGAGCCTGCAGCGATTTCCGCGAATCCGCCCACCACAATCAACCGGGTATTTTGCACGGCGCCGGATAGTCCGGCAGCCAGCGCGAACGGCACAGTGAGGCCGTCCGACATACCGATCACAACATCGCGAACGAAATTGCCGGCGGTGAAATGTTTTTCGACGTGCCCTTTTCCCGCCATGGTCATGCCTCCACGTGCGACTTTAAATAACTCTCAGCTAGTGCGGCCACTTCGCGCTCCCCCCGGTACGATAGTTTAGTGGTCGCCTCAGTCAACGGAATCCAGATGGCGCGCTGAACTTCGATCCGCATCGCGTGATCAATGTCATTAATTTTCCCTGACTGATATTGCAGCAGATAAAAGCTCACAATTTTGAAGACGCGTTGCTGATCGCCCCACGAACGTACGTAAGCATACTTAATATCTTTTAGTTTGGTGACGATTTCGGCGGTCAGTCCGGTCTCTTCGCGCACCTCGCGGACGGCGGTCTCAGCGGGCTTCTCGCCGGGATCCACCAACCCTTTGGGTAAAGCCAGTACCATTTTTTGTGAACTCTTGCGCTTATATGCCGCTGGAACTGCACCTGGAGCGGCTTTCGAAGGCTCTATGACGGCCATTTCCCAGCCATTTTCGGAGGGGTGAACGACCACCCCTCCCGCGGAGATTTCCCGGATCATGCGCTCTAACCTATCAGGATCAGAGTAGTTAGTCACCGCGTACGGTTTAGCCTGTAAATTTGGCGGGTAATTAGCTGAGGTAACACCCTTCCGGATATCGCCGCAGTCTGTAGCTGGCATCTAACTTGCTGGATAGTTAAGTTGGTTAAGGCTGTGATGTGAGGTCTCCGTGAAGAGACTGGGAAAAATCGTTCGGTCGGTACAGGCGTTTGGCCGCGAGATCTCCTCTCGTGCCGTGCAGTTAACCGGCAGTTCGACCGGCATCAGCCTGGCCCTGGGCGGCGGTTTTGCGCGCGGCATCGCTCACATCGGCGTTTTGAAAGTCCTCGAAGAAGAAAATATTCCAATCCATTCAGTGGCCGGAACCAGCGTGGGCGCCCTGGTTGGCGCGGCGTATTGTAGCGGGCTTTCGGTGCAGGAACTCGAAGAGATCGCCTCTCACGTGCGCTTCAAACATTTTGCGAGGTGGACATTATCGCGCTACGGATTTGCCAGCAATCAGCGCATGATTGGATTCCTTAACAGCGTGCTTAAAGTAAAAACCTTTGAGGAGTTGCAAATTCCATTAGCCGTCGCTGCGACCGATTTTTCGACGGGCGAAGGCGTCGTGTTCCGTTCAGGCCCGTTGGTTGACCCGGTGCGTGCGAGCTGCGCTTATCCAGGAATGTTTCTGCCGGTAAAAATTGATGGACGGCTGCTGATTGATGGCATGTTAGCTCACGCCGTTCCCGCGCGGCCTTTGCGGGAAATGGGTGCCGATCCCGTACTGGCGGTAAGCCTGAAGGCGAAATGGACCGGACCAGAGGGTCCACGGCATTTGTTTGATGTAATCGGACAATGTTTCGCCATCGCACAAGAAATGAATTGCACTTTGTGGCGTGCGGCGGCTGATTTTGTAATCGAGCCGGACGTGACTGAATACAAGTACGATGATTTTGAGCACAGTTCAGATTTAATACGATCAGGCGAGATTGCCATGCGCGCCGCGCTGCCGGAAGTGCGAAAGTGGCTGCAACCACAGGTACCCGCAGCCGCGAAAACCTCGCCATCTCCAATTCGCGCGGCTTCCATGACCGAAGACTACGTTTAGACCTGAGTTGGGACTCTGGCCGTTGATGAAGCCGGGTAGGGGTACTCGACCAGGCTCAGCATGACAGTACGATAAACATAAAACCGTATTGTCATCCTGAGCGCCTGTTCTTCTTCGTTAGCGAAGAAGAACCAACTCGAAGGATCCCTATAGCCACCGTGCTTGGACTACTGCGCCGCTGTGATACATATGTTTCTTGAATTTTGAACGGGCCATCTTTCTTTTCACCGCCGGAATTCTGGGAGGCCTGCTGAACGCCGTAGCCGGCGGAGGAAGTTTTATTGGCTTTCCTGCCCTGCTATTTACAGGCGTTCCGCCGATCCCTGCGAATGCCACAAACACCATTGCGCTATGGACCGGTGTTACGGCGAGCAGCGGCGCATATCGCAACCGGCTTAACGTACCGAAACAAGTAATTGTGCCGCTGCTGATTAGCAGTTGCGCCGGCGGCATTGCGGGCGCGCTGCTTCTTTTGAAAACTCCTCCGCATATTTTCATGCGCGTCTTGCCATGGTTAATGCTGGGCGCGACTATGCTGTTTATCTTTGGGAAGCGCTTGGCGAGCGGGGGAATTTCGAGAATCGGTCATGAAGCGACAGTATCTGCGATTCTTGTTGCGTCCCTATTCGAGTTGGCAGTGGCAACTTACGGCGGCTATTTTGGCGGCGGCGTCGGCATCGTAAATCTCGCTATGTTTGCGGCGCTCGGGATGACCGACATCCATGCCATGAATGCGTTGAAGAGCGTGCTGGGCAGCATGATCAATGGCGCAGCGGTGATCGTCTTCATAGTTTCGCGGGCTGTCTATTGGCCGCAAGCGGGTGTGATGATTCTTGGATCCGTCATAGGCGGCTATTTTGGCGCGCACTACGCGCAGAAACTGCCGCAATATTGGATTCGATGGACAGTCATTCTGGTGGGTACTTCAATGACAATTTACTTTTTCGCACGAGCGTATTGAGCTGCCCGAGCTTATTTCCGAAGCATCGGCAATTTTATGCTCTTATCGCCTGCGAACTGTTTTGCTTCTTCGTATCCAGCGTCGGCGTGGCGGATTATTCCCATGCCTGGATCGGTGGTCAGCACGCGCTCTATTCGTTTCGCCATCGCGTCGGTGCCATCGGCTACTGTCACCTGACCTGCGTGCAGGGAGTATCCGATGCCTACGCCTCCTCCGTTGTGAATTGAAACCCACGAAGCTCCCGCTGCGGTATTCAGCAACGCGTTCAGCAGGGGCCAATCGGCGACGGCATCGCTTCCATCTTTCATGCTTTCGGTTTCGCGATAAGGAGACGCTACCGAGCCACAATCCAAATGGTCGCGCCCCATCACGATCGGCGCCTTGAGTTTGCCCTTTTTTACCAGCTCGTTCATGGCTAATCCGAATTGCGCCCGCTCGCCGTATCCCAGCCAGCAAATTCTTGCTGGTAATCCCTGGAACTTGATTCGCTTGCGGGCCAGTTCGATCCATCGGCGCAAGATTCTGTTCTCTGGAAAAAGTTCCAACACCAATTCGTCGGTCGCGTGAATGTCGGATGCTTCGCCGGATAAAGCTACCCATCGGAATGGGCCACGCCCTTCGCAGAACAGCGGCCGAATGTATTCGGGGACGAATCCGGGAAAATCGTAGGCGTTCTTCACTCCTCGCTGAAAAGCAAAGGTGCGAATGTTGTTTCCGTAATCGAACGTGACAGATCCCATCTTTTGGAGCTGCAACATTCCTTCAACGTGGCGAGCTATCGAATCGAGGGATCGCTCCTGATAATTCTCGGGATTGCTCTGACGCAATTCTGCTGCTTGTTGCAGCGTCATGCCGTTTGGGATGTAACCATTCAGCGGATCATGCGCGGAAGTTTGATCGGTAAGAATATCGGGGACGACTCCGCGACGCGCGAGCTCGGGAATGATGTCGGCGCAATTGCCTACCAGGCCGACGGAGATATTTTCTTTTTTTCGAATCGCGTTCTTTAAGACGCGCAGCGCTTCGTCGAGAGTCGTGACCATGAAGTCGCAATATCCCGTCTTCAGGCGTTTCTTGATGCGCTCAGGGTCCACGTCAATTCCAAGGAAAGCTGCGCCCGTCATGGTCGCGGCCAGAGGCTGGGCACCACCCATGCCTCCCATGCCGCCGCTGACGATCAGCTTGCCTGCGAGGTCGCCGCCGAAATGCTTTTCTCCCGCCGCAGAAAATGTCTCAAACGTGCCCTGCACAATTCCCTGCGAGCCGATGTAAATCCAAGAACCTGCCGTCATTTGCCCGTACATCATTAGTCCGGCTCGCTCGAGTTCATTGAATTTTTCCCAGTTGGACCAGTGACCGACGAGGTTGGAGTTTGCAATCAGCACGCGTGGTGCGCAGTCGTGAGTTTTGAAGATTCCTACGGGCTTTCCGGATTGCACAAGCAAGGTCTCATCGTTTTCTAAGTTCTTTAGCGAGGTAATGATCGCGTGATAGGCCTCCCAACTGCGGGCTGCGCGGCCTGTTCCTCCGTAAACCACCAAATCTCGCGGACGCTCGGCGACTTCTTCGTCGAGATTGTTCATCAGCATCCGCATCGCGGCTTCCTGCTGCCAGCCTTTGCAGGTAATTTGATTTCCACGAGGAGCGCGAATGGGAGTGTAGGCGATCGACTCTATTTGTGTTTCGAGCGGCATGGCTAGATGGTGGTCTCCACGGCGAATAGCAATTCACCAACCTTCTTTCATTCCTTTGTTCTGCTCGTCGAGCCATTTTTGCAGGGGGGCGAAATATTCCAGGATGGCTCCTGCGTCCAGATGACGTTCTCCGGTTAAGACTTCCAGTGCATCGGGCCAGGGCTTGCTTTGACCCATCTGCAACATTTTGTTGAATTTTTCTCCTGCGGCTTTCGATCCGAAGAAGGTGCAGCGATTCAGCGGGCCTTTGTATCCGGATTCGCGGCATAACGCGCGGTAGAACTGAAATTCGTAGATGTCGGCGAGGAAGTAGCGCATATAAGGAACGTTTGCGGGGACGTGATACTTCGCGCCGGGATCGAAATCGGCCTCGGTACGTTCGACCGGCGGCGCGATGCCTTCGTATTTTTCGCGTAACTCCCACCAAGACTTGTTGTAATCGGCAGGCTTGATCTCGCCAGAGAAAACTTTCCAGCGCCACTGGTCAATCATGAGTCCGAAGGGGAGGAACGCCACTTTGTCGAGCGCCTGTCTTAACAGAATCGGAATATCGGCTTCGGGTGGAGGAGTTTTGTCGAGCAGTCCGATTTCCTTCAAATACTCCGGCGTAATAGCTAAAGCAATGGTGTCGCCTATGGCCTCATGGAAGCCATCGTTCGCGCCGTTTTCAAACATGTACGGCTGATTTTTATAGGCTCGCTGATAAAAATTATGTCCGAGTTCGTGGTGGATGGTCACGAAATCCACGTCTCGCACCTGAATGCACATCTTGATGCGAAGGTCGTCCTGATTATCAATGTCCCACGCGCTGGCGTGGCAGACGACATCGCGGTCAGCGGGCTTGGTGAAGAGCGAGCGCTCCCAGAAGGTCTGCGGCAGTGGGGCGAAGCCCAGCGACTTATAAAAATTCTCGCCGTAACGCACCATGCCTTTGGCGTCGAGATTTTTGGCTTGCAGCAGTTGGGTGAGATCGTAGCCACGGCTGTTTTCGGGCAATCCTAGGAGTGGGAAGATGCCGCCCCATTGTTGCGCCCAGGGATTTCCCAGAAGATCAGCAGGAATCATGCCGCCGGGCGGGACGAGATCTGGGCCATAGTGTTGCGAAAGTTTGGCGCGGACGAAAGTGTGAAGCGAAAGATATAGAGGGCGAACCTGTTGCCAGAGTCTCTCAACTTCGGCGCTAAATTGATCGGAAGGCATGTCGTATCCCGACCGCCATAGCACTCCGGTGTCTTTGAGTCCCAGTTCGCGGGCGCCTTGATTCGAGAGTTCCACGAAGCGCGCATAACGCTGGCGCATGGGCGGAGAAATGTTGTGCCAGCCCAGCCAAACGTCCCTGAGTTCTTTCGGATCGCGGCTGGTTTCCATTATGTGTTCGATCGCGGTGATGTCGAGGCAGTCGCCGGGCTTGCGGCAGTATTTGCCTTTGCCGTAGTCGGCGTCTAGGGAAGCGCCAATTTGCGTCATCTCGCGGCGCAACGCGGGATCCTTCGGAGCGGGCGCCGTAAGCGACAATCGCAGCAGCATGAATTTGCGGGCCAGATCGGGTGGCATTTTCAGTCCGTCGAACTTTTTCGCCTGTTCTATAAGCTCGGTCGTAGCAGCGGTCAGCTGATCTTGGGCATCGGCCGACATAGCTTGGGTATCATCGGTAATAAAATTTTCCTGCACCCATGCCGCGCGATTCGCTTTAACGGAGAGCTCATTCAGTTGAGCTTCCGCTCGGGTCATAAACTTTCCGGCTTCCGTAAGCGTGGGCTTGGTGGCGGTTTGAGCTTGCAGCATTACGCAAGAAAGCACCGCGAAGGGGATGATGGCGTTCATTGGGAGTCCTCCTGGTCAGCTTAACAGTTTGCGGAAAAAGTGGGCGGCGAGAGATGCGCGGGCTTCGCAAGTTCGGGAAGAAATCGTCCCGTGGCTTTGAAAGGGCGCGGCTGAAAGCCATGCCCTTTCAAATCTGTGCGAAGAGTCTTTTCGCGGACTCTTAACGCGGCGGACGTCCCACTAGTCGGGGAGTCTTTGCTCGCCGGTTATGCTAAAGTCCGCCTCGGCTTCTGGAGCGCCTGTTCCCGGCTGGCCTCCGCCTACGCTTACGCGATAGGCGCCAGCAGAGACCATGCGGTCGCCATTGTCATCCCCTGCGCTTAAGGAGCGAGCATCCAGCGCGAAGCGCACGCGTTGAGTCTCACCGGCCTTCAGGTGTACTCGTGCCATCCCCTTTAGCGCGTGGATTTGCGGGGACGAAGCTTTGGGGAAAGTTAAATAGAGTTCCGCAACTTCATCTCCTTCACGCTCGCTGTCATTTTTTACATCGGCCTCGACCGTAAGCGAATCGCCCGCATTCAGGCTGGCTGCCGAGAGTTTCAAGTTGCTGTAGGTGAACTTCGAATAGCTCAACCCGTACCCGAACGGATATAACGGCTGGCCGTCAAAGTAACGGTAAGTGCGGTTTGCCATTGAATAGTCTCCAAAGGGCGGCAACTGGTCCACACTTTTATAAAACGTTACCGGTAAACGTCCCGCGGGGTTGTTGACCCCGGCAAGAGTTTCGCCGATGGCGGTTCCGCCTTCCTCACCTGAATACCAGGCCTCGAGAATTGCGTTTGCATTTTCGTTCGCCCAGTTCACTGACAATGCGCTGCCGTTCATCAGAATAATGACGAGTGGCTTGCCGGTGGTCTTCACCGCTTCGAGGAGGTCCTCTTCCGGTTTCGGCAAATCGAGGCTAGTACGGTCTCCGCCTTTGAAGCCGGGAACCTCGACGTCCATCTCTTCGCCTTCGAGGTCGGACGTGATGCCGACGACCGCGATCACGACGTCCGCCTGCTTCGCCGCAGCAACCGCATCCGCCGCTGGGTCCGCACTCGAACGCGACCACACCAGCTTGACGCCACGCGCACGGCCCTGGAAGTATTCGATTTTCAGTGCGTAGCGATGTCCTTTCTCTAACGCCACTTCCCCAACGACCGGCCGGGACGAATGTCCATTTGGGTCGTCCACAATCATTTTGTCGTCGAGCCAAAGGCGCTCTCTGCTTCCGTTCAATCCGAGATCATAGCTGCCCGACTCGGAGGGCGTTAAAAACCCGGTCCACCTCACTGCGTAGATATTTTCCTTGCCAGTAGTGCCTGGAGCAAAGTCATAATTTATGTCTTTATCTATGCGAGATATCGCCGGGGTACCTTTGAATCCCGGATCGGAGAAATATTCTGCTTTTAGTCCCGGCCGTCCATCTGGGGTCGAGAGCGCCGACGCCGGCACAGACGAGTTCTGGCGCAGGAAGTTTGTGCCGGGCGTGAATGTCACCTCAGAATTCGGAAACTGCTTGCGAATACCGTCCAGCGCTGTCGTGGACTTCGAGGGTGTGCCGTTGTAGTTGCCTTGAAGCACACGGGAAGACTGGGCGAGCGGCCCGATCACGGCGATTTTCTGAGTTGATGTACTGAGCGGGAGGATGCCGTCGTTTTTCAACAGCACCATGGACTCGCGCGCCGTCTTGAGCGCGAGCTCGCGATGGGCTTCGCTATCAATTTCAGAATCGGGGGTTTGCGCGTATTTCACCATCTCCGGCGGATCAAACAAGCCCAGGCGGAAGCGAGCGGTAAAAAGCCGCCTAAGTGACACGTCAATATCTTTTTCACTCAGCAAGCCCTGCTTCACTGCATCCAGATATTTTTGGTAGTCAGAATTGTCGGCGGGTTTCTGGCCGAAGTCGGCACATTCGTTGTCTGTTCCTCTCTTTAAGGAAACCGCCGCGGCTTCTGCCAATGTGTCCGTGAAATGATGTCCGCGCTGAATGTCGGCGACGGCATCGCAGTCGGAGACTACGTATCCGCCAAACTTCCATGCACCGCGCAGTTCGTCCTGAAGTAAGAAGCTGTTCGCGCAAGCGGGTTCTGCGTTGATGCGGTTATACGCGCACATTACCGATCCTGCTTTGCCTTCGATAACCGTGGCGCGAAATGCCGGCAGGTACGTATCTTCCATATCACGCTTGGTAGCAGCTACGTTGACGGTGTGGCGCGAGGGTTCGGGACCGCTATGCACTGCAAAGTGCTTTGGAGTGGAAATCACCTGAATATATTTCGGATCGTCGCCTTGCAACCCGGTTACAAAGGCCACGCCCATGCGCGATGTGAGAAATGGATCCTCGCCATAAGTTTCCTGCCCGCGCCCCCAGCGCGGATCGCGGAAGATATTGATATTCGGCGACCAAAAATCGAGACCTTCGAAAATATCCCGCCTGCCGGCGCGGACCGCCTGATTGTGCTTGGCTCTGGCTTCAACGCCAATGACCGTGGCCATATCATGAATCAGGGCAGGGTCGAAAGTGGCGGCGAGGCCAATCGGTTCCGGAAATACCGTCGCCGTCCCGGCGCGAGCAACGCCATGCAGAGCTTCGCTCCACCAATCGTAGGCCGGAATTTGCAATCGGGGAATTTCGCGGGACTGGTTCACGAGTTGGGAGGCTTTTTCCTCCAAGGTCATTCTCGAAACGAGGTCATCCACTCGCACGCTGATCGGCAATTGCGGATTAAGGTACGGCGCAGAGCCAGAAGGCTCGGAAGTTTGCGCGACGCAAGCGAGCGAAATGGTCAGCAAAGCAGACGCGACAAAAATAAATGCAATCTTAACCAAGTACTTGCGCACTGGAATTGGCTCCTTTTGCGGGGAAAGGTTGGGGAATTTTAATCAATTTGAAGTGCGCCGCAGTATACACCGTAAACGCTTACGAAGTGTGAGGATGATCGCGCCCTAGGGGACCTCGCCGTTCAAGGGAACCAGGAAAATTAGCGCCGTGGTCAATATTGAACAGACCCTTAGAGAGGAGTACAGGTATGTTTGTATGGCACCTTAGAGAGGATGTCCGCTATGTCTACCGACGATTCGAAGACGTGGGAAAGTTTCGCTAAGGCCGCCAGCGTTGAGCATGACTCCCAAAAGCTGATGGACCTGGTTGACCAACTCAATGGGGCCTTAGACAAGGAAGACAGGAAAGTTAATCGCCCATTCAAATCCGCCCCTGAGGAATAATGGACAATCCTCAGTGCGCCTTGCGCCTGTGTAGAAAGTAGCGCGTTTCAGCGGCGTTCATTTTGCGGCCAAGGATCTTGCGGAAAATGCGCTCAATCGGAGTTTCTACGCGGGGCCTGGGGGGCATTGGCCAACTCCAAGCGGACGGTTCATACTACGTCAGCCACCGAACGTCTGAATAAATTCTTTCTGCGCCAAACGGCCCCCCAGAAGGAAGCGTTTCGCGCGCGAAGGACTCCGCGCCACACCGGATCATTAGTTCCTTAGGGGTTTTTGTGCTCCTCCATCGCCAGGAGCAATGCGGGCGGGATTCTCTGGCGCCGGTTCAAATTCCTCTCCCAACCATTGTTTGAACGCGGTCATGTTTTGCGGGCGGCCCAGAAAATTCTTTACCAAATCGTTTGCGGACATTGAGCCTCCGGGTTCGAGAACGACATGGCGGTAACGCATTGGAGCTTCCCCGGCGAGCAGGTTGCTGTGATCGAACTGCATGAAGAAGTCCTCGGCAATAACTTTATCCCAAAGATATGTGTAATAGGCTGAGGAATAGCCGCCTAGGTGTCCGAACGACGCGTACATGTGGGTGCCGGGAGTTGGGGTAAATGGAGTATAGCGCCTGGTGTCTTCGCGGCAGATGGCGTCGGGGTCAACGTCTTGAGGTTTAGTTTTGTAGATGTCGTAAGAGATTGCAGTGTACTCGGTTTGAGTCGCGACCCAGGTTCCTCTCCCGAACGCGGAGGCGCGGTTCATGCGCGCGACCAGTTCCGCCGGAATCGGTTCGCCAGTTTTGTAATTGCGCGCAAAGGTCGCCAGCACTTGCGGACTCCGCATCCATTCCTCAAGCATCTGCGAAGGAGCTTCGACGAAATCTCCCTCCATGCTGATGCCGCTGATTCCTGCCCATTGTTGCTGACCGCCCAGAATGTGATGCATCAAGTGGCCGAATTCGTGGAAGAAGGTTACAACATCTCCATATTCCATCAGTCCGGGATCAGTGGCCGTGGGAACGGGCAAATTACAGACTAGAACTGCTTCCGGCAATTGCTTCCCGCGAATGCCGTCTAACAACGGAACCATCTCCGCATGGCTGAATTTCCCTTTTCGCGGATGCATGTCGAGATAAAACCTGCCAATTACTTTTCCGTTCTCAATCGTGTCCCATGTTTCGACCTCAGGATCCCAGGCGGGAACGTTTTGTTCCTGACGGAATGTCACGTGGAAGAGCTTCGCGGCCGTATCCAATACGCCCTGTTTTACCTGCGCATACGGCAGATATGGGCGCACCGCCTGCGAATCAAAATCGTATTCAGAGCGCCGGACCATTTCGCTGAGATACGCGACTTCGTAATCTCCGATCTCTTTGGCGTTCGGGTCGGTCTTCTGTTTTTCGGTGAGCAGCATGGCGAACTCGCGGTGAACCAGCGGACGGGTTGCGGTGTCGAGTTGCTGAATGAAATCGCCGATATTTCCTCCCTTAACGATCATTTTGTCGGCCGCGTTGTAGTCAGCCCATGATGAGTAACCCAGCAAGGTTGCAATGTCATACCGTGTCTGCATCATTTGTTGCAGGACGTCACGATTCTTGGGATAAGCTCGATTATCAAGCGCCTCCCACAGGCGGCGGCGGAGGGCATCGCTTTTCGCAAACTTCAGCGCCGGAAAAACGTCAGGGTAATCGGTGGTGATATGAATTTTGCCGTCGGGTCCGGGTTTGTGGCGGTCAATGTAGTCCTGCGGAAGGCCATCCAATTCTGAGACGCTGTCCACATCAACGGTCTTCTCACCATCTGAAATGTTGCGATCGAACATGGATTGTTCGTCGGTAAGCTGGTCGTTCAGTTTTTTTAGGCGCGCGCGGGTGGCGTCGTCTTTATCTACACCGGCCAAACGAAACTCCAGGAGCTGTCGTTGCACGTAATAACGCGTCGCGGAATCAGATTTTGAAACGTCGAGGCTGGCCAATGCGTGGTATACCGCCTGATTGAGGGACAGCGCGGTGGCAACTGCGCTTACCTTGCGCGTCATTTCGGTTGCGTGATCGCGGAACGTCGCATCGGGATGCACCTGCTGCATCAATCCGGCAAAATCTGCGGCGGAATCAATCTGGCGAACCGCTTCGTCGTAAGGACCAAGGGTGTTTTCGATAGTTTTGTCGTCCTTGACCGCGGTAATTTCATCAATTGAATGCTGCGCCGCTGCAATATGGTCGTTCTCGATCTTTTCGAAACCGCTGACGTCAGGCTTGGTGCTCCAGATAGGCGGCTGAGATTTTGGCATCTCTTGAGCAGAAGCTACGGCTACGATAGCCCCCGCAAGCAGCGTGGCAAAAGCACAGTGAAAAAACAAGGACATGCGTCTCTCCATGGTTAGAACTCGATACAATTTTTGAGGATTCTCAATCTATATGCGATGCGCAAAACCTTATACGCTGGAAAATGACGTGATCCAGCTCCCGCTCGACTGGACAGGCGGGGACGTCTTTCCCCATGTGGTTTTTCCGGCTCAGAATGGGACGACTTTGTGCAGTCCCTTCTTCTTCTTTTTCTTGCTTGAAGAAATGTCGGCGTCGTCGGCGGGTTCCTGGGATGCAGCCGCGTCTGCGGTTTTCGCGTCACCTGTTGCAGCCGGATTGGAATTAGCCTGCTGAATTTCGTTAACCTGCGGCGGGGGTGTCAGGGGCTGCGCATTGTCCGCCGCAACATTTGGTTTCAGTTCATTCGGATCAGGCGCTGCATTTGGCGTCAATTCATTGGCATCAGGCTGGGCTACGGTGTTATCCACGGCAGAGGTATCCGCGGCTCCGGTAACTGTCGCATCACTGTTAAGAGGAGAATCTGATCGCGGCGCAGGTTGGTCCGCTGCTGGCATAGCTCCTTTTACGGTTTCTACAGACGCGGCCTGTTTTCCTGAATCCCCCATGGCTGCACGACTGGCTGCCTGCACCACGTCCTTCGCGCTGGTCACCTTGGGTTCGACGAGCGCCGGGTCGCCGACCGTCGCCGCTGCCGATGTGTCAGGACTCTTCTCGAAAGTTCCCATCACCTTGGAAAATGGGGTGTCCTGATGGCGGCTGGCTTCTTCGGCCTTGTTGAGTGCAACGGCAGCTTTGGTCGGTCTCGGAACCGGTTGCTTAAGCGCTTCCAGCCGGCGTTTTGCCTCATCGGCACTATCCATCAGCGGATAGCGCGTCAGGATTCGCGAATAAGCTTCTGCCGCGTGTTTTGTAAAATCCTGAATCATTCGAGTTTTCATAACCTCGTTGCCTTGCTTGCTCCGCATGACAGCGATTTCGCCCTCGTAAGATTGCCCAAGCAAATACAAAGTCTCATCGGCTTTGCTGTACAAAGGGTATTCATCCGCGAGCGATTGCAATCGCGCAATCGCCGCCGGATAAGATTGGCGGTTGTAATAAAATCGGCCGACCAGAAATTCACGCTCTGCGATTACTTCCTGCACCTGCAACAATCGCTGCTTGGCTTGGGGAACCAGTTTGCTATCGGGCCATTGCAAAATGAGCTTCCGGTATTCTTCTTCGGCGCGCACGGCGTGCGTATAATCGCGGTCCGGCTTTTCCATTTGCCTGAAATGGATGTTGGCAATTTTCAGCTGAGCCTCAGCTGCCTCGGGCATGTTGGGAAAGAACGTCTCAAAGTCTTCGTATTCGGCTTCTGCCTGTGCGAGCCCGGCGGTACCACCCTCGGCATACCAGGAATCTGCGACTGCCAGTTTCGCGCGCGCAATATATTCGGAATCGGGATACGCGTTGATCAACGTCTGCATGTCGAGGCGCGCCACGTCGAAATGGTTGTGCTTCATCGCGTCCATGGCGCGGTCAAACAGGACCTTGTCGGGCTGCTTGGAACCGATGTTGGCAAGCGGGTTGCTAACTTTTTTGTTGCTGCATGCCACCGCAAATGCGAGCAGGCCGAGAAGAAAAACTGTAAAAATACGACGTGACATAGAATCCTTTTAAGTACTTTGCGAATTCGCGAGGACCGCACAATCGCCGCCCCTGATACAGCCGGGATTCACACTTTCAGCAATGTGGCCTCGTTGGCGGTCTTCAATAGATTTTGGGCGTTAGTCTTTGGATCGCCCTGACCGAAGATAGCGTTGCCTGCAACCAAAATTTCTGCCCCTGCCCTCACCACTTCTAACGCCGTGTCGCGCGCGATTCCCCCGTCCACCTCAATGCGAAAATTAAGCCTGCGTTCCCGCCGCAAATCGGCCAGGCGGCGGATTTTATGGACTGAGTTCGGAATAAATTCCTGTGCACCGAAGCCGGGATTGACCGACATCACCAGCACATAATCCACAACATCGAGCACTTCCGTCAGAAATTCCACCGGCGTCGCAGGATTAATCACCACACCCGCCCGGCAGTCATGATTCTGAATAAGATGCAATGTCCGGTCTAAATGCCGGCATGCTTCCTGATGCACGGAAATCCAGTCTGCCCCGGCTTCGGCGAACTGCGGAATAAATTCGTCTGGATTCTCGATCATCAGATGACAATCGAGCGGCAGGTCGGTGACTTTTCGCAGCGACTTTACCACAGGCGGCCCGACCGTAATATTAGGAACAAAGTGGCCATCCATAATGTCCACATGGATTATGGTGGCTCCGCCTTCCGCGGCACCGTGAATCTGGTCCGCCAGACGAGCGAAATCCGCCGAAAGAATAGAGGGGGCTAGTTCAATCAACCTGGGTTCCCGGGAACAAGAAGCTTGGGAAAAGTTTACCACGCGGCAAAGCTATATTCCGCCCGAATAACAGTGTTCCCTCGTGGCCACAATGATCTACGTAGGCCCAGACGTCCTCGTCTGGGCAGGCGGACGAAGTCCGCCGGAATCTTTCTAGCGGTTGGCTGCGATGCAATCATCCAGGTTAGAAATTATCTAAGATTCGCAACCGCCGAGCCTCGCTCGGCCACGGCGGACGAGGACGTCCGCCCCTACGTGTTCCTTCGCAAAGTCCCGTGCTAATCTTTTTCACCCACGAACATGCCTGCATCTTTCGCACTCGCGCCCACCGCATTCGGCCTGGCTGCTGTTGCTTGTTGGGGTGCCAGCGATTTTATTGGCGGATACGCGTCCCGCCGCGCGAATGTTTTTTTAATTACCGCCATAGCCCACGCAAGCAGCCTGGCATTTATTACAACAATTGCCGTGGCGAAACATTCCGCGATTCCTTCCACCCACAGTTTAGGGTGGGCCTTGGCCGCGGGCCTTTCGGGAGGTCTGGCTCTGGCAATTTTTTATCGCGCACTGGCGAGCGGGCGAATGGGACTTGCAGCACCGGTTTCGGCTGTGCTCGGCGCTGCAATTCCAACATTCTTCGCAATTTTCTCGGAAGGGCTTCCGCGCCCGTTACAGATTGCAGGATTTCTTCTCGCGGGACTTGGGATATGGATGGTTTCACGGCCTGAACATGAGGGCCGGCCCGAAGGCATCGGCTTAGCGGTGCTGGCGGGAATAGGGTTTGCCGGCTTCTTCATGTGCATCAAGCAGGCGGGAAATGGCTCGGCGCTTTGGATCGCTTCGGCTGCCCGTTTGTCTTCTTTAATCCTGACAGGCTCAATCGTGCTGTTTGGCCGATTGTTCCGCAACACGGACGCGTTCCGAATAGGACTAGCTGTATTGGCTGGGTGTCTCGACGTCAACGGCAGCGTGATGTTCATTCGCGCCAGCCAGGTTGGAAGATTAGATCAGGCGGTAGTGCTTACGTCGCTTTATCCGGTAGTCACCGTTCTTCTGGCCCGAATTTTTCTGCGGGAACACTTCACGCGATGGAAGACCGTTGGGATAATTGCGGCTCTATTGGCGGTGCCCATGATTGCATTCAGGTGATCCGGAGCCGACCCCTGAGCAACCCGATCATTTTGCAGGCTTCTTCTCTTTTGCCGGCTTTTTCTCTTCGGACAAAGGAGCTTCTTGAGGTTCTCCGGCGCCCACTTCATTCGGTGCTTCGGCGACCAGCTTGCGAATAAAATTTGTTGGGACAATAGCCGTAAGCACAGCCCGATCTTTATGCTGCTCGACCTTTAGACTGCTGAACAACTTCTTCACGTCCGGATCCGTTCCGCCCGCGACTGATATTTCCGCCGATCCGAAAATATTTAAGAATGTCTTCACTTTTTCAGTTACCTGCTGCGCTTCTTCATCGCTTCCCGTGAATGCTTCGGCCCTGAGGCGGACCGAAACCAGGTATCGAGCTGAGCCGACGACCACCGCAGGTTTTGAGAATAGAAAAGATGAATCGAGGCCAAGAGGACGCAACCCGGCTGCCACGTCTGAGGAGCTACCGGTCCGCAGAATTCCCCATGCGAGGCTTCCGATAGGGATGTGCTTGTAATACTGGCGCAAGAGCGCAGGACCGCCGAATGGCGATGCCAGCTTGCGTGAACGCGAGATGATTCCGCGAATTACCTCGGGATCGCTGTTGTTGGAGGCTGCGACCGTGTCCACTCCAAGAATCGCAACTCGCAGCGTACGCCCTGCCAATGGAATGATGTAAATTTCCGTGGAACCGTACGTCTCAATTGAACCTGAGATTTTGCGCAAATAGACACGCAACCGTTCTCCATTAATCTTTCCAACAAAAATTTCTGAGAATCTGGCTTCTTGAGGATCGCCATCCGCCGTCCCAGGATAGTGGATGGCAAAGGCCGCCTGATCGAGATCGCGCTCGAACTGGAATCCAGTCTCCTGAATGAATCGCTCATACTCTGGATCGTGGGGAACATCCGGCAATTGGCCGGTGATGTTTGTTCTGCGTATCCATTGAAGATTGATGTAGGCGAATCCGTCAGCGCTTGGCAGAAGACGGGCAGGCTCCGGCGGGGCATGCTTCCGGAGCACAACGAGAAATGCAACTGCCGCGGCAACCAGCAGCACAACCAGGAAAATTGGGAGGCGTCGTTTTATACGCATGAAGAGTAGCCGCGCCGTCAGGGGCAGCTATTCCAGAAGCAGTGTAGCGAAGAAAACATCATAGCATCCCCAGCTGCGTATAAATTGCAACCGAAAACCTCGTCGAAGATGTTCTATGCAACAAAATGGTTGCAATTTTTCCTGTTTCGGTAGTAAAGTACAACATGGACGCGGCAATTGGCGTCCATCTCGCGTAAGTACTGCCAATCTTCCTTAAGTACTAGCATAAGTACTAGAGTCGTAACGAGCTATCCCCCATTCGAGGTAGGTTCTGCCTCGAAGTAGGTTCGGAGAGACCCTATGTCGTGGTACGCGTACTGCCTCACTGAGCATCAAGCCCTACAAAATGGAACACGCAGCCGCCGTCCTTTCCTGCTGGAAGGCATACAAGGGGTGAATGGCGCGCCCGTCCTCAGCTATCCCAGCGGCGATTTTGCCGTGATTGTCACCGAATATGACCGGGCCGCCGAAAATGGTCAGCTCGAAGAAAAACATGTGATTGAACATGCGCGGGTGGTGAGCGTGTGTTTCCGTACCGGGACCGTGCTTCCTTTCCGCTTCGGTACGATTTTTGACACCGATGACGCGCTACGCCAGGCGGTTCGCGCCAATAAACGGGCTTTCGGGGAGAGCGTAGCCAAGCTCCGAGGCAAAGCCGAAATGCACCTCAAATTGCTGGTTCGCGACGGGTCTCTGCGGCCGGCTATCGCCGACGTTCCGCTGCCCGACACGGTTGGCGGCGACTACCTTATGAAGTTGCGGGATAAAGCCTTCAAAGACCGCGAGCGCCAGACCAAGGCCCGCGCTCTATCAGTACAAGTCCACAAACTATTCAATCCGCTCGAAGAAGAAGTCAGTTGCAAGCGCGTGAATACCAACGGCATGTTGATTGACATCGCTCACCTGATTGACTCCAAGGCTGTAGAAAAATATCAGAACCGCTACACCAGCGCAGCCAAGCAACTAAAGAACTGTGAACTGGTGATCAGCGGCCCATGGCCCCCGTATCATTTTCTGCCGGGTAAATTGAGGACAGTCGCGGGCAACTCCTAACCCCCGTCGAATTATTCGGGAATCATGTAAACCCGGACGCCCCGTCCGGCTGGGCGAGCATAGCTTGGCCGGTATGGCCTGACCTTTCAGCTGGGATGGCACCCCTTGACAGAGCCTCCAACCATCCGCATTGAACTGACTTCAGGGCCGCCTAACCAGGATAGCCCCCGGTGATGTATCCCTGGAGCTCTTGAATAGTCTCCGCCTGCCCGGAAATCGTCCACTTCACCAAATCGCCGATCGAAACGATGCCAACCACCGCATCATCTTTCATGACTGGAAGGTGGCGAAGACGATGCTTCGTCATGATGCTCATACATTCGTCAACAGTATGCTGCCGGGTTACGAACACAACCGGGGTGGTCATGATGTCGCGAACCGGCGTCTCCTTGGACGAAAGGCCTTTCAGTATCACTTTGCGCGCGTAATCCCGCTCCGACAAAATACCGACGAGTTTGTCCTGAGACAGAACAATCAAAGCGCCCACACTTTCGTCCGCCATCTTCTGTATGGCCTCGAAAACGGACTGGTCTGGCCCTATGGACAACACCCGGTTGGAACCTTTCGACTTCAATACAGCTTCCACCGCATCTGTGAGTTTCATGGGACACCTGCTCAGCCCGACATACTAGCACCAGCGAATCGCCAAGGGGAATATTTACTGCTCGGCGCAGACTACGGACTTTTGGCTACGACCGAGCGCTTACTTCTGCCGATCGCTGACGGCGGGCGAATCCGAGACCGAGGTTCGAGGGGACAACTGCGGCGGAGAAGTCATTGCGCTTTCGGGATTGAGCAGGTGGCCGTGGTCCGGACCAAGCCCTAGCTTAATCAGTGCTCGCGAGTCAGGGACAACTTTCGTCTGCCAACCGTTAGACGCCTGGTAATGCTGCATTGCGCTTTGACTGGCGCTATCCCACACTCCGGAGGCTTCCCCAGAAAGATAATGTTCGCGAATAAGAGCTTCCTGGATTTGCTCGGCGCGCTGAGGATCAATTTTCTGCTGCCCGTGAGATTTCGCTACATGCCTGCGGGAGTGACGCCGGTGAGCGGAACCGTGAGACGCGGCTTTAGCGGAGGTTTTTTTCTTGGGCGTAGGAGCGCTGGCATACGCAATCGCAGCTGACAGCAACAGCATTACCGCGATCCTAACGAACATCCCATGTAGAAAAATCTTGCTTCGCAACCTTCACCTCGAGGTCCAGGAACTTTCAAACCCAAACCGGTTGGTCCTGTGTAATCATCCCTTGAATCGGGCCTCAGGACCAGTCCCAGCAGCGTTCTTTTCAGGTTACGGAAGTGTGCCTGCCAGGAAAATAGTACCGTCCTGACGGCCAGCGCCCCTTTGGCGGACCAGAAAGACGACATCCTGTCCACTTTTCATGCTTGATTCAATCCGATTGAAGTCATCCTCATTATTCACCGGCTGTTTGTTGATTTCGAGCACGACATCGCCACGGCTCAAACCGGCATCTTCCGCGAAAGATCCCGGTTTCACGTCCTGCACGATAACACCTTTTCCGGCAGGAATGTCGAGACGGTCTGCCATGTCAGGTGTAATGCCGCGCACCGTGACTCCAAAACGGCTCGCTTTTGGAGCTGCTTCCGAGTTGCCCTCATCTTCATCTCCGCCCCGGGAAGCAAAGAGTTTTGAGCGGTCGGCGACAATTACTGGAGCGTCTTGTTTCTTGCCATTGCGGATCAGACCCAGCGTGACTTTTGTGCCGGGTTTGCGGCTGGCAATGTCGGCAACCAGGTCATCGCCATTTTTCACTCGCCTGCCGTCCACGGTGGTAATTGTGTCTCCAACTTTCAGGTCAGCCTTTTCCGCCGGACTTCCAGCCACAACGCTGGAAACCGTCACGCCAGATTGAACGCCATAAACGCGAGCGATGGCTGGATTTTCCTCAGCATTAAATTCAATTCCGATGGACCCACGCGCTACCCTGTGCTCCGGGCCAATCAGTTGGTTATAGACTGAGGCTATGGTGTTCGACGGCATCGCAAATCCGACTCCGGCGTATGCATTCGTATCGGTAAGAATCGCCGTATTGATGCCAATTACTTCGCCGGACATATTGACCAATGGGCCTCCCGAGTTTCCTGGATTGATGGCCGCATCGGTCTGAATAAAGGACTGGAACTGGTGACTGGGCACGATGTTGCGTCCCTTTGCAGAGACGATGCCCGCAGTGACGGTTTCCTGCAATCCGAAAGGACTGCCTACGGCTAGAACCCAATCCCCCACCTGCATGCTGTCGGAATTGCCGAGTTTCGCGACCGGCAGGGAACGATCAACATTAATCTTGATCACCGCTAGATCGGTTTCCTGATCTTCGCCGACAACCTTCGCATCGTGTAGCACGCCCGGAGGGTCGTCCTGGAGTTTCACCCGAATGCGGTCTGCTTTCTCCACTACGTGACGATTCGTAAGAATGTAGCCCTTGGGATCAACAATAACGCCGGAACCGAGCGAATGTTCACGGATCGCTCCGCCGTCGCTGCCAGGGCCGCCGAAGAAGCGGTCAAAGAAATCGTCAAAGGGATTCTGGCCGCCCTGCCCTCCCTGATCATCATCGTCAGGGTTTTCGCGGCGGCGCGGATGCACGCTTTGCTTTATTGTGGCCTCAGTATTGATGTTTACCACGCTCGGCTCGAGCTGCTTTGCGATTTGAGAGAACTGATTGGAGAGAACTTGTGGCGAGGGTACCGTTAAAGGCGTTGCATCCGAGGCCTTCTTGCCCTCTTGCCCTTTCACCCCGTAAGAAATAACGGTTCCGATCAGGATGCCGACCGTCAATGTGGCCAAAATCGTAAGCGTAGATGTCAGGCGATTAGCTCTGACGCGCATCCAAAAAGCGCTGTGGCGCGGGTCCGTCATTAGACTTCCTCCAGAAACATGTGAGCTTTGAGATTATACCTTTTGCGCGCTACCGGATCATTTCTGTTGCGGTGAGCAATAACTCGTCCTAAACGTCTTAGACGCAAAAATACGCGTTAGTGTTGCGGGCGATAACGCTCTGTCACGTTTGTCTTTTAATTCCGGCCAGCGTATATTTGTATCTGGAAACTGTTGTGTAGTACCGGGATTTGGCGAAACACACCAGTGGGCGCAAGCCCACTTTTTAGTTTCCGGTGTTTTTTCGGTCCACTGGCACATTTTGTAACTTATTGGTTTCATGGCATTTGATGTCGAACAGGTGCGCGGGATTGCTGACCGGGTCGCAGGCTCTCGGGGACTCGAGGTAGTGGAAGTCGAGCTGCGAGGCGGCGGGAAGGCTCGCATGTTGCGAGTGTTCATTGATAAGCCCGCCGGGGTAACCCACGAGGACTGCGCGGAATTCAGCCGGGAGTTAGGAATTATTCTTGATGTCGAGGATGTGGTTCCAGGAAATTCGTACCTTCTCGAGGTGTCGTCGCCAGGATTGGATCGTAAGTTATTTCGGCCCGTGGATTTTGAGCGCTTCACTGGCAGCAGAATCAAAGTGAAAACTCGCAATCCGATGAATGGTAATCATCACTTCGAGGGCAGGTTGGAGAAATTCGAGAATGGACGCCTGACGCTCGACGTGAACAGCGCGAGAAAAAAGTCCCGCACCGAAGACTTGAGCGCCAAGAAATTAGAAATTGATCTGGCTAACGTTGAAAAGGCCAATTTGGTACCCAACTTTTAAATAGTTAAATGGCGTGATTTTCATAAGCGGAATAATTTATGGCAAGTGAGCTCTACAACACAATTGACGCGTTAAGCCGGGAAAAGGGAATTGATCCGCAAATCGTGGTCAGCGCCGTTGAAGATGCTATCGTCGTGGCCACGCGAAAGTATTACAAAACCCAGGAAAATTTGCGCGCTCAGCTGGATAAGGACACCGGCAAGATTCATGCATTCGCGGTAAAGACGGTGGTCGAAAATCCGGAACAGGTGGAAGACCCGGTTTTACAAGTGACGCTACTCGACGCCCGCAAACTTGATCCAAACGTGGAAGTCGGCGGCGAACTGCAAATCCCTAAAGTTACAGAGGGAATTCTGGGACGCATCGCCGCCCAGCTAGCCAAGCAGGTCATCTTTCAAAAAGTCCGCGAAGCCGAACGCGACACCGTTTACAAGGAATACATTGGCCGCGTCAATGAAATCGTGAATGCCACGGTGAAGCGCATTGAAGGGCCAGACATAATTTTCGATATCGGCAAGGCAGAAGCCCGCATGCCGCGCAAAGAGCAATCCCGCCTCGAGTCGTTTGCTATAGGCGAACGTTTGCGGGTCGTGATCGCGCGGGTCGAAAGGGCGTCCAAGGGTCCGGCGGTAGTGGTTTCGCGCGCTGCGCCGGAACTGGTTCAGCATCTCTTCCAGACCGAAGTTCCGGAGATTTATGACGGCACCGTTGTAATCCGCGCCATCGCTCGCGAAGCGGGAGAACGCACGAAAATTGCGGTTATGTCCAAAGACAAAGATGTGGACGCCGTCGGCGCATGCGTGGGAATGAAAGGTATGCGGGTGCAGTCCATCATCCGCGAATTGCGCGGCGAAAAAATTGACATCATCGAATACCACGAGGACGCCGTAACCTTCGCCGAAAAGGCCCTACAGCCCGCCAAAGTAAGCCGCGTCACCGTGCTTGATACCTCCGACAAGCACCTCGAAGTAGTAGTGGATGACACGCAACTCTCCCTCGCCATCGGCAAGAAGGGACAGAACGTCCGCCTCGCCGCCAAACTTCTCGGATGGAAAATTGACATCAAGAGCGAGGAAGAAAAGCGTCAGGAAGTCGAGCAGGAAATGTCCCGGCTCGTCGGGGCAACTTCTACTCCACTCGAGAGTGTTGAGGGACTCGGCGAAGGTTTAGTCGAGAAGCTCACGGCCGCCGGCGTCACCACGGTCGAAGCTTTGGCCGATATGACTCCCGAGCAGCTCGAAGCAATTGAAGGAATTGGGCCTAAAACAGTAGAAAAAATCAGCCTGGCGGTGAATAATTACTTCGCCACACTCGATGGGACCGCGTCTTCACTTGAGGAAGGCGAACTCCCCGTTGAAGACGCAGTTGTCGGGGAAAGTCAGGAAGATGGCGAAGTAGCTAGCGCTGAATTCGGAGACCTTCAGACATCGGTAGAAACCGAGCCGGCAGAAGAAGCGTCAACCGAAGAAAGTTCCGAGGCTGCGGCGGCCGAACCTGAAGCCGAATCTGCGCCTGAAGACCCAGGGTTGTCAGAAGATCAGGAACACGAAGAAGCAGTGAAAGATCATTCTTCGGAAAATTAAATATAAATAATTAATGCGTATTCGATAAACGCAGTCAGCAACAGATAACCGGTGCCGAGGTTGATATGAAGACTTAACGGGACTGCCGGGTGCGAAAGGGCGGATGGGAAAAATTCGAATCAACGATTTAGCCAGAGATCTGGAAGTTAAGAGCAAATCTATTCTTGACGCTCTTACTGCCGTTGGCGTCACCGAGAAAAAGACCCATTCCAGCTCTCTCGAAGACCACGAAGCAGAGAAGGTACGCAACTACTTTCGCGCCGCCAGCGATGCGCAAAAGGGAACGAGTTCTTCGTCACGCCCAATTCGTTCTGAGGCGGACGGGATCAAAACCAAGATTGATCTCTCTCACATTTCCAAACCCGGAGATGTACTCAAAGCAATCATCAGCAAGCAACAGCCTGAGGCCCCGCCGCAAAAAACCGCGTCAACGCCTGTCGCAACGCCTCCGAGTGAAGTCAAGCCCGCTGTAGCCTCTTCGCCCGCTGCCGCCAAAGTTGTCAGCCCGGCAACTACAGCGGAGGTTCCGGCGCCCAAATTCGTGGTACCGGCCACGACAGTAAGACCTACCTTCACGGTTCCTCCGAAACGTCCTGATGTTTCCAGCGCACCATCGGCGGTCCGGCCAAGCGCCCCGACAATTGCGGGAACAACTCCGCAAGCAGCGTCGCCAGTCGCTTCCGCGCCGCCAACGTCGTCATCGTCCGTCTCAAATGTGCCCGTCGCGAGAGCAGCGCCGCTAGTTGCGCCATCTCCGCAAGCTCCGCCTAGAATGATTATCCCGCAGACTGGACCGCGCCCGGTTTACAAGGCTCCGATGCGAAGCGTGCAGCCGCCATCTTCCACTTCCGCCGCGGGTGCGCCACGCCCTGCTGCGGCCCGACCGATGCCCGGGCGTCCAGTTCCGGGTCAACCAATTTTTCAGCGGCCCCGTCCCGGCGCGCCAATAGCATCACGACCAACGGCGCGGCCCGGAGAGCGCCGCCCAATGCATCCTACGCGACAGTCGCCGACCGGCGCGCGTCCCATGGGTGTTGGCCCCGGTCTTCCTCCCGGTCCGGCACGTCCCGGCGCTCGTCCCGGCGCTCCGTCACGCAGGCCCGGTCAACGATACGTTCCCCGTGGAGTGAAGGAAGGCCCGATGAAGGGCTACACCCCTCCTCCTCGATTGTCTTTGTCGAATGAGCCGCAGCCCATCACTCGCAGCATCACAATTACTGAAGGCATCAGTGTCAAAGATCTCGCCGAAAAGCTTGAGATTCGCGCCAAAGATTTGATCGCACGGCTGCTCGCGCGCGGAGTATTCGCGACCATTAATCAGACGCTCGACACCGAACTGGCGAGCGAGATGTCACGATTCTTCGGCGCCGACACCAATGTGATCACGTTCGAAGAGCAGGCCGCAAAGGATACCGCGGATTCTGCGGCAGGCGAAGAGGGCGTTGCTTCCGAAGGTATACCGCGGCCGCCTGTCGTCACCATCATGGGTCACGTGGACCACGGCAAAACTACTTTGCTGGATTCGATCCGGCTCACTGACGTGGCCGGGGGCGAAGCTGGCGGCATTACCCAGCACATCGGCGCGTACAAAGTTACGATTAATGACAAGCAATCTCCCGCTTACGGCCGTCAGATTGTGTTTCTAGATACGCCCGGCCACGAGGCCTTTACCCGCATGCGTTCCCGCGGCGCGAAAGCCACCGACATTGTTGTTCTAGTCGTCGCCGCCGATGACGGCGTCATGCCGCAAACTATCGAAGCCATTGATCACGCCCACGCGGCGGAAGTTCCAATCATTGTCGCGGTAAATAAAATTGACAAGCCCGACGCCCTGCCGGATCGGGTTAAGAAGCAGCTCGCCGATCGCGGCCTGATGCCGGAAGAATGGGGCGGCACGACCGTCTTTGTGGACGTTTCCGCAAAACAAAAGACCAATCTGAATCTGCTGATGGAAATGATCTGCCTGGTCGCCGATTTACAAGATCTGAAAGCCAGCCCAGACCGTCCTGCATCTGGCGTAGTGCTCGAAGCAAAGCTTGATCGCGGACGTGGTCCCGTCGCCACCGTGCTCGTACAGAACGGAACCCTGCGTAACAGCGACAACTTTGTGGTCGGAAACGTTTATGGAAAAGTTCGCGCCATGTTCGATGACCGTGGACATCAACTCGAGGAAGCGCCACCGTCAACGCCCGTTGAAATCCTGGGCATGGAAGGGCTGCCTCAGGCGGGCGATCAGTTTGTCGTAGTAGCCGATCGCGACAAGGCTCGCGGAGTTTCCGAATATCGCGAGCAAAAATTCCGCGAAGCCACGTTGGCGAAGAGTTCACGCGTGTCCCTGGAAGGCCTGGCGGAACAGATCAAAACTGCCGGCATGAAGGAACTGAATATTATTTTGAAGGGCGACGTCGGCGGCTCGGTCGAGGTTCTAACCGACCTGCTCGGAAAGCTGTCGAACGAGAAGGTCCGCCTGAAGGTTTTGCGCTCCGGCGTCGGAGCGATCACCGAGAGCGATGTGCTGCTTGCGTCCGCTTCGAACGCAATCATTATCGGCTTCAACGTGCGGCCCGAGCGTAAAGCTCAGGAATTAGCCGAGCAGGAAAAAGTAGACATCCGCCTGCACTCGATCATTTACGAATTGCAAGACGAGATCAAGCGAGCCATGACCGGCTTGCTCGATCCCACAATCAAGGAAGTTTATCAAGGCCGCGCACAGGTGAAAGAAACCTTCCGTATCCCGAAAGTCGGAACCATCGCTGGATGCACGGTCACTGATGGAACCATCAAGCGCGATTCCGAAGTCCGGCTGCTGCGGGATAATGCCGTCGTCTTCACCGGCAAAGTCGGATCGCTGCGCCGCTTCAAAGATGATGCCAGCGAAGTTCGCAACGGCATGGAATGCGGTATCTCGATCGCGAACTACGGCGACATCAAAGCTGGCGACGTAATCGAAGCGTTTGTCACCGAGCGAGTTGCGGCCGAAGCCATGGCGTAGGATCGAAACCCGTCGCAGTGGCAATCCCTCGTGCAAGGTACATTGGCCTTTTCGCTCTGATCGCCGCCGACGGCATGCTACATAATATTCAAGTTGTCTCTGGCGTTAATCCCGAGTCGAACAAAGCAAGCATCGAGGCCGTTAGAAGTCAAGATACGAACCCGCGACATGCAATGGTACTGCGGTAGATTCGGAGATTGTTATAAAGATCAACTACTGGTTGCGGTAAGCTTACCTTTGGAAGGTACGCGCGGAGCAACGCCCAAGAAGTCACAAACTGCGCCTCCTTGAGCTCCGACTGCTGCGTTTGTGGAATCTAACTCCTAATTCAAAGGACCAACGACCAACGACGGTTTGATCGCCTTCCTCACCCTCGAACTCCGCATCGAGCACGCCCAGTCCCTTAAAGACAAAAGGCAAGTCGTGCGCAGCTTAAAAGACCGTCTCCGCGCCCACTTCAACGTTGCTGTGGCGGAATTGGATCCAAGCAACTTTGGAATCACGCTACGCTTGGAATAGCCGCAATTTCCTCTTCCCGTGACTACCTGGATGGCCTCATGAAGAACGTAGAACGTCACGCAACGCGGGTCGCCAACAACGCAGGAGCAGACATAGAGGATTCGTTCGTAGAGTTTCTGTAGCGCTCATCTTCAGCAACTCCCGAGCTGTGCTGTCCCGATGCACTTCACAGAATCCCGTCGGCTGCTGCAAATACATCGCTCGACCGTCCATCCCATTTCTGCAATTCCTGTGCGATCTCTGTGGAAATGACGATTTCAAAAAATCCAACTCCATCCTCCAAATTCTGCCGTCCAAAATAAAAGCAGTCCGCAGCGCGGGTTACATCCCCTCGGGAAAAACTTTCGGTCCTCACGCCCCGTACGGGACGCCCATTCCTGAATTCCCATTGGGTGCACCATACCTGTATGGTTCGCGGGTGTATATTCGTCCTCACTTCAACCGAAAACCAGCCACGCAGAATTATCTGAACTTCAACCATCAATCTTTCCCTCCCCCAAGGGTGGAAGCCAGGTGAAGACGACGAGCCAGAATACGAATGAATGGAAGACATATCGCACACGATTTTTAGTTCGAGCCAAACTACTCAGTGAGCCTCTCATCTTTACCGATGCACTCGGTCGCAAACATCGCGGAGAACCAGGGGATTACCTTGTGGAATCTTCGGACGGAACCATCAGGGTCGCGCCCAAAGCAATCTTTGAGGACATTTATGTAGCAATGCCATTGGCGTCCCAAAACCGAAAACCAGCCATCAGCCCAGAAATAGCCGCCAGCAGGAAGAAGATGCATGTATACCGCGCGACCGCGTAGGGGACAGCCACAGTCGGCTGTCCACCCATACAAGCCTCTACCACCTTATCCCTTGTGTGGAAAAATGGACAGGAACCGCGTATCAGGCCAGTTAATTCTTTGAGATACAATATGTAGTGATACCCTATTGACAGGCACCATATACGGGAGTACTGTTTGGCATCCCAGTTCAGAAACGCCTCCGAAACACAGGGGGCGAAAGCGAAATTCGCGCCATAGAACGAGGTTCGCCAGGGTTGAGGTGACCCTGGCCACTCTCGAAAAATCGAATTCCGCAACTGAACTTGGATTTATGCGGTGGCCGTTCCCGGTTCGGCACAGTCGTTGGTCGAACGTCCCCACGGGAGCGACAATTTTGATAATCAACGCTGGCATGAGCTCCTTGATTCGGAGCAAAGCCACCTTCGCTAAGAAGCTATAAGGAGTCTCCATGGATGGCATCGCGAACCTGGTTTCGGCTTCCCTGGCCCGCCACGGCTTCACCGCTCAACTCGATCATCGCCGTCTGCAATGGTCAAAGTGGGGCCGGTGTGAGTCGAGTTTCAGTGTCTTGCTGGTTCCCAGTCAGCCGGGATTGTTCGCGCTGGCAGAAGACGCCACGATGATTCGCAGCAATTCCGTGCCCGATGAGAAGCGAACCCTTACCCTGTTTCGAATCGCAGAAGCCAAAGATCTGGGTATGGCGCTGGGTCGTTTGTTCCTGCCGAATACTCCGGAGCGGGAACTCTTACTAAGGAAGCCATGCTTTTTTCGGTATGCAGTAATAGAAGACGACGATCAACGCCGCACAAGTTACCGCTCGCTTCAGGAGTGGATGGCCTCCGCCTCATCAGATTCCACCACCGAGGTGCCGGACAATCTCACAGTACACAGTTTCGTAAAAGACCAAAACGGAGAAGATGCGACGAACGAATCGTCGCTAGCCCGAACCGGAACCTAGCGGCGTCAGCGCGGGCCGGTTGATCAGATTGTTGGCTGAATTAACGAAGCTCCAGCCCCGGAAGGGGCGACAGGTGACAGCCCAGCACGTTAGTGCTGGGTAGGCAACGAACCGATTTACGCGCCCAAAAAGGGCGCAACCACCACGAATCAATGACCAACGTACCACAATCTAATAAATAGGATTCCACCCATGGAAAAAACGATCTCCGACGTCAAAACCGTTGCTCCTGCTGCCCCTTCGACTCCCACCAAGACTGCCCCCGGCCTGACCTTCCGCCGCCTTTTCACCAAGCCCGGCGTCTCCCCCTACGACGAAATCGAATGGGAACTCCGACTCGCACAGATCACCGACGCCAAAGGCAACGTGATCTTCGAGCAAAAGGACGTTGAAACTCCCAAAGACTGGTCCATGACGGCGACAAACATCGTCGCCAGCAAATACCTGCATGGGACGGTCGGGACTTCAGACCGCGAATCAGGAGTACGCGCTCTAATCACACGGGTCGCTGAAACCGTCCGCGATTGGGGAATGTCGCAAGGCTACTTTAGAACCGCCGAAGACGGCGCAACGTTCCACGACGAGCTCGCCCACATTCTCGTTCGCCAACTGGCCGCATTCAACTCGCCCGTGTGGTTCAACGTAGGCTGTGACCGCATCGAGCCCAATTCGGACGCTCAAAATTGGCACTGGAATCCCGTTGCAGGACGCGTCGAATTCGGCGTCACCGGATACAAAACTCCGCAATGTTCCGCGTGCTTCATCAATTCGGTCAAAGACTCGCTGGATTCAATCCTAACTCTGGCGAAAACCGAAGGCATGTTGTTCAAATGGGGATCCGGCACCGGAACCAATCTTTCATCTCTGCGTTCCTCCACCGAAGGCCTCAGCGGAGGCGGCACCGCCAGCGGTCCGCTGAGCTTCATGAAAGGCTTCGACGCCTTCGCCGGTGTGATTAAATCGGGAGGCAAGACTCGCCGCGCCGCAAAGATGGTGATCCTCAACATCGAGCATCCCGACATCATTGAATTCATCGAATGCAAATCCAAAGAAGAAGCCAAAGCTCACGCGCTGGTCGCCGCGGGATACGACGGATCTTCGCCCGACTCCGAAGCGTACTCTTCCATCTTCTTTCAGAACGCCAATAACTCCGTCCGCGTCACCGACGACTTCATGTACGCCGTAATGCGCGACACCAATTTCACCACTCGCGCCATCCGCGATGGACGCCCGATGCACACGTTCAAAGCCAAAGACTTGCTCTACAAAATTGCCGACGCCACCTGGCGCTGCGGCGATCCGGGAATGCAATTCGATACCACGACCAATCGCTGGCACACGTCGAAAAATACCGACCGCATCAATGCGTCGAATCCATGTTCTGAATACATGTTCCTCGACGACTCTGCCTGCAATCTTGCGAGCCTGAACCTGCTGAAGTTCGCACCCAACGGAACATTCGACGTCGAAGCCTATCGCCACGCCGTTGACATTCTGATTACAGCGCAAGAAATTCTCGTGGACAACGCGGGATACCCCACAGAAATGATCGGCAAGAATTCCCACGACTATCGCCCGCTAGGCCTGGGATACGCAAATCTCGGTGCATTATTAATGGCCGCAGGCCTACCCTATGACTCCGATGCCGGACGCGACTACGCCGCCTGCGTAACCGCAATCATGTGCGGCGAAGCATATTTACAGTCCGCAAAAATCGCCGAACAATGCCCGCCCCTAACCCCAGCCACCGAACCAACACAACGCAGTCTCGCCGTAACGAACCTGGGCGAAAACGTCATGCCCGGCGGCGCCTGCCCCGGCTGGTATATCAACCGCGAACCTTTCCTCGACGTGATCCGCATGCACCGCGCCTCAGTAAACAACATAAATAAAACCAACGTCCCACCCGCACTGTACGAATCCTCCAAACAATGCTGGGACGAAGCCCTCGCTCAAGGCGAAAAATCCGGCTACCGCAACGCCCAAGTCACCGTCCTAGCCCCAACAGGCACGATCGGTTTCATGATGGATTGCGACACTACTGGCATCGAGCCGGATTTGGCGCTCGTCAAGTACAAGAAGCTTGTTGGTGGGGGGATGATCAAGATTGTGAATCAGACTGTTCCTACTGCGCTGTTCAAGTTGGGATATACCCACGATGAGACTGACAAAATTGTCAGCTACATTGACGCCACTGGCACCATTGAGGGCGCGCCAGAAATTAAAGACGAGCATCTTGCCGTTTTTGATTGCTCGTTCAAGCCTTCGAAGGGAACTCGGTCCATCCATTATTTGGGGCATCTGAAAATGATGGCAGCGGCGCAGCCGTTTATTTCCGGAGCAATTTCGAAGACGGCGAATCTGCCGGAGAACGCGTCCGTCGAAGACATCATGGAGACTTATCTTCAGGCTTGGAAGCTGGGCCTGAAGGCCGTCGCCGTGTATCGCGATGGATGCAAGAAATCGCAGCCTCTGAGCACCGCCGGCAGCACGACCGCGCTCAGCAAGAAAGAAGATGCGCGCGCGAATATGGAGCGGGCCGCTGCGGCCGAGGAAGAAGCGAGTCTTACTGGGCCTCCGCGGGCAGTTCGGCATCGTCTGCCGGAAGAGCGCGCATCGGTCACCCACAAGTTCGAAGTGGGAGGACACGAGGGCTACATTACGGTCGGGCTTTATCCCGACGGATGCCCTGGCGAAATTTTTGTCACCATGGCGAAAGAGGGATCCACGGTCTCCGGGCTCATGGACAGCTTCTCCTGCTCGATCTCGCTCGCGCTGCAACATGGCGTGCCGCTGAAGATGCTGTGCGAGAAGTTCGCTCACACGCGCTTCGAGCCCAGCGGCTGGAGCAAGACTCCCGAAATCGGATACGCCAAATCAGTCATGGACTACATCTTCCGCTGGCTCCAGTTGCGTTTCCTGACCGGCCAGCAGCAGCTGCTGTTCGATACTTTGAGGCCCAAGCTGTCAGCTGTCAGCTCTCAGCCAACGGAAATGGATCGTGTGGGGCGGGCGCCCTCGCCCGCCATGTCCGGGGCCGGATCAATTCACGCCGCCGACGCCTTATCCAGCATCGTGGATTTAGGAGACGCCCCAACCTGTAGCTTCTGCGGATCAATCATGACGCGCAATGGAAGCTGCTACCGCTGCATGAGTTGCGGAAGCACGAGCGGGTGTAGCTAGGCATATTTGAAGGCAGTATGAGCAATAAGCATTGTAATGACGGATTAGATGGTCGATGTCGAGATGCAGATGGCGAGATTCGTCATAAGCGCAGCGATACCCTAGTTCGTACCCTTCGTAAGGAATACGGGGAGGAGTTTGCTGCTGACTTCAGAAGCGATACAAAATTAGGCACTGTGCTAAGAGAAACCGATTCCGCTTCCCTTAGTGACTACCTGAAGAATAGGCGTTAGTTGCTATCTACGTTACGAATTTCGCGCAATCTCATCGCGCCGTAGGTATAGCTAAACGCCAAACCCCGGTAATTGCGGCGCGCTATAATGCTTAGGAGGAAAATTACGCGTGACGCCAATGTCGGAAAAACTGCGACGGTCTTGCGATGCTGGTTTGGATGGTCGCTGCCGAGACGAGTATGGTGAGATTCGTCGGAAGCGAAGTGACACTCTTGTAGGCACACTTCGCAACGAATATGGTCACGATTTCGCAAGCGGGTTTCGCGGTGACGTCAAACTAGAGACTGTTCTGAGAGAAACAAAGTCTGCGTCGCTAAGCGATTACCTTAAGCGTCGTCAACCTGTCCCGGGTCGCCGCGCGACCGCGCGTGATACGGCCAAGGCTTTGGGCGTGTCGCTAACCAGGGCTCATAAGTTAATCAATACGGTGAGCGGGTTCGCGTATCGCGACGGGTCCGGTTCTCTGGGGACTACGCGCGGTACTTACCGCGATTCGAGTACAGGGTCATTTGTCGCCAAAAAGAAGAGCGGCAGGACGAATGCCAAAACGAGAGTTACAAAAACGAAGGCAAACGACTCCGCGGCTCACCGCTAAACCCGAGTCAGTTTTTCTCAACATTCCGTATGATTCCAAGTTTGAAAATCTCTTTCTCGCTTACATTGCTGCAATCAGCTCCTTTGGTTTTATCCCGCGTGCTAGCCTTGAAATTCCGTTCAGTCGCCGCCGTCTAGACAGAATATTGGACTTGATTGCCGACTGCAGGTATTCAGTTCACGACCTGTCTCGTGTCGAGCTTGACCGAACTCCCCCCTTGACACCAAGGTTTAATATGCCGTTTGAGCTTGGGCTGACAGTCGGCTTAGATAGGGCCCGCCAACGAGGGCGCCCGTGGGCGGTATGCGAGTCTCAGGCGCACCGCGTCCAGAAGTCCCTGAGCGACCTCAATGGAACGGATGTTTATATTCATGGTGGAACAATCCGAGGTGTATTCCGGGAATGCGGGAGCCTTTTCGTTGCGAGTAGCCGGCAACCAACCGTTCAGCAGATGATGGCGATCTATCGAATATTGCGGGCCAACCTTTTGGAGATGTTGCGTAGAGCCGGCCAAGCGTCCCCCTTCAACGCTCGTACCTTTCGCGACCTGTGCGTGTTGGCGAGCGCAGCTGCGGAGAGACAGTTTGGGAAGTAGATCCGGCAAATCGCTGAGTAGTTATGAACTTGAATTTCGGAGGTCGAATGGCGGAACGAAATTATTGGCTCGATCTGTTCACCCCGGTAACGTGGCAAGAATTTCTCGATGCGGGAGGGCAGGTTTCGGGCTTCCGCGAAACAAGATGGAGCACTCTTCAGAAAGTAAAACCCGGAGACTACTTTCTCTGTTACTTAACCGGTATTTCTAGATGGATCGGACTTCTCGAGGTCACCTCGGAGGCTTTCCGGGATACGGCTCCGATTTGGAAGGATGAGGGCTTTCCCTGCCGCGTGAAGGTTAAGGCTGTAGCGAAACTGACACCCGAGACGGGAGTTCCTGTTAAGCACATGAAAGATCAGCTATCCGTGTTCCAAACGACTGGTGGCGCATTAGCCTGGACGGGGCACTTTCGCGGCTCGCCGACTAAGTGGAAAGCGTCCGATGGCGAGGCCGTTGTCAAGGCAGTTCTGCAGGCCTCGGAGTCCCCGACTGTGCGCCCGATTGATCCCGGCAAACTGAAGTATCGACCAAAAGCCATCAAGACGAAAATTGGCCTGGTTATAGTCCCCGAATCCGAAACGACCGAACTGGCAGACCCGGAAGTCGTAAAGGAGCCTGCCGCACACACAGAAATTCAATGGTTATTGCTTAAGCTTGGCTCGGATATGGGCTTCAGCGTTTGGGTGGCGCGAAACGATCGAGGCCGCTCCTTCAATGAGCATCGCTTTTCGGAGCTCCCAGCGCTGAAGGCGAGCCTTCCGGTCCAGTTTGATGATGCGACGACCCGCACGATCGAACTCATAGATGTGCTCTGGCTGGGCAAGAACGCGATCATTGCCGCGTTCGAGATTGAAAGCACGACGTCGATTTATTCAGGTCTATTGAGGATGGGCGACTTGGTTGCGATGCAGCCCAATCTGAACATTCCGCTTTTTCTGGTTGCTCCGGAGGAACGTCGGGAGAAGGTGTTTGCAGAAGTAAATCGTCCGACGTTCTCGCGACTCGATCCTCGACTCGCGGAGATCTGCCGTTACATTTCGTTTGAATCGTTGCGAGAGCGGTTGAGCCAGGTTAAGGATTTTGTTCGGTTCTTGAAGCCTGATTTTCTTGAAGAACTTTCGGACGCTTGCGATTTGGAACAAGCGTAGGGTTCAGCGCGGTCGAGAGCGCGCGTTCCCGTGCCGGGCGTGATTTGTTATTTAGAGCTTACCCAGGGCTTGGGCTCTGAGCTGTTTTCTGGGCATCCGTTGGGGACTTAGTGCATTGGCGCGCCTCAGATTGTCGGCTATTCAATCGCTGGCGAGGGCTGCCAGGTTATCCACACTCAACGCGTCCAGGGCGCTCCGAATCTCTTCATTGATTTCTGACTCTGCGACCCTGCTTTCCAGGATTATGGGAACATCTTGCGGAATGAGGTGGGACACTTTCTGGAATGCGAGAGTTGACTCGAACGTCAGCGGGTCGTGTTTGCTTTGGGTGTTGACTTCGCTCACGTGAAGCTGTTGAATCCTGTCGCTGAACAGCCGCAAAATTGCTGACGCCTCGCTCATCGTGGGATCAACCTGTCGAGCGTGTCCAATGTCAAAACATAATGAGGCTTTCGGCAAGCTTTCGAATATTCTCGCCAAGTCGTTCGCTGTTTGCCCAACCGGTTTTCGTTTGTCCATGTTCTCGATGCACAAACGATTCCCAAGGTGAGCCCATTCCTCTTGCATGGACATGGCGTCAGGATGCACGATGATTGGCCATCCGCGAGAGGCAACTTGCTCAAGAAGTTTCAACGCGGCGGGTTCGAACGATGGCTCCATTTTGCTGGGCGCGTGAAACGAAACGTATTTGAACGCACTTAGCTCCAATTGATCAAGGTGTTGCACCAGCGGGATTAGTTCGTCCTGCCGAAGTGCGGAGAGTTCGACCGCGGAGGCATTCGAGGCACGCAACATTTGGAGGGCTCTCTGGAAGTCCCCTCTCGCTAGAGCGCCGGTAGAGAAGCCGATGAGTCTCACTAGAACACTCCGTACTTTCTGGTGAGTGGCGCTATTTGTGGGTTTTCGAAAAATAGATGACTTAGGGCGTGTGCGAATATAGAGCTGATTTCTCTAACCTTCTTGAAGGTGGAATCGGTTCGGGAGTCCTGTGATCGGAGATTCTCTAACGCCTCCCGGGATTCTTCATCGCCAAGGATTTTTAGGAATTCCGTATAGGACAAGAAGAATTCCTCAGCAATCGAGGCGGGTACAGAATAGCGGTCCATCGAGTGCGCCACAATTTCAAGAGGTGTCTTTTTCACACTGTCCCTTACGTAATTTACTAGTTTGAGCTTTATATCATTCTTGTCGGTGGAAATCTGGCTCTGTAATTCTGGATCTAAGTTAGTACTAAAGCAGACCAGTAATCCGGAGGCAAAAATTAGCTTTCTGGACATTCGCAACTTGGCATTTCGAAGACCCCATCCTGTTCCCCCGCGATCTCTCTGCTTGCTGGCAAAATCCACGGCCATCGTTCTCCAAAAGCGGACGATATCGTTGAGAAGAAACCTGGGAACCCTGAATTTCGTTGAATCAGGATTGAGGAGGTGGTGGCTATCCTCCTTGAGATAACGATCTATCACTGCTCTGATCACGCGCTCATACGCCTCAATCCTATTGCCTATCGCGCAGGATTCAAGCAGAAGGAGAATTCTGCGAGTTGTATTTTTGTTAGTGTCGTTCTCGCCACCGATCTGGTGGATGATGTCGTGACTGAATGCGAGATTGCCGAAGGTTCCGGTCTGACCGGGTGGTCGAAATCTCTTCTCATTGTCCTTGAAGACTTTCCGGATTTTGTGCGCGATGTCCAAATGATCAGAATTAGCTTCTCCATCTATCAAGAATGTCCAATCCAGGTCGCTTCCCGATGTCCACTCTCCTCTCGCCAGCGATCCGAAGACGACAAGGCTAGTGTCCTCCGAGGTGTATTTTCCAATTTTGCTTGTTAGGAGACCGTTCAACTCCTGTCGCGTTTGGAGAGAAGCCTCACGACATGCCTTCAAGAGGTCGGAGTTAAGAAGATCGGTAGCAGCCGACATGGGGGACGAGATTATAGCCGTTACGTTTATTCTAGCAACGTTAGGTTAAGTTTCCTTGTGAGTGGACCTAATCAGGCACTCTTGCGACCCAGACTGAGTTCTAGGCCGCTGCGGGGCGTGATTTGCGCTTTACCCTTCCCTAGGGCCTACACCCTCGGAGGTTTTTCCGGCATCCTTTTGAGGCTTGAGCGGTTGCTCGTGATGCTGAGAGTGAAGATCAAATGCCGCGGGCGAGCGCGTCCGCGCCACCAGAGATGACTTTGGTCATCTTTCTCGCTTCTGCCGCGCGCTGTAATCTGAGACGCATGACACAAGCCAGTGGCACGAAACTGATGGGACAACCGATGGACAAAGGAATAGTCCAAAAAACCAAGAAGTCTCTAATCGAGAACTTAGCCGTGGTCACCGATGCGTTCGGAGACGATCGTGGCTTGCTCAAACTTCTGCTGACTTTGAACGACGAGGAGCTCGCGGGAGTCCAGAAGTTTGCGCAGGGGTACGTGGATGGGTTGTTTCCGATTGACGTTATGGTCGAGCCAGCCCCGTCATACGAGAAGAGTGGGATTTTCCCGTAGTCACGGATCGTGAGCGACTGCGTTAGGCCTCGGTTGGACGCCACCTTGCGTGGCGAGATAGTCTTTTCGGCAATAGGCCAAAACTCCAGCTATTAAAGCAGGCACTGTGTTTGCCCGGAGCTTCCCGCTTCGGTAAGACTTCCGAAATCGTTCTTGCCGGATTGGGACAAATTTCCCCGGCCGTTTTCTCCGTGGTCAGTTGTGCTCAGACCTGATTCGGAAGCGGGCTTACCGTAGGCCCATGACGCAGTTTCAGCCGAACACCTTTGAAGAAATCCAGGAGCGATTCTCCGAAGTCTTCCATCGTGACATGACGGGAGATGAGCGCAGATGCTTCCTCTCGGTAGATAAGTACTGGATCAGCGGCTATTTTCTGGGGATCGCCGTGGATTCTGATGGGAAGAGAAAAGCACCCCGACATTCGGAAACTCCGCTCACAAATCAGTTCGCTTCCTAATTATTCGGACGGTCAAAATTGACCTTTATTTGTGAACGCCGGCCGTCATAATCAGTGACATGCGTAAAAATAAATCAAGCACGGGGACGTTGGCTTGCGTGAAGGCTGAGATGAATCTTCCCCGCACCGCCAAATCCGCCCGGAATGGTGAACCACGGTTGTCCGTGAAGCGTGCGGAGGCGCTGCTCGATGGCCATCGGCTGCACTTGGGGCTTTATCGTCGCGTGGCTGAGCGCTTAAACGTGGATGCTTCATACGTGAGCAAGGTAGCGAGCGGTTCGCGTACCTGTGAAAGTGTACGTCGGATATTGCTGAGTGAGCTTATCGCCCTTCAGTAGGGTAGAACAAAATGCTTCAGGAAGGGCAAGAGCATCCCGGAGGGAAAGCCTCGCGCACGGCTTGAACCAGAGCTTGGGAATTTGGTTTCGATACTACCTGAGTGATCCCCGCATCCAGGACTTCGCGTTTCAAGAATTGATCTTCAGCGAAGTTGGTGAACATAATTATTGGAAGAGCGGGCATTGTTGCCTTTAGAATTTTTGCCGCCGCAATGCCATCCATCTCCGGCATTGACATATCCAGGACCATCACATCGGGTTTCAACTGTTGCGCCTTTTCGATTCCTTCTCTGCCGTTGCTGGCTTCGCCACAGACTTCCCATCCGGGAAGCGACTCAAAAAGCAGGCGCAACGCCCGTCTGATTACAATGCTATCGTCAACAATAAGGATGGAATTGTGCAAGATTCTTCACTTGTCAGATTCGTGTGCTTCTTCCGCTGAGTCAACGATGCGCCTAATCCATTAGAGTCACAATAGGGTAGATCGGGTATTTGAATGTAATCTGGGGACTTTTCTTCGCCCGCCAAAGAGTTGTAAGGTATTTACTGCAATCGCGGAGGGATGTGTGAGTGGTTGAAACAGGCAGTCTTGAAAACTGCTGTACCTGAAAGGGTACCGGGGGTTCGAATCCCTCTCCCTCCGCCAGAGTTTTTGCGGCACACTTATTGTTTACCCTGCAATTTTTTATTCTGCACTTATGTCAGAATACGGGAAGAGTCTGCACTTCGTTTGTGCCGTGGAAAAAGCTCCTCAGCGGTATAATTCACACCCACGAGGCCATGAGAACAGCAACCACTCGCAGTGCTATAGCCGTAGTTTTGCTGAGTTTCATGTTTCCCAAGACTTTCGCCCTTCCGCTGAGTAAACCTCCGGCAGCCTATACCGAGCGCACATGGCAGATGAAGGATGGCCTTCCCGAGCCCACAGTCCAAGCCTTTGCCCAAACCGCCGACCGGTATCTCTGGATTGGCACCACGGGCGGCTTGCTGCGTTTTGATGGCGTGCGCTTTGTCTTATATGACCGCGACAACATTCCAGCCTTCACAGACAACAACATTTTTTGCCTGATGGTTTCGCGCGACAACAGCCTGTGGATCGGGACCGAAGGAGGCGGCCTGGTTCGCTATCGCGACGGCGTTTTTCGCGCTTTCTCGAGTAAAGATGGACTCACAAACGGCTTCGTTCGCGTGGTCTTTCAAAGCAGCGACGGAGATATCTGGATTGGCACCGACAACGGGCTGTTCCGTCTCGCGGGTGAACAAATTCAGCGGGTTGATAACGCCGGGAATGTGCCTTTGGTCGCGGTTCACGCAATCACGGAGGACAGCCAGGGAGGCCTCTGGGTTGGTGGCTCAAAGTTGTTACGCCTGAAGGGTAATGACACGATTGAATACCATCTATCCGGCGAAGCCAGTCAGAACCGCGTCAAGTCCATCGCGCAGACGCGCGACGGCACCATTTGGGTGGGCGCTGTTTCCGGCCTGCACCGCATGGCTCCATCCTCTATCCGGGGCTCCTTTCAGAGAATGAAGGAAATCAGCGGAACGGTTCGCTTTCTTCATGAGACTTCGGACGGCACTTTTTGGATTGGCACTATCGGGCACGGGATTTACGAATACCGCGATCATCAATTTTCCCGCATTACCGCTCCAGACACCCTGCCCAGCAACACAGCCCTGAACCTTTTTGAGGACATCGAGAAGAATGTTTGGATTGGAACTCAGGCGGGGATGCTGCGCTTGAGCAAGACCCCAGTCAGGATCGTTGGTCTTCCTGATGCAGGCGATTCCGACGCGGAAACCATCTATCAGGATCACGACGGCGACCTTTGGGTTGCCGCCGCGAACCTTTTTCGCTTTCACGATGGCAAAGCCACTCGATACCGATTCCCTGGCATTACCGGGGTACGAATCCGCAATGTGTTCCGCGACAACGAAGGCGCTCTGTGGATCGGTACTGAGGGAGAGGGTGTCTTTCGGCAGGACCGCGGCAGGCTTTTCCATTACACCACCAACCAAGGACTGGTGAATAATTTCGCTCGCGTGTTTTTGCAAGCCACAGACGGCAGCGTGTGGATTGCAACCGATGAGGGAGTCAGCCGCTGGCAGCCGCAGGGCTTTACAAATTTCCGAATGCGAGATGGACTTTGCTACTTCAGCACCCGCACGCTGTTCCAGGATCGGCAGGGAGATATCTGGATCGGCACTGACCGTGGAATTAGCCGCCTGCATGACGGGCGCTTCGAAAAAGATTTAGTCACGGAAGCGCTCAAGAACGAGAAAATTTGGGCGATTCTTGAAGACTCCGATGGAAGCCTGTGGTTTGGTACGCGGACTGGGGGCTTGTACCGCTGGCGCTCCGGAAATCTCACTCACTATACCGTTAAGCAGGGCCTCGCGAGCAACAGCATCTACGAGATGCTCGAAGATCGTAAAAACAACTTTTGGATCAGCGGCCCCAATGGTATCTCCGTGATCAACCGCCATGAATTGGACGCCATGGCGAATGATCCGGCGCTCCCGCTGGCTCTCACGCTCTATGGCATTTCCGATGGTCTGGAAACCACCCAGATGTACGGAGCTGAGAAACCGGGAGGAGTTCTTACTTCTCAAGGCGAAGTTTGGTTCGCGAGCAACCGGGGCCCTGTGAGAGTTTCGCTCGATCAAACCAAGCCATCTGCTCCAGCTCCGGTAGTAATTGATCAGGTTATGGCGGACGGTCTTGAAGTTCCCGCTCTTCAAGAGATCACTCTTGGGCCCGACAATGCCAAAGTAGAAATGCATTACAGCGTTGTCATGCTGCGGTCGCAGGAGCGTATTCGCTTCCGCTATATGTTGAAGGGCTTCGACAAGAATTGGACCGACGCTTCCTCACGCCGCGTCGCATACTACACGAACTTACCGCCGGGCCGCTATCAATTCCGGGTTGCTGCTTTTGAGATGAATAATCCCAAAGCGATTTCCGAAACAGAGATTCCAATCATCCAGAAGCCGCATATTTATCGCACACGCTGGTTCCTCGCTTGCTGTTTGGTGATGTTAGCGGCTTCGGTCTGGGGAAGCCATCAGCTTCGCCTGCGCCAATTACACACCCGCTTTCAGGCAGTATTGAACGAACGCAGCCGGCTCGCGCGCGAAATGCACGATACGCTCATTCAGGGATCAGCCGGAGTGTCGGCCCTCCTTGAGGCCCATTCAAGTCTCAATCCTTCCGAGAGACAGGCAAAAGAAGAATTGCTGAAATGCGCTCGCGAGCAGCTACGCTCGACCATAGACGAAGCGAGAGACGCCGTGTGGAATCTCAGGCATGGGGGTTCGGCCACCACAATTGGTCCGCTGCTCGGCAAGATGACCAAGCAGGTAAGCCATGAGTTTGGCGTGCCGATTGATTATCAATTTTCGGGAAAGGCTTTTGATCTCGACCAGCCCACGGCCCACGAAGTGTTGATGGTCGTGCGTGAGGCGCTGCACAACGCGGTGTGGCACGGGCAGCCGACGAAGGTGGACGTCAATGTATGTTTCGAGAGAAACAAATTGAACGTGCAAGTGCGGGATGACGGACGCGGATTTGATCCCCAATTGGCGGCATCATTGCCGGACGGTCATTATGGACTGATCGGCATGCGTGAGCGAGTCCAGCGCATCGGAGGAAAGTTCACTCTGAACAGCCGTTTTGGCACCGGCACCGAGTTAACTTTGCAAGTTCCCCGGAATGCCTCTGTTGATGGTGAAGGGCCTGAGGCGTGATCACGATTTCCCGTTTAGACCTTCGTTGCAAAGGCAAGATTTGCTTCTGCAAGTGAAGGCGAGGTCGCCCTCACTCGAATCTGGCCCGGCTTGCCGGTTGACCGTATGATCGCGAGACATAATCCGTTGAACGCTTTTCTGCGGTTGGATTGATAGTCCTCGTGACTCTCGGGATTACCATTGTCCATACCGATGATCGTTCCTTCACCTTCGAGAACGAGCGTGACCTCGTTATCCGCCGTGGGCACTATTCTATTTTTTTCGTCGAAAATTTGAATCGTGAGATGAGCCACATCGCTGTCGTCTGCTCTGATGACTTGGCGGTCCACGGATAAACCGATCATCGAGGCCTCGCCAGTCGTAGAAAGTTCCTTTGTCGCGACGACCTTCCCGTCTGTGGTTCCAACCGCTTTCAATGTTCCTGCCGCGTAAGGCACATCCCAGGTCAAGTGCAGGTCAGAGGTGGTTCGGATGACTTTTGCCCGGGCAGGATATTTCCCGTATGTGCCTTCCATACCCAGTCGCGGAAACTCGTATCCCTTCACTCCAACGGACTTGCCATTCACAAAAAGTTCCACCGTGTCGCAGTTCGTGTAGCAACTCACGGGCACAATTTGGCCCTCTCTACCCTTCCAATTCCAATGCGGATATAAATGCAACACCGGTTTATCAGTCCATTGGCTCTGATAGAAATAGAAGCCGTCTTTCTTGAAGCCACAGGTGTCTATCACTCCAGAGGACGCAGCTTTCATCGGCCACTTTGCCTCACCCAGATAATCAATTCCAGTCCACATAAAATCTCCGGCAACGTAGTCGTATGTGCTGACGAACTGCCACAACAGCTCTACGTCGAGATTTCGGCCCGGTTTGAAGTAGGGGAAGCCAAACGGCGTTTCCTCCGGAAATAATCCGCGATAGTCGCCTCGAATGCCGCACATGGAGTCGCTTTCCGTGCCAATGAACCGTCTCTGCGGGAAGGCGTGCCGGTCAATGCTGTAATATTTCTCGGCCCGGTCGCGCCAACGATCCACGTAGTTGTAGCCAACAATATCAAGCAGTGCCAGAAATTCCGGGCGTGCGGTGTTTGAAGCCGGCTCGGACGCAATACGGTCGCAGCCCGCTGTAACCGGCCGCGTGGGGTCTTCGCGGTGAAACACTTTCAGCAGCTTTCGCAGGGTTTCGGCGCCTTCCGGAGCGGATTGATCGCCGATTTCGTTGCCTGCGCTCCACAGAACAACCGAGGGGCGATTGCGGTCGCGATGGACAAAGTTCGTTACATCGCGTTCATACCATTCATCGAAATAATTGCTATAGCCATTCGGACCGATTTGTCCTTTGGGAACCTTCCATTCGTCGAAGGCCTCGTTCATCACCAGGAAACCCATTTTGTCGCACAGATCCAAGAACTCTGCCGCATAAGGATTGTGGCTGGTGCGGATGGCGTTGCAGCCCATCTCGCGCAGAATTTCCAGCCGGCGGTGCCAGACTCGTTCGGGAACCGCGGCTCCCACGCAGCCAGCGTCGTGATGGAGGCAAGCGCCGTTCAACTTGACGTGTTCGCCATTCAGCAGAAATCCTTTATCTACGTCGAACACAGCGTGCCGAATGCCGAAGGGCGTATCGTACTCATCCGTGACATGATCTTTTTCCCGAACTGTGCTGCGGATTTTATACAGGTAGGGATCTTGGACAGACCAGAGACGAGGTGTCTGAATCTGTATTTGTTGCACAAACTCAAACTCGCCGTCGGCGCTAATTGACTGGTGCGCCTCGCCAGATTGAATCGTTTGCCCGTCATCACCAACGACCGAAGTGATCAGCGTGCACTCGGCAGTATCTTTGCCGTCGTTCTTCACTTTGGTCTTGATCTGGATGGTCGCGGCATCTTTCGATATCAACGGCGTTGTTACGAACGTGCCCCAATAGGCAACGTGCAGCGAATTTGTGGACAACAGGTGCGTGTGCCGGTAAATGCCGGAGCCTGAATACCAGCGGCAATTAGTCTGATGGGAATTATCCACCCGCACCGCAATGACATTTTCGCTTCCGAAACGAACATACGGGTTAAGCTGATAGAAAAACGGAACGTATCCGTAAGGCCGTTTACCGAGGTACTGGCCGTTGATCCAGACCTCGCTATTCTGATACACGCCGTCGAACTCGATGGTTAGCCTTCTGTCCTTCTGTGAAGCTGGAACCAGAAATCTTTTTCGATACCAGCCAATACCCGTGGGCAGATATGCTCCATTACCGTCGGCTGGCTCGTTCTCATTGAAAGGGCCTTCAATGCTCCAGTCATGAGGAAGGTTCAAGATTCTCCATGTCGCATCGGAGAATCCTGGTTCCTGCGCGCCGGCTGGGTCGCCTTTAAGAAACTTCCATGCCTGATCAAAATTTTCCCGAATTCTCGGTAAAGGACTTTGGTCGTCAGTCTGCGTTTCACTCAAACTCCAAGAAGGAAATACTGAGACAAGCGCCATTGCGGCTGCATGTTTCAGCAGTTCGCGCCGATTCACCATCCCGGCTTGTGTAACGTCGCTACCCACTGTCCAGCTCCTTCAGAATCGAGTGAACTTATCAAACGTGGTGATGACCGGCAGAGCGTTTCCGTTGTCATCGAAAAAGCTCCGAGATCCCAGCGGGCCACTCACGGCCGGTTCCCACCAGAACACTCCTTTGCCGCGACCATCTGGAGTTTCCTGAACAATTCGATTTACTTCTTCCAGAAACTGCTTTTGACCTTCAGGAGATTCTGGAAACGGGGCAGGCTTTGTCTTGTATTCCGTCGGCTTCCAGTTATAAGCGGTCTCTACAACGAAGATGTCCTTCTTGTATCTCTCCGCCGTGAAGATCAGGTTTTCGCGCAGATCGTTCAGGCTTCCCTGCCACCACGGGTAATACGACTGCCCGATCACGTCGTAATCAACGCCGTAAGAATTGAGTCTGTCGAAGAAGTCTCTGGTCCTTATTTTGTCGCCGCCGCGGTCAATGTGAATCATGATGCGGGGACGCGGCGCGTTTCCCGTGCCAGCATTTACGCCGGCGATTCCGGCTTTCACCAGATCGGCGAAGTTATTCCAATTGCCCGGCAATCGGCCATCCGGCCATAACATTCCGTTGGTGATCTCATTTCCGATCTGCACCATGTCTGGAAGCACGCCGGCATCACGGAAGGCAGTAATCGTTTGCTTGGTATATTCAAAAACAGCCTCGACGAGTTGAGGATGCGACATTCCTTCCCAAGCTTTAGGCGAGAACTGTTTGCCGGGATCAGCCCAAGTGTCGGAGTAGTGATAGTCCAAAAGAAAATGAAAACCGAGTTTCTTGCCAGCCTGGGCTAACGCGATTGTGTATTCGAGATTGTTGGGAAGGTCGGTTGGAGTATTAAAGAGGCGCAACCGAATCCAGTTGTAGCCGTGGTCTTTAAATATCTCCAACGCCGGTTTGGGTTGGCCGTTATCCTTGAAAATCGTTCCCTTGTCCTCGGCCTGTTTCGAAAAAGACAAATCGGCGCCGACGGCATAGTCAGCCGCGCGAAGACTGGACGCCGGCCACAGCAAAAGCAATGCTGCAAGTGCGAAAATTTGTTTTGATTTCATTTGTGTCTCTTTATCTCCCTCCAAGCGCATCGAGCGCCGGAAGCGGCGTGGAATAATTTGGATCACTCACATTCACGCTTCCCGAAGTGTCCGCATTGTCGAAGAGGGTCAGTCCGTTCCAGACGTAAATCGAATCTGAAAGATTCGTGCCCCCATTGAACAGTCCGCCCCCCGGTCTGGGCAGGTCAACGCCCGTGGCGTCCCAATATTCGAGACCCATGCCTAAATTATTCGGCAAGGATTCCTGCGCGGCCTGAAGATCGCGAAGAAATTGCGCTTGTAGAGCCTGGCTCGGCGGGGCGTACCAGGGATCGTTTGCGTCGAAGCCATTCTCGTAGTGTTCGCCGGTCTCGATTATGAAAATGGGTTTGCCGATATTACTTGCGGCGTTGGTGAGCACGGTTTGCTCGATTGGCTTGTTATTCGGGTTGGAAGCTGCCGCTTGCGCGGGCGTCAGAGGGCCGTGAAAAATAGGGTAGTAACTCTGGCATATTGCGTCGTATTGAATTCCGTTTGAATTTGCCAGGGTAAAGAAGTCAGTCAGGTCCCACGCCGGAGTGATGTGGATGCAAGTCAGCGGCGTGGGAATCGCAGGTCCGGCGGTCGTGTCAGCCGCTGCATCCTTTACCGCCTGAATGGCCTGCTTCTGTAACGTGGCAAAACTTCCGAAATTATTTCCAGTAGGGCTATTGCTGGCGCCGAGGAATCCAGTATCAACTTCGTTGCCGATTGATACCAGGTCGGGCATTACGCCCGCGTTGCGATAATCAGTAATCTCGGCTTTGACGTAGTTATAGATATCGATTTGCAATTGCGTGAACGAGTCTGACGCCCAGGCGGATGGAACGCTAGACGAAGTGCCTCCATCAAACAGCAGCGTCAATTCAACGCTCATTCCCAGATTCCGGGCCCGCTTGGCAAGATCTAAATCCTGGGCGTCCGTTTCCGCATAGCAGAGATTGCCGGAGCAACCGCTTTGCGAAGGATTCGCATAGGGCGGCGAGGAACTGGGACGCAGGCGAATCATGTTGACGCCGTGATTTTTAAGAATCTGTAAAACATCCTGCGGCTGACCTGCATCTTTCCACCAGGTCAAGCCAGCCAGTGAACGATCGGCCTCTTGTTTTTCCAGTAGAGCGTTGTCAACGCCGCGAAAAAAAGAGGGCCGTAATAACCATTGCTGGCTCTGGGTGGGGCTGCCTGATAGAGCGGAAATGTTCAGCCACGCACCTCCCGATAACGAAGCTTGAAACACATCCATCAGAAGACCGGTGCTCGTATTGACAATGCTGTAATAGCCATTCGTCTCCGGAGTAAGCGTCCACTGCTGAGTACCGGTTCCGGTGCAAGGATTCTGCACAACATACGTCACGCCCGAAATACTCGCAGTGTCGAAGCACAGTTGGCTGAATGTGTTTTCGATCTGCCATCCACCGCTGGAAAGTTTGGTGAATACCCACCTTTGGCCGAGATCAGTGAAGCTGCGCTGTTGCTGGATGACATGATCGCCGCTCGTCATCGAATCATTATTGAGGTCTGCCGGAAATCCACTCAGTTGATTTACGACGTAATAAACCTCGCCGCTGATAGGAGTGATATCTACCGGCTGCGCTGGAGGAACAGTTGGCGTAGGCGCCGGTGGCGTGTGAGTGGAACCTGGCGTAGTGGTCGTTGAACCTGACCCGCCGCATCCCGCGTTGAATAAGACAGCGAAGAAGATGCCAACCACCATAAATCTCCCGCACAACCTCATCGAGAACCTCGAACCGCCGATTGATGCTCCTTCACTTTTCGTCGCCCAGCGTGTCAAGGTTTTCTGATTTTGACTGCTTATTCATTTGCCGATAAAGCTCTTTCACTTGATCTTTGGTTTGCTTGATTTCCTGAAACAAGTGCATTTCCTTCTGCGCCTGGTCGGTCATTCCAAGGCGCCGATAAGCCAGCGCGAGACGATAGCGGGCTTCGCCGTTGAGAGGGTCCGACTGAACCGCCATTTCCAGATATTTCCTAGCGTCCTGTGGCTTTTCCATCGTCATCAGAACGCGGCCCATTCCGAGTTGGGCATCCGTATTCCCGGGATTCATCGTCAAGGCACGGCTGTAATAAGTCCGCGCGCCTTCTGCATCTGAGCGCAGAAGAGCAATCTCGCCCAGCTCGCACTGCACTTTCGCGCTGTCTCCCGATGTAGCGATCACGGTTTGCAGTTCCTTCTCTGCCTCAGCCTGCGCCCCAGAGTCGGTCGGCGCAGACTCCAGAATTGCCTCAGCCAATTCAAAACGCACACCGGCGAGATGAGGGTCCATCTCGAGAGCCTTCTTATAGTGCTCGATTGCGTGTTTCAGGTCTCCGCCATTTATCAACCGCTCGGCGATCACCTGCTGCATGCGGGCTGAACCTGGCGCGAGTACGGCGAGCTTATTCAGAGTCTCATCCGCCAATTCCGCATAAACCCGCTGCGCCATGAACAAAATATCAACGTTGTCCGGATCAATATCCACCAGAGATCGCATCACCGACGCAGTGCCGTCAAGGTCACCCTCGCGCTCATGGATGGCAGCCAGTTCCATGCCCGCCTGGATTCGCAGCGCCTTCTCCTTCAGCTTGGGAAACGACTTCTCTAAAAGCGCGCGAGCAGACGGATCACCTAATCTTTCTTCGCAAATTCCGAGCAGGGCTTGTGTTTTCGCCAAAGACGGCTCAGTTGCCAGAGCCTTGCGCAAATATTGTGCGGCGCTCCGATAATCGCGATGAAAGAACGCAATTACGCCTAAGTTTGCGTATGCCTCGGCGTTCCTGGGATCAAGAGCAAGAACAGCTTCGAATTCCTTAGCCGCCGAATTCGGATCGTTCGCTTTGAGATATTCCGCCGCTTTCCGAAGGTGATCGTGAATCCCCGCAGCGCGGGAAGCTGCCGTTTGCGCGTCCATTACTGCGGGCGCAATCGCAAGAAGCATAAGAACTAAAAGTAGCCTGCCGAATGAGTAACCCACATGGCTCGAAGTAACCACCGCAGATGTGCCGACCCGAAATGCACAAAGCTTACTGGGCTGCGAATCTTTCATAGAGGAACGAAATCCGTCATTAGCGATCTTCCGGTGGCTGACAAAGATATTCTCGCCGTTTCCTTTATGATCTCACCCACTATGCCGATTCGTAGCAATCGGAAACTCGGAACGTCGTCGGTGGCTTCGAAAAACTGCGGGGTGGCGGAAAAAAAACAATCTTTCCGCACCCCGCGAGGATGGGCTACGCAAACTGTTGTGGAGGGGGTCAGAACCTCACATGAGCGCCCAGTTGTATGATCCGCAGGTTTCCGTTGCCGCCCGCGGGCCCGGTAATGGTGCCAGCCGTGGTATCGGCCAATGTCCCACCGCTGGTGTAGCCAACGTTCGCATCCGGGTTAGCGTAGTTAATGTGGTTGAATGCGTTAAACGCGTCAGCCCTGATTTCGAGTCTTATCCTTTCGTAAATAGGGAACTCTTTTGCGAGACTGAGATCCACATTCGTGAAGCCCGGTCCAATTAGAGTATTGCGGCCCGTGTTGCCGAACGTCCCAAACGCCGGGTTCGCGAACGCCGCAGGGTTAAACCATTGGTGGATTGTAGGGTTGGAGACATGTGGGTCGCCGACTATCTCGGGATAGAGCGTGGAGCCGGCGCTAAGGGACGGGGCCAGTCCTGGATCAATACCATCTGCGACAGAACCCTGAATCACCGGTGTGAACGGAACGCCGGAGTGCCATTGGAATAAACTGGAGACACGCCAGCCGCCCGCAATTTGGTTGAGAGGCCCGTGCATAGCAAATTGACGGCCTTTGCCGAACGGTAGCTCATAGACGATCTGACCGACCAATGTATGCGTCGCGTTGAAATCGCTCAAACCGTAATTGGCGGAAGGGCTATAGGCGTTCTGGTAGATATCAATGCCCGATCCGTGGCCATTTCCGGTCCCGGTGTCGAGAGACTTTGACCACGCGTAATTAACCTGGAAGTTCAAACCATAGGACATCCTTTTTTCAACGCGCAGTTGCAGCGCGTTGTAGTTCGAATACCCCGTATAGTTTTGAGCGGCAATACTGTTGAACACAGGGTTCGGGTTTCCGCAGTTATAGCCGGTACACCCCAAAGCGCTAATAGGGGCCTGGTCAATATCGGTTGCAAAGTTCAGGTTTCTTCCGCGGGTGTTGACATAGCTTGTATCCAGCAAGATGCCGCCCCCGAGCTCGTGCTGAACACTGACGAGGATCTGCTGCACATAGTCAGTAGGCATATCCCGTGGGTAGTACTCGACGCCACTAAAGTTTGAGATGGTGGGAGAAAGAGTTTGAACCGTAGGGAAGACAACCGTGCCAGGAGGTGGCCCCGTCGCCAGCTTGAATGGATAGCTGCCGTTCACATATCCCCCATTGCCGACGTTGTGTGGATTGAAGCCGAGCCCGAGCGAGCCATCCGTATAATTTTCGGCATCGCGTGGCGCGTCAAAAATACCGAAGCTTGCACGCATGGCCCAGGTTGCGCGCGGCGACCAGGCGATGCCAACTCGGGGCGCGAATTCTTTGTAATCCCCATTTTGGATTGTCGAGAGCTTTCCCCCGAAGGCCGGGTCGCTTTGGCCACCAAAGAGGATCGCTCCATTGTAAAGGCCGCCATCCGCGGGATTCGGCAGAAATGGATCGTAATTGCCGAACAGGTTATTCTTCACGCCCCAGCCGGACTGCATCTGCCAGCGGAGGCCGAGGTTGAGCATCACGTGCGATGAGACTTTGAAATCGTCGCTCGCGAATAACGCCGAATTCCACATGTGAGCGCTGGTCGGGTTGGACTCGTAAACGTACCAGCCGTAAACGTCTCCAGCCAGGAAATCCGCGTACGGAATTCCCGTCACGCTTCCGTTGAACTCGAAATTGCCCGAGGTGAGATCTCCCCAGTTCGTATAGTTCTGGTAAAACTTGTCGTATTCACCGCCAACCTTGATCGTGTGCCTGCCGTGAATCAGCGTCACGACATCCGAGACATTGTAAATTCCCTCGCCCAGTACGGCGTTGATGTTGCCATTCTCGTTGCATCCAGCGCCCAAGGCTACGCATCCGACTCCCGCTCCCTGATCAACCGTGATTTTTGGAAATACGTTGGCCGGAGAATTGGTACCGTACCCTGGTTCGAGGCCAAGTGTGGTTGGATCGTTCTTACCAAGAGAAGGCGGCACATACTTATCGAGTTCCCGGCTTGCTCCCACGTGAAGCTCGTTCAGCAAGGTAGGACTGATTGTGTAGAGCTCCGAAATCTGGCCCGTCAGATTGTCAGTCTTTCCTTCTTGAGTTGAGGTGGCGTCGTTGGGGAAAAGCGGATCCGCCGGAACATAAGTGGTTGTAGTAGGGAAGTAGTTAAAACTAAAGGAGAGTCTTTGTTTGGAGGAAATATTGTAATCGGCTCTGCCTGTATACCAAGTGTCCGTGCTCGGGCTGCTCCCGTTGAAGACGTAATTGTTAGTAGTGGGGCAGGTTTGTGGAGTGCTGGCCGATGGATTCACCGGGCCGGGGCATCCCGCGACCCATCCCGGAGCAGTTGCTGCGGGGAGGTAGCTTTGAAGTTTCAACGCCACGGGGTCATAGCTCCCCAACAATGTGCCTGAAGGGCTAAAAGCAGGTCCTGTCGCGCCTTGGACCCCGTAAAAGTTCCCCGCTGCCATAGCAGCGGTTGGGTATGTATAAAGTCCAGAGGTCGGGGAAGACGCAGGATTACGCTGGTAAAGGAAAAAGAAAAATAGCTTATTCTTTATGACCGGCCCGCCCACGCTGCCGCCGTATGTATTCCAGTGCTCTACAGCTTTCGGCCCTTTGCTATTATAGAAACCTCTGGCGTTGAGCGCGGTGTTCTGAATGAATTCATAAGCGCTGCCGTGCCATTGGTTGGTTCCGCTCTTCGTAATCACGTTAATAGACGTGAGACCGCCCCCATACTCCACCGGCGCGTTGGCTGAGTTGACGCTTACCTCGCCAATAGCGTCAATCGGCATGTAATAGTTGCTGCCATTGAAATCTCTTGGAGCGGTGGCAGCCGACCCGTCAGACAAAAAGTTCACATTGTATGACTGCGTGCCGTTGACCCCGATTGCCTGGCCGTTGGCTTCGCCTGCTCCCCCGCCCGTATTCACGCCGGGAATAAGCTGGGTCATTCCGGCGCGCCAGTCAGTCCCGACTATGGGCGCCGTGCGAATCGCCTCAGCACTGAGGTCCACATGCTGCTCTGAGGTTTCCGTTTCCACCAATGGAGCTTCTCCAGTAACTACCACCTGTTCATTGACCGAACCTACTTGCAGCGTACCGTCCACGGCGAGGGTTTGGATTTCGAGGGTGATGCCGTCCCGCACAAAATTGCGAAAACCGACCTTCGAAAAGGTGACCTTGTACTGGCCAATTGGAACGGACGGCACGTCATAGATGCCGTCTGCATTGGTGGTCGCTGACGTGGTCACTCCCGTCTGCGCATTGAGGATGGTGACGGCGACCCCGGACACAACCGCGCCCGACGTGTCCACGACCGTGCCCTTGATCTCTCCAGTATTCTGGTTTTGTCCCAAAGCCCCGGTTGCTGTCAAAGCCATCGCCAGCAGTAGAGAGATGCAGCCATATTTTGGACGGACACACAGTTTCATACCCACCTCCTGAAATGATTTCCCCCGCGAAGAGTCTGCACCAATCCAACTAGCGAAGAACGTTTAGCGATCTCGTCACTGATCCAGCCACACTCCAGCCACAAGCTATGTTGCGTTGCTACCGGTTTCACCATATTGGAGCGGAACGTCGCCAGCCAAAAGTAGGCTCGGTCGCGAATTCTACATCCCGGCGAATGGTAAGCAATCCAACCAAAGTAGGATCGCGATCAATATGAGGGGAATGTCTTCCATTCTCGGAATGTCATGCCCCGGTCGCCCTACCAAAGGAATAACGATGGATGGGTCAAAAGAGACGGATCAGATACAGAATTAGGTTTATTCGCTGATGGCGTTACGAAGAAGAGAATTACAAATGTTCCAGACCACGGTGCAACGCCGCTACCACCGCCTGTGTGCGGTCGTGAACTTCAAGTCTCATCAGGATCACGCCAACATGGCATTTCACCGTTGCTTCGGTGATCCCGAGAGCGCTGGCAATCTCCTTATTACTTCTTCCATGAACCATCAGCGACAACACCTCGCGCTCGCGCGGACTGAGATCGGAGTTGGGGGTACGATCCGCGAGGCTGCGGGCGACTGGCGGCGGCAGGAACCGCGTGCCCGCGTGCACCTTACGAAGCGCAAGCAGCAGGGCTTCGTGGGACATGCCTTTAATGATGTAGCCAAGCGCTCCAGACGCTAATGCCTGGTGTATATCCTCGTCGCCCTCGTAGGTGGTCAGCACCGCACATCTGGCGTGAGGATCCACTTCTCTTATCGCGCGGAGAGCGTCGAGCCCGCTCATCCCCGGAAGTCGCAGGTCCATTAACGTGATATCGGGATGGTGCTTCGCAAACATGCGTACCGCCTCTTCCCCCGAACCTGCCTGAGCGCAAACCCTCATGTCGGAACTGGCATTGATGATGGCGGCGACACCCAGCCGCATAATGGGATGGTCATCCACTACCAGAACACCGATCTTCTGTGCCGTGGTCATAAGCGTGTACCACTCTATACTTTCGGCGATCTGTCAACTCTAAGATAAATCCGCAGCCTATGTCTCTCGAGCGAGCCTAGTCATCATTTTATGATCCTGAACAACCGAGTCATTTGCTGTCAATGACTCTTGGCACGGGCGTGTGGCTGGCCCGCCTGTAGGTTCTTGAGCTTGTTACGCAACTTAGAGAGAGCGCCAAGATTTTACTTTACTGGCCCCCGGATGACTTGGGAATGCAATAATGTTTTCCGATGCCAAACTTCGCCTCGGTTGACGAACAGCTTGCCTACATCAGGAAAGGCTCCGCCGAGATCATCCGCGAGTCCGAACTTCGTGCCAAACTTGAAAGATCAAAAGCGAAGGGAGAACCACTTCGCGTGAAAGCTGGGTTTGATCCTACTGCGCCCGACTTGCATCTTGGACACACCGTCCTCTTGCGCAAGCTCAAACATTTTCAGGACCTGGGCCACACGGTTACCTTCCTGATCGGCGATTTCACGGCGATGATCGGCGATCCCAGTGGACGGTCCGTCACTCGTCCGCCGCTCAGCTCGGAAGACATCATGCGCAATGCGAAGACTTATATGGCGCAGGTGTACAAGATTCTTAATCGCGCAACCACGCAAACGCGCTTCAACAGCGAGTGGATGGACAAAATGAAGGGCGAAGATTGGGTTCGCCTGGCAGCGAGGTTTACGGTTTCGCAGATGCTCGAGCGCGAAGAATTTCACAAACGCTTTCAGGAAGAGAAACCGATCGCAATGCACGAGCTGCTCTATCCGCTTGTCCAGGGATACGACTCCGTCGCGCTGAAGGCCGATGTTGAACTCGGCGGCACCGACCAAAAATTTAATCTGCAGGTGGGACGCGAACTCCAGCGGAGTTTTGGTCAGGAATCGCAAGTCGTGCTCATGATGCCGATTCTCGAAGGCTTGGACGGCGTGCAGAAGATGTCAAAGTCATTCGGCAATGCGATTGGGATTCAGGAACCCGCGCTGGAGATGTATGGCAAGATCATGTCAATCTCAGACGAAATGATGTGGAGATATTTCGAGTTGGTAACGGACGTTCAATTGCCGGAAATTGAAAAAATGAAGCGTGAGGCGCATCCGATGGAGGCGAAGAAGGACCTCGCCCGGAGAATCGTGACCGACTTCCATTCGGCGGAAGCGGCGCTAAAAGCGGCTGGGGACTGGACTAAGCAGTTCCAGAAAGATGAAGTGCCGGAAGGGCTCGAATCTATCGAAGTCAAAATTGAGACGGTTAGCACGGGCGATGTTATGCCCGACCACCTTGTTCCCGGTGCCCGTGGCACCGCTAGAGTTATCGGTGACTCTCATGATCACAAAAACTGCATAGCGATTCGCGTGGATAAGCTGATTCGGCAAGCCGGTTTGGCGTCCTCGAACACCGAGGCAGCGGCTAAGATCAAGGGCAAAGCAGTGAGCATCAATGGAACGAACCTGGATGAAAGCGACCTGGTAATCATCTGTTCGCTGCGTGAGATGACACTACGTGTCGGCCGGCGGATGAAGAGTGTTCGCCTGGTTGGTCCTGGCTAAGGCTATCCTCGCATTGACCCAAATGTTCACGAAAATTCTTATTGCGAATCGCGGAGAGATCGCGGTTAGGGTTATCCGCGCGTGCCGCGAGATGGGAATTGCTCCAGTAGCGGTGTATTCGGACGCTGATCGCGCTTCGCTGCATGTGCGCATGGCGGCGGAGGCCTATCACATAGGGGCATCTCCCACTCTGGAATCCTATTTAGACATTGAGAAAATTGTGAGCGTGGCGAAACGGTGCGGGGCGGAGGCTCTGCATCCTGGGTATGGATTCTTGTCTGAAAACGCGAATTTCGCTGAGGCGTGTGGGAACGCGGGAATAAAATTCATTGGCCCATCGCCTGAATCCATGAGGGTAATGGGATCGAAAACCAGGGCGCGGCAGCAGATGGAGAAAAATGGCGTGCCGTGCGTTCCCGGGAATTCGCGAGTGCTCGAATCACTTGAAGAAGCAGCGCGGATTGCGGACGAAATCGGGTATCCGGTAATGCTCAAGGCGGCCGCGGGCGGTGGAGGAAAAGGGATGCGGCTCGTACGAGAACCGGGAGAGCTAAGACCGGCGTTGGAAGCGGCGCAGAGCGAAGCGCAACGGGCATTTGGAGATGGCGGAGTTTATATTGAAAAAGCAATTGTGAATCCCAGACACGTCGAAATACAGATACTGGCAGACGAGCACGGGAACACAATACATCTGGGCGAGCGTGAGTGCTCGATTCAACGGCGGCATCAGAAAGTGATTGAAGAGTCTCCTTCGCCAGCCGTGGATGTTGATTTGCGAAAGCAAATGGGCGACGTTGCGGTGCAGGCTGCTTCCGCCGTGGCATACACGAACGCGGGAACTGTCGAGTTCCTGCTTGATAAAGACAAGAAGTTTTATTTTCTTGAGATGAATACGCGGCTGCAAGTTGAGCATCCTGTCACCGAACTGGTGACCGGACTTGACCTCGTGCAGTTGCAAATACGGATTGCCGCCGGCGAGAGACTCTTCCTCTCTCAAAGTGACGTGCAGATACGGGGACACGCCATTGAGTGCCGCATCTACGCTGAAGATCCAGACAATCAGTATTTTCCCAGCCCTGGAAAGATAACTTTACTGCAAGAGCCTTCGGGACCTGGGGTCCGTCTGGATACCGGAGTGTACGAGGGCTGGATTGTGCCCACGGAGTACGACCCTTTGCTTGCGAAACTTACTGCCTACGGAGAAAGCAGAGAGCAGGCCATATCTCGTTTACTGCGCGCGCTCGGTGAAGTGTTTGTTGGCGGAATTCAAACCAACATATCGCTGTTCCAGCGAATATTGTGTGATGACGATTTCAGAGCTGGAAGAGTTGATACTGGATACCTGGACAGACTTGTACCTTCGACTCCAGTCGTGTCGAATCGCGAACACAGCGAGATAGCTGCGTTGGCCGCGGGATTGTTTGCCGTCATGGACGGAACGTCAAGCAGAGATTTAGTCGCGCGGAATTCCGCAGACACGTCTTCTCCGGAATCGAGATGGAAAAGAGCGGCGAGAATTGAGTCCCTGCAATGGCCCTCGAAAAATGATCTTCAAGGTTAACGTCGGCGAGACAACCTATCGCATAAAGCTTGAACGCGACGGGCAAGGCTGGAGATGCGAATTGGACGGGTGGCTCGTTCCAGTCAATGCCCAGCGCATCGGGCGCGATGTAATTTCTCTGATCGCGGATGGCAGAACCTACGAAATAAAGCGCGATCAATTTGGAAACCAGACTCGCATTTGGATCGAGAATGTGCCTTACGCGGCGGAATTGTCGGACGCTCGATCGCTTGCTTTTCGTTCGCGAAGTCGCGGCACGGGCAGTGCGTCAAGGCTTATAGCTTCCATGCCAGGCAAGGTTCTTCGAGTATTGGCAGTTGAGATGGAGCAGGTGGAAGCTGGCCAAGCCCTCATCGTGGTGGAAGCTATGAAGATGCAAAACGAGATAAAATCGCCGGGAAAAGGGGTCGTGAGACAACTGGTTTCGGAAGGAACTTATGTGAACTCCGGGGACGTGCTGGCGATTGTCGAGTAATCCTGCGAGGCAAGAATTTAGAAAACGCGCTACTTGGCGATGCCGTCGTTTGCCAGTATTTTTTCCGCATAGTAATTTTCCACTCTGGCCTGATCGCGCAAGACTTCGTAGTAGGCAGCCTTCAATAGTTGCTCACGATGCTCGCGAAGTTGGGAACGAATCGCTTCCTGCACGCGGGGATCGGAGAACTCCCGCTGTCCGGCGGGCTCTTTGGCGATAAGTTTCACGATTTGATATCCAACAAACTGCTTGGTAGCCGGATTCACGATTGAAATTATCGGGGTGTATTGTCCCGCTTTCAGTTTCGATACGCTGTCGCGGGTGGCTGCATCGGTGTTTTGGAGCGAAGATTCCGGCATGAATCCAAGATCGCCGCCATTGCCTGCCGTTTGCGTGTCTTCGGAGTAGTTCATTGCCAGAGTCCCGAAATCGTCTCCACTCTCAAGGCGAGTCAAGATCATCTGGATTTTCTTTTGCGCTTCGGCCTGATTTTGCGCTTTGCCGTTCTGATTCCGAGACTCAGGATTGGGAATCGGCGTCACGAATATCCGGGCGAGATGATATTGCGGTTCGATCAGGTTGAATTCCGACCTGTGCGCGTTGTAGTAATCGGAAATCTCCTGATCTGTGACGTTGATTTTCGACGTGACCTCTTTATTCATTACCTTGTCAATGGTAATCGGAGCGGCGGATATCCCGCTTGAAGTCGTCCAGGGTTATATTTTTGGCCTTCATGCGGGCAGCGAAGTCTTCTGCGGTGAAGGGCGACTTGATCTCATTCAATTTGCGGTCCACTTCCTCGTCTGTTGCGAGCAGGCCAAGTTTTTCGGCGCGGCGCATCAGGATTTCGTTATCAATCAAATCGTGCAGAATATTGAGCTTTACGGTAGTGGCCTGTTCACCGGCCGGCTGCTGATTCGATCCGGAAATCTGGTTTTGATAATACTTTTCGACGTCAGTGAGATATATCTTATGGCCATCCACCACAGCGGCGACGTCGTTACCAGTTTGCTTCTTTCCGCAGCCGACACTCCCTACCGCGAATATTGCAATAAAGATGATCGAAGATGCGCGAGCAGCCGACAAACCTGATTCCAAAAAATCTCCTTTTCTCTTCTTAATGCGATTCGCAGCTAGCTTAACTGATCCAGCGGCAAGTTGATTAATGGTTCTGGCCTACCTGACTGAGCTCCCTGCCGCTGCGGGAGCCGCGACGGCCTGAGCATCCTTTGCCGAAGGAATTCCGGCCTGTTCCAAGGCCTCGTCGAATATCTTTCGGAGATCGTCGGCCGAAAGCGCTCCGTCAACTTCCTGCCCGTTTACGAACAACGTAGGGGTAGCGCTCATTCCCAGAGATTCCCCTTCTTTTACCGACGCTTTTACAACGCCGTCGTCTTGTGCCTTTATGCACGCCTGAAGTTTGGCGCTGTCCAACTTGTATTTTGGGGCATCGCTTAAAGCAATGCGGTCGAGGGCGGCGAACTGGTCAGTGCGAGTAGCCTCCGAATTGACTTCATGCTGATTCGCATGAATGTAGTCCGCAAATTCCCAATAGGCATCGTTACTCTGGGTAGCGAGGCAATCTGCATCCACCGCCGCGTGCATTGCCCAAGGATGAATTTCGGATAGCGGAAAATCCTTGTAAACAAAAAGCACACGATTGCCATATTCCTTGAGTAGTTCAGGGAAAAGCGTCTGGTGCATGCGAGAACAGAAAGGACACTCTAGATCATCGAAGCTGACGACAACGACTTTAGCGTCTTTATTCCCTCTTGTGGGGCGCCCCTTTATATCAATTTTTTTCATCACCTCGGCGTAAGGATCTTTCGTGAGATCCAGCTTGGTCATCCGGATCAGCGTTTTCTTATCCTTAGACAGAAGGAAATCGTAAGTCTGTTTCTTCTCTCCCCCATCGAAGGTAATGGTCAACGCATCGTATTGCGGAAACTCACTCGCTTTAAGAGGACTGATTTCGATTTTTACGTGCGCCGGAATCGAATAGTAGATCCGCACTTGCCGCTCCATACGTTGCACAACATCTGGAGGAGCAGACTGCGCGGAACATCCTAGACAAACCAGCAGAAACACCAGAATAGAGCGCCGGAAAAGCATTATCAGAAACCGCCTGTACATCGTGAGATATATCAGATTATCTCACAGCGGGAACGGACTTCACTGCGATCCGTTTTCAGATTGGTAGGAGAAAACCATCGGGACGCAAACAAGGTCCAGACGAGAGCCCCCCGGCCAGAGCGAGAAATAAGTTTTAATGGACTCGCGATAGCACCGTTCGAGCTGGATCGAGCAAAATTCGCCGAGTGCCAAAAGGCGCAGTCAGGCGAAATTGCGTCTGTTCTCCATCTGCGAAAACCCTTCCTAATAGCACATTCCTTCCGTGAAGGGACGCATAGAGCGGCACAGAGGTCACGAGGCTGTCCGGGGCGTCCTTCTGCTGGATGGCTCCGGTTACGACGGTTGACTTGTCCCGGTCACGAAATTTCAGGCCTTGCAGTTCAAGCGCAGGAATTGCGGTTCCATTCACCCATCCGTCGTAAAACCAAGTGAGCGACTTCCTGCCCTCGTGCCGTGCAGCAGGCGGCAAATGTTCCTCAAAGATTTGGATTAATTCCGACGTCGTAACCGGTCTTGTTTGGTATCGTTCTGTCAATGCTCGAAGTGACTGCAGAAAGGGTTCGTCTGAGGGTTCTCCCACTGAATGGCTGCGTGCATCACTTTTCTCTTCTGCGTCGCGCATCATAGTGCGCAACATATGAAACAGCCATGTGCCGCGTTCATATGCGATCGTTTCGTACCCATTGGGAAATTTTGACGATGTGAGACGTGCGCCCAGCGTTACCGGGCCTGCATCCATGAATCGCTCGCCGTGGTCGTTCTTGCTTAACAGATCTTCGCGATATTTCTCCATGAGCGCGTTAAATTGACCCGGGTTCTGCGACTCCAGAAGCAGCAGCGAGCTGTAGCTGGCCAGAGCCTCCATGATCCATTGATCGCGATAGCCGCTCCAGGTGACCAAATCACCCCACCATTCATGAGCGATTTCGTGCGCGATCACTCCGTCACTCATTGTCTGTTCCAAATGGGACATGTCCAGGGCCGCCTTTTGATTTGCCGACAGAAACGAAAAGCTGGAGAGGAATATAAGGCCAGGCCAACCCTGGCTGACCGATCCCGGGATTTGCGTGACAGCGAGATCGGTGTACGGATATGGGCCGAAATGAGCGGAAAAAAAGGTAAGAGCACGAGCGGCATCCCCAGCTACCGAGGCGGCGTTTCCCGCGGGGGAAGGTGGAGGCGGCGGGATTAATATTGGAACAGGAGGCTGCCCGGGAAAGACCTGTGGCTGCGGCAAGACCTCGGCTTCACCTACCTGCGGAAAACTGCGCTCCATACTCAGTGCTGCATACACTTCCACCTTTACACGTCCCGCGAGCCTTGCCACGTGCGTGTATTTTCCAAGATTAAATCCAGCGACCGGAATGGGACGCTCAGAAATCCAGCGGCTTGCCTGTACAGGACGTGCGGCGGAAAATTCCTCATGTGGCAATGGTTTTGCAACTGTCGTCTCGTCTTTCCTCTCGCCGGTAGCCACCAAAGTCCACCCTGCCGGATAGTGGAATTCCAAATCAAATGCCGCCTTCGAGAACCCGCGGTTCGGGTACCATGTGCCCCGCGCGCCTACATACAGGAGACCCCCTCCCGCATCCGAAAGCACATCACCTCCGTATGAAAATTGGAGTTCGATTTTCTGTCCCGCCCTCAACGGCTCCGGGAATACAACTGCAACCAGATCGTCACCGCGCCGCTGGAGTTGCGTCCCTTCAAGCGCGGGGTTTTGGATAAACTCGACCGGATGTCCGTCGGCTTTCACTTCGCGGATTTTCAGGTAGCGTGACAGTTCAAACAAGGCAGCCCGATCGCCGCCGCGCCGAACCAGCATTTGCATATGAGCATTGGCGTCAAGTTCAGTGGGAGGTTTTATCTCAGTACTGATCTTGTAATTTGAAATCTCGACATCGCCCTGATCATCTTCCGCGCCGGCAATATCAGCGGTCTGCTCAGAGTGGGGTTGACTCTTGACAGTGAAAGAGGTCCACACGTCGTAATTGGCATTGCCATTCACCCTTCGCAATTGTCCAGTGGAGATTTGCTCTTTGGCGGTGGAGTCGAAGAAGAGATCAAAGGCTCCGAGCTTGCGTCCTTCAACTCTCAAATGAAGCATCTGGTCTTTTGGGTCGAGGGCGGGGACTAGCGCGGAGTCGAGCGCACTCTTAGATATCTTGCGGCTCGCGGGATTATTTATCGGCAGCAATCGGCTGAAACTTGTTAAGAGCCGCAGCGCATCATCTTGTGCCAAAGTTCGCGCGGTATCATTCCAGCGCGCAACAAATGCCTGAGAGTCTTGCTGCGGAGGCCTCAGCGCCGGCTCCAATTCTTTGAATGTGTCGTCATTAAAACGCAGATAGGCGGTGACAAACCCTTCTTCCAGGATTGCAGCGCCAGTGAAGAGCGCCATCGAAGACCGTTCTGTCCGGTCTGGAGGCGCCAACAAAACTTCGCCATCTCCCTCAAAAAATGCGCCCGTGATTCGTCCCGCTACGTCATGGGTAAACGCTATGGTGCCGTCATTCAGGGAAATGTGGAGGGGTGCCCGATCCAAGGAGGCATCCCGAACCAGATAGACGCGTGAACTATCCAACTCGACCGTTCGGAGTTGCTCGTACAAGGCTTCAGCCGGTCCAAGCTTCTGCGAGACGCCCGCTCGTGTGGTGGTTTGGGCGGCGATCTGCAAAGTGCAGGCAAGCGCCACGCAGATCAACACGTTCGGAAAGCGAATTTTACCGGTTACCTTTGGCACCTACAGGCACATCTCCCGATCTTTTAGAATGCGCTTACGTGCGTGCATTTGTCATCTTCTTCTTGCAGGGAGTGGTTTGTTTCCTGGCGGTGCTGCCCATTAAAGCACCGGCGGAAATTATTCACCTGAAGAATGGCCGGACGATTTCTGCCGATCGAGTCCGCCAAAATGGCGCGCATCTCGAGTACGAAATCGGAGAAGAATCTTTTGCCATCCTCAGCTCTTCGGTAGATCACATCGAAGCTGGAGTTGCGCCTGAACCGGCGGCAACGAGTGCCTCGGGAGTCGTCCCGAACATTGCGTCATTCACGCCGTCGGAAAGCATAGGAAACGACGACGATCTGGCGGACAAAATCATCCATCACGGAACGGTTGACTCCGGCGCGTTGGCTCAGTTGGAGCAGGGGAATCCCAAGATCGCTGCAGCGGGATATTACCTGGCAGGAAAAAATGAATTTGAACATGGAAATTTCGGCAAGTCCCGCTCGGACTTTGAACGGGCGTTATATTTTGATTCAAACAATCCGGCCATCCTGAATTATTACGCCGCGGTATTGGTGCGAAGCGGGAACGCAACTCAAGCTTTGCCCTTCGCGGAACGGGCGGTTCACTACGCGCCAAACTCGCCGGACGCCCTGGCGGTTCTTGGATACGCGCAATTCGCAACCGATCATGACAAGGAAGCGATCGTTTCCTGGAAGCGATCATTGGCCCTTCGACCCGACACCGGATTGCAGGAATATCTGGAAAAAGCGAGGCGCGAATCCAGCGTGGAAGCTGATTATTCCGAACGCGAAACCAGCCACTTTACATTGCGATATGAAGGCACGCAAACATCAGAATCATTGCGCGCGGAGCTGCTAAACACGCTGGAGTCAGAGTATGACGATCTGGTGAGGGAGTTTGGAGTTGCGCCTAGAAACAGTATTCCCGTGATTTTGTACACCGACCAGGGTTTCTTCGATGTCACGCAGGCTCCGTCATGGACCGGTGCGGTAAATGACGGAAAGCTGCGAATCCCGATTCATGGAATCACTTCAATTACTCCGGAACTGGCGCGGGTGCTCAAGCACGAATTAGCCCACTCGTTCATCAATCAGCTTTCTGGGGGACGGTGTCCGCAATGGCTGAACGAAGGCATTGCGCAAGCTATGGAACCCAAGTCGCTTGCCTCTAATGGAAATCGTCTCGCGCAGCTTTTTCGTTCTCAACACGAAATCCCTTTCAATTCTTTAGAAGGAAGTTTTATGGGTTTTTCGCCGGTCGAGGCATCGCTGGCCTACGATGAGTCGCTCGCAGCGGTGCAGTACATCAGTCAAACTTACGGAATGAGCGATGTGCAGCGCATTCTCGAGAGACTGGGTAATGGGAGTTCGACAGAAGCAGCGTTGCGCGCGACCATCCACTCCGATTATGGAGAGTTGGAAACCGAAGTAGGAACCTACCTGACCACGACGTACGGAAACTAACTTCTCCACAGGATCCCCGCGTGGGAAGCCCGCAAATCCACGCGATTACTCACGCAGCTGTACGACTTGGAAGACGGTCCACTCCGTTTCTTGTTATGCGCGTGAATATAGACACATAAGCTCGGCGATAACAGTCAGCGCAGCGAACGGGCAAAAGCAAAAACAACGGGAGAAGATATTTCTCGGCGAGATTACGAGGATGCGAGCGATGAGCTTCTGCGCTGCCGCAATCAGGACAATGAAATTGCTTGCGTGCCATGCCTGTTACTCCACAGCCGGGTCAAGCTTTGACAATATTGTATCAATTTTGCGCCTGGAAATTCTCGTCATTCAGATGGGCTTAGTTGGTCGCGAGTTGCCTATGTCTCATCACGGTTCAGTTACGCATTGTGCCTTCTTCAGAGCACCCTGCCGCGCAAAGTCACGTAACGTGTCATCTCAATCTCACCCGACACATAATTCTAAACACATACCCGGCGAACTGTATTGACGGTCAGAATTGCTCCGTGCTATAAGCGAAGCCGCAACCGGATAAATCGCTTTAGTGTCGATTTAGTGTAAGGCTCCCGCCCCGCGATCACGACCCATGGTGGTTGTTGAGGCCAGATTAGACCGACACTCGCACGTGGAGGTTGAGATGGCCAGGATGAATCGTATTTTCCGCACGTTTGTTTTCTCTCTTCTACCTGTATTGGTTGCATCCTGCGCCTGGGGGCAATACGGGGCAAGCATCCAGGGAACGGTTCTCGACAAATCTGGCGCTACAGTTGTCGGCGCCAAGGTGACGGCGACCAACGAGGCGACTGGTGTCAGCCGCGATACGGTCACTGGCGGATCGGGTTTCTACCGCATCCCCGGTCTCACCCCAGGGGCGTACAAAGTTGATGTCGAAGCGGCCAGCTTCAAGAAGGAGACAACTCCTAACGTGCTGGTCGCAGCTGAAGCTACCAAGGGATTGGACGTCACACTAGAGCCTGGACCCGCGCAGGAAAGCGTCACCGTTAACGAAAGCGTGGTGGATCTTCAAACTGAAAATGCCAATATTGGCACCACGATATCTTCGCAACAGGTTGTGAATCTGCCTGAATTTGGGCGTGATCCTTATGAGCTTCTCCGGTTGACTCCGGGAGTCTTCGCGGACTCGGCTCGTCAAGGTAACGGAAATTCTCAAGCCATACCGCAGCAGGTCGGTCCCGGAGGCTCGAATAGCCAGATCTTCCAGACGGAAAACCAGGTGCAGGCCATCGCCGACGGGCAGCGGGTTTCAGCCAACAATTTCATTTTGGATGGTGTTAGCGTCAACAGCCTCGAGTGGGGCGGAGCCGCGGTGGTAACGCCGAACCAGGAGTCCGTGGATGAAGTATCGGTCACATCCAATAGTTACTCGGCTCAGGACGGCCGCAACTCCGGTGCGCAGGTCAAAATCATTTCCAAGAGCGGAAGCAATGACTGGCACGGAAGTGCGTTCGTCAAATTCAATGACAAAGGGTTGAATGCTTTCAATAAATTTTACGGGCCCACTAATGTGCCCCTCTCCCAAATTACCTGCGAAACCGGCACTCCGAGCCAATTCACAATCACTGCGAGCCACTGCCCGACTCGCGTGGACCAGAGATATCGCGATTACGCCGGCAGCTTCGGCGGCCCCGTTATCAAGAACAGGTTGTTCTTTTTCTTCTCTTATGAGGGCGTTCGACTCTCCAACACAACCACCATCCGCGATCAGACACTCGAAACACCGCAATTTGAACAGTACGTCGTGCAGAACAATCCGGGCAGCATAGCCGCAAAGCTGTTTAGCACTCCGGGGATCACGCCTCGCATTTCGAGCGTTGTGTCGGAGACTGATTGCTGCTCTCTCATTCCAGGTTATGGGATCGGGAAGTGGTACGTTGCCGGAAATGGACCGGGGCAGGCGATAGGAAACGGTCCTGACGGAATCCCCGACTGGGGAATCTTCGACCTGACAGTGCCGAATTCCAGCACTGGGAATGAATATAACGGGCGCATGGATTACACACAGGGCAACAACCAGTTTTTCGTAAGTACATACATCGTCCGGCTAAACAATCTCAACGGAGGCCAGAGGCCGATACAAGACCTCACCATAACGCCCGACAATTACGCGGCCACCATAGGCTGGAATCGTACCATCGGTGCAACCATGCTGAACGAATTTCGCCTTAACTTTACGCGATATAACTTCGATCAGAGGCAGCCTGTGGGCCTCACCAATTTCGGTATTCCGCAGATCGAGCTGTTTGACTTTGACATAGGCGCTGGCGGCCCTTCGTTCGGGTCCAACAATAACCTTATTGGCATAGCGCAGAGTTCCACCACCCCAGGCGCGCTGGCACAGAACACCTACGGCTTGGCTGAAACATTTAGTTGGGTTCGGAACCGCCATGCATTGAAGTTCGGGGTAGAGGCCCGAAAAGAGCAGAACAACAACGATCAGCCGGGCGCGGAACGTCCCCTGTATCAATTTCGGGGATTATTGAACCTGGCGAACGATGCCTGCTGCTTTTATGAGCAAACACAGGTGAGCCCAACTGGCGGCCCACTTAATACGCAACGCTACTTCCGTACCGGGGACTATGCCATATTCGCGCAGGATGACTGGAAAATGACTCCAACTTTGACGGTTAACCTTGGCCTGCGTTGGGAATATTTCACTCCCCTTACGGAAGCCAATAACACAATGAGCAATTACGTTTTCGGATCACAGGGCGTCATCAACGGCTTCGTCTGTGGTTCGGTCGCCCCTTTAACGCCATGCAGAAATGGAGGCCAGCTTTATTCGCCGGATCGAAATAATTTTGGTCCGCGTGTCGGCTTTGCGTGGAGTCCCAGTGCTTATGCGGGTAGAGTGGTATTCAGGGGCGGCTTTGGAATCGTGTTTAACAGAAACTCGGACGTAATTTTCGACAATATCCGTCAGAATACCCCGTACACGGCTGTGGCGACGGCCTGCTGCTATTTCGACCCGGGCCCAATTACCGGGCCCCCGCCCGGATCCAACATCCAGTACAGTCTCGGGGCGAGTACGCAGGCGAACAGCTACCCGGTAAATCCCGCGTTTGCCAATGGCATCGCTCCCGACGGCGCACTTTGCGCAAATGCAGGTTGCACCAGCGTTACTCCAGTGCAACTCTTCGGCGCTTTGCCTAACGAACCGAATCCGTATGTATACATCTTTTCCTATCAAACCGAGCTTGAGCCGGTAAAGGACCTGGTTGTCAAACTGGGCTATCAGGGAAGCAGAAGCCGAAAGCTGATACGGACGATTGACATGAACCGTTTTATGCCGGGAGATACTTTTGATGGCACGCAAGATAAATTCCAGAACGACGGGTCAAACGGACAGCCTTGCGGACCTACTAATCCGACCTGCGCCGCTCCGCACGCAACCGGAAACCCTCGGTTCAGCAATCTCTACTTCCCATTGCCTGATGTTAACGCGAGCTACGATGCGTTGGTGGCGAGCGTGAGCCGCCGGTTCAATCACGGCTTTCAGATTGACGCTAACTATACGTGGAGTCATGCCATTGACACCGCGTCATACGAGGTTGGCTATCAGCAAACCGATCCCAGTAACCAACTGCTTGATAAGGGCGATTCGGACTTCGACGTGCGCAACAACTTTGTCATGTCCGCAGTATGGGAACTTCCAGTATTCCGGACCCGCCGTGACTTCCTGGGAACGGCGTTCGGTGGGTGGACAATCAGCGGAATCATGAGCAAGCACTCAGGATATCCTTTTTCCGCCGTGATCGGATCCTGCAACACTAATGCCGACCGCAACGGCGATGGTTATTGTCCTGACATGCCTTTCGCTTACAACGGGGGCGCCATCACCGGTCCCAGCAAGCAGCAATGGGTTAACGGGATATTCCCTAACTGTTTGTCGGTGAGTGGACAGGTGACGGCCGCGTCTTGTCCGAATTTCGATGTCACAACCTTAGGCCCCGGCTGCCGCTGTCGCAATATCTTTACCGGACCGGGATATACGTCTGTGGATTTGACGCTGGGCAAGGATTTTGCTCTGCGCCGGATGGCGTTTCTGGGTGAAGGGTCAATGCTTGCAATCCGGGCTAACTTGTTTAATGCCTTCAATACTTTGAATTTCACACCGCTGCTTCCTGCCACGTCGCCGACGGACATTATCAATACGGCCAGCTTTGGACGACCGTCCGACGGCTTGGCCGGCAGGGTGATCGAGCTGCAAGCGAGGTTTAGCTTCTAAGGTTAGTAATTTTCCAAATTTCGGCGTCCAGGATTGCGGCATCAGTCCGACTTAAGGATCTGAAATCGCCCATTGTCGTGAGCCCTTGGCCGCAGTCCCCGAAGCACTCGGTCACCCCAACTTGTCCGGGCGGTCATTCAAGGTTCCATTCCGGGAGGTCCGTAGCACGGGGTCATTTGCCGAGGATCCCAAGCATTAGGCAAAACGGGTTGGCAAATTATTTGGCGACAAAGAAACAGAATAGTCAGAGTATAATTGCCCTCCATTGAACGACCGGTGAGTCCGGGTTCTGCGGCCTGAATCCTTTGGTGAGCGACGTTTCGGTTTCTCCCTGATAGTGCCAGGTAAGATGCGGATGTCTCCGAGATTCGGTGAGGTCTCCAGCCGTGAAATCGCCTCTTTGCTTTCCTCCGTTGTTAATCAGATTTTTCCTGGTACTGTGTCTTTGTTTTTTGACAGCCACTACGGTACTAGCTGAGCCTGCTTCTGATCCATCAAGCGGTTCTACTCAACCGGGCAAGTCTGTGGTAGCTGCCGGTGAACCTGCTGTCACGATCCCTGGTCCGTTGCGCTCATTTTTGCGTATGGCTGGAATCAGCCAAAAGGTCTCCCGCGAAGAAGTTCTGCCTTTACTTGCTCGAGAAGTTTTTTCCCTCGGGTACCGCGGCGAAACGCCCACGGAATTTTTGATATTGCTTAACCGCTATGTGTCCCAGGCACGAGAGTTGTCCGCACTTGCGGGTTCAGCGGATGTTATTCGTGTGTCGAACTGTGCCGAGGCAGACCCGCTGCTTCATATTCTCGGATACCGAATCCGGGGGACATGCGGCCAGAGCAATGCGTCTCTCTTCACGTCTGATCCAGAGAGGGCTTTCCTCACTATTGATTCGGGGTTCCCGCTGACTGAACTGGAGCAAACAATTCAAGGCGGAAAACCTTTTGCTTACGAATACTCTTCCACGTCCGTTCCCGTTCTTTTCACGGAAGGGGATTGGACCTCGATTAAGTCAACTAGAAAAATATACAGCAAGGATCTTGTTGACCGGCTCCTTCGAGATCCCGATCTGGCGCTTCTGTACTGGGCTTTCAGCCGAATGGATAACGACACTGTTGCTACCCTGCGAGTGTCGCCGGGATTTGGGAAGTTAGTTCCCTTCGCTCCCTTGCTAAATTTTTATGGAAGTCAAATTTGTATCCGGTCCGGACGTGTGATCGTGCCGGGCGGAGCCGATGCCGAAATCGCATGGAAAGAGCTTGTGGGAGTGAGTTCAGAAACCCAGGGCGAATTTGTTTTGCATCTTCTCGCCAAAGATAGAGGTTGGCTGGCGGCGTTCTTCGATGCGTTGTCGCACACCAGCCAGGCCCAACAGGCGCACTTTACGGATGTTCACCTTCTGAAGCGCCTATACGTGGCATTTCGACCCAGCGACAACTCAGTGGGTGCGGCAAAGGGTGTCTTTCGTCCAGCACCCGCGCTATTGCTTTTGTTGACTCGCCTTCAGTGGGACCCGGACGGCGAGGTTCATGTGCCCGGAAACATTCAGACATGGAAAGAAATTCTCCGGCAGGGACCCGACTCCAAGAGGACTGCCAAGTGGGCGAAAAGTCAAAACAACGATCCACAACGCTTGCTTGAGTCTCTGTTTTCTCTTGCCCGGGGTTCCGAGGATGCGGGTCCGCTGCAAGCTTTCCTTTCCCTCAGCGAACTGGACGCCAGTCGCGCTTCCGGCAACGCCTTGAAACCCGAGACGGTTCGTCTGCTTGCTACCACATTTTCCCAGTTCAGTGATCAGTATCTTGTTTTTTCCGAGTTTCCGAGCCTGGACGACGTTTCCATTACCCGATTTGTAAAAACGATCGAATCGGTTGACAAGATCCGCAACCACACGTTGCGGGGCAACACGATGGGAATATTTCAAGCCGAGGTCGGACTTTGGCAGATTCTGGCGCGCCAGGAACAGATACCGGTCGCCGATCTGAATCAGTCATGGCAGAGAGTGATCGCCCCGTTCTCGAACATCAATTCGCCTGCAGAGTTGTTTAACGCCGGACGCACGTCCCTGGGAGAAGTGCTTCGCGCAGCGACTGGTAATCCGGACAAGTCTCAAGACGAAATTTTGAGCCTGCTGGCAGGCCCGGCTCAACACAGTGCGGAAGGCCAACGGGTACATGCGGAACTTGCCGATCGCATGCGCTCGATCTTGGATGGACAACGTCTTGTTTCTCTGGACACTTTGCTTGCGTTAGGCAGGGGCCTAGATGAGGTCTCCCGCGGAGGAACAACTGCAGGCAGTTTACTGCCGCTGGCAGGAGAACTTCACGAATTCGAAATGCCTCGTCCGATCTTTACCAGCAACGAAAGAACGGAGTGGGCCGTTGGCGTGTACAACAACCGCCATACCGATCTTGAGATGAAGTCGAATGTGGCGAAACTAATGGGCGCGGCACATTCCAAGGCGCAGATCGAAGAGGTCCGGGGCCGTCTCGCTCCTTTCCTTCGGGATACTCTCGTAGGCTTGAACTATGCTTATTACGAGCCGCCCGGCGCTCAAATACTTCGTGTCAATCCTCTGCTGGTTCGGTCTCATGATTTTTCGGGGGACACCGTCATCGGAATCGAGCGGGTCTGGGAGGCTCCGCACTTGTTCGGGGAGGGTTCTCCGGCTGGCGGAGGAGCACACCTCATCGGTTCCCTCGCTGATCTGCCTTACGTTCTTGCCGAGGTCGAGCAAGACTTCATCGCCCCCGATCACATCCAGGCCTTAATTTGGAGGGAGTTGGTTCCTGGCCTTCTCGAGAACTCTGTCTTGCCACGCTGGTGGGATGTTAGCCGAAATGAACTGCACGCCGTCGCGCTTTACCAGCAAGCTGGAGAAGAGCTTTTGAGCGTCTCCGCAAAGAATGAAGATGTGCGGAATAAAGTGTTGACAATTCTTTCCGACCGCATGCTACCGCAACGACTGGGAGTGGTGGAGAGCGATCTCCGGGGCCAGCGCCCCACGGACGCGTTTTCAACAGTGACCCCCGCCGATATGTTCTATCTTACGGCTGTGTTCCGGCAGAAGTTTCCGACAGGTTTTGGTTCTTTGGGACCATTAAGTCAGGAACTGGAGAGCCTCTCGCGTCAGCATCCGGCGCAAGTCTCCTGGGCACGATTATCGCGCGACTTCGGCGTACCACATCCCATTCTGGCCCAAAGTTATGCCCGTGAACTTCTGAATGTGAAACCATTCCCGGCGCTGGCGGGTTATTCCAGCCGATTGATGGCAGAGTCCTGGGACTCTACTAATTTGTATTGGGCGCGTTTGGCGGACGAGATGAATTATTCGCCGGTCGCACTGAATCGCCTGGTTCCCGAACTGACCCGCCGCATGGTGCAGCAGATTTTTGCGACGGATACCGAAGATTTTCCGGCTGTGCTTCGGGCTATGCAAGAAACGGGAGAGGAGTTCCGAAACGGCAAGATTGCTTCAATCTCAATGACGTCTCCTTCCATACCTTGAACTGTGTTTAACAGAACAAGGTGCGGATAGGCTGCACGCAGACTACTTGGTAGGTAGATTATGGCGAAAAAACAGTTTCTATTTATTTTGTGTGTGTTTGTCGGTTTCGTCTCGATTTCCGGCATCCCGACGGCGGCTCAACAGGATCAACCCGACATTCACGTGGTCGTGGAAATGGTTCAATTGAACGTGGCCGTCACGGATAATAAGGGAAATTACGTGACGGGTTTGCGTCCGCAGGATTTCTCGATAACAGAGGACGGAGTTCCCGAGAAACTCGCCACTTTCGGAGAAGGCGACAGTCCTACCCGTAGGTTAGTGGAAAATCTGCCACCAGGGACGGGCACTGAAGTCGAGGGCCAATCCGCTAGTATCCCCGGTCACGAGGTCCTCACGCCGCCGGCAAGCGGCGCGAACGTGTTTATCCTGTTCGATACCAGCAACTACATGTACCGCGGATTCGTTTTCGCGCAAGACGCGATCGCAGACTTTGTGCGTTCTCTGGAGAATGCGGATAGGATAGCTCTCTACTCTTATAGTCGCGATCTTTCCCGGGCCGCGCCGCTGACCTCTGACCGGTCGCAGGTTCTGCGTGGTGTGCGTGCGACCGTCGCCGGCGATGACGCTGCGCTTTACAACTGTCTGCTACTGACTGTAAAAGATGCGGCCCAGTTGACCGGAAAGAAGGTCGTGGTGGTCTTTTCGAACGGGCCCGACAATGCCAGCATGGTTCCCCCTGAAGACGTAGCGGAGTTGGCGCAGTCAACGGGAACGAGTATTTACATGATCAGCACACGTCTCGCCCAGTTAGAACCGGTTTCAACTGCGGTATTCGAGCGCATGACGAAGGCTACCGGCGGCAAAGCCTACTTTGCTAAAAACTGGAAAGATGAGCAGAAAGCTTTTGCGTCAATACGCGACGATCTGGCACATCTTTATTCCTTGAGTTATTACCCTCAGGCGAATCCCAATCGGGGCTGGCGGGCGATTACGGTAAAGTTGGTTGGCGAGCACATGAACAAATACCACATACGCACGCGAGATGGTTATCGTTGGGAGCCACGTCGGTTCGCCTCGGTGGGTACGAGGTCCTCACTGGAACCGCGCCCCGCGCAGTCGGGACCGTTGGGTCAGTAGTTGGCTAAGTTGAAACCGATGGGAGTCCGCGAATTCGTCAGACCCTGGCCTTCATGTTCACGGGGTTAGGCTGGCTTTGCTCCGCGAATTTTTCTGACCAACATTAACAAGGGATCATAAAACTCGTCCACTACGCGCTCTTTAAGAGGGATGATCGCATTGTCGGTGATGTGAATTTCTTCCGGACAGACTTCGGTGCAGCATTTGGTGATGTTGCACAAGCCGATGCCAAGTTCATCTTTGAGGAAGCGGGTGCGAGACTTCGAATCGAGGGGATGCATTTCGAGTCCGGCAACCCGCACAAAAAAACGGGGTCCGCCGAAATGGTCCATATCTTCGTGCTCGCGCAGAACATGGCAGACGTTCTGGCACAGGAAGCATTCAATGCATTTACGAAATTCCTGCACGCGATCTACGTCTTCTTGGTACATCTTCCAATCGGTTCCGGGCTTGGGCGTGAATGGCGGAATCTTTTTGTTCACACGGTAATTCCACGAAACATCGGTGACTAGATCTTTGATCACGGGAAACGACTTCATCGGCTGGACGGTGATGGGCTTATCCAAGGGAAGCGAATCCATGCGGGTCTTGCAGGTTAGACGAGGACGGCCGTTGACTTCCGCCGAGCATGAACCGCACTTGCCGGCCTTGCAGTTCCAGCGCACCGCCAGGTCGGGCGCCTGGTGGGCCTGAATATGGTGAAGAGCGTCGAGCACGACCATGCCCGGCGCGATGGGGACCGTATATGTGGCCATCTGTCCGCCGTCGCGATTTCCCCGGAATACTTCAAAGGTTGCTTCCGCCATTTGGTAACTCCCTCGGTTCTGCCTTGAATTGTCTTAACCGTTACGGCACGGCCAGAAACTCGGACGGCTCAAGGCAATATGTTCTGATCCAGTTCTCATTTTTCTTCCGCGACCAGTTGCTTCAAGTCACCGGGCATTTCCGGAACCGGCGATTGGCGAAGCTTCATTGCGCTTCCGTCGCGGGCGATCACATTATTCTTCGCCGCCCAACCTGGATCGAAGTTGGGATAATCAATCCGGCTGTGGGCTCCGCGGCTTTCCTCGCGAGCCAACGCGCAGCGAGTGACGGCCTCGGAGACGGTCAGCATTGACGTAAGATCCTGAGCCAAATGCCATCCGGGATTAAACAATCGCGAACCCTCCACACTCATGCGCCCGGCACGCTCTTTCAATTTCTCAAGTTCGGCAAGCGCCCGAGTGAGATCTTCTTTAGTTCGGAAGATGCCCACGAGATTCTGCATGGTGTCCTGCAAGTCTCGATGGATCGTATAAGGATTCTCGCCAGTCTTGCGTTCGAAAGGAACGAGCATTTCACGCGCTGCCTCTTCAATCTGTCCCGAGTCAACCGGAGTATTAGTTACGGTTTTAGCGTGCTCGGCAGCAGCCTGCCCTGCCCGGCGGCCGAAGACGAGCAAATCGGAAAGAGAATTGCCACCCAGCCGGTTTGCACCGTGGAGTCCCGCCGCCGCCTCGCCAGCAGCAAAGAGTCCCGGCACCGTTGATTTCGCGGTTTCCGCCTCAACGCGAATTCCCCCCATCACGTAATGGCATGTTGGCCCAACTTCCATGGGGCCAGCAGTGATGTCCACATCGGCGAGTTCTTTGAATTGGTGATACATGCTCGGGAGTTTTTTCTTCACGTACTCGGCGGGCTTGTGTGAGATGTCGAGATACGCGCCGCCGTGTTCCGTGCCGCGTCCCTCGCGAACCTCCGTGTAGATGGAACGTGCCACCACGTCGCGTGTTGAAAGTTCCATCCGCTTCGGATCGTATTTCTCCATGAAACGCTCGCCGAGTTTGTTGCGGAGAATGCCGCCCTCGCCGCGAACCGCTTCGGTGACGAGAAGTCCCTGCACTCCCGGTGGCCACACCATGCCAGTGGGATGGAATTGCACGAATTCCATGTCGAGCAGATCCGCGCCAGCGTTGTAGGCGAGCGCCATTCCGTCGCCGGTGTATTCCCACGAATTGGAAGTGATCTTGTATGCCTTGCCAATGCCCCCCGTAGCCATGACGATTGACTTGGCCCGGAACACGACGAATCGTCCCTGCTCGCGCCAATAACCGAATGCTCCGGCGATGCGATCTCCATCTTTGAGCAGGCGGGTGACTGTGCACTCCATGAAGACGTCAATCCCCAACTGCACGCCACGGTCTTGCAATGTGCGGATCATTTCCAGGCCGGTGCGGTCGCCTACGTGGCACAGACGTTTGAAGGTGTGGCCACCAAAGGCTCGCTGCAAAATATTGCCGTCTGCTGTGCGGTCAAAGAGGGCGCCCCACTGTTCAAGCTCGCGCACGCGGTCAGGCGCTTCCTGAGCATGAAGTTGAGCCATACGCCAGTTGTTCAGGAGCTTGCCGCCGCGCATCGTATCGCGAAAGTGGGTTCGCCAATCGTCGGCGTGATCTACATTGGCCATTGCCGCCGCGATTCCACCCTCCGCCATCACCGTATGCGCTTTTCCGAGGAGCGATTTACAAACCACTCCTACCTTCGCGCCCTGCGCCAGAGCTTCGAGAGCGGCGCGCAGGCCAGCGCCGCCCGCGCCAATGATTAATACGTCATGATCGTGAGTTTCGAATTCCATCGTCAGAAGAGCCTCACGTCGGTGATTGAGCCACACGCAACCAGCCTGATGTAGAGATCGGTAAGACCCACTGTTATCAGGCTAACCCATGCATAAAGCATGTGGCGCTCATTCAGAACGGTTAGCCACGACCAGGCTTTATGACGTGAACCTCCAAACCTGGCGCAAGAGAAGCAATCGAGCTTTCCGCCTATAAGATGGCGAAGTGAGTGACAAGATAACGCGTAAATCGTCAGCAGAGTGACGTTGAACAGCATAATGACTGTGCCGACTCCGATTCCAAAATGGCCATCAAAAAAGAATGCACGGACCGCATCGCGCCAGAGAAACGCCAGAAAAATGAAACCGGCATACAAAAAGTAGCGATGCAGATTTTGCAGAATGAAGGGGAAAGCAGTCTCCCCCGGTAGCGGCGTTTGCCGGGTTCGGCGACAGCGCAAGCTGGAGGATCGAGAAAAAAAGCGCGGTAGTATGCCTTGCGATAGTAGTAGCACGTCACTCGGAATCCCAAAGGAAACGCCAGAATCAGCAGTGCCGGCGACCACGGCCACCACCTATGGTGCGCGTCAATGAGCGGCGAATAGAATGGCGAAAGATAAGGACCCCACTCATAAAACCTACCCTCAAAAGCACGGAGAGTCGCGTAAGCACCGAATGCACCGAGCAGAATAATCACTGGCAATAATTCCAGCCACCACGCATCCCGGCGCATCGTGGCGCCAAGATGGCGTTGTCCGCTCGTGGTTGAACCTGCTGACATAGTCACCGCCTGATTGTTCATAAAGTAAACAGAAAAATCTCTGCTAAGTCAAAACACAGTTTGCACTGGCGATGCGTGTAGCATGATTTATTAACAGTGATCGCAACGCAATGTGAGGCAGACGGAGGAGATCCTGCAATGCATACCACGCGATTACGCATTGGGGGGGCAGCTATAGATAATGTGGCAAACAGGAAAAAATGCACGAGGTTTATTGGTAGGCAAGCTTCGAACGGCAACGACTCGCGACCCTCTCTATTCGAGAACTCTGTGTTTCAATAGATTGTTGCAAGGAGCTCCGATAGTTCGGTCAAATCGTTTGAATTGCAGGTGGGACATCTGAAACCCGGTGTTCTTAACGGGCAAGAAGGGACACATCCAGAACAGATCTTCAACCGTCCACAAACCCCTTTTTACCAATAGCTGAAGGTCAAATTATCAAGCCACACAGAATAGGCTTGCTGACTCCGATTTCCGTCTTGCTGATAATTGATGGTAATCCCGTGCCAGTTGCTGGAGGTCGGATTTTCAGTATGATTTATGACCGATGTCTTTCCATTCAATGTGATGGATTGGAATAAGAGTTGGTTCTGGTCCGTTCGTTGCACTTGAATCGTGACATGGTTCCACGCATTATTAGTCGGATTACATGGCACGCCGGTAGGAATCCAAGCCTGGTTCTGATTGTCCCAGATGTCCCATTCGTTCCCGCCAGCTATTCGACATTCATGTCCCCAAATATAGGACTGCCCTCCGACAAACTGGTTGATATCGAACTCAAGCGCTTGCGATACCGATACGTCGGTCGGGTAAAAGTAAACATCGTATGTGAAATTGTGAAGAGAGGCGACAACTGAGTGATCTGGATCGGGAGCACCCTGAGAGGAGAAATCCCCAATGAGATGGTTATTCCACAAAATATCGGAGAATGCCGTTTGGCCGCCAATGTCCATCTGCGCTGAATCCCCACTCATCGAAGGCGAACTCACCTGTTGCTCCATGGACCACGTGGCCTGCGGTCCGCTTGGGGTACAACTCGAGCAGACTGTGTAAGCCGTCGGGAGTAGAGCTGCTCCAGACCATCCTTTTTGCTGCTGCAAATTCGAAAACGACTTCACAGAAGCAGATTGAACTGGATTAGTAGGCGTTGGCGCGGGAGCTGCCGCAGAGACGGCTGAGACCGCCGAACCGCCACAACTCACTAGAAGGAACGTCCCCCACAGGATAAGCAATGGGCCGACAGCAATCGAAATAAATCGCTGGAAGGGATGGGGCATTACATCCACTATGCCATTTGATTAAGCGCCACGTGAGATTACGAAAGAACGGGTAATCTCTAGCACCTGGTACTGATGTTTGGATAGTGCGGGATATTACCTTTTTCCTGCCGACAGTTCAAGTACAGCACACACCCGTGAATAAAGGGGCACGAGACCCTCAAAAACAACTCATTGTAAGGAAGGGACTACGCGGAGGGGTAGATCCGGAGGCTTGGACATCAGGAGGGACATTTAGCCCATGACCTGACTTCAGGCACAGGACCAGAATACCGCCGAGAAAGAGATTAGCGACTAACCAAAACAGGCCTGAGGCAAAGGAACCGGTGCGAGTCACCAGATAGCCCATGATGAAGGGACCAGCGAAACCGCCCAAGCCTCCCACGCAGTTAATTAATCCGATGGACGCGGCCGCGGCGGATTCACCGAGAAATGTACTGGGTAAGGCCCAAAAAGTTGGCTGATAAGCATGCACAAGCGCTGCAAAGAGAATGAAGAAGCAAAGCCCAATCCAGATATGGGGACCTGAAACAATAGCCAGGATCAGCCAGGCCCCCGCCCCAATCAGGCATATTGAAGTGTGCCAGCGGCGCTCGCGTGTGCGGTCGGAATGCCAGCCGCTTAGGACCATCGCAATCAGACCGGCAATGTAGGGTAAGACAACAAGCAAAGTTACCTTTACAGTAGAGAGTCCCGATGCCCGCTTCAAAATTGTTGGGAACCAAATGATGAATCCATAAATTCCCGTGCTCCCCATGAAGTAGATCAGGGTGAGCAAAAGCACATCTCGCTGGCGAAGTGCCTGCCAAATCGTGTAGCTGCGACGGGTCGCCCTTCTTTGGCTCTCGCGTTCGAGCTCGCTTGTGATCCAGTCAGATTCTTCTTTGGTAAGCCATGCCGCTTGTCTGGGCCAATCGGTCAGATAAAAGAGGGTGACCACTCCAAAAATCACAGCGGGGACGCCTTCCAGGATGAATAGCCAGCGCCAGCCCTGCAACCCAAACCAGTGCAACCGCAGAATCTGGCCTGCGACGGGAGAACCAAGAATATTGGATAGAGGAATTGCGGTCATGAACGCGGCAATCGCTTTGGCCCTGTCTTCCTGACGGAACCAGTGCGTGAGATACACGATGATGCCGGGAAAGAAACCGGCTTCTGCCGCTCCCAGAAAAAATCGCGCCGCGTAAAATTCCCTTGAAGTGTGCACCAATCCCACCACCGCAGTCATGATTCCCCAGGAAATCATGATGCGGGCAATCCAGCGCCGCGCGCTCCAGCGCTCGACAATGAGCGCGCCAGGAATTTCCAGCAAAACGTAGCCAACAAAAAAAATCCCCGCGCCAAAGCCAAATACGCGATCGCTGAAAGCGAGGTCGTGCGACATGTCCAGCGCCGCGTACGCAACATTTACGCGATCGAGAAATGCGATGACGTAAAGCAACCACAGAAATGGAAGTAAGCGGCGGGCTATCCGGCGACGGGCGCTGCGCTCGACTTCGGCGGATGAACTCATTTGACTTAGCCAGCAGTCGAGACCTGGCTCGCAATAGCCTTGCCAACATCGGTCGTGCGGGCGTTGCCCCCGAGATCAGGAGTGTGCATTTTTGAGTCCGCCAGGACCGTTTCCAAAGCGGTTTCTATCTCGGTTGCTGCGGCTGGTTCGCCGAGATGCCACAGCATCATTGCTCCAGACCAGATTTGAGCAACCGGATTGGCGATCCCTTTGCCCGCAATATCAGGCGCGGAGCCGTGTACTGGTTCGAACATTGATGGATAGGTCCGTTCCGGATTCAGATTCGCCGACGGCGCCAACCCGATAGAACCTGCTACGGCCGCCCCGAGATCGGACAAAATGTCGCCAAAAAGATTTGATCCAACGATTACATCAAACCATTCAGGATGAGAAACAAAGTGAGCGGACAGGATGTCAATGTGATATTGATCCGAACGAACATCTGAAAAGTCCTGAGCGATTGCCCTGAAGCGCTCGTCCCAGAAAGGCATGGTGTGCACAATACCATTTGATTTCGTCGCCGAAGTGACGTGGCGCTTTCGCTCTCGTGATAACTCGAAGGCGAAACGCATAATGCGGTCACAGCCGCGGCGGGTGAAAACAGCTTCCTGTATCGCGAGCTCGGCATCGGTGTTCCGGAAAAGACGACCGCCTGCCTCGGAATACTCGCCTTCGTTGTTTTCGCGAACGATGCAGAAATCAATCGCTCCGCCTTCAATGTTTTTTAGGGGCGATTCGATGCCTTTCAGAAGGCGCACGGGCCGCAAGTTCACATACTGCTGGAATCCACGACGAATTGGGATCAGCAAACCCCAGAGTGAAATATGGTCGGGCACTCCCGGATATCCAACCGCGCCCAAATAAATCGCGTCAAATTCGCGCAACTGATCCAATCCGTCTTCTGGCATCATGCGGCCGGTCTTGAGGTAGCTCTCGCAGCTCCAGTCGAAATGCCGCCAGGCAAAATTGATGTCGTGATGGCGACCTGCGGCCTCCAGCACCCGCAGACCTTCCGGGACGACTTCGCGGCCGATGCCGTCCCCTTCGATGACTGCAATTTTGTAGCTCTTCAAGATTAGTGAGCTTTATTCGCTGAATAATGTTTGGTCTTCTGGGTTCGGGAATTGAAGACGTCGAAGTTTCCATTCTTTTGAGCTGTCAGTTCCAAATAATTTCCGGCGTCCGGCGAGTCAGTTGGATTGGCAATGAATTCCGGCGCGGTGTTATGTGCGTCCCCGCCTTCCTCGGAAAAATGCAGCTGCCAAAGGTCCTCAAGATGCGGAGACTTCTTGATGGTGTCAATCACCGAAGGAGTGCCGCCTTTCTTGGCTCCGTTATCCATAATCGCCACGCGCGGATCAATTCCGTACACCAGAGGAGGGCTGCTGCTCTGGGACCATCCGTGGTGGGAGACAATGAAGATATCAACTTTGCCCAATTTGTTGATTGGGCACATCAGTTCTAGCTCTTTGTCGTGAGTGAGATCGCCCAGATCCAAAATTCTAAGCTTGCCAAAAGTAATCAGCGTTCCCAGGGAACGCGCGTTCTCCGTCTGGTCCGCGGGATACGCCTCGGCGTCTTTGCAAGCCGGATTGTCCTGTCCCGCGCCAGGCAATGGATTCTCTATCAATGCGCCATCTGCGCTTATCACGGTAGCTCGGATGCCTTTGACAGGAAGAATGTCGCCGGGTTTCGGAGTGATGTGTTTGTATTTTCCCGTCGCCAACACTTTTTGGTAGGCATGCCAGTCCGCTACGGTGGGAGCGTCTGTTGTTTGGCGGTTCTCTCCGTGGTCAATGAATGTCCCTACCGGAATTCGCTCTACAAGTTGCGGGACGCCGCCGACGTGATCTTCGTGGAAATGTGTAATCAGCACATAATCAATTTTCTTGATACCAGCCGCTTTCGCTGCTGCAACAATGCGGTCAGCGTCACGGCCATTATTGCCCGGCCATCCCGTATCAATTAAGAGCGATTGCCCCGCAGGCATGACGAACAGCGTGGATTGGCCCCCTTCAACGTCCACGAAATAGATTCGGAGCGTCTTTGCCTCCGCTAATAATGGCGCCGATACTGCGGCGACGAGCAGTCCACAGAATATCGCCCCCATTGCGACCGACAGAAGAACTGAACGGAAAGTTTTCAACCGAGAGTTTAATCCGGCAAAGGCGGAGAACATGTGAAGGCTCCTGAATCATTTTGGTCTTGATGAAACCACACAGATCATCATGCGGACCCATGTTTTCGTCAAGTTGAGATTACGATTACTGACCCTTTTTCCGATATTATCGGATTTGTTCTCAAAGGGCTTCGCGGCGGTAAGCAAGTCAAATATCTCTAGCACGCAAACCCAATTCAATGATGACCTCAATAACTTTGGAGATCAGGACATAATGAAGAAGCTTCGCAGTCAGGAATGGTTTGGGCGGCAGGACCGCGACGGTTTTATGTACCGAAGCTGGATGAAAAACCAGGGCTGGCCTCATGATCTTTTTGATGGCCGTCCGGTGATCGGTATCTGTAACACCTGGTCGGAACTGACGCCTTGCAATGCGCATTTCCGCGAGATTGCCGAATTTGTGAAGCGCGGCGTCTGGGAAGCCGGAGGTTTTCCCCTTGAGTTTCCCGTGATGTCTTTGGGCGAGACTCAAATCCGGCCGACGGCGATGTTGTTTCGCAATCTCGCCAGCATGGATGTCGAAGAGTCAATCCGCGCCAACCCGATTGATGGCGTCGTGCTGCTCATGGGCTGTGACAAGACCACTCCATCTCTCCTGATGGGGGCGGCTTCGTGCGATCTTCCAAGCATTGGCGTTTCAGGCGGCCCCATGCTTTCCGGGAAATTTCGCGGCAAAGATATCGGCTCCGGCACTGGCCTCCTGCAAATGTCAGACCAGGTTCGCAAGGGCGAAATGAGCACCGAAGAATTTTTCGCCGCAGAAAGCTGCATGCACAGGTCGAAAGGTCACTGCATGACCATGGGCACCGCCTCGACGATGGCAAATATGGTGGAAGCTCTCGGCATGGCCTTGCCGGGGAACGCAGCGATTCCCGCAGTGGACGCTCGCCGCTATACCCTCGCTCAAATGACCGGCCGCCGCGTCGTTCAAATGGTTAAAGACGATCTTCGCATCTCGCAAATCCTCACCCGGCCTGCATTCGAAAACGCGATTCGAGCCAATGCCGCAATCGGAGGGTCAACCAACGCCGTGATTCATCTGATCGCCATCGCAGGACGAGTTGGAGTGCCCCTTTGTCTGGATGACTTCGACAAGCTGGCGAACGGCTTGCCATGCCTGGTAAATATTCAGCCTTCGGGCAAGTATCTGATGGAAGATTTCTTCTACGCTGGAGGCCTTCCAACCGTCCTTCGCGAATTAGGGGAAGCAGGCGTCCTCAACCGCGATGCTTTGACGGTGAATGGGAAGCCGATCTGGGAAAACGTGGCGGACGCGCCTTGTTGGAATCGGGACGTGATTCATAATTACGCTGATCCGTTTAAGTCGAATGCAGGAATTGCCGTACTGCGAGGCAATCTTGCGCCGGATGGCGCGGTCATCAAGCTGTCCGCGGCCAGCCCGAATCTCTTGCAGCATCGCGGGCGCGCCGTGGTTTTTGAAAACATCGAGGATTTTCATTCCCGTGTTAATGACGATAGTCTGGATATTGATGGGAACTGCATCATGGTTTTACAGAACTGCGGACCACGCGGCTATCCGGGAATGGCGGAAGTTGGCAACATGCCTTTGCCAGGAAAATTGCTGCGAAAGGGCGTCACCGACATGGTTCGCATTTCCGATGCCCGAATGAGCGGAACTGCATACGGGACTGTCGTCTTGCATGTTTGCCCAGAAGCGGCGGCTGGTGGGCCTCTGGCCCTCGTGCGCACCGGAGACGTAATCGCCCTCGATGTTCCGGGGCGATCCCTAGAGCTGGAGGTTGACGAAAGTACGCTCGCGGCCCGCCGGTCGCAGTGGACTCCGCCTCCATTGCCGGATCGTGGCTGGGTGAGGCTCTATACCAAACACGTGCTCCAGGCGGACAAGGGAGCTGACCTGGATTTTCTAGTCGGGCGCAGTGGATCGAACGTAGCCCGCCACTCGCATTGACAGGCCAGTGAATCGCAGGGACGAATTAGAGTTAGCAAGACGCCGTAACAAGATCTCGATCTTTGATGAAGGAGAAGAGGACATGAGAAATACATCCCGACGCCAATTTCTAAAAGTGAGTGCGGCTGCGACTGGCGCTGCCTTTGCGGCACACTCTATTCCGCGCGCGTGGGCTGTACCATCCGCAAAGATCGCCGTCATCCCCCCTTTATCGGTTTTCGGATATCGGCAGGTTCAGTTGCTCGACGGGCCCATGCGGGAGCAGTTCCTGCACAATCATGATTTATTCCTGCATCTCGATGAAGATGCTCTATTGAAGCCATTCCGGCAGCGTGAAGGGATGCCTGCTCCCGGCCCTGACATGGGCGGCTGGTATGACAATTCGACGGACTTCGTTCCAATGAGCAATTTGCATGGCTTTATTCCGGGGCACAGTTTTGGTCAATATCTTTCCGGGCTCGCCCGTGCGTATGCGATTACGGGATCGAAACCAACGCAGGAAAAAGTGAATCGCCTGGTTCGCGCTTATGCGCAGACTGTGGATAGGGACGGAAAGTTTTATGTGGATTACTGCCTTCCCGCGTACACCTACGACAAAACCAGCTGCGGACTGATTGATGCTCACGAATTTGCGGATGATCCAGACGCGCTTAAGGTGCACTGGCGCGCCACGCAAGCGGTTATGCCTCACTTGCCGGAAAAGGCATTGAGCCGGGCGGAGCAGCGGGCGCGTCCCCACAAGAATATTGCATTTACTTTTGACGAAACTTACACCCTTCCCGAAAATTTGTTTCTCGCCTACCGGCGCAGCGGAGACGCGCGCTATCGTGACCTCGCCATCCGCTTCATCGAAAAGGAATATTTCGATCCTCTTTCTGAAGGACAAAATGTTCTTCCTGGCGAACATGCGTACAGCCACGTGAATGCCTTCAGTTCCGCTGTGCAATCCTACCTGGTGCTGGGCGATGAAAAATATCTTCGCGCCGCTCAGAATGGCCTTCGCATGGTGCAGGAGCAGAGCTATGCAACGGGAGGATGGGGACCCAATGAAGCATTTGTCACGCCCGGCAACGGACTGCTGAATGCGAGCCTGGGAAGCACGCATGCCAGCTTCGAGACTCCTTGCGGCGCTTATGGCCACTTCAAAATTACACGCTACCTTCTGCGGGTTACACGCGACTCCCGCTATGGTGACAGCATGGAACGAGTTCTGTATAACACCATTGCGGGAGCTACCCCAATCCTCGCGGACGGAACCAGCTTCTACTACTCCGACTACAACAACACTGCTAAGAAGGTCCATCATCAGGATAAGTGGCCCTGCTGTTCGGGCACGTTCCCGCAGCTGGCGGCGGACTACGGTATCAGTTCTTATTACAAGAGCCAGGATGGCATCTATGTAAATCTGTTTCTCCCGTCGCGAGTTTCGTGGTCCCAAGGCGACACTCAATGCACGCTTACGCAGACCACCCAATATCCATCCGAGAACACATCGCAATTCGACTTCAAGCTAGCTCGTCCCGAGACCTTTAGCGTGTATTTGCGAATTCCGGCGTGGGCAGGGGCAAAAACAAGAGTATCGGTGAATGGCCGGAAGGTTGAGAACGAAATCACTTCAGGAAAATTCCTCGCTCTTCAGCGCACATGGAAAGATGGGGACAGAGTGGAACTGGAGTTCGACGTGCCTCTACATCTCGAAGCGGTGGACGATCAGAATCCGAACAATGTTGCCTTGATGCGGGGTCCAATTGCTTTGTTCGCGGTTGGCGATATTCCGACAGGCATAACTCGGGCGCAGTTGCTGGCCGCGAGCCGATTTTCACGATCGTCGGAGGATTGGCTGGTCCGCACGGATGCCGGGAATCTCGCGCTTCGACCGTTCGCTGCGATCATGAGCGAAAATTACCGTTTGTATCAGAGAATTGAAGCGTGATCCACTTGAGCACGATTTTGTCCGCAGCCTGAAAATCTGGATAAAGCTCGGCAGCTCTTGCTCTGGGGGCCCGGGACCGAAGCCGCCCGGAAGACCGCGCCCGTCGCGTCGGTAGCGAACAAACCGTAGGTAGGGCGTCATCCTATCAACAGCCGTCTCCCCACAATTTCATATTTGCGTCCCAGCACGATATTGATTGCCTCAGAATACGCGATGTGTTCCTGTTCCAAAATCCGCGCAGCCAGAGTGCGCTCGTCGTCTTTGTCGAGCACCGGGATCGCTTTCTGCACAATGATTGGGCCGTGGTCCAACTCTTCATCCACAAAGTGGACGGTGCATCCGGTGACCTTCACTCCGTAGGCGAATGCCTGCTCTTGCGCTTCCAGCCCAGGGAAGGCCGGTAGCAATGACGGATGAATATTCAGAATGCGGCGTGGGAACTGCCGCACAAACCAAGGCGATAGCAGGCGCATGTATCCTGCGAGACAGACCAAATCAACTTTGTGGTCCTGCAATGCCGCGACAACTTCGCCATCATGCTCTTCGCGCTGCTTGCCTTTCGACGGTATAACGACGGCGTTCAGTCCTAATCGGCGAGCAATGTCGAGCCCGCTGGCGTCAGTTTTATTGGAGATGACGACGGCGATCTGAGCATTCCGAATGTCCCCAGAGGCAACGTTCTTTGCAATCGCCGCGAAGTTGGAGCCACGCCCGGAAAGAAGGATTCCTAGATTTTTCATGGAAGCCATTAGCTAGCCATGATAATCCACGCCGCAATTTTAAAAGTGGAGCGTTGCGCATCTTAAGCAGATACGCGACGCTTTCCCCGAGTTTACTTCGCTGCGGTAGCCATGCCCGAGGCGGGAATCGGCTGTCCATTGGCCAGCATATCGGCCAGCAGCTTTTGGTCCTGGTCGGCGACGGCAGCCGGCAGTTTGGCGTAGTAAAGAGCGTTTGCGTTCGCTTGGCCGTCGGTAAGTATGTACTGAATGAAGCTCTTCACAACGCCGCGCTTCGCTGCATCAGCCCCGTCTTTGGGCACCAGAAGAAAAGTGAATCCGCAGATGGGATACGCATCTGCCGCTGAGGCTGGCGGGTCCACGATTGGCGTGCGGACATCTTTGGCCAAATCGTCGCTAAAAGCGCTGATCGCCGCCGCCGTGCCTTCGGCGCTGGGAGCTTCCCAGTTTCCCGCCTGATTGTGAATGAGCGCTACTGGAAGATTGTTTTCCTTTGCATAATTCAGTTCGACGTAACCGATGGTGCCGGGCGTTTGCTTCACTACGCCAGTCACACCTTCGCTGCCTTTGCCGCCCAGCCCGACTGGCCAGTTCACAGATATTCCCTTGCCGACGTTTTTTGACCATTCCGGACTCACCTTATCAAGATATGTCGTGAAAATATTGGTGGTCCCGCTGCCTTCCGAACGGTGCGCTACAACCACGGCTTCCTTGGGTAAAGCCACGCCAGGATTGTCCTTCTTTACGGCAGGGTCTTGCCAAGTTTTTATTTTGCCAAGATAGATTCCGGCCAGGGTGGAAGCGCTGAGCTGGAGCGGTTTCTTCAGATCCGGCAAGTCATACGTAATGCACACGGGGCCCGCACTCTCTGGAATCTGAATCACAGCCGGCATGTTCTTCAATTGGTCATCACTGAGAGAAGCGTCGCTCGCTCCAAAATCAACCAACCCCTTTTTGAGTTGCTGAATTCCGCCGCCGCTGCCGATGGATTGATAGTTGATCTGGACGTTCGGGTGAGAGCCTTGAAAGTCATTTATCCATTTGGACATGATTGGATAAATGAACGTGCTGCCCGCACCGATGACCTGCGTGGTTCCTCCCGAAGACCCACCTTCATTGGAGGAACTTGAATTGCACCCCAGACTGAATACCAGGCCGAGGAATACAACTGTTGCGATCATGCTTGCCTGCAAATGGCTGCCACGCATAAGGAAGCGTCCTTTCTACTGAATGGGCTGTGAGGTTCGAAAATGTGTCCCCCGGATTCTCACTCATCTTGAAGCAATGAAATATTAAAAGAGTGTGAATATGTGGGTCGTCCTCAGAACCGGAACGATTGGATTGGCGGCCGGTATTGCGCTTAAATTGGCGCTCTCTCAATTTGCCCCTGCCAACCCCGTCCGGTATAGTTTTATTCGGTTATGTATAAAGACTTCGACGCCATAGACCGTTGGTCCAGGAAGGAGGTTCACTGTATTTACCAGGCCTTCATTGTGGCCGTTGCCACGAGACATGCCGACGCAGTGGACATCAAATTCCTGGTGGATGGGCGTCCGGCTTGGGTCGCTTTGCCTCTGCCTGCATGGGTGGAATACATGAATCGAACTGGCAAAAGCATTACTGATTCGCTGGCAATCGAGATTGCGGGGCATTATTTAAAAACGGCGCTTGAGTCTGGAGAAGGCGTTGACCGTGAGATGTACTCGTTGACAGTGTCACAAATGCTTAAGCATCTTGATGCCGTGGTAAATGAGCCGGAAACGGCAGTGGCGGGGAAGCGGTAGCCGTTCGCTCCACAAATGGGAACTACACCTTCATCCCCAACCTCGCAAGGTCCAATCGCATTTATTTTTCCCGGACAAGGTTCCCAGGCCGTTGGCATGGGAAAGGATCTGGCGGACATTTATCCGGTCGCGCAGCAAACATTCGACGAAGCCGACGACGCTCTGGGCTACAGACTTTCGCAACTTTGCTTCGAAGGCCCGGAAGAGCAATTGCGTCTCACCGAGATTACACAGCCTGCGATACTGACGGTCTCGGTCGCGGCGTATCGCGTATTAAGCGAAAAGGGCATTAAACCCGCATACGTGGCAGGCCACAGTCTGGGAGAGTATTCGGCCCACGTTGCGGCGGGGACTATAATCTTTCGCGACGCCGTGCGGACAGTGCGGAATCGCGGCAAGTACATGCAGGAAGCGGTTCCAGTAGGTGTCGGCGCTATGGCGGCGATTGTTGGTATGGATTTGGAAGCTGTAACATCGGTATGCTCCGAAGCCGCGCAAAGCGAAGTGTGCCAACCAGCGAATATTAATTCATCCGATCAGATCGTGATCTCTGGCCACGCAACCGCAGTCGAGCGGGCCATAAAGTTGGCTGATGCCCGAGGGGCGAAGCGCGCTGTCTTATTACAGGTGAGCGCGCCGTTTCATTGTTCGTTGATGAAGCCGGCTCAGGATCGTCTCGCCATTGACTTGCAGCAGGTAATCTTGCAGAAGCCGCGAGTTCCAGTCATCTGCAATGTTGACGCGGCCTCACACTACGACGCTGCAAAGAGCCGCGACGCGCTGGTTCGCCAGGTAACCGGGCCGGTGAAGTGGGATCAGTCCATGCGCCTGCTGATTTCGAGCGGCGTGCGAACATTCATCGAAGTAGGTCCAGGGAAAGTACTGTCGGGATTGATGCGGCAAATTGATCGCTCGCAGAACGCGGTCAACGTAGGAGATGAAGCTTCGCTCCAAAAAGCTCTGAAAAGCCTCGCGGTTGTAAGCGCGTGATGTACCGAACGAGTTCAGGCTAATCAAATCAGATTGGCGAGAAGCTTATGGTTTTGTCAGCCCTCTCTACCCAAACCCGTGCGTGTTCGGCACGTTCATTTATTATCACCTCTACAACCACGCCGCTGCCCCCGCCTTTCGGAGTTGCGGAGCCGTAAATCCGATAGGACTTAATCAGCCCCCACTCCCCGCCGGGACCCCAGTCACGATAAAAATCACTGAACGGATATTGGGTGAACTTGGTGGGATGCTGCAGCCAATTCGGATCATGCATCCAGACGCCATAGGCAGCGTTGTAATTTTTGTCCTGGAGAGCCTGGAAAAATTGGTCGGCGATGCGTTCCTCTGGCCAATTATGGAAATACCACGCCAACGCTCCGATGACCGCGAACAAAACGACAATTGAGATGACCCTAATTCTTCGGCGGCGATCACGGGATGGATCGTACTGCTGCGCGTCGAGCAATGTCATGGCATTCTGAGCATAAAGCATTCTTGCTGGAAGGTAAAAGCTGGAACGATCGCGTAGGGACAGCTTCCCCCCGACGTTGCTTTACAACGTTCTCTTGAATAAAGGTGTGGCTATGCTCAACGAAATCACGGCAAATAGCGACAAGTACATAATGTCAGGCCAAATTGCCGAGAATCCAGTTTCCTTCAGCAGCAACGATTTAAAGCCGTGCACGGCGAACGTGAACGGATCTACTTTGGCTATGTCCTGGAGCCATCGCGGAAAAGCTTGAATAGGATAGATCGCACCGCTAGGGAAAAATAATAATGTATTCAGAATGCCGAACATCGCCCGCGGCACCAACGGATCTTCGATGCGAACCATCAGCAGGAACATCATGGTATTGAACGTGATTGAAGTTAACAGAATCATGATGAGCAGGCCGAGAGCCGTGAGCGGGTTGAAAAGCGTGCTGACGCCCGCCATGAGCGATCCAATGATCGTGATTATGACCCCTGTCATCACCGCTTTGATGGCGCCCGCGCCGTTTAATCCGAACACTAACTCTGCTTTGGTGATGGGAGTAACGAGATAGCCCTCATGCACGCCACGAGCCTTGTCATCAATGTAGAGCATTCCGCCGCCAATCATCACTGAAACAAACATGGCCAGCGTGATTGAGCCCGGCAGAAGGTATTTCATGTATTCGATATAAGGATATAACTCCACGATTTGCAGGACAGTTTGTTGCAAGATGCGCGGCTCAACACTGGGCTGATTCAGAGTATTTGTGATGCTGGTAAGTTCGTCCTCAAGCGTCGAGCTCATGAAATTGTCGCTGTTGTCCACGATGAGGGCGATCTTGGGTTGGTCCTGCTCATAAACTCGCCGCGAATATTGCGGCGGAATTATCACCGCGCCCTGTATTTTTCCGTTACGAACATCTTCCATCGCCTGCTTTTCATTGTTGTAGTAAACCGGCAAAAACGTCCGCATATTGGCCCGGACGGAATCAAAGGCCTCTCGGATTTTCAGTGCCTGCGTGCCGCCGTCCTCGTCAACCAATCCAAGTTTCGCGTCGCGAATTTTGCCGCCGAAAGCGTTGCCTAGAATAATGAGCTGGACCAGCGGAAAAATCATGGACGCCAGCATGAGCGCCGGCGACCGGAAAAATTTGCGCATTTCGCGCTCGATAATGGCCATGATCCGGTTCATGGCTGTAGTCCCGGCCTCTGCGGCATCACGAATGCATAGGCTTTGACCAGTTCATCGCGCAACTGGCGGCCGGTGTAGTGAACAAAGACGTCATCCAAAGTAGTGTTTTGCACCGAGAGCGATTTCACGCCAACGCCAGCTTTGACCGCCGCTTCCACGAGTTCCGTCGTGGTGCGGGAACCGTTGCTGGTAAGCACCCGGTACATGCCCGACGATTCGTTCTGAACCGAGGTAACATCGCTGAGAGCCTGCAATCGCTGCTCCCAATCCGCCGGCGCGCGCTCAAACTGTGCTTCGATGACATTCGATCCAGGAACACTAGCTTTCAGGGCTACCGGAGAATCCAGCGCGACGAGCTTGCCGTGATCCACAATGGCGATGCGGTCGCACAGCCGGTCGGCTTCGTCCATGTAGTGGGTGGTGATCAGGATCGTCAGCTTTCTCTTGCTTTTGATATCAGTTAGCATCTCCCAAACCGCAACGCGCGAGACCGGATCAAGACCCGTGGTGGGTTCATCGAGAAAAAATATTTTCGGACTGTGTATCAGCCCACGCGCAATTTCCAAACGCCGCCGCATACCGCCGGAAAGAGTCTTGGTCTGCGCCGAGCGCCACTTGGTTAGGTCCACCAGTTCGAGTAATTCATCAATGGCTTCGTGGCGCTTCTTCGTTGGAACATCGTAAAGTTTCGCGTAGATGTTCATGTTCTCTTCGACGGTAAGGTCGAGGTCGCTGGTCAGGGCTTGCGGAATCACACCTATTGTCCGCCGCACTGCATCTGGATCACTCTTCACATCGTGGCCAGCGATGCGCGCCGTTCCTGCTGTGATCGGGATGAGCGTGGTCATCATCCTTATCAGTGTTGATTTGCCGGCGCCATTGGGACCGAGCAAGCCAAATATTTCGCCATCTTTTACGCTGAAAGAAACGTCGTCCACTGCCGTGAAATCGCCATACTTCTTGACGATGTGATTCACTTCAATGGCATTGACCGCGGGTTGACCCGCCAGACTGCTCGATGAGCGGCCCGGCGACTCTTGCTGTTTCGTCTCGACACTCATGGGGTTCCCGTTTCAGCCTGCTGCGAAGATTGGCCGCCCTTTAATCGCGCGGGGGACACCAATACCTCGGCGGTCATGCCGGGGACATAATCACCTTTGGGATTGTCCAGCCTGACCTTAAGGACGATCGTTCGAATATCTCGTTTACGGCGACTCACATCCCGCTGAGTAGCAAAGTCCGCTTCTGGCGACTTGAAAAAAACCTTGCCGGGGACGACAGTGCCACCCGGAAGCCGGATTCGCAAGGTATCGCCGAATCCAATGTGATCGGACTCGGTCTCGGGAATCGCGGCGCGCACCCATGTGTCGCTTAGATCAACGATGGTGACGATTGGCTGCCCTGCATTTAACACTTCGCCTTCGCGGGCTGCGCGAACGGAAACGGTGCCGGAAACCGGCGCATAGATCTTCGTGTAGCCAAGCCGCACTTCACTTTCTTTCAGCATGGCCTCAGCATTTTCCAATTGCCCTTGAGTGGATTGCACTGTGCTTTGCGCGGCTTGAGCCTGATGGACATTGGCGATTGATGTATTGAGATCGGCTTGCGCGGCGGTGACCTGATCTTTCAGCGCCTGCACCACCGCCTGTTGCGCGGTAAGATTTGTTTCCGCCTGTACGCGGTCCTGATCTGACGCCACGCCTTGTTTCGCCAGTTCGACTGTGCGGCGACTGTCGCTCTGCGTGCGCTGCAATGTGGCCTCGGCTTGAAGAAGCTGCGCTCGAGCCGACTCCAGCTTGGCTTGGGTGTTGGCCACGCTGCTTTTGGTCGAACCTTGCATGGCTGTCTGCGTGCTTCGTGTTTCCGCCACTTTGTATTTCAAACTGTCAATCGTCGCTGCGGCGGCGCGAGCTTCCGCCTCCAATTCCGAGGGATCAAGCACAGCGATGAGGTCGCCCTGCTTCACCTGCGAGCCTTCATCAACAAGCAATTTTGTCAGACGGCCGCCGACCTGCGGGCTTACGATCACTTGATTGGAGTCTACTGTGCCAATGAGTATCAGGTCGCCGGAACGTGGCGTTGAAACGAAGTAATAGATCAGCGAAATCCCGAGAACGATCGAAAGAGTAATCAGAAATTTGTTTCTGGCGCTCACTTGGCCGCTCCTTGAGTTGCTTTCAATGGCTTCTTCAGGCGCGATTTAGCGTCTGAGTGGCTCACAAATAATGCCGCGGAAATGAAGTCCAGCACCGCAGCGCGCCGAATAGCAAGCCGAGGCCGGGACATGGGATCTGCGCCGGTCATCATCCGTAATACGGGCGCGGCATTGAAATGAAAGACGATCACGGAAATCATCGAAGGAATAAATTGCATCGGCTCGACCCCGCGGAATTCGCCCCGAGAAAACCCTTCGGCGAGCGTCTTCGCAATCTGAGTGAAGATGGGCCGGAAATACTGATTCACAATTCTCTCGAACTGAGCCGGTCTGCCACGTCCGGCGCGCATCATCTCCATTTGAACAATTCGGGGATAAAGGGGATTGCTGGCGATGTAGTCGAAATGAGCTCCGGCGTATGCGAGGATTCGCTGACTCGGCGGAAGATCGCGCGACAAAGCTTCACGAATGCTCTGGGTGAGCCCTCCGAATACCTGATCGAGAACTGCCCCGTAAAGCGCTTCTTTGTCTTTGAAATAGTAATAGAGTAAAGCCTTGTTGACCTTCGCGGCGTCGGCGATGGCGTCGGTTCTCGCCCCGGCGATTCCTTCATTGGCAAATTCCTCAATCGCCGCTTCGAGAATCGCGCCACGGCTTTGTTCGGGCTGGCGCCGGGATCCCAATTGTGATTTGGAAGCTAATTTCATCTTAATTAACTAGTTAGTTAAAGTATAAGTGATTGAAGGATTCTTTGCAAGGGAAAAAACTTCCTTAAGATATCCGCAAAGGGAACTCCATACCGAGAAGTTGAAACATCATGGCCGTCCCAGATCCAGGAGCACCACATCCGAGCGGTCTTGTACTCGTTCGAGGACAACTTCGCGGCCGTCTGGAGAAATATCGAAGTCGCGAACGTCGAAGTCGGGGGTGAAGTTGGTCAATTGCCGCTCCGCGCCCGTCTCCAGGCTGATGAGCCACAGATTCTTGTGCTGAATTTCTCCCCGCAGAATCACGAGGGACCGCCCTCCGGAAAGGAAAGCCAGGTGCCGAGCGCCCCGGGTCAGGGTCAATGGGGGCAGGGGATGCGATACGGCGGCAGCCGTAACGGCTTTTACCGAAAATGTCGTCCCGATGTCGGGTCCGGAATAGACAACGAAGCTGCCGTCAGGCGCCCACGTGGGATCGATTGAATATTCGTGGACGAAAGGCGCGGGGGAGCCGCCATCGAGCGGCACTCGAAAAAGATGCGGGACGCCGTGATCATCAGCTGCTGAGGTAATCGATTTGCCATCGGATGCCCACGCTGGAGCGCCCTGTAAGTCGAGAGAATCGGAAACGATCCGAGCATTCGTTCCATCGGCCTGCACCACATACAAGAGTGTCTTTCCGTCTTGGCGGACTGAGAATGCAATAGATCGTCCATCGGAAGAGATTGCCGGGCCGCCAAAAATTTGCGCTCCCTGGCCTTGCCACAACTCCGTGCCAGTTCCGTTCGCGAGTTTCCAGATACTCTCACTCGCGCCGGTTGTGGAAAGATAAAGAAGACAATTCGGACCTAATCGCGGCGAGAATCCGGTGCTGGTGGTCAGTGGGATTCGAGCCGGCGCCGAGATCCCGGTTGCTGAATCAGGGAGCCGCAAACCCCACAGCGTTGTCTTTGGACTCGCGAGCGTCGCAACCAGACGCCGGCCGTCAGCACTGGCGGCCAGTGACGTGTACCGCTCGAAGCCGGAGGTCAAACGGTGAGGAATCCGGTGGTTGACGTCCGTACTATAAGGCCGCGGACCCGAACCATCTGGATCGCTGGCGAGGTACAGCAGCGTCTGCCGATCCAACAGAACCGGATAACTCACGCGTCCCGGGTGCGAGGTGATCCGCTCGGGAGTCCCGCCGGCTGGAGCGATGCGCCAGATGTCCAATTTGTCTGGGAGGGAACCCTGAACGAAGTAGATGAATGCGTCATCGGGTCCCCACAACGGAAAGTGACTGTGCAGCCCCGCAGGCGCTGTAAAGATGGGACGTCCCTCTGATCGCGGGAGACCGTCGGAGACGAACAACGGGTCTCCGGGCCCGGGCGTGTGATAGGCGAGGCGCGACCCGTCGTGCGACCAGTCAAACTCCGCGGCACCTTCAAGATAGGGCCTGGGCTGTCCGCCGAGCGTTGGCACTGCCCAGACGCTTATGCCGCCAGACCCATCTTGCTTGCGAAGCCAGAACGTAACCAGCGAGCCGTCGGGCGAAAAACCCAAGGTTCGAATTGATGGATTCACCAGCTCGGGAACGCGGCCGTGTGTCAAGTTGTGGAACTCTTCCGAACCGATCTGTGTAACCCAGACGTCCGTCTGTCCGTCCCGGTCCGAAAGAAACGCTACGAAATGGCCGTCGCGCGATATCGCCGCAGCCTGCGACACTCCGTCGAAGTCGGTCACCGTCTGGAATCGGGCGTCAGCGATGGGATTCCGCCAGAAATACTCAGTCCTATAAAGCCACAGGCCGGCGGCAATGGCGAGCACTCCACCAGCTACAAGCAGAAGGGCGAGAGTCTGCCTGCTAAGAAAGGCGGATATTACGGATCGCGAGGGGTTTACCGCGGCATTGGGCGATATGGCATGATCCCCATTTTCCTGCACTTGCAGATTCCGACCACGCATCCACGCGTCCAGGTCCGCTCGGGACGCATAGACTGAGCCCATCCTGTCATGCAAGTGCCGGTGGACAGGCATCCCCTCCCGCTTCTCCCAACGCTGGACCGTGGTCACGTCGCGCTTGAGGTATGCCGCGATTTCCTTCCACGAGTCTAGACGGTCTTCCAATGGTCGTCTGTCGGATGGCGGGATGCTGAGGGATGATTCGCCCATTGCGCATTCCTCGATTGTCAGCAGTCGTGCTACCCGGGAACCTGAATTGTAGCCTCTCTGTCCAGCAAAGGCACGGCAAGACACAGCATTCGACCGCAAATAGCGGAACCGCTCCAATTCTGTGCCTTACCGCTTGAATCGTGCCCCAAGGCGGCCCATTGTGTCGCTGCGTCGCAAATCAATCCCAGGTTGGAGGGTTTTATGAAAAGAGTAAGCACCATAGCAATTCTAGTGCTCACCATAAGCATGGGTGCTCTTGCTCAAGATTGGTCACATAAAGATAAAAAATTCAACGGGGTGATCAATGCTTATACGCCCCAAACCACGAGTGCAACAGGGGCTATAACCGGCCCATATGAGGTCCGTGGCCCCTGGTCCCTGACGTTGAAGCGAAACGCGACCAAGGCGGATTTCTCCGCGGCTCTGAACATGGAGTTCTCTGATGGGTGGGTTTTAACTCACAACACAGCCGCCCCTGCGAACTTTGATCCGACCACGAGGGGTGCCCATACTCACCACATCACTCTCGTTGATGGCGACGTTTCGCAGATTACGAACGGATTTCAAGTAACCGGTACGGCCATATTCACCCTCAACGGCGGCTCCGCGCCCGTCACCGTTTCACCCTCCCCCGTGGTGATACAAATCACGGGCGGCAGCGAAGTCGAATTTTCCAATATCACTTTGACTTTTCAGTCGCCGGGTTCCAACCATTTTGGACCCGACCCCCTTCCCGGCGTAGTTCGGACCGTAAGGGAAGTAAGAAGCAGAGAACCATGGTAGGAGAAAGCGGGCGGGAGCGGTTCGCAAACCAAATTACGTAGGCCCGGACCACCCCTTGTCCGGGTGGCCAGCGAAGTCGGCGGCGGCGCAATCTCCTCCCGCCAAGCTTCGCTCGGCTGGACGGGCGTGATCAGCCTCCGGCGATGGACGGCACCAGCAGCACTTCATCCCCTTCCTGGAAGGCGTAGCTGTTGCCGCCCAGGAAGCGGATGTCTTCTTCGTTCACGTATATATTCAGGAAGTGACGGATTTGCCCGGAGGCGTCGCGCAGATGCGGTTTTAGGTCGGGAAACTTCTGATCCAGCTCGGTGAGAAGTTCCCCGAGATTTGCCGGCGAACAGGTGAGCTTGTCGGTTCCGGCGGTGAGGCGGCGCAAGGCGGTTGGAATTTGTACTGTGATTGTCATTTCTTCTCTCACGCTCCCACAGTCTCGGGAACGTCTTTGGTGGCAGTCTTCGCCGGAGCATCCAGCACCCTCTCCAGATACTTATTGAAGTCTGCGAGTTTCGCGGAAATCGGTGCCTCGGTTTCGTATTGTCCCACCAGAGCATCCGTGGTCTTCAAGCCGTTCCCCGTAATGCAAAGAACGGTTGTCTCGTCGGGTTGAATGCGTCCTTGCTGGTAAAGCTTGCGCGCGCATCCAACCGTTACTCCGCCGGCTGTCTCGGTGAAAATGCCTTCAGTTTCCGCTAAATCCTGGATTCCGCGCACGATTTCGGGATCGGAAACATCCTCGGCCCATCCGCGGCTTTTGTTGATGGTGAGGATTGCGTAATGACCATCGGCAGGATTACCAATGGCTAACGATCGAGCAATGGTTGACGGCTTCTGCGGATCAATTTCCGCGTTTCCAGCCTTTACTGCGGTCGAAATCGGTGAGCAACCGGTGGCTTGCGCACCGAAGAATTTAACCTGCTTCGGTTCAACCAATCCCAATTCAGCCAGCTCTTCGAAAGCCTTTTTGATTTTAGTAATCAACGAGCCGCCTGCCATGGGAACGACAACATTGTCCGGCAAGCGCCAGCCAAGTTGCTCGGCAATTTCAAAGCCGACTGTCTTCGATCCCTCAGCGTAATACGGGCGAAGATTGACGTTTACGAATCCCCAATCGCGTTCGTCTGCAATCTGCGAGCACAGGCGGTTGACTTGATCGTAACTGCCGGAGATGCGAACCAACTTTGCTCCGAAAACCTGAGTCCCTAAAATCTTCGCAGGCTCGAGATCTGCCGGGATGAAGATCCAGGACTTGAATCCATTGCGCGCCGCCTGCGCCGCGACGGAATTCGCGAGATTCCCAGTCGAAGAGCAAGCTACAGTATCGAATCCAAACGCGCGCGCTTGCGCCAGTGCCACCGCAACTACGCGGTCCTTAAAACTTAGCGTAGGCAGGCATACAGCGTCGTTCTTCAAATACAGATTCTTCGTACCTAAATCGCGGGCAAGCCGCGGAGCTTTGAGCAGTGGCGTGAATCCAGCAGGCACGGTCGGCTGATAGTGCGGGGGCAAGGGCAGCAAATCCGAATAACGCCACATGCTGGGAGGGCCCTGCGAGATTTTTTCGCGGGTGAAACTGCTGCGAGCGGAGTCGTAATCGTAGAAAACTTCGAGGGGAGAGAAGCAATCGTCACAGATGGACTTGGGCTGGTTTCCCCAGCTCTTATTGCATTCACGACAGCGCAGTTCGTATCTCATCAGCCACTCTCTTTCTTGCGAATGAGAGCAACCGGGGGACGAGCGTCCTAAAACAATCCCAAATACGAAAACCTCTTCCGCTGGAATTAGGAAAGAGGCGCGAGATGCTGAAAATCGGCACCCCGAATCTCATGTTCCCCCTTTTCCAAGGGCGAGAGTTGACACCGGGCGACCGAAAATTGCATTTCGATCCGGTTGTCGTGGCTTCCTAGGGCTCGTCCCTCAGCCACTCTTCATGAAATCCAAGGTCTGCTCCGAAGAGCAAACTGGTAGAATAATGCTACAGATTCGGATTTGGTTAGTCAACAAGGTAAAGCCACCACCTATATTCGCCGATAGGAACGATATCGAGGAAGCCCCGTTCCAATCCTTTGATGGAGTCTCCATGAAGATAACAGTACTACTCGTCGAAGACAGTAAGCTGCTAAAGATAACCGGAGAGCGATTGCTATCCAAGGCCGGATTTATTGTGGTCACAGCTCAAGACGGCGAGGAAGCTCTGCGCATGGTGCGTGCGGCCCCCCCCGATGTCGTGTTGTTGGATATGATGCTGCCAAAGCTCGGAGGCGAACAAGTACTGCTTGCTCTAAAAGACGATCCAGTAACTGCCAACATTCCAGTTATCATTTTGAGCAGTCTTTCTCAACAAAATGCGGAGAAGCTCAAAAAGGCTGGCGCGACCGCATATTTCGAGAAAGCCAGATTGATTGACGACGTCCATTCGGGCACGTTAAACGATGCGATTGAAAGCGCTGTGCGCGAGGCTAGGTTGATAAAGCCGCAGAAACTGACTGCATCTAACAAGCTGTAAAGGGTAATGGCCTTGTCGCTTATCAGCGGCTGTATTGGTTTCTCTTCTTGTCTTTGTGACGCTCCAGGCCCAATTGAATCAATCGTCCGATTAATTCTGGATAAGAAACGCCTGATGCGGCCCACATTTTTGGATACATGCTGATGGAAGTGAATCCGGGCATGGTGTTGATTTCGTTTAAATAAATTTTGCGTGTTTTTGGTTCCATCAAAAAGTCCACTCGCGCCAGGCCGGAACAATCCACGGACTTGAATGCGCTGATCGCGAGTTGCTGAATTTTCTTGGTTTCTGTTTTTGTCAGTTTGGCCGGGATGATCAGCTCAGAACCTTCGTCAAGATACTTTGCCGTGTAGTCGTAGAACTCTTTGCCGGGAACGATCTCGCCGGGGACGGAAGCCCTAGGATCGTCATTTCCCAGCACGGCACATTCAATTTCGCGCGCCTTTTGCTTTTTCCCGCCGACACCTTGTTCGATCACAATTTTTCGGTCGAATCTTGCAGCTTCTTCGATTGCCGGGCCGAGTTCGCTGCGATCATGTACCTTCGAGATTCCCACAGAAGAACCCAAATTCGCAGGCTTTACGAACACGGGATACTTCAATAGCTTTCCGACGGTTTGCCGAACTTTCTTGGGATCGCGCTCCCAATCGTCGCGAAGGACGGTGACATGCTTTACGATTGGCAGCCCTGCGGCGCGGAACAATGACTTCATGATGTCTTTGTCCATGCCCGCAGCGGAGCCTAGAACTCCTGCGCCAACGTATGCAATGTCCGCAAGCTCGAGCAGCCCCTGGATGGTCCCGTCTTCGCCGAAAGTTCCGTGCAGCACGGGAAAAATGACATCCACATTGATGGCCCGATCGGTTGAACGGCGTGTCAATGACGCATCGCTTTGGAATGGGGACATTGACGCACCCGGCCTCTGCGGCTCGGGAGGGACGATTACGGCTTCGCCTACAGCGAGGATTGCGGCACTCGAAGTAGCTTCAGGATCGCCGGCACGAAGAGTTGACTGTGCGGAGCGGGCGCTCTCGCCCGCTGCTTTACCCGTCAGCAATCGCTCAGCATCGGCCGCCGTCACCCATCGTCCTTCTTTGGTGATGCCGATAGGAACAACCTCATATTTATCTTTGTCTATGGCTTTAAAAACAGATGCGGCAGATAAAAGCGAGATTTCGTGTTCGCCGCTGCGTCCGCCGAAAAGTATGCCGACTCGGATTTTTTTCATGTTCTCGATGTTCTTTACAGAATCTTCTTTCCAAACGCCGACAACGCCAGCTCCACGGCGAGCTCTGCGGTGCGATTATGCTCGTCAATCACCGGATTCACTTCGACAATTTCGAAGCTCAACATGCGGCCGTGATCGGCGATGATTTCCATCGCTAAATGGGCCTCCCGGTACGTGGCTCCGCCGCGAACCGGCGTTCCCACGCCGGGCGCATCTTCTGGATCAATCCAGTCCATGTCGAGGGAAACGTGATAGCCAACAGTTCCCCGTCCGGCGATGCGGAGGGCTTCTTCCATCACTGTTCTCATGCCACGCTCATCAATGTCACGCATAGTGAGGACCGAGATTCCGGCTTTGCGGACGTTCTCTTTCTCGATGAAGTCAATGTCACGGACTCCAACGAGCACGCAGTTTTCCGGATGCACTTTCGGAGAAAAACCGAAAATATTAGCCAGCTCACTTGGGCCCAATCCGGACAAGGCCGCCAGCGGCATTCCATGAACGTTACCGCTCGGAGAGCTTTCTGGCGTGTTGATGTCGGTGTGCGCGTCAATCCAGATGAGTCCGATTTTCTGATCTTGACGGCGATAAAACTCGGCCACGCCGGCGACGGTACCGGCCGCCACAGAATGATCGCCCCCAAGAACGATGGGTATTTTGCCAGATTCTAGCGTCTCCAAAACCAGTTCCGCGTTTCGAGTGCAGATGGCAGTAATTTCCTTTAAATATTTTGCGTGGGGGTCGCCGGCCTGTTTCTGTTCTGCGATGGCAACGTCAATATTGCCGGCATCTTCGACAACATGACCGAGTTCTTCCAGTCGCGCCTCAAGTCCGGCAACGCGAACCGCCGAAGGACCCATATCTACGCCACGCCGGGACTGTCCCAAGTCGAGAGGAACTCCAATGACACGAATCGTCCGAGGCGCGATGTTAGAAAACGGCGTTGAATTCGGTTTCGTCACAGTTAATAATGTACCGGCGAGATCGCAGAGTTCGCTGAGTAGTGAAACTTATCTGTTCGGATTCTATCTCTTGTAATCCTTTTGCCTTTTTCTTCAATATTCTCGGCGAGCCCGGCGGTGAATAGCGTTTATGGGTACAACCGATGCAACATTCTCGGGAACGGGATGGTCTCGCGGACGTGATCTAATCCGCAGATCCACGCGACTGCACGCTCAATGCCCATTCCGAAGCCTCCGTGCGGGACGCTGCCAAATTTCCGCAGGTCGAGATACCACTTGAAAGCTTCTTCGGGCAGATTGTGCTCTCGAATTCGCTGCACTAACAAATCGTACGAAGCCATGCGTTGAGAACCGCCAATGATTTCGCCGTAGCCTTCCGGAGCCAGCACATCAACGCATAGTGCAAGATCGGGGCGCTCTGGATCGGGTTCCATGTAAAAGGCCTTTATTTTTGCGGGATACCTATGCACCATCACAGGCTTGTCAAATTGTGAGGAGATATACGTCTCGTCAGGGGATCCCAAATCTCCGCCCCATTCAAACTGATTTTCCAAAGCTCCCTTGGCATGCGCCTCTTGCAACATTTTCGCGGCTTCATCGTAGGTTATGCGTGGAAATGGGACCTCTATCTTCTCCAACTTGGCGATGTCGCGCCCGATGGTTTGCAGGTCGCCGCGGCGCTTTTCCAAACATCGTTTCACCAGGAATGTAATAAAGTTTTCCGCGAGTTCCATCAGGTCATCCAGCGTCGCGTATGCGACTTCCGGCTCGACCATCCAAAATTCTGTTAGATGGCGGCGGGTCTTACTTTTCTCTGCACGAAATGTTGGCCCGAAGGAATAGACCTTGCCCAGTGCCATCGCTGTCGCTTCGATATAGAGCTGGCCGGATTGCGTGAGATACGCCTGCTCGTCGAAATAATCCACAGGAAATAAAGTTGTGGTGCCCTCGCAAGCGGCGGGCGTGATAATCGGCGGATCAGTAAGGGTGAATCCGCGATCGTCCAAAAAATCTCGCGCGCCTTTGATGATCTCCGCGCGCACCCGAAGAATCGCGGCCTGACGAGGCGTGCGAACCCACAGATGGCGGTGGTCCATCAGGAAGTCAACGCCATGCTCTTTCAGTGAAATTGGATAAGGATCGTTTTCCGAAACTCGCTGGATCACCTGCACATTGATTACGTCTAGTTCGAAGCCCCCGGCAGCACGCTTGTCGGCGCGAACTTTGCCTTCGACAATGACACTCGACTCCTGGGTCAGCCCTTTTAAGGATTCGAAAACTTCAGGCGCAACAGCATTTTTCGGAACTACGCCCTGGATGACGCCGGTGCCATCGCGAAAAATTGGAAACAGCAGTTTCCCACTTTCCCGCAGGTTATAAAGCCATCCGCGAATGGTGACGGTCTCACCGTCGTGTTTACCGATTTCCGAAATTGACGCTATGGGCATTGTGATGTTTTATTACCGCCGAGGCCGCAGAGATCGCAAGAGAACTTGAAGATATGTTTTTAAATTCCAAGCTTTCGCGGCGTACTCAGCGATCTCGGCGGTTAGAAATCATGCCGCGTCCAGCTCTTTGAATGTTTCTTTCATCTTCTCAATCGGATTGATCTTCTCGTTCTCTTCTATTTCCAGCAACAGCGGTGGCGTTTGCGGAGCCGATCTTAGAAGTTCCATGGCCTGCTTCCAATCAATCGTTCCGCTTCCGGGCCAGAGATGCGCGTCGCGGTCTTTATTGTTGTCATGAACGTGCGTGGAATGGATATACGATTTCACGGTTTCGAAGGATTCCGGAACATCCGTCATCATGTGAGCGTGGCCGAGATCGAAGCACACACCAACGTCATCGAAGTGGCTGGTTTGAATAAATTCCACTAAACGCTCGGGCGTAGATAGCTCGTTCGGAATATTCTCCAGCAGGATTCGCACCCCGAGCGGTTTGGCAAACGCTCTGAGATGTTCGACCGAAGTCATGGCTGCTTCGAACTTGTGGTCGTCGAATGCTTCTCCGGCGACACCGATGTGCTGTACCAGGAAACGAAATGGAATTTGTTCGGCCAATTCCAGCGCGCGCTTGATTTCGTCCATCGCTTCAATGCGGCCCGCGCGATCGGTGGAAGCGATGTTCACGGGCGGAGAACCGGTGCGTCCCCACTCGTAATCGGCATATAGAGGCGCATGGACGGAATTCAGCGGAATGCCGCTGGAACGGAACCAGTCTGCAATTTCGCGGACGTGCTGCTTGCGATTGGCGTAATCAATGTGCTGGCGGGCGGCAAAAACCTCAATTGCCTGAGCGCCGCCTTTCACCAGACCATCAAGCAGGCCTGGATGCAATCGTTCTTTTACGTAAATGAAAGTTGAAATTGCCTTTAGCATTCTGAAATTCCCATGTCTCCGCAGATACGGCAGGACTTCTGAGGCTAGTCCAGGCCGTAACTCGCAGTCAAATATCGAAAGATCAAACCCGCTCCGTTTACCGCCGAGATCGCAGAGGGCCCGCGAAACGAGAGAACAAGCAAATGTGATATCGGTTCTTTGAAAAAGATTCCCTGGCTGCTCAGCGCCCTCGAGGGAAGAGTCTACTTAAACCTGCTGCCTCGCTTCGCCCAAGGTTACCGTAAAATCCATTTTCTTCTTGCCCCGATAAACTGTGACTTTTACGGTATCATCGGCGCGGTGGTTATTCATGCTCTGTGCTAAATCCTGTTCATCCTGGATTTGCTGGCCGTCAATGGCGACTATTAAATCTCCGCCAAGAGTGATCGGTATATTTCCGAGATAGGCGTGCTCGCTTCCGCCCCGTAATCCTGCGCGCTGGGCGGCTCCTCCCGGGACGACTTGGATGATCAGCAATCCGGAATCCGCGGCGAGTCCCATTTGATCGGCCAATTCGGGAGTTATCGGAATCGTCCGAATGCCCAGCGCTGGACGACGCACTCTACCTAGCGTGACCAAATCGTTGAGCACCGCCTTCGCGGTGTTAATCGGAATCGCGAAACCGATGCCCGCACTCTGATTTACGCCCGGGTTGGAAGCGATCATGGTGTTGATACCGATTACCTCGCCACGCCAGTTCAGCAGCGGCCCTCCAGAGTTTCCGGGGTTGATCGAGGCATCGGTTTGAATGGCTTCTTCAATTTTCATTCCGTCGGGCTCTTGCACTGATCGAATCGAGCTGACGATCCCGCTGGTCAAAGTCCCAGAAAGGCCGAATGGATTTCCGATCGCGTAAACTTTCTGGCCTACTTGCAAATTGCGGGAATCTCCCAAAACCATTGGGGTCAGGTCTGGCGCTTTGATTTGAATTACGGCAAGGTCGTGAGACGGGTCGGTTCCGACGATGGTTGCGCTGTACTTTCTGCGATTGTGCAAAGTGACCTCGACCTGGCGCGCGGCCTCGACCACGTGATAGTTGGTGAGGATGTGGCCTTCTTTGTCAATAATGAAACCCGATCCCTGACCTTCCTGGGGCACCAGTCCATAGAAGAAATCAAAGGCCATTGCCCGCGATGTGATGTTCACCACCGACTCGACATTCTTGCGATAGACGCTGATGTTATTCTGCTCATCCGCATCTTCCGTACTGCTATTGGTCGCAGCCTCAGTGATTTCAACCTTTTCCGGCTGGCTGATAACTGACGTGGGCCACAAATGATGGGAATGATAGGTTGTGACATAGAAGAAGATGGCGCTGAGAATTACCGCTATTAAAAAAGGACGGAACAGCCGCATAGTTCGAGTACCTTTCCCTTAAAACTCGTGGCACAAGGAATCTTTGATTTTAACTGTTTAGCGCGATCCGCGAAGGTAGGAAGAAACTGTGTGGGCTTAGCTTTGGCTGCATCGGTCCGCATCGTTTCTACCGCGCACGTGTTCCTTGTCTTGCCGCTTCCACAGCTCTCAATACAGCTTTTGCTTTGTTCATGGATTCATTAAATTCACTCACCGGGTCGGAGTCTGCGACGATTCCTGCGCCTGCCTGGAGGTAGGCCTTCTTCCCCTGCATCAGCATGGTGCGGATTGCGATGCACGAGTCGAGATTCCCAGCAAAATCCGCATACAGTACGGAACCACCATAAATGCCTCGCCTTGTCGGTTCCAGTTCCTCGATGATTTGCATTGCGCGAACCTTTGGCGCACCGCTTAACGTTCCTGCTGGAAAGCAGGCGGCGAAGGCGTCCAGCGAGTCAAGTCCGGGGCACAGTTTACCCTCTAGCGCGGAAACAAGATGCATGACATGCGAATAGCGCTCCACATACATCAGATCGCGCACTTTCACCGATCCATATTCGCTTACGCGGCCGAGGTCATTGCGTCCAAGGTCAACCAGCATCACATGTTCGGCTCGCTCTTTCTCATCATGGAGCATTTGCTGTTCGAGGCGATCGTCTTCCGCGGCATCGCGGCCGCGCGGATGGGTTCCGGCAATAGGACGGTATTCCAGCTTGCGTCCCGTCACTCGCACCAGCATTTCCGGCGATGAACCCAGAACATGTGTGTCGCCATTGCGCAGGAAATACATATAAGGGGACGGATTCACAGTTCGAAGAGCCCGGTAGATATCAAAGGGTGCGACCCCGGGAGTGAAATCGAGACGCTGCGAAAGAACCACTTGAAATGCGTCCCCGGCGGCGATGTAGTCTTTGGCGCGCTCGACAGATTTCATAAAACGGCGGCGACTGGTTCCGGCATGGATTTTCAATTTGGCGCTGTTGCCTCGCCGGGAATTTTTCAACCTTAGTGACCGCAGCCCTGCCGACAGCTTTCTTTCCAGCCCGGCGATGTCTTTCGTCGCGCGGTCATATGCCTGCCGTGGAGTCTCGCGGCGAACATCGGCGGTCGCGATAATGTGGATCTGGTGACGCAAGTGGTCAAAGGCGAGAATGCGGTCAAAGAACATCAGAGAGCAATCGGGAAGCGACAGATCATCTTTGGCGTGATCACCGATCTTCTCGAGTTGGCGCACGATGTCAAAAGCAAAATAGCCGACGGCTCCCGCCGTGAAAGGCGGCAATCCAGGCACTTCTGCTGGATGGTGTTGGCGGAAAATTTCCTTGACCGTCTGGAGGACGTCTCCGGTGCGCCGCTCGCGTCGAGATCCTCGCAGAATAGTGATGTCCGTCCCCTGCGACCGTACCTTCATGTAGGGCCGCGCCCCCAGAAAGGTGTATCGTCCAATCTGTTCTCCGCGCTCGACCGATTCCAGCAGAAAAGCATTCGGCTCATTGGCCGCCACCGCCAAGAAAGCCGAAACTGGAGTAAGCAGGTCGGCAGTCACTGATTTGATCACCGGGACCAAAGTTGCCTCTTGTGACAGTCGCGAAAATTCCTTGTAGTCTGGACTCAGCATGTGTCTGCACATTATAGGGGAGGTCAACCTAAACGATGCCTTCCATCCCGGTGTAAGAATCCGAACGCGACAGCTGTACGTACTAGCAGGTACCCAGCGAGAGAATTGACGAATCTGCTTCCAAGCTGCAAGATTGCTGGTTAAGCATTTGAGACCTATGCGCATCAAGTTCTGGGGAGTTCGAGGATCAATACCAACTCCGCAACCGGAAAATCAGCGCTATGGCGGTAACACTTCTTGCGTGGAAGTGCGGCTCGGGGATAACATCTTCATTTTCGATTGCGGTACTGGATTCCGCACATTAGGGCATCAACTTCGTAGTGAGTTCGCAGGCCGTCCGATTCTGGCCCATGTATTCGTCTCTCACTTCCATTGGGACCACATTCAGGGCATTCCATTTTTTCGCCCGCTGTACGACGATTCGGGAAACCGCTTCATATTCCATTCCTCAAGCCGCACTCGCAGCCTGAAGCGGGTCATGGATGAACAAATGGCATCGCCATATTTTCCCGTTGCCATGAGCGAGATGAAAGCTCATCAGGAGTTCCATGAAGTCGAGCCAGGTCCAATTGTCTTGGGCGATGCTTCGTTTCAGGTTGCGTGGCTTAACCATCCCCAAGGGTGCCTTGGTTTTCGCATGGAAACAAAACAAGGCGTGCTCGTGTACGCGACCGATAACGAACCGGGACAAGCGCAATTCGACAAGAGTGTGCGCAAACTGGCCGAGGGTGCCGATGTGCTGATCTATGATTCGCAGTATCTCCCTGAGGAATACGAAGCTGAGAGGCGCGGGTGGGGACACAGTCACTGGCGCGAGGCCGTAAACGTGGCGATGGAAAGCGGAGCCAAGGAACTAGTTTTATATCACCATGACCCGGATCACAGCGATATCTGCATAGACAAAGTAGTGCAGGATGCCCGGAATTATTACCCGAAGGTGCGGGCGGCGTCAGAGGGTATGGAGATCGTGCTATAGCCGAGGGCGTGACCTCACCTGATCACGTGCACGTCGTCCTAGACTCGACTCCTCCTGACCCTACCATCCAAGAAACGCCGCGACGACTCCAACCGTATCAATAAATCCATGCGCCAGAATACAAACCCATAGGTTGCGTCCCGACAAAACATAAGCCGCCCCGAGGACAAGTCCGGCCATCCCGGAGTCTACGATTCCAGAAGGACCTTTGTAGTAGTGGCCATATCCGAAAAGCACGGCGACTATGAGGATACCCATCCAATATGCAAGCCTTGATCGGCCACCCACATCTGCCGCTCGATTGAGCAGGTAGCCACGATAGCCAATTTCTTCTCCGAATGCGGCAAAGGTCCAGACGAGCAGCAGCCAGCGCAGAGCGACCATGACGTGTCCCGTGATTTCGTCAGATCCGCTCGGGCCTTTTGCAGCCGGCCAGAAATGAGCGGTGATGGGATCAACCACCAGTGCGCCGAGAAGTATTCTTAACGCGGCCACTCCGAGTGCAAACAAGATGGTCCGCCGCCACGAGAGTGGCCAATACAGACCCATGGCTGTCCATCCCCCATCGCGCAGGCGCACTGAAATCAAACCGAGCACAAAAAGGATGGGCACTTCGTTGGGAATGACATGATAGACGTTATGACCGATTACGATCACGCTTCCCGCGATGAGTTCGGCCAGGGAGAACCAGCGCTGGGCCGCGGACAATTCGTTTCCCGGAGACTGCTGGCGACCGCTTCCACTGTATGCAGACGTTTTGCTCGTGTTAAGGGATTCAGTCATTAGCGTCTCTCGCACAGCCTTTGAGTCTGGAACAGCGCGGCGGCAATACTCGCGATCTTCGATATCGGCGTACACACCACAGTGCAAATTGCGTAGTCAAAATTAGGAGTCCCGAGCCACCCGCCAGTCCGATCGGCACGATCCACCAACCCAACAACTCCCTGCCATTAAGCGGGGAGCCGGTAACGCCGAGCCGAAGAGAAATCGTCGAGTCGCCACCGGCCGGGAAAAGCCATAGCCCAGTCGTCCTTGGGAAAAACGGTTTCAACATCGCGCACAAAATGAGAGCGGCTCCGAGCGAATACCCAACGATGGAACCCAGCAATACAAAAAAACCGGCGACGCTCAGGCTCGCCCAGCGCCACAAGCTTTTCAGGATTCGCACGGGCGACCGGCTGACCTCAGCTCGTGCCAGCAGCGCGTCCGTCATGTACTGGCCCGCCAACTCCTCTGGAGTGCCGAGCGCCGCCAGTACCCCGTCAACCGATGCAGCCGCTACCTCACCGTCCGTGATTGTCTTTTCTATGATGTGGCCGCGCAATTCTTCAATAATCTCCTTCGCATCCTTTTTACTCATCCCTCGCAGAAGTGCGCTCAGCCTCCCCAAATACGCGTCAACTTTTTGTTTCGACTCGGCGGCTGTCATCATTTATTTCCTTTCCCTAGAGGAGCAATCAACTTGGTCATGCTGGACGAAAACTGCGCCCAGGTTCCAGCCATCTCAATCGCCCGCTTTTTGCCTGCGGGAGTGAGCGCATAGTATTTGCGTGGATGTCCGCTGCCGGACTCGACCCACTCACTTCGCACCAGCTCCAGCGCCTTCAGCCGGCTGAGGAGGGGATAAACCGTTCCCTCCGAGACGACCAGGTCCGAATCGCTCTCCAGCCGCCGCAGAATTTCAAGCCCGTAGAGTCGCCCCTCCCATAGCGCAGCCAAAATCGCGAGCTCGAGGCATCCCTTTCGAAGTTGTACCTCCCACTTGTCTCCGGCCTGATCGGGGCCGTCCATTTGCTTCATTCTTATATACTATGCAATACAAGGTATCATGTTGTCAATACAGAAACGCTGATGCGAGGGGCAGGAGTTCCCCACAGAAGCACCAATGCGGGCAGGAATTAACTATGAGGAATCTCGATGTGAAGTAATTGTGTGGAGAGTTGCTATTCCACCGTGACTGATTTCGCGAGATTTCTCGGCTGGTCAACGTCGCACCCGCGCCGAACTGCGATGTGGTAGGCGAGCAGTTGTAGAGGCACAATCTCCAAAATCGGGGACAATTCTTCCGGCGCCGAAGGAATGTAAATCACATGATCTGCGGCTTCTTTGATCTCTTCATCTCCCTCGGTGGCGAGGGCGATCACTCTTCCGGAGCGGGCCTTCACTTCCTTTAGATTTGAGATCGTTTTCTCGTAGCGGATCATTGACAGTTCATTTTTCGGATCGCGAGTGGCGATGATCACCACCGGCAGGTTTTCATCAATGAGTGCGTTAGGGCCGTGCTTCATTTCTCCGGCTGGATAACCTTCCGCGTGAATGTAGGAGACTTCTTTCAGCTTGAGAGCACCTTCGAGCGCGATGGGATAGTGAATGCCGCGACCGAGAAACAGGAAATCCTGCGCTCGAACGTATTCCTTGGCGAGGTCTTCGCACTGTTCTTCGCGGGTCAGAAGATGCTCCAACTTGCCCGGCAATCGCGTCAATTCGTGTACGGCTTGTTTGGCCACCTCGGCACTCATGACGCCCCGCACTTGAGCGAGGTACAGCGCGAACAAATAAAGGGCGGTAAGTTGGGCGGTGAATGCCTTGGTGGAAGCCACGCCGATTTCTGGTCCGGCATGGGTATATATGGTTCCAGACGCCTCGCGCGTGATCATTGAGCCGACCACGTTGCAGATGGCGAGAGTCTTCGATCCCTTGGCTTTAGCTTCTCGTTGGGCGGCAATGGTATCGGCGGTTTCGCCGGATTGCGAAATGAGAAGCGTGATGGTGTCTGGGCCGACGATTGGGTTTCGATACCGCCATTCGCTGGCGTAATCAACTTCGACCGGAATCTTGGCCAGGCTCTCGATCATGAACTTCCCGGCTTGGCCGGCGTGCCAGCTGGTTCCACAGGCCTCGATATTGATTTTTTTAGCCGCCTTTAATTCTGCGTCGCCGATTTCCATCTCACCGAGATAAATGTGACCGGTATCCTGGGAAATTCGTCCGAGCGTGGTGTCGCGAACGGCGCGCGGCTGCTCGTAGATTTCCTTGAGCATGAAATGCTTGAAGCCGCCCTTTTCCGCCATGATCGGATCCCAGGTGATGTGTTGAACCTGGCGAACGATCGGCTGGCCCTGAAAATCCGTGAGCTGCACTCCGGCGGGAGTTATGACCGCGAGATCGCCATCGGCGAGGAAGAACAGATCCCGAGTGTGATAGAGAATCGCGGGAACATCGGACGCAACAAAATACTCGTCTTTCCCTAAGCCAATTACCGCGGGCGGGCCATTTCGAGCGGCCACAATTTTGTCCGGCTCATTGACTGCGATTACGGCGAGGGCGAAAACTCCGGTCAATTCAAGCACTGTTTTGCGGACAGCTTCTTCGAGAGACGGGCGATGTCCGTTGCCTGTTTTTAGGTAATATTTTTCGACGAGATGGGCGATGACTTCCGTGTCGGTTTCGGTGGAGAACTTGTGTCCTTCTTCAATCAGCTTCTTTTTCAGGATGACATAGTTCTCAATAATGCCGTTGTGCACAACAACGACAGTTCCGGTGCAATCACGATGAGGATGCGCGTTCTCTTCTGTCGGCCGTCCATGAGTAGCCCAGCGCGTGTGTCCAATCCCGTAAGTGCCATCTAGCGGATTGAGGCGAATGACCTCTTCGAGATTGCGCAGTTTGCCTTCGGCGCGGCGAATCTGAAGCCCCTGGCCATTGCCACACACGGCGATTCCCGCAGAATCGTATCCGCGATATTCCAGCCGGCGCAAGCCTTCGATAATTACGGGGACTACACGCTTCTTGCCTACGTACCCGACAATTCCGCACATACCCTGACTCCTATGGCAACTTCAATCGTGGACTTACAGGCTGCAATGGTATCTGTCTAAATTTCGGTCAGGCACATATGGCCTTGCACGTGTTTCTTGATCCGGGTCAAAGTTCGGGTCAGTCCTCAAGGGAAAAGCGAAATTCTTCAATTACCGGATTGGTCAGAACTTCCCGAGCCATTCTCTCGACCTCGGTTTCGGCTTCACTCCGGTTAAGCCCGCCGTCGAGAGTCAGTTCGAAATACTTGCCCTGACGTACTTCGTCCAAACCCTTGTAGCCAAGCTTCTTTAGCGCCCCTTGAATGGTCTTTCCCTGGGGATCCAGCACGCTCTTCTTAAGAGAAACGTAGACATAAGCTTTCATGAGGGATGTTCTTAATTATACGTCAGCATGAAAAGGGAGATGAAACACGGCGGTAACAAGTAGCAAGTGAAGGAGTCGCCGATTGCGCGCTTAACGATTACCTAGCCGATTTGAGCGATTTGGGCGTCCAGGTGAGAAAGCGCGCTCTCGAGCATTGCCCGGCGTTGCGGATTCTGCGCACTCTCTAACTGGTGGATAATCCGTTTGCGGTTTAGCATTAAGCCATCTTTAAGGTGTCGCTTCGCCAGTTCATCTGGCGTCAGCTTCTGCCTCGAATCGCCTTCAGGTTCAGCGTATTGGGACTGCTGCTCCTCAACCGACTTGCTTTCCCATCCCCGGGCCACAATAAAATTATATCGTACCGATACGGTATCAACGTGTGTGAAGTCACCGAACATGCCAGTCGGCAAAACTTTTCTCTTGCGGTGACGGCAATCTGTTATATCCTTTAATTCAATTGCTGTTTTGTCCCGGTTGTAACATTTGGTTCTGTTCGAGGGGGAGTAGGCTGTGTATTCGTGCAAATGGGCTCAAATAGTACGGTTGACCATAACGGCGAATTGCGCCGTTATGAGGCTCTGCTTCAGACCGCAGATTTAGTCGTCCACCATCAGGAACTTCCCGATCTTTTTCGCGAACTCGCGCTGCGCCTGCGCGAACTCGCCGACTTCGAGCTGGCCAGTTTCTCTCTTCACGATTCCCTCAAGAATGTGATGCGGGTCCATACCTGGGAGGGATCAACGCTCACTACTACGCCGGATGAGGTTCCGATAGAGGATTCCACAAGCGGATGGGTTTGGCGCAATCAGCAGCCTCTGGTAGTCCCAGATGAGCGGTTAGATAAGCACTTTCCGGGATCCGTAACCTACCTTCGCGAGAAGGGCATACGATCCTACTGCACGTTGCCTCTCACAACGGCCCAAAGGCGGTTGGGCGCTTTGGGATTAGGCAGCACGCGGGAGGACGTTTATGGCGAGAAGAACTTACGGCTGCTTCGCCGGATCGCGGAACTGGTCGCTCTGGCAGTCGAGAATGCGCTGATGTACGGCGCCCTACAGTTGGAGAAAGACCGGCTGCAAACGCTGTTAGAAGTCAATTCCACGCTAATTACAAGTCTCGATCTCCAGGAACTCTTTCCCGCAATTTCTGGGTTCATTCGTAAGGTAATAAGGCAAGAGTATGCAAGTATTGCGCTGCACGATGAAGCAACCAATACCTTGCGAATCCGGGCTCTGGATTTTCCTTTGGCACAGGGCCTGATCGGCGGCGAGATAATGCTGTCATTAAGCGATTCGGTCCCCTGCGCCAGAGCCTTCAAAGGAAGTGAAGTCAAGGTCTTCACCCAAGGCGATCTTGTGGGCATGCATTCCACTTTTGCGGATGGAATCTTGGAGCAAGGTATTCGGACATTGTGCTGCATCCCGCTAGTGACCAGACACGGGACCCTCGGTACTCTGAATCTAGCCTGCCGCGAAGACAATGCGTTCATGCTTCAAGATCTCAGCTTTTTAAAGCAAGTGGCGGCTCAAGTAGCCATTGCTTTGGATAATGCCCGGGCTTACCGCGAAATCGCGCAACTGACCAAAAAACTGGCGACTGAGAAGCTTTACCTCGAAGATGAGATCCGCCTCGAGCGAAACTTCGAGGAGATTGTGGGAGATAGTCCTGCGTTGAAACGGGTATTGGGACAAGCCAAGACGGTGGCGCCGAGCGATGCAACGGTGCTTATTCTTGGAGACACAGGTACCGGCAAGGAGCTGGTAGCACGCGCGGTTCATCGCATGAGCTCGCGTAAAGATGCGAGCTTTATCAAACTGAATTGCGCCGCCATCCCTACCGGTTTGCTCGAAAGCGAACTGTTTGGGCATGAAAAGGGCGCATTTACCGGTGCGGTCACTCAAAAAGTGGGACGGCTCGAACTGGCAGACAAGGGAACGCTATTTCTGGATGAAGTTGGAGAAATTCCGCTGGAGCTTCAACCAAAACTACTGCGGGTGTTGCAGGATCAGGAATTTGAACGCCTGGGGGGTACGCGGACGATTAAGGTAAGTATTCGACTGGTCGCCGCTACCAATCGCGATCTGGAAAAGGCGGTAGCGGAGCGGGAGTTTCGCAGCGATTTGTTTTACCGGCTGAACGTGTTTCCGATCCGCATGCCTCGCTTGCGCGATCGCGGCAAAGATATCCCGCTGCTGGTGCGATATTTCGTGCAAAAATTTGCGCGACGGATGAACAAACAAATCGAAACCATTCCCACTGAGACCATGCATGCGCTTTCCGGCTGGGAATGGCCGGGAAATGTAAGAGAGCTGGAAAACTTCATCGAAAGGTCCGTGATTCTTTCCGACGGCCCAATACTGAACGTGCCCTTGGCCGAGCTGAGACCGCTAAATTACGAAGCATCCCGACTGAATGGGACTCTGGAGAATTTGGAGCGCGAACACATAGTAAGAGTGCTGCGTGAAACGGATGGGGTTATCGCCGGGTCGCACGGAGCTGCAGTGCGCCTGGGCATGAAGCGAACCACGCTGCAATCAAGAATGCAGAAGCTGGGGATTCAACGCGACGAGTACGAAGACTAAGAGCATCTCACTGCTCTGCCGACGAGAACTCGGCAGGGTGCCGTCCCAACGTCAATGCAATCCCAATAAATCTCAAGACGCTCCCATTTTGGATGAAAATCTTCCAATTCTGCGTGATTGCGCGATTTTTCCGTTTGGAAGCTTGATTGCCAATCTCTTTTCGGTTGAGGTTGGAGAACTATGTCAGTTGGCAATCACTTTATTCACAGCAGTCCAAGAATGCCCATACCAACCGCCTCCATATCGGTAACGGCCACGCTAGCGACAACTGTCATTGGGAAAAAGCGACCAAAAGTTGGCAGTGCGCGCGCACCTCAAGACCGGCTGGACCCGCTTTACATGTTCTATTGCGGTTTGCAATGGCACAAACACGCGGACAGCAGCGCCGGGTGGGAATTGATCGAGGCTATAAGGTCTTGGGATCGGGGCGTGAGAGGGGTTGCGGCGGGGTTATTAGCAAAAACTGAGCACGCGAGACTCCTTGTCCGCGATTTGCGCCGCGCGCGAAGTGGGCTATACAGGATTGCGAATGAGTATTCGGCCGAAAATAGCAAAAGAGAATCTTTTAAGGCGGTGACAATGAACACCCCATATGGATTGGAAATGAGCGAAAACTGTGTCTCCTGCAAATTGCGAAAGGGCCATTGGTTTTGCTCTCTATCTTCGGGCGTCCTTCAGCCGTTTAGCACGGCGAGCCATCTCAGTACCTATCCGGGGGGTGCCCTCCTTTTTGTGGAGGGACAGATGCCTAGAGGAGCTTTTGTGCTCTGCTCCGGAAAAGTAAAGCTCTCCACGACCTCCCGGGACGGAAAAGTATTAATTGTAAAGATGGCCGAAGCCGGTGAGGTTCTGGGCCTCAGCGCTGTTATTTCGGGCACGTGTTACGAAGTCACAGCCGAGACCGCCGCGCCGTGCCAGGTCAATTTCATCGAACGCGAAGCCCTCCTGCGGTTGATGGAAAAGCATGGCGAACTGGGACTTCACTCGGCGCAAGCCCTGAGCACGGATTTCCAAACGGCATACCGGGACATCCATGACCTGGTGTTGGCTCGCTCGTCGGCGGGAAAACTGGCCAGACTGATTCTGTCGTGGACCCCAAGCCGCGAGAAACACACCTTCAGCAGCGAGATCCGCATCCGCAACGGTGTAACCCATGAAGAAATGGCACAAATGATTGGTGCTTCGCGAGAAACTGTCACCCGGTTGCTCAGCGATCTCAAGAAAAGAGAACTTATCCGGCTGGAAGGAACGACGCTGGTGATACGGAATCGTACGGCGCTGGAAGCAATGTCGGCATAACCTTGCAGGGGACGTGGGCTGGGAATCCCCCCGGGCCCGCCAGGTTCGCCGCATCGGGTTCGGAACATTTAATTCCGCGACACGATGCCTCAGAACCGATATCCTAAAGCGCCGTGAATCTTCTAAAGTTTGTTTTTTCAGTTCTACTTCTCGGGACCTCTTTACAACCGCTCCATGCGCAGACGGAGACCGCCGAAGAGCCAGAAGCTAACCCTGCTCGCCCGAGCGTATCAACGCCCGCAACCCTCACCCCTGCTGGATATCTCCAGTTTGAAACTGGCATTCTCGGCGCGCAAGACTCTGGAGCCTTCGCGACACGATATGGACTCAATGAAGTCGTAAAGCTTACTGTCGCGCCGCGTCTTGAGATGTTAGTTGCGGATGAGCCGGCAGCTCATTATTCCTCCTTTGAAAATACGGGGAATGCCACCGGAGACTTATTTCTCGGAGCCCAGATGGTGATCAGTTCTGGAGAGGGAGCTAGGCCAACCATAGCGGCCAGCTACATCCGTCATTTATACGGGGGGGATGCGCCGGATTTCGATGTGGGTACTCCGTTAAATTCTGTCCTCATTTTGGCCAGCGCTGACGTTCATGGCTTTCACTACGATACAAATGCCATCTTCAATGAACTGAGCGAAACGGGAGTGCGGCGAGCACAGTTTGGCCAGACACTTTCTATCTCACATCCAGTAGTAGGGAAGCTGTCGCTTACTGGCGAGATATGGCACTTCAGCCAGCCATATCTGCGAGGAAACGCGATCGGGAATCTGTGGGCTATCGGATACAATCTGCGCAAAAACGTTGTATTGGATGGAGGCTTCAGCCGGGGCCTTACCGGAACCTCCACCCAGTGGGAAGAGTTCGTGGGATTTACTTACCTACTGCCACACCGCCTTTGGTAAAGCCTGGCATTTTTTAAAATGGTCAAAAGTGGAAGCCGAGTTCTGCTGTAAGCGCGCGCGGCGTTACGTAGTGCGTGCCGCTAAAGGTTGATAGAAAGTTATATACGGCATATTTGTTCGTGACGTTAATGGCCGTGAGACTGAGACTCCATTTATATTTCTCTCCTTTAAAAAGGTTGTCGTCGCCAACCGCAACGTCAAAGACGTTACGCGACGCGACGCGGGGCGGGTTGTGATCGTCATCTTCAGTTCCAGGCGCCGGTATCTGCAAGAGTGTGGATCCGTATTGTGATGCAGGGCACAGATTTGTGCCCAAGCTGGAACTCAGCGATGTCCCAGTGGGATTCCCCGGTGTCGGCGGCGATGGTCGGACCGGGCCGCAAAACAATCCGGCTTCGAATTGTTGATCGGCGCTCAGCCCGGATGTATCCACGACCGTGTCGCTACCCGCCGGTCCATTCGCGCAGTTGCCACCGGCGCATGGTGCAGGGCCCGCTACCAGTCCGCTATCGTATCGCCAGTTGAAGCCGAACCATGGACCCAGCTTCCAGGGCTGATATTGCATATGACCCGTGAGGTTGAACTTTTCGTCGTGATCAATCCGGAAAGGACCAGATGCTGCGGGAACCGCGCCAGCGCCACCGATCTGCGGAGTGAAGAAGCGCGCAGCCACACTTGAGAAAACTACCAGTCCGGTAAATCCGTGCACGTTTGGCACGCTCACGCGGCCAGCGTATCCCGGAATCTTGGAGCGGTCCCACTCGATTGGGAATGTGATAGGTGTTGCTCCCAGCACGCTAAAGTCGTAAGCGTTGTGTGTGTACTTCCAGATGTACTCGCCGGAAAAGACCAGATATTTTCCGAAAGCCTGTTGCAGCCCGGCATGAAATTCGTTGCGCCATCCGGGACTAAACGGGGTTACGTTTAAACCCGTGCATGCGAGCAAGGGATTCAGCGCGGGGTTCGCGCATCCCTCATTGGAGAGCACCAGGTTCTCATTAAAAGGCGTTTCCATCGTTCGGGCATAGGAAACGCGAAGAACCGTGTTGGTGCGTTTAATGTTGTATGCGATGCCGACGCGAGGTTCTGCCTCGCGGTGCGTTGTCAGTCCGTTGTAGAAATCGCCCCGCAATCCCAGATTCAGCGCCCAATTTCCCTTCGTGATCGAATCCTGGACATATAAGGCAAGTTCTTTGACGTCTGTGTGTCCATTGAAGGTGAAGAGGCCGCTGGTGGATGACGAGCAGCCATCATTCGCCGACGGAACCGGACGAGTGAGATCGAAGCAGCCCAGCAAGGGATTAAAGTTAGTGTTCGGAGTGAACGGCGCAGGGTAAAGAGCCTGACTCGTGGTCGCCGCTGACCCACACAAAGTTGGGTCATTTACGTGAGCGTTGCCCACGAATACCGGCGCTCCGTTGGCGTCGAGACATGGAGCATTCAGAGTGGGATCAACTATGCCAAAGGGATCCGTCTCGTCCAGGAATGTTTGTTCGTAGGTTGCACCGGCTTTGATATTGTGAATTCCTTTCACGTAAGAAACGTCCGAGCGCAGTCCCGCGTTGGTAAGGGTACGGCGCTGACTGACGGTCTCGCTCTGTAGGCCGGGTGCGCCAAGGTCCGCGAAGGGATTGGCGCTCGGATAGTAGTTGTATCCGTCGCGACGGACAAACGTACCCAAAGTGAATACCGCATTCGGACTTAGCACGTGAGTCCAGCTAGGGGCGATGTTGAAGGTCTTGATCTGCGAACGTTGATCCGCCGGCCCGACGACGTTGCCATTCGGATCCAGACCACCGTTGGCGACCACGACTCCGTTCCATGGGGTCGCCAGTTCGGAATCATAAGAATTTGGAGTTTGGAACCAGGAACGGGTGAATCCCAAATTGAAGTGGATTGAATCGGCGTTTGACACTTGATAGTCCACGCGGTCGAAGGCATTTTCTTCGTTGCCCTTGTCGTGTATCACGACAAACTCTGGAGGATCCAGAAAACGGCCGCTGTTGAGTCCGCCCAGCGAAATGAAGTTTCCCCACTTCGCTCCTCCATAAGACAGATTGCCATTCACATTGGAGGTGCCAAAAGAGCCATAGGACGTAGTCAGGTTTCCAGTTGGCGTGGTTACGCCCTGGCCCGATCTTGTAGTGGCGACAATAACGACGCTGGTCTTGCCTCCGTATTCCGCAGGCGGCGCGCCGGATATGACTTCCATTGATTGGACCGAATCGAGGGGGATCTGGTTGGAGAAGACTTTGCTCTGCTGGTCGGTAATTGGCTGGCCGTCTACAGAAAACGAATTCTCGGCATGGTCGCCGAGGCCGTGAAATAGACCGTTCGAATCAGCGGCGATTCCCGGCGTGGCAAGCGTTACCAGCGAACTTAGAGAAGACGACTGGCTTTCGATAGGAATTTTGTTGAATAAATCGCGATCAACATCGGTATGAAAGGTGGGATCGTTCTCCAGCAGATCGCCGCCAGGACTTTCCACGGTTACAGTCTCGGATGAACCTTTCACCTGTAAATCAATGCTGAGGTTTACGGGGACCACCGATCTCACGTCCACATCCTGAGAGTGGGGGGAGAAACCAGCCGTCGTCACACTCAGGTGGTACGGATTAAATGGCACATTCGAAAAGTTGAATGTACCGGCATTGTCAGTGAGAGTGGAGCGGACGTATTCGCTGACGGGATTGTGAATTTCTACCGTCGCGTTTGGAACAACAGCTCCGGTTGAATCCAAGATAGTGCCGGTAATCGATCCAGAATTAGATTGTGCGCCGGCGTGAATGCCAACCGCAAGACAGAAAAATGCCAGAATAGCCGCATTGAGCGACTTCTTATAAAAATGCATAAAATCCTCCGAATGGATTTCGAGTTCGGTCGTTAAAAATAGTTTTTCGGTGGAGGGAAAAACCTAGACCGACGGCGGAGGACGAATGCGGAGGGATAAAACTAATGCGGAGCTGCGAACAATAACGTCGGGAGTGACACTATGGATGGCACTCTCCATCACTGGAATCGGCTGGTATACGGAGGTGCCAATAACTCCGCAATGGGCTATGGAGCAAATGGAACATTCGTGGCTGGGAACCTTGGAATCGTCAGAATGTACGTGGACAGCCTGGGCAAAACCTGCGACTCCAACGAGCAGCACACCAAGAAGGGCGATGGCCCTTACACACCGGCTTCGTACTTTGAGTGAGCCAATCATAGGCTGGCTTCCATGCAGCGTCGGGCGTCAGGAACCCGTTTACACTTCTGGATGCACATGCGATGCAGAGTATTTTGGAATAGTTGCCCGCGATCACAATCCAAAGAGTTCGCGTAACCGCTTTGTTTGCGCGCGGCTGACCGGAATTTCGGTTTGTTTCTTGTCGTCCATGCGCAGCTGATAGGAACTCTTGAACCACGGGACTACTTCCTTTATCCGGTTGATATTGACAAGATATGACCGATGAGCCCGCCAGAAGGAGTTTGGATCAAGGCTGCCGAGCAGCTCTTCTAATGTCCGACAGTTGGATTGGCCTTCCATGCCATTCGGGCCAGTCGTGGCGACGCTGATGACGCCGTCCTCAATCGAAGCAAAACAAATGTCTTTTTGGCTCACCAGAAAAAGGCGTCCGGCAGTTTTCAACAGCAGCTTAGAGCTTTGTGGCTTCTGGGCTTCGAGCATCCGGACGAGAGTTTCGAGCTTGTCTGAGGACGTGTTATTCGATTCGAGTTTCGCGCGAGCTTTCTCTACCGATTGTGCCACCCGCCTCTTATCGAAAGGTTTGAGCAGGTAATCAACCGCGTTTACTTCAAACGCCTTTACCGCATATTGATCAAAAGCGGTAGCAAAGACGATCTTTGGCAGGGGAACCTTCTTGTCCAACAATTTCTTGATGACCCCGAATCCATCGAGACCCGGCATTTGTACGTCCAGGAAAACCAGATCGGGGTTGTGCTCGCGGATCAGATTAATCGCGTCGAGACCATTCTCACCCTGAGCGACCACGTCAACTTCTCCGATGTTCTTAAGGAGATAAGCGAGTTCGTCGCGGGCAAGCTGCTCGTCGTCAACGATTACCGCGGATAAGGGCATACCTCTCCGAAACAGTCTTTGGTCGCGTGTCGTTGGTCGTTGGCTTAACCATCTCGTCCTTGCCGCAGCGACGACCCGAGCGACGACCGACAGCAGGAACCACGAACAAAGTATAGCTCTTTTACCGCGAAGCTACTCCCGTCGGCGCTGCGGCACATGCACATTCCGCGCTAAACTGAACTCTCATGAACTACATTTATGGAATCAATGCCGTGGCTGAGGCGTTGCAGGCTCGTGGCCGCGCCTTCAGTTGGGTCGCGGTATCCAAAGAACGTCACGATTTGCGGCTTCAGCGCGTGGTGGAAGAAAGCCGCAAGCAGGGAGTTGCAGTGCGCTTTGTTTCGCGCGCCGAACTTGACCAGATGGCCGGCAACAATGCGCACCAGGGCGTAGTCGCGGTTACGTCCGCGAAACAATACAACGATCTTGACGATGTTGTGGAAGCGAAACGCGGCGAACATTCGCTGCTGGTGGTGCTCGATGGCGTCGAGGATCCGCATAACCTGGGCGCCGTGATTCGGACCGCCGACGCCGCGGGCGCGGACGCTGTAATTATTCCGGAACGCCGTGCAGCGAGCGTGACCGCCATAGTCGCAAAGGCTTCGGCAGGAGCAAGCGAGCACTTGCCTATGGCGAAAGTCACAAACATTGCGCGCACGCTGGAAGAATTGAAGGCCAAGAATATCTGGACGGTCGGTTTGGACGAGCGTGGTCCGCAAAGCTACGATTCTCTTGATTACAACATGGACTGCGCCATTGTTCTGGGCGCTGAAGGCAAGGGAATTCACCAGTTAGTGGCGAGGAAGTGCGATTTTCTGGTTTCGATTCCGATGTTGGGGAAAGTTTCTTCTTTAAATGTATCGGTCGCCGCCGGAGTGATTCTTTACGAAATTGTGCGCCAACGGAGAATAAAATCAGAACCGGCCAAATCCAAATGAAATGGCTGTGGCTGGCTCTTGCGTTTTTCGCGTTGCAGGTTCCTGCATTGTCTCTCGATCGAGAGGCGTTCACCTTCACCAGCTACAACCTGAACGTTCGTATCGAACCTGACCAGCAGCGCTTGGAGGTTCGCGGGAAAATCACGGCGCGAAATGATTCGGCATCTCCACAGAGAAATCTAACACTGCAGATTTCGTCGAGCCTCGGATGGAGATCAATCCAGATATCCGGCAGACCCGTAGAATTTGTTTCACAGCCGTACAGGTCAGACATTGATCATACCGGCGGGCTCTCAGAAGCAATCGTGACTTTGCCCGAGACCGTTCCCCCCAAGGGTGAGGTTCAAGTGGATATCGGTTACGAAGGAACTATCGTAACGGACACGACACGCCTGGAACGAATCGGTGTTCCGAAAGAATTGGCCAAGAACAGCGATTGGGATGAAATCGGTGAACCGTTCACAGCAGTGCGCGGGGTTGGGTACGTGACGTGGTATCCGGTGGCGATGGAATCGGCTGACTTGTCGGAAGGGGAAAGCGTGGCCGGAACAGTTGGGCGTTGGAAGGCCCGGCACGCCCGGTCAACAATGTCAGTGACTTTCGCATGCACATCGGAAGCAAAGATGTTTTTCAGTGGGACGCGGAGTCTGCCGACGACGACGAATCCGGACCCCACCGATAATGCAAAGTATTCGGCATTCACTCTTGCAAGGTTTGGAATAGATGTTCCAACATTCGTGCTGGCAAACTACCAAAAGCTCTCCATCGAACATGCCGGCGCAATCGAATATCTGTCCGGCAGTGAGGATGCCGCGAAAATCTATTCGGACCTGATGGCCAAGCCGAATCCCATAATTCCGGTTGGAAAAAGCTTTAGGGACTTGCAAGTATTGCAACTTCCGAACGCAAACGGGGCGCCGTTTATCACGCAAGGAATGTTGCTTACTCCCCTGAAATCCGTGATCACACCTGAGGCTGAACTAATGCTGGTCTATGCGACGGCTCGTAATTCTATAAATTCGCCGCGCGCTTGGATAGAGGAGGGTTTGGCGCACTATGCTCAGGTTCTTTACATCGAACAAGAAAAAGGACGGCAAGCTGCTCTCGACTATCTAAATATGCATCGTGCGATGTTGGTGGAGTCCGAAAAGAATCACGCGAAGAATCCGTCAGGGGCGGCAGATGGCAACTGGGAAGCCGCTCACTCTCTCATCAATGCGACGGACGGCGTGTACCTGCAAGCCAAGGCGATGAACGTTTGGTGGATGTTGCGCGACATCTTAAATAATTTCAATCCTTCTCTCGCTTATCGGGCTTCCGAGGATAGGGATCCCTCTTACATGCAGCGCTTGCTTGAAAAGCAAAGTCATAAAGATTTGGAATGGTTCTTCGATGACTGGGTATATCGGGACCGGGGCTTACCCGATTTTCGCGTGGAATCGGTTTATCCACGGAAATTGGTTAATGGAAGTTATCTCGTTACTGTAACCGTCGAGAATCTTGGAGATGCTGGAGCCGAGGTTCCAGTGATTCTGCGAACGAAAGATGAAGAGATCGGCAAACGCCTGGAAGTTCACGCGAAATCGAAAGCATCTATCCGAATCGAGGCAGCCTCCACGCCACTTGAGGTTGTAATAAACGATGGCAGCGTGCCAGAAAGCGACATGAGCAATAATAGTTACAAGATTGTGTTGCCGGAACAACAGCCCAACTAATCAGCGGTGATTTTATGACCGAGGATGAATTTAAGAAACACATCGAGGCGGCAGAAAATAATCCCAAACAGCTGGCGGCGGCGGTCTTAGGGCTGCCTGCGGAGCGCTTGCGTCATAAACCTGCACCGGAGAAATGGTGCATCCTGGAAATTCTGGGACATCTTGCGGATGTGGAGATTGTATTCGGACACCGCATCCGTCAAATGCTAGCGGAGGAGAAGCCCATCATAGCGCCGATGGATCAGAATGCTTGGACGCGAAATCTGGGATACATGGAAACCACCCCCGCAGAACTGATCGCCCTCTTCGGAATCAACCGTCATCACAATCTGCGTCTCTTGCGACGAACAAAGCAGCAGGATCTGGGCAAGTCCGCTTATCATCCCGAGCTTAAGCGCGAATTGCTCCTCGGAGAGATAGTGGAGAAACTCGACACGCACACTCAAAATCATCTGCGGCAGATTGAGAGGCTGAAAAAGAACGCAGACAGCGAATGAGCGATCGCACCTTTCGTAACAGTTATGCACTCTCACAGGCTTCGTATTCCCGCCACGGCCTGCCAATCCGGGGTAAACTGTATTCATGTATACCGCCGACGTATTAAACCGGGTTCAAGCCTTGCGAGAGGAAATAGCGGCCATCCGTGGCATGAACGACAAATATTCGGACCAGGAAAAACCAGCCGGATTGGCAGTGCGCGCCAATGGAGACCGGGAGAGCCGTTTGAAAGAAATCATGCTGGAGCTATCCGGCATTGCCAAGGATCAGCACCCGTAAAACATCCTATTGTAGCCGCTCGGCACATGCTATTGAGCAGCGTGTCACCTCGTAACCGCACGTCGCCGTGGCGTTGAGGAACGAACGCAGACTTTATCCCCTCAGTGCTTTCAGAGCCTACCGATAAAACATGAATAAAACTAAAAGGAAAGAATCGTAACGTCGGGCGCCATTAAAAAACTACTTGACATCGCCTACGTGTGTAGGTAGAGTTGCCTACGCTAGTAGGCGGTAGTTCTTGGTAAAAGATATGGTTCAAAAAGCAGAGTCAAAGCTGAGTCCCGCGCAACTCGAAATCATGAATCTTTTTTGGGAGCATGGCGAGCTTGGTGTGGCGCAAGTGTGGGGATTCCTCAGTGGACATCGCAAAGTTGCCCGCAACACCGTTCAGACAACCCTGACACGCTTAGTAGATAAAGGATGGCTGGCGGCACGGGCGAATGGCAACGCATTCAGTTTTCGTGCCGCCCGGGGTCGCACGTCCACCCTGCGCGGGATACTCACACAACTTCTGGACAGCGCCTTCGCGGGCTCGGCCAGCGGCCTAATCATGGCGCTTTTGGACACTCGGCGGCTTTCGGCGGACGAAGTGAAACGCATTCGTAAATTGATTGACGGGGCACAGGAGGGCAAGAAGTGAACACCTTACTCAGCCTCGCTGAATCAATGGCACCCACAGCCATGATCGTGTTGATAGAGGTTACGGTGGTGTTGCTTGGCGCCATCGTAATCCACCAGGCGATCACGCGATCTCCTGCGGCTAGGCATGCGCTCTTGTTGTGGGCATTAGTGGCCGTTGGCCTTTGTCCCGCAGTGATCGTTGCGGTGACTCTTACCGGGGTACCAGCGATCATTTCTCAGCACCATCCGATGCAGTTCGATATTTTGTTCAGTCATTCTGAATTGGCGGCACCGCTTAGCGGGGGCATCCACGTTCGTCCAATCGAGCAGTTTCCACTTGCTGGAATCTTGCCCCTGCTATGGGCAGCTGGAGCTCTGGTGGGCTTCGCGCGTCTCGCTCGCGGCGTGCATATCATGCGGCGTGTCTGCCGCGACGCCGTGCCGGTTCCCCGAACCATAATCGAGCCACTCATGGCGCGCCTTGTAACCGTCTTGGGACACAATGTGCCGGAGATTCTCGTCTCGGGAAAAGTGACAGTTCCCATGGCGCTTGGCTGTTTACGGCCGGTGGTTCTGCTTCCATCCTCTCTCTTGCGCCGATTTGATCACGAGCAGCTTTTTCAAGTTCTTGTTCATGAGTGCGCACACGTTCTTCGACGCGATCCACTGGTTGGCTTCTATCAGAGGTTAGTGGGTAGCGTGCTGTGGATTCATCCGCTGGTATACCTAGCCAATCGCTTGCTTGATCACGATCGCGAAGCGGTTTGCGACAACTATGTCCTTAAAGCAGCACCGTCTGTGGACTACGCTCAGACGCTCCTGGCAGTCGCGCAATCGCTTTCACCTCTGCCAAGTGGATGGTTCGCGCCGACCTTGGTTAAGTCGGCGCGTCAACTGGAGGACAGAGTCGCGGAGTTACTTAATCCAAGGAGATGCACTATGACTCGACTCAAGTCAAAAACAACTGTTTCAATCGCGATGGGCTTTATCGGTGGCGCGCTGCTCCTTAGTTGTTTCGCGGCAACGCCAGTGACCCCGTCGGATTCGTCTAACGATCTCTCGCACGTGGTTCACTTTGCATTGGGTACGACCTATCTTCAATACGGCGACAGCATCACAATCAACGAGGTTCGCGGAACCTCCGACGTGCTGACCGCTGGCAATATGTATCAGGTCAAGGGGACCTATAAGCTGGCCTCGCGGGACAAGGCATTGTTAGCAACATTTGTTACGACCAGTGGACAGCACTCCGACACCCCAACTCCGATACTACGTACACAAAAGATGACGGTGGACAGGGGCGAAGGCCATTTCACATTGCTCTTCTATATGTGGGAGGATGGCAGCCCGCACGTCAGCCTCTATCCCGTTCCGAGCGGCGATTCATTTGCGGGCGTTTACTTCGGGACCAAAAATTCCGTATTCAAAAGTCCGCGCGGAACCCTGACGGATCGGGTTACGGACATCCATTAGCATGCTGCGGAAGTGAGGAAGATGGTGTTTAGAGTGTAATTCGCGAGAGATGGCGAGACCCGGAGTGTGTGCTCGCGCGGACAGTACCGATATAATCGGTATTCAATGCCCGCCAGCCTTGATCAAATTGTTGCCGCTACAAAGCTGAGAGTCGCTACGGCTCGGTCGTCCGCTGCGCTCGGGGAATTGGAGCGGAGTGCTCAAGCCTATACCCCGCGCGGGTTTCGGCGCGCTCTGGAAATTAAGGGTGAAGTTGGAATCGCGATTATCGCGGAGTTGAAAAAGGCATCCCCTTCCCGAGGATTGATCCGGACAGATTTCGATCCTGAAAAACTGGCGGCAGAACTGGGAGCTGCTGGCGCTGCCGCACTGTCGGTTTTAACCAACGAAGATTTTTTTCAAGGGTCTTTGGAGAATCTGCGAAAAGCGTCAGCAAGCACAAAACTGCCTTGCTTGCGCAAAGACTTTATCGTGGACGAGTTTCAATTGCTCGAGGCTCGGGCGAACTCGGCGGATGCGGTCTTGTTGATCGTCGCGGCGCTGACTCCGAAAGAGCTTGCTGCACTTGCGCATCGGGCTGCTGAATTGGATTTAGATGTTCTGTGCGAAGTTCACGATGAGGGGGAACTTAAAACCGCACTGGACGCGGGCTGCGATCTTATCGGCGTGAACAGTCGCGACTTGAAAACATTTAAGGTTGAGCTGCAAACAGCGTTTCGACTTGCAGCGCTAGTTCCGAAAGATGTATTGAGTGTTGCTGAGAGCGGCATTCAAACTGGGGCTGATATCAATCGGCTGCGGACAGCGGGCTTTAAAGCGTTCCTGATTGGTGAATCCCTGATGAAAGCCGAAGAGCCGGGCGTCGCATTGCATAAGTTATTGGCGGAAGTGTCGGGAGTGGCTTCGAGTCTCTGAGGCTGCGCAGGATGGGCGAGGACGCCCGTCTCTCCATTGAAACGTCTTGTTGCCAACGACCAAGGGCGAACGACCAACGACTGCTCTTATGACCTGGATCAAAATCTGCGGTACCACCAATCTTGAAGACGCGCTGATGGCCGTCGAAGCCGGCGCTGACGCTTTGGGATTTGTATTCTATGAGAACAGCCCGCGATACGTTACACCTGAAGCTGTTCGCGAGATTGTTAAGAAGCTGCCCGAGAAGATCGAGAAAGTTGGAGTCCTGCCGGGCACGTCAGCAGCGGAATTTAGGGACGTAGCGGACCGCTGTGGGCTCAGCGGATTGCAGATTCATGCCCCCATGAAGCTGGTTGCGAATGGCGGTCACGCCACTGGACTTGGCCCGACGGTTAAGAAAATCTATATATCTTTCTCCGTAGCGGATCTCATAGGAGATGAACGTTGGATCAGCGTTGATTTTGCGTCTTTCGCAAGAATGCCTTCTCCGGATAACCCGTACGGCACTGTTATCCTGGACTCCGGCACATCGCAGAACCCCGGCGGCACGGGCAAGACATTTGATTGGAAAGCGGCCCTTCCTTTGGCGGAAACTATGCGCAAAAGCGTAAGGATTGTGGTCGCGGGTGGCCTGAATCCCGGAAATGTCGCGGAAGCAATCCGTATACTAAATCCTTGGGGAGTTGATGTGGTTTCTGGAGTCGAGGCATCGCCGGGCAAAAAAGATCCCACCAAAGTTCGGGCGTTTATAGCTGAAGTTCGCAAGTCAGCGAAGAGCAGGTAGAAGATGGCAACAGCGACGGTCACAAAAGCGAAACGATTGTCTGTGCCGAAGGACGTTCCCGGACGGTTCGGCGCTTACGGCGGTCGCTACGTTCCCGAAACGCTGATGGCCGCGCTCGAAGAATTGGAGAGCGAATACGAAAAAGTAAAACGAGACAAGAAATTTCAAGCGCGATTGACAGAGTTATTACAAACGTATGCGGGGCGTCCTACGCCTCTTTTTTTCGCCGGCGGCCTCACCAAGAAACTTGGCGGAGCGAAGATTTATCTCAAGCGCGAAGACCTACTCCACACTGGCGCACACAAGATCAATAACTGTTTGGGACAAGGATTGCTCGCCGAGCGGATGGGCAAGCGCCGTATCATCGCGGAAACCGGTGCGGGCCAGCACGGCGTAGCCACGGCGACAGTTTGTGCGCTGCTTGGATTCGAATGTGTCGTGTACATGGGCAGCGAAGACATGCGCCGCCAGGAACTCAACGTGTTTCGTATGCGGCTCCTGGGAGCCGAAGTCCGCAGCGTGGAATCGGGCTCGCGAACCCTAAAAGACGCCATCAATGAGGCCATGCGCGATTGGGTAACCAATGTTCGCACGACGCATTACCTTCTTGGCAGCGTGCTGGGCGCTCATCCGTATCCGACCATGGTTCGTGATTTTCACAAAGTGATCGGACGCGAGGCTCGTGCGCAGATTCTCAAAGCCGAGGGAAAGCTGCCCACGGCAATCATCGCGTGCGTGGGAGGCGGATCGAATGCGATTGGTATTTTCCACGAGTTCATCAAAGACAAGAAAGTAAAATTCATTGGCGTGGAAGCCGGCGGCCGCGGCGAAGCACTTGGCGAACACGCCGCCCGCTTTCGCGGCGGCTCGCCGGGCGTGCTTCAGGGAACTTACTCGTATCTTTTGCAGGACGCTGCGGGACAGGTCGCGACTACGCACTCGGTTTCCGCGGGACTCGATTATCCTTCCATCGGCCCAGAGCACGCGTGGTTGAAGGACATCGGCCGCGCCGAGTACGTCCCAGTTTCCGATGCCGAGGCGCTAGCGGCCTGCACGCTGCTAGCACGAACCGAGGGGATTATTCCGGCGCTAGAATCTGCGCACGCTGTGGCTGAAGTGATCAAGCGCGCGCCGAAGATGAAGAAGTCTGACGTGGTGATAGTGAACATTTCCGGGCGGGGTGATAAAGATATTGGAATTCTCAGACAGAATCTAAAGCTGGACTGACGAATTTTAGATTGTCGATTCCAGATTTTTAATTCTGAGCCGGGATTCTCTCATGATGGTTACATCTCTAATCTAAGGTCAAAAATCTTCACAGATGCCACTTACCTTCCGAAACCGTCCTTCCCTCGTCGCCTATGTGACCTGCGGTGATCCCGATCTTGCGACCACGCTCGACATCGTGCTGGCAGCAATCGAAGCGGGCGCCGACATCATCGAACTTGGGGTTCCCTTCAGCGATCCCGTTGCAGACGGTCCCGTAATCCAGCGGGCGAGCGAACGTGCACTGAGAAATGGAACAACACTGGGACAAGTTCTGAAGCTGGCTCATGACATCCGCAAGAAATCTCAGGCGGGTTTGATTATTTTTTCTTATTTAAACCCCATCATCCGTATGGGACTCGCAAAGTTCGCAGCCGCGGCCGCGCAGGCCGGGATAGACGGCGCTCTAATCACTGATCTCCCGATGGAAGAAGCAGACGACTATCTTTCCGAGATGAGAAATCGAAATCTGGCAACGGTGTTCCTTGCGGCTCCTACGAGCACAGACGCCCGCTTAGAGCAGATTGCGAAGGCGTCCACTGGATTCGTGTACGCAGTTTCTCGTACCGGTGTAACCGGCGCGCAGAAGCAATTACCAGAAGACGCGCAAAAGTTGGTTAAGCGTTTGCGCAGTTATACTAAACTGCCAATCGCAGTGGGCTTCGGTATTTCGACCGCCGAGCAGTTTGCGAGCGTGGGCGAATTTGCTGATGCCGCGGTTGTCGGCAGTGCGATCGTGGAGACGGTCGAACGCAATCCAGGCAAAGAAGCCGAGTCTGTGGCACAATTTATAGAGCAGCTTTCAGCTGTCAGCCGTCAGCCCTCAGTCAAGCACTGATTTATCATTTGTCATTGCGTCGCTTGGAAATATCCGCCTCCTTGTCAGCGAAATGGTGTGTTGCTGTGGGCTGAAAGCTCTCCATGAATATCGCAGATTGGCGCACAAAAATTGACGAGATTGATCGCAGACTGGTAGAGCTGCTGAGCGAGCGGGCAGAGGCTGCGCACCAGATCGGCAAGTTGAAGAGCAAGGCGGGTATGCCGATTTACGAACCTGATCGGGAACGGGCGGTTTTCGATAATGCCACGAAGTTGAATAAAGGTCCGCTACCCAATCGGGACTTGCTGCGTATCTATGAGCGGATCATGGATGTAATGCGGCAAATTCAGCGGGAAGAGATTGCGCCTGAGGACCCAGAAACCACTGTTGGGTTGGGCGAAACAGAATTGGATAATGAAGTAAATGACTAAGCGCTGCTAATGGATGCGCAATTTTATCGCCAGGTCCGGCGGGTTGAGCTGGAAGCTAAGAGCTAGAAGCGACTTTTAACCACCTATGATCGTTGCAATGCAAGAATCGGCGAGTGAAGAGCAAATCCAGCAGGTGATTGAGCACCTGGTTCGGATGGGATTCTCCGTCCACCGCACGACCGGCGAACGGCAGTCGGTGCTGGCAGCGGTCGGCGCGCGGATTGACTTTGATACTCGCAATCTCGAAGTTTTGTCCGGTGTCGAACACGTGCATCGCATCAGCGCCCCGTACAAACTGGCAGGTCGCAGCTTTCGTCCTGAGGGAACCATCATCGAATTTGCTAACGGCCTGAAGGTTGGCGGCAATGAAGTCGTCGTGATGGCTGGCCCTTGTTCCGTGGAATCTCGAGAACAGCTCTTTACCATCTCCGAACTAATCGCTAAGGCTGGTGCGCGAGCTCTTAGAGGCGGCGCATTCAAACCGCGCAGCTCACCCTATTCATTCCAAGGAATGGGACTTGAAGGGCTCAAGCTATTGCGAGAGGCAGGCGACCGCTTCAAACTGCTGGTGATTAGCGAAGTGATGGAGATTTCGCAAATCAGCTTGATGCTTCCGTACGTAGATATTTTTCAGGTGGGCGCGCGCAACATGCAGAATTTCAATCTGCTGCGCGAACTGGGAAAAGAAAAGAAGCCGGTATTGCTCAAACGTGGCATTGCCGCGACGATCGAAGAGCTGTTGCTGTCGGCCGAATATATTATGTCGGGTGGCAATTACGACGTGATTCTGTGCGAGCGCGGCATAAGAACCTTCGAGACTGCCACACGGAATACGTTGGACATCAGCGCCATCCCGGTCGTTCACAAACTTTCGCATTTGCCAATGGCGTCTGATCCTTCGCATGGCACTGGATTGCGCGACAAGGTTCCTCCGATGGCGCGGGCTTCGATTGCGGCCGGCGCTGACGTTTTGTTGATGGAAGTCCATCACGATCCGGACAAGGCTTTTTCGGACGGGGCACAGTCGCTCTATCCTGACCAATTTTCGAAGCTGATGGCCGAACTGAGAATGATTGCCCCGGCGGTCGGCCGAACTATCGCTTAGCGCGGTTGCGGCAAAAATCGGGATAAAATTGGCTTGTCATCCTGAGCGGAGCGGAAGGACCTGTGCATCGCGACTCGAAGTACATAGGTCCTTCGCTCCGCTCAGGATGACAAATGATTTATGCCCATGCCTTTTCGCCAGATCACGATAATCGGAACGGGATTGATCGGCGGATCCCTCGGTCTCGCGCTAAAAAAATCCGGTTACACAGGAAGGATTATTGGCTGCGATCGTGCGCTGGTACTTGAACGTGCCCGCAAGAAAGGCGTGATTGACGAAGGACGAACTAACGCCTCCGACGCAGTTCGGGGAAGCCAAATCGTCATTCTCGCCACTCCCGTTGGAGCAATCATTGATCTGATCAAGGAACTCGGACCGGGATTACCGTCAAAAACGTTGTTGACGGATGTGGGCAGCACAAAATCGGAAGTGCTGGCAAGCGCGCACGGGGTTTTCGGCAAGAACCTCGGACGCCGTTTCCTGGCTGGACATCCAATGGCTGGGAAGGAACAAACCGGAGTGGAATTCGCCGACCCTGACTTATTTCGAGATGCAGCCTGGTTCCTCACACCGGTCGCAGGACAGAATATTTATGACGGCTTGAGCGGTGAATTTCTAGGATGGCTGGAAAAGATTGGCGCACGCCTCGTCAGTATGGACGCCGAAGAACACGATCAACTATGCGCCTGGATCAGTCATTTGCCGCAAATGATCTCCACTGCGCTCGCCGCTACGTTGGTAGATGAGTATGGCGAGGATGCGCCCCTGCTTGAGGCCGGAGGCCGCGCGTTGCGGGAGATGACGCGGATTTCGGCCAGTCCTTACTCAATGTGGCGAGACATTGCGCTCACGAATAAGAAGAGCATTCGTGACGCCCTCTTGAAGCTCGAACAACGCCTCGCCCATATCCGCGAGAATTTGGATACGCGAGAGTTGGCAATGGAGTTCGAGCGGGCGCATCATTTGAGAAAGATCTCACCACCTGCAACTTCACCACGGAGGCACCGAGGCACGGAGAAGAAGCCCTGAAGACTTGTGCCTTCAGGCGACCTCTCGGTTTAATCTCGTTTGATAGCCAGAGTGTTCACGATTCAAGGTTTCTCTGCGCCTCTGTGTGTCCGTGTGAAATGTTCTAGAATCTTCGCATGCACAAAGTAGTCGCCAACTCAGACGAAGCCATTCGCGACGTTTTCGACGGTGCGACCATTATGATAGGTGGCTTCGGATTGTGCGGTATTCCGGAAAATCTTATCCGTGCTTTGGTTCGCAAAGGCACTAAGGACCTCACAACAATCAGCAACAACGTCGGGGTTGACGGCTTTGGCATGGGTCTGTTGCTTGCAGCGGGACAAATTCGCAAACATTTTGGATCGTATGTGGGAGAGAACAAGTTGCTGGAGGAGATGGTCCTGAACGGAAGCATTGACCTCACACTCGTACCACAAGGAACTTTCTCGGAGCGCATTCGCGCGGGGGGAGCGGGTATCCCTGCCTTTTTTACTCCCGCGGGAGTCGGCACGGTAGTGGCCGAGGGAAAAGGAGTGCGCGAGTTTGACGGGCGAATGTATGTAATGGAAACCGCGTTCAAGGCGGACTTTGCGTTTGTCAAAGCATGGAAGGGCGATAAGTGGGGCAATCTGGTTTATCGAAAAACAGCGAGAAATTTTAATCCTATGATGGCGACCGCTGCGAAAATTACTGTTGCAGAGGTCGAGCAGCTCGTAGAAGTCGGAGAGCTTGACCCGGATTTAGTTCATACCCCGAGCATCTACGTGAAACGGATTTTCCAGGGCGAACTGTACGAAAAAAGAATCGAAAGAAGAACAGTGAGGGTTGCGTAGGGACGGGCGCCCTCGCCCGTCCATGCTGAGCATTGCTCGGCGGAGAATTTATTCGACAGCCGCATGTTAACTCCATCCAGACCCGCCAAAAACACCGACAAGCGTGAACGCATCGTCAAGCGCATCGCCTGTGAATTGCGCGACGGCTTTTACGTCAACCTTGGCATTGGAATGCCTACTCTCGTCGCGAATCATGTTCCGCCGGGAATCGACGTCATCCTGCAAAGCGAAAACGGCATGTTGGGCATTGGTCCTTATCCGCTGCAAGGTGAGGAGGATAGCGACCTGATCAATGCCGGCAAGGAAACCGTCAGCGAAATGGCTGGAACCGCTTATTTTTCCAGCGCTGAATCGTTCGCCATGATTCGCGGCGGCCACATTGATTTAAGCGTACTCGGCGCGATGGAAGTAGATGCAGAGGGCAACTTGGCCAACTGGATGATCCCCGGGAAAATGGTGAAAGGCATGGGCGGTGCAATGGATTTGGTCGCAAGCGCCCGCCGCGTAATCGTGGCGATGGAGCATACCACTAAAGATTCGCAGCCGAAGATTTTGAAGAAATGCACTCTGCCGCTTACGGGAATGAGAGTAGTAAACACAATTGTGACGGAGATGGCCGTGATTCAGGTGACTCCAGAGGGTTTGGTACTGGAGGAAATTGCTCCGGGGACGACTGCGGATGAAGTGCAGAAGTTTACCGAAGCGAAGCTTATCGTCAGTCCGGGGTTGAAAGTTATGGAGAGTTAATTATCTAAGGCCGGTCATCTAGTGCGTCGTTGTTCCTGCGCGCGCGCCTGGATAGCCATTTTTCGAAATGCAGGGATCTTTCGACTCCGCATATCCATTCGCAAGCGAATGAATATTGCACTCAAGATGACAAATATTTGGGAGAGAAGGGACCGCAACAATCCCTCTCACTGAGTCGCCGTCATTCGTCACCACTCTTCATCCTTGCCGCTTCAAATTCGTCGCCTTTTTGCCATCCGATGAGATTTGGCTGGTTCGCTGCTTCCCATCCCAATGCAAATCCGAATCGGGCAACGGCTGCGTCTCCGGTGAAGTCCATGTCGGCGTGATATTCGTCGCTTGGCTGGTGGTAATGTTTCGCAGTGTACTCGGCGGCTTGCTGCATGCCCCACGCGAGATCGTGGCCTTTGTACTTGGTTCCTTCATTGATTGAAAAAGCAGGGATGCCGACCCGCGCCAAACTGAAATGGTCGGAGCGGTAGTAGTATCCGGCGTCAGGATGCGCATCAGGACGAATCGCCAATCGGAATTCCTTGGCCGTAGCCTGAACCGTGGGAAAAAACGTAGTGCGCTCGGAGCCGGAAACCTCGACTTCCTCGGGCGACCCCAGTGGCGGGATATCGTCATAGTTCAGATCGAGAGTTATTTTTCCTGCGGGAATCGGCGGATGCTCTCCCAGATATTCTGATCCCAGCAATCCCTGTTCTTCCGCCGTGACTGATGCGAAGAGCACGGAACGTCGCGGCTTTTCGGCTGCCTCGGCGAATACTCGCGCCAGTTCGAGCAAGATGCCGCAGCCAGTCGCGTTGTCGTTCGCGCCGTTGTAGATGTTGTCCCCTGGCATGTCAAGACGAATTCCCAGGTGATCGTAATGCGCGGTGTACATCACGGCCTCACCTTTGAGTGTGGGATCAGCGCCTGGAAGGATTGCCAGCACATTGTTCGATCCGAAGTTGCGGAGTTTGCTTACCATATGAGCTTTCAGGTTCACATGCAAAGGCACGGGATGAAAATCGCGCGACTGCGCGTCCGCGATCATGTGGTCCAAATCCATGCCATCCATTGCCACGAGCTTTTTTGCGACATCAAGTTGCACCCAAGCCGCGACTTTAAGTTGCGGCGTGCCATGCAGTTTCAGGAAAGATTTTTCGCCAGAATTGGAGTTGCGCACCACTTCCCACGGATAACTCGCCATGTCAGTCCGGTGTATGAGAATCACTCCCGCCGCGCCTTTCCGCGCTGCTTCTTCATACTTGTATGTCCAGCGACCGTAATAGGTAAGCGCTTGGCCTTTGAAAAAATTGGGATCGTTGGAAGTTGGCTCATTCACCAGCATCAGCAGTATCTTGCCCTTGACGTCCACGCCTTTGTAATCGTCCCAATTGTATTCGGGAGCCTCAATTCCATAGCCCACATACACGATTCCCGCATCAACATCAGATTCAGGCTGCTGAGTTTGATCGTAGGCGACATATTCATCAAGGGGTTTCAGTTCGACGGGAGCGCCAGTCGCAGGCACCAGCGAAAAAGTAGTCTCGGGTGCTGGGGTAATGCCAACCATTGGAACTTTCTGCATATAAGTCCCGTTGTCGCCAGCAGGCTTTAATCCATCCAGCGCAAACTGAGTAGCAATGTATTCAGCCGCAATGTCGCCGCCGCGTTGTCCCGTGCCCCTACCCTCAAGAAGATCGTGGGACAGGAAGCGCACATGGGCGCGAATGTTTTCAGGATTGATTTTCTCCAATGCGGCAATCGCTGGCCCGGGGAGATGCGCGGAACTGGCAGCGTTTTCGGCACGGCGCTTGTGGGAATTCTGCGCCTGTAAAGCGCCGGCAACAAGGAGAATGAGGATGATTGAGGCAAAAACGCTATTGCGCATTGTTGGATTGCTCCTCAGAGAGATACCGAATTGATTATTGTATGGGATGTTTGAGCCTGGGTGGCAGGCTGGAAATAACTTTGTCACTTGGTTTCGCTCTATTTGATTTTCTTCCAAATCACGTCTTCATTGTTCCTTCGATTAATCAAGGCGTCCACTTTTGAGCTATTAGCGTGACGGAAAATAATGCGGCCTTCAACTCCTCTGCGGAAGAATACGTCCGCCGCTTCGGGGAATAACGGCACCTTCGGATTGTTAGCACGCTGCAAATACAACTGTTTTCCATCCACCGAAATGGTTAAAGCATTTCCGGGGGCAAGCTCATAGATTCCGACATAATTCGCAAGCGTCGTCGTGTTAATTGCGGCTGCCGTGGGATCTTCATAGTAGCGGAATATTTGCCCTGCAACGATTTGCCATTTGCCGTGACGGTACATCCATGTGTCGGTTGCATGGTAACGCGCCCACATCTGCTGACCGAAGACGGACTCCTTCTCGTCCAAGTCGTAGCTCAGAATGGCTACGTTACCTTCAATGTGACTTCGGGCCTTGCCAATTTTTATACTTCCCGAAAATCCCTTCGGTAATGGGGTGATATCGGCCAGCAACGCGGCCTTGTCCATGTTCGTGCCCTTTTCGTTGAAGTACATGCAGTCGTCGGCGAAATACTCTCTCCATGGCCCTTGGTCTCCTGCGGCAACTGAATCAAATAGTTGCTGGGTGCGCCGGACCAGTTCCGCTTCAGTGATTTTGTTTACGGGCTTGCAGGAGGTCAATGGGAGAAGCACCAGTGCGACCGCAAACACTGTAGTAATTGTCCTTTGCATTCGCTCTCCGGACTATCTTTGGCAGGAACAATATGTGGCTGAATGTGGCCCGCGACCGCGGGCTAGTTTCTGGACCCTCAACCGGCGCGGAAATCCGCGATGTTTTCTCCAGGCTGGAATAGAGGCTTAGCGATATTATCGGTCGCTTCGCGAGCTTTACGCGCGATCTCTTCAATCTCTTGCCGCGACCACCCAATACTGGAAACTTCGATCTCTCCATCCGGCCCAATCCAAAAAACACTGGGGACGTTGGTTAATCCGTACGCATTGGACGCCGGAAACGTCTTAGTGTCATCGAATAATACGGGGAATGTAACGCCGTATTGCTTTACAAAGGCAGCCGTGTCTTTTTTGTCATTTTGCGAGATACCTATGAAGCTAACGTTTTTGCCGCCATAGTTCTTATAAATCCGCTCGAGAAAAGGGAACGCATATTGGCAGACCGGGCAGGAAACTTTGAAGAATGCCGCGACAACCGGCCCCCGGGCGAGCGCAGCCCGGAGCGAGAAATTCTGTCCGCCCATGGTTTGCAGATTGAAGTCAGGCGCCTGCATGCCCGTTGCGAGTGCTGTCATGTTCCGTCCTCCGAAAATATTTCTAAACCATTTCATAGCCCAAGCCTTTCATAGCGAAGTCTTTCATAGACTAGTCTGAGCCTGCAGTCTTAGATGACGTTTGCAGCCCGCAGGATTTTTCTGGCCAGTCCCGTGAGTGGCAAGGCTGCCACGCGGCTCTTTTTCACCCAGGCGCCAGAGGTCTCGGTCGGCACTGAGTCTTGAACGACATGAACTTTGTAATCTGTGATCGTTATCGAATGACGCAGAGTCATCCAGCTATCGCTTGCCAGTGTCGGCTCCGCGCTCTCGGGCAATTCCCACATACTTGGCATTAAAGTCGCATTGTCAGATCTTTTAACAAGGAATACGGATCCATTTCTGCGATCGAATGTATAACAGATGGTCCGTTTTATCTGCCGGCTGGTAGTCTTCGTTTTTCCAATAGAGCCTCTACTGGCACATTCTTTGCGCACTGGACAAACAGTACACTTCGGTTCTCCCGGGAGGCATACCGTTGCCCCTAGTTCCATCAAGGCTTGATTGAAATTTCCTGGATTGTGGCGGCAAAGCAACTGTTCTGCGATTTGCCATGTTTGACCGTCCACAACAGGTCTTCCCATAAGCCGCTCGATAACGCGGCGAACGTTGCCATCAACCACGGCAACGGCTTCACCATACGCAATGCTCGCAATGGCAGCGGATGTGTACCGCCCGATTCCAGGAAGCGTCATCAACTCATCCCGGCTGTCCGGAAACTTGCCTGCAAATTGATTCACGACTGTTTTCGACGCGGCATGCATCATGCGCGCACGCCGGTAATACCCAAGCCCGCTCCAGACCGCGAGAACGGACGATTCTCGTGCCGCTGCCAATTTGTCAACACTCGGGAAACGCTGCACAAATTTGTAATAATGCGGGATGACGGTCGCAACTCGAGTCTGCTGCAACATAATTTCGGAGATCCATATTCGGTAGGGATCCTGAATCTGGCGCCACGGCATGTCCCGGCGATTGAGGTCATACCAGTTCAGCAACTTTCCCTGAAACAACTTTCGTTGCCCCGGCTTACGCATCCAGGAGTTGCCCTCGGCCGCCACATTTCGGTAGTCCATGGTTCGTGAACGGCATTGTACGTCCGCCGGAACCAGCCCCACAAAACGCCAAAGCCTCCGGGTACCTCAGTAACTTGTGTGAGTTACTAGACCGATATAAACATTCCCTGTACGGGAATCGGTGCTCTTGGCAGACTTAACATCCCGAAATCATAGTGAATATTGTTTCAGAATCGCCGGCTCGAACTACGATTAAGCGAGGAAATTCATGCATTCAAAGACCTGGGCCGTATTTGTTTTGACCTTGTGTCTATCCCTTTTAGCTGGCTGCGGCGGCCCTAGTGGCTGCCCGGGTGGAGTTTTCGCCACCGGAGGTTGCGCCACCAGCAACGGCGGTGGCGGCGGGAACCTGGGCCAGGGCGGTGGCGGTGGCGGGGCCGTGTTAGCGCCGGTACCGGTGGCTGTCTTGGCGAATCAAACGACTGTCGCCGATATCGCCGTTGTGGCTCCGGTTTCGTCCACTCCTCCCAACGTTCAAGCTGTCGGTGTGGATTCTAACGGATTTGCATTTGCGACTGGTGGAACTGCCAACCAGGGTGAAACCGCAGGCGTTGTTACGCTTTTTGGACCTGGGATAACAAGTGACATGACCGCCAGCTTCTCCGGGCCCCCGGACATCACGGTCACAAACATTACTCCAGTGACTGCGACGGATGGAACGCCTGGCTTACAGTTCGATATTGCAGTGGCGAGCACTGCCGCACTTGGCGCTCGAACTTTAATTCTTCAAAATTCCAACAACGACATCACCACATTCGCCGGCGGAATCGAGATCATCCCGTGAAGAAAAAAAATATTTGCTTGATGCTCTGGGTCTTAGCAGCAGCAGTTGCGAGTTTCGCGACCACAGTTATTCCACTCTCGGTCGAGAACCTGACAAACATTTCCAGCCACGTAATTGAAGGACGAGCAATCTCGTCCTGGACCCAGTGGAATGGCCCCCATACGGTGATTTTCACCTATACGAAGTTTCAGGTGCTGCGGTCTTTGAAAGGTCCTGCCTCAGCCACCATTGTGGTGCGTCAACTGGGTGGCACTCTCGATGGAACTACGGAGAAAGTTGCCGGCGTGCGGCAATGGAAAATTGGCGAACAAGCGCTGCTATTTCTGCGGCCCGGCGAAATCCGCGATGGCAGCCTGGTTGTCACCGGCTTGATGCAAGGCAACTTCCTGATTTACCGAAGCCCTACCGGCGAAAGCTTGGTTTCCAATGGGGCGCCGGATGTCTCGGTTTATAAAGCGAGCAAGTCCGCGGTTACGGCGTATAGCGGCAGTGCCATGCGGTTGCAGGATATTGAAGGCCGCGTTCAGAAGGCGGTGCAGCGATGAAGCTCAAATGTTTGACGATAGCTTGGCCTTTAGCACTTTTAGCAATCGCTTTCATATTGGTTGTCCCAGCTCATTCTTATCTTCCCATGGGTACGGGAGCCGGGACGACATTTACGGACTCCATTTGGGCGCAGCCGCCTGCGTGGGTCATCAATCCGACCGTTTCCGGCGCCAATATCGCAGGCACTCCGGCGGATGTGACCACCGCCATGCAAGCCTCGTTCGCGACTTGGATGGGCGCGCCTAATACTAATGTGGTCGCAACTTTTGCAGGAACCTCCACTGCAACCGGGCCTCAGGTCACTGAAAACCTGGTCTGCTTCGTTTGCGGCGGAGTTGACTTCAGTCAGGACGGCACTCTGGCCATAACGTTGGTGAGCTTCGACGGCAGCGGAAATATCACGAACGCCAACATACTTTTCAATCCCAATGCCACCACCGGAGACATTTCTGCCCAGCCAGTCTGTTTTACGACCGGCGACACTAATTCCACGTGTCCAACGAGTGGCAGCGTTCAACAGGACCTGCGAACTGTCGCCACTCATGAGGTCGGGCACTTCTTCGGGTTAGATCATTCTGCAATCGTGGATGCAATCATGTTTCCCTTTGCGCCGCCGTTCTTGCAGACTTTGAGTTATGACGACGTGGCCGCAATTTCATTGTTGTATCCAAATCCCAATCCGGCAGTTCCCACCGGAAGTATTTCAGGAAAAGTGACCCTGGGTACGACTGGCGTATTTGGCGCTCATGTGTTCGCGGATTCAACTACTGCCTTAAACCCGTTTTCTTCCTTCGCACTGATTCGCAAGACGCCGATCGGCGCATTAACGTTTCCAGACGGCAGTTATCTGATCACCGGGCTTCCACCAGATACGTACGTGGTCACCGCCGAGCCGCTGGACGGGCCAGTGAATGATCCCAATGTAAGCTGGGCGCTGGAGTGGGCCCAGCCAGCGGTGCAGACCAATTTCACCACCCGGTGGCACTAAAGACCTCCGAGACTCCATAGGCCTTGGGAAGTTCTTCTCCATTCTTAACCTTAGACGTGTTTTCCTGGGTTCGCCCGGTTGACCGTGCGCTCGTCGCGGGGAATAATGGCTTTGTTTGATTTGTACAAACCACCCTGTGGCTGTTTTTGTGCCCACAGATCGGAGAGCGGCCTTTATGGCGGATTTCAATCGCAAAGTCGAAGAGACCACAGCGCGCGTGAACAAGTCGGTATCCGAGGCCGCAGACCGCCTGGAAAAGGAATCCGCGGAGCTCATCAAATATTTGAACGAGGAAGTGGTGCCGGCGGTACGTCAACATTCCACAAAGGCCGTGCGCACAGCGGCGGAGAAACTTGCTCACCTGGCCGATTACATGGAGCAAAACTCCACACGTCGCCGATGAAACCTACCCGTGCGCCGATCCTGCTTGCGTTGCTACTTTGCGCCATCTTCACTAGTTGTAGCCGGCATAAGATTGCAACCGACGTCATCCCAGCGCCTCCGCCCGCTATCGAAACCGCGGATACCCCGCCGTCCGCGCGTTCCGCCGAGCAACCACGCGTAAAAGAAAATCTGGGAGACGATTCCGCCAGCGATCTCGAAGCACTACATCTTCCTCCCGGGGCCAAGCCTGTTTTTGCAGAGACAGGCATCGCCAGCTGGTATGGCCCTCCATACAACAACCGGCGCGGATCTGACGGGAAAATTTACAACATGAATGCAATGACGGCGGCGCACCGAACGCTTCCGCTAGGCTCGATTGTCCGGGTCACGAACCTGAAGACGGGACATTCGGCAATCGTGCGGATTACCGATCGCGGTCCTTTCATCGAAGGGCGCATTCTGGATCTCTCGCTGGCTGCGGCCAAGAAAACGGACGTCGTTCGTGCAGGACTCGCCGAGGTTCGCTTGGAAGTCCTGAAATCTCCCGTCGCAATTAATAGTGGCGGCCGCTGGGCCGTTCAGATCGGAAGTTTCAATCAGCAGGAATCTGCCGCGAAGCTAGCAGATCAGATCTCTCGTCGTTATCAGTCCGCCAAAGTTTCAAGCTTCAGCAGTCCCGTCGGAGACTGGTGGGTCCGGGTTCGCGTCCTTCATGACGACCGCCTTCGTGCAGAGGAAATTGCGCGAGATACGGAATTTGATCGCGGCAAGATTTTCCTGGTGAGATTGGACTGAGAATACGCGCGTAGGGACGGGTGCCCTCACCCGCCAGATGAGGACGTGTAGACCTATGTGCTCGGTCTAGCTTGCGAGTCGCAACACCGATATTTGTGCGTCCGGCTTTTTATATTGCATGCATCCGAGCCAGGCGACCAGTGCTGTCATCCGCTCATAGCCCTCTGCCACGCTCATTTTGCTGACGCTTGCGCCAGGTATTAGTATCGCCAGATAAAGTTGCAAAATACATTGCAAGGCGTTGAGGCGGAATCGAATCGCACTGTTGGCCAGCCTTTGACCTGCTGCCGCTACGGGGGGATTCGGGCTGTGCCGCGCGGCCTCGCCGAACCGGTGCAAAATGGCCGCATTGCGTGAAGCGCAGGCGACATACTGAACCGCAGCCATCAGGCGCGCCCGTTGAACCACACGAAACTGCGAGCGTTCTAATGCCCTGCGCAGAAATTCCTCGTCGCGATAATCAATGAGATTGCGGAAGGCCTCTATATCCAGGGGCCGGATTTGCTTCCGCAAAGTTGCAAGATTGGCCGGCGGTTCGGCGCGTCCTTTCGCAAGAAACAGCACCGCAGCCAGCGACAGAAACCCACCCAGCACGAGGATGATCGTGATAATCATCTGGTTAGGAGACTCTCAATCTCGTGGTTCCAGGATTCGAGGTCATTGTCTGGAACATTGACCGGGATGGATGGAGGCTTTCGTTCAGGAGTGAGCAGATAGAAGAGCCAAACGACAACACAACTGTGATAGATTCCCAAATCGATAAGATCAATCGCTTCATGCCCGTATAGGCCAATCCTAGATCGCAATGCGGAGAATGCCAGTTCAAAGCTGCAAAGAACGCCTACTCCAAGAGCGATTCCGAAAGCCGCTCTGCTCCATGACAAGCCCAAATAATACGAGAACCAGAATATGGTCACGATGAGTCCGCAGAGGACGATATTGGCGCTTCTTTCAAGGACGTGCACACTGAACCACATCACATCAGTATCCAAACGGTGGGTATAAACAGCGAAAGAGAAGGCAACGGCTAGAAAGCCAATTGTGGCCCACCGAAAAAGTGGCTTGCGTACGTTGCGTAGCACGGATTGATTCTCAAAAACGCCGGAAAAAACTTCCCAAACAATACCAAAAAACAATGCTATGCAGATGCTAAGACCGAATGAGTACCATTGGAAGTACGAGGCGCGGATCGACGAGTGGCTAATAAAAAGTAGCGCAATAAACTTGCCAATACTGAAGGCTATGTACGCCGTGAAGACAGGAAACTTCCGGTAAAGCCCCCGCTTGATTAATAAGGTCAAAACAATGACCTGCAAGACGTGGGGAGCAATCCACAAATAATAAAATAAAGGCCGCAGGATGGGCGTCATGGAGACATCATTCGTGCCTGAGAAGGATATCCCCCAAACGCCATCCGGGGAAGATATATTTCTGGTTTACGCGATGAGACTGGCACCGGGGGGCACGGTCGGGTCTCCCAGGTCCGCGACCAAGGTCGTCGGTGGCACAGTCGGATCTCCCTGATCTGCAACCATGGTCGTGGGGGGTACGGTTGGATCTCCTTGATCTGCAATCAGGGTCGTGGGGGGTACAGTCGGATCTCCTTGATCTGCAATCAGGCTCGCCGGGGGTATCTCTGGGTTGCCACCTTCCGCCACCAGGAACGCCGGTGTCACGGTTAATGCCAAAAACGCTGCTGCTACGCTAACTAAGAAAGTTTTTTTCACGGGAAGCTCCTTTGAATTGGAATTGCAACGTGATAATCTCCCTACGAGGCTAACGGTGCATATTTTTGCGCAATTCTTTTAGCTTTCTGGAAGCGTAACGCCGATGAAACTCAGATCCGCGATTGACGATTTACACGACACCACCGTGGAAGCGCTGGACGGAAGCCTGCGCCGGCTGGAGTATTTTGGAGGACTACGCTCTAAGGAGAAAGAGAAGAAGAAAGATGGCGAATACGAACATTGGGGGCTAAGTAGGGTTCACGGGGATTTGCCAGCAATGAAGGCGCTGGCGCAAACCCACCGCTCGCTGGTATCCCAAATATTGGCGACCCCATTAAGATCGCTGCTTCAAGATATTGATACTTCCAGTGCTCTAGCCGGGGTTGCGCCGGTGGATTATATGGAGAAACTTCAACTTCAGAATCCAGATCTGAATCTTCTGCCTCCGGCTCCCGGGCCGGGGTCGGCGCGTCATCTCAATTCAGTGTTGCAGGCGCTTTCGGCGCTGGCGAAGAGTCGAATACGGAACGCCACTCGCCGAGCCTCATAGCCACTCCTACCACCTGGCCTACAATGTCTGCTTCTTGAGGGAACTTTAGAACCCTGGCTGGAACCGGCGACAGCGGATGCGGCTGAAGAATCAGTTCCTCTCTGGTTACGGTGCACCAGCAGCAGGTATATCCGGCTCGCGTCTCCACAAAGTAAATTGGGCGCTCGTATTCCGACCTCCAGCCGCTTTCAGCCACCTTTGTCTTGGACTCGTCCACCTGTACGAAAGCGCCGGGCGGCAGAAGCGGGTACATGGTAAGGTCCTCACTGCCGATGTATCCGTAGGTAAACTGGCGGCTGGCAAACTGCTCCAGATAGGAGAGTGGAACCAGACCCCACTGCTCAACCATCCGGCCAAAATTGGCAGTTCGCCGCGGATCAAATCCCGGATCAATCCGAATCGGGACTTTCACGTCGGAAACACCGGCTAAAGCGTGAGAAAAGTGCGATTTAGGCGGAATTGATAGATCCAGGTCATCCGGGATCGAATTCAGATCAACATCGTACCAGGTCAGAAGCTCGCGAAAGTCCCGGCGGTAGATTACGGCCAGCGAGTATAGGCGGAAAATGCTCGGGAGAAGGGCCTTGGTCTCGATATCGGAAAGTCGGCTGGGGGGAAGTAGAAATTCTTCATTGCGATGTTTTTCCGCGATTCGTAAACTCGCGGTTTCGACATCCCGCATCGTCAAACCGAGTTGCTCACGTAATACCCGCAAGTTTTGACCGCCCGAATTCATCGCGACCCCCTACTCGATACAGGAGTATCTTACAATAATAACAACTTATAGCCTGCGGGCAAAGCCTTAGGCTTGTTCGGTATTCGTAACGGAAAAATTCAGGCGGCATTCTTATTGGTTCGCAATGGTAGTTTTCTTGGAAGGCGCTTCCCGTTAAAACCCGGTTTCAAGGCTAGTCGTCACCCAACCTCCTAACATTTTGAGTGAATCGAGGGCCCTAACCAGAAATCCCGTGATCCATCAGCATCGCCTCCGGTACTCCGCCATCGCGAAAAGCCTGCTCCAACTGCTCCTGCACCGGGGCTCGGAGCGTACTACCCAGTTCCCGCAAGACCACCATGTAGCGGCTGTGATCGTCCGGTCACCGAAAGCGGTCCCAGCGATCCCGCCCAAGCCTTGGGTCCCTTAAAATCCATCTGCCAGAGTTGATTGGGACGCTCGCGTTCAAAGCGTTGCGTCGCATCTATCCTGCGGTCTTCGTCACGCACAAGTCATGGCACAGAAGAATGCGATGAATCGTACTGCGGGTGAGTCGTACCCGGCGCGGCTCAACAACACCTGCAGCTTGCACGCACCCCAGTCGGGATAACGCAGGCGATACTGCACCACCAGCCTTTCCAGTTCACCCGCGGTTTGCCGTGGAATCGTTTGCGGCCGCCGGCTCTGCTCCCGGATCCCTTCGATGCCGCTTTGTTGGTAGCGTCCCAGTCAGGCATATCCGGTGGGGCGTGATATCCCAAACTCCTGACACAACTGAGAGAATGGTTTCTCCTCCCGTGCAGCTACAACCCCTAATCGAACCCGCTGTTCTCAAACATCCATCGTCTTCCAAGGCATCTCGATTTACACTCGCGCGCGAGTGTAAAGGAGTGTCGAGACGCTTTGTAAAGGATGTCATCAGAACGAACATCCAAAAAACGGACGCGAACCTGGGGCACCGCATCTATGGGCGGGGTAGAATACCTCCATGCCCGCTGCCCCTGATCTGACCTCCAAGCGCGCTACTCTCGATGACAAGCTGCGCGCCTTGGGTCGAACCTTGGTTGCGTATTCCGGAGGAGTGGATTCAGCTTTCCTGGCATGGGCGGCTTATCAGGTGCTTGGGACGAAGATGCTCGCGGTCATTGCGGATTCTCCGAGTTTGGCGCGGACCCAGCTTGCCGATGCGGTGTCATTTGCGCAGGAGCAGGGTATTCCGCTGGAAGTAGTTTCAACCTCGGAGCTCGACGATCCCGAATACGCCCGCAACGATGGTTCCCGTTGCTTTCATTGCAAAGACGAACTCTTTACCGTAATGGAGCAGTTTCGTGCGAGCCGCAGCTTCGATTCGATCGCGTATGGCGTGAACCTCGACGACCAGGGAGATTTTCGTCCGGGCCAGGCGGCGGCGAAGCGGCATCATGTTGTGGCTCCTCTGCTTGATGCGGGATTGGGGAAACAGGACATTCGGGAACTGGCCCGCGCCGCCGACCTGCGTATTTGGGATAAGCCAGCGTCGGCCTGCCTATCGTCGCGCATTGAATACGGGCGCCCGGTCACGCGCGAGTCACTAAGCGTCGTGGAACAAGGAGAAGACGCATTGCGGGATCTGGGATTCCGCCAATTTCGCGTCCGTCATCACGGGGAGATTGTGCGGATCGAAATCGCGCGTGAAGAAATGCCAGCGGCGCTCGATTCTGGAATGGCGTTGCAGTTTACGCGAATCTTCAAAGGGCTGGGTTTCAAGTTCGTCACACTCGATCTCGAGGGCTTCCGCTCCGGCTCGATGAATGCGCTTCTATCGCTGGATCAGATCGCAAGCGGCAAGTAGCAACCTGCGAAATTTGAGATTGCAAGGGAAGGGCCCGACTTTCAGTCGTGCCCTTCCCTGTTGTAATGATCAGCACGGTTTTCGGCAGTCTGAACTAGGCCGCGCGTTTGGCAATTCATGTCATGCCCACGCTCCGCTGGCTTGTGCAATATTCGGACGGGAGGTTTCCCCGGTGAGCTGGCCCATGCGGGCCCGCAAGCGCACTACCGCGACTGAATGAATTTGGGAAACTCTGGATTCTCCCACTCCCAACGCCGCGCCGACTTCCTTCATGGTTAATTCCTTGTAGTAATAAAGCACGAGCACCTGCTGTTCTTTTTTTGATAGCTCTTCGATTGCATTGGCCAGCAACTGTTTCATCTCCGAGCGCAAGCACAAGACGAGAGGGGTTTCATCGGCGTCATTCGGAATATATTCGCAAAGATCTTCTTCTTTGCCGTCTCGTGGCGACAGCACGCGCAGGCTGCCGACTTCGAGCCCGTCAATTTCTCCCAGCAAGATTTGAAGCTCGCGCAAGCCCATGCCTAATTCGGCAGCCAGTTCCGGTTCGTTGGGACTGTGTCCTAATTCGCTGCGAAGTTTGTTATAAGCCTCTTCTAATCGGCGGCCTTTGCGGCGAAGATCGCGCGGACTCCAGTCCATTTCTCGCAAACTGTCGAGGATCGCGCCTCGAATGCGGAATTTGGCATACGATCCGAACTGAACGTGCTTTTCGGAATCGAATTTCTGCAACGCGTCAATCAGGCCCAGCACACCCGCGTGTACAAGGTCATCGAGAAGAACGTGCCGCGGAAGGTGGTCGTGGATTCGGCGCGCGATGTAGCGCACCTGCGGAAGTTGTTGCATTAAAAGCCGTTCTCGTTGCTCATCGTCATTCCACGCGCTTCCGGCGGATTTAGGGTGCTTCGTAGGCATGTTCTTCTCCCAATTCAAGGTCCTAGTCGGACAAATAGCGCCGTGGTCTGACACAGGGCTTCTCAAATGCATTTTGGCGGGAGAACTCAAAAGCAAGAAAGGCGGACAAACGGCGCGGTATGTTCATGTGCGATTTGATTCCAGGAAGGTTAGAACCCGATTAGAGCGGGATTAGAAGGGTCTTACCGCCGTCGGCCATTCCCATCATGGGAATGGATGCGCGAACGGGACTAAATATGAAATTGAGGCGATTGCGCCGGTGGACGGTTGCTTAACTCATAGCCGACCCCGCGAACCGTGTGAATGAGCGGACTGGAAAAGTCTTTGTCCATCTTGCGCCGCAGGTAGTTCACGTACACGTCCACAATGTTTGTGGAGGTGTCGAAGGAAAGATTCCAGACGTGCTCGATAATCATGGCGCGGGTGACGCGGCGCCCGACGTTGCGCATCATGTATTCCAGCAAGGCGAATTCCTTGGAAGTCAGGTCAATTCTGCGGCCACCGCGTTCCACTCGCCGCTCAATACGGTCGAGTTTCAGATCGGCAACCGTAAGCGTCGAGGCTAATGGGAGATTGCTTCGGCGAAGCAGAGCGCGAATGCGGGCCGACAGCTCCACAAAAGAAAAAGGCTTGATCAAATAGTCGTCCGCGCCCAGGTCTAGGCATTGCACGCGGTCTTCGATGCGGTTGCGGGCGGTCAAGACCAGAATCGGCATCCGCGGCCGGTATTCCCGAAGTGATCTAAGTACTGTAATTCCATCCAGCAGTGGCAAGCCCAGATCCAGGATTAGCAGGTCATAATCGAACTCGGCGGCCATGGCGCGGGCGTGTTCACCATTGGGCGAAATATCTACCGCGTAATGTTCCGCTTCCAATCCCTTTTTCACAAAACTGGCCAGGGCAGAATCGTCTTCGGCAATCAAGATTCGCATAAGGTTGTTCTAATCAGCGTCTTTGATTGTTAAGTAGGAAGGTTGTCGTGGAACGAAATTGCGCTTCGCACGAAGGTCTCGGATTCCTCAAATAAAACCGAGTGCAGAAATGGGAATCCTCGCCGCCACTCACTCTCTGGTCAACGCGGGGTGATAATTTGGATGGGTGGATGGATGCCTTTTCTTGATTCGAGCGTCCGACGCCTTTCCCAACAAATTGACTATCAAAACGCTCAAATCGCTGTTTCTGCCGGGCGGCATCCTCCTCATCTTCGCCGGCACAGTTGTCGGAACCGGGTTGATTCACCTGTCAGCACCAGCAGTCCACTTCTACTATTACGCGGTATTCTTCGCGGGGATTTTGCTGGCATGGCGGTTTCGCTCAAGCCGCATTCTCTTCGCATTGATGACCGTACTACTGGCTTACCGAGCAGTTGAATTCTTTTCTCCGGGGCGCCCCGCGTCATCCGGGCCCGGCCGCATTGCGTTTGAGGCAGTTGCTTTCTTAATCCCGCTGAATTTTATCTTTGTTGCGTTTGTCCGCGAGCGCGGATTCGCATTTCCTGGCATCGCCTCACGTATCGCGCTGCTCTTTTTCGAATCTGTGTTCGTCGCAGCGATCTGCCGTCCAGGAGAGCGGACCGGGCCGGCCGTAATTCACGATCCAATTTTCGGACTAGGCCGATTCCATTGGACGACTTTGCCGCAGCCGGGCCTGATCATGTTCGTGCTCGCTTTCGGCGTTCTGCTGCTGAGGTTCCTGCTCTACCGAAAACCACTCGAGGGTGGATTGCTTTGGTCCTCGGGAGCGGCGTTCATGGGCCTGCAAGCCGGTGGAATTAGCAAAGCCGGAACTGCCTATTTCGCAACCGCGGGATTGATTTTAGTCAGCTCAATTATTGAAAACACTTATGCGCTCGCCTATCACGATGAACTGACAGGATTGCCGTCCCGCCGGGCGTTCAACGAAGCGCTGCCAGGATTGGCCCAGCCTTATTCAATCGCCGTGGTTGACATTGATCATTTCAAGAGTTTCAACGACACCTATGGACACGAGACCGGAGACCAGGTCTTGCGATTGGTGGCAGGAAGGCTTGCGGCAGTGGGCGGCGGCGGTAGGAGTTATCGCGTTGGCGGGGAAGAATTTTCTATTCTGTTTTCTGGGAAGAGCATGAAGGAAGTTTTGGACCATCTGGAAATGCTGCGCGCGGCGATTGAAGTTTCCAGTTTTCGATTGCGCTCGGCGCCAGAAAGGCGGACCGAATCACGAGGACCGGACCGGCGAAATGCTGGCCCCAAGAAAGCGGCCGTCAAGAAAGCTGCGGCGAAAAAGTTTTCGGCGACGGCATCGGAAGACGCACTATCCGTGACCGTAAGCATCGGCGTCGCCGAGCCCACTTCAAACACGGTCGAAGCAGAGCAGGTAATTCACTTAGCGGACAAGGCGCTCTATCGCGCCAAGCACGCCGGACGCAATCGCGTCGAAGCCTTCCGCGCAACCCGCTCCCGCAGTCCGCGCGGCGCAGGGCGTAGTATTGCTTGAACCACGTCGTTGGTCGTGTGGCGCGGGCGCCCTCGCCCGCGAAAAGCCGCAAGATACTTGATCAGGGTTCCTAAGTGTCTTTTCGCTTTTGATTTAGCCAACGACCAAAGACCAACGCCCCACGACCGCTCCTATGACCAGAATCCGATCCAGTGCGATGAGCGAGCTTCCCGCTGCCGGCGTGCCGACCCTCGCTATCGTGGGCCGTCCGAACGTTGGGAAGTCCACGCTGTTCAATCGCATTGTCGGATCGCGGCGGGCCATTGTTGGAGACGAACCCGGCATCACTCGCGACCGGCTCTACGGCGAGGCAGAGTGGCGAGGACATCGTCTGCGAATTGTGGATACCGGCGGCATCATTCCTGAAGACAAAGATTTCATTCCGTCGGAAATATTCCGCCAGGCGAAAGTTGCTCTTGCCGAGTCCGATGCGGTCATCATGGTGATTGACGGGAGAACCGAAGTTACCGGACCCGATCTCGAACTCGCACGACTGATGATTCGCGGCGGCAAGCCTCTGTTTCTCGCTGTAAACAAAATTGACAGCGACAAGCAAGAGCGCCTGGCCGATGAATTTCACCGACTTGGGATCAGGAAACTTTTTCCAATTTCCGCCGAGCACGGACGCGGCGTTGACGATCTGCTCGATTCCATTTTTGAAGCGTTGAAATTAGAGACGGCAGTGCCTGACGCAAAGGTGGAGTTTCGAACTCCAGAGGCAGGAACGCCAGAAGAAGTCGCAATCGAAGAAGACGCCGAACCGGACGCCCCCAAAGAAACCAAAGTCGCCATTATTGGACATCCGAACGTCGGCAAATCAACGCTTCTGAACCGGCTCACCGGCACTTCGCGGGCAATTGTTTCCCCGATTCCCGGTACCACTCGCGATGCCGTTGACGAAATTGTCGAGCGCGATGGGCAAAAATTCCGTTTCATTGACACCGCCGGGATTCGCCGGAAGGGCAAGACGCATTTGATGGCGGAAAAACTTTCCGTGGTCATGGCGCGAAAACACCTGGAGGCCGCCGACGTCGCGATCCTAGTGATAGACGGGACCGAAGGCGTGAGCGCGCTCGACGCCACCATCGCGGGCTACGCGCACGAAAGCGGCCGCTCAGTCATTATCATCGTGAACAAATGGGATTTGATAACCAGTGGCCAGAAACGAAGCGCGAGCCAGTCCAAGGCCGCGCGAATGCAGGACAGCAAACGCCCCGCCGACCGTGAGACCTACGAATACAAACTCCGCGATTCGCTCAAATTCCTGAGCTATGCGCCGGTATTATTTGTCTCCGCTTCAACCGGAGTGGGCACCGACAAAATCTTCCCCACACTAAAAGAAGTCGCGACCGAACGCCGCAAGCGCATCGGCACTGGCGAGATGAATCGTTTCGTCAAGACAGTAGATTTTGACCGCGCTGCCGTGCCAGCGCGCCAGCAGGTAAAGATTTACTACATGACGCAGTCGTCGGTTGCTCCGCCGACATTCGTGCTATTTACCAACCGAAAAGTGCAACTGCATTTTTCCTATCAGCGATTCCTGGAAAATCAAATCCGAAAGGCATTCGGATTCGTAGGCACGCCGATCTGGATCAAGAATCGGGCGCGGGATTGAAATGCTGGAGAAGTAACTGACGAATCGAGATCGGCAGCTCCGATTCCCCCAAGCTTAAAACGGTGACGCGCTGTGGCTTTCTTACTGATGTTATGCTCGCCGAGACCAAAACCTCACAAGGTGTCGGCCAGCCCCAATTGAAGCGGCGAGGCTCTGACGAGGAACCGCGAATGGACCAAAATCAGCGGAAAGCGCTCTCGGAAGAATGTGATTTCAAGATGGTTGCTGACGAAATAAGGGGGATGCTGAAACTGATCGAAGACGAGGGAAAATCAAAGGGACAAGAAGCATATTACGATCCCAAATTTCTTGAGGCACTCTATCCATTCATGGATATGCCCTGCAAAGAAACCGCAGCGCCACTTCTGAAGCTCTGTTTTTACACAAGTATTTTGAACTATGCAGACCGGGAGGAGATTCTTACGCGCTTAAAGAATTCTTGGGCGAGGAGGCTTACACGGCATTTGCTCAACCACCTTCCTTAGAAAGAGCCGCGATGTTCTCAGCGAGTGCACTGATCGCCACGGCAAAGGAAGTGGCACCGGCATTTAAACGTGCTCTTACGACCGGAAGTTCGCTGCCACCCGAAATAGTGATTCCACAAGTCGAAGCCGAAGTGTGCGCCATTTACCTTCACTTATATCGCCGGAATGCGTTTCGAAAGCTGGGAGAAGACAGAGATAGGTTCTTGGATCAGCTACAAGGGCAAGTAGCTGCGCGATTGTCGCCTGGTATTTCTCAGGGGCATTCTCGTTTCTGTGCTCCGAGCTTAACCTAGAATATTCGGCATACAAGGAAATCCCTGACAACCCGGGAGATCGCCCTGGAGGTACAGTTTTTTGGGAGTTTGGAAAGAGGCTCGGATTTAAGTATCAAGGCTACAATCCGATTGCCCTTCAACTCTTCATGCTTTCGGTCATGGAAAAGTACATTGCCTTATTTGAAGTCATCAAGGAAAGTTGAAACAGCTGAAGAGCCCTATTCTTTACTCGCCATGGATCTAGGCCTAGGAATCGGCCTGCGTGTGGTCTACACCTACCACATGTGTGGTAATCTAACACCACATGCTCGACTTTCGCTCCAAGGCGCGCCAGCGGCTGCTGGTTTATTACTTCACAAATCCCAAGGCTCGTCTCCATCTGCGGGAGTTGGCGGCGCGGCTTCGCATTGATCCTTCGAACCTCTCGAAAGAGTTAGGCCGTTTGGAAAGCGAGGGGTTATTCCGGTCGGAATTGAGCGGTCGGCAGAAGTATTTTCAGCTCAATCGCGACTATCCTCTTTTTAACGAAGTGCGCAGTATTGTTGCGAAAACTATCGGCGCGGCGCCCCTGCTCACCCAATCCCTCAAGACAATCAAGGGAATAAGAGGGGCGTTTCTGTACGGTTCTTTTGCTCGTAACCAGCAGGACGCTGCCAGCGACATCGATGTGCTAGTAATTGGGACGCCTGATGCGGAAGTCTTAGCGGAAGCCATGGAAAAGCTTGAGCGGCAACTCGGACGCGAAATCAACTACACGGTTCTCACTCCAAAAGAATTCGAGTCGCGCCGTGCTCGCAAGGATGCCCTCCTTGAAAGCGTCTGGCACAATAAGCGGGTCCAGCTCGTCGGAGCGACGTGAAGAAACTCAAGCCACAAAAGATAGATTGGGCACAGATTGACCGTTTCTTGCTGAGCGCCGAGAAAAAGCTCGCTTCGGCCAAGAAGATTCTTGAATTCGACGATGAGGCCGCCCTACAGCAGGCGTACGAAGCGATGCTCAAGGCTTCGTTAGGCTTTATGTTTAGCCATGGATTCCGCGCCCGGAGTCAGCCTGGGCATCACATCGCGATCATAGAATTCGTCCGGGCGCGAATTGGCAAGCGACACGCTGGGGTGATCACCGTGTTTGACCGTCTCCGCCGAAAAAGAAATTTGGCCCTCTACGACGACGCCGGCTTTGTCTCGCATCAGGATGCCGAGCACGCCCTCGAAACGGCTCGAGACTACATGGAGGTAATCCGCAGCGACATCGCTGCGCGAAAATCTTGACACGGCTTCCACAACTAACGCGGAACACCGCCGTGTAATAATTCTGTGAGAGGCTGCTCGCCCTCCCTGAATAGAATGGGGCCGAACCTGGAGCCCAGGGCGGCGAATATCTCGGACCGGAGGATGAAATGGACGAGGCGGGCGGAATTTTGGGCCCCTTGGGGCAAGATGCGTGGGTTCGGTTCAGGGGCAGGACGGTTGGCGCGATTGTCCTGACTGGGTTCGGTGCCTATTCGATGTATTGGTGGACATTGGCCGCCATCCAAACCGGAAGGCGGGGTTGGTTTTATGCGATCGCTGCGATCACCGCAATTTTTTTAGTCTGGTCAATCGCGCAGCTTGTCATCCTCCGGCAGGCGCGAAAGTCCGCTTCTGACAAGGGACGCAGAAGGTTCTACGCCATCCGGTTCGGGATAATCCTTGCAATAGAAGTGGCTGCGATATTGCTCGGAGGACCAATATTGGGCCATTTCCAGAGGAAGGATTTAATTCCGCAGTGGATTGATGCGGTCGTGGGACTTCACTTCTTTCCTCTCGGCAAACTCTTCAAACTGCCTCTTTACTACGCAACCGCCTCGGCAATATTGCTGTCGTCTCTTGGTTCGCTGTTGATTCCTCCAACCTCCCTCCGCTTGGCCACGAACGCCGGAGGCACAGCCCTCGCCCTGTGGATAACCGGTTTAATTATCCTCAGCAGGAATCCGTCGTACCTGCCAGCGAAGCTGTCGTCACGTTAGTATGATTAGGTCACAGGAGAATCCATGCGAGAAGTGATTGCGACCAAAGATGCTCCGCAGGCCATTGGGCCGTACTCTCAGGCCATACGGGCGAACGGTTTCGTGTTTGTCTCGGGACAGGTTGCAATGGATCCGGCGACGCAGCAGGTTATGGGCGGTGGCATTACAGAGCAGACAGACCGGGTGCTGAAAAATCTGGCAGCGATTCTAACCGCAGCCGGAAGCAGTCTGGAAAAAGTCGTCCGATCAACCGTCTTTCTGAAGAATATGGGAGATTTTGCCGCGATGAATGAGGTCTATGGGAGGTATTTCAATTCGAGTCCGCCTGCGAGATCAACGGTCGAAGCGGCGCGCCTGCCCAAGGATGTTCAAGTCGAAATTGATGTAATCGCATTGGCATAACTTTTTGCGCTGTGGTAAACCTCCTACTGGAAAGATCGTCGAAGAAATCGTTTCTGGGAGAATTTAACTGATGAAGAATGTGATTCTGATTTACATTTTGTCATTTGTCGTCACGACGCTTTTTGCTCAAGGCAGCAGCACTAACGCACCCACCAAAGTTACAGGCAAAGGGACGACGACGATTAGCGGGCTCCAGTATTGGGACATCAAAGTCGGTACGGGACCTGTCGCAGAAAAAGGTCAGATGGTGAAAGTCCATTACACCGGATGGCTCACGACCGGAAAGAAATTCGATAGCTCCGTGGATCGCGGAGAACCTTTCACTTTTAACCTCGGTGAGGGACAAGTGATCAAGGGTTGGGACGAGGGCGTTGCTGGAATGAAAGTAGGCGGAAAGCGCCAGCTTCGTATTCCGCCGGACCTTGGATATGGATCGCAAGGCGCAGGCGGCGTGATTCCTCCCAACGCGACGTTGATCTTTGATGTGGAACTGCTGGGGGTCCGGTAGGCGAATGCAGATGGTTGAGTTCAGAATTTAAATCTGCAATCGAAATTCAGCATCTGAAATTTCCTAGGCTTTAACGACTTTGCCGCTGCGCAGACAGGAAGTGCAGACGCGGATGCGCTTGCCGACGCCTTTTACTTTCGCATGAACCGGACGCAGATTCACATTCCAGCGCCGCCGGCTGACATTGTGCGCGTGGCTGATCGTATTTCCAAACTGCGGCCCTTTGCCGCAAACATCACAAACGTGTGCCATGACTGCTCCCCGGTAGGTTTGATTGAGTTTCTATTTTAGCGGAGTTCGTTGATTTCCGCCATCCATCGAGGCCCGCGCAGTTCCGCCGCAGGGGAGCGATGCGCTCACCCGCCCAGAACAAGAGCCTGCCCTGAGCGCAGTCGAAGGGACGTTTGGGCCTACGCGAGTCGCGTGACTAATGCAGTCGAATCGTTTTCCCCTCGGCAGCGGAGCGGCGGGCGGCGTCCAGAATCTCCGTGACCGTAACGTTCGTTTCGAGCGATGAGAGTCCTTCAGATTTTATTTCGCCATCAATAACCGCCCGGAAGTACGCTAGCGAATTATTGTAAGGAACCGGGAGCGGCTGGGCTTGGATTTGCTTCTCCTGTTCTTTCGCGAGTCTCTCTCGAATGCCGTCGCTGCCGACAGTAATTGCATACCCGGTCTGGCCGTAAATCTCCATATCTTTGCGGCCGAATGGCCAATTCCACGACGCCTGAATAATCGCCTGTGCCCGAGGATACGTCAGGATTATCGTCGCCTCGTCATCCACTCGCGGATAAATCTCCGGTTTGAGATGCTGGGTAACCGCAGTTACCGAGTTGGGACGGCGGCCATCCATCAACCGAGTCACAAGGTCGGCGCCATAGCAGCCAAAATCAAACAGTGCGCCCCCGCCATCGAGTTTGGGATCGGTGAGCCAGGCGAGAAATTCAGGGCCAACACCGATCTCTTTGGGGCCCTGATGGCCGTCGTGTACAACAATCTTGCGGATACCGCCGATTGCTTTTTGCTGTACCAAGTCGTACGCGGCGCGATTGCTGGGATACCAGGTTGTCTCGTAGTTCACCAACACATGAATTTTCCCCTGCTGTGCGGATCGTTGGATGGCGCGGGCATCGTCGAGACTCACTGCCAGCGGCTTTTCCATCATCACATGCACACCGTAACGGGCGCAGGTCTCTACGACGCGGCGATGGTCATACGTCGTGGTGTACACGAGCACAGCTTGCGGGTGAACTTTTTGCAGCATTTCTTCGAGATTCGCAAACAGCAGGTGGTGATCAATCCCGTACTGGGTTGCATACTGGATGGAAAGTTTTTGATCAGGCTCGGCGATTCCGACGAGCTGGATTTCTGGGTTGTGCAGAGCCTCGCGGAAAAAGCCGTCCACGTGGCCGTGCACGAGTCCGACAATGCCGATTCGGAGAGGTGCGCGAGGGGCTGCTTCAGACGAAGCGGTTTGCCCGTAAGCATGTGCCGACGATACAAGGCACAAAAGAAGAGTCAGACCAAGAAGATGCGGACGGCGTACCCTGCTCACAAGGGATGGTAGTTCGCTCGCGTCTGCTGTTGAACCGCAGGTCAGCCGTAATTGCACCAATTTTGCTCCAGCGTCGAGGGCCAGTTCACGGAGGTCGGCCATGTTTACCCACCGCATTTCCACGGTTGGGAAAGGCTCTGTTGCCGATGAACTATATTGATTCGCCATCCAGATGCAGGAATGAATCCCCGCTCTTTCGCGTCATTTCGTCTATCAAGTACCTAAATATTCCCCTTAGGCCCATGAACCTAATTTCCAATACGGGCGCGTCTTTTGAAGAGGAAAACTCCACAGTGCTGTGCCAAGAAGTATTCTCAAGCGCGAGCGGATAAATGTTTATGTTGCCCACCAGATAATTTCGCGGACATTCTCCGGAATCAAATTTGACTGACTCCTTGGCGGGTATCAAATTGTCTGACTAGGTTACCGACCTTCAACCTCTCCGCTTGAGATAGGTTTGAGGGCTGTTTCAACCCGTAATAAATGAAAACGATAATTGTGTCTTGTTCTGATTCGTTCCTAAGCAAATCTTTGTATGGAACAAGCGCTCTCGCGAGTTGAATTGCTTTTTCCTTTTGATTCGACAATCGGTCGGCGTTCTTCAAAGCGTCTATCAATGGCCCGAAATCGTGATCCTTTTGAGACGAAATGTATGCTATCAAGGGCGCGAGATTCTTTTCGCTCCGATTACCGACAAAGGTTTCAATCTGGATTTGATTAGGGTCCATACCCTCCAACGAAAGAAATTGATCAATCTGTTGTGGGATTGCAGCGCAATTCCTAAGTGCCGCGCCGTATGCAAATTCGTGCCGCGGGAGGATTCCACCCTTGCCCCAAACACGAAGAACAAGAACCAGCACGATGACAACTAACACCAATCCGACAATTGCGGAAGGCGTGATTTTCATCTTCCGCGCTCTGCTATCTTCCGTAAGATGTTGAATCGGGAAAGGTACATTTACCGCAAGATAGTACCACCACAGGCGAGTATCGGCTTGGCAGTCTTCCATACCTATCGAAAAGAGCTTTCCTTCCAACACGCCCTGCCAAATTCTTCGTGCGATACTAGGTGCTGATGCCCGCTTCAACAGATCCGAAATCAGTGAAAGTGAATCTGACTGCGGGCACCGGTGTGGACATCGAGTGGACCGATGCTCACAAATCTCATTATTCTTTTCCATTCCTGCGGGACGCCTGCCCGTGCGCCATGTGTGATGAGGACCGAAAAAAATCGGGGCGCGACTTTGGAGAGACTCCAAAGTCAACCGCCGCTTTGCCAATGTTCAAGGCAGTGGCGAAGCCGCTGACGGCCGACGCGGTCGGCAAATACGCAATTAAATTTCATTGGAACGATGGGCACGAACTTGGAATCTATTCCTGGCGTTTCTTGCGGGACGTTTGTCCGTGCGGGGAATGTAAAGCGGCTGGCGCGATCAAGGCAGGATGAACTTAGCCACGAGCTTCAAAAACTAAATGCTGTACAAAGGCCGGCTCTCAGGCCGGCCTTCTTTATACTCGCAAAAAGACTATGCTTTCTTTGGGGCGATTGCATCCTTCGCGGCCTTGGCTACGCGGAACTTCACCACGGTCTTGGCTTTGATCTGAATGGCCTCGCCGGTCTGCGGATTGCGTCCAACGCGAGCTTTGCGGTGTGCCTTCACCAGACGTCCGATGCCAGGCACGACGAATATGCCGTTTTTCTTTGTCTCTTTGATGGCTGTGTCAGCTAGCGTTTCGAGAAAAGCTGCGGCTGCCTTGTTGTTAGTTTCGAGCGACTCGGCGAGATGCCGAACGAGTTGAGTCTTGGTCATGCCTGAAGCCATGAATCCTCCCATGAATTTAATTTTCGAGCGAGGCTGCATCTTATACCCAGTTGTTGTGGAAAAGAAGTGTTTTTAGCCATATTCCATGCGGTTTTTTCATCTCGGAACCAGAAAAGACCACAAAAACCGCTGTTATCCACAGGGTTAGTATCAAAAACCCATGATTTACGGCAGTTTGGGGCGTCCGGGCAAGCGGTTCGGGGAGCAAGGAGGTAGCGACTAGCCATGTCATAATGCTGTCCGAGGACCAACATCTTGAGTTGTGCCATCTGCGAAAAGCGCAAAGAAAAGCGATTTTGCCCGGCCGTGCATGGCCGCATTTGTCCGCAATGCTGCGGCGAAAATCGGGAGGTCACGCTAGATTGTCCCAGCGAGTGCGTCTATTTGCAGCAGGCGCGTCAGCACGAACGCCCGCGTTCATTACAGGATTTGGACCAGGCGGATCTCTTCCCGCAAATCGAAATAGGTGAGCAGTTCCTTTATCAGCACGAACACCTGTTATTGGGACTCAATTACGCCCTGGTAAAGAGCGCACGCTCTGATCGCGGCCTCGTGGATATGGATTTAATCGCGTCGCTCGCCGCGGTGGCGAGGACCTATGAGACGCTGGTTAGTTCCGGCCTTCACTATGAGGCTCCTACAGCCGGAATGGGGCAGCACGCGGTTACATTTGAAATTCAAAACATGATCAAAGAATATCGGGAAGCGGAAGAAAAGCATGCCGGATACTCACGCCTTCGCGATTCCGAGGTACTGCGTGGACTGGTTTTTCTTGTTCGTGTCGCTCACAGCCGGACGTCGGGACGCCCGAAGTCACGAGCGTTCTTAGACTCTCTGTTCGCTCAGTTTCCAGAGAAGCAGTCGGCTATCGCTTCACCGGCGGAAGCGGGCGGAAGAATTATCATCCCGTAGATCGTGTACGCCGCTTTCGAGTGCGGAGCAGTCAAGACGTTTACGAACAAACTCTCTTGACGTCCTCCCAACATCGAGTGAAATCAGCCGCGCCGGATGTGGTCCAGCAGCGGCCCTACTTTTTCCCGAAATTCCTCGGCAAGCTCGACTCCACGCTCCAGAGCTTGTTCGGCGAGGTCTTTAGCATCGCCCGTCCAATCATCCAAGGTTCCTCTGGCTGACTCAAACTGGCGCCGCAATTCCTTGCGGGCTTGCTTTCCAGCTTTTGGAGCGTAAAGGAATCCTAGCGCAGCGCCTGCTCCCAGCCCAATTAATAAGAAGGTGATTGCTGTGCCGATATGGCTGCTCTGGCCTCCTGAATCCGATGGCTCGTATTTTCCTTCTCGCATAGTTGCGTACCTTTCACCCAATAATTTTCGCGTCAACTGCTATCACTATTCTACCCGTGTGGCTGCGGGGTTTGGACTTGAAATAAAGGGTTGCTGATCGTCCCTCTTCATTCTTAGATCCGCAGAGCATTCTGCTGTAGGCCCGCAACCCATTCCGCCTCCCTCGGTTCGCCATGACTGACGGCGAAGAGCACAAGCTCGACCCGGCTTGAAATCCCTAACTTGTCAAAGATGTGGAAAAGATATTTCTTCACTGTGTTCTCGCTAAGGCCGAGTTCACGGGCAGCCTCGCGGTTGCTGAGCCCGTCCGCCACAAGCGCCACGACTTGTTCTTCTCGCGGAGTAAGCAGCTTCAGTCCCAGGGCGTTCACAGTTCGCAGAGATGGAACTTGCGTTACTTCCTGGACGAGCTGCTGCAACTGTTCGGTATTGGCCCATATTTGCCCATTGTGAACGCAGCGAATGCACTTACAGAGCAAACGAAACGGATAGTCGGAAAAGCAGAAAATGCCCTTCGCGCCGGATCGGAATGCGCTGACTACAATTTCGCGGTTGCACTGCTCAAGCAAAAGAATTTTGGCGATTTGGGGATGTGCGACTTGAAGCCGGCGGACGGGTGCCATATCGGGCAGACTATCTCTCGGATGGTCCAAATTCAAGATGGCAACTTGCACTTGCGCCGAGGCAACAGTATCGAGAACTGCGTCCATGTTCATCGGGCAGGATGTCACCGCGAATTCCCGCCGGCGACGCAGCGCATTTACCAGCAGTTGGGATTGCATTTGATTGGAATCGGCGACCAGCACGCCGATAATTTCCGATTGATGCCGGGGCAAATCTGCTCTCATGCTCATGCAATTGAGTAGTAATCGTATAGGCGCCCGGGGTTGGATTCTGTGATATAGCAACGCCTCAATTGCGCTCCACGGAGTGGAAAACTTGGTCGCAAGATCGGTCAATACAAGCTCAGGCTGGAAAAGCCTTGTCTGGTTTTCAGGGAAAATCGCGAAATCGCGGAACAAGCCGATTTGGCGTACTTCTCTCACTAAGTAATCGCAAGTCCACTCTTGGATCCCCTACAAAAGTAGATAGACTTTACCCGGATTTCTCATTTTCATTGTTGTTCAAAAAAAGTGTGTGGAAATGCTTCTCGCCAGTCTTCACCCACAGTATTCAGCGCAGTGCCTGCGCGATCAATTCTTTATCAAGATCATCCACCTTTGTGGACAGAACTTCCCATGTCTTGTCCGCAAATTCGCAGCCAGATAGATTGCAGCTATCGCAATTGGCCAGCGGCCCAGCGGCGATGATCTTAAGTGAAGACCTGAAGTGAAAACGAAACTCAACTTCGCGCTTCAAAGTTTAATTCTCACTCTTACCTGCGTACTGCTAACGCAGGCTTTGGCAGTGGCCGCCGCCCAGGATCCGCAGCCGGCATCGGCTGATACGAATTCTGGGCCGGTACAGACCACAAAATCCGGTGCGGCGGATGGCCTCGGGAGTCCAGACTCATGGAGTCCAGCCCTGACGGGGGAACGCCATCCGCTTTACCGGTTGCACAAGAGTGACGTGCTGGACATCAAGTTTGCCTTCGAGCCGGAATTCGATCAGGTAGTGAGCGTCCAACCGGACGGCTTCATAGCATTGAAGGGACTGGACGAAATATATGTCGAGGGAATGAAGCTCCCTGAGTTGTCCAAGGCAGTCCGCGACGCTTATCTATCGGTGCTCCATGATCCGGAAATCAACATTTTTCTGAGAGACTTTGAGCGCCCGTATTTCATTGCCGGAGGAGAGGTTGGCCGGCCGGGAAAATACGATCTGCGGTCAGACATCACTCTGACGGAGGCAGTCGCACTTGCCGGCGGCTTCACTGATAGATCAAAGCATTCCCAAGTTGTACTCTTCCGGCGGGTTACCCCTGAAATAGTTGAGTCACATCTGCTGAACCTAAAGTCCATGCTCAAATCCAGGAACTTGGGAGAAGACATTCGGGTGATGCCGGGAGATTTTGTCTTCGTGCCACAAAACACTATTTCCAAAATAAAAAGATTCTTGCCGACGTCGGACATGAGTCTTTATTCAGCGCCGGCAAAATTTTAGGTTTCCGCTTGGAACACGCATTTCGAAGCTGGCGGGAACGAAATTGAAAAGATTGCGGATCGAACGGCATAACAACAACTATTTCCAGGAATAACTTATGGCCGAAGACCTGATTGTGATGCCCGGGCCCGCATGGGAACCTTCTCCAAGCTTGCGGGATGTCGTCGCCATCTTTTTTCGTCAGCGTAGAGTGTGGCTGATCTCCTTCGCGCTGATCTTCCTTGTGATTTTTCTCTGGGGAATATTCTTGCCCTCCTATCAGGCGGAAATGAAGGTGTTGGTTCGTCGAGGACGGCTTGATCCCGTTCTGACTCCTACTCCCACGCAATCGCCTCTTATCGAAGACGACCAAATTACTGAAGAAGAGCTGAACTCTGAAGTTGAATTGATGCAAGACCAGGACATCCTCCGCGAGGTGGTAACGAATTCAGGGCTGCTTTCCGGATGGAAAATGCCTTGGAATCTCGCTGGGACTGATGAGGTGAGACTGGCACGCGCGACACGCCGCCTTGGCAAACAACTCGACGTGGAAGCAGTAAAGAAATCCGCAGTGATTACCGTTACCTATGATTCCTCTAGTCCCGAACGCGCAGCTGCAGTTCTACATTGTCTGGCCGCAGCTTACATGGAAAAACACCAGCAGATACGCCGGCCTTCTGGTCAATTCACTTTTTTTGAACAGCAAGTAGCTGAGTCTCGCGTTGGCCTCCAGCGGGCAGAATCCCAATTGATGGATTTCACTCAATTACAGGGAGTTGTTTCGGCATCTCTGGAGCGGGACATCGCATTAAAGAGATTGAGCGACGCAGACGCGAGCTATCGCGAAACTGCTGTTGCTCTGGCCGAGGCACGGCAGCGAGTTCGCGGTCTCGAAGCCAGCCTAGAAGTGTTGCCAGAGCGTACCACAACGGTAATTCGCAGTTCCGATAATCCGCAGCTGCTCGGGGAACTGAAAATAAAACTGCTCGAGCTGGGATTGAAGCGAACCGACCTGCTCACCAAGTTTCAGCCTTCCTATCGCGTAGTCGAGGAAGTTGACAAACAAATAGCGCAAACGAAGGCTGCGATTGCCGCTGAAGACAAGTTTCCTGTTCGTGATATTACGACGCAGCCAGATCCTAACAACCAATGGAGTCGGGCAGAGTTAGTGAAGGGACGAGTTGAAATCGGCGCACTTGAAGCACGTGCGAATGCATCCGAGGCTGTCGTGGCGAATTACCGTGAATCCGCTCAGCAACTGGGCGATCAGGCGATCGAGCAGGAGCAACTCGTTCAGGCTCTGAAATCAGCCGAGGATAAGTACCTCCTCTACGTAAATAAAAGGGAAGAAGCGAGGATCGGAGACGCCCTCGACCAGGGAGGCATTCTCAATGTAGCGATCGCGCAGAAACCTAGGATCCCCTCTTTGCCAATGTGGTCTCTATGGATGTTTGGAGCCGTTGGCCTGCTCGCGGGAGGTACGGCGAGCACCGGGCTTGCATTCGCCGCTGACTATTTGGCGCCCGGATTTAGGACTCCGGAAGAAGTAACGGCTTATCTGGGCTCGCCGGTGCTTGCGTCATTACCTGGAGATACCGGCTCAACGTAGACGGCTTGGACATTAAAGAATCTGCCGAACGCCTCTACGAATTTCCGCTATGGGAGTTAGGAATCATGAGTAGTGCGAGCGTCCTGAACACAATGTTCGGCTATGACGTTTCTAGGGTGGAACCGGACACACGAGAAGAAGAAACCGTTTGTGATCTTCAAGTTTGGAATGTTCGGCGTTTTGGACAGGAGCAAATTCATTCTCTGGTCAACCAGGTCTTTTTCCCGGCTGGAGTAAAGACACCGCGGCAAGTCGTCTTTAGCAGTGTGGATCAAAATGCGAACGTCGGCGAAATCTGTCTGCAAGTGGGGCATTCCCTCTCCGCTCAAACGTCGCGAAGCGTTTGCATCGTGGAGGCAACCTGCCAGCCGCCCCAATTGGAGGAAGTGTTCGACGTCAAGTCGCCGCCGCCAGTTCAGGGACGTGAAAGGTTTGATTGTCTGCGGGATTCCGCTCTTTTGCTTTCAAAGAGACTCTGGCTCGTGCCATCCGATACTTTCCTGCGAAGTGAGAGAGCCTTTTCGGCGGATTGGCTCCGCAGCCGCATAGATGAACTTCGCCTCGATTTTGACTACCTGATTTTTCAGGCATCTTCCGCCGGGCAATGCAGTGACGCGGCGCTGTTGGGCCATCTGTGCGACGGAGTGGTTCTGGTATTGACTGCCAACTGCACCCGAAGGATCGCAGCGAAGAAAGTCAAAGACAGGCTTTTCTCGGCCAACGCCCGCCTACTAGGGACAGTACTGAGTAATCGAAGGTTCCCAATTCCAGCAGGAATTTACAGAAGACTGTGAACGACTTCTCGCCGATTCGGTGGCGGGTTTCCAATAAATATTCGCAAATTTGAATTTCGAAATGTTCCGATATGCAGACTTCGCACGACCTCCAATCCGGAAACTCTAAAGAGCAGGCCCTCGCAGTGCGATTTCTTAGGTCGCCGGCGGGAGGCCGCTGCGCTACCACGCGCAAAAAGCTGCAATCCACAGCCTCAGATCTCCAGCCCATTTTACCGGTCCAGCTTCTTCGATCCGCCCCCACGGCCACGAAGAGTCGCTTTCCGCGGATGGCCTTGCTTTCGAAAAGATTCATTGACGTCGCCTGTGCAGCAGCGGGACTAGTCACACTTTCACCGTTGCTAGCCGCGATCGCTGCTGTCGTCAAATTAGATTCGCCCGGCCCTGTCATTTACGCCGCGCCACGAGCGGGCAAAAACGGACGCACATTCGTCTGCTTCAAGTTTAGGACCATGGTTCACAATGCCGACCGTCTGAAAGCAATTCTGCGCTTGCAAAATGAGCGACACGGAGCATTTTTCAAGATGGCTCGGGATCCGCGGGTTACGCGGGTTGGCAAGATCCTGCGGCGTTATAGCCTGGACGAAATACCACAACTCTGGAATGTCCTGGTTGGGGACATGAGCCTGGTGGGGCCAAGGCCCCATCCCCTCGATGACTTCCGATTCTACGTGCCCCAGGATTTTCGGCGGCTCGATGTTACCCCCGGAATTACCGGGCTTTGGCAAGTCACTGCGCGGATGGATCCTTCGTTCCAGCGCAACATGGCGCTTGATCTGGAATACATCGAGCGCTGGACCTTGGTCATGGACATTCGAATTCTATACAAGACGATATTTGCGGTTGTACGAGGAACTGGCGCATGAACCTTCATGTAGCTGGTTGGGCAGATCCGCTTTCACTCGGAAGCCGGCGGAAAGTCGTTGGCAATAGACCTGTCAGAGACCTGGCTATCGTGTCGGCGGTTCGTCCCTTGCATGCGCTGGCGGCTCAACCTTCGCTCCTCTTTATCGCCACACTTGCAGTCATGCTCTTCCGTCCCCCCGACGTGCAATTTTATTCGCTGGACCGCATAGCATTTTTCGCGCTGATCTTCGTGGTGCTGATTCGCACACTCGCTTTGAAACAATCAGTGCGGATCGCCGGACCCATCACTCTGCCAATGTTCGGTCTGCTACTGTTGGCATTTTACAGGTTGCTGCTGGAACCTTATGCCGCGGAAAATTGGAGTTTGTTCGCTGCCAAATGGCTGGTTCCATTTGTGCTATACCACCTCGCGGGACTTGTGTTTATTGACCATGTCTCTATTCGGCGATTTGAGATTTTCACAATGGTTGTGCTGGCTTATTTGAGCCTCACCGCAATCTTTTTTCTGCTGGACGCACGATCATTAATTTATCCCCGCTATATTTTGGACGAAAGTATTGGACTCCATGCAGACCGGGCAAGGGGCCCTTTTCTACAGGCCGTCGCGAATGGCGTCACCCTAAACCTGCTGGGCTTAATTGTGCTCGATCTATTTCGGCGAAGACGATTGCGCGGAGTATTGGCAACACTTTTCATGGTCGCTTTGCCTTTGGCGATTCTTGCCACAAAAACGAGAGCTGTGTGGGCGTCTTTCGCAGGGTCAATAATCGCAATGCCGCTGTTCTGTTCGAATGTGAGAGTAAAACGCGCTTGCTTCTGCATTCTTGTTGTCTGCGGACTTGGAGTCGCTAGTTATCTTCTGAGCGATAGCACGAACACTTCTTTCAGCCAGCGTCTTCAGGAACGCGGGCCCGTTGAGTTCCGCATGGGCATGTACGTTGCCGGATGGCAAATGTTTCTCGATAAGCCCATCGCTGGATGGAGCGCAAACAGTATTCAGCCGGAGCTTGGCCGCCGCATCAGTGACTTTCATCCACCATTTTTCTTGTTTCACAACACCTATCTTGAAATCGCGGTCAAGTATGGCTTGATCGGACTGGCGCTCTATATCTGGGTGATTGTTGATCTCTTCAGGCTGGGGAAGCGCCAGAATTTCAGGCCGTCTGACAATGGTAATTTCCTCGATACCGAATTTCGCAAGCTGTGGCCACTCTTGATCCTGGTCTATCTGTTTAATGCCAGCTTTGTAGTGATGGGCTACCAATTTGTGAATGGACTTTTGTTCAGTATGGCTGGGATGCTGGCCTCTCAAAATCGTCGCGCGAATTCTAGTCGGACATACCTTGCAAAGGACTGTCCCGCACAAAACAACTAATTGTCGGTTCCGAAGTTGAGCCAACACATGCGCACAATTGCGTACATCTCGAACCTGTTTCCCTCGCCAGTAGAACCTTATGTCATGCAGGAAATAGCCGAATTGCGACGACGAGGTATCGAAGTCGTCCCATGCAGCGCCCGACGGCCGGACACGACTGATAACCGGTTGAAATCATGGGCTGCCGGAACCCTGTACATCCAACCGTTGAGGCTCAGTCTCCTGCTTCGGTCGGCTTGGTTGTGCCTGCAAAAGATGTCGGTAGTCGCCGGCATAATTCGCCTGGCATTTGAAGGTCGCGAACCACCCAGCCGAAAAACGAAAGCGATACTCCACACATTTCTCGGTGCTTATCTCGCCGTTTTACTGGGACGCAGCGGCGTGGATCACATTCACGTTCATCACGGCTATTTCAGCTGTTGGATCGCGATGGTGGCAGCGCGCTTGCGCGGAATCACTTATAGCGTAACTCTTCACGGTTCCGACCTGCTCTTGCACAAGGCGTACCTGGAAACAAAGCTCACCCACTGCCAACTGTGCGTCACGGTCTCGGAGTTCAATCGGCGTTACATTCTTGCTAATTACCCTTTGATCAATCCGGCGAAGATATTTGCCCGTAGGATGGGCGTAGATCCAAAACCAGTATCCCGCCAAGAAACGAGGCAGACTCCACTGATCATGCTTTCGGTCGGGCGTCTGCACTACATTAAGAACCACGCTTTTCTGATTGAAGCCTGCGCTCGCTTAAAGCAATCTCGGCGCTCATTCGCATGTCTGATAGCCGGAGAAGGAGAAGAGCGTCACTCGCTCCAGGCTCTTATTCAAAGCTTTCATCTGGAGCATGAAGTAGTCCTTCTTGGGCATCTTTCCCCATCGCAACTAGAGCGCTACTACGCAAACTGCAATCTAGTAATCCTCACAAGCCGCAGCGAAGGCCTGCCGCTCGCGCTGATGGAAGCAATGGCGCGCGGCAAAGTCGTGCTCGCTCCCGAGATCTCGGGGATACCCGAACTGGTGGTAAACGGCGAAACCGGCTTTCTTTTTCGAGAGGGGTCTCTGGAGGATTTCATCGAAAAAGTGGAAACGATTTCTAGTTCTTCAACGGCCTTTTTGAACAATATCCGCAATGCAGCGCGGCAATTAATTCTGGGAAAATACGATCGCGAAACAAATTTGGCTTCTTTCACCGATTTGCTTCTGGAACAGGCCGCTCTCGCCGAAGAAACGAACCTGCATGAGAATCTTGTACTGCAACAAATATAACTTTCCATTCAGCGGTACCGAAGTTTATCTCTTCGATGCCATGGAACTGATGCGTTCCCGCGGTCACGAAGTGGCGCTGTTCTCGATGGCTGATGAGCGTGGTGAACGTACTCCCTATGACCAGCATTTCGTAAGCCACGTTGACTTCAAGAGCCGAAGCGCGGGTCTTCTGGGTCGGATCCAGCAGGCCGCACACGCAATTTACTCGACCGAAGCCCGAAGGAAATTACGTGGAATGATCCAGCAATTCCGCCCTGACGTGGCTCATGTTCGCAACATCTATCACCACATTTCGCCCTCGATTTTGTGGGAGTTGAAAAGCCAAAATATCCCCGTGTTGTATCACCTCAACGATTTCAAATTGATTTGCCCGAGTTACAACATGGTTTCGCGCGGAAGTCCCTGCGAGAAGTGTCGTGGAGGCAAATTTTGGAATGTTGTGGCCGAACACTGCTATGCGGGGCCTGCAAGCTCGTCCTGGCTACTCGCGGCCGAGGCTTATATACACAAATGGCTTCGAACCTACGAAAAGTGCGTTGACCGTTTCCTTGCGCCCAGCCAGTTCGTAAAGGACAAGCTGACTGAAAACGGTTGGGACGAAGAGCGCATTGACGTACTACAGCATTTTCAGCGCTTACCTGAAGAATTGCCGCCCAATCTCAGCGCGGACGCTCCCCTTCTTTATTTCGGACGCCTGTCACCGGAAAAAGGTGTCGCTGATCTATTGCGTGCAATGCAGCGGCTGCCGGAAATTCTCCTGATTGTTGCAGGGAATGGTCCGCAGAGGGCTGAGCTTGAGAACCTCTCCGCCGATCTTTGTCTTACTAATGTCAAATTCACCGGGCATCTCGACCGACCGGGATTGGATGGACTAATCGGCGCCTCCCGATTCACCGTATTTCCGTCTCAAGCCTACGAGACGATGGGCAAAAGTATCCTGGAATCCTTCGGCAGCGGACGTGCAGTCGTGGCTTCCGACCTTGGTTCGCGTCGCGAGTTGGTACACGACGGTAAAACGGGAATGCTATTCCGCAGCGGAGACATCCATCAGCTGTCGGAGGTTATCTCGCAGCTTTACCACGCGCCAGAAGTTTCGGTCCGGATGGGAAATAACGCACGCGAGTTCGTGCGGAGAAATCATTCGCAAGAAAATCACTATGCGCAGCTAACAAGGATATATGGCGAGCTTGCTGAGAAAAGCGGAAGCGCCACAAAAAAGAAACAGCCTCTACGCGTCGCATTTATAGGTGGCCGAGGCGTGGTTTCCAAATACAGCGGCATTGAAACTTACTACGAAGAAGCGGGTAAACGGCTCGCAAGCATGGGACATGAGGTCACAGTTTATTGCCGCTCCCACTTCACCCCTCCCATGCGAACCCGAAATGAGATGCGGCTGGTCAGGCTGCCCACAATTCGCACAAAACACCTGGAGACCTTGGTGCATACATTTCTCAGCACCGTGCACGTAATGTTTAGCGATTGCGAAATTGTGCACTATCAGGCGCTGGGGCCGGCTCTCTTCTCATTTCTGCCACGATGGGCGGGGAAAAAGACCATAGTGACGGTTCAGGGTCTAGATTGGCGCCGGAAGAAATGGGGTTGGATCGCTTCGCGGGTATTGTGCCTCGGCGAACAGGCTGCGATCCGCTTTCCCACAAGCACAATAGTGGTCTCACAAACTCTTTATAGACACTACGAATCTCATCACAGCTCGCAAACGTGCTACGTGCCGAATGGAACGTTGATCCGCTCTCGCAGCGAAAGTGGCCGGCTGAAGGATTGGGGGTTGGAATCCGATAAATATATCTTATTTCTGGGGAGGCTTTCCCCGGAAAAGAACTGTGATTTGTTAATCGAAGCGTTCGAAAACCTCAAACCTTCGATAAAGCTGGTCCTCGCCGGCGGATCAAGTTACTCGGACTCTTATGCCGCAGAATTGCGACGGCACCAGAGCGATCAAATTCGTGTCCTCGATTCGCAGTCTGGCGAAGCCCTTGACGAGCTGCTTACCAATGCCTGTTTGTTCGTATTGCCGTCAGAGATGGAAGGGTTGTCGTTAGCATTGCTTGACGCAATGGGCGCAGGTGTTTGCGTGCTCGCCAGCGATATCCCTGAAAACCGCGAAGTAGTGGATGGCGTGGGGTACACATTTAAACACGGCGATGTGGTTGCGCTGGAGAAAATGCTGAAATTGCTGATTGGGAACTCGAGCCTTCGGGAAAGCGCCGTCGAGAAAGCAAGAGAGCGAATCCAAAATCAATATCTTTGGCCAGGAATTACGAGTCAAATCGAAGCCGTTTATCTCGATGTGATGGGAAGGCCGCGTGCAAAGCGAAAACCGTCAACATCAATGGCAGAACCTGATGTCGAACCACGCAGCCAAATCGCATGAATCTTCACTTCCTTTGCGCTCCCGAATCAGGCGCCTAAACATTGCGTTCCATGGCGTGATCCCCTTTGGTTTGCTTTCCCACTCGCATATCATTCCTAGATGCACGCATTGCCTGAAGGTTCGGTCGTTCTGAGTTTCGAAGACGCGCGCCAGTTGGTGGAGGAACACGCCTCAAAATTGCGTCCGCGCGGCAAGGAGCTGACACCATTGCTTGGCACGGTGGGAATGATTCTTGGCGAGCCGGTGTTCGCAGATCGCGACTTCCCTCCCTTTCCAAGAGCAGCGCGGGATGGTTACGCGGTCCGCGCAGTTGACCTGCAAAATATTCCGGCGAGGCTGGAGATCATTGGGGAGATCAAAGCTGGTGCTCCGGAAAATCCGGAAATGCGAGTCGGAAGCGGGCAAGCAGTCGCGATCATGACCGGTGCTCCGTCTCCTGCTGGCGCGGACGCGGTGGTAATGGTTGAGCAGACATCAAGGAGAGACAATCAGGTTGAAGTAAAGAAGGCGGTCTTCGCCGGAGAGAATATCGTTCCCATGGGGGCGGAGGCCAAGCGGGGCGGCCGTTTGCTTTCTCCAGGAACGCGATTGGATTATCCCGCTGTAGGGGTTACGGCTTCAGTTGGCCGAACTCACCTGCTTGTGTATTCAAAGCCGCGAGTCGCGGTCTTGGCGACAGGTGATGAGCTCGTGGACGTTTCGGCCCAGCCCGGTCCAACTCAGATTCGAAACTCCAATACTTATTCGTTGGCGGCGCAAATTCAAGCCGGGGGCGGAGAGCCAATATTACTTCCCATTGCCCGCGATGAACCGGGGCGGCTTCGGGAATTGATCTCTGACGGACTAGAAGCCGACCTCTTGCTGATCAGCGGCGGCGTCTCGATGGGAAAGTATGATCTGGTGGAGCAAGTGCTGGCGGAATTCGATGCTGAATTCTTCTTTACTGCTGTAAAGATTCAGCCGGGGAGGCCAGCAGTATTTGGACGAATCGTATGTGGCGCGGACACTCGTACCCGCGAAGGCACTCCTGCAGCTCCGGCACACAAATATTTCTTCGGCCTTCCTGGGAATCCGGTTTCGACCATGGTGACTTTCGAACTATTCGCGCGCCCGATGGTGGAAGCCTTAGCCGGAATGCAGCCACGCAAGCTTGTTTTCCTCCACGCGAAGTCGAAGTCGGAAATCAAAACCAAAATCGGACTGAAGCGATTTTTGCCGGCGATTCTCTCTGGTGAATTTGAGCATGCAGAAGTAGAGTTGGCAGGCTGGCAGGGATCAGGAGACATCGCCGCGACCGCGAGGGCGAATTGCTATGTCGTGATCCCGCCTAATCGAGAGCGGATCCCCGCCGGAGATTGGGTGCCGGTGATGATGCGGTAGGTCGTATTTTGCCGCACGCGACATAAAACACGTAGAGGCAGATGTCCTCATCTGCCTGGCGGAGCGCAGCCCCGCTTACTTCGCTTGCCACTTTGATCGGCAAACCTAACTAGCTACGAGAGAAATTTCTTGCGTTTCGTGGTGGCTGATGTAACGCTCACAGCGGAGAAAACGCCTCATGTGCTTTTCCGCGACGGCAAACTTTGTGGGCAGCGGAGTTCTCGGCGCCGTCGGCGTCATCACATTGACCAAGGTGAAGCACAAGCGCGAGCTGCTTTTCGCGGCGCTACCCGTACTATTCGCGATCCATCAATTCATCGAGGGATTCGTTTGGCTCGGCCTCGACAAAATTCTCTCGCCCACGGTGGCGCACGACATGGGCGCGGCGTTCATGCTGTATGCGCAGGGACTGCTCCCTTTTCTGCTGCCGCTAAGCGTCTATCTTTTCGAGCCCGATAAAAAAAGCCGCACTAGCATGGTGCCTTTCGTCGTGCTCGGCGCAGGAACGATGCTGTATATATTGTGGGCGCTGACGGCGTATCCGTTACAACTGTTCGTCAGGGAGAACAGTATCGTTTACATCAATCAGGCGACGAACAACACCGCGGTCGCGGTGATTTATGTGATTGCGACCTGTGGTTCGCTATTTTTCTCAAAGATAAAAATGATGGTAGTCTTCGGCGCGGCCAACCTCGCTATTCTCCTGGTCGTGATGGCATTCAAGCGCTACGCCTTCACATCGCTCTGGTGCGCCTATGCAGCAATCGCAAGCGTGATCATCCTCGCGTATTTCTGGAAGAGCAAAGAGGAGCGGCCGTTCCGGTACGCGTAAGGCAGTTTGAGTTGAATTGCAGGGCGTTGCCGCTTCGCCATGTATTCGCCTATTCTATTCTGAGCTAACCTTAGAGGCGGACGATACGTATAGAAGAGTGAAAGACTGACCGAGCATCGATTTGGATATCGGCTCCTTTGGAACGTGACGAAGCCGAAGCTGACTGGGTTGCGGCGAATGAAAAAAGAGTCGTCCCGGCATCCTTGATGCGACTCTACTGTCGGGCGAGTTTCCTTACGTTTAGCGGGGCACCAAGGTTTCTGGCCGACGCCGACCACCAATTGTTCAGCTACTTCGGTTTGACGTTGCGAGGAGTTAAAGGAAGCCTCACAGACGCTGATGAGGAGCTTGTAGGATTCAACCGCGAGGAGGCTAAGGTCTACGATTACGGTAAGAAATTCAGAGGGGAGCCGTGGGACACTGAGGCACCTGCACGATCAAAAAGACACCTGCGATTGGTGCTGCTCTCGCTGTGCGCGAGCTTGGACTGCATTGTGGAACTGACTGCCCTTCTGCTACCCCATACGATTCCGAGCCTGAAATTGGGAAGGGCAGAGTTTAACAGGATAGAAGAGTGGCTCAAGTTAGGCGAGCCTTTCCAGCAAGCGATTATTTCTCCTCGACAATCCAAGGCTAGGGATCTATATCTGGCACTAAAGCCTCTGTTGGAATGCCAGGGCGAGGAAAGTGAATGGCTTCCACTAGCAAGACTCTTGCGAAATAAGGCTGCCCACTTGGGCACAGATCATTTTCGTGAAATGGGATTTCACGACAACAAGAGAGTCTTTTACACTTTCTTGCCGAGGAGATGGCCTCTGCTTTGGGAAGAACATATTAAGGTTCGAAATGATTCGGAGGTGCCTGACGAAGTGCTCAAGATGGAGCAGGTCATAGCCCCGCTAATGCGCCAGGACAAAATCAGTTACCTTCACGGCCTGAGGGCGAAGGTAACTCTCGTGGTTGAGGCCGCGATAGCTGTGCTCGATTCAGCATATGCGGAATTCGACCAATTTGAAGTTGACGTTGAACTGCTTGGTAGTCTCAAGCTCAGCCGCAAAGAGTTTGCATTCCAGGCATTTACTGCCGAGCCATGATCCTTGAGGTCGGAGTCGGGTTAAAAGTACACGCCGGATCACCTGCTTCGCAGCGCACCAACCGATCCGTTCGGTAGATCGCTTCTAGTAAGATAGTTCTTCCGCGATGCCAAGGCTCTCCCACTACGACCGCAGCGGGCACGCGAAAATGGTGGACGTCTCCGCCAAGGCCCCGACCAAACGTGTTGCCGAAGCCAGCGCTTTCGTTGTCCTGAAGCCTGCAGTTCTCCAAGCGCTGCCTCAAAATCCAAAGGGCGATCCGCTGGAAGTTGCGCGGCTGGCTGGAATTATGGCGGCGAAGCGGACTTCGGAACTGATTCCGATGTGTCATCCTTTGCCGCTGTCGCATGTTGATGTGACTTTGCGGCTGTGCGAGAATGGCGTCGTCATTAACTCAAAAGTAACCACAACTGCCGTCACCGGAGTGGAGATGGAAGCGCTGGTTGCCGTGAGCATTGCCGCGCTGACCGTGTACGATATGTGCAAGGCTCTGGATAAAGGCATCGAGATTCGCGAAGTGGTGCTGGAGCGTAAATCCGGAGGTAAGTCCGGCGACTACGCTCGCGCCGCCAAGAAATTATCGCATGGCAAATAACGTCAAGCTGTTGATCGTGGATGACAATCCCATGGTTCTTGGGATGCTGCGCGATGCCCTGACTCCGCTGGCGATGGTCAGCACCGCGAGCGACGGAGCCGATGCGTTGCTGAAGGCGGTTGAGGATGTTCCTGACTTGCTGGTGAGCGACTATCGCATGCCCGGAATGGATGGGCGGCAACTGGTTGAGAAATTGAAGAGCCGTCCTGCCACGGCGGGAATTGCTGTGGTGCTGGTGGCGACGAAAGCCGATATCGCGGAAAAGCTATCCATGCATGAGTACCCGGTGGACGATTTTCTTGAAAAGCCGTTTTTTCTGAAAGAAGCCACGCACCGCATCAAGCGGCTGATTGACAAGATCGCGCTGGAAAAGATGGCGAAATCAACGGCCTCCGATGGAGTGGTTCGCGGAAACCTTTCGCAGATGAACGTCATTGACCTGGTGCAATCCCTCGAAATGGGCCGCAAAAGCTGTTCGCTCACCATGGTCAATGGAAAAGATAAATGCGAAATGTTTTTTCAGGAAGGCCAGGTGACGCACGCGGCGTACGGCAATCTCACCGGCGATGCAGCCGTGTTTAAAGTCTTGAAATGGACGGGCGGCAGCTTCCAAATTAATTTCGACGCGAAAACGTCGCAGCAAACAACCACTTTAAATACGCAAGGCCTGCTGATGGAGGGCTTGCGCCTGCTGGACGAATCCAATCGCGAAAACGGTCAGGACAAGCAAGAAGAGGAAGAAGATGTCCTCCTCGATTCTTAGCGCCGCCGTAATCACCGTCAGTGATTCTTGCGCGAGTGGGGAGCGGGTGGATCAATCTGGTCCAGCTGTGGCCAATTTCCTGAAAGAACACGGCTTTGTCGTCGTCGCCGCAGACGTCGTTCCTGACGAACAAGCAATCATTCAGAAGGCGATTCGTGATTCGGCCGCAAAGGCCGCTCTCGTCGTCACCACGGGCGGCACCGGAATTGCCCCGCGCGATGTCACCCCGGAAGCAACTCGCATTGTATGTGATCGCTTAATCGCAGGAATACCAGAGCGCATAAGATTTGAAGGCGGCAAAAAGACTCCTTTCGCCGCGCTTAGCCGGGGATTATGCGGAGTCTGCGGAACGTCGTTAGTCCTGAATTTGCCCGGAAGTCCCAAGGGCGCTGTCGAATCCCTGGAGGCGGTGATTGATTTGTTGCCGCACGCTTTGCAACTTGTGAATGGAAACACCGAACATAAGGGCGGACGACCATGACAAGAGACGAAGCTTGGAATCTGGCCAACCATTGGATTGCGGCGTGGAACGCTCGTGACCTGGACTTGATCATGACGCACTATGAGGATGCAATCGAGTTGACTTCGCCAATGGCCGTCCAGTTGCTGAGGGCACCTGATGGCAAGGTTGTCGGAAAGCCAACCTTGAGAGCCTACTTCCAGCGAGGACTAGAGGCCTACCCCGAACTCTGTTTTCGCCTTGAAGACGTGCTCTGGAGCGTGAACAGCCTGATCCTCTATTACACAAATCAAAAGGGGACCCGCACGGGAGAGTTCATGGAGTTGTCACCGACTGGAAAAGTGGCACGAGTTGTGGCGCACTACAATGCCTAACAGGTAGGATAACGCGGCATAAATAACTGCGCGGTTGAAACCGCCGCTTGGGTTTCGCGTAGACTTCCTTTAATCATTCTTCTTGGGACTCAATTCTTCTCTTTGAAAACCATCAAACACATTCTTTCCCGGTACACGGCATTTCTCTGGGCGCTGCTCAAACCGCTAGGAGCTTGGGGAATATTTGTCATTGCGGCACTTGATGGCTCGGTTGTGGGGCTCCCCGTGGATGTGGTGGTTGCGGGATACGTCTATCAAAACCACGCACGGTTCTTGTTATACGTGCTGATGGCGTCCGCGGGGTCGGCCCTCGGGAGCATTATTATTTACGTCATTGGATATAAAGGCGGCGAAGAGCTGCTCCGCAAACGCATTCCCGCAGAGCGTTTTGAGAAAATTCATGGGACGTTCGAGAAGCATCCGTTCTGGAGCCTGATGTTTCCGGCAATGCTGCCTCCGCCGACCCCGTTTAAATTATTTGTGCTGGCGGCCGCTGCGTCGGAGATGGGATTTTGGAAGTTCCTGCTGGCAATTTTTTCGGGGCGGGTGGTGCGTTTTTTGATTTTGGCGGTATTAATTTTGAAATTTGGTCCGGGATTTGTTCATGTGCTCGGGGAGATGTTCCGGACACACTTGTACTGGTTGTGGATTGTTTTGGCGGCGGGATTGGTTATCTCATTGTTGATGGCGAGAAGAAGATCGGCCAGAAAGAAATTGTCTACTTGATTCGATCAGAGTGAATGTCTTTATTGGCCGTCGAGCTGCGCTCGACCGAACAGCCAAGGGCGCCTGCCCTACGTGATTTACGCAGCCTTATGCGGCTGAGGTGTGGTCACCGTCGCGAGCGAACGTTCTTGATAGATAAAGGAGAACGAACGGCGTCGCAAACATTGCGCTGGTGAACAGCAAGTCTCCCGCGACGGCGCGGCGAAAATAGGGCACGCCCACGGCGTAGCAAGTCATCAGTCCAGCCACTGTTTTGGGATACATGTCTGACCATGCGGCCCAAACGGCGAAATTACTCAGCAAGAAGAAAGAAACCGAACTGGCCAATGCAGCGACAATCACGCGCACTGGCTTCGCACTCTCGCGAAGATTCGTGCCCAGCCACAAAACTGCCGCATACCAGGCGAACGTCACATAGTGGTCCCAGGTGAATGGGTACGCATACACGAATTTCGTCAATACTACGTCGGACACCGCCATTAACACGAGCGGAATCCAGAGTTGCCGGCGTGATCCGCGGGCGCCAAAGAAAAGCAACGCGGCGGCAACCGGAGTAAATCCCAACGGATGGAACGGAATGAACCGGAATAGAAAGGCAAACAGAATGAACACGTACGGCAGCATGGTCACCTCAGAATGTGCGAAATACGATTGTGGCTCTTGTCGGGTAAGCCGTCAAGTTTTAGTGGTTGAGTACGGAAGAACGCCGCATAGGTTTTCAGGATTCAGCGGCCTCGCGAACCCCAGGTTTCTGAAACGACGTTCAACTTTCGATCCAGTTCTACTGTCGCTGAAAGTGTGTTGCGGCCGCTCAGTTCAGGATAGGCGTACCGCAAATCCTCGAAGCGCACTGTGAAGCTCGATGGCTGCTCTCCCATCCCTTCCGCTTCTGGCTCGACCTCGACAATCGGATATCTTGCCCAGTCCAAATAGACCCGCCCGAGATAGGAATTTTTCGCAGCCAAGGTTGCTGGCGTCTCTTCCGGCTTATAGCGAATTTTCATAGTGCCTTCTGGATCGACTTCTGGGGCCAGTGAATCCACCGGCATTGTGGCATAGAAATCTTGAGTTTCAACCACTCCGTGCCAGCGAAATGGATTCCACCAATAAGGATAAGCGGACGCGCGAATAGGGTCAGCTCCCCGATAGAGCCTTGCTTCGAGCGCATTGACGGCGCGACGGTGCTCGTAGTCGCGGACTCCCCACAGCGCGACCATGCTGAAGAGCGCAAGAGCGGCGGCTAGGCGTCCCTGCGGACCTTTTCCCCGCGCACCGATTTCTTGATTCACGAGGGAAAAGAGCACAGGAACAAGCAGGCCAAGAATCAAGACAATCCAAAGTACTGGCTCGAAGATAAAAACAATGTCCCAGGAATACCACTTTTCGGAAAACGGCCAGAACGGGCGCACTCCGTAATTGTTCGTGAAGTCGAGCAGGATGTGGGTCAGGCCTGCCAGGTAGGCGAATAAAAACAGCAATCCCCATTTGGGCGGAAGACTCGGATTGTTGGTTTTGCGTCCTCGCAGCCGCCAAAACAGATACATCAAACCGAGGACTGCGCCCGAAACTAAGAATAGGCCGAGAAAGGAGTGGGTGAATCCGCGATGATGCGCAAAACCGAATATAGGACCTTTGAGTCTGCCAAGAACGTCAATGTCGGGCGCTTCAGCGGCGAGTGTAACGGTAGCTGTGGCTAGCGCGGTCTTGCGATTGAGACCGGCTCGCCCCAGGCAAGCGCCAGTTAAGAAATGGGTGATTGGTTCCAACGGTCAGTATATGACGCGGATTAGGATTCTAGCTATCGGCCGTGGGCCCGGATGTTCGTTCTCAGTTGCGGGTTCCAGGTTCCGTTATGCGGGGTGGTTTTGAGGACGTTGCGGAGCGAGCAGCGTGAAGGCATCTGGCACGATAGAGATTTCTGCGGGCAAAGTCCCAAGTAGTTCGCCGTCGGCTTCTGCGAAAATCCTGAGTTTTTTGGGGGACGACGGTGAAAACGTGCAACTAACTTTTGTTGTATCGGCAAATTCAATGCCGGATACGGCCCAACGCTGGCCAAACAATCCACGCAAAATATATGCGAGATAAAGCAACCGATTCTGCGTTTTGAAAAGCACGAGCCGCAAATCGTTCCGAGCGAGGGAAGCGCCGGGCGCGAGTTCCCTTAGGACGCCGCCAAATTGGGTGATGCGGACAGCCAAGAGCTGTGAAACCTCCTCGCCTCGCATTTGATTGCTCGGAGATAAGCCATCCGCAGAGGCGGACAGTTCCACCTTGAACTTTCTCATGTCATGGGTGAGCCACAATCGCGTGGCTTTGCCGTAGTAGGCAAGCATTCCAAGACGGCCTTTGATGAGTACGTTCAGTTTGTAAAATAAATGGGCGTCCACTCCCACCCCGGCTGTCACCGTAAAGTAGCGGGAGTCCTGCTGGCCTGAAAAATTCTGGAAAGCAATTTTCCCAGCCGCGATACGGCGAGGGCGCGCCAAAAGAGCCGCATGGGCTGCGGGTACAGCAGACAACGGAATGCGCAGATCGTGGGCAAGGGTATTGGCGGTACCCAGGGGAATAATTCCGAGGGCAACTTGGGTACCGACGAGTGCCTGCAAGACATCGTGAATTGTGCCATCTCCTCCGCAGGCGAAGATGGTGTCGCATCCCTCGGCAATTGCTTGGCGGGCTTGGTCGCTCGTCCCCGTGGATGAAGTCGTCGCTGCGGACGTGGCATCGAGTCCGGCTGAGCGAAACACTTTCAGAACAGCTTCAACATCCGTCACGCGGCGCTTGGGCCGCCGGCCTGAGAAAGGATTGTAGAGAAGAACTGCCTTGCGCATGGAAGGATGAAGGTGAATTGTACTACGCGCTTTTCGCGTGTCTTTTCAGTTTGAGGCGGAGGCGCTAGCAGTCTTTTCCTGAGCGGGTCCAGTTAAGGTTTTTACGGCCACGCCGGAACTGTCAGCCAGCTTTTGCATTGATTTCGTGAGGGCATCTATTTCTTCTTGGCTGCCGTGTTGAGTTGCCAATGCGAGAACGCGATCTGCATTCTCACACGTCGAACGGGAGACTTCGAGCAAGGCGATCAAGGAATCAACATGCAGTTTCCAGAGCGAAGCCGAGTTCCCAGCGCGCTTCAGTTCCTCCAGTTCAGTCGTAATGCGAGCGGTCACGGCCACGAGTCTCAACTGCACCCGCGCAATGCCGGCCTGCAAGCTTTTTTCTTCTAAATAGTCGGCGGAATAGGCATCAGCTTCGGCCGAGGTCAAAGCCAAATTGAAGAAACGCATGGGAACAATCTGCCGAAATTTAGGGTCGGCGACGCGAACGAACACCCGAATGGATTCTTCAACCTGAAGAAGTTTCGCTTCTTCGGCTGCGATCTGCTGCGGCGTGAGCGCGGATCGCATTGCTGCAACGTCGAGAGCGGGCTTCAGAACTGGTCGAGGCTCCATCCTCTGCAGCGGGGCACTGTGAACTTTGACTGGATTCCGCACCAGTTGAGGTATCCGCCGCAGTGGCGGCCTGCGATCCAAAACCTTTTTCAGTTGTGAGACCCGCCAGAATTTTTGCAATGCCTGTCCGTAGTCGAGGCTCAACAAATCAGGCTCTTTCAGGCTGCCTACGTCTTCAACGGTGACATCAATCCCATCCACAGTTCCAAGGATGCTGCCGCCCTGCTGCTGTAAGGCTTCCGCGAAATTCTTGATTTCGGATGTGGCGGCGAGAAACAGTTCATCGAACTTGCGGCCAAAAGCTACGTTATACGGTGCTATCGTCGCCAGCACCCCCGGATGATAAAAAGATGACTCGAACGACTGTTTGATCTGGCGAACCATTGGAAGCGTGCCAGAATCGAGAAGAGAATACAGATCGCGGAAGCCTTCCACTTGTTCTTGCAGCGCGTCGAACCGTCGCAGTAATTGAACGTGTTCTTCCGTCAACGAGGGAACATCGGTATCCGCGAGGATTTCAATCAGTGCAATTTCAAATGGAGCGAGCGGCAAAGATCCATCCAACCCGTATCCCGTACGCTCCCATTGACCAGGCACTCTCGGATGGCGATAAAGAAAAGTCGCAATCAGGTCAGTCTTCTCCCGATTCATATCGCTGAGATCTTTTTTGCGGGTGAAATAGCGAAGCATCGCCTCCGCGATTTCGGGGTCCGTGTCAGCGGTAAACGCGCGCCGCAACATGGCGGGCGTGATGGCCATATCCAGCAGGCGCAGCCAGCGGCGCATGGCGGAAAGTGTTTCCATCACACTGCCGTCACTCTGCTGTAGCGAGACAGCTTCGAGTCCTGCAGGAACGGGAACCTCTCCGCCTACTGAGTCTTGTAGAAGCTTCTCGCAGAAGCCTTGCACGGTTGCCAGAATGGCAAGTTCCCATTTCGGATCTTCTGCCAATGTCTCCCCTTTAGCCTTCTTTGGTGAGGGCCCGGTAACAGAAAGGTAATACCTAAGTTAAGACTAACCTGGATTGATCTACAAGACTCTCTTAAGGGTGGACACTAAAGTTACATGGGTATCTGGGGAGAAAGGAATGACGCGGAACTGACGAGTCCTTAATGCCTCTAATGAATGCGGTTCTCGATATACCAGTGAACCGCGTGAAAGAATCACTTTTCCAAGATCGCGTCCCTTTGGCAGCAACTGCTCCAAGGATTCGCGATCTGAAATGCGAATCATGTCCTGGTCGAATGAGACCATCATCGAGAACTTCGGTAACGTGGTGGCTGATTGCGCCAATCAGGCCGAAATCGTCGCGACGAGGCCTTGCGATCGGACGGAATGGTTCATAGCTGATGATCGAGTCGTAGGGATTATTCCCCGCCAACTCTGAACCTCATCCCGGCTCTGAAGTTCACGCCTAGCGAAGGATACCCGGTGACTTCTTCATAGGACTTATTCAGGGCGTTCTGAATATTCAGATATGCGGTGACGTGAGAGTTGAGCGTGTACCATCCACCCATATCCACGCGCACATACCCGGCAATGTGGTCGATGCCGAAGTCAAAGAAATCGGAATCAACCCTTCGGCCCACGAAGCTTCCGCCCAAATTTCTCACCGAACGGTTGCCCAAATACGTCAGCAGGTGAGCGGCTGAATGTTTGGCACGCAGAAGCAATTGCTGACCAGCCGCCAGCGTTGGATCGCAAAAGTTCGCTGGCGTGCAAAGTGGGGCCTCCAGAATCTGCGTAGAAGTATAGGTGTAGGAAGTATTGACCTGAGTTTTTGGCATTGATCTGCGCTTGAATCCCAGTCTCTGCGCCTTGTGCGAACGATT
>CAVREG010000011.1:0-179038 GCA_963720075.1 uncultured Acidobacteriaceae bacterium | reverse complement strand
CATGATACGGGGACTCTAGGGCGACGTACCTCGTCAAGACGGTTTTAAAGAGACTTCTTTGGGAATCATGGACTTACGAGGCATATCATCTGCTACCGGGCGCACGGCATACGCTTATTCTGGCCATCTCCCCGTCGTATTTGTACCACGAGTTCGAACTAAGTGCTGGAAAATGTATCGGAGGGTCATGTCCCACGCGTGTCCCGTCCAGCATGGTCACACGGACCAATATTGTCAGAATGCCCTAAGAAACTGCACGGGTTATACGTTTGTTGCACAGTTTGTTGCACAAGTAGGCGTCTCACATTGAGATCGGTTTTAGTCTCATTTTGATACAGACGTGAATTGGAGGCGTTACCTGCTTGAGCCTAGCCCACAGGGTTGTAAACATGAACACGGGACAGGGACACACGCACGCACAACGGGATTACACGCACACGCACACGCCTGCCTGTTCTGCATGTCTGCATGTCATCCCCTGATTCGCTGTCTGGCCGATTTTCTGGCCGATTTTGCCATAGCGTGTACTCGTCCTATGGACTCGCAGCATAGACGATCTAGGCCGAGTTTGGGATAGCGTCTGTCGTGCGCTGGCCGGACCTGCCGTACCTGCCGTGTATTCCCTCTGCCGTGTCTGGTCGTTCTGGGCGTATGCCGTGCGTTCTGGCCGTGTTCATTCTGTCGTGTATCTCCGAATCCGTTTGGCCGCATCTTGGCCGAATTCGGTATGTCGTGCGCTGCCCGTGCGCTACCCGTGCGCTACCCGTGCGCTGCCGGACCTATAATCCTGTGTCCCCGTTCATCCGGTAATTGACAAGTTGTCAAATAGTCCCCGTACATGATGGCCGATTCTGGGCGCGTTCGCTGGCGTCTGCCGTGCACGATTGCATGGCGTACATCCTCACTTCGATACATTTGATAGGTCATTAAGGACGGCGAACTCGCCATAATGCTTCAAGGCGGCTTCATTATAAGCACGGGCGGCATCGGCAGCGTCTGCAAAACATCCGAGATACTTGGAGCGTATTTGTGCCCGCCATTTGTGCCTGCGCTTGTACCACGATACGCCTTTGAACCCTGATGTATTATTCGTGCGTATTCCCTGATTCATAATGTTTTGCGCATGCGTGGCGAACCTTAAATTACCTTCACGATTGTCAAGCGTGGCATTGCGGTCTTTGTGGTCAACTTCAATCGTTGAGTCAGTCACGCCCATGATGGCCCGATGCATGTAGCTGAGGCCACGCTTGCCATTTGATCCACGCACAGAACGCACGGCATACCATCGACCACGGCTAAGAAGCGCATACCATCTGAACTGATTCAGCCACTCAAAATTCCACCCATCTACGATAGTAACTTTCCCTTGCGTTAACTCTATTGTTTGCATCTTGTTCATTATACCACATGACTTTAATGTTGTACATACGTAAAACCTGCCGTGTAGTTTTGACCTAGATATGCATAATAAACAGTAACTAACACTAAAAATGCCTTGCACGATTGCACGATTGCATCTAATGTTGACCTTGTTACACGGTGCTTCTCTCTAAAACTCAGTTTCATTAGGGCATGAGAATGAGACACCGGAAGTGGCAAAGGCCAAGTTACAGCGCGGCAGGCAAGCCCGGAAAGAACGTCCTCCTAGCAGGGAGTGAGCAGGGCAACAGAGCCGCAACGGTGACGAACCGTAGAGAACAGCCAAACCAGCAAGCGCATGCCGTACCGCGTGAGCAGCAGCACTCCACAGCACAGGCATTGTGCGGACCCGTTGAAAACACCAATTCACTACTGCACCTTCTGTATAGAGAATCGGCATCCGCGAGAGACACATTACACCCGCCCTAGAGCCGTGTAAAAGATGAATCGAATGCCGCGAGCGACCAACAGAACAGTAATGAGTGAGCAACTGGCGAGTAGATGCGTCCTTTACCGTAGGCTAAGAAAACGGAACGCGAGCATATCAAAGCTCACATGCGCAACGCATAAGCGTTAAATCCAAGCCAACAAATTTCTAATCGTGCAACGTTCCAATCGAGCGTTGCACGGTTTACTTCGGTGCCGTACTGTCTCCCGTCTGCGTGCATGGTTGCATGTGAACGTACGCAAGCGCATACAGCATCGAAGTAAGCCTAACCGCTTAGAGTCAAATCCCAATACGAGGTAACGACCATGACAAAGAAAAACTTTATCGCACTGGCCGACGCAATCAAAGCATATAACAATCCCGACAACATTTGTCGTCGTTCTGCCGAAACAACCGACGTACGTTATGCAGACTTCAACGAGGCACAGATAGAAGCATTAGCCGACTTCTGCCAGTCGCAGAATCCAAACTTCAATCGTAGCCGCTGGCTTGGCTACATCGCTGGCACGAACGGCCAGAATGGCGGCGCACATCACACGGCGCTGTGATTGTGAATCTTCCGCCTGTCACTCAAGGCTGACTGTCAGAACATCGGCTCTGTGCTTACAACGCATTCAACCGTGTGCGCGGACTGCGCTGCAAAGATGCCAGAAGAATACCTAGCCTGTAAAGTCGCCTTCGCGCTACCACATGACAACGGAGCACTACGTTACTGGAATAGACGTTTGACCGCTGAACCATGCGCGATGAATGAGGATTCTCCCGCGCATGTTTGAACGGTTAAATCAGAAGGCGGGGTAGAACACTTATGAGAAAAGAATCGCCATTCACTTGTCACAACATGTTCGAGGAGTGTGACCGCGAAATACATCTTTTATACAGTGTAGACGGGAACACTATTTTTATATTCCATTACTCTGATACCTCACAGTTAAGCCAGCATTTAGTATCAAACGGATGGAACAGCGAGATGGTATCACGGTTGCTTATGAACGAGGTATATGTGGACGGGAACGGGTGTGTCGAAATTGAAATAAGGCCGAAACGCGGGTGACCGCGTCCGACCGTAAGCGGTCGCTGATGAGGCTATCAGACTTCAAATTGAGGTAACGCTAATGAACACTCAGAAAATAGGTCGCACACGGAAAGCGAAAAGCAAACAAACTGTAATCGCGTTTCATGCTGATGGAATGGGAGACGCGCATCCGGCCATTAACGTCAAGGTGCAATCCTTACCCGTCCTCGAAGTATCCGAGCAAAACGCGGAAATCGCCTACGAGATTACAAAGGAAACATTCTGGCACGCTGCACAATCAATAGCTCATCAACACGGATACAGCGGAGTGTTCTCGGAAGGTCGGTCTGGAGGATGGTTGCTTCCGTTTTATCAATACCGCAATGGCAAACTGTGGCAACCGATGGAGTGGGACGGACAAGGGCCGGACAAAGGTTATCCATCTTACCCAGACGTGACGGACGCGCAAGAGCGTAAACGATTTGCCAAATTTCGCGCCGATATCTTGGAATTGCTTGCCGATGTTCCAAACCAGTACAGACTAAACGCGGAGGTGCGCTAATGGCTAGTCTAGGATTCGCAGCGGAACAAAACAATGGACTATGCCGTCAACACGAGGCCATCAGAATACTAAAGAAAAGAGGCTAAGACTTATGACTACGCAAGGTCAAAAAGCAGGCACCGAGCACGTGTTTAATTCCGCTACTGATACATGCTTGTACTGTGGCGGTGATCTTCAATCGGTCGGCAACTGTCCCGCGCGTAAGGCAGTCCCGAAGGCAATGACAAAGGATGTCAAAACGCACGCACAGAGGAAAGAAGAATACGACAATTCCATCTGTGAAGAGTGCGGAAAAATACGATCCTCCCAGACACACAAACGACACTTAATTTTCGGAACATCAACCAAACCTTCAACCAAGCGTATCCTATCGGTCACAGTCAAGCGCAGGGTGGATGAATCGCCGGACATCCACTACCGGAGGCCGTCCGAAAGTACGTTCGCCACGATTATTGAGCGGATGGAATCACTCTATCGCGGGGACTGGTGTTACATCGGCATCCGCGCAGAGGCAACAATTCAAGTAGGTAATGTCAGCGAACTGGGAACAGGTATCGTTATCCAAGTCAAACCATCACATCCGGCGGCTTTTGGGGAATCGAGTCTGACGCTGAGGAATCGTACCTCAAATCAATTGAAGATGAGCAACTGGCAGAACTTCGCAGTCAACTGGCCGCCATTGGATTCTCGAAACGCGCTATCAGCGCGGCAATGTGCAAGGGAAGGGTTATGAGTGATGGAAAGGGTAACTACCTGACAGATTCGAAGCGGAGGGAGGAGTTATGACAATTCGATTACTTGAATGCGGTTGCTGTGGGCAGTACCATCCCGAAGATTCATTCTTACCGGGTGGATCGGCGAACTATAAGAATGATTGCCGCTATGACGCCAACCGATTTCAGAGCGATGAGGACTTTACCCGACGCACTGGATTACCCGCTGTTGAAGTGTGGTTAGACGAACAGGAGGTAATCGAATGATAAATTACGAACGAATGAAGCACGCATTCCCGAAACAAAAAGCCGCACTGGCCCGCGCCACGAAGTTACAAAAAAGTACCGACCTTGAGACGCAAACGAAATACTACCCTGCCGTCTTAAACGCTTGTCGCGCCGCTGTGACAGAATGGAACGAAATCGGCGCATGGCCGGATGGTTGGGTAACTTGGAAGCGTGCATTAGAAGCCGCCGCGTTTTTTCACGCACGTGCTACGGGATTTACACCTAAGATTTTCCATCTCAGCGACCTTTAATAAAAACTGAGAGGAGGTCAATGTTAAAAGCGTATCGCTACAAATTGGAGCCAAACAAAGCCCAACGCTATGCACTTGCCCGCACTCTCGATGTTTGCAGGGAGTTGTACAACGATGCTCTCTATCAGCGAAAGTTGCACAAGACAACTCGCTTTCAGCAGGACAAGGAACTGACCGCGTTGAAGGCAGCGTTCCCTGTCTACAAGAACGTTCATTCTCAAGTGCTCCAGAACATCCTCAATCGTCTGGATAAGACGTTCCAGAACTTCTTTCGTTCAGGCTTCGGCTTCCCGAGGTTTAAGAGCGAGAATCGCTTCGACTCGTTCACGTATCCGCAAGCGGGGTTCAGTCTCGCAGGAAACCAGTTGTCTTTATCCAAGATAGGCAATGTCAAGTGCCGTGTGAGCCGTGAACTACCAGAAGATGCAGTCGTTAAGACATGCACGATCAAACGTTCAGTCAACGGCTGGTTTGCAACGCTCTCTTTTGAGTACACTCATGTGCCGCTGCCAGCAAGTGACTTGGCTGTTGGTATAGACATGGGCATCACGACATTTGCAACGTTCTCAGATGGCACGGAGATTCAGAACCCAAGAATATACCAGACTGCTCAGGCGGAACTCCGCAGAGCCCAGCGACGTGTAGCAAGACGCAAGAAGGGTTCTCATCGGAGACGTAAGGCAGTCGTATTGCTCCAGAAAGTTCATCAGCAGATTGTCAATCGCCGTGCAGACTTCTTGCACAAGTATTCGACAGCAGTCATCCAGAAGTACGGGACGATTGTCGTTGAAGCGTTGAACGTCGCTGGAATGAGCAAGGGCAATCTAGCGAAGCAAATATTAGACGCAAGTTGGAGTGAGTGGTTTCGGCAATTGGCGTACAAGGCTGAAAGTGCTGGTCGCCAGTTCATTGCCGTCAATCCACGGTACACAAGTCAAGAGTGCTCGAAGTGTGGCTTCTCCTCTCCTGAGAACCGCAAAACACAAGCAGAGTTCATCTGCCTGTCATGTGGGCATCGGGATAACGCAGACCACAATGGAGCAGTAAACATATTGGCTCGGAATGAGCCACTAGACGCTAACGTGAGCGGAGTAACGCTGTGCGTAGTCTAGGAATCCTCGCCCTTTAGGGCGGGGAGGTTCAAGGACTGTTACGCCTGATCTCTATTTGGGGAGGGCCGGGGAGGAAATACAGTGAGCTAGGTTGCGTCGTTACAGGTCGCCAGAGCCTCGATTCGAGCTTCGCCCGTGGTATCAGCCAATCTGGCAGCGCCTCTCTTAAAATGGCCGCTATTGGCGTTTTCATCGTCTCTGAGTACCGCTTCAGTTTGGCGTATGTCGCCCTGTCAACCAGTACCGGAATGCGCTTCTCACTCAACTTAGTTTTCATAGGTTTAATCGTTACAGTGTCTACTGTAGTCACAGGGCTGTCAACACCACTTACGTGCTAGGCGTCACATTGCACTGTGGCTCCATCATTACATGGTTGACAATTGTGGACAAGCGTTATAAAGTCCACGTTCAAGAGCAACCGGGGAAGGGAGGACCAAATGGACCTCGCAACAAAATGGTGGAATTCGAAGCGGGACTTATACCACGCGAATGTTGACGCACGCGCCAAACAATTGTTGACGCACGAAGACGTGCCACTGACGTTCGCAGAAAATATTGTCCTGTTGTCGGTGATAGCCATTGTTCTGGCCGGGACGTTAAAATTGCTTTTGTAGCCGTAGTTAAATCCGCCGCACAGAAAGGAGAACTTTTTCGGAACCAACTCGAACAACTCAAAACAGGCCAGCAGAACGGTGCTGGCCTACCCTTTACCATAACCCAGACTGAAAGGAACTGAGCATGAATTCTCTATCTCTCGTGAACCAACCGACTCAAAGCGACCCAGCGACCCACCTGCATCTTAACGGACACAGCCGCAACCTAATGTGCACCAATTGCAACAACACGCACAACACATTTCAGCACTACTTGAATCTCCAAACGAACTCAAAAACGAACTTCAAATCTTTGACGAGTGGCAACGTCAAGCAGCGGAAGACAGAGCCGCGATTGCACGCAGCGAGGCGTTTAGAGAACGTGTCAAAGCAGCCATGCCGAATTTCAATGCAGGACGTTTTGACGTGGTTGTGCGGGATGCTGCAAAAATCATTGCCGGGGAACGCGACCGCGATGATGGGCGTGAAGGACGTGAACAGGTTCGCAATGATCGGCGTGTATGCGACTTTTGGGCGCAGCTAAAGCCACTACAGCGCGTCCGCGTCTGTCAGGCGCTCGCACTCGTTTACCTTGATGACGGGTTCTCTAACTCCATCGCCCGTGACCTGAAAAGTAGTTTGTATTATCAGGCAGCTTTGCGACCAAATTTGTTTAACGGTCTCTTAATCCTTCTTGCGCGCTTTAACTTCAACGCGCGGACGTTGCTTCTAGAATTTCACCAAGGAAGTCAAGTCATCGAACTCGACATCTTGAAGCTAGCCAAATGATTTTACTGGCGGAGAATCCCGCCAAGGTGCAAACCTAAAGGGTTTTCAGAGACGGCCACTGAAGACCCAGAGGACTTTTCTGGAGGTTTTATGAAAGATTCTAGAGATTTCAATCGGGAGACTGGTACGACGTTGCTTTCTTACGACTGTCTGGACTGCTACAACATCATGACCGCTCCCGACAAACATGGACGCTGCGCGCGCTGTCAGTCACGCGCTGTCGCGGCGCGCGCGGTGATAACCCTCGATACGAGCGTGCCGTCTCCGTGTATGACGTGTAAGCAGCCCATCAGCGCGGGTCAACTTGTCTCGTCGGATTTTGCGCGGCATACCAATTGCAACAATCCGCGGGGCGGGTCGTGCGTCGCGTTCGAACTGCCCGACCTGCCTGAACTGTCTGAACTGACCGACATGCTCGGACCGCTATGAGGTCTAACCGGGTATCCCAATTTTTAATAGGTGCAGCCCTCCCCAAATAATTATAACGTCGGCTGAAACGCCGACCACAGCTATCCGACTCGTCGGACGGAGAAATAAAATCATGAGGAACTTGAAACAGAAGTTTATCGCTATGCTGGTCGGGTTTACGATGTTTGTGGGGCTGGCGTCCTTCGTGCACGCGCAGACACCGACCCAAGGCGCGTCCGGCCAAATCCACGTCACTTACAACATTCAAGAGTATCTGACGGCGACTACGGCGGGCTCGATTGTTATGCCCTCGACGGCAATGACTCCTTCAACCGGAGGCGCGTCCATAACGCTGAGCTGGGGCGTGATTCCTTCCAATCATACGGCGGGAATCTTTGACGGCTTCACGTTTTCGGGAGACGGCAGCGGGACCACTATCGCATACAGTGCTGTCAATTTCTACGCAGTCGGCGGGGCAACGGCCAGCGGAATCCTCCCCAATTGTGGCACGGGTTTGACACCCCCAGCAGGTAACAACCCCTTTGCGTTCACGGGCGGTTGCTATGGTGCGACGGATGTCAGTCAGGCCACATTGAATTCCACGCCTGTCGGGTCAATTACGCTGACACCGACATTAGAGTGGCTGTCCCCTGCCAGTATTCCAACAACTCCCGGCAATTATTCGGGAACGCTTAACTACTCCGCTTGGACGCCATAGAAGTGGTTTGTTTTCAATAGTGTAGCAGAAGGGACGCTCAAGGGCGTCCCTTTATTTTGAAACGAGTTTTGAAAGGAACCACATGAAGATTTTATGCTTACCGCTTTTTACCGCTCTTATGTTTCTTGCAACCATCGCGTCTGCGCAAACCATTGGCCCGCTGCAAGCTGAGTGTTCCCGCTGTAGCGGATCATTTCACATCACGAACAATCAAGTCATCCCGATGACTGTCACTATTTCAACCAGCGTTGTGACGTTTGTGAACGGGCATCCTGTATTTCACAATGTTGATGGTCTGGCCGAAGTAAAACTCAGCGCGATGTCAGCGCGATTGTCTCCAAGCAGGACTACACATTCGACTATAAAGTCCGATGCGCTCAGTTGCCCTGCATCGCGAACTTTGCAGCGTCCATGACTACAGCCTTGCACACTGACACAGGCATCGCCGTCAATATCATGTTGTCTCATGTTGCCTATTCGTGCAGCAAGGCGAAGCATTGCCGTATCCAAACGCTACAGGCCGCAGGGCTTCTGAACTAGGAGGGCGCATGCGATTCCTCTTTTTGTTGCTACTGTGCGCCGTACACGTCCAAGCGCAGACGGTAAATGTTTTTGGTGGGTCAAGCACGCTGATGGAAGGCACGGGAGCAGGAATTACGGCATTCTTGCCTGATTCCACAGTGAGCATCAGCGGCGGTTTAGCGCAAGGACACATTGTTTTCGGTGCCAAAGATACATACGACTGGCGAGGCTATACATGGGCCGCAGGCAGTCAGCAATTCGGCGGGAGCATAGACGGCGCTGGCACTGGCTTACAAGGCATCGGACTTTCACTAGCGAAACGCCGTCCGAACAATAGTCGAATCATCGGCGCGTTTATCGGCACAGAAGGACTTGGAATACAACTGCCTTATTTTTCTGGTGCTACTCCCCAGCACTTCGGTGCAGCGGTATACGTCCAGCAGCGTGTTGGCCGATTCCGACTAGGCGGGATCGCAGCATTGAGTGCTGGCGCGAAGACTAGCATGGCGAGCGTGATGTATCAACACGCCAATCAACACTCCAATCTTCAAGCGAGTTTCGCCGCAGGGCTCCTGCAAAACAACAAATCTGTGAACGGCAGTCTGGCATACGCGCCGATAAATTTTGTGCGCATCAACGCGAGTCAGCAGAATTCTTTTGGTATTCCATACGGTAGTCACCTCCCATTAAACATGCTGACTGACACGGCGGGACTCAGTGCAGGCGGGCGCATTCTGACAGCCTCGGCCAGCGTCACCCACGGCAAGGCCAATGGCATCACGAGCAATGGCGAATCGTTCGGGGCGCAAAGCGCATTCAGCATCTTTAACCTCACGGCCAATTATTTCACTTCGCACTCAGCGGAATACACGACACACTTTGAAACGTTGGGAGTCTCCGAGAGGCTTGGACAGCATCTTCGCGCCACTGAGACGTTGGCTAAATCTGGAAACACTTCCCTAGAATTTGGAGGCGAATATACAAGCAATCGCTTTTCCGTTTCTCTTGACCATTCCACGGCATTCGTCCCGTTCAGCGGGCGTGGCTACATTCAAGTCACAGCGATTACTGCCTCGGTTCGCGTCCATGACGCGCTACTGACGCTGGGCAACGTCATCACCCAAACCGGTCAGATGAAGTGGACGGTTTATGGAAACGATTGGACCCGTGGACCATTAAACATGCAAGCAAATACATCGGGTACGGGGCATTCGTTTCACACGTCGAGCGGAAAATACGTGGTTCAGGGCGTCATTCGAGACGCTAAGACTGGCAAAGTCGTTGAAGGTGCCGCCGTGCAGATCGGAAAACAATTGGTGTTTTCAAACCGAAGTGGCATTGTGTTTACCCGAACTAAGAAGAACATTGCAGTCACGGTGCGTGTATCGCCCGAAGACTTCACGGCGCAAGGGCATTGGCAGGTAGTCAGTGCGCCTGCGACGGTGACGCCTTTGCTGGAAGGGCACGCAGAACCATTTGTCATAACTGTCGAAATTTTCTAAGGAGAACACAAAAAATGTCCATGCAAAGTATTAAACAGGCGACAATCTTGGCGACAATCTTGGCGGTTACCGTTGCTCCGCGTCTAGCGGCACAACCAATCGTTGCATCCGCCTTACCCGCTATTCCTGCCCTTCCTGCCCTCCGCGCACAAACGGTCACGGCAGACCCGCTGCCATCATCCTGCGCTCGATTTGGCGCTGCGGTGTGTTGCGCAACTTTTCAACAATCGTTTGCAGACAATTTTCGCCTACAACGTTCCGCATTCTCAAGCTAGACTGGTTTGACACAAAGTTTGGCGCTGGGTTTGAGTTCCACGGAAAGAAATAAACGCAACACGGCAGCGGTGAAAACTATGGACTCCCCCGTTCCAACCCCGACTACGAATTTCACGTATACCTGCCCAGAGGATTACCGTGAACCAGTTCCGCACGATATAAAATTTCAAATGTCGTGCGGGATTCGTGTGGAAGATTTCCGAGATGGTTTGCAGGCGCTCTAAATCTGTCGCAATCTGTCGCACAAAAATTGCACAGATTGTTGCACAGAGCGGCTGAATAAACCCAAAAACACCTATTTGAGACACTGGAAGACCATGAAAATGCAGTAAGTCACGGTTTTGCATTGATTTCGATGACCATGCTTATCCATGGCAGCTAAAGCAGATCTATGATCCGCCGCTTGTACTCTATGTCCGGGGCAACGTCGCGGCGTTGTCACAGCCGGGCATTGCACTGGTTGGTACGCGGCATCCAACGCCCTACGGTTCCGGCATGGCGGAACGTCTGGCCTGCGATCTCGCAGCGCGCGGGCTCGTGATTTTCAGCGGGCTGGCACGCGGGGTGGACACAGCTGGACATCGCGGAGCGATATCAGCGAAAGGCAAAACGGTTGCCGTGCTGGGGACTGGGATTGATGTGATTTATCCCAAAGAAAACTTGCGGCTGGTTGATCAGATTCTTGCAATGGGTGGAGCAATCATCTCCGAGTTTCCGGTCAGCACGTTTGCCGCTCCGCAAAACTTTCCCGTCCGCAACCGCATTATCAGCGGAATTTCGATCGGCGTTCTGGTGGTCGAAGCGGGAGAATACAGCGGCACCCGCATCACCTCCCGTTGCGCTTTGGAGCAGAATCGCGATGTTTTCGCGGTTCCCGGCAATGTCACCAACAAAAACTCATGGGGCCCTAACACACTGATTAAACAGGGCGCGAAGCTGGTCGCAACCTGGGAAGACGTTTGGGAAGAGCTTCCCTCGGATGTCCGGGTTGCGCTGATGCCCGAAAACGGCAATGAATCGCCCGTCGCCGAATCCGCATCTTTATTTGAAGAAGCCGAACTGTCGCCCCACGAGAAAAAGATTTTCGCGTTGTTAAAAGCGGACGAATCCACGCACATCGATGAGATTGTGGAAAGGTTGGAGCCAGCAGTGTCCTCATCGGAGATTTTCGCATCTCTGTTCGAACTTGAGCTGGCAGGCAAGGTGAAGCAGTTGCCGGGGAAGAATTTTGTTAGGAGCTTTTAGCTTCTGGCTCTTGGCTTTTAGCTTAAGGCTTAATTATGCGAAATTATAAAGATCTTCAGGTTTGGCAGAAAGCTCATTCCTTAACCCTGATGATCTACAAAGGAACACAGAAGTTCCCCTTGGAAGAGCGCTATGGATTGACGAGCCAGATTCGTGCTCTTGTGCCTCTGTTCCGGCAAACTTGGCGGAGGGTTGTGGCCGGAGATCCGAGGGAGAGATGGCGCGCTTCATCCAGATTGCAATGGGTTCAGGGGCGGAGCTTTCCTATCACCTTCTGTTAGCGAGGGATTTAGAGGTTCTCACCCCGGCTGACTACGACCGGTTAGATTCGGAATTAAGTTCAATAATGCGTATGCTCAGTTCGCTGTCACAAAAGTTAAGGAGCTCGATGGTGGCCTAAGCTTTTAGCCAAGAGCCAAGAGCTAATAGCCAAAGGCTTGCCTTTCGTGCTAGCTTCTGGAAAGAAATCAACCACTGAGGAAACATTGGAAAAAGGTTTAGTCATCGTCGAATCGCCGGGCAAGGTCAAGCTCATCCAGAAATATTTGGGTAAGGGCTATACCGTGGAGGCTTCATTTGGGCACGTGAAAGACCTGCCTAAAAGCACGCTTGGCGTGGACGTGGATAACAATTTCGACACCGAATATGTCGTTATTCCCGGCAAGGAAAAGGTTCTTGCCAAGCTGAAGAAACTCGCCATTGGGATGGATCATATCTATCTGGCCCCCGATCCTGACCGCGAAGGCGAAGCGATGGCTGCGCATCTTGCCGAAGAATTAGGAGATGGCGCAAAAGGGAAGAAGGCCAAGAAAAAGAAGAAGACGGACGAAGAAAACGGCGATCGCATTCAGCGTGTCACTTTCAATGAAATTACTCAGCGCGCCGTTCGCGAAGCATTCGAGCATCCCCGGCACATAAATCGCGCCCTCGTGGATGCGCAGCAGGCCCGCCGCGTTCTCGACCGCCTGGTCGGATATCAAGTCTCGCCACTTCTGTGGGACAAAGTTCGCCGGGGCCTCTCCGCTGGGCGAGTTCAAACGGTCGCGCTGCGACTCATTGTTGATCGCGAGCGTGAAGTCAAAGCCTTCCAGAAGCAGGAATATTGGACCATTGACGCGAACCTCGCCGGCCCGAAACCACCCGCCTTCGACGCCCGGTTCATAGGAAAGAATGAAGAGAAGGTTGAAGTCACGAACGGGGAGGACGCGGAGAAAATTCGCGTCGCGCTGGAAGGCGCTGATTGGCTGGTTCGAACCGTTGATCGCAAGGAGCGACGCCGCAATGCCGCGCCTCCGTTTACCACCAGCAAATTGCAGCAGGATTCTTCCCGCAAACTGCGCTTCAGCGTGAAGCGCACCATGATGATTGCGCAGCGTTTGTATGAAGGTGTTGAACTGGGTGAAGAAGGCGTAGTGGGTTTAATCACTTACATGCGTACTGATTCAACGCGCGTTTCCAACGACGCTCTCACCGAAGTGCGCGACTACATTAAATCTCAGTATGGGGCGGCATACATGCCCGACGCGCCCAATACGTTTAAATCGAAAAAGAACACGCAGGATGCCCACGAGGCTATTCGTCCGACGGGAGTCCTTCGCCATCCCGATCAAATCAAGCAATACATGAAAGAGGATGAATACAAAGTTTACAAACTGATCTGGCAGCGCTTCGTGGCCTCGCAGATCACGCCCGCCGTCTTCGACCAGACGACCGTAGATATAGACGCGAAATCGAAAACCGAAACATTCTGGTTCCGGGTTACGGGTTCGGTTCTCAAATTTGACGGCTTCCTTAAAGTTTACGAAGAGTCCAAAGACGCCAAGGACGAAGAGGAAGAAGAACTCAAACACAAATTGCCCGGACTCGAACCGGGACAGAAACTTACCCTGAAACAACTGAAGCCCGAACAACATTTCACAGAGCCGCCGCCGCGCTACAACGAGGCTTCTCTGGTGAAAGAGCTTGAAGAGCGAGGCATCGGGCGGCCATCAACCTATTCGGCGATTATCAGCACGATTCAGGAACGCCAGTACGTGCAGAAACTTGGCGGGAAATTTACGCCGACTGAGATTGGACTGGTGGTAACGGATTTGCTCGTCGCGAATTTTTCCGAAATTTTCGACGTGCAATATACGCCAAACTGGAAGAAGACTTAGATCAGATTGAAGACGGCACCGAGAAATGGACGGACACTCTCGCCGACTTCTATAAAAAGTTCCAGAAAAACCTCCGCTACGCTGAAAAGCACATGGAAAACGTGAAGCGGATGGAGAAGCCAACCGACGAGAAGTGCGAACGCTGTGGATTTCCCCTCGTGATTAAGTGGGGAAAGCACGGTTCGTTTTACGCATGCAGCTCCTACGACAAAGAGAATCCCGAAAGCTGCACGTTTACGAAAGAAAACCCGATCAATCTTCCCGATCTCGATACCGCTGACGTTCAGGAGACCACGCAGGAAGAGTATTGTGAGAATTGCGGCCGGGTAATGGTCCTGAAGCGCGGACGCTTCGGGCAATTCATGGCTTGCACCGGTTATCCGGATTGCAAAACGACGAGGCGTCTCGATCAAGGGAAGAAAGTTCCCGATATTCCACTGGATGAACTTTGCCCCAAGTGTGGACGCAATATGATGATTCGCCACGGCCGTTTTGGCGAGTTCACAACCTGTAGTGGCTATCCGGAATGCAAATATGTCAAACAGACTTTCATAGGGGTGAAATGTCCGGTTTGCGCCGACGGCGAATTGGTCGAAAAGAAAGCGCGTAAGGGAAACACTTTCTACGGCTGTAGCAATTATCCGAAATGCAAATTCACCTCCGCCAACAAGCCGATACCAGAAAAATGCCCGGCGTGCGGGCACGAGTATTTGGTGGAAAAGTTTGTGAAGTCGGAACCTGTAATAGCGTGCCCAAATAAAGAGTGCGACTATGCGTCCCGCGCCTCCCGGAACTGAAATTGCCTCGCGGTCAGGTCGCGATAAGGAGTCGGAAGCAATCGCTTGAGTCCGCCGGACAAGCTTTTTCATCAAGTACAGCGCAAGCCACCACCCTTCAACCAACCATTTCACAACTTGCAGTGCACCACTCTTAATTTATTGGAGGTTTGAATGTCTAATAAGGCAACTGCCGCTGATGCGGAACTGATTCTCAAACTATACGATCTTCGCCGTGAGGCCGAAATGCGCAAGGCGCGCCACTGGTGGACGACGATCTTCTGGCCGCAGACTGTTGATGACGTTACAAAGATTTCGTCCAACATGGGAAGCCAGGAAAACAATTGGTTTCGCCAAGTCTCGGGATACTGGAGCATGGCGGCTTCTTTCGTGGAGCACGGGGCACTCGACCGGGATCTTTTTCTGACCCCGGCCTCCTCCGGCGAAATGTTTCTCATATTCGCAAAGGTGAAGCCATTCCTGAAAGAGCTGCGGGAAAAAGTAAGCCCCACGATGTTTCTCACGATCGAAGGATTGGTAAACAGCACTGAAAACGGCCGCGCCATACTGCAAAGAATGGAAACAACCGTGGCGAACCGGAAAAAAGCGATGGCTGAGGCGGCAAAGGCCAGCTAAGACATTGAATAATTGGGTAATCGGGTAATTTACTGATTGTGTGATTTTGGGTTCACTTCTTAATTTCCCAATCACCCAATTACCCGATGCTACGAGATGTACTCGCGAATATATTCGTCTTTCGATTGCGCCAATTCGTGCGCGTCGCCGTTGAAGATAATTTTTCCATCCCGCAATAAGAGAAAACACATGGGCACATTGTTCCGCCCCTCCCGGTCAGGGGCTGCATGTGGTTTGTCTTGCGATCAAAACCATAGGTCGCCATGGTAAAGGCGTCTTGCAAGCGATGCGTCACGAAGAGTGAGCTTGTTTTGGCTACATCTCGTTGCTTAATGATAAGTTCGACAATTGTGGTGGAGGTCACCGGGTCAAGTCCTCCAGTGGGTGAATCGTAAAGCAGAAGTTCCGGTTCGTTAATAATCGCGCGGGCGATGGCTACACGGCGACGCATGCCGCCAGAGAGTTCTGATGGAAACATGTCAATGGTTTTTTCCAACTCGACGAAGCTAAGCACCTCAAGCACCCGTTTCTCGATGTCGGCTTCGGAAACGTCTCCTTCTTCGAGTAAGCGGAACGCCACGTTTTCGCGAACTGTAAGCGAATCAAACAGCGCACTCTCCTGGAACACCATTCCAATCTTGCGCCTCAGAGCAAACAAGTCCTCCTCGCTCATATCCGTGATGTCAACTCCCAGAACGTGCACACGACCGCTATCCGGCCGAATCAGTCCCATTGCGAGTTTGAGAATCGTGCTCTTTCCTGAGCCGGCCACGCCAAAGATCGCCTTGGTTTCGCCACGTTCTAACTGAAAGGATATCGCGTCTAGGACAACCTTTTCGTCGAACGCTAGCGAAACATCTTCGAAGACGACGACTGGCGAGCCGGAATCCTGAGTCACACGGGACGCTGCTTCGGCCACAATAGGGGGTGCGCCCATATCAACGGTTTCCGAAAATTGCCATCAGCAGCTTGGTAACGAAGGCATCCACCATAACAATCGAAACCGACGCAGCCACCACAGCCTGCGTGGTTGCTCGTCCAACTCCCTGAGTACCCCCACGCGCCGACATGCCGTAGTAACAGCCCACGGTCGCGATGATGAATCCGAAGATCAAGGGCTTGACGAGTCCAGTGAATACGTCCCTAAAAGCGAGAACCTGCCACGCTGAGCTCCAATACTGGTGCGCATCAAGCCCGAGCATCAGAGTGGAAACGATGGAGCCTCCGAAGAGGCCGAGAAGATCCGAAATGATGGTGAGGAAAAAAAGCATGAATACCGTCGAAACCACACGGGGCGTTACCAGCTTTTTCAGGGGATCGGTGCCCAGGGCACGCATTGCGTCAATTTGTTCGGTCACGACCATCGAACCAAGTTCGCTTGCCATTCCAGACGCATTTCTGCCGGCGACCATCAAACCGGTGAGAACTGGTCCCAGTTCAGTAACCATTCCTACCGAGACTAGTTGGGCGATCAGCGAGAGGGATCCGAATCTTTGCAGCGTATTGGCACTGTTCAACGCCAGCACCACTCCGGTGAATAAACCCGAGAGCGCCACGATGGGCAGCGATCCTACGCCGATCAAGTCCGCTTGCTGAACAATGTCGCCGGAATAAACGGGATGGCTGAACAGGTTCGCGATTGACCGTCCCGCAAGCACGGAATAATCCTGAACTGCAGTGACTTGCTCCTTGGCGAATTCGGAGGGAGACTTAAATTCCATTTGGATCGTAGCCTGACGGAAATATAACAGAAGCAAGCATCAGCTGGTTCAAAGCCAAGCGATTGAGGATTGCTCTGCTACTCCCGGGGTTTCTTTTTAATTTCGATGGAGAGGCGCTTGATTTTTTGATTCAGCGTAGATAATGGTACGCGAAAGCGTTCCGCCGCTTCGGTCTGGTTCCAATTGCATTTATCGAGCATGTCAAGGATGATATGTCGCTCGTAATCTTCCACGATATCAAACAGAGAAGCGTCGCCACGATGCTCCAGGCGCGGAAACGCCGTGCCTCGACCCGCAATGTGGTCGGGCAGCAAGTCAGGGCCAATTTCCGGCCCAGAGGAAAGAACAACGGCGCGTTCAATAACATTTTCTACTTCGCGGACGTTGCCAGGCCATGAATAGGTCAGCAGAGCTCGCAGGGCTTCCGGAGTGATGCGCCTCGCGGGCCGGTCATTCTCTTGCGAGTACCGCTGGAGAAAAAATTCGGCCAATAGAGGAATATCTTCTTTGCGCTGCCGCAGTGGAGGCAGGTCAATCGTGATAACGTTTAGACGGTAAAACAGATCTTCGCGGAATTTCCCGTCACGAACATGTTGTTTCAGGTCCACATTCGTGGCTGCAATGATGCGAACGTCCACCTGCAACTCATGAACCCCGCCCAGATGCATGAACTTTCGGTCTTGAAGGACGCGCAATATCTTACTTTGGGTGTCCACGCCCATGGTCCCAATTTCATCCAAAAAAAGAGTGCCGCGATCGGCAATTTCAAACAAGCCCTTTTTCGAGGCGATGGCACTGGTGAATGCGCCTTTGACGTGGCCGAACAGCGTGGATTCCAGGAGGTCAGGCGGCATCGCACCAGTATTCACGGGGACAAAAGCCCGGTCCTTGCGGGGAGAATTGAGGTGAATGGCCTTAGCAATTAATTCCTTACCGGTACCGCTCTCGCCTTGAAGCAGAATAGTGGAGCGGCTTGGCGCCACTTGGGCGACCAAATCAAAAATGCTTAACATGGGCTCGCTTTTGCCCACTATATTTTCGAAGTTATAGCGCTGCTTGAGCGCGCGCTTGAGTTGAATGTTTTCTTCTTCGGCCCGGCGCCTGCCGACGGCCGCCCGCACGTCGGCCAGGAGCTTTTCATTGTCCCAGGGCTTTTGAACGAAGTTGACCGCACCGGACTGCATTGCGCGTACCGCATTCTCCACGGTCCCGTAAGCCGTGATCATAATGACCGACAACTGCGGATCGTAGCCGCGAATCTCGCTCAGCAGATCAAGCCCGTTGCGATCAGGCAGCGCCAGGTCCAGCAGCACCAGGTCGAATGCATGTTCTCCAATGCAGGCGAGCCCCTGTTGGGCGCTGGCAGCGGTCTCAACTTGATAGCCCTCCATTTCAAGCAAGGTTTGGAGCGACTCCCGGATCGCTGCTTCGTCATCAATTATCAGGATGGTACCCGTCGAAAGCGGCGAGGTTTCGCTGGCAGGGGGCTGGGGAATTACTGCAACCTCAGACATTAACGGCCTTCTTCAACATTGGAAAGTCGAGGGTGAATGTGGTGCCCTGGCCGGGGCTGCTTTCCACACGAATCTTTCCCGCATGCTCTTGAATGATTCCATAAGTGACCGAGAGGCCCAGCCCAGTTCCACGGCTTTGCCCCTCCGCCGGAGTGGTCTTGGTGGTGAAGAATGGATCGTAAATGCGGCGAATGTGCTCCTGAGCAATGCCGCTGCCCGTGTCGGATACGACTACCGATACATTGTTGCCGTTTGAGGTCGCGACGCGAAGGGTGCCTCCATTAGGCATCGCATCCCGGGCATTAAGAAACAAATTCAAAAATACTTGCTGAAGCCTTCCGACATTCCCCTGTATTGGAGGCAAATGGGAGGCAAGCTCATCGTCTACGCGAATCTTCGCGGTTTTGAATTGATGCTCTAGAAGAGCAAGCGTGTCGAGAATGATGGTAGTAACGTCCACGCTGGTGAATTCCGTACCGCTGGTGCGGGAAAAATTCAGCAAATTATTTACTATCTCTGACGCACGGAAAGTCTGGCGGGTGATTTTTTCCATCAGACCGCTTTTTTGCGGATCGCCTTGAAGCTGCTTCGAAAGCATCTGGGCATATGAGGAGATCACCGCTAGCGGGGTATTCACTTCGTGTGCAACTCCGGCGGCAAGCAGACCGATGGATGAAAGCTTATCCGCCTGCGAAAGCTGGGATTCCAGCTCAACCCGTTCGGTGATGTCGTCCATGATAATCAGGCGGCCAATCACATTAAATTTCTTCGTCACCAGTGGCGCGATGGCAACGTTCACTACCCGGCTTTCTCCTGTTGGCGTTCCCAGCCGGAATTTGTAGAGATTGTGAATGCCGGGGCTCTGCCGAACGCGATAGAACTCCTCAACGAAGGCGGCAGGGAAGACCTCGCTGAGCGGTCGAGTCATTGCCTGCCAGCGTGGCAGCGCATACATCACTTCCATCTGCGAGTTCCACGACTCGATGCGGTCGGCCAAATCCACAGCCATCACGCCGACGTTGATTGACTCGACGATGTTTTCGTTAAAGTCTTTCAGGCGCTCGTATTCCGAGACCTTTTGCTCGAGTGACGCGTACAGCCGGGCGTTCTGAATCGCGATTCCGAGATATCCCGCCAGAGTTTCCAGCAACTCGACGTCTTCACTCGAAAGGAAGTCGCCCTCAACTGTCTTGCCTAGGCCGATCACCGCAATTGTGTGCTTACGCGCACGACAGCTGATGTAATAATTCAGGTCAAGCTTCGCGATAGTTTCCTGAGCATTGGCGGTCTCGCGGGGAACTTGATGCGTGTTATCGAAAAACAAATGTCCGGATTCCGCTTCCGGACGCGGCGCGCCAAGGAAACCCAAATCAAGACCGCTGGTCTGGGTTATCCCGAAGGATTTTGCCAGCACGAATCGTTGCTCTTTCTCGCCCGTTGATAAGAAAATGGCCATCCGGTCCACTACCAGCGTCCGTGACAGCCGATCCACGACCGAGCTCAACATCTTGTCGAGATCAGTCTCCGCGCTAAGCTCGCGGGCAAACTCAACCAACGTCTTCCGGTAGTCATAGCGGGTCTGGTAGAAAAATTGATCAATGCGCACTTGTATCCACTTACGCACCGGGTCGAACAAAAGCGCCGTGACCACGATCGCAAGCGTGAGCCCAATGGGTCCCGAACTCGGTATCCGGGCATGCACCAACTCCGCGACGGCTGCCACTACCGCGAAGTAGCTTCCCGCGATCGTCCCGGCCGCCAATGTGTAAACCATGCCTCGTTTAAAGATCAGATCCACATCCATTAGGCGATAGCGGAAAATTGCGTATCCAAACGTCAGCGGAAGGATTCCCAGAGAGAGCACGGAAACCTTCATGCCCGCGCTCTGACCGTTCCCCAGAATGTAGGGTATGACGTAAAACAAAGTGAAGGGGGTAATGGCAAGGATCGTACCGCGAGTGACCCACTTCAATTGTTGACGCAAAATCGGCGTGCTGGCGCTCCGGTAGCTGTACCAAAGAACTCCCGCCGCAATTACGAAGAACAACGCCAGGTAGCCCATCTGCAAACGATCAAGATTCCAGCGCAGGCTTTCACTGGCTTGCAAGAATCTGAGCGCCAGAATATGACGGACTAATAGAACCGTGCCCGGAATGTAAATGAGCGGAATTGCCCAAGCTCGCTTTTGCAACCAGCGGCGCTTCTCTGGAAAGATTAGGACGAAATGCAAAAATAGTGCCGGCTGAAGCAATCCCGCGACAACGTTGCTCCAATAGATCGTCCAGTCGAACTGGTTAAACTTGCCGGTGTACTTAAAAGCGTAAAAGATGAACGACACCAGGCAAAAAATATAGAAGTGCATTGATCCCGGAGCCGTCCAGCGCCGCAGCAATACGTAAATTCCTATTCCGAGGTAAATGAGGGCGATAAGCCGTAACCAGTAATTCAGGGACTTTTCCGCTGGAATAAGAATGACGGTTGCATCCACCGGGACCGATTTGCGAATCAGCGAGTAGGTGGCTTTGGACCAGATTCCCAGACCGTACATCTCCCGCACTTGGGAGGAAACGTTGTGTACAGGATCGTCGTTAATGGCGACCAGCAGGTCGCCCTCTTTTATCCCCGCCTTAGCTGCTGGCCCGTTATCTTCAACCCGGTCGGCGACAAGGTTGCCGCCGTGCTCCACCCACCACGCTCCATCGTAAGGGACTTGAAAGTTCCGTTCCTTCTGGAAGTTGATCCCGGCAAGGATTATGGCAGCCGCGGTCAACACAAAAAGTAGTATGGCAGGACGTATTTGAAAATCTCTGCTCATCGGCGAGGCGGCGATCGGTGGAGAAGCAAAACTTCCCCGCGTCCCACGCTGCACGTTCCGTGCCACCGGATTGGATCTGAAGAAAGTTGCTAACTTCATCTCAATAAAAGGCTTCTCCGATTATAAAAGGAAGGCGATTGTGAAGCTATGTTTTATGGAATGATTCTGTGGAATTTGGTAAGTCCTTGTAGCTTCGGAGCTTGGAAGTCAAGACAGCGGTAAGACTAGGCCGTAAATTTGATCGCTAAGCTCTCTGCCTGATAGGTGCAGCCTTTCAAGCGCCCTAGAAATCATGTCTCACGGTTTTCTGAGAAAGTTCTCGCGCTCCGTCTCGAACGCTTCCACCTCGGCGGCAGCTTGCCGATCGCTCCATCCCATGACCGATTTGAGCACAGCGGCGGCTTCTCGTGTGCACTCCGGCGACCAGCATGCCCCCAAAGCTAAGGGCACTCGCCGCAGAAGAATATCGCCCAGCGTCATTGCACATTCGTTGGCAAAAGCGTCCACAGCTTCGGCTACGATATGTTCGGTATGCGCACATAAGGGAGCGCGCAAATCTGCGCTGCTAAGGGCCATTCGGGCAATGGCCCCAGAACGCTTGCCGTGCCATTCCACGATGCCTGATGCGGAACTTTCACTGATGCCTCCCGCATCAGCAATGTCGGTGACAAAGGCGTCGAGCAGCGGATCCATGTCCGTCCCGATCATGCCAAAAGATTCTTGTGGCGGATCGTGCCGCACTTCCGCCCCTTCTGGAAGCTCCTTACGGCTTTTCAACTTCGAAGCAACGCGAATTGATGCTCCTATCTTGTTCGCGCACTCGCGCGCCAGTTGTGCCGCCGTGGATAGTTTGCCGCCAATCACGGAGATCATCTGGGCCGCACCATCCCCTTTATGGTCGTGTAAATAATGTTTGCGAGTTACTGCGGATAATTTCGCGTTCGGAGCATAAGGCAGCGGCCGTACGCCCGCAAATGCATACCGAACGTTGCAGATCGAGAAGTTCGCTTGCGGAAATAGCGCAGAGAATGATTGCAGCAAGTAACTAATTTCTTCCGCGGAAGGATAAACCTTTCCCGGATCTGCCCGGTCTTCTTTTTCAGTAGTCCCGACAAGAACTTGCTGGTTCCACGGGATGACAAATATTGGACGCCCATCCACGGCTTCTGAATACACTGCGCAATCGGGCACTCCGGCAAACCGCGGCAAGACGATATGTGATCCGCGCACTCCGCCTAGCATTGGCGTCGGAGTTCTGATGCTTGATCGCTGGCAGACACGATCCGCCCAAGGGCCAGTGGCGTTGATGATCCACGACCCCTCTACTCGCTCCTCTTTTTCGCTGAGGCGGTCCCGTATTAACACCGCCTTGGCGCGGCCCTGGCGCACGTCAACGGCGAGAACCTGTGTGTGATTGCGCACAATGGCTCCAGCTTCAACCGCTTCGACTACCCACTCCGCAAGCAGCCGTTCGGGAAATTCACATTGTGCGTCCTGAAAACTAAACAGTGACCATCGCCGTCCCTGATCCAGAGATCGCTCGAGTCGTTCCCGATCTGCCTTCTTGCCGCTCGTCCCGCGCCTTCTTCCTGCCATCATTCGGTAAAGCCACAGCCCGGTCCGGATTTTCATCGCGCTTCGATGGCTCCTGTCGTCCAAAGCCAGCACGAATTGCAGAGGCTGGACCAGGTCGGGATAGTGCCGCAACAGCGCTGTTCGCTCTCGCAATGATTCTCTTATTAGTCCGATTTCACCATGCTCCAGGTAGCGCAGTCCTCCATGAATGATTCGTGTCGAGCGGCTGGTCGTGCCAGCTCCAAAGTCATCCTGCTCGACCAGCAGAGTTCGCCATCCCGCCCGCGCACATTCTCGTGCGATTGCCACTCCGTTGATTCCCCCGCCAATCACAATCACTTGGAACTGCTGATACTCCAGAGATGGTCGAGGCGAATTGGACGCAACGTTCACCAGTGACAGTGTAGGGACAGGCGCGCGACTTCGTCTACGGCGGCAAGGAATGGGAACCCTGAGCCACATTCGCTCCAGCGATTAGAGACACTGAAATTAGATTGGGAGAGACGTTTAGGTGTGGGTGTTGTTCCGCTCGGCCCGCGCTCGGCATCTGAACAACCGCCGATTCCGGAGATAGAAATATCGCTAAGCTACGAGGCGACAAGTTTTTTGACACCGCCAATAGCCACTGCTACGATCAGTAACCTACCGCGTTAGGTTCCATCAGTCCCCGTCGTCTAGCCTGGCCTAGGACATCGCCCTTTCACGGCGGTAACACGGGTTCAAATCCCGTCGGGGACGCCAACAAGAACAGAGATAAAATCCTGGACCCGGAAGGAGCGCACTATGATCTTCGGCATGTCAACAGCGACATACACGTTGCTGCACGTAATAATAAGCATGGCAGGAATCGGCTCAGGCTTGGTCGTCATGTATGGTTTTCTCGTGGGGAAACGGCTTGACGGCCCGACTGCGGTCTTTCTCATCACTACGGTGTTGACGAGCCTGACCGGCTTTGGCTTTCCGTTTGATCACCTTTTGCCCTCCCACATTGTCGGCATCATTTCGCTGGTGGTGTTGGCAGTTGCGATTCCGGCGCGCTATGTCTTCCACCTTGCCGGCGCATGGCGTTGGATCTATGTAGTGGGGGCTGCCGTTGCGCTCTACCTAAACGTCTTCGTTTTAGTTGTGCAGCTTTTCGAGAAGGTGCCGGCTTTGAAAGCACTGGCCCCAACGCAGAAAGAGCCGCCATTCCTGGTCGCCCAGCTCGTCGTAATGACGGCTTTCGTTGTACTTACGATTCTTGGTGTAAAGAGGTTCCACGTCGAACCCGCGCGTTAAATCTGCGATACAAATTTGCGCCGACACCCGTCTCTGCCAATCAACGATGCTTGATGAAGGCGCCTGTTTGTAGTTCAGTCATTGCCGTGCGAAGCTGTTCCTGCGTGTTCATTACAATCGGGCCGTACCACGCCACGGGTTCCTCTATCGGCTTGCCCGAAACTAACAAGAAACGGATGCCCTCGTCGCCCGCGTGTACAACGATCTCATCTCCGCGGTCGAAGAGCACCAGCGAGTGATTGCCGACATCGTACCTGGCTGGCGCGTTGGGATCGGCAGCTTGCTCGGTCAGAACCGAACGTGGCTCTGAAGAATCCCGGAATGTTCCCGATCCTGCAAACACGTAGGCAAAGGCATTGCGCGTGGTCTCGACTTTGAGCCGCTTTTGCTGGCCTGGTCCGACGGAAATGTCGAGGTAATTCGGATCAGCAGCCACGCCTTCGACTGGCCCCTTCTTCCCCCAGAACTCGCCGCAGATGACCCGAACCTTCGTGCCGTCGTCGTCTGTGACTTCGGGGATTGCGCTCGACGGAATATCCTGGTAGCGGGGATCGGTCATCTTCAGGCCCGAGGGCAAGTTTGCCCACAACTGAAAGCCGTGCATGCGGCCTGTGTTATCCCCTTTAGGCATCTCCTGATGCAGGATGCCGCTGCCTGCAGTCATCCATTGCACATCGCCGGCGGTCATTTCGCCTTTGTTGCCCAGGCTGTCGCCGTGCTCAACTGAACCGGCAAGCACGTATGTGATCGTTTCGATCCCGCGGTGTGGATGCCAGGGAAATCCCGCCAGGTAGTCGGCCGGATTCTCGTTGCGAAAATCATCCAGTAGAAGAAACGGATCGAAATCCTTGGTCTTGCCGAAACCGAAGGCGCGTTGCAGCTTTACACCAGCACCCTCGATGGTCGGCTCCGATTGAATAATCTGTCTAACTGGCCGAAGTGACATAAATTTTTCCTCTTTTCTGCGCCGCACAATCGGTAAACGTTGCTCGGCAAATCGTTTAGGCCTTCACGAACTCGACATCCAGGGTAATAGTGATCTCGTCGCCGACGAGAATGCCTCCGGTCTCAAGCGCCGAGTTCCAGGTCAAGCCGAAGTCTTTACGGTTAATCTTCGCGGTGGCGGACAGCCCCCTGCGGGTGTTGCCCCATGGATCTTTGGCCGGCATGGTTGGTCCTTCAACGTTGAAAACCACGTGGCGGGTGACGCCGTGAATGGTCAGGTCGCCGGCTACGCCCAACTCTCCGTCAGCGACGCGGGTTATCTGAGTGGATTTGAACAAGAGCGACGGAAAGTTCTCCACGTCGAAGAAATCAGCACTCTTAAGATGGGTATCGCGCTGGTCATCGCGCGTGTTTATAGAAGCCGCCTCGATCGAGGCCTCGACGCGGGAACGTGTCACATCTGCTTCGTTCAGAACCAGCACCCCTTTGACGCGTGTGAATTGGCCCTTCACATTGGAGATCATCATGTGTTTCACCTTGAACTCGGCGGCGGAATGAACCGGGTCAATGTTCCAGGTTGTGATTTCGGTTTGCGGATTAGCGAGTGCGCTCATAATAAGCTCCTTCCGTAGTATTCGATGCGTTACACCGATAATCGTTTCAACAACTAATAAAGCTAATAAATCAAGCCACTTGGCTGCGGCAAGCGCGCAATAATTCGGCCAAGGCCAGCAAACGCCTTCGCCCCAGGTGGCCTAATTGCCTGCGATGGGCTGCCTGCACCGGTTCATCCAGCCGCGCCAGAAGTTTTAGGCCCTCGGAGACAATTCGGGTCCTCACCGTTCGCCGGTCCTTGGTTTCGCGGCAGCGGGAGATTAGCTTGCGCTTTTCGAGGCGATCGAGGAGGCGAGTGACGTCCGGGTCTCGGGTAATCATTCGGTTGGCGATTTCCCCACAGGGAAGTCCCTGCGGCGCGCCGCGCAGAATTCGGAGCACGTTGTATTGTGTCGAGGACAGTTCCTCGACCTTGAGAACATGGACGAGTCCTCGAGACAGCATGTCGGTGGTGCGCAGCAGATCTAGAAATGCGGACTCTTCGGCAGTGCCGACTGATCGCCTGCCTTTAACTGATCCTGCCGTCTTCTTCATTTCTCATCAAAACTATTTGTGTTAACGACTATTGTCAAGACAAACGCATTAGCTTTTGCCTGCCACGCCCCTGGATTTGATGAAAGCGGAGGGCGGCAATTGGTGGCAGGGTTCTAACCGAAGCGTTGAAAGTGAGTCCAAAACACGGGCCACGGCTGAAGCAGGCCGTGGCATAAATAGATGTCCGGGTGGTCGCGGCTCTCTTCGTTGACGACGCCATATTGATTCGTGTTGTGAGCAACCAGTTGGCAGCCTTCGAACTGTTCCTTGAGAAAGTCAGCATCGAGCCCAATGGCAATAAGCGTTTGCGGCTCATTTCGTGGATAACTTCTATACCACGCGGAATTCGTTCCGCTTATGGCAGGCGGAAGCCCGTACTTGGGCCCGAAAAGATTGATTGCGCCGGCCTCGCCATAATTTCCGGCGATGATTCCGGTCTGCGGGCGCTCATTTTCTGGAATGGAGCGGTACACTCGCGCAACGCTTCCGACCAGGTCGGTCCATCCTATTTCTTCTTTGAAGTTATCCTGCATTTTGGCCGTGGTATACCAGAGCCGGGAATTGATCGGCGCGACAGGGGTGAAGAGCGCAAATGAGGTGATTCCGCCCAATGCGACGAGCGTCCACGTTGCACCCCGAATGGCCAAAGCCGAGCGTCGCTGACGACTCGCCATCCAATTCTGCCAAACTACGCTGCCTGCTGCGAGCAACATCGGATACAGCGGACCCATGTAGTAAGACCGCGCCTTTGCGATAAAAAATACAGTGAACGTTAGAACAAACATCCAGCCTAGCAATCGGTATTTCCGGCCGCGTTTGGAGAAGTAGAACCAAAGCCCCATGAATGGCAGAGGAGCCAACAGCACATTGACGCACGCAAATAATTGTTCAGGTATGAAGCCGCGGGTGCGTCCCTCGGCAACATCGCGGACGTGAATGTGACGGAGAAACTCGAGCGAGATAAAATTGTGCTTCCATTGCCAGAGCAAGTTTGGCATGAAGATCAGTAGGAAAATCGCTACCCCTGCCCACAGCCACGAGCTCGCCAGATAACGGCGGACTGGCGTAAGCAGAAACGCGCCAACAAGGCTGACGGCGAAGAAGGCCATGGTGTATTTCGTCATCATGCCGATCCCGATCACTGCTCCAATCAAAGCCCACAAGCGTGGATTCTGCGAGTTGAGGAGGCGTATTACGAGGTAGGTAAGGAAAACACCCCAGAGATAATCAAACGAGACATATTGAAGTACCGCTGTCTGAATGTTGACGATTGGCACGATTGCGACGGCGAGCGCGGTGAGAACCTGGGAGCGGCGATTGCCACCGAGTTCGCGCGCCATCAGGCCGGAAACCACCACCGCGGTGCTCAACGCGATGGTAGGGAAGAGGCGGATTCCTATCTGCGAAATGCCGAATAGCGACAGCGCGAGGCGTCCGATGGCGGGGGTTAGCGGAGGATAAGCGACGAAGCCCCATTCGAGATTGCGGGCATCGTCGAGCGTGGCAAGTTCGTCTCGGTGGAATCCGTATCGTCCGCTAGCCGCAACGTGAAGCGCAAGAAAGAATAGCGAGAGCAGGATAAGGATGCCGGTGTCGCTACGAAGTTTCTTCCCGACCATGGGGCTCATGGCGTAGTGTCCGTGCGTTTTTCGCACACGGGATCATACGACAATCCCCGAAATGTGTGTAAATCCGGCTTCGCTAAGCGAAATTTCTCGCTTTTCTAAATCTATTGCCATGTTGAGAGGGAGGGCGGAGGCTTCCATCTGGTTCTGGCTTGTGTGGTCTCCTCCCCCACGATTTCCCAATGCGCCGGCGACCGGGTATAATCCGTAGGGGCCTTGACAGTCAGTCACTCGTCCCTTATTCTGCGCCGTTCGCGATTCAGATCGCTTTGTCGTAGACTGCGTAAGAGACTCGTCGCTCATTATCAAGGGATGCAAGGGGTTATTCAGCAGTAAGATTTTACTTGCGGCGTAACCGGACGGGAAATAATGTCACAAATCAATGGAGATAAATCCCGGTTCCATAGGGAACGGAAACAGAATATTCATCGCCGAGCCAGGAACAAGGAACTGCTTGCAGCAGCGGGACAGAAAGTTCCGGCGGCGGCAGGCGATAAGAAAAGCAAGGCCACGCCGGTGAAATGACCGGCGGAGCTGATTAGTCGTAAGCTCTGCACAACAGCGTCAGTAAATTTAAAGAGGAAATATCATGAAGAAGCTTTTCGTTGGCAATATCCCCCACAGCACAACCGAAGCAGAGCTGCGGACACTGTTTGAACCACATGGCAAGATTGATCAGGTCAGCGTAGTTACAGACCGCGAGACAGGGCGTTCCAGAGGATTCGCGTTCGTGGAGATGGCAGATTCTTCAGAAGCGGAAAAAGCAATCGCTGCGTTGAATGGCAAGGAACTCGGCGGACGAGCGTTGAACATCAACGAAGCGCGTCCTAAAACGGAACGCAGCAGCGGCGGACCTCCTCGGGGCGGTGGTGGACGTCCTGGCGGAGGTGGAGGGCGTTCCGGAGGAGGTGGTCGTTCCGGTGGTGGCGGAGGCGGTCGGGACGATTATCAAGGTCACGCGCGTCAGCCTCGCGAGCCGCGCTGGTAGCGGTCGAGTCTGCTTTCTTATTGAAAGGCTAAACTAAGACAAAATTGTTCCCTCGGGAGGTTTTTATGGCTGGTAGAAGTCGCTCAAGCTTCAACAAACGTTTGAAAGAGCGCTCACGTCAAGAGAAGCAGCGCGAGAAAGCCGAAAAGAGGGTTCAACGGAAACAGGAGAAACCAGAACAGGGAGCCGATGACGATATGTCATCAATTGATTTTTCAGCGGCCCAGGATCAGCTGGCGCTTCCTAATTCGATGCTTGAGGAATAACGCTCAATCCATGAGTCCCTGAGGGCACCAGACGCTTGTACCCGTTGGTGCCCTTCGCGATTCAACCGACTCCGATCCCACCCGCCCATTTTCCCCATGTAGAATGTTTTTCCCTCCAGAGTGGACACCAGGGCATTTTTTTGCGTCTCTGGCAGGCCTGTTCCGGTTTCGACCCTTCACTGGCTCTATAAACCGCTGAAATATAAGAGCTGGCTGGGATAATATGGCCATCAACTTGCACTTTGATAGCTCCCCCGCGCTCCTATGGCTCCAGTTAAGTTCAGATCCAGTGATCGCCGCCACCGCATTCACATGCCGACTTCGGTCGTGCACGAGACCGTGGCGACTCCGAATGTCGCGGAATTAGCTCGACCCGAGGACGAACTGCCCCCAGTCCTGGCAGCGTTGCCCCAAATTCCTGTCGAAACCATCAGCGCAGAGTCCGTTCTAGACCAAATTCCTCCTGCCGAAACCATTATTCCAGAGCCTGTTCCCGACCAAATTCCGCGTGCTGAAACCATTAGCTTAAAGCCACCTTCCGAACTTGCACTGGACCTTGTGCTGAATGAAATCGTACTTCAGGCGCGTCTCACCACCAACGCGACCGGCGGGGTACTTGGCTTGGCCCGTTCTGGAGAGCTGATTTGCCGCGCGACGACGGGCGCGACGGCTTCCGATGTTGCCATTTGCCTGAATACAAAATCGGGCATTGCCGCAACCTGCTTCGCAACAGGCGCAGTGCGGCGCGTAGACGATCTTGGACCGGACACCAATGCCGATGCGGTCGCTTATCGCCGCAGCGGAGTGCGCTCAATCTTAGTGGTTCCGGTGCAAGGCGAAAAAGGCACACTACTGGGAATCCTGGAGATTTTTTCTCCCCGGGCAAATGCATTTTGTGACCGGGATGTGCTGACCCTCGAAGCAATGGCACGGCGTATCGCGGCCAATATAGAGCTGATCCAAAAAAGCTGGGATCAGCACAGTTACAGCGTTCCCAATGCCCGACCCGTAGCTTTTGCGGCTTCGGAACAAAATCATTCGAAATCGCACCGCCCGAAAAAGGGGACACGGGCAGCCCGCAAACTTCAGGTTCCTAAATTTTGGAGCCGAATCCTCTCGCAACGTTCCCGATTGGCTTCTGTTGATTGGATAGCGGTCATGGCACGAACCGCGATAACACTGGTTTTGATCGGCGGCAGCATGGTCGCACGTAGTTATTGGCAGCGTAGCGGCAGCGCGAAATTTGTGCAGATCGTCCGCGAGCCAATGTCCGCCACGTTAAATCTTTCGGAACCGCATGTGGCGAAAGTCGTTGTTCCGAAACCGACACCTTTCAGTATGAAGCCCGCGGCCTTGGACCCGTCGGCATGGCCTGCTAAAGTATCTTCTTATCCGCAGGTCACCTCGTCCATCACTATTCAACGCCAGCCTGTGCACAAAGCCGATTCGCCGCAAACCAGCGCCGAAGATGCTGCGAAAAAAACTGATCCCTCTGACGATGTTGTTTTATTTGAAAAACACAAGACACCTTTGAAACCTGGTACGACACAGGAATCGAAATTGGTATCGAAAGATCCTGCGGCGGAAGTATTGCCGAGCAAGAATGACAAGGCGGGCAACAGCGACGCAGAGGCTGAGGCAGTTCCCACTCAAGCTGCGATGGCGCGGCTCATTCACCGAGTCGAACCTGAATATCCGAATGCGGCACGGCAGCAGCATGTACAGGGCACGGTTGTGCTTGATGTAATAGTGGATGCAAGCGGTGCGGTAGATGGTCTCAGCCTGGTGAGTGGCGAGTCCCAATTGATGGCGGCGGCTGAGGAGGCGGTTCGGCAGTGGCGTTTTCAGCCATTGGTGAAGGATGGGAAACCGAAAAGATTCGAGAGCCGAATCGCTATTGATTTCACGCTGGCGTCCGATGGTTCAGCACCGGGTCACTAGAGAATGACGAATGCCTTTAAAGTGCATTGTTTTGCAATCGAACTACTGGATTACGAGAATTAAATAACTTTGTGCTGATTGCTTGTTGACAAGTATTGCAAGGCATCAGAGACTAAATAAGCCCACCCCCAAGTAAGTCTTACGGACTGGTGAAATTGCACCGGCCGTTCCAAAGCCCCCAAGGTTGCAGGTTCTAAAAACTTATCCACTGGAGTGTTTCTGCATGCATGATGAAGTTTCGGAAAAGGGCTTTCTTCTTCTCGACAACAAACTAAAGTTGGTAATGTTTAACTCAGAAGCGGTGAAGATTCTGGCTTATCCCACTGCGCCCGAAAAGATTAAACAGCTGGACGTTTTTCTTGCTGACCGGGTGAAGCTGAACTTGATTGAAGGGCGTTCTGGAGATTCGCTGACCTTCTCCAAGCAGTTCAAGTCGGGCAATCGGCGTTACGTCTGCCGGACTTTTGCACTGCAACCCAATGTGAGCTCTTCGTATCAGCAAACCGCGGCCTTGTTGCTTGAGAGAAACGCTTCGATTGGAAGCGCGTTGTCCCAGGCTTCTGAGATGTTCGACTTTACGCCCCGCGAAAAAGAGACCGTCGAACTCTTGATGCAGGGGCTTACCAGCAAAGAGATTGCAGAGCGTTTGAAAATTAGCCCCAACACCGTAAAAGCATTTGTGCGATTGGTGATGGTCAAAATGGGAGTCACAACGCGGTCCGCAGTAGTGGGAAAACTTTTTGGATCTCATCTGGCCGGAACCCCTCAGGAACAGAGCTTAAACAATCGCGCATTTAGCAGGCGAATGGGCGATTGATCTCGATACTAGTATCCACTCGGTGGTTTGCGTTGCTTATTCTTGGCACGTTCAGTGCCAGCCCAAGTCGTCACGTATTTGACAACCTTCCCAATTTGGCCTAGTCTTGCGTCTGCGTCTTCCAACACGAATTGACTCTCGCCTTTTTCTTTTCCACGAACGAACACCTGGAGAGATTCAATCCCGCTTTTGCTGAAAGATAGGTTGTCTCGCAACCGTTTCGCTTCCGGCCTACATGAAAGATAAATCCGGCTCCTGGCAATAAACCGTAGAAAGAAAGGCTCGTCTTGAATGTCCATCTGGTGAATCCGAGTAGTGTGTCATTCGGAACCGCGGTAATCACTCCTCGCTGGCAATACGTGCTCGCTGCGGCTACACCGAAGATCTTTGGAGACCCTATCCTGGTGGATGAAACCCTTGAGCAGATTGATCCCGAGCAAATAAAAGAGGGCGATGCGGTAGGCATCGGAATTCATACCGCGAACGCTCTGCGCGGATACGAAATCGGCAAGATCGCACGGGAGCGTGGCGCGTATGTGATCTTCGGTGGCATTCACGCCACTCTTTATCCCCAGGAAGCTCACGAACTTGGTGGAGCTCACGCGGTGGTAAAAGGAGATGGCGACGTCATCTGGTCAAAGGCTCTGACCGATTGCAGCATCGGGACTCCGCAAGCGATTTATGAAGGCGGCCGCGTCGAAGCATCCGATTTCATGCAGGCTCGCTGGGATTTGGTTCCAAGGAATCGTTACATGTGGGCTTCGGTGCAGACGGTTCGCGGATGTCCCAAACATTGCTCATTCTGCTCGGTATGGCGCACCGATGGGCAGAAGCCCCGGCAGCGGTCTTCGGATGTAGTGATCGAAGAAATTGTGCAATTGCGCCGCCTCGGATTTCGATTCATCGCGCTCGCCGACGATAACTTCTATCCCGTCACACAGACGGATATCAAGCTGGCAACTGAGCAAAAGAATCAGGTGCGGCTCGGCGAACTGAATTCGATTCGCGCCGAGAGATTTGAACTGATGTCGCGTTTGGCGCAGCTTCCTGACGACATGGTGTTCTTCACACAGATCACGATGGAAGCAGCCGAAGACATCGAGTTTTTAGATGCGATGAAAGCCGCGCGTATTAAGGGCGCGCTGGTTGGAGTGGAATCGGTTACGCCCAGCGGATTGAAAGACGTTTACAAAGACTTCAATCTCTCGGGCGACGCGCTGATTGAGCGGCTGCGTACTTTCCGGGAGCATGGCGTCCACGTTCTGGGATCTTTTATTTTTGGATTGCCCAGTGATGTTCCAGCGACCTTCGACGCCACGGCAGCGGCCGCGATAAGCGCGAATGTTACGTTCGCGCAATTTGTTACGCTGAGTCCATATCCCGGAACGGTGGATTTCATTCGTTGGGAAAAGGGTCTTGGTGAGAACCCGCCCATGATTGCCGGGATACCTCTGACGCGGCGATGGCTTATCCCGCAGGCGCTTCGTCCAAAGTTGTATTGGGATCATCCGGTAATGTCCGCGGAGGAGATTCGTTCGCGGACACAGAGCGTTTGGGACAATTTTTATAGCATTGGACCAATCTGGAGGCGTTCGAGTTTTATCAAATCCAGCCGCGGAAGGCTCGCGTTCGTTTTAATTTCCAAAATCTATCGGCAGATGTACGCTGACACCGGTATAGCGACGGACAGCGCGCGCGTAACCTGGTCCGGACGCTGGGCGCGCTGGATGGCAAAGCCCTGCCGCCTGCTGTTCGCAGGGAAGCCAATGCCGAATCTGAAGATTCCTGGCGCATCTTTGCTGAATCGGAAAGCCCCGGCCATTCCTTTGCAGACGTTGACTAGCTGACCGGAGCGTTCAGAGCTGCGACCAACTCCACGAACGTGTTCGCTTCAATTGCCTGCTCAATCGCTTCTCTGTGGCCGAACAGTGAACTGGCGTCGGCAAGCAAATCGTGCTGCGACTGATTGTCTCCAGTTATGATCATGATCACGAGCCGCGCGGGCTTTCCATCCCTTGCATCGAAATCAATTCCGGATTGAGATTTGCCTACGACTACCAACGGACGAGTTACCCCATTAATGCGGGCTTGCGGGATGGCTAATTGATTTTCCCAACCGCTGGCTACTACTTTTTCGCGTTCCAAAACGATGCGCAAAAATCGCTCCGGGGAATTACTGACCTCATTTGCGGCCAGTTCGCACATCTGTTTGAGGGCACCGTGCCTGGTGTCAGATTCAAGCTTCGGAATAAACAATTTATTGGAAACAACATCTTTCAGCGTGATGGCTCGCCGTCTGCTCACCAGAGCGTGAATTGATGGCGCGGAAACCAGCGAAGTGAAAAGGGCCATAATTACCAGGGCGACGAACATTTGCTCGCGGATGAGTCCCTGCTTGCAGGGCGAGGATTCCCAGAATCATCTCCATCGCGCCGCGGGCGTTCATTGCCAACCCCACAGCCCAGGAAGCGCGGTTATCCATGCCGCCAAGCCGCGCTCCCCACTTTGCTCCAAATATTTTTCCGGCGCAGGCGACACCAATCACCGTCAGCGTGAGTCCGAGATTGAAGTTCGCGACAAAATTTGTGCGCAGGCCAATACTGGCGAAAAAGAACGGCGCAAACACGTTGGTGACGATTTCATGAATGTGCTGGGACGTGCGCTTGCGTAGATGCGTGGATTCACCGACCGCGATGCCGACGATGAATGCGCCAAAAACTGCGTGGATCCCCGCGTACTCGGTGAAAGCAGCGGCAGCGAAAGTAAGCGTGAAGATAAATCCAAGAACGCCACCGGGCCATGTCGTGTGCGCCTGAATGAATGGCAGAATCTTGTCTATCAGCCATCGGCCAACGGTGAGGGTAAGGCCGGCAAACAAAACTACAAGCGCGATCGTGTGCTTAAGGCCGCCACCAGAGTGGGCTGCTGGATTCATCATCCCAAGGACCATCGAGAAGAGAATCCATCCCACCAGGTCGTCGAACATGGCGGACGACATGATCCACCGTTCCCATCTCGCTTCGCAGAAGATTGAGATCCATCAGAATTCTGCGCGATGACGGGCAATGCGGAGATAGAGAGCGCGGTTCCGACAAACAAAGCGAAAATCAGCGTGTCGGAGCCTTCTACCGGCTCCCAGATATTTCGGAAACAATCCAGCGGCAAGAAAGCCCGCAGCGAATGGGAAAATCACTCCAAAAAAACTGACAAACAACGCACTCTTGCCCTGGCGAAAAATACTGCGAAGATCAATTTCAAGGCCGGCGGTGAGGAGGAAGAACACAACTCCGAGGGTTGTGATGGTTTCCAGCGCAATCGGGGCGGGACCGACAATTGGAAACAGCGCAGTATAAATTTTCGGCCGGAAGTGACCCAGAACCGTCGGCCCAAGGAGAATTCCAACTGAGATTTCGCCGAGAATCGCCGGCTGTCCGAGCTTCTGCATCAACTCGCCAGCCAGCTTGGCGCCGCCCAGCAGCACGGCCAGCGCCATAAACATCGTCATCACATCATGAGGGCTAAGGTGCGGCATGGGTGTTGAGCTCTAATCTGGCGCCGTCGTACAGAAACCTTATACACGCCAATTAGCTTAGAATTCTTCGAGGGGCTGGCCGGATGATGGAATCTTTAAAGATTGTAGCGACCTGCGTGTTGCTGCAGTACTGTACGGAATTATTCACGATCAGTTTACTGCACGAATCTGTCTCGAATACTTCACGATTTTTCACCCGCCGATTTTCCACACACAATCTCCGACATTGCTTGGTATCGGATAGGCGGAGTCGTTGCAATCATGGTGGGTTGGTACCTTTTTTTCGATTCCGATGTATTCGCAGCCCGATTCGGCTCTCGGCCGCCCATACGAGCATCCGAACTTAGACGTCCACTTTTGATATTGCTAGCTTCATGGCCGCAAGCGCAGTGGTCTTCGGGAATCATGCCGGATACGTTTTGGCGGAGATCTGGCGTCATCTCGACTGACTGGCTCACATTCTCCTCTTCTCGGCCAAAACGATACCGCTTTATGGCTGATTGGTGGGCCCACAGCGCGTCTTACGCCAGCGCCTTCATCGGTGCCACCATATTATGTGTGAGGACCTATCGAAGACGTGCTTCGCTTGCAGGTCGCTGGATCAGAATCCGAGCGCGATCCCCTCACCGCACGCTTAACTCCCCATAATGCCCGAACCCCGATAGTGCCACTTGATCCCCGCCGGGAATATAAAAACCGAACTTGCCGCGAGTTTGATTGTTCGTGGCATCCGACCACTTGTCGAGGGTGACCCAGGCTTCTCCCTGTTTGATTTGGTGCGTGATCTGGTTTGGCTCGACGCGAATTTGCAGTGTGCGATAACTCTTCTTCGCACCTTTGTGGGGAATTTTCACATCGTTCGTCTTTTGGCCGTTGCGGATTATGGTGCGGTAAAAATATTTGTCGTCCATCTGGAACAAATCATAGTTGCTGGGATCGGTATAATTCAGCACCCACTGGAGGCGATGTCCCTTAAGTAGCATCGCAGAAAACACAAACGTACCGGATGTTGGAACGACGTCATAGAGCACGAAGTCTCCGCCTTTGTGAACGAATGCGCCATTCTCCTGCACCCAGCTTCCAGGCGCGTCCCATTTCGTCATCCCGCTCGGAGCAAGAGCCAGATTGATCGTTCTCGATTGACCTGCTGCAACATCCAGCGTGGTCGAGCGAACCAGCCCATCGGAAGTGCGAGCGGCAAGCATGTAGGAACCGGCTTGCAGGTTTAATGGATTGCCGCTAACCACCTTCACCGGCGCTTCACCGCCCTTTGACAAAGTCACAACCGCATCGGCAGGCGAGTAAACAATTTTCAGCTGCGCGAGCGCGCCCTCCAATGTCACGTCCGCAGCCGCAAGAGATACAGTTGATCCGGCTACGAAATGTTTCTTAATTTGCCGCGGCTTGAAACGGTCTTTTCGCAGCTCAATGATGTGGTCCCCAGGATTGACTGCGGCATTGTTGAACGTTCCATCAGACTGAACCGTGCCAACCTGAGTCTGATCAACTAAGACAGTTGCTCCCGCGGGTGCGCCCTGAATGGAGAGAGAAGCCAGATGAGGAAGTGACTGGAGATTAAAAATCAGCTTGCCCTGCTCCCCCTTGCGAATGCGTATCTTCTGTTCAGGAAGGTCGCTGAACCCGTTCTTGGAGACGCGAACAGAATATTCTTTCGGATCGAGATTCGGGATGGTCAACTGGCCTCCGCGAGTCACCTGCGGCAGCGCCTTGCCGTTCAGGAACACTTTGGCCTTGTCCTGCCCCGTGATCACAGTCAGAGTGCCGACGTTTTGCCCCGACTCAAGAAACGCGACCAGCGCTGGCTGCGGCGTGACATCAATATTCACCTTGTACTGTTCGTTACCACGGCTCAGCGCCAACTCATGCGCGCCAGCCTGAACCGATGGAATGCTGATGCCATCTTCAGCCAGATTCAGCGGAGGTTGCCCGTCCAGACTGATCTTCGTTTCACGGTCGCTGGACCGCACTTGCAGTTGGTCGCCGAGACTCGTGACGATCACCGCGAGAATGTCTTTGGCGGCGATAGGTCCTTTGACGGCGGGCATCGTTCCACCGTCGGCGGAAAAGGTGAATGACGCCTTCTCTTTATGAGGCCCTTCAAATTTAATCGTGTGGTCGCCGGCAGATACTTTGTCCAAGGTCCATTGCGCGTCACTCAATTCCGCCGCGGGCTGATCGTCAAATAATATTTTCCCGCTGGCCGTGTCCGAGGATAGCTTTACCGCCGGTGTAGACGGCTGCTGCACTGGTGGGGCCGCCGGGGGAGCGGGCGGAACCGCGACTGTATTAACCGGCGCTTGCGTCGCTTCAACCGGAGGAGCGCTAGCCTGATGGCTGTGATTTCGAGCGAACAATAGGATAACTAGGAGCAGGAGGAAAGCTCCAGCCGCGCTTAACCAAACCTTTGGACGATTCAAGCCCGGCGGGATTTTGATTCCCCGCAAATGATCTCGCAGCTTAACCACCCCCGCGGATAACTCACCCACCAACGTGGAAAGTGTTGCTGCAACCTTGGCCAGAAGTTGAGACTTCGCCGATGTTCCGCGAGTAGAAGGCGGCGGAGCGACGGGAGGTGGAGTCGAAACAGCGGGCTGCTCTGCTTGAGGTGGCACATCCATGGTGGGAGTGCCGTCAAATGTCAATGTCGCACTATCGGCGGAAGAAATACGGCCCGGAGTTTTTAAACCGACGCCGGGCAGTTGCAAACGCTCGAGCAAACTGCTGGCCGAGTACAAAACTTCGTCGTCGCCAGAATATTTCTCGGCCAGAGCTTGAGCCCGTTCCGCAATGGCATGCTTGGTTGAAGGATCCGACGCAGTCTCAGCCTCACCTTCCATGCGCCGCAATTCGTCCAAGTCACGGCGGCGCATCTGCCGCCGCTGGGTCTCCAATTCTCTTTGCAGAGTCTCATGAATCTGAATCAATCTCGGCTCGCGCGGATAAGTCACCAATCCCTCTTCGATCAGGGAAGACGCGCCGGCGAGATCGCCGGACGCTTGCAACTTGCGTGCCTGCGAGAGCGATTCGTCTATGTATGCTTCGCGCTTCTGGTCCAGAATGAGGGCGCGTATGGTCTTGGCCATGGGATGGCCCGGATTCAAGTCCAACGCTTCTTTGGAAAGTTTCTCTGCTTCCTTCCAATCACCGTCGACCAGCGCATGGGCCTGCTCGACCAACGCATTCGCCAAAACTGCGCGGGCTATCGCGTCGTTTTCATCCAACCGATAAGCCTGCCGCAACAGGTTGATTCCATCCGCCGCGTTATTCTGTGCGCAAAGATTTTGTCCTTCCGACATCAGGCGATGAGCTTCGGTCTTTCGCTGCACGCCATCCTGAGCGAGCTTTCCGAGTTGTTCCAATTCCGCATCGTTAGGAAATTGATCTCGCGACCCTTGCAGAAGATCCGCGGCGTGAGCGTAATCGCTGGAATGTAAATATGCGTCCACTTGCTCAATGAGCCGGGTCTTGGATTCGACCCGTATCTGTTGTTCGCGCCTCTTCTGCAAGCGTTCGACTTCAAACTTCAATCCTGGATACTGGCTATAGATCGTGCGCAAAATTTCCCAATCGTTCAGCGCGTCGCCGAACGCTCCCTGGCTCTCGTGAAGGTGCGCCCGGGCAACGATGGAATTCATCAGATCGCGTTTATCCTGCACCAGCCGCAGTGCGCCCTCAAAATGTGCCTCGCCGGGATACTGGTCGAGCGCCTCGCGCAGGATATTTACGCGCTTCTCCAAATCCGGCTCGGCTTCGACCTGGCGGTCAACCGTCGCGATGAAAGCCGACAATTCCTGCCGCTGCTGCTCTTCAATGTCATATTTAAGGGCCTGAAAAATCGCGTTATTCGAATATTTGGAGAGATATTCCTGACAAACCGTCATGGCCTTGCGGAAGTTGTGTTCCGCGAGGCTTTGGCGCACCTCAGCGTATGCGGTGTTCATCGCATCGTGTTCGGAACGCACTTCGTTGTAGAAGCTTTGGTATGTAGCGCCGCTCTCGCGGCTCATCGAGTCGGGAGCGCGACGATCTAATTCGAGAACCACCGCCATCTTCGTCAGGGCGCTGCTCACGTCTCCCTTTTGCCATGCGTCCATGGCGGCGCGATGAATCTGCTCTTTTTCCTGGCGAAGCTTGTTGTATTCCTGTTCCTGACGATCAACCTCTCCGAGCAATTGCAGTGCGCGCTTTTCTTTTGGCAACAGTTGCAAAACGTTTTGCAAAGCTTCACGGGCGTGAGCGTAGGCGTGATTGTCAATGTGCTGGCGGGCTAACCGGTACCAGTTGTCAACCTGCCGTTCACTGCGCCGGTTTTCAATCTTGCTTTTCAGCGTCAGAGCTGTGGAGTTGTCCGGCTCCATCTGAAGAACTTCCTGCAACTTTTGCAAGGCCAGCGGATCTTCGTCATCTTCAAATCGCGCCTTGGCGGCATCCAGCAGTTGCGAAATCGTTTTTCGACGGACAGCTCCATCCAACTGACGGCGTAGAGTGGCGATGGAAGCATCCATGTGGCCTTCCGCTTCCAGCTCACCAAGAATCTCGCCGGCGAATTGGAAGTCACCGTCTTCCAGAGCCTTGGTGGCACGCTGCAATCGAGGGCGCGTTCGCTCAGGATCGAAAAACTCGATTGGCTCATTCCTCATCGCTTTGTTGAGGGTGTCGCCAAGCTCGCGCGCGCTCGCGAAACGATGCCATGATTGCTTCGCCATTCCCTTATGCAGCACGCGGCTGACGGGCTGGCTAACCATTGAGTTGAGTTCGGAAGCGGGGGGCGGTATCTCGTGCAGAATAGACTCCACAACCTCGTCGGCCCTGGCTCTCTGAAAGGGATGGCGGCCAGCCAGCGCTTCATAGCAGACCACGCTCAGCGAAAAAATATCGGATGCTGACGTCAGCGGCTTCAATTGAATCTGCTCAGGAGACATATAGAGCAGCGTCCCTTTTTGCGCCCGGGTCGTGTGAGTGTCCGCGAGATGAGCGACGCCGAAATCAATAATCTTTACCGAGTCATCCTCCATCACGAAGATATTGCTGGGCTTCAGATCGCGATGCACCAGGCCCCGTTCGTGCGCCGCCTGAAGTCCGCGGCAACTTTGAGAGATAATTTCGATGGTGCGCTCGACCGTCAGACGATGACTGGCGTTGCGCATGAGGCTATCAAGCGTAGTCCCGGGGAGCAACGGCATGACGAAGTATGGTTTTTTCTTGCCTTCGTCTTCAAATTCGCCAATGTCGAAAATCTCGACGATGTTGGGATGGCTCATGGATGCAAGCACATCGCACTCTTTGTAAAAGAGTTGGACGGAAGCGGGATCGGGGATGTCGAGAATCGTCTTAACCGCGACTTCACGCCGGACGACCGGATCGTAGGCGCGGTAAACCAGGCCCATGCCGCCCTGTCCGAGGACCTGCCGGATCTCGTAACGCCCCACCGTTTTTTTAGATGACGGATTCTCCATGACGCCTCGAGACCCACTCCGGGGAATGCTAAGCATCTTAATGGTTTTCGCGGAAAAGTGAAGTCCCTAAGGGAATTAGCCGGTCTGGCCGGGCACTCGAACTTAGCGGTGACTTGGGAGTCAAATAGCGAATGGGCTGAAAGGTGCCGCGAAAAGTCCTGGCGCGGAAAGGGAATCGCGCCGGGCGCCCGGTAGTTTGGTAGCGGGTACGGGATTTGAACCCGTGTACCGGCCTTGAGAGGGCCGTGTCCTAGACCCCTAGACGAACCCGCCACGCCTGCTGAAACTTTACACTAAAGTTCGCACTTCTTTACCGCGGACGTGCGGAAAACTGGAGGAGGACGCTATTTGCTCGCGGGTGCCAAAGATGCCACAGAGGGCCGCACCAGTTTCATCGCCGCACCGGGACAAATATCCGGATCGTTCACGTCCAACGCCTCTGCATCGCGAGGTTTGAAGTTCTGAAGCCAATTGATGATCTTGCTGGCTGAAGCTGGAAATGGCCGTTCTCCATCTGGATTTGCCAGAAAAAGCCGTTGCACGCCATTCTCACTAGAAAGCTCTGTCGCAAAGCTTTCTCCCCCGTTGAAAATGACGCCGCCCACGGAACTGGTTAGGCCACGGAATTCTGGAGCTTCCAGCAGTTTCTCCAACTTTTTTAATTCGACTGCCGGCACAGTTCCCCCAACTAGTTCTGTCGCCCCCTTCGCCGTCAGCCTTCGCATTTGGTAATGACCATCCTGCTGAACCGCAAAACAGATCTGTGAGGATTCGTCGTCCTTGTTATCAAGTGGCCAGGTATTCGTGTATGAAAATCTGGCGATCGAACTGCCGCTTAATACATGACCATCTCGTTGCGCCCAAGCGATGGGTGAAGCGAGAAGCACGAGCGCCATAACTGAGAGCTGCACTGGGCATCGCATAATCGCCTCCGGAAGCACGATTCCTATCTTACGAGCCGAAAGGATGCGATGGCAATCCGATTTATTATTCACACGAGTTCCTCATCGTTTGTCCGGATTGATTGCGCGCGATTTTAAGGCTCGGTAGTCAGGATTCAGGATAAGATGTTCAATCCTGCACCAGACAACGATTCTGGGGCGATGCAGTTAAAATTTAAAACCGGGATCGAAGAAATCAAACCCGAACGCTTAGAACGCCGGCCCGATTGCTAAACCCCCGGGGGATAAAAGAAGGACTAGACCATCGCGATGTGTGGAATCAGCGGATTGATGAATTGCGGCGACCGGGAAGCTCTGAATCGAATGACCATGATTCAGACGCATCGCGGTCCTGACGATTTCGGAATCTGGGATAAGCGCCTCGGTGACGGTTCATATGTTGGATTAGGCAGCCGCCGTCTGGCCATCCTCGATTTATCCGCGAGCGGGCACATGCCCATGTGCAATGAAGACCGCAGCGTTTGGATCACATACAACGGCGAGATTTATAACTTTGCCGAACTGCGCCGCCAGCTTCAAAGCAAGGGACACCAATTCTTCTCTAACACCGACACGGAAGTAGTTCTTCGCCTTTACGAAGATGAAGGGCCCGATTGCGTTAAGCGACTAAATGGGATGTTCGCATTCGCAATTTGTGATCTGCGCGCCGGCACTCCCACAATGTTTTTGGCGCGCGATCATTTTGGCATCAAACCGTTTTACTACGTGCAACAAGGACACGGTTTTGCTTTTGCTTCCGAGATCAAAGCTTTGCTACAGGTCCCAGGTATTGAAGCGGAGATGGATCATGAAGCCTTGCATCAATACTTAACTTTCTTGTGGGTTCCTGATCCGAAGACCATGTTTCGCGGAATTTATAAACTGCCCGCCGGACATTCGGCAATATTTCGCGATGGCGAGCTTGTGATATCTCAATATTGGGATTTAACCTTTCCTGCCGCCGGGCATCAGTATCCTCGTTCGGAACGTGATCTTACCGACGAAATTCGAGAGAGATTTCGTCGTTCGGTAAAATCGCAAATGATCAGCGACGTTCCGGTGGGCGCATTTCTCAGCGCCGGGCTCGATTCTTCGAGCATTGTGGCAATGATGGCGGAGGGAGCGGACAAGCCCATCCAGACCTACACCGTTACTTTTCCTGACAAGTATCGTGTTGGCGAGAATGCATTGGATGATCCAAACGTCGCGACTCGAACCGCCGCGCAATTGGGGGTCCAAAATCATCGTATTGTGGTTGAGCCTGATGTGGCGGAATTATTGCCCCGACTTGTCTGGCACATGGACGAGCCTACCGCAGACCCGGCAATCATCACTGCCTATCTGGTATGCCGCGAGGCCCGCGAGAACGCCACGGTACTGCTTTCTGGAGTGGGAGGCGATGAAATTTTTGCCGGGTATCGTAAACATTCAGCCCATTACTGGGGTGAAGCTTATGGTAAGACACCCGCTGCATTACGCCGCATAATTGAATTGGCCGTCAGCAGTTTGCCCTCTCTGCGCGGAACGCCAATGAAGGGCAGGGTGCGCATGGCAAAGAAAATGGCGCGAAGCGCTTCTTTGTCAGCGGTTGAACGTTTCATTATGAATTGTACCTATTTGGACGCACCGCAAAAGACCGGACTTTACACGCCAGCCTTGTTCGATGAGCTGTCAGGGTCCGACCCGTCTGTGCGCCATTACGCCGCTTTCGACAATGTGCAAGACTCCCACTTCCTGAATCAGATGCTATATGTTGACAGCAAAATATTTATGGCCAGCCTTAATCTGACTTACAACGACAGAATGAGCATGGCGTCGTCGGTTGAAGTTCGGGTTCCGTTTCTGGATCGCGAATTGGCAGAATTTGTTGCGTGGAATGTTTCCCCAAACCTGAAGCTCAAGGGTACGGTGCGCCCCACGACGAAGTACATTTTTCGCGAGGCCATGAAAGGAATTCTTCCAGGCGAAGTGCTGCGCCAACCCAAGGCGGGGTTCGGCGCACCCACCGACTATTGGTTGGCAAATGACTTAAAAGATATGGTAGATGATTTGCTTTCTGATACACGAATTCGACAGCGGGAATTATTTCGTCCCCAAGCCGTTCGCAAGTTTGTCGCGGAGCAGCGGGAAGGAACGCGAGATTGGTCCATGCAGATCTGGCAGCTTCTTACCCTTGAATTGTGGACACAAACATTTCTTGACGGCGCAATAAACAAATCTGGGTTTTCCTATCAAACTCCCCAAGCGGCGACGGCGTGAAACAAGTCCTTCAGCGAGCGAGCACGGGTGAAATTGAGGTGACGGAGGTCCCGGAGCCTACTTTGCTGCCGGGGTGTGTTCTGGTTCGGGTCGCGGCTTCGCTTGTATCGGCAGGCACGGAACGCGCCTCCGCCGAGTTCGCCAGAAAAAACCTGTTCCAAAAGTCGAAGGCGCGTCCGGACTTGGTGCGTGACGTTATCGGCAAAGTTCGCCGCGACGGAGTTTTTTCCGCGATCGGTGCGGTTCGATCCCGGCTCGACCACCCCACCGCCCTCGGATACAGCAGCGCGGGAACCGTGATCTCGGTGGCCTCTGATGTTACCGACATCCAAATCGGAGACCGGGTTGCGTGTGCCGGTGCAGGATACGCCGTCCATGGTGAATTTGCCTGCGTGCCGAGATTATTAATCGCCAAAATTCCTTCGGATTCGACGAGCTGCGAGGAAGCTGCCTTCACCACCGTCGGCGCGGTTGCGCTTCATGGAATCAGGACCGCTGAAGTCAAACTCGGCGATACGGTTGCCGTAATTGGGTTGGGACTCTTGGGACAGTTGACAGTCCAATTGCTTAAAGCGGCGGGGTGCAGCGTCCTTGGAATGGATATCTTTTCCGGGCGAGCCGAACTTGCTTTGCACCTTGGCGCGGATGGTTCGTCGGAGTCCGCGGATGATTTCGCAAGCCTTTGCTCGGAACAAACCCACGGCAATGGAGTGGACGCGGTTTTAATCGCGGCCGAAACGCCAAGCAGCGACCCTGTAAATCTCGCAGGAGAAATCGCGCGCGATCGCGGCGTAGTTGTGGCCGTTGGCACGGTTGGCATGGACATTGAGCGCAAACTTTATTACGAGAAGGAGCTTGATTTTCGCATCTCGCGCTCATACGGACCCGGCCGCTATGACTCAGCCTATGAACAAAAGGGACGGGACTATCCCATCGGCTACGTTCGCTGGACTGAGACGCGCAACATGGAAGCCTTTCTGCATCTGCTGGCGGAAGGCAAGCTGGATTTGCGATCGTTGATCACCCATCGCTTCTCTATCCATCAAGCACAGAGCGCTTACCGTCTGATATCAGGCGCGTCGGGAGCGCCATCCCTCGGGGTTGTAATCACTTACGATGAAACGGCGGAACGGGTTCAGACCCTTGAATTAGTTTCCAGAGAAAAGCCCGTTTCATCTGGGAAGGAAAAATCGGTAAATATCGGATTGCTCGGTGCAGGCGGTTTTGCCACCGGGACTCTGCTGCCTGCGATGAAGAAAACGAAAGGAATAAATTTGGTTGGAGTTTGCGCCGCTACTGGATCCCACTCTCGACACGCAGCCCAGAAATTCGGCTTTCGCTACTGCACGACCAACGACGATCAAATCATCAACGACGCGGACATCAATACGATTGTCATCGCTACACGACACAATCTACATGCCTCGCAGGCAATATCTTCCATTCGCGCGGGGAAGAACACTTTCTGCGAAAAGCCTCTATGCCTAACTGAAGAAGAATTCGCTGAAATTGTTCGAGCTTATTTCGGCTCGCCTCGAACGCAATTGCTGATGGTGGGCTTCAACCGGCGCTTTGCTCCAATGGCTGTGCGCATGAAAGCTTTTGTGGAGGGAATCCGCGAACCTTTGGCCCTCCACTACAGGATCAATGCGGGAACTATCCCGCGTGATCACTGGGTGAATGATTCCGAGCAAGGCGGTGGAAGAATATTGGGAGAGGCCTGCCATTTCATAGATTTTCTTGCCTTTCTCGCTGGTGCGGCGCCCGTTGAGGCGTTCACGCGCTCTCTACCAAATACCGGCGAATATTCAAACGACAATGTTGTGATCTCGCTTCAGTTTGCGAACGGTTCCCAGGGGACGATCACGTACGTTGCAAACGGAGATCGCGCATACTCCAAAGAACGAGTTGAAGTTTTCGGCGGGAAATCGGTGGCGATGCTCGAGGACTTCCGCTTTCTCGAACTGGTGCAGCATGGCAAAAAACAGGTCATCCGCTCGCGCTTTCGCCAGGATAAGGGGCATCGCGGAGAGTGGCAGGCTTTTGTCAATGCGGTACTGAACGGTGGTCAGTCCCCAATTCCGTTCGAGGATATCGTCACAAATACCCTCGCTACTTTTGCAGCAGCGGCATCCAGATCAACGGGAAAGGCAGTTCCCATTGACGCCCACGCATTCATGACCGCCGCTCGTCCAGGCCTCACCGAACTATGATCTGGTCGTTTCGATTGGATTTCCAGACTAGATGCTGATCCTCGGGGTAAACATGTTTCACGCGGATGCGTCTGCCGCTCTTGTGCAGGATGGCGAGGTCGTGTTCGCAATCGCCGAGGAGCGCCTGAACCGACTAAAACATTTTGGCGGCTTTCCAGCGCTCGCGATACAAGCTTGTCTGCAAGCGGTTGGGGCCAGCATTACTGATATTGATCACGTTGCCGTCGGTCAGGACAGCGATGCTAATCTCGCAAAGAAAATCCAATACACGGCGGCGAATCCGGGCAAGATCGTGAACTTGGTACGGCTCCGCCAGCGCAAGCAACGCAGCCGCGATGTGCGTTCATTAATTGCTCAGGCGCTGCATTTAGATCCCAAACAATTGCGTTTTGAGGAGCATCATCTTGAGCACCACATTGCTCATATCGCAAGCGCCTACTACTGTTCTCCGTGGGAGAAGGCTGCGGGGTTCAGTTACGACGGTTCCGGGGATTTTGTCTCGGCGATGATGGCACGCTGTGAAGGAAATGAGATCGAGGTTCTTAACCGTGTTTTTCTTCCGCATTCGCTTGGCAGTTTCTACACCATGATTTGCGACTTTATCGGATACAGCAAATATGGCGACGAAGGCAAAGTCATGGGGCTCGCCCCCTATGGCAAGGATACTTACTGTCACCAGATTAGTGAGATTGTGCGAGTCACGCGCGACGGGTTTGAGCTTAATCTAAGATATTTTCAGCCTTTGGGGAGTAACCAAGGAATGGAGATTCGGGACGATGGCACAGTCAGTCTGGCGCGGCATTACTCAGACCATATGGTCAAACTTTTCGGCGAACCTCGCCATCCTGATTCGGAAATCTCGCAACGCGACATGGACCTGGCGTTTGCTATGCAACAGCGTTTCGAAGAAGTCTGTTTCCATCTTGTTAATAAATTGCAAGAACGCGTTCGTGTGAGTGAACTTGCAATGGCGGGCGGTTGCGCGCTTAACAGCGTGGCTAACGGCAATCTGTTTTCGAAAACACCCTTTCGCCAGACATGGATTCAACCGGCCGCAGGCGATGAAGGGCTTGCGATTGGCGCTGCTCTACACACTTATCATTCGGTTCTAAAACGGCCGCGTAAATATGTAATGAAAAATTCGTATCTTGGCCCAGAGTTTTCTGAAATCCAGATTGAGACGGCTTTGAAGAAAGCCAGATTGCAATACCGAAAAATGGAACGCGAACTGCTGCTTGAATCTGTGGCTGATCAAATCAAGAACGGAAATATCGTCGGCTGGTTCCAGGGGCGGATGGAATGGGGCCCGCGCGCTCTGGGGAATCGCTCGATTCTCGCGCATCCTGGCCTTCCTGATATGAAGGATGTTCTCAACGCGCGAATTAAGCATCGCGAATGGTTTCGACCATTTGCTCCGTCAATTCTGGCCGAGCGCCAGAGCGAATATTTTGAACACGACCACCCCTCGCCGTTTATGCTGCACGTTTACAAAATCCGTCCGGAGAAACGTGCAGAGTTATGCGCGGTGAATCATGTTGATAATACTGGACGGCTTCAAACGGTAAGCCGCGATGAAAATCCGCTGTACTACGATTTGATCAGCGCTTTCGGGCGCATAACCGGAATTCCGGTTGTGCTGAATACAAGCTTTAATGAAAATGAACCTATTGTCTGCAAGCCCGAGCAGGCCATTGATTGTTTTATAAGAACGCGAATGGATGTGCTGGCGATTGGGCCGTATATGGTCTTTAAGAGAGAGCATGCGAGCGAAGAGACCGATACATAAATATGTCTGGCGAAACAGACCTCGGCTTGCCGCTTGCAGAGAACGACTCCTGGCTCCTATCTCGCGTTGATACATTCCCGCGCATGCGGGCGCTTCTGTGGGCTGATAACTTCCTTTATGCATCCCGAGGCTACGATCTGCTTCGAGCCAACATGGATGGGGATCGCGTCCAATGGGACCACGTCGCTCGATATAGCCCGACAGGGTGGCGGAATGTTTCCTCGTCGTTCCGGCTTGCGTCGCGGCTTGCTCGCGATGGCTTTCATGCACTCGCCTTATTATCGTCGGGCCAATTGCTGGCGGCTGTTCCGGGTGCAATCGTTGCTTTGAATCCCGGTGAGCAGGAATTCCGCATCTCCCACAGAATTCTTCGCGGCACCCGCCCCTTGCACATTACAACTACTCCTGATGGTCATCTCTACTGGGGTGAATATTTCGACAATTTCGAACGCGATGAAGTACACATCTACGCTTCAACCAATCACGGTAATACATGGCATGTCGCATATACCTTCGCGAAAGGAGCAATCCGGCACGTTCACAACATCGTTTATGACTCCTGGCAAAATTGCTTGTGGATTCTCACCGGTGATAATGGGTCTGAGTGCCGCATTCTTCGCGCTTCTTTCGACTTTAGAAATGTTGAGACAGTGTTATCGGGAAACCAGCAGGCGCGTGCGGTTGCGGCCGTTCCAGCTGAAGATGGGCTTTACTTTTCTTCGGATACTCCGCTGGAAACAAACTTTGTCTATCGTCTGGATGGCGATGGCAATCTTGGCAAGTTGTCAGGATTGGACAGTTCCTCGCTCTACGGATGCCGGGTAGGGAAGGGAATCTTTTTCACGACCATGGTGGAGCCGAGCACGATAAATCTCGAACGGTCCGTTTGTGTTTACGGCAGCCTCGATCGGATCAACTGGAAGCGTAAGCTCGAGTGGGAGAAAGATCGCTGGCCGATGCATTTCTTCCAATATGGAAACGCGATATTGCCTGATGGCAAAAATACCACGGACTTCCTTGCGGTGAGCACTATCGCGGTACAGCCAGGAGATGGTGAGACTTCAATCTGGCGTGTGTTAGTGAATAACCAAAGGCATTTAAGCCAACAGTAGGGCATAACTTTCATCGCTGCGTCGCGTGCTATAGTTCCGCACGTCTTTGACCCTGAGAATCATGTCAACCGTCGAACGCCTGCATTACTACAACCGAATTATTTCGGCGTATGTAACGAGCAACGACAGTCATCTCACTTTTTGGCATGACGTTCCCCGAGAAAATCTCCGCGCCGCAAACACCGAGTTGGGCGAGTATTACATGGGATTCGCGCAGAAGGCGCATTACTCTGCGCACCTGGACGCCTCAGGAATTCCGATGTTGGAGTATCACGGCAGAATTGGACTGCAATATAATCCGATCGCAATCTCTCAATGGGGACTCGGAAATTACAACTTATTCTGCGAAATTAAGACTTCTGAAAAACGGAGATCCCGAAGCGACGAATACAAACAGAAGTTCCTCGCCGCCAGCGATTGGCTTTGCTCTCATCTGGAGCAAAATTCTCAGGGGGTCTGGGTATGGAATCACCACTTCGATTGGGAGTACCGCAACACACTGCGAGCGCCTTGGTATTCCGGACTTGCTCAGGGGCAGGGAATATCTTTGCTTGTGCGCGCGCACGCTGAAACCGGCGACTCCAAATACCTCGAATCAGCGCAGCATGCGTTCAGCAGTTTTCTAAAACCTGTGACCGAGGGCGGTGTCGTTTTCGTGGATGAACACCGAAACACCTGGTTCGAGGAATACATTGTGTCTCCACCAACACATATATTGAATGGCTTTATCTGGGCGTCCTGGGGGCTTCGCGATTATTTCCTTGCGACAAAGGACCGATTCGCTGAGGAGCTGTTCGAGAGAGCCATCCAGACCCTGCGGACCAACCTGCGCCTGTATGATCTGGGTTTCTGGTCTCTTTATGAGCAATCCGGAACGCGCTTACCTATGGTGGCCAGCCCTTTCTATCATGAGCTGCACATTGTTCAGTTGCGCGTAGTGTTTCGTCTGACCGGTGACAAGTTATTCGCCGACTACGCAGACCGATGGCAAGCATACGCGGAAAGTTGGTCCAATCGCGCACGTGCGGTGTGTTACAAGAGTGTGTTCAAACTTTGTTATTACTAGGACCTCGTGAAAATTCTTTACGTGTCGCAATATTTTCCCCCGGAAATGGGGGCTCCATCGGCCCGAGTTGCTGAACTGTCGCGTCAGTGGGTGAAAGACGGCCACGATGTCACTGTTCTGACCGGTTTTCCCAATCATCCGACTGGAAAGATAGCGGAAGGCTATCGCAAAAAACTCCGGCGCCTCGTGATGAAGGAGAACATGGTTGGAGTGAAGGTTACTCGTACATGGCTATTGCCTTTTGCGAATCGAAAGCCTTTTGAACGCATGTTGAATCATGTTTCTTTTTGTGTTTCCGCTGCGCTGACTGGGCTTTTTCTACCGCGTCCCGACGTGCTGATTGCCACTTCACCTCAATTGCTCGTCGGAATCTCCGGTTGGTGGCTAGCGCGTGTGAAGCGTGTTCCGTTTGTCTTTGAAGTGCGCGATTTGTGGCCGGAGTCTCTCGTGGCCGTCGGCATGGGGAATCAGAGGTCATTTCTTTATCGCAGTCTGGCAATCATCGCGAATTTCCTTTACCGAAACTCCGATCGAATCGCAGTGGTCACGCCGGCCTTCAAAGATTACTTAATTGAGCACGCGCGTATTGAGAAAGACAAGATCTTCGTCGTGCAGAATGGAGTCGAAACCAGTTTGTTTGACCCCACACGCGCAGAGCGGGATCTGAAAAATGAATTGGGGCTGGAAACCAGGTTTGTGGTGTCTTACATCGGAACCATTGGAATGGCACATGGTTTGGAAACAGTGCTTGACACTGCGGCACATCTTCAACAGACACATCCAGAAATCGTTTTTCTATTTGTAGGAGAGGGCTCCGATAAGGAACGCGTGATTTCTGTTGCGACATCCAGGAAGCTAAACAATGTTCGCTTTGTGAATGAGCAGCCCAGAGACAGAATTCCCGATTACATTGCCGCGTCGGACGTTTGTCTTGTCCTTCTGAAAAAAAGCGACATTTTCAAGACCGTAATCCCCACAAAAATGCTGGAGTTCATGTCTTGTGCGCGTCCGGTGGTTCTTGGAGTAGATGGTCAAGCAAGAAAAATTATCGAAGACGCTGGAGCAGGTATTTTCATTCGCCCCGAATGTGCCAGTGACCTGACTGCGGCTCTGATCCAGCTATATAAGGATCCACGGTTGCGCCTGGAACTCGGCCGCAACGGACGCATATACATTCTGCAGCATTTCTCTCGTCAGGAATCGGCGCGGACGTATCTCCGCCTCCTGGGATCTCTTGTGGAAGAGGAAGACATTCAAACCTCAGTCGCGGCTTGAAGTCATTCGGTACCCAATCTCAGGGATGAACCGCAATAACGCTAACCGCGGTTGCAGCTTGGAGCGCGGCTCCCAGCGTCTGCCCGACGGCGACTTTAGTGGCGCTACTTGGAACGAAAAGAATATCTTCAGCCTGCAAAGGTTGATCTGCGGCTTTGGCTTGCAGAATTTTCTTGAGTTTGATGGTGGTCTCCGTCATGCCGCCCGGTCCGCGATGGATGAGTTTTACTCCGCCGAGCTTTGCTGTTTTGTTCGTTCCGCCCGCGAGTGCAATAGCCTGAAGCACTGTGAGATGTCCATTGTCCATGAGAAAACCGCTGGGTCGCCCAACATCCCCCACAACGTAGACTACGTCAGCCTTCCTGACGATTACCGTGTCACCCGGAAAAACCAAAACATTGCTTTGCGGATCATCTGAGAGGTTGCGTGACAGCGGTACGACCAACGGTTTACCAGATTCGTCGCGATGAGTAATGCTAATGCTTCGGCCCGCGCTCGACGTGAATCCTCCAGCAGCCGATATCAAATCGAAGAGCCGTTCTTCCCCCACCATCGGATAAATCCCCGGCTTGGCGATTTCGCCAAGAAGGCTGGCTCCCCGGGCGGCGTGCTCGTCAACAAATACATTCACGTGTGGGTTTCTAACGAACCCGCCATCAGAGAGTCTTTTCTGAATCACCTCCTGGGCTTCTTCCGGGGTTAATCCCGCGATGTGGACGTAATCAACCAGGGGCAGGTAAATATCGCCATTGCTACCAATCCTTCCCTTGGTAGCCAGTTCAGGCACGTTATAAACCCCTACATCAATAAGGTCCCCGGGTCCGAGAAGCAGTCCTGAAGTCGACTCGTCGGCAGAGTTCACATTCGAGCCGACTGACAATGAAGTTTCCGGTGTCTGCTGTACCGGCTTGGGAGGGTTTTGATTGGTGGACGGAAGTTGCTGCGCTGAGACATTGAACGAAAGTACTTCAATCGTGAGGAAAAGATAAGCCCCCGCCTCGAAAATCCGCATGAAACAACCCTCTAAGTGAATGGCTAACTTGATCACAGAAGTTTAGCACAGGATTTTTGCGGTGGAGACTCGCTAGCAAGGCGGCACGAATGTGAAATCAGCGATGTCAGGTAAGTGATTACCCGTTTGGTTCGTTGGACGAGAAGTCAAGCACTTACAAGCCCTAAATATTTCCGGAATGGGAAGATTTCCACAGTTAAAAAACCGCTGCCGCTGTACCATGAACCGCCTGTACATCGCAAATAAAAGTTACAGGTAAAAAGCGAAACTAGAAGATACCAAGTTCCAATTTGGGCGATTCCAATTTGAGTCAGAGGGGGCTCGAGTTGACATTGTTTTACCTGGGGACTTTTGCGGCATCGCTGCTGCTCTCGTTTGTCCTCACCAGAACGGTGCGCAATTTCGCCACCGTGCGCGGATGGGTGTCCGTCCCCGCCCTTGAACGGCACCTGCATAGCTCACCCTTACCCAGATTGGGCGGCGTTGCTATTTTCTTTTCGTTTTTCCTCACCATCGCAATCGCCCTCATTGTGGGTCATTTCGACCGCGGGTTAAGTCTTGGAGTTTCCGACAAATTACTATCCACGATCCTCGTTCCCGGCTTTCTGATTTTCTCGCTTGGGGTTTACGACGACATCTATTCTCTCGGGCCCTACGTTAAATTCGCCGTACAAGGCGTTGCGGGCGCAATGGTTTATGCCGGCGGTTTGCGAATTCTGAACCTGCCAGTACTATTTGGTCATCATCATTTCTCGAATTTTATCGGCTTTCCACTCACGATCTTATGGGTCCTCGCCATCACAAATGCTTTCAATCTAATTGACGGACTGGATGGACTCGCTGCCGGCTCGGCGCTGTTTTCCACGTTGGTTGTTTTTGTGGTGGCATTGTTCGGTCATTCAGCGGCGGTCTCGCTGATGAGCCTCGTGCTGGCGGGCGGCATTCTGGGCTTTCTTCGCTTCAACTTCAATCCTGCCACGATTTTCTTGGGGGATTGCGGCAGTTTATTCATTGGCTTCATGCTCAGTGTTCTGGCCCTTTATGGAACACAAAAGTCACCGACCATTATTGCGGTAGCCATTCCGGTGGTTTCGTTCGGTTTGCCCATTCTTGAAACCGTGCTCTCCATGGTGCGGCGTTTCATAAGCGGGCGGCCAGTATTTACGGCGGACCGTGAGCACATCCACCACAAACTTTTGCAGCGCGGTCTCACGCATCGGCAAGTGGTCATCACGCTCTATGCTGTTTCTGCGTTATTTGCTCTTCTCAGTTTGTTCCTTTTGTGGCCGACGGGGAGCACTCTTGGCTTGGTGCTTGCGGTCCTCGGCTGTGGTATTTGGATGGGCGTTCAGCATCTCGGATATTTGGAATTTGGAGAACTTCGGCGTGTGGCCCACCGGACCATTGAGCAGCGGCAGATTTTTATTAACAACATGTCCATTCGCCGCGCTACTGAGGAACTTCACGTAGCTCGAGATTACGCTCAGGTTTGCCGCATTCTTGCGGCTGCGTTCAACTCCAACGATTTTGATGGATTTGAGTTGCACCCAGCTGTGGGCTTACAAATAGTTCAGGATAGGGAACCAGAACTGTGTTTCCGGTGGAAAAAGCCAGGCACCGTTTCTATGAAGCGACCAGTGAATGCCTGGAACATCAATCTCGAACTCGTAACTACAAATCGTTCCAGACTGGGATCGATGACGATACACAGGCAATATTCCCCGCGCAATCTTCAACTTGATATAAATCTGCTTACCGCAGATTTTCCGATGGCTCTAGCGGCAGCCTTGGAGCGAATTTCCTTACATAGTATGCAGTTCCCCACGCCGCTCGAAGGGTCCACGGAACTAGCAATTGCGCAAGCCGGATAGAATTCAAGAATCGCGCCCTGCGCTCCTTTTTCTTAGGTTATCTTTCATAGGTTATCCACAGCCTGAACCAGCACTAACACTTCTGATGACCGGGGTCTGCATTTATTTTCATATCTCTTCTACTAACCAAAGGACCCACTCTCAGAAATGGCCGATCGGTTAACCGGGCAGGATATCCATTTTGTCGCTCTAAGAACGGCAGTATTTTGCGTCGAGTGCGAATTGATAAGCGCAAACAATACCGCACGATGTTTGTGCTGCGGAAGCCAAAGTTTGTTCAGCTTGTCTCGATTGCTCGGCGGATCATTACAGGGCCAGCGGGTCGCTCATGTGATCGAGGATGCCGAGTTGGACCGGCTGGTTCGGGATTTGTTACGCACGGTTCCGGCCCATGTCGAGGGCCGCGTCCCTCCTTCATTCGCCGCGCTAGCTCCTTCTCGGCATCATGCGCGTTCCGCGTGTCCCTCGTCTGATCTCAAGCAAATGCACCGGAGTTCTCAGGCGAATGGCCGAGATATAAAACTGCAAACAACTGAAATGGATTTGGAGCCAGCGATCCACGTCATCGCGGAACGCGCGCAATCCCTCACCGGCGCAACTGGTGCGGCGATTGCATTACGGCATGGCGATGAAATTGTCTGTCGGGCACGCACCGGCCGCACCGCGCCCGATTTGGGGGTTCGGCTGCAAAGCGATTCTGGGATTTCAGCCGAGTGTGTCCGGACCGGCGAAGTAGTGCTTTGCCATGACGCTGAGCGGCATGCTCGCGTGAACCTCGCCAGTTGTCGCGGGCTCGGCGTGCGGTCAATCTTGGCGGCGCCTCTTCGACATTTCCGCAACACGCTCGGCGTTTTTGAGGTGTTGTCAGCAATGCCGAATGCTTTCGATCATCGCGATGTCGCCACCATGGAGTTGCTATCGAGCATGATGGTAGCGGCCCTGTCCCGGATTTCTGGTTTGAAGGCTCATCCCGCACGGGAATCAGCTTGAGTCTTCCATTTTCTCTAGCGGCGCAGCGAGAAATTTGTATCCAACTCCCCGTACAGTTAGCAGATGCTGCGGCTTCGACGGATCCTCTTCTATATAACGCCGCAGCCTGACGACAAAATTATCAATCGCGCGCGTATCCGTGTCCTCGTGCAAGTCCCATACTTCTTCCAGGATCGATTTCCGAGAAACAATGCGGCCTTTGTTGTGGACGAGATGACGAAGTAATTCGGCTTCCATAAGGGTCAGGCGGATGGTAGTTCCATTCGTGCGCAGTTCCAGCTTTCCGAAGTCAATGGTTCGTCCATTGAACGAGAAGACTTCGTATGGCGGGGTTTTCTGGAATTCTTCAGCTTCTGCGAAGCCGTTCGTACTCGTTGCCGGCGCCTGCTGAATTGAGGCCATCCATTCGCGGCGCCGGAGAAGGCCCTGCAATCTCGCTAACAGGATCGGCAACTCAAAGGGTTTGGGAAGATAATCGTCGGCTCCGGAAGCAAAGCCTTTGAGCACATCTTCGGGGCGTCCCCGCGCGGTGAGCATGAGCACGGGAATATAATTCTTTGCTGCGCGCAACTCCGACGCCACCGCGAAACCGTCTTTCCCGGGAAGCATGACATCCAATACCATTGCGTCAAAGTTATTTGGCTGATTGCGCTGTGCATTTGAGTCTTGTGTTTTTATGTCCTTTTGTTTTACCTGCGCCGGTTTGCCCAAAAGAAGTTCTAATGCGCTCTCTCCGTCGCCAACCACTTCCACAGCATGCCCTTCGGCCTCAAGATTAAATTTGAGTCCGTTGGCGAGGTGGGCCTCGTCTTCCACGATTAAGACACGGCTCATACAGCGCTCCGCGGCAGTTGCAGAATGACCGTGGTCCCACGGCCGTCCCCCTCGCTCTGGGCATAGACTTTCCCTCCGTGCTTTTTCGCGATCGTGCGGACAATAAATAAACCCAGGCCGGTACCTTTCACATGCGCGATGGAGCGGTGCGGCACTCGATAGAAGCGTTTGAAGATTCGCTTGAGCTCGGTGGAAGGGACGCCAACACCCTGATCTCGCACGCTCAATCTCACATGCTTTTCATCAGGCAATTCGACGCGCACCGTGACCGCAACTTTTTCCCCTGAATACTTGACTGCGTTATCGAGAACATTGGAAACGGCGGTACGCAACTCTTCTGAGTCGCCATTGATTTGAACGTTACCAGACACCTGTTCCATTTGAAGCGCCTCAGGCTGAAGATGGTGCCCGGTTCGAGCCACTTCTACGCAATCTCGGACTAATTGGCCGAAATCCAATGGAGCGCGATGCGATTTTTTAACAACCGCTGTCCCTGCCTTGAGTACCTGATCAACCGTGCCCATGAGCCGGTCTGTATCGTCGAGCATGAGGCGATAAAAATCGCGGCGCTGCGCTTCACCTACATCTCGCCGTTCCAATGTTTGCAGATAAAGCCGAATGGAAGCGATGGGGGTTTTCAGCTCGTGGGTCACCGCGTTGATAAAACTGTCGTGTTGTTCGTTGCGCCGAATTTCGCGTACGAGAAAAATAGTGTTCAGGATGAGGCCAGTAACGATGGCGCCGAAGAAAATGATACCGAGGAAGACGCGAATCCCTTCGCGCCAGTTGAGAATGATCCATCCGAAGCCGACTGCAACGGCGACCGCAGCCAGACATACTCCAAAGGAGAGGAAAAAGATTATCGCCCGGCGCCGGCTGGTAATGCGCATGGCAGGATTCTACCGCGTGGGTGAGACAATGTGTTCTTAGAGACTATTGTAGGCACAAAAACGGCCGAAGGCGCCGACACCGGACGGGGCCCGGCCCTACAAAGCCTTACACCGAAATCAATTCCGGCTTCGGGGCGGACGATACCTGATGAAGTTCTGGATTGCGCTGTTCGAGTTCGTCCAGTTTGACGCGATATACGTGGCGCGCCAATCCCAATTTCTTCAGCGTCCAGATGCCATACCAGTTGAAGTCAACCTCATACCACTTCAAGCCATGACGCGCGGAAACAGGATGCGCGTGATGATTGTTGTGCCATCCTTCTCCGAAAGAGAGAATGGCGACCCACCAGTTGTTGGTGGAGTCGTCGCGAGTCTTGAAGCGGCGTGTTCCCCATGTGTGGGTTGCGGAGTTCACCAGCCACGTGGCGTGCAAGCCGACAACCGTTCGCATGAAGATACCCCACATCACGAATGGCAATCCTCCAATGGCCAGCAAGATTACTCCAAGAACGATCATTGGAACATAGTGGTATTTCGTAATCCAGACATGAAACTTATCTTTGGCGAGGTCAGGAACATACTTCGCAAGCGTCGTGGTGTCATGATGCATGGACTTCCCGGTAAGAATCCAGCCCATGTGCGCCCACCACTTGCCTTCACGCGGCGAGTGCGGATCGCCGTCTTGATCCGAATATTTATGGTGAATACGGTGAGTAGCGACCCAGAAGATTGGTCCACCTTCGAGAGCGAGGGTCGCACATGTTGTGAGGACGTACTCCACCCACTTCGGAGTCTTATAGCCGCGATGCGTCAGCAGGCGATGATAGCCCATCCCTATGCCCAGACTCCCAGAAACCCACCACAGGAACATGGAAACAAACAACGCCTTCCATGTGAAAAAGAATAGAGCGGCAACGGCGCCGATGTGAAACAGCGCCATAAAAGTTGCAGTGACCCAATTGATCTCGTTATCTCCGGCTGCCTTGCGATTCAACGCTGCGAGTTCCATATTCGGCCCTTCCTGCTTTGTAGGTGTCTATTAACTAAATTAGCAGGGAGCTTATCGGGCGGGTGTAATAGTTCTGTAATAGAGGAGGGCGGGGGTAGTTACTGCAGTAACCTTAGATGATTGGTGGCGCACAATAATGAACGCCACAATTAGGATTTCGCAGCACGCGAGATCCCCATTTCGACTCGCTACGCTCGCTCAGGGCGGGCTCTCGACAGGCTGAAGAACGCCGGATCTTCGGATGTCCGAGTTAGAAAGTTGCAACTCGAGGACCCTACGCGGACTGGCCCTTTACTTGGATTCCCGCCCATTTTTCGAGCAAAGTAATGGTCGCGGCGAAATCTTCATCTTGCAACCCGTCTTCGACCGCAACGTCATAAACTTCCTCAACGACCTCCAACGCTGGCAACTTTACCCTGGCCTCTTTCGCCGCGTCGAGCGCGAGACGGATGTCTTTGTGCATCAGGCGCATAGGAAAATTAGGGGTAAAGTCACGTTTCAGGACAAACGGCGCTTTGTATTCCACGACGCCAGACTTGACCATGGACGCATTGATCAGGGGCAAAAGAGTCTCAGCATCCACGCCCAGCTTAGTTCCCAACGTCAATGCCTCCACAAATCCTTCGTAGATGACCGCGATTTGCAGGTTCATGACCAGCTTTGCGGCATGCCCCTTCCCAACTTCTCCCATGCGAAAGAATTGCTTGCCCATGGCGGCAAAGCATGGTTTTAGCCTCTCAATGGCAGCCTCTTCTCCGCCAACAATAAAGATCAACGTCCCATTTTCCGCCCCTGTTTTCGAGCCGGTCATGGGGGCGTCAACATATTGAACTCCACGGGTTCGCACTCGCTCGGCAAACTTACGCGTTGCTGAAGGCGAAATCGTGCTCGAATCCACCACGATCATGTCTTCGGTCAGTGACTCTTCCACTCCATGCTCGCCAAACAAAACACTTTCCACCGCTTTCGTATCGGACACGCACATCCAAACGACTTCGGCTCCGCGCGCCGCGTCTGCGGGTGACTCGGCGACGTGCGCGCCTTCTACCTGTTTCCCCGGCGTCCTGTTCCAAACGGTGACTTCATGACCGGATTTGGCCAGATTAGAGGCCATTGAGCGTCCCATGATTCCTAAACCTAAAAAAGCAACACGCATCCTTCGGCTCCCGGACTCATCGAATGTAAAGATGAATCAATTTGATTGTCGAAAATGAAGAATAAAGATTAGAACTGACTACCAGCGCGGGGTCAAGTAATCGGCAAGTAACATCAGTGGAATAAGATAACAATCCGCGCAATCTCAGAATGCAAAAAACTTCCCCAAAACGTTCACCGCTCCGCAGGCGTGCCGGCCATTTCGGACGTTTGGTACATCACTCGGCGGTGACTCCGAGGACCGGCCAAACTCACTTGCCAAAATTAGTCTCCGCGGGCGATCTGGGAATTACTTTTATCGGGCACTCCAGCTTTTTTATACAAATCGACGGACAAAACGTCGTGATTGATCCCAACTTCGCCCGCTGGCTGTTCGTGCTCAAGCGCCTGCGGCAGCCGGGAGTTCGCCTCCGCGATCTACCGCCAATTGGCCTTGTTCTGGTTACTCATGCGCACTTCGATCATCTGCATCGGCCTTCTCTACGGGCGCTTGTGCACCAGGCTCGCAGGCGTGGCGCCGAGGCCCCAACCATAGTGGTCCCGCACCACGTGCGTGATCTTGTGGCAGACCTTGGGTTTAAGGAAGTGATTGAGCTGAACTGGTGGCACAGTCATCGCGAGTCCGATCTGACCATCACTCACGTTCCTTCCCGCCACTGGGGCGCACGAATTCTCAAGGACTCTTTCCGAGGATACGGGGGTTACGTTATTCAAGGCAACCGCCATTCCATTTATCACGCTGGTGATACCGCTTATTTCTCTGGATTCCGCGAAATCGGCGACCGACTTAAGCCGGAAGTGGCATTGCTTCCCATTGGCGCATACAGCCCGGATTCATTCCGGAATGTGCACACCAGCCCCGCGGATGCGGTCCGCGCCTTTTTCGATCTAAAAGCACATTGGATGGTTCCCATGCATTATGGAACGTTTCGTCTGTCGCATGAGCCGATGGAAGAACCTTTAGAGCTTTTGAGAGTGGAAGCCCGAACTGCGGGAATTGAAGATCGCGTGCTGGTGCTGGAAGAGGGGATTACGCGGGTGATTAGAGAGTAGCCAGATGGGACTCAGAACTGAATTTTCCAGGTCCCCTGTGCGCATAAGGCTGCGGAGAATCGCAGAAGTCACGCGGTTTTTCTAATCCTTTGAGCTCTATGCTGTTCGTCAAGGAGACGGTCAATCTGTTCGATAAGCAGGTTTAGTTTCCCCGAATCCATTTCCTGGGAAGCCTGTCTGCACAATTTCTCCAATGTTTCCGCGTTCTTTTCGCCCTCGGACATGGAATCCTCCGTAAAACGGCGCTTTCGAAATTAACAGTAGGGTTTTACCATAATGCTTAAGTCTAATCAATCAGGTATCTTTAGTGTTCGATGCCGAACATTGGGGTGAACGGATTTTTATGCGACGAGTTAACTCTCCGGTTATAAGATGGTGTAAGCCCCCCTTCCCGCCAGTGGCGGGATTTGGGCCGTTTCTCATGCTGTACCCGGCTGTAGCTGGATAAAGGAACTTATGTCAACGCAGCCTCTTACGAAGACTTCACCCGACGTGCCGACCGGAACGCAAGCACTCCTCAACGATATTCTCATTACGGAAAGCTTGTCATCCAGGCCCGAACGCCTTCCCCGGGTCGCCAGCGAGAATAAGGCTTTGCGTACGCTGGCAACGGTGATGGCCAATGCGCCGGAACAACTGCCGGATGCACTGTTGCAGGCGGCAGTGGAGCTTTGCAACGCGGGCACTGCGGGCCTGAGCTTGCTGGAAACCACACCCACGGGCGATGTGATCTTCCGTTGGACGAACCTGGCAGGAGTGTTGAAGAGCCATGTTGGCGGCTTCACTTTGCGCGAGTTCAGTCCCTGCGGCGTTACCCTCGACCGCAAGTCGTCACAATTGTTCTCTTATCCTGAGCGCCGATTCCAGTACCTCGGGGCGGTGGGGATTCCCATCGTCGAGGCATTGGTTGTTCCCCTGTCTGGTGACAATCCGGAGGGAACTATATGGATCGTATCGCACGATGAGCAAACCCGCTTCGATGCCGAAGACGTCAGAATCATGACAAGCCTCGCGGAATTCACTACTTCTGCGCTGTCTATGATTCAACTTTTGAACTCGGAAAAGCGCGCCCGCCACGAAGCCGAAAGCGAGCTTGTAAAGCGCCGGGAGACCGAAAAGACATTGCGCGAGAGCGAGGAATTCAATCGCCGGATTCTCGAGAGCAGTTCTGATTGCATTAAGGTTCTGGATTTGGACTTTCACATTAAGTACATGAGCCCAGTCGCGATGAAGCTCATGGAAGTGGATGACTTTTCACAGTGCAATGATGCCAATTGGGTCGAGTTCTGGCAGTCCGCAGACCGCTCGGCGGTATTGAAAGCACTAGAAAAGGCGAGTGCCGGAGGTATGGGAATTTTCCACGGATACTGCCCGACCCTGAAGGGAACGCCGAAATGGTGGGACGTCACGATTACTCCGATTAGAGACGGAGAAGGGCGCGTTGTGAAGCTTCTATCAAGTTCCCGGGATGTTACCGAACGTAGACGCTCCGAAGAGGCGCTTACGAAAGCTCATGAACATCTGGAACAGCAAGTAAGGGAACGCACAGCTGAATTGGAGGAAGAAATTGCCGAACGCAACCGTGCTGAGTCAAACCTGCGTGAGCTTACCGGCCGGTTGCTTCGATTGCGTGACGACGAGCAGCGGCGCCTTGCCCGCGAACTGCACGATAGCGTAGGACAACTACTGGCCGCCATCAGCATGAACATTGCAGTTGTGTCGGCGGAGCCAGGCCTCAGTCCTCTGGCGCGCAGGGCGGTCAACCAGAACAAGGGGCTGATAGAACAGATATCAAGCGAAATCCGGACCATATCTCATTTGCTGCATCCGCCGCTGCTCGACGAAGTTGGTCTGGCTTCAGGAGTCCGGTGGTACCTGGAACAATTTGCCGAGCGTAGCAACATGAAAGTTGATCTGGAACTCGGCGTAGATTTTGGACGGCTGCCGAGCGAATTGGAGACGGCACTCTTCCGTTTGGTGCAGGAGTCCCTTACCAATGTTCATCGGCACTCAGAAAGTCCGACTGCGAGGGTGCGCGTTATCCGGTCTTTGCACGAAGTCATGCTGGAAGTATCCGACGAAGGAAAGGGCATACCGAAAGATAAGATTTGGGAGATCGAGATGGGCGGCGCGTCCGGTGTTGGTCTGAGCGGTATGCGGGAACGCGTCCGGCAGTTGGGCGGCAAATTTGAGGTTCGATCGCCAGGCAAGGGCACCGTCATATCCGCGACACTGCCATTGGCCAGAAATCCAAATCCTTAAAGATAATCAAACTTGCTGCGTCTGCTATCCGGTCAAAAGACGCTGCGGGCTGCCTTCCTTATTGTGCTTCGAATCGGCCGCTCAACAGCCAGCAGAATTCGTAGGTCCCGCAGATTATTTCCCGTTGGGCCGGTCACAATCGCGTCCCCGGTTCGATTGAAGAATGTATAAGCGTCGAAGGTGCTTAAATAAGAGTTCACATCGAGGCCGCAATTCTTGCCTCGTTCCACAGTACCTCCATCCACGATGGCCCCTGCGGCCGGACTATTACCGTCAATACCGTCAGTACCGGCACTCAAGATTGTGACGTTTTCTCCGTCGATCTTCGCAGCGCAGGAAAGCGCAAACTGCTGATTCCGGCCCCCAATGCCGCCATTGGCTACCTTGACGGTAACTTCTCCGCCGCTGATCAAACAAATCTCGCCGCATGTTTTCCTCAAATCGCGCAGACGAGTCAGCAGGTATTCGCTAGCGCGAAGGTAATCCCAGTCGTCGCATGTGTTATCAATCTCCGCGTGAAAGCCGAGCCGTTCGGCCTCCGCCTTAACGTCTTCGATTAACGTGGCATCCGATAAAACCGTCCACCAGCGGCAGCGATTGAATTCAGGATCGCCAGACTTGGGAGTTTCATCCAATGCACGCCGCTCGAATAATTCGCGAACCGTCGCCGGAAATTGTTTAAGCAGGCTGTATTTTTCCGCGACAGCGTAGCAATCTTCGACAGATGTAGTGTCGGGCATAGTGGGACCAGATGCCAAAGCGTCTGGGGTATTGTCCGGAACGTCGGAGACCAACAGCGATACCTGCTGGGCCGGATGTGCGGCATGTGCGAGACGCCCACCTTTCACTGCGGACAGGTGCTTTCGAATAGCATTAATCTCCGCAATAGGAGCCCCGCAATTTACGAGAACCTGATAGGTCGAAATCAAATCTTCAATTGAGATTTCGTCGTCAATTGGTTTTTCCATCATCGAAGATCCACCGCCGCTAAGCAGGTAAATCACAAGTGACGTAGTATCGAGTGATCCCAAAGATTTCAGGATCGCATTGGCGGCATGAATTGATTCTGTGTTGGGCGCAGGATGTCCGCCTTGAAAGTACCGAAAACCTCGAACCTGCGGCCCCACGCTTGCCGGTCCCGCAATAATGCCCTCGAACCTGTCGCCCGCCTGACCCTGGAGAGCCCCGACCATTGAATGTGCCGCTTTCCCGATGGAAACCACCAACACCCGGCCATAGGAATTCAAGTCATAGAGATCCTCACAAATCCGCAATACTCCCCGCTCGCAGCTGACATTTCGTTGAAAGGCTCGATCAATGCTGCTTTCAACAAGCGCGTGGCGAAACAGGTTCTCAGCGACGACTCGCATTTCGCCGGACGCATTGTCGCGAGTTTCTGGGGAGGCATCTGGCATGGCAGAATTATAGCGATGAGGATGATTGCATTTCTCAACCTCATTTTTGTCATAGAATGAGAGCTGTAAATGCGGAATTCGAAGACACTGATCCGACTGGGTAGTTCGATTTCGGTTATTGGGATCGTGCTTTTTACGCTTGCCTGTCCGGCAGCAAAACGTTCTGTACAATCGGAGACGCTAGCCTCGAAACATTCAGTTACGCTGACTTGGAAGGCATCGCCGGGCGCGCAGTTTTATTGTGTTTATCGAAGCACGGTCAGCAAGTCGGGATATCAGAAAATTGGTACCAGTCCCACGCCGAACTACAAAGACGCGCCCGTGCCCAGCGGCGCGACATTTTACTACGTCGTGACAGCGATGGACAGCAAGGGCGAGAGCAAGTATTCCAGCGAAATAAAAGCGGTAGTTCCGTGAGTGAAGAGCGAGGCATGGACGTCCTAAGTCATCGCGGTGGCGAGTATTTCGTTCAACCAACTTTCAATGGATTCCCGTAGCTCTGGCAAGTGTCCTTCGAAGAAATGATCCGCCCCTCCGATAATTACGAGCTTCTTCGGATCCGGAACTGAATCCAGTAATTTGTTTAATTCCGTTCGCGGCCCATATTCATCGTGTTCGCCACTCAAAAATAGCTTCGGTTTCATACAGGTTGTAAGAAAGTTAAGATCGTAGCTTCGCATCTCAACCGGTGCGATCGGAGTTCCAACGCTTATTACCTCTTTGATCCTCGCATCGGGACACGCCGCTCGCGCTCCCACAGCCGCACCAAAGGAGAATCCCGCGAAGATCATCGGCAAATGAAATTCGCGATCCAACCATTCGAGGGCAACGCGCACGTCATCCACCTCGCCTTCTCCATTGTCATGTTGTCCCTGGCTCAAACCGGCGCCGCGAAAATTGAACCGCAGCACCGGGAATCCAAAACTGTTCAATGCCTTCATAATGTGAAATACGACTTTATTGTGAAGAGTCCCGCCGAAAACAGGATGAGGATGGCAGACAAGGGCCGCGTGAGTGGCATTGGCCGCCCCACGATTGAGCAACGTTTCAAGCCTGCCCGCGGGTCCCTCGAGAAAGAATGATTGAATGGAAGAAGAGGTGTTCATTCGTTCATGATCAGCTTAAACAGGATAGCAGCCGTCGCGAACGTTTCGATGTTTGCCGTGCCCGTCGGCCTCGACTGATGTATCTTTGTGCATGGATGTCGTCTCCCTTACCCGGCAGCTCGTAGATATCGAGTCCATCTCTGGCAACGAGGCTCGGGTGGGCGACTTCCTGCAGAACGAACTCTCGCGACGAGGCTACGAAAGCCAGAAAATGGTCGCCGAAGGGGATCGCTGCAATATTTTCGCGACCCTGCCGAATTCCTCGCCAGCCGTCGTCTTTTCAACTCACATGGATACGGTCCCTCCGTTTATTAGTTCTTCGGAGGATTCAACGCGAGTTTATGGGCGCGGCTCGTGCGATGCCAAAGGAATCATCGCGTCGCAGATCATTGCCGCGGAACGCCTGCGCAATGAAAATATGGCGGTCGGGCTTCTTTTCTTGGTCGGGGAAGAACGAGACAGTCTTGGTGCCAAAGTCGCCAATCATCACTCTCCGGGCTGCAAGTATCTAATTAACGGTGAGCCTACCGATAACCGGATCGCGGTGGCATCCAAAGGAGCGTTGCGTATCGAACTGACCGCGCGCGGCCGCATGGCGCACTCTGCTTATCCGGCACTCGGAGAGTCCGCGATTGACAAGGTTCTCGATGCGCTCAATAAGTTGCGAGCAATGAAACTTCCTACCGATAAAGAAATTGGCGACTGCACTCTCAATATCGGAACAATCGAAGGGGGACGCGCTCCGAATGTCATCGCAGACACAGCCCGGGCTCAGTTGTTATATCGCCTGATCGGGTCTTCTGAGAAACTTCGCGCCGATATCGTGGATGCAGTCAACGGTTTCGCTACGGCCGATTTCACCCTGGAAATCCCCTTCACCCGTTTGCGCACGTTGAATGACCTGCCCACAATGGTGGCCGCATTCACTACAGATATTCCCTCGTTGAGCAACTGGGGCCAGCCGCTGCTTGTGGGGCCAGGGTCAATCCACGTCGCGCATACAGAAGGTGAGTACGTAGAGAAGAAGGAGTTGACTGATGCGGTGGATTTGTATTGCGACATCGCGAAAAGGCTGGTTTCGTAATTTTCAACGGGTCCGCCGGGATTCAGATTAGCATTGACCCTTTGTTCATTTGGCACGTAAACTGGTGCTACACGCTAATGTGTGCGTTATGAAAACCAACATTACGCTGAAGTTGGATGCTAGCTTAATTCGTGAGGCGAAGATTGTTGCGGCCGAGTTAGACACCTCCATTAGTGCATTACTAGCCGCCCGGCTCGAGCAAATTGTTCGCGAGCGCAAGACTTATGATCGCGCACGCAAGCGTGCTTTGGCGCGACTGCGTAAAGGGATGGATTTGCGATGGACACCACCCCGCTCACGTGACGAGCTTCATGAACGATGAACATGGCGGACAAATACTTTGTTGATACCAACATCTTGTTGTATGCCCATGACACCTCTTGGGGGTTGAGGCACGACCGTGCCAGAAGTCTTGTCGAACAGATATGGGATTCCGGGACTGGTGTGTTGAGCACCCAGGTGCTTCAGGAACTCTGCATTAACCTTCGGCGCAAGATTGTGCGTAGGCTCCCAGTAGAAGAGGTTCGCCAACTCGTACAAGACTATATGCGCTGGGAGATCGTAATCAATACCTCTGAATCTGTCCTGCATGCGCTGGAAATCGAGGTGCGCTACAAGACGTCTTTCTGGGACGCCCTTATACTGCAAGCGGCGGAGCAGTCCGGCGCCGCAGTTCTCTATTCCGAAGATTTGGCTGCGGGGCAAAAGTATGAGACGGTTAAGATAGTAAATCCTCTCGTAGGTTAGACCGCGCGCGAGTTCGCAAAGTACAAACGATAATTGTCAGTCTCAGTTGCCCCGTACAGCTGCCCAGCCTTGCCAAAATGTCGTTGGCATGCTTTGTCGGCAATTGTGCGGCGAATCACGCCCACCTTGAAGTCTTGTGGACCAGTCGCATTTCGTGAACCAAATAGGCGAGTTCAGAAAATCGTCGAAAAAACGAACAAGCGCCCGAGGCCGCCTCTTGCCAGAAGTTCTTTTATTCGCACCCCTACTTTCCTCTCATCTTCCGTATAAACTCTGGAGATGAGTACGCAGAGCGCCAACTCCCTTTCCCACGCGTCCTCCGCCTACCTGCGTTCCGCCATGCATCAGCCAATTCAGTGGAATGAGTGGGGTGCCGAGGCGTTCGACAAAGCTAAGCTCGAGAACAAGCCGATCCTTCTCGATATCGGCGCGGTGTGGTGTCATTGGTGTCATGTGATGGATCGCGAGTCGTATGACAATCCCGAAATTGCGCAGCTGGTAAATGAGCGCTTTATCGCCATTAAGGTTGATCGTGATGAGCGGCCCGACATTGATATTCGTTACCAGGCCGCGGTCAGCGCGGTTTCTGGGCAAGGTGGCTGGCCCCTGACCGCATTTCTCACTCCTGAGGGAATTCCGTTTTACGGTGGCACTTACTTTCCTCCCGAGGATCACTACGGGCGCCCCAGCTTCAAACGTGTGCTGACGTCTATCTCCGATGCTTATCGAGAAAAACACGCGGACGTCGCGGAACAGGCGCGGATGGTACAGAGCGCCATTTCTCAGTCGGAAACGTTGACTGGGAAGAGCGCCAAATTCTCGCCGTCCGTGATTGATTCCATAGTTAAGTCCGCGCTGAACATGTTCGATGACAACAACGGAGGTTTCGGAAACGCGCCCAAGTTTCCGCATCCAGCGGTGCTTGATCTTTTGATTGACCAATACGGAAGATCTGGAGACGAGCAACTGCGCGAAGCATTTGTCACCACGCTTGAAAAGATGGCGCATGGGGGAGTTTACGACCAACTTGGCGGCGGATTTCATCGCTACTCTGTGGACGAGCGCTGGATTGTGCCGCACTTTGAAAAGATGTGCTACGACAATTCCGAGTTGTTAAAGAATTACGTGCACGCCTATCAGGCTACAGGCTCGGAGTTTTTTGCCGCGATCGCACGCGACATTATTCGCTGGATGGATGAATGGCTCAGCGACCGTGAGCATGGCGGTTTTTACGCCTCGCAGGACGCTGACTACTCAATGGATGATGACGGCGATTACTTTACGTGGACGATGAAGGAAACGGATGATGCGCTCACAGAAGAAGAATCTGCTGTCGCCAGACTTCACTATGACGTTAATGAAGTTGGTGAGATGCATCACAATCCGGAAAAGAATGTGCTTTACGTGCGGGCCTCATTAGGCGAGATATCGTCGCGACTAAAGCTGCCGCTGGAGCGGGTTCAGGAACTGCTTCGCTCGGCAAAAGAAAAGATGTATGCGGCACGATTAAAGCGTCCCACGCCGTACGTGGACAAGACGATCTACGTGGGCTGGAACGCGCTGTGCGTCTCGGCATACATGGAAGCTGCGAAGGTACTCGGTCTCGACTCCGCGCGGCGACTCGCGCTTGGTTCGTTGGATCGTATTCTCTCCGAAGGATGGAACAACGAAGCTGGCCTGCTGCATGTGATCGCGTATTCCGATTCGACTGCTATACGGAAGCAGACCGCAGGATTGTTGGACGATTATGCGTTTACAACCATAGCTTGCCTGGACGCATATGAGATCACTTCCGACATCAGCTATTACAATTTCGCGCGCCAAATCGGCGATGCGATGATCAAGCATTTTTTCGATGAACATGCCGGCGGATTCTTTGACACGAAAAAATCACTCCCTGATTCCGGACGTTCGCTCGGCGTGCTTTCGACTTCTCGTAAACCATTTCAGGATTCCCCCACTCCGGCCGGAAATTCAGTTGCGGCAATTGCCTTGCTGCGGCTTTATGGCTACACAAATCATCGCGAATACTTCACCCGCGCCGAACGGACAATGGAAGTATCAGGCGGACTTGCCGAACAATATGGAATCTTTGCCGCTACCTACGCTATTGCCGGCATTTACCTTTCAGAACCTCATACCCAAATCGTGATTGTCGGCGCCGACGACGAGGCAGAGAAACTTTACCGGGCGGCGCTGGCAAGTTTTCGCTTTGGCAAAGCTGTAGTGAAACTTGAAGCGACCAAAATGGTTCCTCAGAATCTTCCGCCATCCCTGGCTGAAATTATTCCGGTCCTTTCATCCCTCCGTGCCGGAAGCGCTGTGGCGATCATTTGCTCTGATTTCACTTGCCATGCCCCAATTTTCGAGCCGGAAGATTTGGCTGACGCTTGCGAGACTCTCTTTCATAAACCCGCGCGTTCACAAAAATAAAAAGGGCTGGCGTTTGCTGATCGCAAATGCCAGCCACCAGCCGTTTAGGGCGGCTTAAACTCTAGTTACAGACTACAAGTCGCAAGGGCCCGTGCGGCACAGAGCCGGCGGCGCACCATCGTGCGGTGCGGTCACGACGACCGGGGCAGCCATGGCTTCGAATGCGCAAGCTAGACCTGCCACAAGAATTAACATCTTTATCGCTTTCTTCATCGATTGTTTCTCCTATGCGGATCCCCTGGGAGCGGAAACCCTCATGGCCACGGATTATACAGCCCCGTGTCAAGCGCTAAATGAGCCGCCTTGAAGTTCAAGAACCACATTGGAACCAACACTTTAACGGTACATGGCAGAATTGCGCACAATGCACGGTTTACCATGCCGGTTAGTTGCAATTTGGAGGCACAATCCCCTGGTTTGAAGGTTTGTCAACACTTTTGTTTTATTGAACTTACCGCAGCTGAGTTAAAGCGGGTGGCAGCATCGCAGGTCGCGCGTTTACTGCTTACGTGAGGCAGGAAACAAGAATGCTTGAATCGTTCTCAAAATTTCAGCGACAGAGATGTCGGAAGTGATCCTGTACTTCGGCCGAAAGCCGGGGAATCGGAATCGGCCTTAAGATATGATCCCGAGATCGGTTTTTCCAGCGCATAGCTTGTCATGAATGACTGTCCGGGAGTCCGCGAGAAAGCTCTGTCCACCATTCCTTCGAACATGGGAATGAGTGAATCTCTGCCGCCCGGGCTTTGTACCTCCGCCAGACTCTGATTCCATCTTTGCGGAGTAAGAAGGTTCGCAGATATTTCTCGAGGGAACGTTTTCAGCAGGGCATATCCCAGCCAAATTCCAGTCGTCAAACAGTACGCACCGCCAGTTACGAGTGCGACCATCCTGACGCTTTCGCGACCTGAGCTATAAAGAGCAAAAGCTCCGAGCTCAACGGCTGCATAGAATCCGAATCCCAATGCAATTCCGAAGCTATTCTGCTTCCACGACACTCCCAAGTGCTTGGAGAAGACCAGCAAAAATAAGATGAGTCCGCATTGGATCACACGCACCCCGCGCTGCGTAATCATGAACGCTTCCATCAGCGATCCCTGCTGGGAGCTGGGACTCGCGGCCGCGATCACTATTCCCGCCAGCAGCATAACTAAACCGGACCACTTGAACAGAACTGAGCCCAGGTCCTTGAGTGCGTGGTACGGCCGAAAAACATCCTGAAAGATCTCATAGATAACTTTGAACCCAAGGCCAAGGCTAATGAGGGCTCCGATCCAGTAGCCGTAAAAATAGGCGTTGTAAGCGTTGAGTTTCTGCATCGGGAACAATACACAAAACATTAAGACTTGAGCTATGAGGTAGCTGAAGAAAACTGGAAATGTGCGATGCTTTTTTTGCGCGAATAAGATTACTACGACCGAGATTTCAAGAATCGGCTGGCTGATCCAGAGGGCGTTTTGGAGGTGGGGGATCGTCATTTCATATTCTGTTCTGCGAAAAGAAAGCGTTGATTTTCGCTTCCCAAACTCTAGCATCTCGGGGCAATGGGTCAATGGACCAAAGTAATCTAAGGTAACCATTACCTCGCTCTTTATCTTGGGCGGTTTGTGCCTCTCTCAAGCTCCGGGCAAGCAAGCGGCGTCCGGTCTCTCTCTCGCTGCGAGAAGTGGCAGGCAGGATGACCGGGTCAGGTAATTTGACCTCGTAGAACGTTTGGCAAGACGTTTGGCTAGAGTCCTGGATGGATTTTGGTTTGCGGAAGTAAGCTCGCCTGAACCCTACAGCGAGCTCATGTTCGAGAGGAACTCTCCGTTGGACTTCGTCTTGTTTAGCTTGTCAATGAGCAGTTCCATAGCTTCAACCGGAGATAGCGGATTCAGAACTTTCCGCAGCACCCAAATTCGGGTCAGATCTTCTTTCGGGATTAGCAGCTCTTCTTTACGTGTGCCGGAGCGCTGAATATCAATTGCCGGGAACGTCCGCTTATCTACGAGCTTGCGGTCGAGGATGATTTCCATGTTGCCGGTGCCCTTGAATTCTTCAAAGATCACGTCGTCCATGCGGGACCCAGTGTCAATTAGAGCGGTCGCAATAATCGTTAACGACCCGCCTTCTTCAATGTTTCGGGCCGATCCGAAGAAGCGCTTTGGACGCTGCAACGCGTTGGAATCTACGCCGCCTGAGAGTACTTTGCCGCTGGGCGGGACGATAGTGTTGTAGGCCCGAGCCAGACGGGTGATGGAATCGAGAAGAATGACTACGTCGCGTTTGTGCTCGACTAAACGCTTCGCTTTTTCGATCACCATTTCTGCGACTTGTACGTGACGGGCAGCTGGCTCATCGAAGGTCGAAGAGATTACCTCACCTTTTACTGACCGCTGCATGTCGGTGACTTCTTCGGGACGTTCGTCAATTAGAAGAACGATCAAGACAACTTCGGGATGATTGGTAGTTATGGAATTCGCGACGTTTTGCAGCAGCATTGTCTTACCGGCGCGTGGAGGAGAGACAATCAACCCGCGCTGACCTTTTCCGATCGGCGTCAGCAGATCCATCACGCGCGCGCTCACGTTCTCGCGCAAAGTTTCGAGCTTCAAACGCTCCTGCGGATACAGCGGCGTCAGGTTATCGAACAGAATCTTGTTACGCGCTTCATCGGGAGACTCGAAGTTCACCGCTTCGATCTTCACCAGCGCGAAATATTTTTCGCCCTCATGCGGAGGCCGCACCTGCCCGCTGATCGTGTCTCCGGTCTTGAGATCGAATTTGCGAATCTGCGACGGCGACACATAAATGTCGTCCGGTCCGGGCAAATAGTTGTAGTCAGGAGAGCGCAAAAATCCGTAGCCGTCCGGCAAAATCTCGAGGACACCCTCGGCGAAGATGTGTCCTTCTTTTTCACTTTGCGCCTGCAAGATCTTGAAGATCAGGTCCTGCTTGCGCAATCCACTGGCTCCGGGCAGATCCAAAGATCGGGCGATCTTGGTCAGCTCAGTTATGTTCTTTTCTTTAAGTTCAGCGATGGTCATTAGTCACCTGCGAGGAAATTTTCAAGGGGGGTCGGTCGAATTCAGGAAGACTTACACTCTAGCGGGCAGTACGGCGGGGCTGGTTACGCAGCCCGCCGTTGTGCCTCAGCAAAATGTTCGGGTTCAGACAGAATCGTCTGCCGCTCCGAGCTTGCAATCTTGTCCAGGACTTCGTTCATCGTCTCCTGGATCCTGGTATTGGGTTTGTGAAACTTACGGGTAGCCTTGGAAGCAAGCTGACAAAGCATATACCGGTTACGCAATGTATGTAAAGCCTCAAAAACGCGATCAGAACGCATGATTCGTCCTCCTGACTCTAATTAAGCTTCCCCGCGTTCCGTTTGCGACTCCGCAGGCCGGAAGTTTCAGCCGTGTAAGTAGCACAATTCAGACGGGTTGTAAGGAGCTTGAACTAACTGTATAGATGCTCCGCAGGCGCCGAAAGTTTCTCAGGTTTCTGGATTTTGACCCAGGTAACAGCGGAGATACGTAAGACTGGTTTCGAGTAATCAACCCTCGGAACGAACCACGCTACTCGGAAAAGGATTGAAGGTCAAGTAATTCTTTCGGTACACAGGGCTGCCTTGAAGGTGTCCGTAGCGCAACCGTTTCAAATCTATGAACTGCATAGGTTTACGGGAAGGCCCTTAACAACAAGACAGTTTCAGTTATTGTTTGCCTGCCACAAAGCATACAAGACCACTGACTAGGATCAGAAATGAAGTCAACGCGGAAGTCATTTTCGAATCGCGCAGCAGTGTTTCGCTTTCCGCTTCGCAGCCGATTTCTGCTATTGAGCGCTCAGAAAGCCTCTTTGTTTACTACATACGGCATTTTCGTAACATCTCCGCCGTAATTCTTTTCCAGGACGTCAATCAGCCCTTGCACGCATCTTCCGGCCATACCTTTGTTTGGATCAGTCGAGAGCCGCGTGATTTTGGCGGCGCTGGCAAAATGCGGATAAAGGCGGCAGCGGTCTTCGATCTGCGGATCGCGCAACGGGGAGTCCGCGGGCAAAGGTTCCTTTTCGTAAACATCAAGGGCCGCACCGGCAATCCAATTTTCTTTTAGCGCTTTCGCCAACGCCGCTTCGTCTATCACCGGACCTCGCGAGGTGTTCACCAGGAATGCCGTCGGCTTCATCAGCCGCAAAGTGCGTTCGTTGAAGAGATGGTAGGTTGGCCTCGCACTTTCGCCTTCCCTAAGAAGTGGCACATGAACGCTGACAAAATCCGCACGGTTTAGAGCTTCTTCGAAGTTGACATATTTGATCCATGTCCTTTCGTGAGAGATACCGCGCGCATAGCGAAGATCCATTACTTCCTGAATTGCCTTTGCGTATTCGTGGTTTTGATATGCAGGGTCATAGCACAAAATGTTCATATCGAAGCCCGCACATTTCTTAATCATCGCGAGACCGATTCGCCCCGTTCCGATAATCACGATCGTTTTGCCGGTGACTTCGTCTCCCAGAAATGGCAGCGAGGGATGCCAATATACCCACTTGTTCTCGCGTGTGAGATGCTCGGCGGACCATGTTTTTCGCGCCAGCGATCCCATCATGAAGAAGGCGAATTCTGCGGTCGCTTCAGTGAGGACATCGGCGGTATTTGTAAACGGTATTTTGTAGCGATTCGCGTCCGCGCGGTTGATGTTGTCAAAACCAACCGCATATTGAGCTACAACTTTTAGCCTTCCTTTGCCTGCCTCGAATATCTCGGCATCAATCTGGTCGCGCAAGGTCGTGATCAGTCCGTCAATTCCTGATTTCACTTTTTCGATGATCAGGCTCTTCGGCGGCGCTACCGGCTCGGTAAAAACCTCGACCTCATAGCCACGCTGCCGCAGTAGCTCAAGGGCCTTGCCAAAATCACAAGTCGAGAAGACACGGAATTTGTTTGCCATAAATAGAGCACATGTGACGCGGACACTCTCGTCCGCGGCCTTTGAATTTGCCTTTTAGGTAAATCGCCATCGTGTTGCCGAATTGAGTGACTTTTTCTCGTGAAGTCCAAATACTACGCCTGGGCTGACTCTGAATATTGGTTCCTTCAGCGAGAGAATGTCTTTTTCCATTCCCGACATATCGAATTTATACTTCTTCTCATAAACCTTCAGGAATCCTCGAATCCGCGAAACTTCTAAAAGTTTTCTCGCGACGCCCTCGACAATGACAGCTTCATCGGCATTTTCATTGCAGATAACGCAGTGCGAATTGCTCTCAAGATTGTGAGCCTTGCGCGATTGGCCGCCTGTACTGAACAAGAATGCTTTATCAAGCCATAATCCCCAGACCACCATCGTGTGAGGAGAGTGGTCCGGCTTAACCGTCGTGATCCAGTAGTTGTGAGATTTCTCGAGACGCTGCTTCGCCCAGCTCCAGGGCAGCAGGCCTTTAGTGCCTTTAGAAAGGCCATACCCAGGCATGTGTGGGCGGCTCGCTTTTGGTTCCTTATTAGTGCGAACAGTTTTCTTGGCAGCCATACGCCTCCGAAAGATAACTCCGTATTAGAGATTTTGCTTTGTCCACTCCTTGATTCGCCCTAACGCTTTTCGCAAATGTTCCAAAGAATTAGCCACGCTGAAGCGCAAATATCCTTCTCCGAACGCGCCGAATGAAGTTCCGGACAGGCACGCGACGCCGGCGTCTTCGAGCAGCGACTCCGCCAAGCTTTTCGAACTCCATCCAGTTTGCGTAATGTTAGGGAAAGCATAAAACGCGCCCTTAGGCATGCGGCACGAGAATCCTTTAATTTGATTTAGTCCGGTGACGAAGAAGTCGCGGCGACGTTGAAACTCGGCGCGCATCCGATCCACCGACGACTGATCCCCCCGGAGTGCCTCGATACCCGCAACCTGCGTGAAGCTGGCTGTACACGAATTTGAGTTCGTCATCAATCGCGCAATCTGGGTCGCCAAATCGGCGCGCATTACACCGTATCCGATGCGCCATCCGGTCATTGCGTATGTTTTTGAGAATCCATCCAGCAGAATTGTGCGGCCTTTAAAACCGGGAACCGACAAAATCGAGAAGTGATCGCCTTCGAAAATGAGGCGGCTGTAAATCTCATCGGAGAGAACGATTATGTTGCGATCGCCGATGATCTCGGCGATGTTCCAAACTTGATGTTCGTCAAGTACTCCGCCCGTAGGATTCTGAGGCGAATTGAGGATGATCATTTTAGTGCGCTCATTGATCAGACCCGCCAGTTCGTAGAGATCGAGTCCAAAATCCCTTTCTTCCTGCAACCGGATAGGCACGGCTCTTCCCCCGGCATAGCGAATCATGGACTCGTAAATGGGAAACCCCGGGTTGGGGTAGATGACTTCGTCGCCTTCATCAATCAATGCGAGAACACTGAAAAAAATGATCGGCTTGCCGCCGGGGACTACGACGACTTCATCCGTTGAAACGGGGACACGGCGAGTGCGAGTAATTTCATCGGCAATCGCCTGACGCAGTTCGGGCAAGCCCGCCGAAGGCCCGTAGTGAGTCCAACCGTCGTGAAGGGCTTTGACGGCAGCCTCAACAATATTGGAAGGAGTGTCGAAATCGGGCTCGCCGATTTCGAGATGAATGATTTCTTTTCCCTGACTTTCCAGAGCGCGCGCTTTACTCAGAACTTCAAAAGCGGTTTCCGTGCCCAATCTCGACATGCGTTTGGCAAGCTGGAGGTCGAACTGAGCAGCGCGTTCCATGCAACGCAACATTGTACGCCGCAAGCAGACTACTGCGCCGCTACCGGTTGAAACCGAATAACCAGGTGCATCATCTACTATTCACGCTTCCATCTGCCGAAACTTATGGAGAAAAAATTATGTCTACATGGCCTGCACCTAGCGCTCTCGATCCTCGTACCCAGGCCTTCCCGGTCCTGACCTCGGCGCAGATCAGCCGCCTTCGTCCCGGCAGCAAGCTGCGAAAGGTCGAACCGGGCGAAATCTTGTTTGAGCCCGGCGATACGGGAGTTCCTTTTTTCGTCATGCTTTCGGGCAGCATGGAAATCGTGCAGGCTGATATGAAGGGCGAACGGCCCATCGTGACCCATGGTCCCGGTGAATTCACAGGTGAGATCACGATGATCTCCGGGCAGCGCTGCCTCGTGCGCGGCCGCGTCACCGAGGCCGGTGAGTTTCTAGAGATCAGTGGAGATGACTTGCGCTCGCATGTGGCGCGAGACTCCGAGTTGAGTGAGATTTTCATGCGGGCCTTCATCTTGCGCCGTCTGGCGCTCATTACGGGCGGCTTCGGGAACGTCATCCTGATGGGATCGCGTCATTCGGCCAACACGCTGCGACTCCGCGAGTTCCTCAGTCGCAACGCCTACCCGTACACATACGTGGATCTCGATGCTGATAAAACATCGCAGGAATTGCTCGACCGTTTTGCCGTCAAATTGTCGGAAATTCCGGTCGTCATTTGCAATGGCGTCACAGTTTTGCGCAATCCCTCAACCCAGGACCTTGCAGACTGCCTCGGATTTAATGCCAGTATTGACAAGTCTCGGGTGCGTGATGTGATCATCGTGGGCGCGGGACCGTCAGGCCTTGCAGCCGCTGTTTATGCGGCTTCGGAGGGTTTGGATGCTCTCGTGGTTGAAACTGAATCTCCTGGCGGCCAGGCAGGATCAAGCTCCAAGATCGAAAACTACCTCGGCTTTCCGACCGGTGTTTCCGGGCAAGAACTAGCCGCTCGCGCCATCACGCAAGCGCAGAAATTTGGCGCCAAAATGATGGTTGCTCATAGCGTTGTCAAACTGAAATGCAGCCGCCGCCCCTATGAGGTAGTTCTCGATGACGGCAACGTATTACCGGCCCGCGCGATTGTCATTTCTACCGGAGCCCAGTACAACAAGCCGAATATCGCGAATCTTAAGAAATTCGAAGGGCAGGGAATTTATTACGGCGCGACTTATATTGAATCGCAATTGTGCGAGAACGACGAAGTGATCGTGGTCGGCGGAGGTAACTCCGCGGGACAAGCCGCAGCGTACCTCGCGCAAACCGCACGCAAGGTACACATGCTCGTACGCGCCGCCCAACTTTCGGACACGATGTCGCGCTACTTGATTCAACGCATTGACGAAAACCCTAATATTGACTTGCACTACAAAACAGAAATTGTCGGATTGGAAGGCGACACGAGTTTGGAGCGGGTGACTTGGCTTGACAAGAATAGTGGCGAAACATCCACTCACGACATTCGTCACCTTTTCATTATGGCTGGCGCGTCTCCACGAACCGAATGGCTTCAGGGATGTATTGCGCTCGACGATAAAGGGTTCATTCTCACCGGGAGAGATCTGGATTCGCCTCCCGACGCCGGGGCTTCAACGCCGCCCTGGCCGCTTGCCCGTCCTCCACAAATGCTGGAGACCACTCTGCCGGGAGTCTTTGCCGTTGGCGACGTTCGCTCAGGAAACGTAAAGCGCGTAGCCTCTGCTGTGGGTGAAGGCTCGATTGTGGTGCACCTTGTGCATCGGGCGCTCGCCGAGGTGTAGCCACGGTTCGCCCTATCTGCGCAGCATTAGTTTTGCTGCTCAGAATTAGCCGCCTCTGAGCGGTTTAACAGCAGTGAAATCCCGGCGAGCAGAGCAACTCCCAGCCCGAATATGCTGATCTGCCTGATAGCCACCAACCATTGGGGCCAAAGCCTTTCAAGGGGCGATACAAGAATGTTTACGAACCACGCGGCTATGAAGACGCGCTCTAGCCCTGCGGTTCCACGCACGAACCAGAATCCGAGCCAGCACAAGTAACCGTAAAAGGCGATATTCGCGGCTAGCAGTGCCCAACGGTGCCCTAGAAAACCAAACGGGACCAGCCACCCAGTTCTCGCATGGTACGGATGCAGTCCGCCTCGAACAGCGAGCGCAAACAGGAGTGCCGTCACACCCACCGCCACTGCGGTTCTTGCGCGAGTTTTCAGGAGCGGCGTTTGAAAAGGCTGCGGCAAGATTGGTTCCGTTCCATAGCCACCCTCTAATGTGGGCGGAATTGTAGCAGATGAGGACTGCCTCTTGGCCGTCTCGAATCTTGCATCAGCGGGTAACTGTTTTTTTTTTTTTTTTTTTTTAGTTACTACTGGGGAACGGAACGCGCAGACCGTTGCACCAAACGTGATACACTGAATTCACGCTTAATACCACGGTTGCGTGGTGCGGTTGCTCCGGCTGAGTACTTGATCTGAGAGTTCCCACCTTCCTTCCACTCCGTAAGTCTTCGGCGTAATTAAAACTCAAACTGGCAATGCTAGTTGCAGTGCTCGCCGACAAGTTCGTGTGCGCCCCGCCATCGCCCTCGCCAGTTACAGAAAGCAAGAGAAAACAATACAGATGCAGAATTTTTCAGAACTTACGATTTCCGCTTACACAAAACAGCGGCTGTCGTCTTCCAATTTTTTAATCCCAACTCCAGTCCAGGCGGCGACCATTCCAGAAGCGCTCTTAGGTAAAGATGTGCTCGCCACGGCTCAGACTGGAACCGGCAAAACACTGGCGTTCCTTGTACCAATCATGGAGCAGTTCTTGCGCCAAAACACTCCGGGAATAGCCGCCCTTGTGCTCGCGCCCACACGCGAGCTAGCGATGCAAATTGAGGAGCAATACAACTCCTTGCGTGGAGAAAAACTTCCGGCCGCAGCCCTAGTCGTGGGCGGCTTGGCTGAACGGCAACAACTGACAGCTTTGCGAAAAGGAGCGCGCCTGATTGTCGCCACTCCTGGACGTTTGGAAGATTTCCTCGACCGCAGGCTGGTCAACTTCCGTGATCTGCGAGTGCTTGTGCTAGATGAAGCCGACCGCATGTTGGATATGGGATTTCTTCCCGCGATTCAGAGAATAGCCGCTGTCCTGCCGAAGCAGCGCCAAACCATGTGCTTTTCAGCGACGCTCGAGGCTTCCGTGGTTCGCCTGGTCAACCACTACATGACGAACCCGGTGAGGATTGCCTTTGGTTCAACTTTGAAGCCCTCAGAAAACGTTCGAGTGCAGGCATTCGAAGTCGCCGCCGATGGCAAACAAGAAATGCTGCACCGGTTGCTGGCGAAAGAAACTGGACGCTGTTTAGTATTTGCCCGCACCAAGCGCGGAACCGAGAGACTGACCAAGAACTTGAATCGCGAAGGCTTTGCTGCCGCTATGATTCATGGGGATCGTTCCCAGTCGCAGCGGACCGCGGCCCTTACTGGATTTCAGCAGGGACGCTATCGCATCCTGGTGGCAACCGATTTGGCTTCCCGCGGCATTCACGTGCAGGACATCGCGCACGTCATCAACTACGATTTGCCCGAGGTCGCCGAGAATTTCATCCATCGCGTAGGACGCACCGGGCGTGCCGGAGAACACGGCGTCGCTTCCACTCTGTATGCACGCGAGCAGCGGACTGAACTTTACAATTTGGAGCGCACGCTGGGCATTCGCATGGAAAGGATGTCGTCCCAAATGAATGCATCCGAAATCGCCGCCCAGGAGCAGCGCATGAAAAATGACAGGAATTACTCAATCGCTCGCGGCAGAATGGTCCGCCTACCCGGAGAATTCTTACAGGCACAAATGTAGTCCAGAACAGACGGAGTGGAGGGCGACAGCCTGAATGACTCCGTCTTGACCCTTACCAGCCGGAGCCCTTCAAGGCAGCGATGGGTAGGGGGGAATCTTCGTACTTCTGCCACAACCTTCCGGCATCGGCCAGATCTTTCGCGACAATCCTGGGTGCGGATGGTGCGATGTATGGTGGTCACTCTGACCAGCATTAAATCAATTGCCGATCGACACGGTTTGAATCTATATCCGCTGCTGCGGAATTTCAGCTTCTACGCAACTTAGAGTCAAGGACGTGTTCACCCGATCGCGATGGGATCACTCCAGAAAGTTGGCCCGCCCGGGACGCCACCGCTTTCCTTAGAACGGTCCTCACAGTAGAATCAATAATCCCGATGTCACAATTCGTTCATCTCCATCTTCATACTGACTATTCAATGCTGGACGGCGCTTGCGACGTGGAAAAGCTGTGCCAGCGCGTCAAGGAAATGGGCATGCCTGCCGTGGCCATGACCGATCATGGCAACATTTTTGGGGCGGTGCATTTTGTGAATGCGGCGAAGCAGGCTGGGGTCAAGCCGATTGTGGGCTGCGAACTTTATATCTGCAAAAAAGACGATCACAGGATTGACCGCACACCTCCTGACGGCGATACCTACAACCACCTGCTGGTGCTCGCGGAGAATGAAGAGGGATATCGCAATCTAACCAAGATTACTTCGGAAGCGTCGCTGCATGGCTTTTACTACAAGCCGCGGGTCAGCAAGAAATTTCTGGCCGAACATTCAAAAGGGTTGATCGCGCTGTCGGGGTGCCTGAAGGGCGAAGTCGCGGAAAATCTGATGGAAGATAAATACGAGGCGGCTCGCATAGCGGCTTCAACTTATCGCGACATTTTTGGCAAAGACAATTTTTTTCTTGAGATTCAGGATCAAGGGTTGGAGATGGAACATCGAATCCATCCTAATTTGATTCGTCTGGAAAAGGATCTCGGACTACCGCTGATTGCAACCAATGACAGCCATTATCTTTGTGAGGATGACGCTCAGGCGCAGGATGTGATGCTGTGCATACAGACAGGAAAATCCATTCAAGACACGAACCGGATGAAGTTTCATGGCACGGATTTCTATGTAAAGAGCCACGAAGAGATGAGCCGGGTGTTCAAGGATTCTCCGGACGTTCTGTCGCGAACTTTGGGCATTGCGGAGCGCTGCAATCTGCGACTGGAAAAAGTTGGAAATCCTTTTCCACATTTCGAAGTTCCGGCGGGATTCACGCTCGACAGTTACTTCGAACATATCGCCCGGGAGGGGTTTGCGAGGCGGATTGCTGTTTTGTCACAGCCGGAGCGAAAGACGTTACTCAAGCATAGTTTTGCCGAATACGAGCAGAGGCTGGCGCGAGAAATTGACTGCATCCAGCAGATGAAGTTTTCCGGCTATTTCCTTATTGTTTGGGACTTTATCCGTTACGCGAAAGAACACAGTATACCGGTTGGACCGGGGCGAGGGTCGGCGGCGGGATCGCTGGCTTCGTATTCGATGGGGATTACGGATATTGATCCGTTGCACTATGAGCTGCTGTTTGAAAGGTTTCTAAATCCGGAACGCATTTCCATGCCGGATATTGATATTGATTTTTGCATGAACCGCCGTGGCGAGGTCATTGATTATGTGACGCAGAAATATGGCCGCGAAAATGTCGCGCAGATCATCACGTTCGGAACCATGGCGGCGAAGGCGGCGATTAAAGATGTGGGCCGGGCGATGGATATTCCATATGCCGATGTGGATCGCATCGCGAAGATGGTGCCCACGACTCTCAACATCAAGCTGGAACAGGCGATCAAAGATTCTCCTGCGCTACAGCAAGCGTGCGACAGCGATGCGCAAATCAGGAAATTGTTCGCCACGGCCCTGAAGCTCGAAGGACTGGTGCGTAATTCTGGAGTGCATGCGGCAGGCGTGGTGATTTCGCCGCGTCCGCTAACCGACCTGGTGCCGCTGCATAAAACAAAGAATGACGAAATTGTCACTGCGTATGACATGGTGGCCATTGAGAAGCTGGGCCTGCTGAAGATGGATTTTCTGGGCCTGACGACCCTGACGATCCTTGACGACAGCCTGAAATTGATTTTGCAAACCCGCAACCAGCGCGTGGTGCTGGACGAGATTCCTCTGACTGATCCGCAGACGTACGAAAAAGTTTTTCACACCGCTCTCACTTCCGGCGTTTTCCAGTTTGAATCGCATGGCATGCGGGATGTGCTGCGCCGGTACAAACCAAATTCCATTGAAGACCTGACCGCTCTGAATGCGCTGTATCGCCCGGGCCCGATTCAGGGCGGAATGATTGACGATTTCATTGACCGGAAACATGGTCGCAAAAAGATTGAATATGAATTGCCGGAACTGAAAGAAGTCCTCGAAGAAACTTTGGGCGTGATCGTGTATCAGGAACAAGTGATGCAGATCGCCAACAAGCTCGCTGGATATTCGTTGGGGGAAGCGGATTTGCTGCGACGGGCGATGGGAAAGAAAATCGCTGCGGAAATGGTGGCGCAGCGCGAGCGCTTTGTAAGCGGGGCGGTGCAACGCGGGTATCCGCCGAAGAAGATTGAAAAGATATTTGATTTGATGGCGCAATTCGCCGGGTACGGCTTCAACAAATCGCACTCCGCAGCATACGCGTTGCTGGCTTATCACACGGCCTATTTGAAAACCTATTATCCGGTGGAGTTCATGGCTGCGCTGCTGACTTCGGTGACGGGCAACACAGATGACGTGGTGAAGTACATCAACGAATGTCGCGAAATGGGCATTGCCGTAGAACCGCCTGACATCAATGTGAGCGATGCGAATTTTACGCCGCACGGCGCGGCGATTCGGTTTGGCGTGGCCGCGGTCAAAAACGTCGGCCACAATGCTATTGATTCGATTGTTGCGGGCCGCAAGAAACTGGAACGCTACCATTCGATTTATGAATTTTGCGAGAACGTGGATCTGCGGCTGCTCAACCGTCGTGTTGTGGAATCTCTGATCAAGAGCGGCGCCATGGATGGCCTTGGCCGCCGTGCCCAACTGATGGCTGTCATTGACAAGGCGATGGAGCATGCGCAGAAGGCGCAGCGTGACTCGGAGTCCGGGCAGCATGGATTGTTCGGAGTCTTTCAGCAGGAAGAAGTACAAACGCAAAATGACAAGTTGCCGGAAATTCCGGATTGGGATGAGCACACGCGGCTCGCGGCTGAAAAAGAAATCCTTGGATTTTTTATCACCGGGCACCCTCTGGAGAAATATCGCGACAAGTTGGATGAACTTCGGGCGCTTTCCACCTCAGACATCGCGGCGATGAAATACTCCACCGGAAAAGACGAGAACATTTGCACCGCTGGGATTATTACGGCTCTGCGAGTGCTGAAATCCAAAAGAGGCGATTTTTATGCGCAGGGCGCTCTGGAGGATATGGCCGGAACGGTCGAGATGATCGTCTTCCCGGAGGCTTATCGCAAACTGCAAGATAAAGTGAAGATCGAAGTTCCGGTGCTGGTCCGCGGAGGGTTGCGGATTGAGGAAGGCGCGAATCCCAAGCTCACGGTGAATGACATTATTCCGCTGGAAGATGCCAAAGTTCCTTTGCCGCGGTCTATCCGTATTCGCATTCCGCTGGATAGCGCAAGCGAAAATACCGTGGATGATCTGCATACACTCTTCGTGCAACGAAAAGGGGAAGCCAAAGTATTATTTGATGTGGAGCGGCAGGGTGATTTTATGGTGGTAATGGAAGCGGGAGGCTATAATGTGCAACCGGACCGCAATTTTATAGCGCGAGTTGAAGAGTTATGCGGTCGCGGGGCGGTCAGAATCATTGACTAACATGACGACTGAGACGGTGGAGTGACTGCGTTTATTCATAGAGGCGCGAAGACAGCCCCAGGGGTTGGGCCCGACCCTCCCGAGAGGCTAATCCCAGGTAATCCAATTCTGGATAATGCGGGGCGCTCCGTGGACGGGGCAAATTTCTTGCTGTCCTTGGTGGAAGCGCGTTGGAACGCGACCAATGGGAACGGCAGCAGGGAATCGGGACAAAAGAGGAACAAGGAATTAGACAAGATCCAGCGGCAGATCAACAAACTGGAATCGGTAGAAGGCCAGGACGAAGATACACGCCAGCAGATTCAGGAACTGAACACCCGCATACAGGCGCTGCGGGACCAAGGCATTGTACATACGATTGCGTGGGAAAAAACAGAATTGGCCAGGCATCCGCTACGTCCTTACACGCTGGATTACATCGAACGCATTTTCACCGACTGGAGCGAAATTCATGGCGACCGCGGATTTGGCGATGATCCGGCGATCGTCTGCGGCATGGCGCGTTTTAACGGCGCGGATGTGATGGTGATCGGACATCAAAAAGCCCGCGATACAAAGCAGAAGGTCTATCGTAATTTCGGAATGCCAAATCCCGAGGGATATCGAAAAGCGTTGCGGGTCATGAAAATTGCGGAGAAGTTTGGGCGTCCCGTGATCACTTTGGTGGACACTCCCGGCGCTTATCCCGGCCTGGGTGCCGAAGAACGTGGGCAAGCAGAGGCCATCGCGCGCAATCTGCGGGAAATGGCCCGGTTGCAAGTTCCAATCATCACAACCATTACCGGGGAAGGCGGCAGTGGAGGCGCGTTGGCTATTGCTGTCGCTGATCGTGTATTGATGATGGAGAATGCCGTGTACTCTGTCATTTCCCCCGAAGGTTGCGCCGCGATTCGCTGGAATGATTCGTCAAAGAAAGAGCTGGCCGCGGAGGCCATGCGTACGACGGCAACGGATTTGAGAGAGCTAGGCTGTATTGACGATACCGTTCCCGAACCCGCCGGCGGAGCTCACGCGGATCACGACGCGGCGGCGTTGTTGTTGAGCACTTCATTGGAGAAACACCTAGCCGAGCTGAAGAAAATTCCCATCCCGCAATTGGTGGCATCCCGCTACGATAAGTTCCGCAACATGGCGCAATTCTTCGTGGAGGCGTAGACGGTCCTAGAATGAGTGTGCGGTACTTTTGCTGCCACGCTTTAGAGTGCTCTCTGCCGTATAATCTAGAGTTCTACTTTGATCTCCTGACGAAGCTGAGCGGACAACCCCCGTCCCGCTCAACAATCGCGAAAGGGTAGGAATGGCCACAACTGATGCAGGGATTCACCATGCCTCGCGCCAGGTGAATCTGAAGCCGGTCGTCAATGACATGAGCATTCAGGTCGCGACCGTGAATGGAAGCGGCTCGCAGAGTTCAAACACGGTGCTGCTGCGCAGCATTTTTCAGATGGGCGTGCCGGTTTCTGGCAAGAATCTTTTTCCTTCCAATATTGCCGGTTTGCCAACCTGGTACACCATTCGCGCCAACAAAGATGGATACATTGCCCGCAAAAAAGAAATTGATTTTCTGGTGGCGATGAATGCGGAAACGGCGAAAGAAGATGTTTTGTCGCTGGCGCCGGGCGCGGCGGTTTTGTATGACGAGCCTTTGAACCTCAAAGAGCTTCGTAATGATCTGACATTTTACGCGGTCCCCTACGACAAGCTGGTGGGTCCGGTTTGTCCTGAAGCGAAGCTGCGCAAGCTAGTCAAGAACATGATTTATGTTGGTGTTCTTGCTCGGCTGCTTGAGATTGACATGGCGGAAATCGAAAAGGCGATTCGCAAACAGTTTGCCAAGAAAGTGAAGGCCGCGAATCTCAATCTCGGAGCGGTGCAGGCTGGATTCGATTATGCGGCGTCGAGCCTCATCAAAGCCGATCCCTATTTCGTCCAGCGAATGGACAAGAACAAAGGAAAGATCATCATTGATGGCAACGCCGCGGCTGCGCTTGGATGCATGTTTGCAGGCGTCACGATAGTGAGCTGGTATCCGATTACGCCGTCATCTTCGTTGCCGGAAAATCTTATCGAGTACATGAAGCGCTTTCGCATAGGAGCCGATGGCAAGGCGACGTTCGCGATTATTCAGGCGGAGGACGAACTCGCAGCTGTTGGCATGGCGGTCGGCGCAGGATGGGCAGGAGCGCGCGCTATGACCGCAACCTCCGGGCCAGGAATTTCGCTTATGGCCGAGTTCGCCGGACTTGCATACTATGCTGAGGTCCCCGGTGTGATCTGGGACATCCAACGCGTCGGACCTTCAACAGGCCTGCCCACACGCACCGCACAGGGCGACATTCTTTCCACCGCGTTCTTATCGCACGGAGACACAAAACACATTCTTTTGATTCCTTCATCGGCGGAAGAGTGTTTCACCATGGCGCAGGACGCTTTCGAGTTAGCGGAACAATTTCAGACTTTAGTATTCGTGATGTCCGACCTCGATCTTGCCATGAATAATTGGATGGCCGACCCATTCAAATATCCTGAAAAGCCGATCCGGCGTGGAAAGATTTTAGACAAAGAAGATCTTGACCGCCTGGGCGGGTTTGCCCGTTACAAAGACGTGGATGGAGACGGCATCCCTTATCGAACTTTGCCGGGAACCGATCATGTTGGCGCTGCCTATTTCACTCGCGGCAGCGGCCATAACGAACGGTCGCAATACAGCGAGCGTCCCGATGATTTCGAAAACAATATGGCGCGGCTTAATCGAAAATTCGAAACGGCACGTTCGTTTGTGCCGCGTCCTGAAGTAGTGATGAATGGCTCCGAAATCGGGATTCTTGGCTACGGAACATCGCACTGGGCGCTGATCGAATCGCGCGATCAGTTGGGCAAGGAATACAAGACTGAAACGGATTACCTTCGGCTACGTGCGTATCCGTTCACAGACGAAGTTCACGATTTTATCCAGCAGCACAAACGGGTTTATGTGGTCGAACAGAACCGCGACGCGCAGATGCTTAGCCTGCTGAAGCTTGATCTGGAAGCTGAATTGATCGCGCGCCTGAGAAGCATTGCTCATATCCACGGATTGCCGCTTGATGCGCGCTCTGTGACTGACGAAATCATGACCATGGAGGCCAAGTAAATGGCGACGTCCCCTCCCACTGCGTCCGCTCCGAAAACAAATCACATCGGCTTGTCGGTGCTCGACTACAAGGGCGGGAAGACCACGCTGTGCGCGGGTTGCGGCCACAATGCAATTTCGGAACGCATCCTGGAAGCGATGTATGAGATGGGCATCAAACCAGAGCGAGTCGCGAAAATGAGCGGCATCGGATGTTCGTCGAAAAGCCCTGCCTACTTCATGAGCCGCTCGCACAGTTTCAATACCGTTCACGGACGCATGCCGTCGGTCGCAACCGGCGCGATTCTTGCGAACACGAGCTTATTGAGTTTGGGAGTAAGCGGCGATGGCGATACCGCATCAATTGGCATTGGCCAATTTGTTCATCTGATGCGGCGAAATGTGCCGATGATTTATATCATCGAAGATAACGGGGTTTATGGTCTGACCAAGGGACAGTTTTCCGCGACTGCGGATGTGGGATCAAAACTAAAAACGGGAGTGATCAACGATCTTCCCGCTCTTGACACTTGCTCGATGGCGATAATGCTGGGCGCCACATTCGTCGGACGGTCGTTTTCCGGCGACAAGCGCCAACTGAACACCATGCTCAAGGCCGCAATCGCTCATCGCGGCACGGTGATGCTCGATGTGATTTCTCCTTGCACTACTTTTAACGATCACGAAGGCTCGACGAAATCCTATAAGTACATGCAGGATCACGAAGAGGCTTTGCAGGAGATAAGTTTCGTCCCCGCATTCGAGGATATCGCTGTCGAGTATGACGCTGGGACTACCGTGGAAGTTACGATGCACGATGGCTCGCGCCTTCGTTTGCGGAAGCTGGAACAAGACTACGATCCCACCGACAGGGTGAAAGCGATGAACCGGCTGAATGAGTCGCATCGGGGCGGCGAAGTGCTCACCGGAGTGTTTTACGTGAACACACAGGCGCCAAGTTTTGTTGACATGCTAAATCTGACTGATGCGCCGCTGGCGACTTTGCCTGAGTCGGTTGTCCGCCCGGGAAGGGAAGTGTTGGAGCAGGTGATGGAAGAGTTGCGATAAGAAACTTTTCAACGCTGGAAATCCAGATAACTCTGTCATCCCGACCGAAGCGCAGCGAAGTGGAGGGACCTGCTTTTCGGGGCGCAGGGCGGATCTAATCATGCTGCCGCCTGCGGCTCGCGATTAAGGTCCGCAATAATCCTTCGGAGCTAAGCCCGCTTTTTTCGCGCGTGACGCGGTTCCCCGCTATGTTCCGCTGCTCCGTCGGGTTCGGGATAATCAGTATCAGATGACTTCAACATGTCGTCCTGATCGCGGTGACCGAGTTGTCCTTGCATAGACGTGTTGCCGCCTTCGTTCTGTTCATCCTGCTCCACCGCGCCTTTTCCGCGGTCCTGATCACGATGTTTAGGTTTAGGCGAAGCGGATTTTTTGTGATTTGCCATGAAGTCGATCTCCTATCGCGATAAGAAATCTTTGGTATTAACGATTGTGTTGAAAACCATGTCGATGCGAAACTTGTATATATAGAATAGATTTTTCGGAGTTTACATGAAACGCATTATTGTTGCTATCGGCTTGCTGTTTTGTGCGTCGTTTTTATTGGCGCAAGGTGCTGGTGCAAAGCATCCCGCCGGATTGGTCCTGATCAAGCACCACGCCAAACGTCATCACGCGCACAAACATGGGAAGCATAAAGCGCCGAAGCATCCCAAGCGAGCGTAGGTGGATTCCATAGAGAGGGTCGGGCCCTACCCTTATATGAATACCGATCTAAAAGTGTTCTGGGCCCGTTAACAGTTCGGGAAGCCCTTCTGTTACTCCCTCATCCCCGCAATTTCAGCATAACCTCATCCTATGACTCACGCCGGGCTAGTTCAAAAAGCTGTGGAATGGCTGCGGAGGTATCGGTGTGGAGTGATCCTTTCAGAACAGGCCTGCCTTAGCGGGGAGATGCCCGACGCGATTGGATGGAAGCGAGCCAGCCACTCGGTACTTGTCGAGTGTAAAGTCTCGCGCACGGATTTTCTTGCCGATTGCTGCAAACCATTCCGCCAGAAGCCGGAAATTGGTCTGGGTTGCGAACGCTTCTATCTTGCGATGCAAGGATTAATTTCCGTCGACGAAATTCCCGCTGGATGGGGTTTGCTCGAATGCCGCAATCGGACGGTCGAAGTGGTGAAGGCTTCGGCTAAAAATCTGCGGTCGGCTAAGGGTTTTCAGTACGAGATGAATTTATTGCTCGCGAGCCTTCGGCGGGTGGAGGTCCGCATCGAGCCGCAATCCATTACTGATTTTTTGCAATGGAAGAATCGAATGACGGAGTATAACCGCGGCGCCATCCCAGAGGGCATTGTCCCGGCAGAGCAAGAGGCGAATTTATTTATTCAGGATTAGGCAGGCTGGTTATTTGTATTCGCTGGGACGCAAAGAGCGGATCCGCTACCCGCGATATTCCTCGCCCCGCTGGAGAGAAAGCGGGTCTTCGGAATGACGTGTTAAAAATCTTGACCGGGCTAAAGCTCGCGACGCCCTTCCATGGCTTTCAGCATAGTGATTTCGTCGGCGTATTCGATGTCGCTGCCGACGGGAATGCCCGTCGCGATGCGTGTGACTTTGAGGCCGGCGCGGCGAAGTTGCCCCGAAAGATAGGTCGCCGTCGCTTCGCCTTCGATGGTTGGGTTGGTGGCGATTATGACTTCGTCCACTTGATCGTTGTCCACGCGGCGCATTAAGTTTGCAATCCGCAACTGCTCCGGGCCGACGCCGTGCAGGGGAGAGATTAACCCGTGCAGCACGTGATAGACGCCATTGAAATGCTTCGTCTTTTCAATGGAGGCGATGTTGGTGGGCTCTTCGACAACGCATACTAATCTCTGATTGCGGGTCACGCTGGTGCAATAAATGCAGGGATCAACGTCGGTGATGTTATTGCAGATGGAGCATAAGCGGAGATTCGCTTTTACGTCTCGAACGGCTAGGGCTAAAGCCTCGGCATCCTCGTCATTGGAGCGCAAGATGTGGAACGCAAGGCGCTGAGCCGTTTTGCTGCCAATTCCGGGCAGTTTTTTTAGCTCGTCAATGAGACGTGCCATCGGTTCTGCAAATTTTGACATTGAGTAAGGGCGTAATTGAATAATTTGGTATTTGTTAAATGGGGTAATTGGGGAAGTGGTCCGGATTCGATTGAGATCGATTCATCGGTCCGAAAATTCTTCAATCCGACAATTCGTCAATCACAAAATCCCTCCAAGGCCCTGCATCATTCCACCCATTGTGGATTGCATGGCGTCGTCCACTTTTCTGCCGGCCCCGTTGATGGCGGCGGTAATTAAATCCTGAAGCATCTCTAAATCGTCGGCCTTTGCGGCTTCGGGATCAATTTTGAGACTCAAGACCTGTTTCCGTCCGTCCATCTTTACCGTGACACTCCCGCCGCCGGAGGAACTTTCTACGATCGTTTCCTGCATCTTCTTCTGCAAGACTTCATATTGTTGTTTCGCTTGCGACATCAGCTCTTGTATGTTGAAACCACTCATTGGGTCCTTCCTTGAACTCAATTCTTAAGCTTGCGATGCAGACGGTCGCTTCATCTCTTTTCCCGATAGTCAATAATCGTTCTGATCTCTGCGCCAAATTTGTCTTTCATGCGGCGAACGATCGGGTCTTGCTCGGCGCGGCTACGACCACTTCCGTTGGTTGAGATAGTCTTTGTGGGGCCAAGTTGGCTCACTTCCCCGGAGACAACCTTCAACTTTATCGGATGCCCAAGCAGGCCGGTCGCGGTTGCGATTGCGAGTTTTCTGGCGTCCGCGCCCAGCGACATATCAATTACCGCTGCTGATGAAGCGACCTTGATTGCTAATTCATTGCCATCCAGGTTCCATTCACCGCTCTCTAACATGGAAACAAGCATTCGATGTCCTGCGTCTGATAGGGCATCGAGAACCGCCGTCCGCAATTGCGTAATCGTAGGTTGAGTTCCTTCTGCAACGTCAACTATTGCAACCCTTGCCAAGGCGACGGCGGCAGTTGCTTCCGGAGGGATGGCAGCCTTAAAAACTTCGTGAATTGACTCCCGCATTTCTTCCGCCACCGCTTCCCCCAGGATTACCGGAGCCACCGCGACCGCACTTGTCATCCGTCCGCCGGAAAACGCTGCCTCGGACGAGAGTTGCGGCTTTCCACTCCCCTTGCGGGCCGAATCCGCCGCGAAAGGGGAAACGAAGTTTGACCGTGACGGCGTTGCGGCCTCTGCCTTTCGCGCATCAGGAACCATGGACGGTTTTCCCAGCGGACGCGGAGCGCTTCCTGCTGACGCGGCTGCTTCGCTTAGAAATTGCTCAATTGGCAACAACCGCTGGGCGTGCGCCATCTTCAGCAATCCTAATTCGAGGTGAAAACGTTGTTCCTGCCGGTATCCCAGTTCGGCGTGCGTGCGCAGAATGATTTGCAAATGCCGGGCGAGATCTTCCTCGCTAAACAACTCGGCAATTCGAGCCACCCGCTGCCGTTCGTCTCCGGAAATTTGCAGCAACTGCGAATCGGCCCCCGCAACTTTCGCAACCACGGCGTTACGAATAAACCGAACCATCTGGCGCGCAAAGTGTGTGGGATTTTGTCCTTCGCTGATCAGGCGGTCAACCTGGCGAAGCACCTCATCGCTCGATCCTTCCGATACCGCTTTCATGACTTCTTCCATCGCTCCCGATGGCGCCGCACCGACGAGTTGGCGGATAGATTCAGAGGTCAGCCGTCCGTCGCAGGATGCAATGGCTTGATCAAGAATGGATAGTGCGTCCCGCATGGAACCGTCTCCGGCCTCTGCGAGCATTGCGAGGGCGTCTTCGTCGGCAGGAATGTTCTCGCGGGCGGAGAGATCTCTCAGTTGATTCATAATCTCTTCGAAGCGAACCGCACGAAAACTAAAATGCTGGCAGCGGGAACGGATGGTTTGCGGAATATCCTCTGGCTGAGTTGTCGCCAGCATGAAAACCATGTGATCGGGAGGCTCTTCCAGTGTCTTCAGCAAGGCATTAAAGGCCGCGTCGGTAATCTGATGGGCCTCATCGAGAATAACTATCTTGAAGCGGTCACGGGCAGGGCGATAGCGCGCGCCCTCGCGAAGTTCGCGAATCTCGTCAATGCCGCGATTCGTGGCCGCGTCAATTTCTAGAACATCCACGGAATTTCCCGCTCGAATCTCGGTGCACGACTCACAGACTCCGCACGGCTCTTCCACAGGCTTGTCGGAAGAGCGGCAATTCAAAGCCATCGCTAGAATGCGAGCGACGGTGGTCTTCCCGATACCGCGATGCCCACTGAAAATGTATCCGTGGGCCGTACGGCCTTGTGCAATGGCATTCTTAAGGGTGCGGGTGACGTGCTCCTGTCCGATTACTTCGGAGAATTTTTGGGGACGGTATTTTCGGGCGAGAACCTGGTAGCTCATGTCGAGGAGATGATCTGATTATACGTGATGCTGAAGAGTGGAAACGGGGTTCTGGCGTCGCGACTGTTTGGTATTAAAAAAGCCGCAATGCATCTCGTGAGTGGTATTTTCAGTGGTTTCTCGAATTAGCGCCAATCTCTTTTTGAATCAAAAACCTTTATAAATGGTCTTGCGAAGTATCGCTCCAAAAGATACTCTTTTCAGTTGAACTGAGTCGTTTGCCCGCTTCAGGAGGCCCACCATGCAACTAAGACTAAGCACCAGAACTATGGACGACGACGTTCTCGTCGTGGACTGCATTGGCAGAATTGTGTTTGGCGAGGAATCTGCGTTGCTTCGAGACACGGTGAAAAAGCTGCTGACGCACAGCAAGCGCACGGTTCTTAATTTGTCCGGCGTTACCTACATTGATAGCGGAGGCCTGGGAACTTTGGTTGGGCTTTACACAACTGCACGCAACAACGGAGGAGCGTTGAAACTCGCGAACCTGACGCAGCGAGTTGGCGACTTGTTGCAGGTGACGAAACTAGTCACCGTCTTCGACGTTTACCCTAATGAGAAGGAAGCTGCGGAGTCGTTCAGTAAGGGCGCGGTGGCGTAAAGCGGTGCCTTGGGCAGGCCGCCACTAACTGCCTTCGAAGAATATTTTGAATTTAAGGTAGAGCTATGCTCGACTGGGCGGCTGTTCCTACGTGCGTTGATACTTCTTTCAGTTCAAATAGATTTCACCGGAATTAGCGTCAAGTCATCTATCAGTCCAACCTCTTTTTGCAGGAATGGTTCGGCGTAGGTAACACCTCCCAACATTCCGTAGAAGCGTGCCATCGCTTCAACGCGAGCGCGAACCTCATCCTGCGCGGGAAACAAATCTTTCCCGGCTTCCTGATCGCTGAATTGCGTTTTGTATGCCATCAGGGATTGGAGACGAGCCTCGAATTGCTCCGTGATGTCCACAACGAAAGTCGGCCGCAAGTCGTAGTAGAGCGTGGCATAGATAATCTTAAATGGCCGATGGGGAGGTAGTTCCCCGACTGATGCAATCGCGGGCGAGGACGCCCGCGCCACACTTGATTGGCCGCGGATCACCAATTTCGCCAGCCCTGCCAGGAAGCAGGCTTCATATCCCAGAATCGAAGCAGTATAGTGATCCGGATGGCGCCCCTTCCAGTAGGGAAGTATGACTACCCTTGGCCACTGCTCCCGGATCACTCGAGCAACTTTGAGGCGATTTTCCCATGTGTTTTCGACGCGCCCGTCCGGAATGTCTAAAGCTTGACGCCATGCGACGGACAATATTTTCGCAGCCTCAGTAGCTTCTCGCGCCCGATCTTCGGCGCTGCCCCTCGTCCCCATCTCTCCTTGAGTAAGGTCGAGGATTCCTGTGCGATGACCTTTTTGAGCCATCTTGAGCAACGTGCCGCCACAGGTCTGTTCGACATCGTCCCTATGGGCAGCAATGGCGAGAATGTCTAGAGGCAGGCTCGCCATTTCAGTTCAGTTCGCCCTGTTCAATCACGACATTTTCGCGGACGATCATGCGATGCGCGGCCATCTCTTTCAAGGTAGGAAGAACGCGGTTCACGTGCTCATCGGTATCCACGAAAATAATGATCAAGGGAAGTTTGCCGCCGGCGTCAACAAGGTGACTGGTCTTTACTCGCTGGCGTCCCATGAATCCGCCGACAGCATGCACGGCGGTCGCGGAAAAAACATTTTGCTCGCGTAAATAATTGAGGATCTCCATGTGCAGAGGGCGATTCTTCCACTTATCGCCTTCGGTGAGATAGATTGTGACTTGAACTGCCATCGCGTCTGGCATTTTACAGCACCCGAGCCAAGGCCATCCCAGCCAAAGCTGCGCCCAGGCACAATGCGTTGTTGGTAACAAAATTAGTGAGCATAAGCAACCATTGTCCTTGCTCGAAGTACGACATTGTCTCAAAGGCATAGCTGGAGAACGTTGTGAATGCGCCGCAAAATCCGACCACCACCAGCAATCGCCATCGTGGATTGACCAGCACTCGTTCCGTCGTCCAAATCACAAAAAACCCTACGATCAAACTGCCCAGAATGTTGATGATTAGAGTGCCGTAGGGAAACATTGGCCCCAGTATTTTGGCGGCGTAACGGCTGAGAAAGTAACGGGCATTGGCGCCGAAGACTGCGCCGAGGGATATGACTAGAAAATCTCTGACGGGAAAATCGGTCACGGAGCTCTCCTACAAAAGTTTGTAGGAGTTATCAGCCTCTCAGTGAGTAAGCGGTTCTGGCGAACTCCATCGCCACGAATATTGTAACAGCCACTACAGTCCTGTTGTACCTAAGCTGTTGCGGACCATAAATTACATGCTGATTTGTGGCTAAGACCTTCCGAAATGCGAATTGTTGTTTCAAGACATGAGCAAGCAATGGATTGTGATATAGGACATAAACTGGGCGCAGGATTGGCTTTGATTGATCCTGAAAGATTGCAGGCAGGCCCAAAGCCGGGCAGCATGGTGCATGATTTTACCGGATTGCAGGATTTGCACCTTCCGCGCCCGCTGCTATTCCGTAACGTAACGCTTTGAGCGGAGTCTCTATTGATTGTCATCGTGATGGGCGTAACCGGGGCCGGGAAGACAACCGTCGGCCGCTTGCTGGCACTGCAATTGGAATGGCAGTTTGCGGACGCGGATAGTTTTCATTCTGCGGCGAACAAAGAAAAGATGAGCCAGGGGATTGCGCTGAATGACGCTGATCGCGGCCCATGGTTGGCGGCAATGCGTAGGGCAATCTTGGGGTGGTTTGCGCACCATCAGAACGTTGTGCTCGCGTGTTCGGCTTTGAAGCGCGATTACAGGCAAACGCTGGCGGTTGATCCAGAAGTGAAGTTTGTTTACCTCAAGGGAAGTTATGAAGTGATTTATCAGCGGCTGCTTTCAAGGCATGGACACTTTGCTACCGAAACAATTCTGCGCAGCCAATTTGAAGCCCTGGAAGAACCCTCCGACGCGATTGTGCTGGACGTAAGCAAGACTCCCGAGAACCTTGTGGCTGAAATTCGAGAACGCCTGAAGCTGGCTTAGGATTTTCGTCTAATTGGTTTTTGTCGTTAGAGTGCGCAGGTAGAGCACTAGCTGCCATCTCTCAAGCTCGGGAAGCTTGCTGAAGGATGGCATGCCACGGTCGGTATTTCCATTTGTAATCTTCCAGAAAAGAGCGCCGTCAGGTTGCTCTTGGACTACTGGAAGATGAAAGTCGGCGGAATGTTTTTTTACCATGCCGGTACCGTCCGGGGCGTGGCACTCAGCACAGTTGCGCAGAAACAACTTCTTTCCACCTGCTGCTGCTGTGGCCCTCTTTGCCAGCGGATTGGCTCGAGCCGCTGCGCTCTCCGGAGCCTGCCATGTTGGATCAGGTACGTAGCCAAGGTTTTGCGCCCATAACAAACCGAAGAATCCCAGACCCACGAATGCGTATTTGATGATCCGGCGCATCATGGTTTGCCTCTGAACAGCCGCGCCATGCGCCCGCCGATTCCCTGAATTTCGTAGCTGACGCCGAAACGGAGTAGTAAGGCACTACTCTGATGAGACAATCCGAATCCTGGCGAAATCCGAAGCGTGGTGTTGTCGCTGACTAACCATGCGATCACCGGCGCCACGTAATGCGCGGTATCAGTTAAACCAACGCCCAGCGTACTGCCCAATCCGCCATAAACTTCGGCCCCGGCAGAAAAGTTTTCCCGGCAGAACCTGCAATTCGAGCCCGACGCCAAAGTAGCGAGAGGACGCGAAAAGCCAACCGAGTATCCAAACTCGACACCTTCATCTTGGGAGAAGTTTTTCGCCGCAATGAAATTACCGGCAATATTCCAATCGTGCACGTCGCTTGAGAGAATCAGTTTCGTTTCCAGTTCCCGGTCCTTGAGCAGGCGCAGTACTGAATTTGGCGAGCTGATGTCGGGAGATCCGCCCTCGATTTCCTTCTGAATACGGTCGGCCTCGTTTAGGTTCTCGTATTCGAGATAAAGAACTGGATTAATCCAGTGTTCCCGCTTCAGCGGGCGAAAGCGATTTTCGATTCTCCACCCGGTGAACAGGGTGCTGTCTTGCCATGTAGATTGCCCCTCAAGATAAACTTCCGTGGTCCATCGTGCCGTGACTCCGTATTCGAATTCCGTCCAGGGGGCAAAATAAAACCGCTGGCCAGCGCGCGGAATGTCAGTCGAGGTTGAGACTTCAATCTCAAGGTTGCCCGGTTCCTCCATGTGATGGTCATACGTGACGAAATACGGGCTTTCCTGGGCAGAACACGCTACGGGCATAAATAGGACCAGCGCAACGAGCCAGCGAGCCATCATAAGAAATCACTTCAACACCTAGTTGCAACAAGCTTGCATATAGAAAGCGACGAACCAATCGTAGATGCATCCCACTAATTCGGTCAATGAGGTATTGCATTTTCTGTTTCAGGATTGTTGCAACGAAATGCAACGAGCGGAAGTTGTCAGGAAGACGCCGAGGAGCGGCAAGTCGAGCAGTAACCGCCAACTTCCAGGCGAGTCACAACGATGTGAAAGTGACAATCACGCTGAATCTGGCCCTTCAGGCGGTCAAACAAATCGCTCTCAAATTCGGTGATTTTGCCGCAACGCAGGCACGCCATATGTATGTGATCGCGCTGAGGCCTTCTCTCGTAGAAGTGCTTCTCGCCCTGCATGTGCATCAGGTCCAGCTCATCTATCAACCCGTGACGTTTAAGGAGATTCAATGTTCGGTAAACGGTCACGCGGTCAATTCTCGGGTCCCGCTTGCGGGCATGGCGAAGAATCTGACTCACGTCCAGATGCTGCTTCGCTGTTTCCACCACACTTAATATTGTCCTGCGCTGGTGGGTCATGCGCAATCCGCGAGACATGAGTTCTGCCTGCAATCGTCCCGGCGTTTCAGTTTGTGGGAGCGGCATAAATATCTGTTGTAAACGTGTTGCAATTATATCGAAGACGAAGACACGCAAACACAATGCTCCGCTATTTTCTTGTTCCAGATTGAGGGGGATTCACCGCTTGGAGGGTCAGCGAAGCCGCTTCTAGTTGCCTTTCATTTTTTCTTTCACACTGTGGGCCAGCTTTTCGATTTCTCCCGCCTTCTTAATCACGTCCACCGACATGACGTTTTCGTTAGTCTTGTCCACATATTGTTTTAGCTCGGTGCTGAGCTGGAGCAGCTTATCGGTATCGCGCTTGAGCTGCTCTTGGCGTTCCTCGTTCAGTTTCTTCTCCATGGCTTTCTTGAGTTTTTCGGCGTCTTCATCGTCTCGCGACTTTTCCTGCGATGGATCCTCGTGGGAAAAAGGCGGCGGCCCTAAGTTAGGGGACTGAGATGGATTCTGGCCAAGACTCCGCAACGGCAACGCGATCCACAATAGCAGGGATATCAGCAGGAAACTGGGTCGCACGGGCACCTCTTTTTATGGCTGTGTTTCAGAGAATTATACGTTGCCGCGGGCTACACCTGGCCATCAGCATCCAAGGGGTTGTTTATAATCGCCTATCAGAATGGGATTTCATCTATTACTCGCAGCTCAGGCGGCGAATCTTCGGGGACTATTTCACGGCTGGCGTGAAGACACGATGGCCTTTGTACGGAACAGCGTACCCAAGGTCATTCTGATCTCCGTTGGGGCATTCGTATTTATTCGCGTGGTTCGGCTTTTGACGCGAAGACTGGCCTCTTTACAGGCGAAGAGACTACCGTCAGGTTTGCGCGCACAGCAGATACGCACATTAGCAAGTGTCATTAACAGCGTTGGGACATTCGTTATTTTATTTTTGGCGCTCCTTCTCGTTCTTCCGCTTTTCGGGTTGCACCCCGAACCATTATTGGCCAGCGCGGGAATTGCGGGCCTCGCTATCGGCTTCGGCGCGCAGACAATGGTGCATGACTTTATTAACGGATTCTTTATCCTATTCGAAAATCAGTACGATCTTGGAGACACAGTTCGCATTGCTGGAGTAAAGGGAGTTGTCGAGGACATGAGTCTGCGACGCACTACTCTGCGCGATGATGACGGCACCGTGCACATCGTCCCTAACAGTGAGATCAAAATTGTTTCTAATCTGACCAGGGACTGGTCGCAGCTCACCCTGCGGGTCGTGGTTGCCTATAGCGAACCCAGCGAAAAGATTGCGAAATTGTTAGAGCAGGTCGGAGATGAAGTCCGTCATGACCCAGCTTTCGCCGAAGACATTGTCAGCGACATACAAGTACCGGGGATTGATCGCGTAGGAAACGGCGAAGCCGAATACCTCATGCTGGTGAAGACTCTTCCCAATAAGCAATATGGAGTCAGCCGCGAACTGCGCCGCAGAATTAAGGATTGCTTCCAGAAGAACAGCATTCAGACGGCAGGACCCGGGAAGGTCTATGTGATAGATCAGGGGGAAGGGAAAGCCTCGTAGTAAAAAGAGATCACTCGTAAAGAACAAGCCTTTCTAGCGCGATGGCCCCACAAAAATAAAGTAGGAACATTGTTTTAGATGAGCTGGAATTTCGGCACTGTCGCGGGCGGTAACAATCACGTTATATTCGCCCGCAAGCTCAAGACCGTCCAGAATAGAATCCGTGCGGACTGGTTCGACCGTAGCTAAAGCCCTCAGGAAAGCGTGAATATCCACGCACTGGTGATCTTGAGTCACGTATGACATTTCTATCTCTTGCGCCGTGAAATACCAGGCCAGCGATGCCGCTTTGGCCACGGCTTCTTCGTATTTCTTCGCGGAAATAGCGCCAGGAGCCGGGTTATCAAAAATAATTCTCAGTCTCCGGTTGTCTTCGCGGCTAAACTCCCGCACTTTGAGGGCGCCCGTTTTTGCCGTGGCCTTCCAATCGAGATGCCGCGCTGAATCCCCTGGCATGTACTCCCGGAGCCGATAGAAGTCGTTTCCTCCGCCACGCAAGAATGTCTCAAACTCGCCGGCGATTGCCGAAAACAATTCAATATGGTCATTCGCGCGCCCCACTGATGGATAGACGACGATCTCGCGCACAATGGGCACATGCCGGGTCTTAACCAGAAAGTTAAAAGGGAATCCGCTGGCCAATCCAAAGTGCTCTTCTTTATAACGTCCTCGTCGCGCAAAATTTAGATCGAGATCTGCTTTAAGTGTGTCGCGCGAGGGGATGTAAGGAAAATAGGTAGCTCCTGAAAAGATACAATTCATCTTCGCGGCCCGGGCGATACGCTGAAGTTTGCGATCCGGCAGACGTAGCCACTGTTCTTCAGCAGGACGCTTGGGAGGAAAAGCGAAAGTTGTAGCCTTCCACTGCCATTGCCGGCTTTCTTTATCCTTAAACGGCACGACGCTTACTGAAAAGGAGGGAAGCCATTTCCTCGTATTCCGCAGCGCCAGGCGTCCGCGGATTGTCTCTTCTGCAAAGACGTGTTCGGGTATCCGGACGTCGAGTTCCAGATCGCGCAGGACTATCGCCGAGACCACTCCAGAAACCAGAATTGCCGCCAGCATAGCGGCTACCACGATATAGAGCAAATTGTTGCCAGTGTTAAGCGCAGCGATTGCGATGAGCAGCACAACCGTTACGTACATAAAGCCGAGCTTGGTGACTTTGTAATCCGCCGCGTCCCGAATGCGGGCAGCTGCAACTCGTTTCGCGAGATAGGGTACGGTTGTTATCCCTACAAAAACCGCCAACAGCAATGCAATGGAGGCCAAAATAAGCGTGCCCCAGAGATTTCCCGCCTCCCGGAAGACCGTCGAAAATAACGCAGCGACAAACGCAAGAACGAGGCCACCAATAGCCAGCAGGAAACGAATCCAAACCGCAGAAATTTCCAGATGCGGTAATCGCAACCTGCGGCTGCTGACTGGTGCCGGCAACCCTTCAGATATAGGTGAGGCCTCCATCGGGATAGATCAGCGTAGCATTGACATGAGAGAGTTTAAAGGTTACGTCCGCCTTGCTTTGCGCGACAAGACGGCTCAGTGCTCACTATAAATTGCGTAGGTATTCGTGAGCCGCACGTTTGACAAATTGACTCTATATATGTAGAGTTACGCCGTGAAACTGCGCCTTTCGCCACAGACGATTCTCGTGCTGACTGAATTTCTCCGGAGTCCCCAGGATTGGAAATATGGGTACGACATTAGCCGGAACACTTCGCTGAAATCCGGCACACTGTATCCGATCCTCATGCGGCTTGCGGAGCGAAAGCTGCTCGAAACGTCGTGGGAAACAGCCGAGATGGGCAAACCTCCTAGGCATCTGTACCGGCTTACTGCGGACGGCAAACAGTTCGCCCGCGAGCACCGTTTGTCGCGTTCCACGAGAAAACTTGGACAGGCTGCGCTGAGCGGGGCAAAAAGCTGATGTCCGCGACTCGCAAATTGGCGGCAAGGCTTTTACGCGCAGTTCTTCGACATTCGTCCGCGGACAGCCAGGAGTGGGCGAATGCGATGCTGCGAGAACTGGATTTTATTGGGAACGACTGGGAGGCATTGTTTTGGGCGCTGGGCAGTGCGACCGCGATTTTCAGGCATTCCGGCCGCGGATTGAAGGCATGGTTGGGAAACAACTCGGGACATGAGGAGGGTCGAATGAATGACATCGGGAAAAGGGCGGTTGGAGTAGTGTCAGGAGTTGCTATCGCCTTCACGCTGGTTCTTTGTGCGGTCGGTCTGCTGTTTCTGGCGGCGTATCTCTTTCCAAGTTTAGGCCTGGACCACTTGGAATGGACGCATTGGCTGACGGTGATTGTGATACCTGAAGCGATTTTTATTGTTGCCGTAGTCAGGCTGTGGCGAAAGAGAGGCCCACTGGCGATGGGCATTCTGTTGTCGGCGGTCGTTCTGGCCGTGCACTTTGCCATTCACGTTGCGACTCATTGAGGAGGGGATATGGCCTTAGATCGAGCGTCAGCCGCTTCGTTCCGCTGCACGATCGCACCATGGCTATCGGTTCGGGATGGCGCGCGTGCTGTCGAGTTCTACAAATCGGCATTCGGCGCGACTGAGGTCTATCGCCTCGAAGACCCCGGTGGAAGTGTCGTGGCAAAGCTTTCCGTGGATGGCGCAGAGTTTTGGCTTAGCGGCGAGTCTCCAGGGCATGACGATTCGAAGGCTGAGTCTGTTGGCGGCGGGACCGTTCGAATAATATTGACCGTCGCCGATCCGGATGCCGTATTCGCGAGGGCGCTGAAGGCTGGCGCGTCAGAAGTTTTTCCCGTAGGCGAAGAGCACGGCTGGCGATTGGGGCGCGTGGTGGACCCGTTTGGGCTTCACTGGGAGATTGGCCGTCCGGTAGGCGATTGACAGATTGCGTAGGGTCCGACTGAAAGTGGGCCCTCCCCCTTCGAATTGGAGGGATTCATAGGGCAGGAGAAAATGCAATGATCGAAAACCGCTCTGTACCTTCGGACACGATACTGCCCCACATCGTGTACCAGAACGTTGACGAAGCCATTGCATGGCTCAGCAGGACTTTCGGTTTTTCCGAGCACTACCGTTATGGCAATCCGACTAGCGGGGCGCAGATGCATCTCGGTAATGCCTGGATCATGCTAAGGAAAGCAGAAGAGGGAAGCGCGAGCCCAGCGAAATTCGGTTACGGAACGCAGAGCCTGACTGTGTTTGTGGACGACTTGGAAGGTCACTTCGCCAAAACAAAAGCGGAAGGCGCCAAGATCGTGGAGGATCTGCACGAGACCGAGTACGGCGAATTTCAGTATGGAGCCAAGGACCTCGATGGCCACCACTGGCTTTTCTCGCGACACGCTCACGACCGGAGGCCCGAGGAATGGGGCGCGACGGTTGCGAACGCCGCGACGATGCCGACTCAAATCTCTCCCATGTTGGCCGTCAATGATGGAAATGCGGCGATCGAATTCTATAAAGCCGCATTCGGAGCGATCCTCCTTTGGCACCTCGATGCGGGTGGGCATGTCGTCGCTGGACTTCTGGTGAACGGCGGCAAGTTCTTCCTCGCACAGGAATCGCCACCTCACGGCACGCGGAGTCCTGCTTCCGTGGGATTTACAACCGTCAGAATCGAACTCTTCGTAGACGACCCCGTTGCGGTACACAGGCAAACTGTGGCCGCTGGAGCAACCGAGCGAAGCCCGGTAACCGAACATACGTACTCTACGATTGGAACGCGCCCGATCAAGCGGATGCTGCAAGGCTCTCTTATAGACCCGTTCGGCCACATGTGGCTCGTGGGAAAGATTATCGAGTGAGTACTTCGGGCGAAAGGCATTGTCGTTGTGGGATGCCGCGCCCTACGCGACCGAACGTTGGCGGAGCCGCAAATTCTTCACGGCATGTATCACTTGATCCTGCGCGTTTTCGTCGAGATCATTATAGAAAGGCAATCGCAGAAGTCTGTCGCTGACCTCTTCCGTGACCGGGCAGTGTGAGGCGCGAGCGGCGAATTTCGTTCCTGCCTCCGAAAGATGAAGCGGGCTGTAATGGAATACGCTTAATATGCCCTGAGATTTCAGGTGTGTGATTAGCCACTCGCGGTGCTCAATCGAGGGCAGAAGCACATAGAACATATGGTGCGCCTGTTCGCACTCGGGCGGAATCACAGGCAGTCTCACGTCATTGCTCTGGGCCCAGTCGGCCAGCGATTCATAGTAGCGATTCCAGACTCGGCGGCGTTTCTCCTGAATCCTCTCTCTTGCTTCCAGCTGAGCATAGAGAAATGCGGCCAGCAAGTCAGAGGGCAGATAGCTCGATCCCAAATCCACCCAACTGTATTTGTCTACTTCTCCGCGAAAGAAACGGCTGCGGTTCGTGCCCTTTTCGCGAATCACCAGAGCCCGCTCAATTAGCTCGGCATCGTTGATGACCAGAGCCCCGCCTTCCCCGCAGGTAAAGTTCTTGGTCTCGTGGAAGCTTTGTGTCGCGAGACAACCCATTGTGCCGGTGTACGAACCTTTATATTTGGAGAACAACCCGTGGGCATTGTCCTCGACGACTCGAACGCCGTGGCGGGACGCTACATCGAGGATCGAATCCATCTCGCACGAAACCCCCGCGTAGTGCACCACGACGACCGCCCTTGTTTTTGAAGTGATCAGGGATTCCAAACGGCTCTCGTCAAGATTCAGCGTGTCGGGACGAATGTCCGCGAACACAAGCTTCGACCCCCGCAGAGCAAAAGCATTCGCACTCGAAACAAAAGTAAACGATGGGACAATGACTTCGTCGTCAGGGCCGCATCCAAGCAGGAGTGCCGCCATCTCCAAAGCGTGTGTACAGGAAGTGGTCAGCAATACTCGGGACACGCCTAATTCTTTTTCGAGGATTTCGTGACACCTGCGGGTGAAAGGACCATCCCCAGATGCGTGCCCGCCAGCAATAGCTTCCGCGATGTACTTGTACTCGTTGCCCGCGAGGGAGGGCCGGTTAAATGGGATTCGGTAGCTCATGATTTACGAAACATGAATAGCTTCTGAGTGCCATAGTCCCCAGCCGGAGGAAGTAGCGAACACCAGCGGTTCCATTCGGAATTCGGGTCGCCAACGCTGACCGGAGCCTGAGTTGCGCGTGCCAGTAGCGGTTTCAAAACCCGCGTGCCAACATAGTATCTGCTCGAAATGTTCGACAATTCCTAGTTAACGTCGCTTGGCCGCCAATGGTCCCGGCGCCACTCTAGACTTGTTCTTACGTCACAGATACCCTTATCCTATAACGCTGGCGCAATGGCGAAAAGCAGTCCCTCCACTTCCCCAGAGTTCTCACGGTAGCACATTCTAGCCTTTGCCGCCAGCCGCTGACAGAGTCGCCTCCGAGAGTAATAGCAAACCGTCTCGCTTCAGCACTCTGAATGGACTCTTGCAATTGCCGTCTAAGTTGGCGCTCCCATGTTTGCCCAATATTTGATCTAACACGCGCACCACAATGAACTTTGTCGTAGTGATCACACGGCTCCTTCAATTGGGTAATATCGCCAACGTCGAATTCAACCGAACCTCCTAGATTGCCCGCCATCGTACCCGTCCGGAGCTTCGCCTGTCGATCATCTCCGGAACATTATTTCCATGCTCTGTGCTGCGGGCAGTGTATGCGACGTGCACACCCGAATTGCATGTACGAATAACCATTGGCGCACCCAAAGTCCAGAACTCTGTCTCCGTCGCGCCAGGCGCTGGCGATCTCGGCGATTTCCATCTCGATCACACGATGGTCTGATTCCACGAAGCTACGTGTGGATCCATGACGCCGGCCGTCTTTCGCACCTGCCTTTCCAATATTCAAATACTTCAGCTTCGGTTCAATCGGTTTGTCATTTGAACGCGCTTATGTCGCTGGCTTTCCAAAGCTCCTCGCAATTTCAGAATTACGCGGACAACGTAAGGAGGCTTCTGCATACTGCGAAAGTGCATACGCGCCAGGTACTCCCCGATAATGCCGAGGGCGAATAGCTGAGCGCCGGAAAATAGCGCGACGATGGACGCGAGAAACGGGAATCCCGGCACGGCGTCGCCATGCAAGAAATATCGGGTCACGACATACGCCAATACAAAAAGTCCAAATAATGTAAAGACGAATCCGATCAGGCTGGCGATTTGTAACGGTATTGTACTGAATCCGGTCATCATGTTCATCGTGTGGGTAAACAACTTGCGAAAGGTGTATCCGGAAGCCCCTTGAGCGCGTGGCCTATGTTTTACAGGTGTGGAAGCAAACCGATTGGTGCCCCACGTCAGCAACACATCTATGGATACGAAAGATCCTTCATAGTGGGCGAAGGCCTTTGCCAGCTGAGAATCGAAAGCGCGAAACGCGCTCACTTTTCGGGCGGCCTCAGCGCCCATGACATTCTGCAAGGCCAGTTTGGTCACCCATGAGGCAAAGTCTCGTCCCAGGCCATGTTGTTGCTGCTCCGGAGTTCCATAGACAACGTCATATCCACTCGCTAACTTTTCCAGCAATTTCGGAATCTCCTCGGGAGGATGCTGCAAATCGTCATCCATTGTGACGATGACATCGTAGCGTGCTGCCCGAATGCCGCACAGCAATGCATTGTGCTGGCCGTAATTGCGCATCAGGTTGATGGGACGAATCCAGGAATACTGCCGCGCCAGATCGCAGATTACATCCCAGCTGCGATCAGGACTACAGTCGTTGACGAAGATGAGTTCAAAATCTCCGCGATGGAGACGAGCACGGGCTCCAATCGGCGGACTAACTCAGGAAGGATCGCCTCGCTCCGGTAAACGGGAATGAGGACGGAAATGCTCTGGGATGGCCGCTGCTCTTTTCTCCCCAACTCATCAGTTCTATTGATCCCCATTTTTAACTGTCGTTATCTCGACCGGCTGGAACTCATCCGCGAAAACATTCAAGAATCAGGTGCGTATAAGGTATTCGAAGGAGATCGTTGCGGACGCTCGCCCTGACATTTGTGAAAACCCGGGAAGCGATATTCACGTACTCTGCTTGATTCCTTACGAATTGTCCGCGATCTCTTGTTAACAACCATCGCGCGGCACCCGACTGATCGTTGGTAAATACGCCGTCGACAGTAACCAGCTTGCCGCCCGATTTTAGTGCATCATAAGCGACTTGAAATAACTGCTTTGCCTCCCGGTCGTCGAGATGATGCAAGACTCCGAGCGCGAGGACAGCATCGAAGCCCCCCTGCTTTCCCAGCGAGAATCCACTTACTCGTTCGCAAAGAAACTGCGCCTTTGGGAAGCGCCTCTTGGCCTTTTTAATGTACTCAGAACTCAAGTCAAACCCCAGGTACTCGACTTGCGGAAGGTAGCCCACGATCGTCCCGGGGCCGCAACCGATCTCGAGAATTCGCGCCCCTACCTCCGGGCTGACGTACCCATGTACCAGTAATTTGGCGGACGCGGGTCCTCCCACTAAGTTCCACCACCAAGTTGTACACCGCCGGGTTAGCCAGGACCGAACGCATAGGTTTAAGCCTTTCCCCATACAAGTCGCGGACTACCCATTGCATGCATTACCAAGACTAACCCCGTTTGTTCCTCGCGAGATCTCCAACTCGGAATGCTGGTGCTGTAAAAAACCGTTTGCTGCGGGACTATTTTCCGTTTTTTGAGGATGGATTCATAAAACGAACATGACTTGGCCACCCGCTCGGACAAATCTGTCTCGGGGGTCGCCGTGGGAATCGCACATTTTGGCACGGTCTCGGAAGTGGTGTTTGTGTTATTTTCTTCAAACCGTTTCGTCGAATAAAAAATGTCACAACGTCGGCAATATTATTTCGTCTTCCTGATTTGCAGCATTTTGGTTTATGAGCTGCCTTATTTTTTGACACTCCGCAAAACCGGATGGAGCCAGCTCCCTGCTGTCGTGGACTATCCCGCCGATCAGATGTTGTATCTCAATCTCAGCGCAATCCATTACGACTTGCCCTCGGAAGTTGTGAACCCTTGGTACGGGAATCGAGTTCCGGCTGTTGATGTTGCGCACCTGCGATTTCCGATCACATTTCTCCTTTTCCGACTCACCCACGCGATCTTCCGTTCATGGACCCTCGCGATGTTGGTGTGGGCAGGTACGTTGGCAGGCTTGACCTTCGCCGCGGCGGCGTTCTGCTTGCGGTCAATCTTTCCGGACAACGATTTCAGACTGACTATTACCGCCGCCTTCGGCCTTCTGGTGCTCCAATCGCCACTGGTTTATTTGGCAGACCTCGTGCGCCTTCCTTCGGTGAGCGGGATTTATGACCTGCGGCTTCCTTATATGCGCTTCGCATTTCCGCAAGTGATAGTACCGGTCGTTTTCGCTTACCTCGGATTGCAAACCCGCGCCTTGAAGAGCGGCTCGAAAGGGGCTTGGGTTGGAATGGCGCTTTTGCAGTTTGCAGCCTGTTGCGCCTTCCCTTATGTGCTTCCGATCGTCGCGGTAGCGACAGCAATTACGATCTTGATCATTGAATGCTACAGCAGGCAGAAGGCCTTGCGGTGGCCGACACCCTTGCTTTTTGCGGCAGCTTGCGGGGTTCTGGATATTGGTTATCTATTGCTCGCTGGGCTCGCCACTTCCCATGGCAACATCCAGTTTGGCCTTCATTTTCGACCTGAGATGATCATTCCCTCGATGCGGCCTTATGTTCTGCTTCTTTTGATAGGAGCCGGTTTGGCGCTGGCTTCCCCAGCAACTCTTGCGGCCAAGGCCACGGTTGCGGGACTTGCGCTCTCGAACGCATTGTTTGCCTTTTCCGATGTGCTCTTTCCTGTAACGAGCCTGATGGACTCCCACGTCAACTACATTGTCGCCCTTACCTCGTGGCTACCCCTAATCGTCGTGCTGTGGCCCGGGATTGAAAAGGTAAATGGCCGGCCATTTCGAATTGCATTGGGCGGTGTGCTCATTTCGATCGCGCTTTGGCAAGGTTTTTCCAGCTACCGCTCCAGTCTGCCAGTCAATACCCTTCAAGCAGAGGCCGTTAAGGAACTAGGAAAACTTGCCCTCACGCCGAAGGACTTGGTCGTCGCGCCAGCCCAATTTTCCGATGATATCTCCTGCTGGGTGCCACTCCTTTCTCGCGCAAAAGTGCTGTTTACGAGAGATGCCGAAAATATTTTGTCTTCGGACTCGATTAGAGGAGAACAGGCCTTTCGACAAGCCCTTTATCTGGAGTTGGGCGGCATCAATCGTGATTCTCTAATATCTTTCACCGAACCTGGCAGCCCGGATTCGGAGATCAGCCGGATCGAACTATTTGGCGAGATCGGGTACCAAAGTTCACCACTTGCCGCCGACCATGTGAAACTAAGAACGTTGGTGCGGCAGAGACTTGAACCTTCAATGGCGCGGTTGGATTCCGATCCCGCTTCCGCCCAATATCTATTCCACGGTTATGACCGGATCGTGGTCGTTGACAGCATAAGCCAGCCTGTTTTTAAAGCGTCCGCGCTCGCGCCCTGGCTTGAGATTAAGCAGGAATACGCCGCAAATGGAGTCAGAATATGGATCTGCCAACCCAAGACCACCACTTGACTATCGCATTTGAATGGTGGCATTTGCTGTATGCTACCGAACAACCATAAGGCGGAAATCTTGAATTTGAGGCATTTGGCGGCTGTGTCGCTCTATATAGTATTCCTCGCCGCTCTATCCTTTGTTTGTTTTAGGAGTCCTCTGCCGGGGGATTTCGACCGCTACATGTACGAAGCCCTGGTGCGGGGCAAACACCAATCTGCGGAGGTGATGTACCCCATCATCAAGCATTCTTATCCGCGCGCCGAGGCCAGTGAGATTCTCGATAGCCCTGCGCACCTCGCTCAGATGGAGCCGCTGTATGCAATCCGTCCTTTGTATGTGGAAGCCATTGCCGTCGCGGCGTCCACAGGCATGGGCTATCAGAGTGCGGTCAGTTTAATCTCTGCTATGTCTCTTTTCTTGATGGGGACCGTCTTGCTTGCCTGGACTGGGCGGCCATTTTACAGCGCTCTGCTGCTGGCGAGTCCCGCGGTCGTTGGATTGGGAAGAGGAGGTACCCCCGACGCATTCTCCGCACTGTTTCTGCTGGCTTCTGCGTGGGCATTGGCAACCAATCGAATGCTGCCTGCCATCGCCCTCTTGCTGACGAGCGTTTGGGTTCGTACCGATAATGTCTTGTTCATTATTGCCATACTGATTTGGTTGGCATGGACAAAGCGGCTCTCACTTCGACAGTTCATTGGTCTGGCAGCTCTAGCGTGCGCCAGCGTTCTGGTGATAAATCATTTCGCGGGGAACTATCCATGGCGGGTACTGTTTCGCTATACCTTTATTGGCGGAAGGAATATCGCTGAGGTTTCGCCCAATCTTACTCTCCGGGAATATTTGACCGCGATTCGTTCCGGAGTCCGAGAAATCGGCGGCCAGGAAATGGCAATCTTTATTCTGATCGGCTTGGCCGCCGCAAAATGGCTTTCCCGCAACGACTCATTGCGCCCGATACTGCTCTGCGTGGCAATCGCCGCGACCGCTCACTTCCTACTATTTCCCAGTCCGGATAACCGCTTCTTTGCCTGGGCCTACCTGATCGCTGGGGCTGCCTTTATACGAGCGATTCCGGCCGGGGGATTCGCAGAGGCTCCCGAGCTGAAAGTGTCCTGACGTTCAATCCTTCAGCAATTGTCTAGCGATCACCAGCCTCTGTATTTCGCTGGTTCCCTCGCCAATCGTGCACAGCTTCACGTCCCGATAGTATTTCTCCGCGGGATAGTCTTTGATGAACCCGTATCCGCCGTGAATCTGCACACCTTCATTTGCGCAGCGAACCGCGACTTCGCTCGCGTAGAGCTTCGCCATCGAAGATTCCAGTGTTGTCTTCATTCCCTCGTCCTTCATGGATGCGGCGCGAAGCGTCAGCAATTTCGCGGCTTCGATTTCGGTCGCCATATCTGCGAGCTTCCACTGAATGGCTTGAAAATCGCTGATCGCTTTACCGAACTGCTTGCGTTGCTTGGAATAATTCAACGCGGCGTCGTAGGCGCCTTCAGCCATACCCAGTGACAATGCGGCGATGGAAATCCTGCCGCCGTCGAGCACGCGCATGGCGTCAACAAACCCCTGGCCCTCGGTTCCAAGCAGGTTTTCCGCAGGAAGAACGCAGTCTTCGAAAATTAACTCGGCCGTGTCGCTTGCACGCAAGCCGAGTTTGTTCTCTTTTTTCCCGGGACGAAAACCTTTGGTTTCCTCTTTCAACTAGAAACGCGGAAAGCCCGTGCGTATGCGCAGCACGATCCGTGACCGCTACGACTACCAGCACGTCCGCATAATGCCCGTTAGTGCAAAACGTTTTGGTTCCATTCAAAACCCAATTGTTGCCCTTGCGCACCGCGGTCATTCTTGCACTGCCCGCATCCGAGCCAGATGACGGCTCGGTCAGTCCCCATGCGCCAATGAACTCTCCCGTGGCAAGCTTGCTTACATATTTCTTTTTCTGCGCTTCATTTCCGGCGACAAAAATATGATTCGAGCAAAGCGACGTATGCGCGGCAACAATAATTCCAACGGACCCATCCACGCGTGACAACTCTTCAATGGCGGTGACGTATTCGACATATCCCATGCCGGCGCCACCATATTCGGTCGGAAAAATAATTCCCAGCAACCCGAGTTTGCCTAATTCTTTGACTGTGGATAAGGGAAACTCGCCGGCTTCATCCCACTTCATGACGTGAGGCGCGATTTCGCGCGAGGCAAATTCGCTGACCGTCTTTTTTAATTGGAGTTGCTCTTCGTTGAGTTGAAAGTCCACAGATCCTCCGCCGGGCGTGCCACGTTACTGCACCCGATTGTGTGCAGCCTTTTTATTAGAACATGCGAAGGAATGCCGACGAAGAGCATAAACCGACCGGTTGGTAGAGGAAGAGGCGTTTCAACCGGTTCTAATGTGGGGCGGACACTCTTGTCCGCCGCCTTTGATTCTGATCTTGTTGTTGCTGTTGATTGTGGCCTGTTCAGGGAAACAAGAATCAAAATCGGCGGACAAGAGTGTTCGCCCCGCATGGTCCTTCGCCCCGCCTTTCGTCACGATAAAACGCGATCTTTCCCAACCGAAATGAACCTTTCAAAAACCTCATTCGACAGCAACCGGCCTCGCGAAGACAGGTTGATTCTCGTTTCCTGCCGATTGATTAGTCGCTCGCCGACACACTCATCAATCACGTTTAGCATCTGGGAGACGGGCCCAATTCCAAATTTACGTTCAAGCTCGTCCAAATCAACGCCATCGTTAAGGCGCAATCCTAAAAAGAATGTCTCCTCAAGCGCCGCTTGCCATGTGATGGAATTAGCCTTGAGCAGGCCACCGGCCACATAATCCTCAAGCGAATCGGGAGTAGAAAATCGCACCGCTTCCATACCCGAATCTCTTGCGGAGAGCATGGAATGGGCATCAACTCCGAAACCAAGATAGGGTTGGCGCTTCCAATATTTCAGGTTGTGCCGCGACTCGTGCCCGGCTCGAGAAAAATTTGAAATCTCATATTGACGTATTCCCTCGCAATTCAATTCCTCACAAGCTTCTTCGTAGAAATCCGCAACCATATCTTCGTTCGGCACAAAGTGCGCATGATACTTCGTCCCGCCTGCAATGACTTCGCGACCAAGACGCGAGTCTTCGTCAACTTCAAGCATGTAGACGCTAACGTGCGGCACTCCGGATGCTATGACTTGTTCCAGCGAATACTTCCAGCTTTCCGCAGTCTGGTGCGGTAACCCCGCGATCAGGTCGACGTTAACGTCAGTAATTCCCAACGCCCGCAACCGGGCAATGTCATCAATAACCGTTTCCTGTTTGTGCAATCGCCCTACGGACGCAGCCTCCCGGTCAACGAATGACTGCACGCCCAAACTCACCCGGTTAACACCGCGGTGACGGAATGCTTGAAGCACCTCTGCTGTGATTGTTCCAGGAGCGCACTCCACCGTAATCTCGGCGTCAGCTCGCACATCAAAAGTTGACCGGATCGTGACAAATAATCGCTCAAGCTGGCTTACATCGAGTAGAGTAGGAGTTCCGCCGCCGAGGAATATGGAGTGGGCGGCGCGTTCGAAGTGGCCGCCGATTTGTTCGGCGACATCAGCCGCGCGTTCAATACTGTCGCACACGCGGTTGATATAGCTCTGGTGAACGGCGCGGGAAAAAACGTTGGACGAGAAATTGCAATAGCTGCATTTGCTGCGACAGAACGGTACCGAAATGTATAGTCCCAGCGCCATTGCACAATTATCACACTTCCTCGCATCTGTTAGGGTAGAGGAGTGGTTCAGTTGTAGGTTGAGTTCTCTTGGGAAGTGCGATCCCGAGTCTCGAACGATGTTGCGCTCTTCTCGGTTCTGCTAGACGACATACTCTATGGTTCCTCGCGTTGTAATCACTGGAATGGGCGTCGTTAGTCCGAATGGAATTGGCAAAGAAGCATTCTGTCTCGCCATTCTCGCGGGCAAATCTGGCGTTAAGAGAATCTCTCGATTCGACCCTTCGGCGTTGCCCGTGCAGATCGCCGGAGAAATCCCAGAATTTGACGAGCTGGCATGGGTTGATGCTCGCGAACGCAAGCATGTTTCGCGCGTTGTCCCGCTCGCCATCGCCGCCTCGCACGAAGCCATTCAAGATGCCGGACTCGACCCCGCCGCAATGACGATGGACGAAAAGCGTGAGATCGGAGTAATTCTCGGCACCGGCGGCGGCGCCCAGGAATTTTCCGAAGAGCAATATCGTCTTTGGCATTCTGGACACGTGAAACAGGTCAGCCTGTTCTGCATTCCCAGCGGCACCATGGGAACCATTCCCAGCGAAATCAGCATGCGTTTTGGGTTCCGCGGCTACAGCCATGTTGTGACCGCTGGATGCACGTCATCCACCGACGCGATTGGTTACGCATACCAGCATATTCAAGCCGGAGTTCAGCCGATGTTTCTGGTCGGCGGCGTGGATTCGCCGATCACACCGGGAATTATTAAGGGATACACATTGCTTCGGGCATTGACCCAATCCTGGAACGAAGAGCCCGAACGCGCTTCGCGGCCATTTTCCGCCGATCGCGATGGTTTTGTGATGGCTGAAGGCTCATGGATGTTCATTCTCGAAGATTACGAACATGCGCGCTCCCGCGCGGCTCGCATTTATGCTGAAATAGTTGGCTATGGATCAACCTGCGAGGCTTTTCACCGCGTGCGCATGAGTGATTCACCGGAAGAACCTGCACGTGCAATTTCCCTGGCTCTCGAAGAGGCCGCGCTCACTCCTCAGGATATTCAGTACGTAAACCTGCACGGAACTTCAACTGAGATGAACGACCGCGTCGAAACCAGCGCGCTCAAACTGGCCTTTGGCAAGCACGCCGCCAAAGTTCCAATGTCCGGATTGAAATCGCAAATCGGACATGCCCAGGGCGCGTGCGGCTCCGCCAGTCTCGCAGCCACGCTCATAGCCATGAAGCACAGCACAATTCCTCCTACTATCAATCTCGATGTCCCCGATCCATCCTGCGATCTGGATTATGTCCCCGAAGCCGGACGCCAGGTCGCAATCGAGCATGCAATCTGCAACTGCGTCGGATTCGGATCGAAAAACTCGGCGCTTGTGGTGAGGCGTATTTAGCCGCTCTCCGGTGACATTCGGTTCTCCCTGTGATCTAATTTTCAAAGATTTCCTTTTGAAGTGCGGCCAAACCTCTTGACTCTTCTCTGCCTTGTCGTTCTCTTTAGCTGGCCATTGATGGGGCAAGGCACAACCTCCGGCACTGTCGCCACCTATCCCTATTTGCTACATCTCGAAACCATGAACTTCGACGATCAGGTATGCGTTCTTCTGCTTCGCGATGGTCAATTCCATTTGGAAGTTGAAAAAGGAAGCCGCACGAAGGTTTTCGAGGGCGGCTTATCTGAATCAAAGATGCAAGAAGTTCAAACGCTAATCAACGAGCCCGTCCTTCGCCAACTGAGTGAGAAGCAGATCGTACCCCCTACCGGCGCGATCATGCTGGATGAGCTGCACGTGGACGTGTTTCGTGGCGACAAATGGCAGGACCTTTTCTTCGTGGACGATTCCAGCCGTAGGCCATTTGAGCACTCTATCGTCCCTCTAGTCCGGTGGCTTCGAGCATTGCCTAAAGAGCCGCACAGGGAGATAAGCGAAGAAGAAGGAAAAAACGATTGCCAACTTCCTAAAAAAATCGTACTGAAAGTGCGCAAGCCCACAACCGGCAAGGTTGCTCCGGATCCGTGACCAGATTCCTTCCATCCTGCGGGGCTCCCGGCACATCTATTTAGAATAGTCACTGAGACTCGAAAGTTCGGGGAGGTTCTCAAAGTCCCTGAAGCTAACGACGACATTAATTTTTCGCACTGACCGATTACCTGAACACAAAATCAACCGATGCCTTCTCACCACGAAGAAGAAGTATTAGGCAAGGCCTACGACAGCCGTCTCATGAAGCGGCTGATCGGCTATTTGCGTCCGTATAAGTGGCAGGTTGGCATCGCACTCGGCTCGATTTTTCTCAAGGCCGGCGCAGACGTTTTGGGCCCTTATTTGACCAAGGTCGTCATTGATAGATATCTCGCGCCAGTACCCGGCCTGCACACGCCTTTTGACTTCTTCCTGAGCAACAAGCCCTTGCTCGGAATCGCGCAAGTTGCGGCGCTGGGCGTGGGATTGCTCGCCTTCAGTTTCTTGCTCGATTACCTGCAAACATATTTCATGCAGTGGGCGGGTCAGATGGTTATGTTTGATCTGCGAAGCCAAATCTTCCGCCATCTTCAACGGATGCATATCGGTTTCTACGACAAGAATCCAGTGGGCCGCCTGGTTACCCGCGTCACAACCGACGTGGACGCGCTGAATGAGATGTTCACCTCCGGCGTGGTCTCGATTTTTGAGGATGTCTTCGTGCTCGTGGGAATCATGGCGATCATGTTGAACATGACCTGGCGAGTCTCGCTGATCACACTCGCAGTGCTCCCTTTGATAGCCTATGCCACAAAGTTATTTCGCAATAGAGTGCGCGATTCTTACCGCCGTATTCGTGTCGCTATCGCCCGCATCAATGCCTACTTGCAGGAACATGTTAGCGGCATGATGGTGTTGCAGCTTTTCAATCGCGAGAAGCGCGCCTACAGCAAATTTTCTGAAGTAAATGAAGTTCACATGGACGCGTACAAAGACGCGATCATGGCCCACGCAATCTATTATCCTGTGGTTGAACTTCTTTCCGCGATTGCCATCGCCTCTGTAATTTGGTTCGGCGGCAAGGACGTCGTGCAGGCTATGTCTACTCGCGGATTATCTTTCACTTTTAGCCGAAAGACTCTGCTCGCAGTGCATCTTGTACGCAACGTCACCACGCTCGGCGTCCTCGTCGCCTTCATTCAGTACGCACAGCGGTTCTTCCGCCCCATTCAGGATTTCAGCGAAAAATACAACATTCTGCAATCGGCAATGGCCTCCAGCGAGCGCGTGTTCAAGCTTCTCGACACCCCTACGGAGATCACATCGCCACCGTCTATCAAAACTCCGCAAGGGCCCGGACGAATTGAGTTCGACCACGTATGGTTCGCCTACAACACCCGTGTTCGTGGAGAGACGGGTGTCCTCCCCCGTCCGACCAAGCAAAGCTCGGAGGAAATTCCGGAACCAGAAGCCGACTGGGTACTCCGCGACGTTAGCTTCACCATCGAACCGGGCGAGACCGCGGCCATCGTCGGACACACCGGCGCCGGCAAGACGACGATCATCTCTCTGCTGATGCGTTTCTACGACGTGCAAAAAGGCTCCATCACCATTGACGGTATTGATGTAAAAGACATGGATTTAGCCGATCTCCGCCGCCGTTTTGGAGTAGTTCTGCAAGATCCATTCCTTTTTACAGGAACGGTAGAGAGCAACATCCGACTGGGAACAGACTGGATTTCGGATGCCGACGTAGAAAAAGCCGCCGAAGATGTGAACCTCTCCGATTTCATTCAGACGCTACCAAACGGCTTTAAAGAAGAGGTCCGGGAGCGTGGATCAACTCTTTCCACGGGGCAGAAGCAGCTTATCTCTTTCGCCCGAGCCTTAGCGCACAATCCCAGAATTTTAATTTTGGATGAAGCAACTTCGAGCGTTGATACCGAGACTGAATTTCGGGTCCGCGAAGCGCTGAACAGGATGGTGGAAGGCCGCACGTCGGTAGTCATCGCGCATCGGCTCTCTACCGTACAACGCGCCGACAAAATCATCGTGATGCACAAGAGCCGCCTGCGTGAAATGGGCACTCATCAGGAACTCTTGGCACAGCGTGGAATCTACTGGAGGCTTTACCAGTTGCAATATAAAGACCAGGAAATCTCGTCCATGAGAAATTTGCAGGTCACGGCAAATGCCGACGACTGACAAGAATCAAAATGCATATCTCCGGGTGAGCTGGCGCTCTGGTATGCTTCCATTTTCCGGGCCGAACCTATGGAACAGAACACGGCGTTGCCGAAAGATCAATTGATGTCGGTACTGCGAACCGCGCCAGATCGCCTGGAGTATCTCACTCCCAACGATTGGATACTGATCATTGACAAGTGTCGCCGGTTGAACCTCAAGAAAGATGAGATTTTGATTAAACAGGGCAAGAGAGCGCAAACCATCTATATCTTGCTCGACGGGCGCCTCAAAATAAGTGTTAATGGCACGCCGGTCGCGGCCGTTGGCCCGGGCGAAATCTGTGGCGAAATGGCATACCTGGAAAATAGTTTGGCGAGCGCCACCGCTACAGTCGAAGAAGAAGGGCAGGCCTACGCGATAGACTGGGCAGTCTTGACCGATCTGTTTGAACTATTTCCGCACCTGGCTTACCGGTTCTATCGTTCGCTTGCAGTGAAGCTGTCCAGAAGGCTGCGAGAACAGTTGTTGAGCAGATAGCATGTTCCTCGAAGTCGCGAGAGCGAACTTCCCATAGAAACCGCAACCTCACCGAGCGGGGGGAAGTTGAAACAGGACTCCATTATCGGAGTTTAGCTTTCTTGTCGCGTCCACATCCAGGTCCGCAACTCGATACTTTTTGGACTCCTGCTCGTTATAGACCCAAATGCTTTCGCCAACAATGGCGTAGTTCCGCGTCTCGACTTTCCGGCCATCGCGGAACACTAACACCGTGATAGGAATGGATTCGTCATTCTGAGCACTGGCAGGGGCCGTACTCACAGGAGCGCCTGCTGGCGTTGATGCCGGCGTAACGGGTGGTGCAGCCGCGGTTCTAGTCCGGGCAGTTCTGACGGGCGCCGTGCCAGTGGCCCGCATGCTCTTGATCTCGTTATTCAACCGATCAACCTGCTCGCTCAGTTGTTCGACTTCTGCCCTGAGCTGCTGCACCTGCGTCACAATATCAACGTTGTCTTCCGGTTGGGTGGTTTGGGCATCGCCAGATTGCTGGCCAAAAAGTAACGGCGAAAAAAAGACGGCAACGAGCGAGATCAGCAATGGAAGTGGGTGTTTCATGGGAATAGCGTAGCACCTTCCACGGCTTCGCGATCCTCCGTCTAAACCCGAAACATGCAATCTAAAGCCTGTGCACCATTGGGAACTACTTCATCGAGCACACTTCCCGCAGCCGCGCGGCCGCGGCTTCGGCGGTGATATCTCTCTGCGGAGTGGCCAGCATTTCGAATCCGACCATAAACTTTCGAACCGTCGCGGAACGTAACAGCGGTGGATAAAAATGTGTATGCATATGCCATTCATTATGTTCTTGCCCATCCGTGGGTCGCTGATGAATGCCCATCGAATAAGGGAACGAGACGCTAAAAAGCCGGTCGTAACAACTGGTCAACTTTCCCAGGACATCGGCGAAGCCGTCTCGTTCCTCGGGGCTCAGCTCGGCAATATCAGTAACATGCCGTTTTCCGATAATCAGAGTTTCAAAGGGCCAGACCGCCCAGAACGGCACCACCACTTGAAAGTGCTCATTGCCCAGAACCTGCCGTTCCGAATGGCTTGACTCGTAAAGAAAGTATTCGCAGAGAACGCACCGGTGATGCCGGTCCTTATAGCTCTGCATTGAAAGTTGCTCTTTGTGCGGCTCATTTGGAATGGAGCTGCTTGCCCAGATCTGGCAGTGTGGATGTGGATTGCTCGCGCCCATCGCAGCCCCGCGATTCTCGAAGATCTGAACATAATTTATGTGATCTTGTGTTCCCAGCTCTCGAAACTGTTCTGCCCACACATCAATTACCCTGCGAGTTTCGCCGGCAGTCATTCGGGCGAGGGTCAAATCGTGCCGCGGAGAGAAGCACACCACCCGGCAAATTCCCGACTCGCTCTGGGCAACGATCAAATCTTTTTCGTTGATCTTGGAACTTGGGGTATCCGATAAAAGGGCAGGGAAGTCATTGTCGAAAACAAAAGTCGAGTCATATTTTGGATTGTGGACGCCGCGCGCTCGTTCGTTTCCGGGGCATAGGTAACAAGAGGGATCGTACGCGGGCTGCGGTTCTGTAGCAGCGGCCTCCACTTGTCCAAGCCACGGACGCTGCGTCCGGTGCGGGGAGACGAGCACCCACTCACCTGTGAGCGGATTCAAGCGCCGGTGAGAAGCTTCGCTCAGATTAAACATCGTTCTCCTGCTGTCGGGCAACTCTTGGTTCACTCTGTCATCTCGAGCGGAGGAAGGTCATCCTCTAGGACGACCTTGCGGAGGCGAGATATCTGCTTTGTCGCCCGGCTCAAATGCGATTTGATTCAGCTACCATACGGTGAAAGAATCACGCACTGACCGGACCCGCCCCGTCCGCCGCGGTAGTGACGTAGACCTCTGGATCAATGCCGGTCTTATCCTTATACATTTTTGTAATATTACCGGTGAATTCGGAAGCGAGTTCTTTCCTGACTAAGTTGATCGTGCAGCCTCCGAATCCTCCGCCTGTCATGCGCGCGCCATAGACACCGGAAAGACCCGAGGCCAACTCGACCATCATATCCAGTTCTACGCAACTGACCTCATAGTCGTTCTTCAGACTTCGATGAGACGCGTACATGAGCTCCCCGAAACGTTGAATCTGTCCGCATTGCAAGGCCGCGGCAGCGTCTATCGTTCGCGCATTTTCCGTGACCACATGCCGGCAGCGGCGAAAGGTTGTTTCGTCCAATTCTTTCGCGTATTGCTGAAGTTGCCCCCACGAAACGTCGCGCAAAGCTCGAACACCCGGTATTTGCGCGGCGAAGAATTTCACTCCCTGCTCACATTGCGAGCGTCGAAGGTTGTACTCTCCGCTGACATTACGATGGGGCACCATGGTATTGCAGATGATGAAACTGACATCATCAGGCAACGGCAACAGCTTGAATTCGAGTGAGCGGCAATCCAGCAACAAAGCATGACCTGCTCGTCCGTTGGCAGAAGCGAACTGGTCCATGATTCCGCACCGCGCTCCGACCGTTTCATTCTCCGCGCGCTGGCAGAGCTTCGCGAGATCAACACGGTTAAGGCTGGTTTTGCCGTCCCCATCGCCTGAGAGATTCATCAGTGCCAGGGCACTCGCAACCTCAAGCGCGGCCGACGAACTTAGTCCAGCACCTATGGGAACATCGGAATAAATCAGAAGATTTGAACCGCCTAATTTGATTCCGGCTCGTTGTAACTGAATCGCCACTCCGCGAACATAGTCAAGCCATTGATGTCGCGGCGAAGCGTCATCGTCGTCAAGACTGAATTCCGCCGTCTCGTTCCACTCCTGCGAGTGCACGACTACTTTCCAATCGCTCCTCCCGGCGGCTGCGACCCACGTATGAAACTCAATAGCAGCCGGCATGACGAATCCGTCATTGTAGTCCGTGTGTTCGCCAATCAGATTTGTGCGTCCCGGAGCGCGAAAAATTCGGGGCGATACGCCGAATAACTCCACGAACCGGTCTCTGACTCCCTTAACTCTCAAAATCTCATCCTTAACTAAAACGAAAAAGCAATCGCTGAGTATATCAGCGGGGTTAGTAGCAGATGTTTACGACGAGCTCAACTTTGAATATGAAAGGTTATTCGAAGACTGGAAGGGAATCTCGCGCCCAGCCGAAAATTGCCAATAGAAAGCAACTTGCCGCTACGCGCCGAATCCTTCGGGACTGAATGTGCCTTGAGACATTCGTCCGATCGATTTTTCGACACTACCCCTGCGTCCAACCGTTTGACTTCGGGTTCGCCGAACGCCTAATATCGCGCCCGAAGGGTCTATTTTCTTACCCGTGATAGATCAGACCATTTCGCATTACCACATCACCGAAAAACTCGGGGGCGGCGGAATGGGAGTGGTTTACGCCGCCGAAGACACCCGCCTGCACCGCGAGGTGGCGCTGAAGTTTCTTCCCGAAGAAATGGCCAAGGATCCGCGTGTCCTGGAGCGATTCCGCCGCGAGGCGCGCGCTGCCTCCCAATTAAATCATCCCAATATTTGTACGATTCATGACATTGATAACAATGAAGGCAGGCCCTTCATCGTAATGGAGCGCCTGCAAGGGGAAAGCCTTAAACAGCGTCTGCGCGGCAACCCGCTCGAATTGGAAGAAGTTCTAGACATTGCCATTCACGTTGCCGAAGCTTTGATTGCTTCGCACGAAAAAGGAATTGTCCATCGCGATATTAAGCCCGCCAACATTTTTATTACGAAGAGCGGTCAGACCAAGGTCCTCGACTTCGGACTCGCAAAATCCGCGCGTGAACAGACCGCAACCAGCGACCGCAATTTCGAAGATTCTCTTACGCAAATGGGCGTGATCCCCGGCACCGCTGTTTATATGTCTCCCGAGCAGGCGCGCGGAGAAATATTAGACGCTCGCAGCGACATTTTTTCCTTTGGCGTTGTTCTCTTTGAAATGGCCACCGGAAAAAAGCCATTCGCCGGTACGAACATCGTAACCACCCTGGACGCTGTCTTGAACAAGAAGCCCGTCTCCCCGTTGACTTTGAATCCTGGCTTGCCCCCCGAACTCGAGGTCATTATCGGAAAGGCAATGGAGAAGGATCGCGACAAGCGATACCTCAACGCCGAGGACCTGAAAGAAGACTTGCAGCGGCTGAAAAAGGAAACCGAATCAGGCCTTACCAAAACCAGTCTGCGTGATTTTTCTCCGCTCCGGGCATCTTCCAAGACATTTCAGCACGCCGCACCGTGGCATAGATATTTGATTATCGGAATGGCTTTACTTCTGATCACAATCGTGGCATCGGTGGGAACCTGGTGGTTCCGTCATCGCGGACCCGGATCTTCGTCGCGCGCCGGAACCGCAATTGCCGTGCTTCCGCTCCAAAACATGAGCAATTCTGACGATGTTGACTATCTTCGTTTCGCGTTAGCTGACGAAATTTCGAATTTGCTCATGTACACGCGTTCCTTGGATGTGCGTCCCACCACCAGCACAAGGGACTTTTCCGGACCCGAGGCAGACCCGCAAAAAGTTGGCAAGAAGTTGCGGGTCTCTACCGTCATCACGGGTCATTTCCTGGAGCAGGGCAAGCAACTGTTGGTTACGGTGGAAGCGATTGACGTCGCCAGTAACAAGCTCATTTGGCAGAGCACGCTCAGCGCCGGGGCCCAAGACCTTATTGGTGTGCAGCAGCAACTTGCTTCCAGAATGCGCCAGGGATTGCTCCCGCAACTTGGTGCGGCCGATGGTCTCACTGAGGCTGGCACAAAACCCAAAAATCAGGACGCTTACGACCTATATTTGCGGAGTCTGGCGATCTCTCACGATCCTGATCCCAACAAGACGGCGATCGCGATTCTGGAAGAAGCCGTCAGCATGGATTCAACCTACGCGCCAGCTTGGGCCGCCCTGGGATTGCGGTACTACTATTACGCCGCATACTCGACTGGCGGCCAGGACGCGCTTCAAAAATCGGATGCAGCTTACCAACGTGCATTATCGCTCGATCCCAATCTCTATTCCGCCGCCGCTCATCTCATCCTTCACCGCGCCGAGCGCGGCGATGTAGTAGCTGCATACGATGAGGCCGAAGCGCTGGTAAAACGCCGCCCTGAAAATGCTGAATCTCATTTCACTTTGTCCTATGTCATGCGCTATGCGGGCATGTTGCCTGAAGCCATGCACGAGTGTGACATTGCGCTGGCGCTGGATTCCGGCAACTACGAGTTTCGGTCTTGTGCCTGGGCGTTTCTGGAGGCGGGGAAAACACAGCGAGCCGCCGATTTCACCCGCTTGGATGCCGGCTCGGAATGGGCGGCTTATATCACCGTGGCGAGCCTTCTTCGCGATGGAAATATCGAACAGGCGCGCTTGGCGGTGAAGAAAGTCTCCGCGAATCCTTTCGACCACCGCGAGCTCTTGGAAGTTTGTCTGCAACCCAACCCCCCGGCGAATCTCGATGCCGTTACCCAAAAGGCAGAGGCCTCCCTATTAACCGAACCTGATCCTGAGACTCGCTACTATCAGGGCGCTATGCTGGCATATTGTGGCAAGACGGACGCCGCAACACAATTAATCAAGAGCGCCATCAGTCAAAATTACTGCGCGGTTTCAGCACTGCAATTCGATCCGTTACTCGCAAAGTTACGACGCACCCCTTCCTTCGCCCAGCTGTTGGCGGCAGGCCAACAATGCCAGACCAAGTTCCTCGAATCGGTAAAGCAGTCATCGCGCCAATAACCTGCTCGCGTATTAGAATCCAGCCCCGACCGGCGAGCCTCTTTATCCCGGCCTTAGACCGGACCGGTGCCTGAGTTGAGGGGGTGGACTGTGTAACATGCTTTCAATGGGTTCACCCCCTCCTGTAATCGTCGGTCTCGGCGAAATTCTCTGGGACTTTCTACCGTCGGGCCGCCAACTCGGCGGAGCTCCCGCCAACTTCACTCATGCGGCAGCTCTATTGGGGAATGAAGGTATCATCGCCAGCCGGATCGGTGCTGACAATCTAGGCGATGAATTGATTTCGACACTCACAGTCTCAACCGAACATCTTCAGCGAGATTCGACTCACCCCACCGGGACAGTCAAGGTCAGCCTCGACTCCAGTGGAAAGCCAAACTTCGAAATCGTCGAACCGGTCGCCTGGGATTTTCTAGAATGGACCGAGAGCTTGCGCAACCTGGCCCAGCGCGCCGACGCAGTTTGTTTCGGCTCGCTCGCGCAGCGCTCATCTCAATCACGCGAGACGATCCGCAAGTTTCTGCGTTCCATGCGTCCTGGATCTCTCCGCGTCTTCGACGTCAACCTTCGGCAGTCTTTCTATTCCAAGGAAGTAATTCACGAATCGCTGAGACTGGCCAATATCGTAAAACTCAACCACGAAGAACTCCCCATCGTCGCAAAGCTGCTCGAAATCGAATACGACAATGCAGAATCAGCCGCTCACAAACTGCGCGACACTTACAACCTTGATCTAGTTTGCGTCACGCGCGGCGACTCCGGAAACCTCTTAGTCAGCGAGTCCGAATCTGATGAGCATCCGGGTTTTAAGGTTCAGGTTGCCGACACAGTAGGCGCGGGAGACGCCTTCACGGCAGGGCTGGTCCATCAATATTTAAGACGCGCGTCGCTTCAACAGATGAACGATCTCGCAAATCGTATGGGCGCATGGGTCTCGACCCAGAGGGGAGCCATGCCAGTTCCGTCTCGCAACCTAAAATACATTCTCAGTGAACTTTGATGACAGATGTCCAAGCAATGAGTAGCGCTGGGCAGCCCACCTTTGAAATTGGGATTTTTCTGTAAATCATAAATGATTGAGGCTGCCCCATCCTTGCGCGGTTTTCGCAAGGGTGGGGGACTTCAACTGTCAGCGGAGAGAGGGGTTCTGATTCATACGAAAGTGCGGAGTCGGCGACATGAATCCTCATCCGTCGAAAAGCGCGACGGATGGGGCAGCCTCTCATATCCCTGACAAGAATCAAATCTCCATCAAAGATCACAGCTGGCCCGCCTGGTCTTAAGGTTTCTTGTTCTGGTCGCCGTCGCCATGCATCGCCCCGTCAATCGGACACAGCGTCGGCGTCATCGAATTATCCACCCGGTGTCTGACCGGCTTGACCGTCTTCAGGTACGCGAAAATCGCGCTCAAGTCTTCGTCCGTCATGTGGCGGAAGATTGACCACGGCATGAGCGGGTTCAGTGCTCGCGAGCCTACATAGCCGGTGCGGATGGTGCGAATAAATAACGCCTGGTCGTAATACGGAATCCCCGAGGGGTCGGGTGTCAAATTCGCGCTGGCAACCTTTCCCCAGGGTCCCTCAAACACCTGGCCTCCGCCGAACGTCATTCCGGGAATCGGGTTCTGGTGCGAATCCACTGGCGTGTGACAGTCGGCACAACCGATCAGTTGCGTCAAATACTCCCCCCGCTTCTCGGTACTGGAAAACGTCCGCTCCGCAACCGGAGCGGTGAGCGGCTCCGGAAAATTGCGCATGATGTATTTCAACGGGAAAAGAATCTCAGTTTTCGGCAAAGGATTATGCACCGGAGGCAAGGAGCGCAAATATACGATTACCGACGCCAAGTCTTCATCCGACATGAAGTCGTGAAAGTTGGAGTAGGGCATCATCGGGAACAAAGCCCGCCCATCGTGCCCCACGCCCTCGCGAATGGCCCGCGCCAGCGCATCATCCGGCCAGCTTCCGGTGCCGGTTTCCATGTCCGGAGTCAGGTTGGGAGCCACAATCCGGCCCGGCGGGCCCGCTTCATTGATGACGACCCCTGAAAATTCCCTTCCCGCCGGGATCGCGGCATCGTGCTGGTTCCAGTCATGGGGGGAATGACAATGGACACATGGCAGCACACCCTCCATCAGATACTTCCCGCGTGCCAGCCGGGCGGGAGTCCGCTCAAACGTGCGCGCCGTCAGCGGACGCGCCCGCGGCCCCAGGAAGGCGCGCGGCCCAAGTATTTTGTAGGCTCCAGCCGCAACCACTACCAGAAGAACCACAAACACGGCCAGCAGGATCTTCACCCAGTGCTTCACGATAATTCCTTCTTAAAACGCGACAAGACTCTAGCATCCTGAGGCCGGAAGTCAAAGCCAATTATCGTGTCTCTCGCCGCTCAGATTTTCACCAGATGCGCCGCTCGCGTTGCCGCCCGCCAACCGCATGCCTTCGTGTCCGAACTGAATGAGGCGGGCGATCATCTGGCGTTCTCAACCTATCTGGGCGGCGAGCAGAACGATGCCGGATCGGGCATCCGTGTGGACCCCTGTCGGGCTGCCTATGTCGCAGGCGGCAGCACGGGAACTGCGCGCCGCTTACAACCTTGACCTGGCTTGCGTCACGCGCGGAGAGTCCGGAAGCCTGTTAGCCGGCGAATTCGAATCTGATGAGCACCCCGGGTTCAAGGTTCAGGTCGCCGACACAGTGGGTGTGGGAGACGCATTCACCGCGGGCCTCGTTCACCTATTTAAGACGCACGTCGCTTCAACAAATGAACGATCTCGCAAATCGAATGGGAGCATGGGTCTCAACTCAACACGGTGCGATGCCAGTTCCGTCCCGACCTTACAAACATTCTCAGTGAATTTTGATGACCCATCGATGAGTGCAATCACGATCTTCCAACAACTATCCAGCAGAATGTAGCTTGTATGTCAGGATACGCAGGGCAAGTGCTGCCGCCGCGACCACCAACATAAATGCGGCGGGTCCAATGCCTTTGACATCGCCTACGCGCAGATGCGACACAGATGCGCCCACAAAGTAGATGACCAGGCCGATGCCCGCCGCCACACCGAGGAGAGGCCACCAGATGCCAAGAACTACGCCTAAGGCACCGGCAAATTCGCAAGCCGCCAGAAGCCAAAAGTACTTCATCGGTACGCCAACGACTTCGTGAATGACCTGCACTATACGCGGATCGTGGCGAACCTTCCCGATGCCGGAAAACATCGCCATCGCGGCGAGAACGATTGTAATCACCAGATATGCAATCTGCATGCACTGCTCCTCTCGCGGAACATAAGACTGCATGATTGTTGACGAAATCAGCGTTCGCAACTCTTACTCTTCAGGGCGATCAAGGACGAGCGTGGAACCATCACTCACCCCGCCCGGCGATCCATTTCCCGCGTCGCCACAAGAACCACCCGAACACTGCGCCCGCCGGAAACCAAATGAGTGCCGCAATGACTGCCTTGGCGTATGCAGCAAAGTTCAGCGGCTTTCTCATTGTGAAGTGTGGAATTAGGGGGCCAACAACAGCGAAGAATACGAACATCCTGCTGCCCCAGTACAAAACTCCGAGTTTCCATATCGCCTCGCCCTTCGTTAACGTTCGCGGGCGGGCATCCCGCGTTTCCGCCACGTAACGGTGCTTCGCTTGACGTTTCCAGCGATGTGAAATAGGACGGACGATGAGCAACCAAACTAGGACTAGGACGAAAAGTGGTAAAAGGTTCAAGAGTGCGGGCGACATCGTCTCCACATTATCGCCCGCATTGTCAACTGTTGTTTAACCCGCAGGCAATTAGCCGACCCACGCGTTGACTTGCCAGTTTCGCCCACGTAATATTCGCCAGTGATCGGCCAAATCATTTCGCACTACCGCGTCGTCGAGAAGCTTGGCGGGGGCGGCATGGGCGTCGTTTACAAGGCCGAGGACACTCGGCTTCATCGCTTTGTTGCCCTCAAGTTCCTTCCTCAAGACCTTGGACGCGATCCGCAGGCACTTGCTCGCTTTCAACGCGAGGCTCAGGCTGCGTCCGCCCTGAATCATCCCAACATTTGCACAATTTACGACATCGGCGAGCAGGACGGGCAGGCGTTCATCGCCATGGAATTTCTGGAAGGGATGACCCTGAAACATCGTATAGCCGGCAGGCCGCTAGAGACGGACGTATTGCTCGGATTGGCGACTGAAATCGCTGATGCTCTCGACGCTGCCCACACCGAAGGCATTGTTCATCGCGACATCAAGCCCGCCAACATCTTCGTGACCAAGCGCGGCCACGCCAAGATTCTCGACTTCGGATTGGCCAAGGTGACCGTGACGACCATCAAGTCCGCATCGGAAGCCATGGAAACCGGCACCATCGAAGCACACCTGACGAGTCCGGGTATGGCGGTGGGGACCGTCGCTTATATGTCGCCCGAGCAAGTTCGGGCGCGGGACCTGGACGCTCGCACCGATTTGTTTTCGTTCGGAGCCGTTCTCTATGAGATGGCGACGGGCACGCTTCCTTTCCGAGGCGAAAGCTCGGGGGTGATCCAGCGTGAGATTCTGGATTCCGCGCCGGTTGCGGCTGTGCGAATGAATCCTGACTTGCCAGCCGAGCTTGAACGCATTATCAACAAAGCGCTGGAAAAGGATCGTGATCTGCGTTACCAGCACGCCGCCGATCTGCGGGCCGACCTGAAACGCCTCAGCCGCGAGACGGGCTCAAGCCACGCGGCTGCGTCCAGCCAAACAGAAGCCGCCCCGGGTGCGCTGCTCAGCGGACACAACACCTCATCACAAAGTGGCTTAACCGCGGCTCCAGGCAGCGGCGCAGCACATCCTGCCCATAGCAGTAGTTCCGCGGTAGTCACCGCAGCCAAACAACACAAACTCGGGCTCGCCGCAGGATCCATTGCCGCACTGATTGTCTTAGCTGCGGCAGCGTTCGGTGTCTACTCGATGCTTCATCGGAGCGCGCCAGCTCCTTTTCAGAATTTCGGCATCTCGCAAATCACAAATTCCGGCAAAGCAGTTGTCACCGCGATTTCCTCCGACGGAAAATATTTGCTCACAGTGATGGATGACAAAGGCCAGAACAGTTTATGGCTGCGCAATATTCTGACCGCCAGTGACACGCAAATCGTCCCACCCTCGAACACCATTCCTAACGTCGCGTTCTCACCTGACGGAAATTACGTTTACTTTCGCAAAGCGGAAAATGCCACAAACAGCGATTTTAATGTCTATCGCACCCCGGTCCTGGGAGGCACTCCGCAAGTCGTCGCCCACGACGTGGACAGCAGCTTCGCCTTCTCGCCTGACGGCAACCGCATGGCGTACTTCCGGGCCAACGATCCTGAGACCGGCAAGTGGCGGTTTCTCACCGCGAAGTTGGATGGCAGCGATGAGAAGGTGCTTCACATAGAGTCTCTGCACTATCTCCCGCGCTGGCTGGCTTGGTCTCCTGACGGCAAGGAGATTGCCTATCCCGATGTTCCGGTCGGCGCGTTTGGAGGAATGAGTCTGTTCGATCTGGCCACTGGGAAGATACAAACTCTCACCTTTGCCGACAAGGATATTTCGGCCTTGCAATGGTCGGTTGGCGGCGATGGCTTGTTTGTTACATATCGTCAAAAAGGCCCCGACATCGGCCGCAGCCAGATCGGTTTTGTCTCGCTCCCAGGTGGCAAGCTGCGACCCATCTCCCGTGACACCAACAGCTACTCGACTTTGACGGTTTCAGCCGACGGCAAGACCTTGGCGACCGTTCAACAAAAAGCGGTAAGCAGTCTTTTTGTTTTGCCGGGGCAAGGCAGCACCTCTCCAAGGGCGAGTCCCCTGGTCGTGGACGGGGAAGATATCAGCAGCTTCAATTGGATGCCCGACGGTAATTTGCTGACATCCGATTTCAATCGCCTGGTGCGAACCGATGCTCAGGGAAAAAATCCTACCGTGCTCGCCAGTGATCCGCTCGCCGGAATGCTTTCTCTGTCTGTCTGCGGAGATTATGTCGTGTTCCCGTGGGCATTTCACGCTGGCACGAATTCCCTAGGCATTTGGCGGTTGAATACCGACGGCTCACACCCAATCCAGCTGACCGATGGAAATGACGACTTCCGCGGCTCCGGCGTAGCATGTTCAGGAAATCACGACTGGGTTTACTTCTTTAGAGACCTGGAGCACATTTGGCACGTCCCTCTAAATGGATCGAGCAAGGCCGAGCCCGTCCCGGCCAGCGCCGTTGCGAACGCCTTCCAGGGTGGCCGCGGAATGGGGCTTTCGCCGGATGGCAAGACGCTGGCATATTTGGTCGAGGTCAAAAACCTGGGGGAGCAAAACGGCATTCCGAGAGTTGCCCTCCTGGACGTGACGACTTCAAACTCGCCGAGTTTACTCAATACCAATTCGCACATCGCCGCTGGCCCGCAATTCACCTTCGATGGCAAGAGCGTAGCCTACCCCATTCGCGAGAATGGCGTGGATAACATTTGGGTTCAGCCAATTGACGGTCCTGCTGGCCGCCAGATCACAAATTTCACCTCTGAGCAGATTCTTTCGTTTCACTGGTCCCCGGATGGAAAGAATCTCGGTATCCTGCGCGGACACACCAACTCCGACGTCGTCCTTCTGCAAGAATCCAAGCCCTAGAATGGACCTGGACATCAATTCCTCGCAGCGCGAATCAGCGCGTGGAATCAAACAGCGTCAGATGAGAATCAGGCTCCGTACGCGGAAACTTCGGGGGATGAAGGCGAAAAAAAATCTTCTTTGCGCAAGAGAGTTTCAATCCCTCGTACGACCTCACTGCCGGTGCTTTTCGAAACCGCACCGTGAAAGCCAGCGAGGCGTGCTTCCTGTACCAATTCTTTCGAAACCTGTTGCACAGTCAAAAGAAGCATTGGCAAATCGGGCGCTAGTTTGCAGACTTCTCTTGCCGCTTGAAGTCCGTTCATCTGCGGCATGGCCAAGTCCATAACTAAAAGGTCGGGGGAGGACTCGCCAACTTTGGTCACTACCTCGCGGCCGTTTTCTGCCTCGCCGCAGACCTGCCATTCCGCATGCTCCTCAATCACTCTGCGAAGCAAGCGGCGGATCGGCGCATCATCATCGGCGATCAGGATTTTGACCGGCATTTAACCTCATACAATTACACGCTTTCACTTTTATTGTTCTCCTCGACTGGCCCCCTTGCAATACAGGGATTCCCCGATTACCAGCGAACTTATGTACTACGAAGGTTACGGGTGTTCGATGGCGGCGAACCTCATTAATGCGGCACTTTTGATCAAGCTTGGCGCTTCCGAGAATCGTGGGAAGCATATCCTTCATCTGTTATTCATTCGCATTCGTAAAGGAAGGTGAATGCCGTCCCAAACCACACCCGGCCAGGACATCAATCCGTGGCTTATCGCAATCGCCGTCATGTCCAGCACTTTCATGGAAGTGCTCGACACAACGGTGGTGAACGTTTCGCTGCCGCACATTGCCGGCAATCTATCAGCCACGACCGATGAAGCCACCTGGACGCTGACCTCTTATCTCGTCGCGAACGCCATCGTCCTACCCATGACCGGATGGCTCGCCAGCCGCTTTGGGCGTAAGCGTCTCTTAACCTTGTCAGTAACTGGATTCACCATCGCATCTTTTTTTTGCGGCCTGGCGCCCTCGCTGCCCTTTCTCATCCTCTTCCGCGTCATCCAAGGCGCATGCGGAGGGGGCCTCCAGCCGCTTTCGCAGGCTATTTTGCTGGAGTCCTTTCCCCCGGAGAAGCGGGGGCAGGCTATGGGGTTCTGGGCATTGGGGATTGTGGTTGCGCCTATGCTTGGGCCAGTGGTTGGAGGATGGCTTACCGACAATTACAGTTGGCGATGGGTTTTCTATATCAATGTACCCATCGGAGTTCTGGCAATTTTACTGACTCAGGCTTTTGTTTTCGATCCGCCATATTTGCGCAACAAGCAAAAAACCGGCATTGATTATTGGGGAATCGGCCTGCTGGTTCTTGGCATGGGATCTTTGCAAATTATGCTCGACAAAGGTCAGGAAGATGACTGGTTCGGGTCGCAATTCATCGTCGCGCTCGCTGTTCTTGCAGTTGTTGGTCTCGCGGGGCTGATTATCCGCGAGCTCAAGGCTGAGCATCCCGTTATTGATCTCAGCGTCTTTCGTTACCGTTCGTATGCGGTCGGTACTTTTCTCATGACGACCGTGGGCTTCGTTCTTTACGGCAGCACCGTCTTGCTTCCACTCCTCATGCAAGAAGTGTTGGGTTACACCGCTACACACGCCGGTATCACGAATTTGCCCCGCGGTCTCGCCTCCTTCCTGTTTATGCCCGTGGTTGGTTTTCTTGTGGGCAAGGTGGATGCAAGAAAGTTATTAGGATTCGGTTTCTTGGGCACTGCGTTCGCTATGTATCGCATTTCCCAGTTCAGCCTGGATGTTGGCTTCTGGAATTTTTGGTGGCCGCTCATGCTGCAAGGCGCCGGGCTGGGTCTGATTTTTGTTCCTCTGACAACCGTCACCAACGACCCTGTTCCCAAAGAGCGCATGGGGAATGCCACGAGCATTTTTAATCTCATGCGAAACGTCGGCGCGAGCATCGGAATCTCCATGGTCGAAACCATGCAAGTCCGTAAACAGCAAATGCATATCAACGTTCTCGCTCAACATGTCACTTCAACCAGTCCACAGGCGCAACAGATGATCAAGCGACTGACCGCATTCTTCCTCTCGCGGGGAGGCAGTCCCGGCACCGGCCCGGGCTCCGCCACCAGTCAGGCCTACGAAGCCATCTGGGGAACGGTTGTCAGACAGGCCACCATGCTCTCCTACAATGATGTATTCCGTTTCCTCGCCGCTATGTTCGTGGTGATGTCTCCGCTGATTTTCCTGATGCGAAAGGCCAAAAAGGGCGGGCAGGTCATGGCGCACTAGCCGAACGAGGAAACTGGAGCCACTTGCAAAATCTAGACGCAGCAAGCTGCGTCTCTACTCGAGAGAATGCGAACTACCCAGATTTCTACCTATTACTAGACGTCGGGTTGTAAAATATTGGAACTGAGAAAAGAGCTTCGACATGTCCCAAAATAACGGCAATCCCACCAGCCTTCGCCTGAAAACTGGCCTCGCTGAAATGCTCAAAGGCGGCGTGATCATGGACGTCACCAACGCCGAACAAGCCACCATCGCCGAACAGGCGGGAGCGGTTGCGGTCATGGCGCTCGAACGCGTGCCGGCGCAGATTCGCGCAGAGGGCGGCGTCGCGCGCATGGCGTCCCCGAAGAAGATTCGCGAAATCATGGCTGCCGTTTCCATTCCGGTAATGGCGAAATGCCGCATCGGCCACTTCGCCGAGGCGCAAATTTTGCAAGAACTTGGTGTTGATTACATTGATGAGTCCGAGGTGCTGACGCCCGCTGACGAAGCGCATCATGTAGACAAACACGTTTTCAAAGTGCCATTCGTATGCGGAGCGCGCAATCTTGGCGAGGCCCTTCGTCGCATCGCCGAAGGCGCAGCCATGATTCGGACCAAGGGAGAAGCTGGCACCGGCGATGTGGTCCACGCCGTGAAGCACATTCGTCAAATCGTTCAGGAGATGAAAATCCTCACAGTACTCGGCGAAGAGGAACTCTACGCCAAGGCTAAAGAACATGGAGCCCCTTACGAACTGATAAAGCTGGTTGCAAGAGAAGGGAAGTTGCCCGTCCCAAATTTTTCCGCTGGAGGAATCGCCACTCCCGCCGACGCGTCATTGGTAATGCAACTCGGCGCCGAAGCCGTATTCGTAGGCTCCGGCATCTTCATGAAAGATTCCACAACCTTCGCCGATCCTGCCGAAGCTTCTCTCCGGGCCAAGGCGATCGTGCAAGCCGCCACGCACTTCAACAACCCTAAAGTATTACTTGAAGTAAGCGCGGATCTGTCGGGCATGAAAGGTTTAGCCATCGCCTCCATTGGCGAAGCCGACATGCTGCAGACTCGAGGCTGGTGAATATCATTTTCCGAGTTCGGGCCGACGAGTAATGTTTGCCGCCTCGTCGCCGAAGGGAATCACGCTACATCGTCGGACGCCCAGCCCATGCCTCTTGCGGTTCCGCTACAATTTGAAATTCTATGGACTATCTTCTCAAGACCGAACCTTCAACATATTCTTTCGCCGATCTGCAACGCGACAAAATAACTGTTTGGGACGGCGTGAGTAATCCTGTCGCTCTGAAAAATCTTCGTCAGATGAAGCCGGGAGACCGTTTGACGATTTATCACACTGGAGATGAAAGAAGTGCGGTGGGGACGGCGTTGGTTGTCTCGGTGGACGCGGGAGACACGAAAAATCCGCAGGTGAAGATCAAAGCGGGCGATGCCATCAGCAAGCCGGTAACGCTGGCTGAGATTAAAGCTAATAAGGTCTTTGCGGATTCACCGCTCGTGCGGCAAGGAAGATTGAGCGTTGTGCCGTTGACGAAAGAGCAGTGGAACTTTCTAGCGGGATGAGGCTGTAGCGTTAGCAGACATTGCCGAGTTTGCTCGGCCGCCAGGTGCGGATACCTGCCCCTACGTGAGCATTGTACGCGGGCGTGAGCAGAGGCGGATTATGGAAGCAACTTGCCTTGAACGACGCGCATACTTATAATCCGCACACTGGAAAAATCGAATATGCGTTCGGGACAATATACGCGAGCGCAGTCTAAGATACTCGGGCGGAAGCCGCGTTTCCAGAGTTCGAAATAGAATTCGATTTTCCAAGAACCCAAGGAGCCATTCGAATGAAGACGAGTTTAGTGGTAGTTGTGCTTGCAATCGCGGCATGCGCGGCCAGTGGGCAGACTACACCACAGGGGCAAACCCCGGCAGCGGCACAGCCGGCGGCAGCAGCCGCATCCTCAGCACCGGTAATAAAAGATCCCGCCGAATATAACGCCTACATGGGCGCCGCGCAGCAAACTGATCCGAACGCAAAGATTAGCGGCTTTGAAGCTTTCCTGGTGCAGTATCCCAATAGCGTGATGAAACAAGATGTGCTTGAAGCGCTGATGGGTCTCTATGAGCAGGCGAACAATCAGGCGAAGATGATGGATGCCGCCAATCGGGTCCTTCAGGCGAACCCGAACAATGTGCGCGCGTTGCTGGTATTGGCGTATAGCAACAAGGGATCGAATAACTGGGCGGAAGCGCGAAAGTATGCCGAGCGGGGGCTACAAGCGCTTCCCAGTATGACGAAGCCGGAGGGCGTGTCCGATGCGGATTTCGCCAAACAGAAGGCGCAGTTGGGCCAGTTGCTCAACAGCATTGCCGGATTTGCGGCGCTGCAAACGAAGGATAATGCCGCGGCGGAAAAATATCTGCTGGCGTCGGTGGAAGCGAATCCGAACAATCTTCAAGACGTTTATCCCTTGGCATTGGCGTACTTGACCGCGACTCCTCCGGACAATGTGAATGGACTTTTCTTCATTGCGCGCGCAGCGAATCTGGCGGCCGGAAGCCCCAATGCGGCTCAGATCGAAGCCTACGGTAAGGGCGTGTACACGAAGTATCACGGAACGGACCAGGGCTGGACCGATCTGATGGCGACAGCGAAGACGGCTCCGACGCCTCCGGCGGGCTTTACCGTCGCGCAATACGTGCCGCCAACACCAGCGCAACAGGCGCATGACCTGGTGAAAGACAAGACTCCAGACGATATAAAGAAGATGAGCTTTGCGGAGTGGGAACTGGTGCTTTCCGCAGGTGAACAAGCGGACGCGGATAAAGTCTGGAACGTAATCAAGGGCCTGCCATTGCAGATGGAAGGATGGGTGATTAAGGCGGCTTCGACGGAAGTTGATATCGCGGGTACTCAGGATGATAACGACGCCAAGCGTGCCGATATTACCCTCAATATGACCGGCCCCATTCCCGAAAGGTTGATGCCTAAAGAAGGCGCAACGTTTGATTTCGAGGGGACGCCGTCATCGTATGTGCCGAGTCCCTTTGTGATGACTATGGATAAAGGGGCGCTGCTAAAGGCAGCTACGCCCGCTCGGAAGAAGCCTCCAGTGCATCACCGCCCGACGCAGTAATTCTGATTCAGAATTTAGTACTACCGTGAAAATCGCGGCATGCCGACGGCTCGCGGGGATGAATGGGCCTGAGAAGAGGCGAGATCGAAATCCGCCTGGGCCGTTTTTCCACGGAGCCGCATTTCCTGGAGGCTGGCGGATTGCGCCTTCAACGTCATTTGCAACTCCACGACCCTGCGGGCTAACCGCACTCTTGCTCGAAGTTCTTCCGCGGCAAAGGGCTTGGTGACGTAGTCGTCGGCTCCGGCATAAAGCCCGGCAACAATGTCTGCGGGACTATTCCGCGCGGTCAGCAGGATGATGTAAGTGTTCGCGGTCTTGGTGCATGCCCGCGCTTCGCGGCATATTTGCGGACCTGAAAGCCCCGGCATTACCCAGTCAATAATGGCGATCAGCGGCCACTCGTTTTGACGAAGAAGTTCCCAGGCCTGCGTGCCATCTTCAGCGATGCTAATTTCAAATTCAGAAGACAATAACTGGCTCAGGATCCTGCGGAAGAAGGCGTCGTCCTCGGCGATGAGAAGTTTCATGGGTCAGTCCTGGTTATTATCGGGACCATTGCGGAGGCTAGCCTGTGAATGGAAATGGGGAGGGCTGAACGGCTTGCCATTCTTGCACGAGAGATCACTTTCGGAACGCGCGTTCCAAGCATTTATCTGACTATCGTTAAAACTGGCGAACCCTTTAGTCCCGGATTTGAAACGATTTTATTTTTCGAATTGGGCCGCCCACTTCGGGAATGCTAGATGGCGATAGAGGAAGTTCGTTCGGATAGCGCCCGCATGCCGCGGCGCAACTCCCGTCGTTCAGAGCGCTGCTAGTTAAATTCCGTATCTGAAATCCGCTTTTGTATTAAATAAGGTGTTGCCAGCCCCCGGCGCCCCAAGGGCGTTTTATTCTACGGAAATGACTGTCGTAGCCGCCTGACAATAATTTCGGAGGCCCAAGAGGGGTTACACTCCCAATTTCCGCAAATCTGCATCAAAAACGAGAGCATGGACGAAAGGCAAATGTGAGCACAACGCAAACCATCGAGATCGAAAGCAAAACGCTTAAGCTCACGAATCTGGATAAGGTTCTTTATCCGGCGACTGGATTTACCAAAGGACAGGTTATTGATTACTACGCCCGCGTCGCTCCGGCGCTGGTTCCACACCTTGCGGGACGCCCCCTTACCCTAAAGCGCTATCCCGGTGGCGTGGATCAGGAGTTTTTCTTTGAGAAAAATGCCACCAAGCACCGGCCCGATTGGGTGCAGACTGCGCCGATTTGGAGCGAGGGCAATCAGCGAAATGTGAATTACATTTTGGCGAACAACCTGCCCACGCTGATCTGGATTGCAAATCTGGCGGCCATTGAATTGCATCCTTCGCTCTCATTGGCCAAGAAAATCACTTGTCCGCGGATGATGGTTTTTGATCTTGATCCCGGGCCACCGGCGAATATTGTGCAATGTTGTCAGGTCGGTCTTTGGTTGCGCGAGATATTCGAACACTTCGGGCTGCAGAGTTTTCCGAAAACATCGGGTTCGAAAGGACTGCAAATATATGTCCCGCTGAACACTCCCACAAGCTATGACATGACGAAACCGTTCGCGCACGCGTTGGCTCGCTTGCTCGAAACCGATCACAAGAATCTCGTTGTTTCCGACATGAAGAAGCAACTGCGGGTGGGGAAAGTGCTGGTGGACTGGAGCCAGAATGATGAGCACAAGACGACGGTCAGCGTTTATTCTCTGCGGGCAAGAGAGCGTCCCACGGTTTCCACGCCGGTGAAATGGGAGGAAGCCGAGCAGGCTTTCAAAAAGAAAGACGCGAAGTTGCTTGTTTTCGAAGCTGAACAGGTGATCAAGCGCGTTGCGAAGATTGGAGACCTCTTTGAGCCCGTGCTTACACTGAAGCAGAAATTGCCCAAGTTGCCGGGCATCGAAGAAGCGCAGCCAGAGGCGATTTCGAGCGGGATAGATCTCGCGGCCCAAGCGGAGCAAACACGACGCCCCCGGCGGCAAACTGCGCCCAAGCGCGCAACGTCGAAGAAAAAAGCTCGGAAGGTATAATTTGTTTTCCATCTTGGTTGGCGGGCAGGACCGCCTTTGTGAGATTTTGATTTCTTCAACCTAGATGAACAACAAGGCTGCTCCATCCTTGCGCGGTCTTCGCAAGGGTGGGTGCCGCAACATGCGTGCAGTCGAGGGTTCCTGGTTCTCCAAACCTAGCGTTGAGTTCCGTCGTTGTAGTTTCCCACTCATCGAAAACCGCGACGAGTGGGGCAGCCTTCATTAGTTGTGATGTTAAGGAGATCAAGATCTCATCGGTCCGCCGGAATCCAAAGGGGAAGCGAATCATGGCGCAACTTTATGCGGGCACTTCAGGGTGGGCATATCCTAGTTGGAAGCCGGATTTCTATCCTGCCAAGCTGCCGCAGAAGAATTTTCTTCAGTATTACGCCAGCCAGTTAAATACTGTCGAAGTTAATTTTACGTTTCGTCAGCTTTTGAAAGAAACTACCGCCCAGAAATGGATTGTCGAAAGTCCCGAGGGATTCCGCTTTGGCATCAAGGTCCACCAAGTCATCACTCACATTAAGCGGTTAAAGAAAACAGAGGATTTTGTTCCACGCTTCTTGAGCACCATCGAACCGCTGGCCCGGGCCGGCAAACTCGGGCCGCTTTTGTTTCAACTGCCTCCCAACATGAAGGCCGATATCGAAGTGCTGAGAGAATTTCTCGCTGCTCTGCCCCGCGCGCTTCCATCGGCATTTGAGTTCCGTCATGAATCGTGGTTTACGGACGAAACCTTCGATCTACTCAAGACGCACAATCGGGCGCTTTGTGTTGCCGAAACAGAAGAACGAGTCACGCCGGACGTCATCACTGCGGATTTCTGTTATTACCGCTATCGAAAACCTGTGTACACGCAAGAAGAGCGTTCCGCGATGGTGAATCGGATCCGCGAGCATCTTCAAAGCGGTCGGGATGTCTTCGCATATTTCAAGCATGAGGAGACTCCGCAGGGCGCGTTGTATGCGGTTGAAGTGTTCAACGAAGTGCGTTATGGACGGACGTTAACGTAGCGACCTGTGCTTACAAAACAGCAGATTCCTCACCGGCTGAAGCCGGTTCGGAATGACAATATTAGAGAGTAGCGGGAGGCGAGCGATGCTCGGCTGGACAGCCGAGGGCGTGTTCCTACGTTTGCGTTGCATGAGCATCTTCCTCACTACTTTTCGCTACGTCCGATAACGAGCATACTTAAACGGAATGCCGCCGCGAGCTGATTCTCGTATTGTTTTTGATTTTCTTGATTACTTGAAAGTCGAAAAGGGACTTCGCCCCCTCACGATTGAGGCCTACAACATGGATGCCAGCCAGTTCGTTGACTTTCTGGAATCCAGAAAACGCACGCTAGCAAAAGCCACGCGCGAAGATGTACGCGGTTTCATCCAGCAATTATTCGCCAATGGCGTAGATGGACGTTCTGTGGGACGAAAGCTTTCTGTTCTCCGGCATCTATACCGTTATCTTCTTCTGGATCAGATCATCACCGCTGATCCAACTCTAAACATTGATTCGCCGAAGCAATGGAAGGTCCTGCCGAAGGCACTCGCGCGCGACGAAATGGAAATAATGCTCAGAGTCCCGTCGGAAGCGCCGCAGGGGAGGGAAGCGGAAGCTATTGCCATGCGCGACCGTGCCATGCTGGAGGTTTTCTACGCCGGGGCGCTTCGCGTCTCCGAAATAATTGGAATAAAGCTGGAAGACCTGAAGCTGGATGCAGGTTACATTCTGGTGCGCGGAAAAGGTGACAAAGAGAGAATCGTACCTCTCGGTAAATCGGCCCAGGATGCTTTAACTGAGTACATCGCAGGATCGCGCATGGTTTTGGCGGGAAGCGGAAATATCCCGCTGTTATTTCCTGGACGCAGAGCGCAAAAGTTAACCCGGCAGCGAGTCTGGCAAATCGTTCGCCAAGCTTCAACAACCATAGGACGGAATGCCAGCCCCCACATGCTGCGTCACAGTTGCGCCACGCACATGGTGGAGAATGGGGCAGATTTAAGGACGGTACAAACGATTCTGGGGCACTCCGATATTTCGACGACGCAGGTTTACACGCATCTGGCTCTGGACCGACTCAAGACTGTTTATCAGAATCATCATCCGCGAGCGAAGGCGAGAGCAAAAGAAAGAGCGAAAGCCGGATGAAATCGTCAGCCGCAAAGCATGCTCGAACTGACGTCGAAAAAGCAGTGGATCGTTTCCTGCACGCCTTGGGTCAACGAAATGCTTCGACGCATACTCTTAAGGCGTACGCGTCGGATCTCGACAAATTCGCTGATCATGTGGGGCCGCTTTCGTGGCGCGGCATTGATCACTTGACGATTCGCGGATTCCTGTCTCACTTATATGACCTGGGGCTCGATAAACCTTCCGTCGCGCGCGCATTGGCGGCTGTGCGCTCGCTTTACCGCTGGCTTGCGCAAGAAGGCATAGTGGAACAAAATCCAGCGGCGTGGGTATCCACTCCAAAACTTCCCAAAAAACTTCCCCGAGTGCCGACGGTCGAGGAGATGAATGCCGTCCTGGACGGAGACATGCCGGAAGTCGCAGCGTTCGCCGAGCGTGACCGCTTGATGTTCGAATTACTCTACGGCTGCGGAATTCGCAATTCGGAGATGGTGGGCATTCAGGTTCACGACATTAGGCAGAGCGACGAAGTTATTTTGATTCGCGGGAAAGGAAAGAAGGAACGCTACGTTCCGTTTGGGGATGCCGTCAAAGCTGCGCTTTCTACCTATTTGCCGGCGCGCCTGGGAATCTTGTCTGAAAAGAAAAGAAACACCGCAGCGCTTCTGGTTAATTTGCGCGGCGGTGGCATGACAACTCGAAGCGTCGGACGAATTATCAAGAAGATCGCGGTCGCCAGGGGACTGTCGCCGGACGTGCATCCGCACACGCTCCGCCATGCGTTTGGAACCCACATGCTTGAAGAGGGGGCTGATCTGCGCGCAATCCAGGAAATGCTTGGCCACGAACGGCTTTCGACCACCCAGCGTTATACCCAACTCTCGATGAAGCACGTCTTGCAGGTTTATGACCGGACGCATCCGCGGGCGAAGTAGAAAGCACCGGGGCGCGCAGGACGGGCGGGACGCCCGTCTCCCTGTTCGAAACCCAAGAGGTCCCGCGACGTAACTACTGATACCGCATCTAATATGCTAGGCTTTAAGTAGCTGGAATCGTCTTTTAATATTCATCTTTGAAGGAACTGCTCGATTGTTTAATAAAGTAGTCGCCAAGGTTTTCGGCACCAAGAATGAACGCGACATCAAGAGGCTAATGCCTCGCGTTCAGGCAATTAACGCGCTCGAGTCTTTGATTGAGAAGCTCAGCGACGACGAATTGCGCGCCAAAACCGAGGCGTTTCGCCGCCAAATTCAAGAACGAGTCGCCCAAATTGCCGACGAACCGGAAGCCGACCGTGAGCGTCGCAAAGAACTCGACGCCGAACGCCTTAAAGCCGTAAATGAAGTTCTAGACAACATACTGGAAGAAGCTTTCGCCATCGTTCGTGAGGCAGGCCGCCGTGTCCTCAACATGCGTCACTTCGATGTGCAGTTAATTGGCGGCATGGTTCTGCATCAGGGCAAGATTGCGGAAATGAAAACCGGCGAAGGCAAGACTTTGGTCGCCACCCTTCCGGTTTATCTAAACGCTCTGAGCGGGCGTGGCGTTCACGTGATCACCGTCAACGACTATCTCGCCAAACGCGATTCCGAATGGATGGGCAAGCTTTACACCTTCCTTGGGCTCAGCGTCGGCGTAATCGTGCATGATTTGGATGACCAGCAGCGACGCGATGCCTACGCCTCCGACGTAACCTACGGGACCAACAACGAGTTCGGTTTCGACTATCTGCGCGACAACATGAAGTTTGATCTGCACGATTGCGTGCAGAGAGGGCACAATTTTTCCATCGTTGACGAAGTGGATTCAATCCTGATTGATGAAGCGCGAACTCCGCTGATTATTTCGGGAGCCAGCGAAGAATCCACCGACAAGTACGCTCGCGTGAACCGCATTATCTCCAAGCTTGAAAAGGGAGAAGAAATTGATGTTGCTCCGGGAGAGCCTTCGCAGCTTACCGGGGATTTTGTTGTGGACGAGAAACACCGCAGCATCACCGTGACCGACGAAGGTTGGGAAAAAGTTGAAGGGCTTCTCGGTATTGGGAATATTGCCGATCCTGAAAACTGGGACCTCAAGCATCACGTCGAGACCGCGATCAAGGCCCACTCGCTGTATCACCGCGATGTGGAATACGTCGTAAAAGAGGGCGAAGTCATTATTGTGGACGAGTTCACCGGGCGCCTCATGCCGGGACGCCGATGGTCCGACGGCTTACACCAATCTGTCGAAGCCAAGGAAGGCGTTAAGATCGAACGCGAAAATCAGACCCTCGCTACGATTACGTTCCAGAATTATTTCCGGATGTACAAAAAGCTGGCTGGTATGACGGGAACCGCCGAAACCGAGGCTCCTGAGTTCGACAACATTTATCGTCTCGAAGTGTTGGTCATTCCTCCCAACAAGCCGTTGCGGCGGCTCGAGAATCCTGACGTTGTGTATCGAATGGAGAAGGAAAAATACTTCGCCGCGTCGGATGAGATTCAGAAATTGCACGATACCGGCCAGCCGGTGCTGGTGGGCACGACATCCATTGAAAAATCTGAGCGGCTTTCCGAGTTACTCAAGAAAAAAGGTATCAAGCATGTAGTGCTGAACGCCAAGTATCACGAGCGTGAAGCGGAAATCGTCGCCCAGGCCGGCCGCAAAGATATGGTCACAATTGCCACGAACATGGCGGGGCGCGGAACCGACATTCTGCTTGGCGGCAATCCTGAATTCATGGCCAAACAAGAGTGCGTGAAGAAGGGAATTGCGCAACCGCTAAGGGCCGCGCAAGGCAAGATTCTGGTTGATGTGGACGAGACCAAAAGCACTGTCTGGTATTACGCGGGGAATGAATATGTCGTCCCCACAGGCCAATGGAACGAAATCTTCGAGCGCTACAAAGTTCAAACCGATAAAGAGCACGATGAGGTAATTGCTGCTGGCGGGTTGCACATTTTCGGGACCGAGCGCCACGAGTCGCGCCGCATTGATAACCAGCTTCGCGGACGCGCCGGACGCCAGGGCGATCCCGGTTCTTCGCGATTTTATCTTTCCCTGGAAGATGACTTGATGCGCATCTTCGCTAAGGAATGGGTATCAAAGCTTCTGCAACGGCTTGGCATGGAAGAAGGGATTCCGATCGAATCGCGCCTGATTTCCCGCCGCATAGAGGCCGCGCAAAAAGCCGTCGAAGCGCAGAATTTCGAAGCGCGAAAACATCTGCTCGAATATGACGATGTGATGAACAAGCAACGCGAGGCTGTGTATGGCCTGCGCCGCCAATTGCTGGAAGGCCTCGATCAGAAAGATTTAATCCTCGAAGATTACGTCTCAGCCATTCTGAGCAACTTGATGGACCAGTTTTGCCCGGTAAAAGTTCATCCCGCCAACTGGGACATCAAAGGCCTGAAGGACGCGATCTTTACGCGATTCGGCGTGGATATTCTGGCTGAAGGAATCAACCCTGAAACGCTGAATCGCCAGGAACTTGGTGATGCGATTTTCGACAAATTAAAAGCGCGTTACGACGCGAAAGAACAGCTCATCGGCCCGGATGCTATGCGTTATCACGAGCGAATGATCATGTTGAGCGTGCTCGACTCACAATGGAAAGATCATCTGCTCGGCATGGACCACCTGAAAGAAGGTATCGGTCTTCGGGGCTATGGGCAGCATGATCCGTTGATCGAATACAAACGCGAATCGTTTGACATGTTCGAAGCCATGATGCAGCGCTTCCAGGAGGACGCGGTTCGCTATCTGTACCTCATGCAGATACTGGAGCGTCCCGAAGATGGCGGCGTACCGTCAACTGACGGAGGCGATCCTGGCGCTGGCGGCCCGGAGGCTGGCGTGCCCGCATTGCGGCTCGGGGGACGAGGAGGCAATGGACATCGTCCGCCACGTTCAGTCGCGACTTCAGTGGATGAGATCGAAGAAAACTTCCAGCGGAAGAAGCGCCGCGAGCTAGAGAGCGCACGTATGGCTGGCTCGGGCGAGCAACAAACTGTACAGCAAGTGGTTCGCGGGTCCGCCAAAATCGGCCGAAATGATGCATGCCCGTGCGGTTCAGGCAAGAAGTACAAGAAGTGCTGTGGAAGTAAAGGCTAACCCCCAGTGTGAGCCGTGATGATCCCTATTCCGCACTTCTGAACACCCACCCATCACGCGTTCCGTTTAAATTAGGCACCTTTCCGCGGCGCAAAAGCATCTTAAAAAAGAAGGGGAATTATGATCGCGCTCCGCTTGGTACGTCTTATCGAGAAACACTCCGATGACCTTGCTCAAGGATTGATCGAAAAATTTCAAACCTCACTTCACAGCAGTGACATGCACCGGGTACCGCCAGCGGAGTTGCGGGACCGGACATACGAGATCCTGCACCAGTTGGGCGAATGGCTTCTTACCAAGACCGATGCGGACATTGAAAGTCGCTATTTTGAAATTGGCAGCCGACGGGCCGCACAGGGAGTCCGGTTATCGCATTACTGCTGGGCCACCGTACTAACCAAAGAACACCTCTGGGAATTCCTGCAGGAACAGGCATTTCTTCATAATCCCGTGGAGTTATATGGTGAGATGGAACTCTTGCGTTTGTTAGATCAATTCTTTGACCGTGCGCTTTGTTTTGCCACCGAGGGTTACGAACAATATGTTCGCGGACAAAGCCGGCCCGAAGCCATATACAGGGTTAGCACACTAACGGGCTAATGATGCGGCGGCGGAAGCACGAACGATTTCACCGCTATATCGTTAGGCTCCACGCCCACCGGAATCATGGTTAGCAGGGAATATTCCGTAGGTTCCAATTTCGTCGGCCTGCGCTTTTGAATTACCGTCGCGTCCCCGGACGCTGAATCCAGCACTAGCAAATAATTTTGGCTCTGCGACAGGGCCAGCGCGTCGGGATGGCTTCCCACTGTGATCGAGGCAATTAATTTCCCCAGATCAATGTCGTACACCGCGATTGCGTCGGATCCGAAGTTACTCACATACAGGCGCGAGTTATCGGCGGTCACGACTCCGCGAGTAGGATTCTCTCCAATCAAATAACTTCCGCTGACCTCGTTCGTCGCGGTTTCAACGATCGAAATGCTGGACGAATCGAAATTCGAAATCATAAGTTCGCCACCGTCAGGCTTCAGAGCGAGATTGACAGGTGTTTTGCCGACATCGAGGAGTGCCAAAAGCTTGCCAGTTTTCAAATCAATCGAGGCCACCTGCGCCGATCCTGTGCATGCGACAAAGGCTTTGCTACTATCGGGAAGGATTGCGATGTCTTCCGGCTGCTGACATACGGGGACCGTGCTGCGAACCACGAGTCGCTGGGTGTCAATCTCTGAGACCGTGTTATCGCCGCGATTGCTGACTATCAAAGTACCGCCGTCGGGCGAGACTCGGGCCAGTCCGGGGGATCTACCTACGGGAATGGTGGCGATGACCATCCGTTTTTCAAAATCAATTACGGAAACATTTGCGGATCCGGAGTTCGCAACATACCCACGTTTTCCGTCGGCGGATACGTCAATGAAATAAGGCTTCCCATGTACTCCAATGGTCGCGACGACCTCATTGCGTTCGGCATTGATCACGCTGACGTTGTCAGAGGCAGTGTTGACTACGTACACTTCATTCTTCTTACTGTTGGCTGCGATGCCGGTCGGATCACTGCCTACGGGTATCGTCTTCGCGGGTTCGAAAGTGCGCAGGTCAATTACCGTGACGCTATTGCTCTTACCGTTGGAGACATACGCATATTCGCGATAGGCCGGGCTGTAATCGGGCAATGGGCGCGGACGGAAATACCACCAGCCTAGGGCTCCGAGAACGGTCAGCAGGATGCCCGTAACAAATAGTTTTCTCAAGGATGTTGGGCTTGCGATGCGGGTTTTGTTTTTTGCAGGTTGTAATAGAAATGGAATCGCAAAAGTAGGCGATCCCCATTGAAATCCAGAGGCAAAGTATGGAACGGTGCGGCTTCCAAGACCGCGTTCGTGCACGCGCAGTCAAGGGAATCGTCCCCTGAAGCCTTGATTACTTTCGGTGCACCAATGGCACCTTTCTGGCCAATGCTGAATTCAACCTTCACGTCGCCTTGCTTCATTCCGGGGGGACGCGCCTCTTGAGGAATAAGGCTATACCATTTATCGCGCACGGCTTGAATCGTCATCGAAAGATATGGCCCAAAATCAACTCCTTGGGTGTCGGTCAATACTTCAACCGAATCAATTTTATTGCTCGCGATGGCGGCATTTCCTTCAACCGAACCAATGCCGTTCTGCCCAAAGGAAAGAATGGCCGAGAAGAAAGCGCCGATGTAATTGCAGCGCAATACTTCACGAACTTCACTCCGCCGCGACAGGGCGTGCGACACCCTGAACCGGCACTTGCGCCAGAATAGTCGAGACCGTCCTGCCCACCACGGGCGCGATTTGCCGCACCTGTTTCATCAGCTCATCGAACTGATCTGGATACAGCGACTGAATGCCATCTGAAAGAGCTTTATCGGGATCATGATGGACTTCAACAATCAATCCGTCTGCCCCCACTGCAACCGCCGCCCGAGATAGAGGCGTAACTTTGTTTCGCTTTCCGGTGCCGTGACTGGGATCTACCACGATTGGCAAGTGGCTCAATCGCTGCACCGCGGGAATCAGGCTCAGGTCTAAAGTGTTGCGAGTGTGATCGGCGAAGGTGCGCACTCCGCGCTCGCAGAGGATCACGTTGTAATTGCCTTCGCTCATCACGTACTCGGCGGCCATCAGTAATTCTTCCAAAGTCGCCGACATGCCTCGTTTCAGCAGCACCGGCTTGCTGGCCCGACCGGCGCGTTTCAGCAAAGAATAGTTCTGCATATTGCGGGCGCCGATCTGAATGATGTCGGCATATTCCTCTACCAAATCTAACGATTCATTGTCCACGGCCTCGGTGACGATCTTCAGCCCGAACCTATCGCGGACTTCCGTCATAATTCGCAGCCCCTCTTCGCCCATTCCTTGAAAAGAATATGGAGAAGTTCGCGGCTTGTATGCGCCTCCGCGAAAGAACTGTGCACCGGCGCGACGAACCCGTTCGGCAATTGCGAAGGCCTGTTCGCGGCTTTCGATGGCGCAAGGCCCGGCAAAAATTGCGAGACTTCGTCCTCCAATCGTCGCGTCGGTACCAAGAAAAGTGATCACAGTATTTTCCTGCCGGAAGTCGCGGCTGACCAGCTTGTAAGGCTTGGTTACGCGGATGACTTCCTGCACCCCAGCCATTTCATCCAGCGTGCCGGTCTCGATTTCCCCCTGATTGCCGGTGATGCCGATGGCGGTTCGTTCTGCCCCAGGGATGGAATGTGCCCGGTATCCCAACGACTCGATCTTTTCGCAGACCGCGCGCACCTCGTCAGCCGTAGCGTGCGCCCGCATGACGACCAACATTCAGTTCACCTCAAGGGTATAAGTTTAGCGTGAGTGAGCGGCGGCGACAATCATTGACGCGAGATTCCTCGCCCCGCTGGAGAAAACGTAGGTCTTCGGAATGACGGAGTTTGAACAAAATAGAATAAAACCTATGGGGTTTTCGGGGATTCCCGTTTCAAGGCTCGTTCCAGGGTTTGATCCAATGCGGATTTTGCCTTTTCATATTCTTCTTTAGATATGCGGCCCTGCTTATGGTCAAGTTCCAGCTGAAACATTTCCTCTTTTAGCGCTTCGAGGAGCATCGAAGAGCGCCGAGCAGGCTGGGCCTGGCGTTCCCGGTCAGCGGTTTCCACCGCGGAATCAAGGTTGGGACCTGCGACATTTCTGGTGCGGCTCGCAATGTAAACCGCTCCTGCCATCAACAAAACTGCAAATCCTCCGAGCAGATACCAGCGATATTTTTGCAGAGGGTCGGGAGCATCAATCGGCGGTCCCAATCCGCCGCCGGGACGGGCGTCTGGCCCAGGTGGCGGAGCCGTAGAAGCTTGGCCGCTCTGGTCAGCAGCGTTGTCATCTTGCAGAATTCCGCTTCCAGAAATATCAAATGCTAATTTTTCACTGGGACGAGCTTTGCTGGCCACTTCCGCAATTGCGCCGGGCGGGCTGGGCGGCTGCTTGTCCTCGTAAACCCCAGGAGTAGCGGGAGAAAACTGAATAGCCTGCGGCATGATGACCACAAAATGATCTAACGGATAGATCAGGTTGGGATCTATCGTCGCCTTGCCGTTGTACGGCAAATGGTATGAGACTTGGAATTCTGTTTGTCCTGGGCGCAAGGGAAACGCGAATGCGTAGCGGCCCTTTTCGCCTTGTTGCTCGGGCGCGGAATCTACCCACTGCCCTCCAGCCGTCTGGGCCTGTGCGGAATCAAGGTGCGCCCCTTCCGGCAGATAAAACTCAAAATTCCGGTCGTTCATCTGGGTGCGCGGAGGCTTCGATGTATTGCTGACAGCGAAGATGCGGCTGACGCCAAGCTGTCCGCGCTGGGCCTGCAAGTACATGAGATCGGCGACAGCGTTAACGCCCGCAACTTTCTTCGATACATCGTAAACCTGTACTTCGACCGAATTGGTCCCCGGAGGGGCCATTTGGTGATACATCACATCTTGATGAACGACACGCACGAGATGAGGCTGGCCGTCATCGTCAAAAGTAAGGCTGAATTTTCCGCTGGCGTCGGTCTTGGTGTGTCCAGCTTCCTCCATGCCTTGCGCCAGCGTTATCAAAATAACTTCGTCGCCAGCGGAAGGCTTATTTGTGGTTCCGTTGGTCACGGTGCCGGTGAGGGTGTTGGCGAACAAATTGGCGCTGCACAGCAAGAGAGCAGCGAACGCGGCAAACATGAAGACCAGAGGTTTTCGGGAGCCCAATACCCTGAGAGAGATTTTCAAAACCTCAATTCCTTTTTCCCGGCGAGCGAAAGGCGGGAACCCGGCCGGTTTCTTCGATCCGTGAAATCTCTGATAACAGAGCGGCCGCCTCTTCTTCCAGCGAATTCTTCATCGCCTGATAGTCAGCCTCAGGAAATTTGCCAGCTTTAAATTCGAAATTCAGATCGCGCAGGTTCTCGTAAACAACTTCCTTGCGCTCCAGAAGGTACGAGATCCGCGTCTTCTCTGGACCAAGCTGAAGAGTTCCGGGCAAATAGAACACGTAGATAAGCGTTCCGGCAGTAACCAGCAGACAGGCGAGAAGAATCATATGTCTCCGGTATCTTTCCTCGCTTGGTCGCGAAAGCGGTCAAGCTCAGGTCCAGCTACTGGTTGGACAGCCCCTGCAGATAGAAGCAACGGGCGTCCTTTCCATGTTCGAACAATCAGCACGACGCCGCCTATTCCGAGAACCAGCGCCAAGTATGGCATGATCCAGGCCACGCGGTTGAAGCCTTTCGTGGTGGGGGCGGCGATCACGACAGTCCCGTATTTTTGCACAAAAGATTGCAAGACCAGATCGTCGTTGTCGCCACGGTCAAGCGCAGCCGCCAGTTCATTTCTCATGCGGGTTGAGTAGGAGCATCCGACATGATTACATTCCAAAAGAATTTGATTGCAACCGCAGACACACATCATGCGGTGGCCGAGATCGTTGAATCGCGCAGATTCGTCCCCTGCGCCGATAAAAACCAGAAGCAGGACCGAAAGCGAGGCAAGCTGGACGGAACGTTTTACTATCTTTTTTATGGCGGGATTGAGAAAAATACGCGCCATCAATCCCCAGCTCCCACCGGCGCGGTTTCCAATCGCGCCTGGACTGGTACGCGCACGGGAACAGAATTTGGGATCAGCGCAACCACTGTTCCGATGATCATGACCCAGACACCAATCCAAATCCACATGACAAGCGGATTTAAGTGAGCCTTGATAATTGGACGTCCGGTATCCGGATTCTGACCTTCATAGACGACGTAAAGATCTTCTTTAAGAGTCGAGCGATTGGCAACAATAGTGGAATTCTGTTGGCTTGCCTTGAAAAATCTGCGTTCCGGATACAGCGTGTCAATCTGCTTCCCACCCTTGAAAACCTGAAGAATTGCCCATTCGCTTCCGTAATTCGGATTGTCTTCTTGCGTGAATGACTGGCAAACCAGGGTGTAGGGGCCAATGGTCATTTTGTCGCCAAAGCTCATTTCTTTTTCTTTGTCCTGATTGAAGGCTGAGCCGGCAAATCCGATCATGATGACGATTACGCCAAAGTGAACGATGTAGCCGCCGTAACGGCGCGTATTTCGATGGGCCAGATGCACAATCGAAGCCAGCAGGTTTTGGCCAGTGTGGCGGCTGATCACGCGTCCGCCGCGGATGAACTCCGAGATCACCGTAAGTCCTACCAACACTGAAAGCATGATGGTCATTAGCGAATAGACGTAAGAAATGTCCCGCCACGGCTTCATGCCAAAGGCGATAAGCAAGACACCTGTCGCGAGCGCACCAAGAGCGGGCCAGCGAAAATTACGTTTCAGGCTTTCGAGGGAAGTTTTGCGCCAGGCAAGAAGCGGTCCGAGAGCGGTGAGCAATAAAAGAAGCAACGCCACCGGAATGTTCACGCGATTGAAAAATGGAGGTCCTACTGTGACTTTCGTCCCGTTTACTAATTCTGAAAGCTTCGGGAAGAGCGTTCCCCACAGAACGGTAAAACATGCCACCAACAAGAGAAGATTGTTGAATAGAAAACTCGATTCCCGTGAGATCAGAGATTCCAATTTGTGCTCACTTCGCAAATGCGAGCGGTTCTTTACATAGAAAATTAAACACGTGACAAATATGATCGCCAGAAATATGACGAACCAATCGCCAATGGAAGATTGAGCGAATGCATGCACCGAGCTGACCAGGCCGCTCCGGGTCAGTAACGTGCCGAAGATCGAAAGCATGAACGTAATGAAAATCAGCCATACGTTCCAGGTCTTCAGCATGCCGCGCTTTTCCTGCATCATGACGGAATGCAGGAACGCCGTTCCGGTGAGCCAGGGCATGAGCGACGCGTTCTCCACTGGGTCCCATCCCCAATAGCCGCCCCAGCCCAGTACTGAATAAGCCCAATGCGCACCTAGAAAAATTCCGCAGGTTAGGAAAATCCACGTCACCATCGTCCAGCGGCGGGTGATGTGAATCCATTTTTCGCCGGGGTAACGCATAATCAGCGCTCCCAAGGCAAATGCAAAAGGCACGGTGAATCCCACATACCCCAGATAAAGCATGGGAGGATGGATCACCATTTCCGGATATTGCAATAAGGGATTCAGCCCGGCGCCGTCGGCTGGCAACGCTCCCTGCATGATCCCAAACGGATTGGCCGCGAAATTCATCAGCAGGAGGAAGAAAACCTGAACTGCGGCAATGATCACGGACGCGTGGGCAAATAAGCGTCTGTCGGTTTTATGGCGCAGCCGCAAAACCAGGCCATAAGCGGAAAGAAGCAGCGACCAGAAAAGAAGCGATCCCTCTTGCCCGGACCAAAGAGTCGCAAACTTATAAGGGCCCGGCAAATCCCGGTTGCTGTGATGGTAGATATAAGCGATGGAAAAATCGTTGCTGAAAGCGGCGGCAACCAATACGGCTGCGGCGAGAAACACGAGGGCAAATGTCGCGATGCCCGCCCGTCGCGCGGTTTCTCCCAGGCGCTCAGAACCAGTCCCTTTCAGCACCAGGGACAAGGCACCGGCTAGAAAACTATATCCAGCGAGGGCCAAGGCGAGCAGCAGCGCAAAACTACCGATTTGGGACATGAAGGATGATCCTCACGTATTTTTTCAGAAAAGACGCACTCAGGCAACTAAGAGGTCGAATTATTCTTCCCGCGAGAAGACGTGTTCGAGCACAGATGTTCAGGCGAGAGAGAGGAGGATCACGCCCGCGACTGACCGAATGGAATTAGCTTCAGGCGCTCTGCTGCCGGACGCCGGGGCGGCTTAGCACCTCGCGCTCGGCCCTGAGCCAGTCTGCTTCGTCAAAGCCGACCGCGTAGCCTCGCTCCACATATAATTCGTAAGCGCGCTGGCGGATCCTGGCTTCCACATCCGTCGAAGAATTCGCAGAAATTGTGCTTACAGGAGACGGGTTCTTTTTGATCTGCGGCACCGGACTGGTTTCCGGCATGGTGATTACTTGTTTGTCGGTTGCATTGGCGGAACGGGGGGATTTTCTTGCCATCTTAGTCACTCCTTACGAATGCCAGGTTCATTCGAACACTGGATGAATGAATTGATCATCGGCAGCGTGCCGATCCAATTGGGATACAAAATTCAGCGGATGATGTATTAATCATAGACCGAATTGCCTGTGAATGTGTACCCCCGGAATAAGAAAAAAACTTATCCGGAGGAACGCTTTTTCCGTGTGAACTCAATCGGGAAATCGGTCGAGATGGCAAACTTCGATTCTGGAGGTTACTTGAGGGCTGTTAATGTCCTTTTAGTTTTAAGCATTTGCGCATTTTGCGCGATAAATGCTTCTGCGGGCGGTTCAAAGCCAAGCTGCTCAAAGGGTCAAACGCCCTCAGGGGAGAAGTGTGGAAAAACCCAGAAAATCGAGCCTCGGAAGGAATCCATAGTCGTGACTGGCACATTCGCACCCCTCCCCGTAAATGAAATAGACCGCTCCGTTTCAGTCATTAATACTCGCGAGAACCCTTTGCTTTACAACCATTGGACCGATTATCTCCAACTCGACCCTTCAGTTGACTTACAGCCACGCGCTGCCGATGGAGTTCAGGCGGACCTGTCCATTCGCGGTTCAACCTTCGCCCAGACGCTGGTGCTACTGAATGGATTGCGCATGAATGACGTTCAGAGCAGCCACCACGATATGGATCTGCCCTTGCCGACAGATTCGCTGGAGCGAATCGAAATTCTGCGCGGTGCGGGGTCTACGTTTTATGGCTCGGACGCAGTAGGGGGAACGATCAATTTTATTACTGGGCCACCCGCCTACTCGGAATTTCGCGTTGGCTCGGCAATCGGCAATTTCGGAACCAATCAGGAAACTGCGTCGGCTGCCTTCGTCGCAAACAAACTCGACGAACAACTGAGCGTCGCCCGAGATTTCTCCAGTGGATTCCGCCCTGATCGCGACTATCGCAGCCTCACCGTATTTTCCAACAGCGGCACCCAGACAGAGCTTGGCCGCACGCTCGTAATGTTGGGTTACGGAGACAAACCCTTCGGAGCGGACCAGTTTTACGGGAATTTCAATTCGTGGGAGCGAACGAAGTCGTGGTTCGCTGGATTGAAACAGGATCTGGGCGACAAAACTGAGTTCGATTTGGGCTATCGCCGGCACACTGACGAATTTGTTCTCATTCGTGATAATCCTTCGATTTACGAAAACAATCATGTTGATGAAAGCTGGCAGAGTGCGCTTCGCAGAAGGCAGTCGCTGGGTCAGAATTCCACCTTTTTTTATGGCGGCGAGGGTTTTCACGAGTCCATTGAAAGCAACAACCTGGGGAATCACGCTCGCAGCCACGGTGCGGTTTATGCCGATTACGATGTGCGTGCCTGGCGCAGTTTTTCTTTTTCTGTCGGAGCGCGCGAAGAGATTTTCGATACTGGAGATTCCGAGTTTGCGCCGACCGTCGCAGCTGGTTACTGGATCAAATCAGGATGGAAGCTGAAAGCCAGCGGCAGCCGCGCCTTTCGTCTGCCTACGTACACCGATCTTTACTACAGCGATCCGGCGAATCTTGGGAATTCAAACCTCAAACCTGAAACCGCATGGAGCTATGAAGGCGGACTGGTATGGGATCAGGGGGGCCGCTACAAAGCAGAAGCCACGGTCTTCGAGCGTCGCGAGAAAAATGATATTGACTACGTAAGAAACGTGGCGAGTAATGGTCCTTATCAGGCCATGAACATAAACAGCATAAACTTTACAGGAGTAGAAACGTCGTTCGGAATGCGCTTGCCACAGAATCAGGAAGTTAATTTTTCGTACACCGGTCTCTACGGCGCACAACAGGCGTTGAATGGCCTTCAATCGCGCTATCTTTTTAATTATCCGGTCGCGGATGCCGTTGTTGCATGGCAGGGAACGCTGCCTGGAAAATTAATTGCGAAAAGCCGCATTGGAGTGGCCAGCCGCTATTCAAGCGATCCATACGGTGTTTGGGACGCCGACGTTGGCCGTGAGTTTCAACATGTCGCCGCACATCTCGCGTTTTCAAACTTGAGCGATACACAGTATGAAGAGGTTCAAGGGGTGATCATGCCGGGACGTAGTGTGATATTCGGGATAGATCTGTTTATGAGAAAGAAAGTACGTTAAGTTAGCTAATGAAAGTCGTGGGAACTGGTTGGCGCTTGAGTGATGGAAAGTGCCCCAATATGCGCGGCTTTTACGGAAATCACATTATCCTGATTTTGCAAAACTCCTTCTATCATCAGAAATTGCTCGGAAGTTATTAAGAGCCGGTTCTTCTGAAAAAGTTGCGGATTGATAATTGCATTGGCAACTCCGGTTTCATCCTCCAGGCTTAAAAATACAAAGCCTTTGGCGGTTCCAGGACGCTGCCGTGCAATCACACACCCGCCAATTCTTAAATATTGACCATTGGGAATATGACTGAGTTCACTGGCCTTGTGAATCCGCAATTTATTCATCTGAGCACGATGATATTGCATGGGGTGTGGTCCTACTGTCATTCCAGTTCCCCGGAAATCGGCGACCAATCGCTCTTCTGCATTCATAGCACGCAATGGCGATTTCGAATCTGGCTCAGATAATTCATCAAGCAATGGTCCTGAATGGCGAACGGCACGCTCCACCTGCCAGAGAGCATCGCGACGGTGGGGTTTTTCACTTATTTGATTGTCATCCTGAGGGGCTTCAGCCCCGAAGGACCTATGAATTTCGCCGCGGACAGCGGGATACATAGGTCCTTCGCTACGCTCAGGATGGCAACGTGGTGAATGGATTGAATTTAACGCTCCGATTTCGGCCAAAGTATTCAGCTCATCTTTTCGGAGTTCCGGCACGCGGTGGATCAAATCTCGAATGGAGGTGAAGGGAGCGATTTTGCGCTGCTTCGCCAGCGCCTGAGCTGCTTCTTCGCGCAATCCACGAACGTAGCGAAGACCAACGCGAAGAGTCGGTTTCGAGTTTCTTGTTTCTGGTTTCGAGTCTATAGCTTTTGAAACTTGAAACTTGAAACCCGAAACTGTTTCCAAAGTGCACAACCAATCAGACTTCATCACATCAATCGGCAGAACTTTCAGCCCGTGCCGCTGCGCATCTTTTACCACCGTCGCAGGACGATAAAATCCCATGGGCTGATTGTTGAGCAGGGCGGCAGTGAATGCCGCGAGATAGTGGCACTTCAAGTAAGCGCTGGCATAAGCGATTAGTGCAAAGCTTGCGGCGTGGGATTCAGGAAATCCATAGAGCGCAAAAGAAGTGATCGAGAGGACAATCTGCTCCTGAGCTTCGCGCGAGATACCATTGCGTTCCATTCCCGCTCGAAGTTTTGCTTCAATTTCCAGCATTCGTATTCGGGATCGTTTGAATCCCATGGCCCGTCGCAGTTCTTCGGCCTCGCCGCCGGTAAAGTTGGCAGCAATCATCGCCATTCGCAGCAGCTGTTCCTGGAAAAGTGGAACCCCCAAAGTGCGCGCCAATACTGGCTCCAGCGAAGGATGTGGATAGACGACGGTCTCGCGTCCCTGCCGCCGCTGCAAATAAGGATTCACCATCTGACCCACAATCGGCCCGGGACGAATGATCGCAACCTGCACTACGATGTCGTAAAACGTTCGTGGCTGGAGGCGCGGAAGGCAGGCCATCTGCGCGCGGCTTTCGATTTGAAACATGCCAATGGTATCGGCTTTTCGCAACGTGGAATAAACTTCGGGATCATCAGCGGGCAGATGCGCAAGATCTACTTCGTCTCCATAATTGTCGCGAATGAGCTGAAGCGAATCTTCCAGTACCGCCATCATCCCAAGGCCGAGTAAATCCACTTTTATGATTCCCAAATCATGACAATCGTCTTTATCCCACTGCACTACCACCCGGCCGGGCATGGACGCAGGTTCGAGCGGCACAACCGAATCAAGCTGTCCCTGACAGATGACCATGCCGCCGGAATGTTGGCCGAGGTGCCGCGGCAAATCCTGAACCGCAACGCAAAGCTCAAAATATTTGCGCAGTCGAGGATGATTGAGATCTAAACCAGCGTCGCGAAAGCGGTGATCGAACGTGTCATTCTCATCGCGATATTCCCAATTGGCGACAGCAGCAGAAACTTTGTTAAGAGTCTCAGGATCAAAACCTAACGCCTTCCCCATTTCGCGCGATGCCATCCGGCTGCGATACGTAATGACGTTCGCGGTCATTGCCGCGCCGCGTTCGCCGTAGCGTTTATATAAATATTGAATGACGCGCTCGCGCTGATCCCCGCTGGGAAGATCAAGGTCAATGTCCGGCCACTCGCCGCGCTCTTCCGAAAGAAAGCGCTCGAAGAGAAGATCCATGCCAACGGGATCAACGGCTGTGATTCCCAGCGAATAACATGCGGCGCTGTTTGCAGCTGATCCGCGTCCTTGCACAAGTATGTTTTGCTCCCGGCAGAAACGGACCAAATCCCAAACGATGAGAAAGTAACCGGCAAGATCGAGCTTCTCGATCAAAATCAATTCCCGCTCGACCTGACGTCGGGCACGGCTTTTAAGATCACTTGCTGCGCGCCCATATCGCTGCTGAAAACCTTCACGGGTGCGCTCCCGCAAAAATGACATCATGGTTTTGCCTTCGGGAACTGGATATTTCGGAAATTGATATCCGAGGTCTTTCAGCGTGAACTCGAGCCGCGATGATAATTCCACAGTATTCGCGATTGCTTCCGGCAAATCGGCAAAGAGATCATGCATTTCTTGCGGGGACTTCAAATGCCGTTCGGTGTTGCGTGACAATAGCCGTCCGGTATTAGCCAGCGTTGAGTGATTCCCAATCGCGGTGAACACGTCGCACAATTCGCGCTCTCGCGCATGGGCGTAACGAACGTCATTCGTGGCAAGAAGCGGGAGCTTGAGTGAGCGAGCCAGATCAATCGCGATGTGATTACGGGTTTCCTGTCCGCGATGAAAATGCCGTTGCAGTTCCACGTAAACATTCTTGTGTCCAAAAGTTGCAATTAAGCGTTCGAAACATCGCCTGGCTTCCTCTTCGCCGCCATGGGCAAGGGTCACGGCCAGCGGGCCATCATCGCCGCCAGTTAAACAAATGAGACCTTCCGCATGTTCTTGTAATTCATCCAGCCGAACCGTGCCTCCCCCTTTCTTTGAACGCAACTTCATTTGGGTAATCAGGCGGCAGAGATTTTGATAGCCAATGCGAGTAGAAACGAGGAGAGGAAGGCGAAAAGAGTTGTAGATGTCAGATTGTAGATTGCAGATTAATCTGGGCTGTTTCTCTTTTAAATCCGCTATCTGAAATCTAAAATCTGAATTCTCGCAACTGATCTCCGCTCCCACATGGGCTTTGATTCCTGCTTTTGTCGCAGCGCCATGAAAACGCGCCGAGCCGTACACGCCATCGTGGTCCAGCAGCGCCATTGCCGGCATGTTCAACTTAGCGCAAGCCGCAATCAGATTTGCAGGCAGGGAAGAGCCTTCTAGAAAACTAAAAGCGGAGCGAGAGTGAAGTTCGACGTACATGCCTTTAAACTTGTCATTTCCGAGTCGCTTTATCGGCGAGGAATCTATTTTCGTGGAATAAAACAGCAGATTCCTTGCTGTTATCGCGCTTCGAAACGACAATTCTTAGAGAATGTGCAAATGTTTTAATCGTACGTTCCCTCTACAAACCACTGACCAGCGAGCAAATCGCGAACCAAGCGATATAACGTAATCTCCGTTTCTCCTCGCACGGCGATGTCCCATTCATCTCTAGACCAAGATTCCCGTTCCCACCAATCTCCCGAAGAACGCCACGGGCCCGCGGACCACAGAATCTCTCCTTGAATTTCCGAGCACTTATGACAAGCAATATGCGCTGGGCTGCCATCATGCAACGTCACTGTCACCGGCACTACAGGACGAAAGATACGCAGTGCCGTTACTGCGATATTGTTCTTATCCTTGGATTTGTTTTGAAACTTTTCATAAGAATCTGGTGCGAACCGCTGCATGCGAAAACCCTCTGCCCGATATGTATCCAGCAATTCCAGCGATCCCAATTTGTCTTCACCTACAATTCCCGCAATCCGTGCCAATGTGAGTTCAAGTTTCTCGGGTTCCGGCGAGGGAGGAAGAAAAAGGCCGCCTTGCGCGGCGCGCGGCCTTACAGGTTCTGCCCGCAAATGAATTTTTAGAATGGGCGCTCCCGGTGGGTGCGCGTTTAAATCAAGCTGAATTAATTTGAGGAAAATCCTGGCATCCAGCAGCGGGACCGGCAGATGAAGTGTTCGTTCGAAAATGCTGTCGCCCACCCTGCTGAATCTCTGGTCCGTTTCCTCGTCACGGCAACTGCTATCTAACTCCAATCTCAATCGCAATTCCTGCGTCGCCAATGCGCGAGCGTTTAAACGAGCGCATAGCTGTTCCAGCAAACGTCCCAGCAGAAATGCCAGCGGCTCGAGCAATACAAGTGGATGTTCCAACTCAATTACTTCTTCAAAAATTAAAAGTGGCTCGACAGGCGTCAATGTGCGGAAAGTTCCGCCGCGAGCGAGCTTCTGCAAACGGACGCCCTGCTGTCCCAAACGCTCGCTCAACGCCACTTCCGGCAGCGCCGCCAACGAACGCAAATTGCGGACGCCCCACCGATTCAGCGTTTCTAAAATCTGTTCGGTTTGCTGCTCATCCTCATAAATTTGAAAGCCATGCCCTCCCGCGAACAGTACTTCGATAGGCAATCCTCCCAACTGTTCCGCCTCTCTTCCCTGCGGAATTAATGTCATGCCGGAAAATCCTCGAGCCGCAATGATTGCTGTATCAGGATTTGAAGCCACGGCCACATTGGATTCGATCCCGAGGTCCGATGCGCGCCGCGCCAGGGCGCAGGCAATTTTCGGCAGTGGACCAAAAAGAGGCTCCAATCCAGCAAGATCAATAAGAATGGTGTCGCCAGCGATATCTTCTACCCGCGGCGAAAACGACTGTGCGCAATCCAGCAGCGCGGCATGTGCGGCATCTTCCTGCAATTGAGAGCGGGGTCGCAGCACCAAATCGTTGCATGCCTCCACTTCCAATTTGGCCATCCCCGGTTCTACGCCAGCGCGACGAGCGTTTTCATTCTGAGCAAATACTTTTTGTAGCGGAACTTTGCCATCAAGAATAGCGACCGCCTGCGATCGTAGTTCAGGCTTGGAGCGCAGTATCGCTTCCACGGGAAAATCAGGAACGAAAATGCAGGCAAAAAACATGGAAATTCTTGGTTCTTAGCTTTTGGCTATTAGCCGAACCGTAACCGCCGAATTTTAGGAATTAGAAAAGTAATAGCCAAGAGCCAGCTTTTGTTATCCTGCCCGTATCGCTTTTGTGGCAAACCTGGCAACCGATCGCACCGGTTTACGATCCATACGCGAGCGCAAAAGTTCCCCTTCAATCTGAAGCCCGTCTAAGAGCCGCGAATGGGAAGGAATGGATGGATATTGACCAGTAAGCTCAACTGAAAGCTGAGAGCTAACAGTTGACAGCTTCTTTCCCGACGCCTGCAATTTCAGCAACAGAGATGCGCAGGCTGGCGCACATGGAACCGGCGCAATTACAAACAGCACCGTCGGAGTGTTCTCTACCGCTCTCTGAAAACGAAACCAGGAAGTTAATGGAATGCGGAGGGCAAATTTCACCGCAACATCACCGAGATCAATGATTACCAGCCCGAAGCCTCCACTTTGTAAAAGTAAATCTGTTACTCGCAATGCCTGTTCGACAGGACCTTCCGCTTGTCGCCCAAAGCATTGTTTTTTCGGCTCACAACTGTTCTTTGCAGAAAAAGATTTCTTCCGAATCGTCCCACAGCGTACCCACAATAACTTTTCGAAATTAACTTCTGCGGCATGCGCCGAGATTGGATCAAAAGCATCACTTACATCCACCAATGCGCAAACCTCGTTTCGTTGTGTCGCCGCAGCCAATACCGCCAAAAGCAGACTGGTCCTCCCCGAAGTAGCCGGCCCGCAAACCTCCGTGAGACCTCCGCGGGGAATTCCCCCGGTAAGCAAATCCAATTCATGAATCCCACTGGAAACCATCTCTGGCGCAGGTCGTACTATAAGTCTAGATGCGGAAAGGGTCCCCGCAAGTTTTGGTAACTCCAATAGTAGCTCTAGTTGCGGAAGCTTTTTGGATGTAATAGTTGAACTCTGATTCAGCTCAAATTGCACGCACGTAGAGGGTGAAGACATATAGGAATTCCGTGTAGCATATTTCGCTTTTTATTCGCCTATGAGATATTGCTCCGGCAGCCTCGTTTTGTCAAGAACCCGTGCACACAATTTTTTAAGTAAATAAGTAGAGACATAACTTGCTGCGTCTTCGCCTATTCCATTTCAGTTTTCTTTTTCCCAAAACTAAAAAGCAAAACCCAAAGCCCGATTTCGCATCGAAACTTTTTCACACGTATTGTGAGGAAAAGTAATGTCTCAATTTGAAAGACAGCCTTACGGGTTAGATCGGCGGGCAATATTGAAATCCGCGGGAGGCATCGCAATGTCCATGCTCGGAGCTTCTGTTTTTTCCAGTGGCCTGGAAAGCGAATCCACCAAGGATTCAGTCACAAATAAGTCTATGGCATCGTTCCATAAGGGAATGGTTGGCTTCCAACTTGCTCACGAGCAATTTGCGGTTCCGGAGCTCGTCAAACTCGGCGTGGCATGTGAAGAGGCTGGCTTCGACGTGATCACATTCAGCGATCATTTCCAGCCCTGGCAAGCCAACGAAGCTCATGCGGGTCTGGCGTGGGTAACGATGAGCGCTATTGGCCAGCGCACCAAGCGCATATGGATGGGCACAACCGTTACCTGTCCTACATTCAGATACAATCCTGCAGTCGTTGCGGAAGCGTTTGCGTCTTTAAGCCTGCTTACTCCCGGCCGCATATTCCTTGGCTTGGGTTCCGGAGAAGCTTTGAACGAAGAGGCTGCGACCGGAACTTGGCCCAAGTGGCCCGAACGCTCCGAGCGGTTGGTTGAGGCCACCGACATCATTCGCAAGATGTGGAAAGGTCAGCAGGTTGAGCACGAGGGCAAGTATTACAAAGTGAATGCACGCCTATATGATCCGCCGACAAAAGCAATTCCGCTCTTGATGGCAGGAAACGGGCCCAAGGCAATGCGTCGCGTCGGCCAATACGCCGATGGATTAATCACCGATCCCAAGACATGGAAAGAACATAAATCCGAATTTGAAAGCGGGGCAAAAGCCGGCGGAAAAGATCCCGCAAAGATGCCTGTGTTCATTGAGCAATACGCTGTTGTTGGCGACAAGAAAGATGCGGAAGTCGCGGCTAAGCTCTGGCGCTTCGGTCCAAAGGCCTGGGATCCTTATTTCAACGTTCGCGACCCGCAGGAAATTGAGCGTCGCGCCAACGCCGAGGTTCCGTTGGAAAAAGTCACTGAGGGATGGCCAATCAGCACCGATCCTGACGTGCATGTGAAAGCTCTGTCAGAATTGTTCGATAGCGGCGCAACCGAGATCCACATTCACTCGGGCCAACCCGACCAGAAGCGTGTAATCGACTTTTATGGCAAGCAAGTTTTGCCGCGATTAAAGAAAACACTGAGAGTGAAATCGAGCGCCGCTTGATGACTCAGGGGCGTGCGATTTCATGCACTTCGGTCTAACAGAGTGGTTGTGGTGTAGGGGGTCCGGGACGACTTGGCTGAAGAATTTCCCGCCTGCAAGGATGCGCTATCGCATGGACGTCAACAATAGAGGTATGGTGCGCCCGGAGAGATTCGAACTCCCGACCTAACGGTTCGTAGCCGTTCGCTCTATCCAACTGAGCTACGGGCGCATTTCGCGATGGTTTCAACTGCGACGAATCAAATTATAAACGAAACGGCTCTTTCGGGGCCTGGGGGATCGAATCGCAACGATTGGAAAGATCGGCGGCGAGCAAGTCAGCGCTGGGGTTTGGTAAAACTTTCCAACATCCGGAAATTCCTACGCCTTAGATTGCGAGACTCTCTCTTTATTTGCACCACATTGAAGATGGCAGAACATGTGCTGACTGGAACTACAGACGAAGTGGCGCGCAACGGGGGCGTTCAAAAGAATAATCTTCGGCCAGAAGTTTTCTTTGACGCCCCTTTGCATTAAAATGCATTAACACCTAAGCCCTCCCCTCTTCCCTTAGACCGCCAATCAGACGAGAGCTGAAGACCGCCAAATCAGGCAAGAGCTAAATTCTCCTGAATATCAATTCCCGCCTGGCGCAGAAGGGCGGCAATAACAGGTTCTTTAAAGCGCGATGCGTCGAATTCCACCCGCACTGAACGTTCTTTTTCATTGAAACGGATTCCTCGGACTCCATAGACCTCCCTTATGTTGTCAAGAGCGCGCATTTCCGCCTCGCCGGGCGCCACGCCATACCGGTAGAGAACCTCCATTTGTGTCATTTTCCTTAGCCCTCAGCTGAAGTGGGATGGCATTAGTTTGTAAGTGAATCTTAAAGACGATCGACTGTCTCTATACTGTAACGAGTTTCTCATACTGCTCGCGGAACGATGCAACGGAAATCAGATGGCAACGCATGACAATGCGGGAACCCTGAGCATGACGAAGGATCCCGTCTGCGGCATGACGGTAAATCCAACGACGGCGAAGTGGACTTGGACGCATGAGGGCAAAGACTATTTCTTTTGCGCCTCGTCGTGCATGGAGAAATTCAAGGCTGATCCTGAACGTTATTTGAAACCATCCAGCAAGCCAGTTCCCATGGGTCAAGTCATAAATATCGCGGGGATTGGCTTGGCGCCTGCGAATTCTGGATATGCCGTTCAAGGACGCTCTTCTGTTCAAACCCAGAGTCAGAGTCAGAGCGAGGGAGTCGCACGTCCTCAGAAGCTCCCCGAGAACGGTGGCTATATTTGCCCGATGTGTCCCGAGGTCCGCGCAAATAAGGCCGGCCCGTGCCCAAGGTGCGGAATGGCTCTTGAGCGTGAGTTTCCTGCGGCCGCGGAAGTTGAATATACATGTTCTATGCATCCGCAGATCGTGCGGTCCGGGCCGGGAGCCTGTCCCATATGCGGCATGACTCTCGAACCGCGTACGGTGACGGCACGTGAGGACAATTCAGAACTGCACGAAATGACGCTTCGCTTCTGGATCAGCTTGGCGCTCACCCTTCCTCTGTTTGCCATCGCCATGGCAGGTATGTTTTCCGGATCGCCGTTCGAGCGAGTCTTGCCCATTGCATGGCTTCCCTGGATCGAACTTGTGTTGGCCACGCCCGTGGTTCTATGGGGCGGTCTGCCATTCTTTCAGCGGGGCTGGGCGTCGGTAGTAAACCGCTCTACGAACATGTTCACATTGATCGCCATGGGCACAGGCGCGGCATATGTGTACAGCGTGTTGGCCGTATTATTTCCGGAGCTTTTTCCAGGATCGTTTCGTGTGAATGGGATGGTTCCCGTTTATTTTGAGGCGGCTGCGGCAATCACCACGCTCGTATTGCTCGGGCAAGTGCTTGAATTGCGGGCGCGCAGCCGTACCGGGCAAGCAATTCGCGCACTGCTGGATTTGTCTCCAAAAACGGCTCGTGTTCTGCGAGATAGCGAGGAAGAAGATATTCCTCTGGACCAAGTGAAAGTAGGCGACCAACTCAGGGTGCGCCCTGGCGAGAAAGTTCCTGTTGACGGAGTTATTGTCGAAGGCAACAGCTCGGTGGATGAATCCATGGTCACCGGCGAAGCCATGCCGGTTGAAAAGATTCCGGAGAGCCGCGTAGTCGGAGCCACGATCAACGGCAATGGCTCATTCGTGATGCGTGCGGAGCGAGTAGGTAGCGAAACGCTGCTCGCGCAAATTGTTCAAATGGTGGGTCAGGCGCAGCGCAGCCGGGCACCGATTCAAAAGCTAGCCGATCGCGTTGCAGGATGGTTTGTTCCGGCAGTGATCGGAATCTCAATATTGACTTTTGTGGCGTGGGCTTTAATCGGGCCCGAGCCACGACTCGCTCATGCGCTGGTCAATGCCGTTGCGGTTCTTATCATTGCGTGCCCATGCGCGCTTGGCTTGGCGACTCCAATGGCAATCATGGTCGGCACGGGACGTGGCGCGGGTTTCGGGGTGCTAATCCGCAACGCCGAAGCTCTCGAGATTCTCGAAAAAGTTGACACACTGGTATTGGACAAAACGGGCACGCTGACCGAAGGCAAGCCGAAGGTTGTCTCGATCGTTGCTGCCGGCGGCCTCGATGAGGCGACGCTGCTAAAGCTTGCGGCGAGTTTGGAGCAGGGAAGCGAACATCCTCTCGCAACGGCAATCATTAATGCCTCCAAAGATCATGGAGTCGTCCTCGCAAAAGCCGAGAGTTTTGAATCCCGAACCGGAGGCGGTATCAGCGGAACGGTGAATGGCAAGCGCGTCACCGTTGGAACAGAGAAATATTTATCCGATTCCGGCGTAGCGACCGGCGATCTTGCCGGAAAAGCGGATCAATTGCGGCGTCTGGGGCAGACGGTAGTATTTGCAGCGATAGAAGGGAAGCTCTCCGGCATCATAGGCATTGCGGATCCGGTCAAGCAATCCACGCCAGCGGCACTTCGCGAATTGAAAGACCACGGTGTTCGCATTCTCATGATGACTGGAGACAGCCGCGCCACTGCTGCTGCAATAGCCAGCCAGTTGGGAATCGAAGAATTCGAGGCGGAAGTGCTTCCCGAGAAAAAAGCAGATGTTGTGCGGCGGCTTCAAAATCAAGGCCGCACGGTTGCCATGGCGGGCGATGGCATTAACGATGCTCCCGCGCTGGCGCAAGCTAATGTCGGCATCGCCATGGGGACCGGGACCGACGTGGCCATGGAAAGCGGAGGCGTGATCCTGGTGAAGGGCGACCTGACTGGCATTCTGCGCGCACGGAAACTGAGCCAGGCAACAATGCGAAATATCCGGCAGAATCTGTTCTTCGCGTTTCTCTACAATTCGTTGGGAGTGCCGATTGCAGCCGGAGTGCTGTATCCGTTTTTTGGCCTGCTGCTGAGTCCTGTGCTGGCGGCCGCAGCGATGAGTCTGAGCTCTGTATCAGTAATTACAAACTCGTTACGTTTGAGGACGGTAAAGTTATAGTAGCCCTGTCCTAATCCAGAACTGCGACGATTTTTTGGCATTGTGACGGTGGCTTTGCGGATGTCATATCTTTGCCAGCCCATTGACAGTGTGCGTTCGCTACAGAACAATGGGTTCAACCACCTATCCGCAAAAGTTGGAGGGAAAGCCGAATGACCGACGAAGCAGGATCTGTCTTAGTCCAGGATGAAACATCGAGCAACGCGGGGAAGTGGATATTACTCGCCTTAGCCGTCATTTATATTGCCGGCTCGCTTTATTTTCTGTTCGATTTGCGAACCCGCGTAACCGCTCTAAGCAGCGACCAGAATGCCAGCAAAGGGCAAATCGCAGAACTGGACAAACGAATCGAATCCGCCGACGCCCAGAACGAAGCTCTGGCCCGCCAAATCGGCCTAACCAAGAAAGAACTTGTATCGCGAGCCTCGGAACTTCAACGGCAGCAGCAGGAAGCAGAAGCCCGCCTCTCGGAAGAACAAAAGCAGCAGATCGGTCAAGTAAACGGCGAAGTCGCCAACGTAAAGACCGATGTTGGGGGAGTGAAGACGGATGTTGCGTCCACCAAAAGCGATCTTGAGGCAACGCGAGCGAAGTTGGAAAGCACCATCGGCGATCTTGGCCTGCAAAGTGGGCTGATCGCAAAAACTCGCACAGATCTCGAAACCCTGAAGCACCGGGGAGACCGAAATTATTACGAGTTTACTCTTGTCAAAGGAGCCAAGCCGCAGCCCGTTGCGACCGTGAGCCTGGCACTCAAGAAGACCGATCCCAAGCACGGAAAGTTCACCCTCGCGGTTACGTCTGACGACAAGACCATCGAGAAAAAAGATCGCAATGTGAGCGAGCCGATTCAGTTCTACAGTGGCCGCGATCGCCTGCTGTACGAGCTTGTTGTCTGGTCCATTGATAAAAAGAAAGCTACGGGTTATCTCAGCACACCCAAGAGCGCCCCGGTGCCGATCACCGCTGGGTTCTGACCGGAATGTTTCCTGGCGTGCACGTTCTGATTGGGATCGTAGTTCGGACTGCCGTTATCTATGCGGCCGTGCTGCTTGGCGTGCGTTTAAGCGGCAAGCGCGAAGTGGGGCAGATGACCCCCTTCGACCTTACACTGCTGTTGCTGATCAGCAACGCGGTCCAGAATGCGATGACCGGGGCCGGATACTTCGCTCCTGGGCGGAGTAGTAGCCCGCCGCAACTCTTCTCATCGTCAATTATTTTGTCGCGGAGCTTTCCGGAGGCAATCGTCGTTTCCGCAAATTAGTTGAGGGTCAACCCAGCCTGCTCATCCACGATGGTCAAATTATTTCCACGCATATGGCAAAAGAGCGAGTCAGCGTGGATGAGTTGGAACGCGCTTTGCGCGAGCACGGCATCGGCAGCTACCATGATGTGGCATTAGCATCCTTGAAGTTAACGGGTCCATTAGCTGCATGAAATACGATGACATAAACCCCACCGCCAGCACTCATCTGGTGCGCCGGAAGTTCCTTCAAAAGCATTAAGCAACTTCACATTCATTTCTTTAGGACGAGAGGAACGGCTTGATCGTATGGCTGGATCGTAACCGTTAGCGATTTCCGATTTGCAAATGCATCCGCTGTAACCGGAAAACTGAAAATCGCTGTACCCGAAGCTTCCCCGCCGGGATCAATCTTCGCTTCTGGAATCAGCGGCGCCATTGCATGCGCTTTTAATGCTGGAAGGGCCTCAAAATATCGGTCAAAATCCACGGCGGAAGCCGCGTCATCGGTGAACTGGCCAGTACTTGCATCCAGCGCGGCCTGAATGCTTTTGATGCGGTAGATTGTCTTTCCATGGTTTTGCACGGAAACATTGATCGCGACCATTACGGTGTTTTGGTCTGGAACTTCGACCGAAACTATGTCGCCAATGGATCCCGTCGCGAAAGATTTGGGCCGCTGAACGAAAGGCGAAGATGGCGGCAATTACGGCGATGATCGCGATCGGAATCAGCACAATCTTGATGGGCGGCAGGTTCTTTTTTGCCGTGCCGTATTCTTCGCCGATATTGAATGCCGTTGGAGGGGGCATCTCGGAACTGGGCGTCGGCGGCTGCGGGACTTGCGGAGAGGACGCAGGAGGAAGTGGGTCTTCAGGCATGACAACCTCGGGGCTGATTCTATTCCAAACTATGAAGTGATGTCGAAAACATTGGCTGCGGCCAAGTATGTTTCATGGCTTGGCCGAACGCTTCTGCTGGCAACGTGTTTAGCACGTCGTCCTTTGTAAGCCAAGCACGACGGGCTTGCAGTATGCCAAAACGAATTTTATCGAGATGTGAAGTGTGATGAGAATCGGTGTTGATCACTATCTTCACGCCATGCTGCTTGGCCAGCCGCAAATGCCGGTCACAAAGATCGAGGCGGTCGGGATACGCATTGAGTTCCATCGCGACTTTGTGTTGGGCAGCGGCTCTCAAGACCTGATCCATATCAAATTGGTAGGCATCGCGGCGCAGTAGAAGTCGTCCCGTGGGGTGTCCGACGATTGAAGTATTTGGATTCGCGATGGCCTTGAGTAAGCGACCTGTCATTTCGGCGGGCGATTGAGCGAAGTGAGAATGCACGCTGGCGATGACGATGTCCATTTGCTCAAGCACGGTATCCGAGAGATCGAGCGAACCATCCGCCAATATATCCACTTCAATTCCGGCGAAGATTTTGATTGCATCGTTCTGTTTGTCCGTCGCGTGAATTCTTTTGATATGCTCTTCGGCGCGTTTATCGTCGAGACCATTTGCAAATGCCAGATTCTTGGAATGATCCGTAATGGCCATGTATTTGTAACCATGCGCGATGGCGGCCTCGGCCATCTCTTCTATGGTGTTGCGGCCGTCGGTCTCGACGGAATGCATGTGCACGTCGCCCTTTAGGTCCTCCTGCGTGATCAGGGCGGGTAGGGCGTGCTGCTCGGCTGCATCAATTTCTCCGCAGTTTTCACGAAGCGCCGGGGGAATAAAATCGAGCTTCAGTGCTTCATAGATTTCTCCTTCATTCTTTCCGGCCACAACTGTTTCATCGTCAAGCCGTGCCAGACTGTACTCGCTGAGCGTGTACCCCATCTTCAGAGCGCGTTGCCGCAAGGCAACATTATGTCCCTTGGAACCGGTGAAATACTGCATGGCGGCTCCGAAAGAGTCCGGGGGAAGCAGGCGAATATCTACCTGCATGCCGCCGCGGAGACGAAAACTTACTTTGTTCTCTCCGCGAGCGATAATTTCCATCAAGCCCGGAAGTTTGATGACGTGCTCGATCAGCTTTTCTCGTTCCACGTCGTCGCAGCACGCCGGGCCGGTGACCAGGATGTCGAGATCACCCACGGTTTCGCGTCCGCGGCGAAGTGAACCAGCAGGTGTGACCTTTTCGACTCCCGAATAGTCCTGAAGGTGCTCGACAATTTTTCGCGCCTGATTTTCGGCAGCGTCCAGCAGAAACCGTCCGGCAATTCGCCGATAGTCCTCGATTGACTTCAGCAACTTCTGCTCGTGCTTTTCTCCCATGCGTGGAAGTGTGCGAATTTTTCCCTCGCGGGCGAGTTTTTCTACGCCTTCGATATCGCAAACCTGATACGCGCTCCAAATGAGTGCAATTGTCTTTGGCCCCAAGCCCTGAATCTTCAGCAATTCCAGCATCGAGGGCCGGTACTTAGTAAGCAGTTCGGAATGAATAGAGAGGCGCCCTTCCTTAAACATCTGCTTGAGATTGATGAGCATTCCTCTTCCGATCCCGGGGATGGCCAGAATCTGCTTATCGTCGCCGATCAGATCAGAAATCTGCTGTGGGAAAGCTTCAATCGCCTCGGCTGCATTTCGGTAGGAGCGGATACGGAAAGAATCCTGACCATCAATTTCCATCAGGTCTGCGGTTTCGTAGAAAATGCCCGCAATAGACTTGTTATCCACGAAGCAAGATTAAACAAGTTTAAGCTGTTTGTGTAGGGACCGGTTTGCGGACTTCGAACGCCGTGGGGCACACTCTGCCGATCAAAATCACGATCTACGACAGCTACGAGGCCTTGGTAACTTCAGCCGCTTGAGGTCCCTTTGTTCCCTGGGTAATTATGAACTCCACCACGTCGCCCTCTTGCAAGCTTTTGTAGCCTTCGGAGCTGATCGCGCTGTAATGCACGAAGACGTCAGGGCCATCTTCGCGTCCTATAAAACCGTAACCTTTAGCGTTGTTAAACCACTTCACCGTACCTTTCAGACGATCCACGTGCTCACCCCTCGGGCACGAACTCTCTTCCGCTGGAGGCCGCGCCACGCAATAAGCTAGTTGCAATTGTGCGACCGCTGAAACTTTGCTGTCAAGGAATTAAGAGAGAGATACCTTTACCGGCGCGGCTTTCGGCGGTCGCGGTCGTAGCTAAGCCAGAAAACCCCAGAAACGGTTTTTGCATCCTTAATTTTTCCGGAAAGTACCATGCTGAGCGCTTCTTGCAGCGAAACAAAGCGCACTTCTATGACCTCATCGGCTTCCGGCTGAGCGGTTCCTTGCTTCAAATCAGTCGCCAGATAGATGGACATCGTTTCCGCAACGAAGCCCGGGCTGACGAAGAATTTCAGAATCCGCTTCCACCGACGCGCGGTGAATCCCGTCTCCTCCAGAAGTTCGCGTTTCGCCGCCTTGAGTTCATTTTCGCCTTTATCAATGCGTCCAGCCGGCAGTTCCCATAGAAATTGCTCGGCGGCGTGACGATACTGCCGTTCGAGCAGGATTTTAGGTCCAGAACGATTTTCCTCGACTGCGAGAATCACGACTGAGCCGGTGTGATGCACAATATCGCGGCGAACGCGAATTCCCGTTGGTTCAAGGATTTCATCGGTGGAAACCCAAAACGCAGATCCCCGGTAAGCTTCTTTTGAGGAAAGCACACGAGCTTTGTTTGAAACGGAGGATTTGGCCATGCAACAAATATAAGGGAAGCGGTGGAAATTGGAGAAGCCCAAGCTGCGCCGGCGAAAAAGGTCATTTTCAATCGCGCCTCCATCGGAGTCATCCTGAGCTTGCGAAGGATCCCGCGGGTAGCGGATTGCTCGCTTTTGAACAGCAACTTCGTGTGCGCGCAAGATCCTTAGGGCCTACAAGCTTTCTCAGGATGACTTTCTAGAACAAATATTCAGATTGACCTGTCGCCTAAACCGCCTTGCGCTCCAGGCTGACGGCGAGTGCATCCAGCGATAACGATCTGAGCAGGTTTCTACGCATGCCGCGTTCGACTTCGGCCAACCGATCTGCGGCGAACGACACCCATTGAAAGTCTGCGGACTGCGCCAGCTTTTGGAGTTCGGAAAGAATGTCGGTATTGCGAACCAATTCCGGCGTGTCGGAATTCAGGAAGAGCAAATCCTGTAAAAGCAAATAGATGGTCCGTATCAGTTTTTCAGTCTTATCCCGCCCCTCCGCGCCGGCACGATAAGTTTCCGTAGCCTTGAATAATTCGCTGTGATCCGACGAGCGCAGTGCGGAATTAAGAATCACTAAAGCATGATCCCGCGAAGAGATGTACGCGGCAAGATCGAATCCGCAGGCACGTCCCACCGCACCTTCGGAAAGCCGCGCTACAAGCGAGCGTTGCTGCACACTCCATTCGGGACGGTGTTTCGCCAAGTATTCTTCGATTTGATCCATGGAGAGCACACACAACGAAATCAACATTGAGCGCGATCGAATCGTCGGCAGTAGCTCGCCGGGATTGTCAGCCAACAAGAAGATCGTCGCGTATTCCGGAGGTTCTTCCAATATCTTGAGCAGGGAATTGGCGGCTTCCTTCATGAAGCAGGATTCAGTAAATATGTAAACGCGTTCTTTCCCCTCCGCCGGACGATAGTAGATCGTTTCGATCACGCGTCGAACCTGATCCACTTTGATCATCATCTGTGGCGGGTCGGGCGGAACGATCAGAACATCGGGATGCGTTTGCACGAATAGCCGCGTTTCTTTCTTGTCGGTTTCACGAAGATTTTCCCGCGCTTCTACGGCCTCTGAAAAGCGGGACTCCAGGTCTTCTGACTGGGCGATTCGAACGCAGTTGGCGCAGTGTCCGCAGAAATCTGGCAGCCGGTCTGTGGTGGGCGGAGTAAGGCAGTTCATGGCTTTCGCAAGCATCAGCGAAAGCGTGTATTTGCCGCACCCGGCAGGCCCCGCAAGAATAATGGATTGCGGCAGACGATTGCGGCCCATCATGTCGCGAAGACGATTGACAGCATCGGAGTTACCACGAAAATCGGAAAAAGGCATAAATCAATTTTGCTGTCCAAGAAAGGCACTATAGAAGATACATGGAATGAAAACTTTTGGCGTGGCTGAAAAGCTTCCCGCTGACGAATCTGGGCCAACCTTCTGCGAGGTCGAGAGCATTACTTATCGCCGCCCCGGACGCCGTGTTGTCGAAGATGCACCATACGTGGACAGCTGTACCACCGGAAATTTCAGCGGCCAAATTTGTCAAGGACTCGATTGTATACGCCGAATAATATCGTCGAGGCGAACCGTGCAATCGGTAATAACACAAACTCGTACAGCCACCCGGACGACCCGCTGCTGGAACGCATGCCGGATCGGCGGCCACACGGGCAATGCTGAAAGCTTTGAGTAGCTCATCAGCCTCGGAATGAAACCAACTTTCATGCCGTGGTTCCCAAACAACATTTCCGGAATACAATTCGCGAAGCGTCGAGAGAAATGTTCTTGCCCGGGATTCGTCGAACTGAAGGCTGGGCGGAAGCTGGAACAAGAGAGGGCCTAATTTCTCTTCCAAACCGGTTAGCTGATTCACGAACGCCACCAAATCCTGGCGAGCGCAATCCAACCTGGCTTCGTGGGTAATTGCTTTCGGCGCTTTCACTGAAAATAAAAAACTGCTTGGGACGGATGCTTTCCAGCGCGCCCAAGTTTGCGGCTTATGCGGACGATAAAAAGAAGAATTAATCTCGGTGCAATTAAGGACTCGCGCGTACCGTTCTAAATGGGTGCCCTGCGCAGAAAAACTTGCCGAAAACTCTCGCGGAATCGTCCACCCCGCACACCCGATGCGAAGGACTTTCTCCCGATTCGCCGATTGCGGCGTGTTCAAGACTTCCATCTTAACCACAGATTCTAAGCCCAGGGACGTTTCGGGTTTCGGCAAGTACGAGGGTAGCGCTCGACTCTCAGTTGGGCCGGGAACGCTTGACAACAAGTAATCGCTAAGTTGTTGACACCGTGGCAGGCCTTTTCTTTTGGGCTTTCTTGCTCCGCCATTCATCGTAAAACCGACGCGAGATTGAATTAGCTTTGTCCTCACGAACCAATCTCTCTAGATCGGTGCGTTTGATTGTGCCAGCTACGCGCCATCCATGTTTATCGTGACGCCTAAAGTCCTGCCATCCCACTTTCGCATCCGGCACCATCGGCTTCTTACAAAAAACATTAAGCGCAGTCTGATATGAAACCCATCCAAGCGTATCCACACAGTGAAGACCCGGGAATAGTCGGCGCTTGTGGAAGGTGTAATTTGTGTATAGGCCGAGTCTGCCAGAAATTTCTTCCGCCTGCTCCATGACATCTTCAATCTCTTTTCTGGGTTCGGTCCCGGGCTTCTCCCAGTCAAAAATGTATTCAATCGGCTTTTCGATGCCGTGGTATGGCCGCCATTTATCAATCGCTCCGATTACATTCCGAATGGCCCATGTATAGTGAAATCTACCCCAGTCCTTTCGCATATCTTGGGGAACCAGTTCGTCATAGTCATTCTTATAGACGGCGAATGACGATGGCTTGGACCCCATACTTCTTGGTGATCTGCCTTACTCGCCAATATACGCGGTCGTGTTTATCGCTGTTCCAACTACGAAATTCCGAGTCAGATGGCGGAGTAGGACTTGAAAACTCCGACATGTGAAAGTCTTTGAAGCACTCTTTCCTTTTAAGGGCATCCCATTCGTTTTCGAGAGCAATGATTCGCGCAGCCGGAATGATGAGAGCGGTGCCAATCGCAACCTGCTGATTGGGGGCGGTTCCGGCATCGTCAATGTATGCAGTGAATCGGCACATTGTGAGGGTCACCTCCTTCCATCTTCCATTGTCTTGGTGAAGGGATAATCACCCAAAACTCTTGACTTCGCCTTTCATTCGCTTACAATCTTCGCATGGCAATCACTAAGCGGCAACGTCAAGTTTACGACTTCATCTCGGATTTTGTGCAGAAGCAGGGATATTCTCCTTCCTTCGATGAAATTGGCCAGGGCCTTGGATTGAGTTCGCTGGCCACGGTTCATAAGCATATTTCGAATCTCGAAAAAAAAGGACTGCTGACCCGCGATTACAATCGCAGCCGCTCTATTGACCTGATCGCTCCCAAAGGCCGACTTAAACAGGCGATGGCAGTGAACACCACGATGGTTCTGCCGTTACTAGGGCGTATCGCCGCCGGACAACCGATCGAGGCCGTGGAAAATCCCGAGACGATTTCGCTGGCCGATTTCGTGCGATCAAAAGAAGTCTTCGTGCTTGAGGTGAGAGGCGACTCCATGCAGGACGAGCACATTCTTAGCGGAGATTACGTACTGGTAGAGAAATCCAAGACTGCCCACAACGGCGAAATAGTGGTGGCGTTGATTGACGCGACCGATGCGACCCTGAAGCGTTTCTATCGCGAGGGCGACAATATCCGGCTCCAGCCCTCGAACAAAAACATGCAGCCGATTATGGTGCCCGCGGCGTCCGTGCAAGTCCAGGGTCGCGTCATCGGAGTGTTACGCAAGTATTGATCTGACAACCCCTGTGTCTTGCGCTCAACCACCAAGAAGGGTCACACTCGGGCGATCATCCCCTACTCACAGTGTGCGGAATGCGCGCCACCGAAGAAAGGTTCGGTCGTTTCATGCTGTGAAAGCAGCCTCTAGGACTCTAACCAGCTCGAGCGAATCTGATTTTGAGACTACTTGCCGGATGCCAGCCCACAATACTTCTTTGGAGAATTGATCCTTTGCGAAGTTTGTGAACATGATCAACGGAACTGTTGGCATGAGCCGCTTCAGTATCCGAGCCGTCTCCATTCCACCCAGTTGCGGCATAGACAGGTCCAGAATGATTGCGTCCGGTTTTAGCTGCTGCGCCTTTTGAATTCCGTCTTCCCCATCCAATGCCTCGCCGCAGATTATCCAACCGGGTTTCGAAGCAACTAACCTGCGCAAGGCCCTGCGTATGACTGCGCTGTCGTCAATGATAAGTATCGAATACGGCAAAGTGTGCAGCCTCGCAGTGGCCCTATTGGACGATGCGCTTCTGGCAGACGGTGACACAATAGGGTAATGACGGTATTTAGCCGAATTCCAGCGATGAATTTCACCGCAGGCACTCCTGCATTGCTGCGACCCAGCCCGTCTTTTTGAATTTGAATTGCGGCCGAGAACGCAAAATGCGACCCTCGATCGCAAAGATTTGCTTGCTTGGCTTTGTTTCGTAAATTCGACATACCGCAGAAGACGTATGATTACCCATTGCTGTCGTATGTTCGACTGAGGTATTTGGCTTCAAATTGCGCCTTGGGCTCCATCCCCGCGCTTTTTAACGTCCACCCTATCGGGGGACAGAGCTGTCGCCCCAGAGGATTAGGAGTGAGACATTGTCAATAAGTTATCGCGCAAGCAGACGATTTCGTTCCGCTCTTTATCGCTGGACGCTACGAACTCGACTCCGTAACTGTAACCATTGCGGTTTCGGGCTATCGCACGAACCCGGATTGGATGACCTGAGTATGCAGGTGTAAACTCAACTTCAACCTGATCGCCGATTCTTAATTCCACTCCAGCCGAGAAGCACATTCCACCTTCGCTCAATTCGCGGCCGCGGCCATCTCGTATGACAGTTTTCTGGGACTCGTGAATGACAACACGCACCGGTACGTCAAGCTTGAGGCGTGGCCAGCGGCGCTTAATAGGCGTCGAATTATCGACCTGGGGAACATGAAGGTTCATCCCGATCAAAATATCAGTTTGGGTTGTGTAAACGGCAGGTGACGGAAGTCTTAGGCAATAATTCCACCCTCCTTGATCTTTCGTCAGAACTTCATCGGCAGGATGGCAGGGAAAATACACTATGCTGGATCTAGAGATTAATGCTGGGGGGTATCCAAATCCCGGAGAAAAGATCGAATGATTCCTGCAACTTACAAACCCAAGAAGAAATTCATGCAGCTTGCAATTGCGGAAGCAAAACGCGCCCGCGATCGTGGCGACTATGCAATCGGTGCCGTCATTACGCGGCTCATTGGAAATCGGGAAGTGGTTATCGCATCTGCTGGCAATCGGGTAAAAACCTCGGGTTCATCCATCAAGCACGTCGAGCTCGAAATGCTGAAATACGTCTCCTCTGGCTACGGCCGATATTTACCAGATTTCGTGTTGTACTCCACACACGAACCGTGCGCTATGTGCGCGGGCGCATGCGTCTGGTCGAAAATAGGTGCCGTTGTGTTTGGCGTTTCCCAAGAAGACATCACCGCCTACGGCAAGAAGCACGGTACCGAGGACTTCAAGTGGCGTGCCTGTCTCATCTCGTGCAAATTCGTTCTCGAAAAGGGTGGCCTTCACGTTCCGGTCTTCGATGGTTTCTTAAGACCGGCCTGTCAAAAGCTATTCAAATACCGGGTAGCGCAAACAAACACGTGACGACCGCCTCTTCAGCACGATGTACAGCAATCGCTCGTTGATGTACCAGCGGCAAAGCATCTGGGTGACCTCAAGGCCTAGGAACTCTCACGGATGATCCGGCCCCCCGCCAATGTTCTGACCGGTCATTCAGTGCGTGAAATGTTACGTGTGAGGTACAGCACATAAATGGGAGGTTGCCAATCGGGGCAGGCCTCTTGGCTTCGTGATTACATTGAATTACTCCGGTGGAAATCGCTAACTTTCACCGGAGTACTCATTCAATGGGATTTGGTGGGTTTGTTTCGCAAAAACAGTGTTCCAGCCATCAGTAGTAGTCTCATTAACTAATGTATTATTAACCCGATGATAACTCTACTTACGGAGGTACATTTTGGAAGCGGAACTATGTCCATCTGATATCCGCGAGGAATCGTGTGGATGGAACTGTTTATCTTTGATGCTTCAACGCTGATTCTAATTGCCAAGACCGAGATACTCGACCGGTTTCCGGGGGATGTCGGGCTCGATGTTGCAATTCCGCTTGAGGTTGAGGAAGAGTGCTGCAGCATTAAGAAATCGCTTGATGCCCTGATGATTCGCAAGGCATTGGATGAATCGAGGATCAGAGTCGTCGCAGTCAAGGATAGGAAGCTCGTTACGAAAGTTGGAGAAGGCTTTGGTCTTGGCAGGGGTGAAGCGGAGGCCATCGTGCTAGCCGTTGCGGCGAAAGCCCGGATTTTGGACATCGATGACAAGAATGAGATCAATGCGTGCAAGCTGCTCGGGGTAGCGTTTGCGACGGCGATAGGCATCGTGGTGCGAATGTGCAAAAAGCGATTGCTCACAAAGAGAGAAGCGCTCGCGAAACTTGATGGGCTGGCAAGGCATGGGCGTTACAAGAAATCCATTCTCGAAGACGCAAGGCGTCAACTGGAGACTGCGACATGACGAAGACGATGAGCATCCGAATGGATCGTGAGAATTTTGAATTCCTGAACGAGCTCACAAAAGAACAAAGGAGTGATCTTTCCAAGACGGTGCGCGACATGGTCACCCGGGGCAGAGTCTTATCCGCGATGGAACGATATAAGAAAGGCGACGAGTCGCTTGGTAGGGCGGCGGAACTTGCGGGAGTCCCGGTCGGACAGATGATGACGCTCTTGTCCGAGTTCGGGGTGCGGAGCAGGATCGAGGATGCGGATTATCTCCAGGGACTTGCGGCGGTCCGAAAGGCGTGGTGATCCCTGAAAGTTTTCGATTGCGTGCCGGAAGTATGCGAGAACTGAATGAACCCCGGACTTGGCACAGCCGGTAGTCGCCTGACGGCCCATCAGTCGGGACGGGAATTCAAGGGGGAAAACTGGTCGCTTCCTGGAAGAAGCAAGAAGCCTTTCCACCGCTTGTCCACGCAAATGATACAATGCTTACAACACTTACAATGAGGAGGACCGATGAAGCACGCACGTTCGATAGTGCTCAGTATGCGCCTGCCAGTGGAGAGTGCAAGACGTCTGAAGCGTATCGCCAATCGCCACGGCTGGACACCGAGTGATGCCAGCGCTCGCTTGGTGGAAGAGGGCCTGAGGAGGTCGGAATTTGCCTTCTTGGATTTTCGGGATTCATCGGCAGGCCGGCAGGCCTATATACAAGGAAGCACCTTAGGAATATGGGAAGTCGTGTTACTTCTTCGAAGCTACAAAGGGAATGTCAAAGACGTGGCCAAGCATCTAAATTGGCCCGAAACGAAGGTTCGAGCTGCTCTTAACTATTCGGAGGCATTCCCAGAGGAGGTGAACGAGGCGATAGCGGAGAACGACTCAACCGATTTCGACAGCTTAAAGCGTATGCTTCCTCAAGCGGTCGACTTTGCCGTCATAAAGACCAAGCGGGGCTGAGATGCTCAAGTTGCTTCTCGATGAGCACATTTCCCCAGAGGTGGCGAATGGCGTTCAACGTCGGAATCGATCGCTGGTCGTCCACTCGATGGTGCAGTGGGAGGGCGGAGATTTTCTCGGGAAGGAAGATTCTGTTTGCCTATTAGAAGCAGCGCAGCAAGGGTTGACCCTGGTTACCTATGATCGCAGGACGATTCCTCCTTTGCTAAAGCTCTGGGCAGAAGAAGAACGATCCCACGGTGGTGTGATCTTTATCGATGAGAAGACAATCTCGCCGGCAGACATTGGGGGGCTGGTCCGGGCTCTGATTTCGCTCGCCGGAGACGCCGGGGGAATGGACTTTACCAACCAAGTGTACTTCCTGCGGAGCGGACGGTGATGCGTCCCCCCGATCACAACCTGTCAGCGACTTCTCGGGTGCCGTGTTCGTGCGAGGGGTGGCATTCTGTGCGCGACTTGTGTGCCAGATTTGACCTCTTCAAACTAGGGTGAAGACTGACGGCCCATCAGTCGGCCTTTTTCTCGTGTTGTTGTCTTTTGCTTTGTGATCCGAATGAGCAACTAGGCAAGTCGTCTATTGAGGTTTGAAAAGGCTAGCGCGACAGAAAGCGATGGCATATACTTGTGTATATGCTAGGAGCGTTCCCGCAACCGGAGGAAGCGCATGCAACGCAAAGCGAAAATCTTTATGAATAACCGGAGTCAAGCCGTCCGCTTGCCCAAGGAGTTTCAGTTCCGAACGCAGGAAGTATTCATACGGAAAGAGGGAAGTGAAGTGGTCTTGTCTTCTCGGCCATTTGACTGGACAACTTATCTTGCTGAGGGGCCTGTTGCCTCAGCGAATTTCATGGAAGGTATCGAAGACCTTCCTGTACAGGAGCGTGAACCGTAATGCCGCGTTATATGCTGGATACAGACACTTGTTCCTACATCATGAAGCGCTCGAGTGATTCGGTTCTGAAGCGACTGCAGAAAGTTCCTGTGAGTGACGTATGCATCTCTGTAATCACGAAGTCGGAACTGCTGTTCGGGGTCGAAGTGTCTCCCCGAAGGCGGCAGGATGAATCGGCCCTGAGTGCCTTTCTGGGCGTCGTCGAAGTGCTCGATTTTCCCGACGCAGCAGCTGTGCATTACGCCAAGATTCGCGCCAACTTAAGGACGCTCGGCACGATGATCGGCGGTAACGACCTGTTCATTGCGGCCCATGCGCGCAGCCTTGGCGTGACGCTGGTTACGAACAACACGCGAGAGTTCGGACGGGTGCCTAAGTTGGCGATCGAAAACTGGACCATGGCTCCATGATCAAGCGATGTCCGCGGTTGGATGAGAGAATCCGACAGTCTCAGCACGCCATTGTGCGAGTTGTGTGCCACATTCGGACCGACGTGAAGGGGGGACCACACGTCACCGTGAAGTCAGCGATCGTATCCATGCGAACGGCTGGCGGCCGATCAGTCAGCCGTTCCCACTAGCGCAGCACCCGCGATTCCGAAAACCCTAAATTAATATTGACTAGCAATGCTAGCAGTGATAGCATTGCTGTCATGGCAACACTGACAATCCGACAACTAGACGAGAAAACCAAAAGCCGCTTAAGAGTCCGGGCTGCCCATCATGGACGTTCAATGGAAGAGGAGGCGAGGGAAATCTTGCGCTCAACCCTGACTACCCCCTCTCCTGGAAAAAGGAATCTAGCAGAAGCTATCCGCCGACGGTTTGCGGTACTTGGCGGATTTGAATTTGAATTGCCTCGGCGCGATGCTATGCGCAAAGCGCCAAACTTTCCAGAATGATCATTCTCGATACAAATGTGCTGTCGGAGCTTATGAGGCCCAAGCCGTCTCCCGAGGTCGTAGCCTGGGTTGCCAAGCAGCCGGGAACAGAACTTTTCACGACCGTAATCACCGAGGCAGAGATCTTTTATGGAATTGAATCGCTCTCCAAAGGTAAGCGCCGAGACCAACTATTGGAAGCAGCGGATGCGATGTTCGCCGAGGATCTAGCCGGGCGCATTTTCAGTTTCGAGAGCGACTCGGCGCGAGTTTTTTCTAGAATTGCCGCCGAGCGCCGAGCGCTTGGCAGACCTATCAGCCACGCGGACGCGCAGATCGCGGCGATTGCCCAAGTGAGAAGGGCCAGGCTCGCGACCCGCAATGTTACAGATTTTTGTGACTGCGGCATCGATGTTGTTGACCCCTGGATGAATTCGTAGGCGTTTTCCGATTGCAGGTGACAATTCCCAGACAAAACTTTAATCTTGCTTTAATATCTCCTCTCTATAGTTCTTCCAAAGAATAAGTCCCCCACCTGAAGAATTATCTGCAGAGATGTGCTGGGTTGAGGGCTGCCTGC
>CAVREG010000010.1:0-50600 GCA_963720075.1 uncultured Acidobacteriaceae bacterium | reverse complement strand
GGAGTTGTGTCTGGGAAGGAAATGCGCATGAAGCGTTGGACTTTGCTTTTCATTCTTAGTGGCATTGCGATCGCGCAGGTTCCGAGTTCAAAACACATATGGATTGTGACCGAAGAGAACCATAGCTTCGAAGAGGTCATTGGCAATGCCAGCATGCCTTATTACAATTCACTTGCAAGCCAATATGGACTCGCCACCCAATACTATTCCAACCAGCACGACTCCCTCAGCGCGCTGATGTGGCTTGTGGCCGGACAGCCGGTCACGAATGATGACAACGCGGCGTCATGTTTCAACGTCAACAATATTGTGCGAGGGGTCGTGTCACGCAGGCTGAACTGGAGGTCGTATCAGGTGGATTTGCCTTACCCGGGATTTCAGGGCTTGAACTGGCTGGACTACGTCCGCCGCCATAATCCCCTCATTGACTTTACTGATAGTTGTTCAGGAGCGCAGGCGCTGAACTCGGTTCCCTTTACTCAATTAGCGGCTGACATAGAGAATAATGACACTCCCAATTATGCCTACATCAGTCCCAATTTAGATGAAGACGCGCATGATGGAACCCTCCCTGCCGCCGATCAATGGCTGGCGGAATACCTTCCGCCGATTCTCTCCCGGCCTGAGTTTGCCCCTGGCGGAGATGGACTATTGTTCATTGTTTGGGATGAGGGAAACCTCGCAAATGACAACCGCTGCAGCACAAGGCTTCAAACCGGCTGCGGAGGCCGGCTCGCAACACTCATGATCGGACCCCAGGTTCGGCCGCATTACCAATCGTCAATCCGCTACGACCACGCAAATCTCCTGCGCACAGTATGCGACTCAATGGGAATTACATTGTGTCCCGGGGAAGCCGCAGCCGCCCTTCCCATGTCTGATTTTTTCAACTCGGTGAACATTATTACGCCGCCACCTAATGCCAGCGTGGCCTCCCCGGTTCACATCCAGGCCAGCACCATTAACAGCAGTCCTGTAACCGCGATTCAAGTTTATGTGGATGATGTCCTGAAATATCAGACGCAAGCATCGAGTATTGACACTACACTTGCAATGAATCCAAACTCTCATCTCCTTGTCGTGCAATCCTGGGATGCCAAGGGTGGTATTCACAAAACCGGAGTGACCGTTAATGTGCAGCCGGAAGCTGTCGTCGTAACTTCTCCATTACCGCAAGCGACCGTGTCATCTCCGGTCTTAGTGATTGCGACCGCAGGCGGGAAAGCACCGGTGCACGCAATGCAGATTTACGTAGATGACCTTTTGGCCTACCACGCGAATACCAGCTCTCTAAACGCTCGCATTCCCATGAGCTATGGAAATCATCACCTTGTGGTACAAGCGTGGGACGATTCCGGAGGAATCACAAAGACCGGAAACTACATCACGGTCGCGAAGCCAACCGTTACGATTGTCAGTCCCTCGACCGCAGCAGCTATGTATTCGCCGATAGAGGTTGTGGCCACGGCCCAGGATCCTAATCCAGTTTATGCCATCCAGGCTTATGTAGATAATATTTTGCAATATGAATTCACTGGAACGGGATTGCAAGTTCCGTTAGCCATTCCGCCGGGAACTCATTTTCTCACCGTGCAGGCATGGGATGTCGCGGGAACAATCTTCAAGGTAAGCGAGACGGTGCATATCAAGGCGGTGCTGGGCAGTATTTCGCGTTCGCAGTGACGTGACCGATCTTTTGCACCTGCTACAAGGCCTCTGATAAACTAAGTCAGTTAAACTAAGGTTATCCGGCCACCACCACGATGAAGACAGTGAATATTCACGAGGCGAAAACTCAGCTGTCGAAACTTATAGAAGAAGCCTCGAAGGGTGAGGCGTTCGTTATTGCCAAGGCTGGTAAACCAGTCGTAAAGGTCCCTGCGCTTAGCGCTCCCACCGGTGCTCAAGTACGGCGGCTCGGGTTCATGGCGGGGCAGTTCTCTGTACCGGACGACTTTGACCGAATGGGCAAGGAGGAGATCGAGCGAATCTTCGGCATTGGTGTATGAAACTCTTGCTGGATACACATGTTCTGCTCTGGGCTGCCGGTGAACCCCGACGGCTCTCAAAACAAGCTCGAGTCTTGATCGACAATCCGGGAAACGAGCTTCTCTTCAGTGCGGCTAGTTCTTCGGCCCGCCGCTGAAAACGTCTCAGCCCCACTGCTAGAAAGCTCTTCCCCCGGGGTGCGCGCGATGCGCAACCGAATCGTCCCGAAGCGGATAACGAAATCCCGCTCGTAGTAGCCGTTGCTGTAGTCGCGCCGTTTCCCCCGCCTGTGTTCACACCGTCCCCAGCCCGAAAAGCGATCCCGTTGCCGCTCCGACTGCGTTCGAAAAAACTGCTGGCCACGCTTGCCGGGTCTGCGCGGCCGGCGAACAAGCGGCCACTTTCATTACTTTAGTATGGTCGATTCGACTGGGTGCACAGTCCCGCGCACGCGACAAACACACTCGAGAACGCCGACCCAGCGTGGCATTCAACAATCCCGTCCGTCTGCATGGTCGGAATTTAAACACGAAAGCGCGGACTTGGGTAACTTGAGTAATAAGTTCCACTAAAGGATTATGCCCTTTCTGACGAGGGGGAATACTCTGCAATCCCCCTAGTCAAGAGGGGGAATTGTGAAGCGTGCATCCATTGCGGCCTCAGTGTACGGATTTATCGCTCTTCTTACGCTGGGTCTGTCAGGATGCGGAGGCGGCTCGATCCAACCAATCGGTGTTGCGTTGACACCGAATAGCTCGAAGAGCATTGATCAATCTCAGACTGTTTCCGTCACTGCTGCGGTTGCGAACGACGCCAAGGGCGCTGGCGTGCAGTGGAGCGTTTCGGGTGGCGGCGCACTCAGCGCCACTACCGCGACATCAGTCACGTACAACACCCCCGCCTCTGTGACCAGCGCGTTTACTGCGACCGTCACCGCGACCTCGATAACAGATCCGACGAAAGCGGCCGCCCTGCAAATTAAGGTCAATCCTCTGCCCACAGTTAACACAACCTCTATTCCGGCGGCAACCGCGGGGGCCGCTTACAGCGCCACACTGAGTGAGTCCGGCGGAATAAGTCCTTACACATGGACTATCACCTCCGGGACCCTTCCTGCGGGAGTGAGTTTGAACAGCACCACGGGAGCAATCGCTGGCACTCCGGCCGGCGTGAGCAGTGGCTCGGTGACCTTCCATGTCGCCGATGCAGCGGGGATGTCCGCAAGCCAGGCCATTACCTTCACCGTGAACGCACCTCCAGCGTTGACCATTACGACGGGCTCTTTGCCAGCCGGAACAACAGGCACGGCATATAGCCAGACGCTGCAAGCGACCGGCGGAGTGCCGTCCTACACCTGGGCGGTTACGACTGGAAGCCTGCCGGCTGGATTGGCTTTGAATTCCGCGACGGGCGCGATCTCGGGCACGCCCAGCGGAATCTTCACCGGCACCGCGAGTTTCACCGTCACTGCGACCGATTCGCAGACGCCGACGCACGCCACTACTACCGCCAATCTGAGCATCATCATCAGCGCGCCGCTGTTGAGCGTGACGACGACATCGCTCGCTGGTGGATCGATCGGCACCGTCTACACCAACCAAACACTTCAGGCGACTGGCGGAATCACGCCTTATTCATGGTCCGTCACGACAGGCAGCCTTCCCGCAGGCTTATCTTTAAATGCTTCGACGGGCGTGATCTCTGGCACTCCGACCGGAACATTTGTTGGTACCGTCAGCTTCACCGTCACTGCAACTGACTCCGAGACTCCGACCGCGAAGACCGCTACCGCCAACCTTGGCATCGCGATCTCGGTTGCGCCGCTGAGCGTCACCACTTCCGGTTCGCTGGCTGTAGGCGTCGCCGGTTCGGTGTATCCCGGCGCGACCTTGCAGGCCACCGGCGGCATCACGCCCTACTCGTGGGCAGTTACGACCGGCAGCTTGCCCGCTGGTCTGACGCTTAACGCCGCCACTGGAGCCATCTCCGGAACACCGACCGCCTCCGGCACCGCGAACTTCACCGTCACAGTGACGGACTCGGAAACACCGACTGCTAAGACGGCCACCGCGAACCTGAGCATCGTGGTCAATCCAGCTTTGTCGGTGACGACCGCATCTCTGCCAGCGGGTGTGATCGGCACGATTTACCCAGGCGCAACTCTGGCGGCAGCGGGTGGCATCAATCCCTACACGTGGTCGATCACTACCGGCACCTTGCCAACCGGACTGTCCTTAGACGCCAGCACGGGTGTGATCTCGGGCACACCGACGGGAACTTTCACCGGCACCGTCAGTTTCACCGTCACTGCGACCGATTCGCAGACGCCGACGCACGCCACTACTACCGCCAATCTGGGCATCATCATCAGCGCGCCGCTGTTGAGCGTGACGACGACATCGCTCGCTGGTGGAACCATCGGTACTGTCTACACCAACCAAACACTGCAGCCGACTGGCGGAATCTTGCCCTACAAGTGGTCAGTAACCACCGGCAGCCTTCCCGCTGGCTTATCTCTGAACGTCAACACCGGCGTGATCTCTGGCACTCCGACCGGAACATTTGTCGGTACCGATAGTTTCACCGTTACGGTGACGGATTCTGAAACGCCCACAGGCGGTAAGGCAAACGCCAACTTGAGCATCGCAATCTCGGTCGCGCCGCTGAGCGTCACCACTTCCGGTTCGCTGGCTGTAGGCGTTGCTGGTTCGGTGTATCCCGGCGCGACCTTGCAGGCCACCGGCGGCATCACGCCCTACTCGTGGGCAGTTACGACCGGCAGCTTGCCCGCTGGTCTGACGCTTAACGCCGCCACTGGAGCCATCTCCGGAACACCGACCGCCTCCGGCACCGCGAACTTCACCGTCACAGTAACGGACTCGGAAACACCGACTGCTAAGACGGCCACCGCGAACCTGAGCATCGTGGTCAACCCAGCCTTATCGGTGACGACCGCATCTCTGCCAGCGGGTGTGATCGGCACGATTTACCCAGGCGCAACTCTGGCGGCAGCGGGAGGCATCACTCCGTACACGTGGTCGATCACAACAGGTAGTCTCCCCGCGGGCCTGTCATTGAACGCCAGCACCGGCGCGATCTCGGGCACACCAACGGGAACTTTCACCGGCACCGTGAATTTCACCGTCACTGCGACCGATTCGCAGACGCCGACGCACGCCACTACTACCGCAAACCTGAGCATCACCGTCAGCGCGCCGCTATTGAGCGTGACGACGTCATCGCTCGCTGGTGGATCAATCGGCAATGCGTACACCAACCAAACTCTCCAGGCGACAGGCGGAATCTTGCCTTACACGTGGGCTGTGACAACCGGCAGCCTTCCCGCCGGCTTATCTTTAAATGCTTCGACGGGCGTGATCTCTGGCACTCCGACCGGAACATTTGTTGGTACCGATCAATTTCACCATTACTGCAACTGACTCCGAGACTCCGACCGCGAAGACCGCAACCGCCAACCTTGGTATTGCGATCTCCGTTGCGCCGCTGAGCGTCACCACTTCCGGTTCGCTGGCTGTAGGCGTTGCTGGTTCGGTGTATCCCGGCGCGACCTTGCAGGCCACCGGCGGCATCACGCCCTACTCGTGGGCAGTTACGACCGGCAGCTTGCCCGCTGGTCTGACGCTTAACGCCGCCACTGGAGCCATCTCCGGAACACCGACCGCCTCCGGCACCGCGAACTTCACCGTCACAGTAACGGACTCGGAAACACCGACTGCTAAGACGGCCACCGCGAACCTGAGCATCGTGGTCAACCCAGCCTTATCGGTGACGACCGCATCTCTGCCAGCGGGTGTGATCGGCACCATTTACCCAGGCGCGACTCTGGCGGCAGCGGGAGGCATCACTCCGTACACGTGGTCGATCACAACAGGTAGTCTCCCCGCGGGCCTGTCATTGAACGCCAGCACCGGCGCGATCTCGGGCACACCAACGGGAACTTTCACCGGCACCGTGAATTTCACCGTCACTGCGACCGATTCGCAGACGCCGACGCACGCCACTACTACCGCAAACCTGAGCATCACCGTCAGCGCGCCGCTATTGAGCGTGACGACGTCATCGCTCGCTGGTGGATCAATCGGCAATGCGTACACCAACCAAACTCTCCAGGCGACAGGCGGAATCTTGCCTTACACGTGGGCTGTGACAACCGGCAGCCTTCCCGCCGGCTTATCTTTAAATGCTTCGACGGGCGTGATCTCTGGCACTCCGACCGGAACATTTGTTGGTACCGTCAGCTTCACCGTCACTGCAACTGACTCCGAGACTCCGACCGCGAAGACCGCTACCGCCAACCTTGGTATTGCGATCTCCGTTGTGCCGCTGAGCGTCACCACTTCCGGTTCGCTGGCTGTAGGCGTTGCTGGTTCGGTGTATCCCGGCGCGACCTTGCAGGCCACCGGCGGCATCACGCCCTACTCGTGGGCAGTTACGACCGGCAGCTTGCCCGCTGGTCTGACGCTTAACGCCGCCACTGGAGCCATCTCCGGAACACCGACCGCCTCCGGCACCGCGAACTTCACCGTCACAGTAACGGACTCGGAAACACCGACTGCTAAGACGGCCACCGCGAACCTGAGCATCGTGGTCAACCCAGCCTTATCGGTGACGACCGCATCTCTGCCAGCGGGTGTGATCGGCACGATTTACCCAGGCGCAACTCTGGCGGCAGCGGGAGGCATCACTCCGTACACGTGGTCGATCACAACAGGTAGTCTCCCCGCGGGCCTGTCATTGAACGCCAGCACCGGCGCGATCTCGGGCACACCGACGGGAACTTTCACCGGCACCGTGAATTTCACGGTCACTGCGACCGATTCGCAGACGCCGACGCACGCCACTACTACCGCCAATCTGAGCATCATCATCAGCGCGCCGACTCTGAACGTCACCACGACTGGCCTACCAGTGGGTGTGATCAACGCTGCTTACACTGGAGCAATGCTGCAGGCATCCGGGGGGGTCCAACCTTATACTTGGACTCTTACCTCTGGTGCTCTGCCCGCGGGATTGACGTTGAACGCCTCGACCGGCGCGATCACAGGGACGCCAACCGCCTTCGGCACCTCGAACTTCACGGTGACCGCGACGGACTCGGAAACCCCGACCGTACAAACCGCGTCCGCGAATCTGAGCATCTCCATCAATTCAAGCGCGCCGCTCGGGATCACGACTTCGGGCCTGCCCGGGGGCGTTGTGAATACGTCCTACTCGAACGCGGTGTTGCAGGCCAGTGGCGGCACTCCGCCCTACACCTGGAGCATCAGCGCCGGCACGCTGCCGACCGGGTTGACCTTGAACACCAGCACCGGCGCTATCACCGGCACTCCCACAGCAACCGGCACCACCAGCTTTACGGTAAAGGTCACCGATTCCACCCAACCTACTGTTCTTACCCAGACCGCCAACCTCAGCATCACCATCAACAGCGCGCTGACCATCACCACCACGTCCGTGCTAAACGGCAGCGTCGGCAACCAATACAATGCCGCCGTGAACGCCGCTGGCGGATTACAGCCCTATAGTTGGAGCATCACCAGCGGCAGTCTGCCGCCCGGCCTCAACTTTAACAACAACAACACCCTCAGCATCTCCGGACAGCCGACCACTACGGGGACCTATACCTTCTCGCTTCAAGTCACCGACAGCGAGAATACGCCAGTGTCGGTTAGCAACAGCTACACCATCGTCGTCAGCAACCAGCCGGTGGGTTATACGGTCTCCGGCACGGTGAGTTACATCGGCGCGAAGACGGGGTGGGTGTATCTGCAGCTGAACGGTAACAACTGCAACAACTGCGGCGGCAACAACCTGGGCACCAGCATCTCCCAAGCCACACTAACTTCGGGAGGGGCGTTCACCATCCAAGGCGTGCAGCCGGGCACCTACACGTTGCAGGCATTCATGGACAACCTGGGTTATGGCGCCGAGAACGCGTCTAACCCCACCGGCAGCGTCGCGAACATAACTGTTACTAACTCGGGCGTGAGCGGCGTCTCCATCGTGTTGATCGATCCGGCGACGGTGGCTCTCAGTTCGGCTCCCTCATGGGGCGGTAACAAAGGAAACGGCGCGTTTAACGGGGGCGCCCTTGTCTCGTTCCAGGTAATCAAGAACAGCAACGGCATCGAGATGCCTGCCTCCTACACCGTCCAATGGAGCACCAGTTCGTCGTTCGGCACCGTGCTCGGAAGCACGAGTTTCCCGGCAACCGGCGGGAACAACCCGTGGATCGTAAACGGGCTCACCAACGGACAAACCTTGTACTTCCGCGCCCGAGGCGTCGCCGGGAGTTCGACCAGCAACTGGTCAGGACCATCCAATGCAATGACCATCGGCGCACCCACTGGCGGCAATACGGTCTCGGGCACGGTCACCTTCAGCGAGACGGCAACCGGGCCGTTGTATGTGGGCTTCTACGATCAGAGCACGGGTGCCGTCTATGCTGACGTGCTGGGAAGCAAGACGAGTCCGCCGACAAGCCCGGCATCGTACACGGTCCAGGTTCCGAGCGGATCCGATTACTTCTTCTTCGGGGTCATCGACCAAAACAACTCCGGTCTTCTGAGTGGGCCGGGACAAGTCACCAACACGAATAACGGAAACAACTCGGCTCCGGTATCGATCACCGGCAACATGAGCAGCGAAAATCTGACCTTGCCCAGCGGCAATAGTACCGCCACGGTGATGACGCAGGCGTGGGAACAGATCAACTCGAATGGTACCAACACCTATTACAACATCGGCTTCAACGTCAACGGCGTGGTTAAACTGCCGGTGGCTGTCGAGCTTGCCACGGGACCCACTCCGGGAGTGGTCATCCCAGCGGACATCGCCAATGGCGCATTCGGTGGTAAGTCCGATCAGTTCTCCTACTGGTTCAACCTCAACGGCGCGACGCCGCAGGTCGGCGATATCTACACCTTGAACGTCACCTACAGCGATGGCACCTCGGAGGTCCTGACCGTCACCGTCAGCGCCGTGCTGAACGCCTTTGCCACCAACCTTTCACCTCAGGGGAGCGGCGCCAGCGTGACATCCAATTTCAGTTGGACCGATCCCCAGAACGCCAGCAGCTACACCTACCAATTCCAACTGTGGGATCAGAACGGAAACCAAATCTGGCAGATACCCAGCAACAACTCCAACTCGAACGGCTTCTCCAGTTCAATCACCTCGATCAGCTGGGGCGTAGATCCGACAAACTCGGGCGACCTGCCAAGCGTATCCAGTCTGAACGGTAGCTCGAACTACAACTGGCAGATCACCGCCAACGACAACAACGGCAACTCTGCGGGAGTACAGGTATCCTTCCAGACGGCTGCAGCGCCTCTGACCTTGCCCGCACCTGGTTCCGTTGGGAGCACAATGGTCGGACAAAGCTGGGGCGGAGCTGTCAATGCTTCAGGCGGCGTCGGACCTAACTATACCTTCACGGTGAATGGGACTCCTGTTCCGACCGACGGTACGCAGGTCGGTCTAGGGGACAACCTCTTTGTCTGGAACACCGGCGGCAACACCTTGTCGCTGGGCGGAACTCCTACCTCGATTGCTACCGTCTCCTTTACCGTATCGGTGAGAGACAGCGCGAGCAACACGGTCGGCCCGGACACGTACACAATCACCGTCAGCGGAGCATCGCCGCTCTCTACCCAAACGACGGCGCTGCCCGGCGGCGACAAAGGCTGGCTCTACAACGCCTCCTTGCAGGCCAATGGAGGAGTGCAACCGTACACGTGGAGTATCACCAGCGGCACTCTGCCGGGTGGGCTCTCCATCAACAACAGCAATGGGAACGGGAGCATTTCTGGAACGCCGACTGCAGCCGGAACCTCGACCTTTACAATTATGGTCACCGATTCGGCGGCAGAAACTGCCAGCGCCAGCGTCAGCATCGTAATTGGCGATTGCGCGAACAACGCCAGCCTCCACGGGAACTATGCCATGCTGCTTAATGGCTGGAGCGGTGCAACGACGGCCTCCACCGCAGTCGGCAGTTTTGCTGCTGATGGAGCGGGGAACATCTCTAGTGGAAGCATGGATGCGAACGATGGGGCCAACGGACCCGCGAGCGGCACGGTCACCGGGACCTACTGTGTGAGTTCGAACAATCTCGCAACTATGAAGTTGACGTTTGGCGGAGGGCTCAGCGGCACGAGCACCTTTGCCGCCGCCTTGAATTCCGGCGGCAGCAACGGCAGCATCATCTCCTACGATAGCGGCAACCTGAAGGCTTCCGGTCTGCTGCGCAAGCAGGACACCACCGCGTTCTCAACGGCCAAGATCACAGGCAACTACGCCTTCGGATTTGTCGGGGGCGATGGCGGGGGGAGTTCCAGCCGCTTCGCCATGGCCGGTGCATTCACCGCCGATGGCAGCGGCAACCTGTCCGGCGAGGTTGATGCCGACGACGGCAGCGGAGGGGGCACTCCCGTAGTAAACACGACTCTGAGTTCCAGCGATCTCAGCGTGGCGGCTGGTGGCCGCGGCACGGTAACTATAGCCTTCGCCGGCCAAGGTAGCTTGAACTTCGTCTTCTACGTGGTCAGCGCTTCCGAGTTGCTGGTCATGGACGACGACGGTACCAGCAATCCGCTGCTGACGGGCCAGATGTTGCAGCAAAGCGGCACGTTCACCAACGCATCGCTCAATGGCGTCAGTGTGATCGAACTGCAAGGAGTCGATAGTGGTGGAGGCTCGCCCACGCCTGACGCATCCGCCGGGCTCGTCACCGCCGACGGTGCCGGGTCGGTCACGCTCAGTCTCGACGATAACCAGGGCGGTACGATGAGCTCGCAGAGCCTGTCAGCGAACTACAGCACGGCATCGAACGGGCGCGTCACGCTGAGCGGAGGCGGCGGCAACAGTCCCGTCCTCTACCTGATTGGCCCGAACAAGGCTTTTGTTGTCGGGACCGACAACGCGGCGACCTTCGGTATGATGGTGCCGCAGTCAGGGAGCAGCTTCACGAATGCCTCCTTCTCCGGGAATTACCTGGGTGGAACTCTCCAGCCAGTCAGCTCGAACGTGAGTGAGGAGGTCGACAGCGCACAGGCCGATGGAGCCGGCAATTTGATCAGCACAGGGGATAACAACGGCAGCGGCGGTCCGACGGCAAGTACCATCACGGCGACTTACGTCGCTTCATCGAACGGGCGAGTCGTTATTAGCCAGGGCGGCGTCCAACAGGCGATCGTCTATGTTATCTCCACCTCAGAGTCTGTCGTCCTGCCGTTGGGAGATAACAACCCGAAGTTGTCTCAATTCCAGCACTGACGCTAACGTCGGTGCAAGTCGCGGGCCGGTGGCTCTTCGCGCCGGTCCGCTTCGTTTTGCGAGTACGTCGAAGTCGGTTGCGGTGCGCAATCCGGCTACGAGGGCATAGGCCAAGGTTAGAGCGAAGAAAGCCCCGGCGCGACCATTTTGCCCACTGGAAGCGGCTTTTCAACAACTGCCGTCTCAATGTTTGCGCTTCACAACTCAAGTCCGTTCCAGCCCGGATCGCGTCTTATGCGACGCACGGGGCGGGAGGGATGGTATTGGTGAATGTCATGCGGATCCCGTGCTTCGGCCGCAGGATGACCATCGGGCGAGCTTCGATCATTTGGCCCGGAGCCAACTGAAAATAGTATTTTCTGAGCAGATCGCTCAAAATCATAAGGATCTGCAGCATCGCGTAATTTCCGCCGATACAGCCTCGCGGTCCGGCTCCGAAGGGAAGATAGGTGAAGGGTGTGCGCAGCTTCTCGTTTGCTTTGGTGAAACGCTCCGTATCGAAGTTCTCAGGATTCTGCCAGTAGCGCGGAGCATGGTGCGCACCGTACACATACACAATGACCATCGATCCGCGCGGTATCGCGACGTCCCCTACACGGTCGTCTGCAACAGCCATGCGGTCGACCATCCAAAAAGGCGGGTAGAGGCGGAGCGCCTCTTGGATGACCTGAGTCACAAATTCGAACTTGGGAACGTCGCTGTGGCTCAGGGGCGCTTCGCCGAGCACGGAGTCAAACTCCTGCCGTACCCTCTCGATACAATCCGGACGCGAGCTCAAAAGATAAAGAAGCCACGATAGAGCATTCGACGATGTTTCATGTCCGGCAACCAGAAGTTGCATGCTCTCGCTCAGGATGAGCTCATCGCTCATGCCTTTGCCATCGCTGTAACGCGCATCCATAAGAGTCTGCAGCAGATCGTGGCCGGGTGGTTCGTTGCGGCGCTTCCTTATGTATTCGAGCAGAATGGCGTCGGCGCGGATTCGCATGTGTTCGTGCCTGCGCAGTTCGCCCGAGATGGCGAACCAGGGATTCAGATAGGGCTGAAGAGCTTGCCGGACAATGAATTCTTGGACGGTGCAGATGGTATGGCTGACAAGATCGATGTCTTCATCCTTCAACCGTGCGCCAAATAGCGATCGAGCGACCATCGTGAAGGTAATTTTCATGAGGTGGGGGTAAATATCCACGGGGCCACCGTGGATCTGTCTGTCGAAATCGCGCAGTGACTCGGCAACGGAGTCCTGCATGATTGAGGACAACGCGTCGAGTTGCTTTCGATCGAAGCCCGTCTGGATGAGACGGCGCTGCGTGCGCCAGGCTTCTCCGTGGGTCGTGAGCAGGCCTTTACCTAGGAAGTGGCCCATTCGCTTCACTTGAATTTCGGATTTCTGGTAGTTCTCCGCATTGGTCTTCAACACGTGCTGAATGACAGCGGGATCGATGGTAACCATCGCCTCCTTGAGACCACCCAAACGGATCCAGAATGTGTCGCCGAAGATTTCGTTGTACCGGGACAAAATCTGCACCGGATTGCGAGCCATTGCGCGAGAATCCGCAAAGCAGCGGAGTCGGGAAACAACGGGGACAGGCATTGATGAGCTCATACCCAGTCGTCCTGATACTTTTCTCGAACCGCAGGAAATTTCATGTCACTTGAAAGACGTGCTAGCTGGCCCATACAAGAGATAGGACGCTCAAAATCAGTGTTCATTCCCCAGTTGCCGCAAAAGTATCAGATGATGCTGGATTGCCAGGGTCATGGTGGAGTGCTGCCTATAGGGAACCCCAAACTCTTTGGCAGTCTCCTTCACGATCCTAGTCAGCGGAGCATAGTGGGTATGACACACGAAAGGACACAGGTGGTGGACGACGTGATGGTTGAGCCCGCCCGCGAGCCAACCTACAAGCGGGTTCTCCGTCGCATAATCGGCCGTTGTCGCGAAGATGTGATACACGCCGTTTTCAAACTCGCCACGATCCGAGGGAAAGTAGGTGCTGTCGACGGTGTGCGTCGACTGGAATACGAGCGTTACGGATAAACCAACGATTAAATGGACCAGGAGGAACGCCCCTGCGACCAGCAGAGGCGATTTTCCCAGCACCATCACCGGCAAGATAAGCATGTAAGTCAGGTAGAAACCCTTGCCGGCAAAGAGAATGGCATATTCGCGCAGAGAATGTTTAGTGCGTCTCAGATATTCATGTGTCGGAAAGAAAAAGCACTGGAAGTCCCTAAAGAACACATAATCGAGAGAGAACATCGCGTAAACGAACAACGCGTAGACGTGCTGAAACCGCTGCCAAGGCGCCCGGGGTTCATAAGGCGTAAAGCGAAAGATGCCCCGTCCTGAAAGCGCGTCATCTTCACCGTGGAGATTGATGCAGGAGTGATGACCCCGATGATGGAGGATTCGCCACATGTACGAGCTCATTCCGCACAGATCGAAGACATAGTTCAGGGTTTTGTTGACCCTTGACCGAGACGATATGGCGTTGTGATTGCTGTCATGGGCGATGTTCAGCAAAAGGAATGTCTGCGCGAGGCCGCCTAAAAGGTAGAGGGCGACAAATTTCCATGAGCCCGGCCTGAGCGTATACAGAGCAATCCATGCGCCCACGAGGACTGCCAGACCCATAGCGATCTTGACCCACATTGTGCGGTCCGCTTTGGGAGAAATCCTCTGATCGGCAAAAAAACCATCGAGGCGGCTACGCAAGACTTTCGGGAATGAAGACGCGCCGGCCGATTCGATAATCGGCGAAGCTGAAGGTTCCGATGGTACAAGGTCTGCGATGTCCGGTTGATGGGCAATCACCGCTTCGGGTTGAAACGTCACCGGCGCCTCCGCGATCGTGGTAATGGGGACCCGCTGCGCTCCATATGCCGCATGCGTAGCCCTGACCCGCAGCAAAATTGTTGCCGCGCCGTCGACAATCGCTACAATATCTTAGTGCGAGCGATTAAGCGCAATCAAGAAAATTCAGACCTGACAAACCATGGATGCCTGATGCCTTACCCCAGGATGCGCAAATGCTTTGCTAATATACGAACCATTCGACTTTGGAGGATCGCTGATTGATGACGGCGTCAATTCTGGAACACCTGGATAGGCTGGCAGACGAGCACCCGGACAAACTCCTTTATTCATACCTTAACGTAAACGGCGATCCGATCGAACGTTACACCTACGCATCGTTTTTCCACCGAACGCAAGCGATCGCCGGACATTTGCGGAAAGAGGGTCGTTTCGCGACGGGCGATCGGGTTCTGCTTGCCTACCCGCCGGGACTCGAAATGATGTGCGCATTTTTTGGTTGCGTGCGCGCCGGATTGATCCCCGTGCCGGTCTATCCCCCCAGTTCGCGCGGCTTCCAGAGCGCCCTATACAAGACGGTCCACATCGCAAAGGATTGCCAGGCGGCTGGGGTTTTAACGAGCAGAGATTACCACGCATCTCTCAAGACGAATCTCGCCAGACGTGGGGTCTCGGCGTCGGGTGTCGACGTAGATTACATTTCCGGTCTTCCGTGGATCGCCACGGAAGATTTCGTAGACACGGTTTCGGACCGCCTTCCTGTCGATTCTTCGGAGATATTGTTTCTCCAGTACACGTCGGGTTCGACGATGGAGCCCAAGGGCGTGATCGTGACGCACGAAAATATCCTGACTACCTGTTCGCTGGTGATCGACCATCCGGCACCGGTCGTCGTTTCCTGGCTTCCGCAGTATCACGATATGGGACTGATCGGGTGCTACCTATATCCAGCACTGAAAGGTGGCACGACGTACGGGTTCGCTCCCATGGACTTCATTCAACGGCCGATCCTGTGGTTCAATACAATAACGACCTACCACGCCACTGCGGCGGCTGCCCCCAACTTCGCCTATGACTATTGCTTGCGCGCCGGGAGGCTTTCCAAGGAAAGCCTGGAGGCTTGTGATCTCAGCTCGCTTCGCGTATTGATGTGCGCCGCAGAACCCGTAAAACCGGATACCTACACCCGGTTTCTGGAAGCGTTTCAGCCCTATGGACTCAAGTCCGAGAGTTTCTATGTCGCCTACGGGCTGGCCGAGAATACTTTGGCGGTCTCACTGGGCGGTCGCAACATCGTTTCCGTCAACAAGCGTGCCATGGCGCTGGGGAAGGCCCGCATGACTACTGAGGTTTCAGAAATCGGCGGCGCCACGCAGATTGTCAGTTGTGGAACCTCGCTCCCGGGTCTCGACGTTAAGATCGTGGATCCGGAAGGACATTTCGCTCTTAAGGCAGAGCGCATCGGCGAAATTTGGGTCGCCGGAAGCGGTAAGTGCCATGGTTACTGGAATAATCCTGAATTGACTCTGAAGCAGTTTCGCGCGCGGCTCGTGGACGATACTCCCTATGACGACGGCTACCTTCGGACCGGCGACATAGGATTCATCCACCACGGCGAACTCTACGTCTGCGGCCGCATCAAGGACATGATTATTCTCCGCGGGCAGAACTATTACCCGCAGGACATTGAGAACGTCGTGGAGAAATCATCCAGTCTGATCCGGCACAATTGCGTCGCTGCGTTCCAGGTTCAGGAAGACAGCGAACCTGCGCTAGCAATCGTCGCCGAAGTCAAGAATCCTAGGGCGGCGCTTCCCGAAGCACGAAAGATTGCCGCTGCGGTCTGGAATTATCTCAACGTGGAAGTGGCGATGATTTCCCTCATCGCGCCTCGTGCGATCCCGAGAACAAGTTCGGGGAAGATCATGCGCCATAAGACCAAGCAGATGTGGCTGCAACGTCAGTTCACCGTTCTCTCCGACTTTTCGCGGGAGAAGGACGCCGGGAAGTCCCATTCCGACATACATTCCTCTTTCGCCGAATTGAAAGCCAGGTACAACCTGACAGGTCTGGAATCGTACAACCTCGTCGAAGCGGGCCTGGATTCTCTGGATCTTGTTGTATTCATGCATGAGCTGAAGGAACTCCTGAAAGATAAAGGCGCCGAGTTGCTGGCGAGGCAGGTAGATATTGGTGTCATTCAGCGTGTCAGTGTGGCCGAGCTGCTTGGACTAGCCGAACAACTGGAGCGCGCTCCCGAAGAGGCACTGGTTCATCTGCGCCATTCCCTTGCGGCTTTCCGTGAAGAGCAGTGCGCCGCTGAGAAACAGATGATGAGCAACGACAGGAAGCTCATCTTCGAGCCTCCGGTGCCTTCGCCCATGCCGGAGATACCAATGCTGAATCATGTGCTGCTCACGGGCGGGACAGGCTTCATAGGGCCATTCCTCATCAAAAGCTTGCTGGAACAGACACGGGCGAAGATATATGTTCTCGTCAGGTCTTCCGACGAAAAACATGGCAAGCAAAGACTGAGAGCTGCAATGGGGTCAATGGGACCATGCGGAATAGGGCTGATGGAGATGTTCGAGGCCCGCGTGATCCCCGTCTCCGGCGATCTCGGGCAACCCAAGCTGGGCCTGATGCAGGATGTCTGGGATTTTCTCGCGAGTGAAATCGACACCGTGTTCCATAACGGTGCAACCGTGAACTACCTGTTCAATTACGATCTGATGCGCGACGCGAACGTGCTGGGAACCAATGAGGTCGTGAGATTGGCGTTCGAGGGAAGGTCCAAAGAGTTCAACTATGTCTCGACTACCTTCGTGTTTGGCTGGGCGGTCAAATCAGTCTTGTATGAGACCGACTTGAACGAGAATATGGAGCTCCTCGATTTTGGGTACAGTCAATCGAAATGGGTAGCAGAACAAGTGGTTGTCGACGCGCGCACCCGGGGACTTTCCGCGCGGATTTTCCGGCCAGCTCTGGTGAGTCCTTCGGTCACGGGCGGAGGTAACAACTTCGATATCGCCGTTCGCTTAGTTGCCTTTATGGTGAATCACGGTATTGGCGTCGACACTCTCAACCAGGTCAGCTTCGTTCCGGCCGATATTGTGGCGAACAATATCGTTGCGATCTCTACCACTCCCGGCACTGCGAATAAGACTTACCATGTCGTTCGGGACGATTATTCGAAAATGATGGATATTACCCGGCTTATTACCAAAGCGACTGGCCGGCAATTCGAGATATTCAGCCTTCCCGATTTCGTTCCCGAGCTGATCCGGAGATGCCGGAAGGAAGATCTTCTCTTTCCCCTGCTCGATTTTCTGGTGGGCTCTGTCGACAACATCTCCGCGATGGAGTTCAAACGGTATGACAGCTCTTCCTATCAAATGGCCCGGGATGCCTCCGTGTGGGGCAAACCGGACCCGTCTCTGGAAGATACGGTCAACGGCATTCTGAAATTTATGTATCGCAAAGGGATCATTTCGGTCGCGGCTAGTGAGGTCAGCGCGGTATCACCGATCTGCGAGGGCGACCTGAACATCGAGACCCATCGGAGAGGTATAGACTGCGGTGCGGATTGCCTCCAATGCTTGGCCGATGCAGGAGATCCTGAGTGTATCGAGGAGATTCCGAAGATCGAAGTCTCGGAGCAGCTGTGAGACGATCACGGGGTCAATGAGCGCTATGGCCTGTCGATAACAGGGAGCCGTCTATACTGAGGCGATCTGGCTATCGCGCCGAACGATACAAGGCGCGACCAGAAAGCGATCCGCTTCTGGACTGCACAGATACATTCTCCGCTACTTCTTAAACACGAGCTTCTCCGTTAGCTGTTGGCCCGTTTCAAACGTGCCTGTGGTGGATAGCGTCATCTGCTGCCCATCCGCGGAAACCTGCCACCGATCGGTTTGAGTGACTTGCTCATCCCGCCGGTAAATCGCATCCACCGTGTGAGGATCGACAAGTTCGAGCGTCACGGTATCGTTGCGCGAGTTCTTTAAATCGTATTGCTTTCCGTCAAAACGGGCAGTATAGCTGAAGTCACCCAGAAAACGGACCCCACCGGTTCCGTCCGCCTCGATTTTGAGCACCAACCCTTGCCGCAAACGAGTCTTGCTGAGATCCTGCGTCCACCCGCCTACAAATGGGTCACTGGCGACTTTCGCACCTCCGCTTCGGGTCCACACGGTGATCCGATCGGGATGGTCCACGGTCGCAGTCGTGGCCGTTAGCTCCTTTCCATCCTTCGAAAGTTGTTCGCGAACCGTCGCCATCACAGTTCCGTCCTTTTTCTCCGTGACCTCAGCCTGCCTCTTATCGATCCTATGCAGATCAATTTGATTGAAGCCGAGATTGCCGGGTGCGGGCGAATCGTGTCCGTTCCGATTCGCAGTGAAATCGAAATGAGTTTCGCCTGACATGACTACATGCACCCCGCCGTGCAAGTGTGTAATAGAGAGCCGGTTCGGAGGATCCAGGCTAGACTGCGCAGAGACAAGCGTCCAAACGCCAATACGAGGGTCCGTCACTCCAGATTGCGCAACGGCAGGTTGCGCGGCGGCAAGCAGTGCAAACAACAATAAGGTACGAATTGATCCTCCCACGCCGATGTCGAAATTTTAGCAGATTCACATGGCTTGTTATTGTGAGTGGTACGCCAGTGTGTCTACCCAATGCGAAGGCGAAAATATGAATTGTTCGCGGACGGAACGCCTTTTCGGCGTCGGCGGTTCTTGCTCTCCCCAAGAAAGCTTTAGTGGCGGCGATCTTGTATGACATGATGGGTGCCATGGATGTGCGCCGTTTATGGGTGTCAGGAATCGTCCTCGCAGCAACCCTTGCACTTCTTCCATTTTCTTTTCATGCCGAGCGCCACTTGGAGACCGCGACCCGTGTCGAAGGGAGCCAAGCTGAAACTGTCCGGCAAGAGCTGGCCAATCGTTTTCGGTCGCCGTTCGTGGACCAAGTGGTCCTGGTGATAGAGGGACTCCCGCCTGCGGATTCGCAGGAAAGCGCGCAAGCGTTAGAACCCATCGTGACAGCACTCAGAGAGCAATCCGGCGTTTCGGGAGTGGTGTCCTATCTCGACTCGCGCGATCCGATCTTTCTGGGCCGGGGAGGGGGAACGTTTGTTCTCGTGGGCCTCATGTCGACCGACGGTCCCGTGGAGTCGCTGGTTCCGAAGCTTCACCAACTGGCAAGCTCGCTTGAAAATCAACTGCGGGGCCGTTATCCGGCGGTGAATCTCGAACTCACCGGCGAGATTCCACTGAATTTCGACATTCGGAAAGCGAGCTCCGACGACGTGCAGCGCGGCGAAAGTCTGGTGATCCCCGCGACCCTCGCACTTCTGCTGGTGGCTTTTGGAAGCCTGATCGCCGCCCTGATTCCATTGGCGGTTGGCCAGCTTGCCATCGCGACCACCATGGCGATTACGGGATTCCTGGCGCGGCAGTGGCACTTGTCAATTCTGGTTCAGAATTTGGCCACCATGCTTGGCTTGGGCCTGGGAATCGACTACGCGCTCCTCATGGTTAGCCGCTTCCGCGAAGCGATTTCCGCCGGGCACAACGGGCCCTCAGCCTCAGTCATCGCAGCACATCAGGCAGGTCGCACGCTCTTGATTTCAGCCTCAACGGTGGCCATCGGATTTTTGGCGCTCTTGACGGTGCCGATAAGCGAAATCCGTTCCATTGGTATCGCGGGATTCCTGGTGACCGGAATGAGTGTGTTGCTTACAAATACCATCGTTCCGACAGCGCTGGCGTGGCTCGGTCCGCGGATTAATATTGGCCGATTGCCCTTTACTCCAAAGTTGGATGAGCGTCGGGCTGATCGCACTGGCATTCGCTGGCGGCAATGGGGCAAGGTGATCGTCGCGCATCCCTGGCTTGCCCTCTTCGTGGCAGGCACTCCTTTGCTTCTGCTCGCCTGGCAGGTCAGAGGATTGGATACCAGTCTTCCGCGAGGGGATTGGCTTCCGCCGGCGGCGGAATCTGTCCGTGCCCTCCACACCCTGAGACGAATGGATCGTGAAGGCGTTGTTGAATCGTTGCGCATCATCATCGAGCTTCCAACGGACTCCATCACGCAAACCGATGCTGGGTGGAATGTGCTTGATCGTGTCACCAAGCGCCTCGCGAGCGACCCTCGCTGTGGCCGCGTGATTTCTATCACTACGATTGCGGAGGGCAACCGGTCTTCCCTCCTTGACATCTCGCGGGAGACCCGGCGGACATTTCTGAGTAGTGACGGACGAGCGGCGCTGATCGAGGTGTTACCCGCGAGTTCGGTCTCCCTGCGCGAGCAGGTCAACTGGGTGCGGGAGCTTCGGAAAACGGGCGCGCTAGCTCTCACCGGAGTGCCTGGCGCAACGCTTCTCGTTGGGGGCATCCCGGCGCTCAACGCCGATTATGAAACGATTATTAGAGACCGCTTTCCGTCGGTAACGGCGCTGGTAGTCGGGGGAACGCTCCTTGCGCTACTTTGCGGGTTCCGATCTATCTTCGCCGCCCTGAAGGCCATCGCACTCAACCTGTTCTCGGTTGCCGCGTCCTTCGGAGCATTGGTTTTCGTTTTCCAAAACGGGCACGGAAGCAGATTCCTGGGAGTTCCTGGAGGAACCGGTAGCGTGTTTCCTCTTGTTCCGATCGTCGCCTTTGCAATCGTTTTCGGATTAAGCATGGACTACGAGGTATTTCTGGTTGCACGCGTTCTCGAAGCCAGAAGGAGCGGGCTAAGCGAAATGGATGCAATCCCGGAGGGTCTGGCTAGAACCGCAGGTCTGATTACGAGCGCCGCCGCGATCATGATCGTGGTATTTGCGGCATTCACTTTCGGAAGTTTCCTAGTGGTCAAGATGATCGGATTTACGTTGGCGGTCGCCGTGTTGATTGACGCTACGCTCGTTCGTATTGTGATCGGTCCCGCGCTCCTTCGTATTGCCGGTGATTGGAACTGGTGGCCTGGGGGCTTGCCAAAGCGAGCAAGTCGCGCTTGATGGCGAGTCGCGGAATACGTCAGGCCGGTTTTTTGGGGATGAGATCTGGATTGAGAACATCCCGAAAGCGTTACTCCCGCCTCGAGAGTAACTCCGCCATTACAGGTCTTCTTTGGAAGCACGGATCGCAGCATCCAGCGCCTCCAAAAACTGATGCGGCGTAGCGTAGATATGATCGACCGACGCTAGCTTGTTGTGTAGCTTCTGTGAGGGATGACCTGGCATGTCTTTGTCTCTGCGCGGCACCCACACGGTTTGCATGCCTGCTTTCTTGGCACCCCGCAGGTTGCCGATCGTATCTTCTGCCATGATTGTCTCGAACGGCTTAATCGGATCCGCCGGGTCGCGCATGTTGTTAATGGCCGCAAGCGCTCTCTCAAAAACCTCCGGGTGCTTGCCTTTTTTATAGGGAGAAATCTCTTCTAGCCCAAAAATTTTGTGCTCGGGAATCACCCCTTTCAGGCCAAGCATTTCCAACTTTTCCATTGCCTGTCCTTCGCCCTGCTTGAACGAATGCGAGAGGACAGCAACCTCGACCCCAGCGTCAGTTAGCCGCTGTATCTTGCTTACCAGTTCGGCATCGGGCCGGATGAACCCGCTACCCATGTGCCTATTCCACAGCCGCGTAACCCCTTTTTCTCCCTCCAGGATTTTCCCTCGCAGTTCGTCGCGCATGAGTCCTGCTTTCTTTTCGCTCATGTGGTCCCGAAGGAGCCTCAGATTAAAGGCCATAGCGATCATGTCTTTGTAAGGTGGGTCAAGGGAGTGATCATGCTGCATATCTTCTTCCGCCCCACCCGAGCGCGCTACCCTCCGGCTGCGACGATAGGCTTCCAGGATGCCGATCACGGAGGCGGCGGGACGGCCCATGCTTTCTAGGCGTTCCGCCATCTCGCTGATGTACCGGCATAATGCGTCATCTGGATTCTTCTTCGCTTCTTCCTTTGCCTCTTCAATCAATTTTTGCGCTATTTTCTTCCGGAATATGGGAAGGCCGTATTCCTTTTCTACCGCCCTCCAAGCTCGCAGAACGGCGTTGCGGTATGCCTTATCGTAAGGGTAGAGAAAGGTATCCAGGTCCAAGATAACGAGCCTCACCTTCTCGGGATAAGGCTTAGGGTCGGGATAGGTTCCAGTTTTCATGGACTCAGGCGCACGGGCCTGAGATTGCGCCAGAAAGGTGATCAGTCCCACAGCCATTCTAAAGGGGCGGAGCTTACCTCTTCGATGGGCCAGTTCTGTCTCTTGTTTGGGCATAATATACTTTACTTACTAACACTTTCCTGCTACATTCTGAGCATGAAAGCCCAAAGACACTTCAGCAAGCCATTCAGTTCTTCGGAGATTACGAGAACTGCCGCCAGTTTATGATCTCCGTTCGCTGGTCAGATGGCAAGGTTCGATGCCCATACTGTGGTTCCGAGAAAGTCACCTACCTTGAGAAAGCGCGGCTCTACCGCTGCTACGGCGATCATCCCAAGCAAAAATTCTCGCTGAAGGTCGGAACTGTTTTCGAGTATTCGCCAATCGGCCTCGACAAGTGGCTCCCCGCTCTGTGGCTACTCGTAAGCTGCAAGAATGGCATTAGCTCCTACGAGGTGGCCGCTGCTCTAGGCATCACTCAGAAGTCCGCATGGTTCATGATGTATCGCATTCGCCTTGCCATGCAGTCAGGCTCATTTCGGAAGCTAGGCGGCGATAGCGGCGAAGTCGAAGTAGACGAAACTTTCATCGGCGGCAAAGCGCGAAACATGCATGTCAGCAAACGCCAACGCCGTATTACTGGCACTGGCGGAAAAGACAAAACCGCCGTGATGGGAATCCTTGAGCGCGGGGGTGAGGTTCGCACCGTCGTAGTTGGGAGCCGTCGCAGGAATGTCCTGCAACCCGAAGTAAAGAAGCATGTCGAAGCAGGAGCCGCGCTCTACACTGATGCCCTGCTTTCCTACGACAGCCTTGCGAGTGAATACGCGCATCAGGTGATTGATCACGCTTCGCAGTATGTAGATAGCCGCGTCCACACTAACGGTCTTGAGAACTTCTGTCGCTCCTCAAGCGCGGCATCTCTGGAACGTATGTGAGTGTAGAGCCGTTTCATTTGTTCCGTTATCTAGATGAGCAAACCTTCCGGTACAACAACCGCAAGACACGGACAACGCGGATCGCTTCAAGCTGGCACTCTCGCAGATTGTTGGAAAGCGTCTGACATTCGCGGAGTTAACTGGCAAGGAGAGACTTACCGCGAGTTTCTAATCCTTTGCGCGGTAAGCGGAAGCCCGCTTAGACTTCCGCGCCTTCACTCGTTTTTCAGCGTCGAGTTTCGCCTTGATTTCAGAGTGCGGAACTGCAACGAGTCGGCGCACAAAATTCGTGAATTGTCCAAAGTCGCCAGTGACATTCTTCGCGAGATCGGCACTGCGAGTTCGCTTTTGTGACACTACACTTGGAGTGTGCCATGTCGTGCGCCAAAAGTCAACTCGCAATCGAGCTGTATGAAACAAGCAGCCTGATTGATTTGATATGTAACTCAGTCGCTATTCTGTGGAAGACTGGCCTAAAGATATGCAGATGTCGAGCATATATCAGCGCATCTTCGTTTTTAACTGCGAATGTCCCCATTGTCAGAAGCAATCTGCCTTCCCTACTGTTACATCTTCCTATGAGGAACGTGACGAATCGAGCTACCCGACCCTTATAGTTTCCGTGGCTTGTTGCATTGCTTGCCACGCTACATCTTGGCAATAGTAAAAGCATTCCCTACCGAGCATTCTTCATAGAAGTGCGCTTATGAGGCTCACTTTCCATTAAGCAATCCTGACGATACGTTATCCGATGACATACCGACAGCGGTTCTGTCAGATTTTCAGAAGGCGATTAGAGCTGAATGTATCAGAGCCTACAAAGCAACTGTTCTCATGTGCAGAAGATCACTTCAGACTAGCTGCGATATAGAGAAAGCGGTTAGCAACGATCTGTTCACCCAGATTGACTATTTAGCAACCAAACAAAAGATCACCAAGCTTCTCAAAGAGATAACCCACCGAATTCTACTACTTAGCAAGAAGAGCGCTCACAGAGATTATTCCGACATCACTATTCCATCACGCCGTAAGACGCAAGTATGCTATCGAGTTCATGCGCCACTATTTTGAACATGTATATGAACTTCCGACAAAATTCACACTTCCGCTGAAAGAGATGTGTAAGAAAAGGCCGTAGAAATGAAAAGGCCCTATTCGCTGTCGAGCCTTTTCCGAAAACTCATACGCATTCTTATTCTACGCCGCGAGTGTGCCCACATGCGAATCCTCAAATATAGAAGAGTCGAAGTGGAACGCGATATATATTTAATCCGAGACATACTCCTCCGGTTAACAATGACCCTATGCTCTACAGCTCCCGCTTTCTAGTTTTCTATACTTCTTATTTCCCGAACCACACGCAACAAGAAATCGCCTACCACATTGATCTCCTGTTTGAATCTGGTTTCCTAAAGGGAATCCGCACCCTGAACGCGCCTGCGCCCGCAATCTCTAGGCTCACGTGAGAAGGCCATGAATTTCTCTGCAGCATCAGTGATCCGAGCGTGTGGCAGAAAGTGAAAGAGCGACTGAAAAGCGTATCACTGTGGCGCTTTCTGTCGTATTTGAACTTAAAAAAGCGGAACTAAAGAGAAAATTAAAGTTGCCTTAGCCCTGTCACAGCTTCAACAAGCGTCTAGTTCTATATGCCCGCCTCAGTCCTGCCAATTTGATACACAAACGCGACCACAATCTACAGAATAACAGCTCTACATTTTTTCTATACAGATTACCTGTCGCATCATTCTCTTCAAAACAATCTATCTCAGAAAGATCAACTTGTTCATCGTAAACCCACGCCATTACCCGTTAACCCTCTTTCAATTCTATTTGAAGGTTAGAGTTGCAATCAAGCTTCACAAATCCGCCTCTCGAGAACAGACACATAGCGCGAACGCTTGTGATAGTGACTGAACGCCTGCCCGAATTCGCTACAGTTACTACTGTCACCGTTTCCCCTGCACCTCCTATGCCGCCTTGCTCAAAGTATTCCGTTTCTCTAATGAATGAGACCTTAACCTTACACCTATCCCCAAGCAAGTTTAGCGTGTAGAGTATCGCAGCATAAATCGCGATGAGCGTAGCAATGCCAGTGAATCCATCCCGCAAATCCATCCCAGCATACTACTATTTTTAGTCAGGCAAGTATATTATTGCCTTGTTTATAGTCAGTCATAGGAGTTCCGGTTCGTTGAAATTGAGGCACACCTCGCGTGCTTACATTGCGCCAACGTTAGTTGCTCCATTTGCCGAGAAGGTTTGTTGCGACATCTAACTACGCCGGACACAACGACACTGAAGGAATCTAATCTCAATATGATCACCCGAATCTGGCATGGCGTGTAGCCATCGGTTTGGGGAATGCTTTCGAACTGTCCCATGAGACCAAGCGATTGCAGCGGCCGTTCGTCGGGCCGGCCGTTTTGATGTTTTTGATGCGGCGGTAGGCCCTAATCATTGCAGCTTTTGGTTAGACTCCTTTATCGGGGGTCCTGTGCCGCCTTATGCGCGCTGATTTCCGTTTCGTCTTGAGCTAATCCTTCGGCTGTCGCAATAACCCGTATTTTCCCTGACTGTCCCGGAAGGGAACGGACGATCAATAACGCCAAACCGTTAAAGGCCTTGCGATAGTCAGCGTGAAACGGTTCTACGGTGGCGGGATTGCCATTATCCACGGCCTCATTGACCGGCGACGTACCGTGACCAGGCTATTTTTTCTTTGGCTTCCATCCTGGGTGGTTCGCCGCATACGCAGCTCTGAGCTTTGCCTTGGATGCTGCTGACATTGGTTTGCCCTTCCTGGCAGGTACCTTCTTTTTAGTAGAAGCCAGCCGCACTGAGGGAGCAGCCCCCCCCGAAACACGTTCCAAACTCTCGATAATCGCGTCTATCTCATTCCGACGCTGCTTCAGAGCTCTTATCTCATTCTCGATAACCACATCTGGCATGTTTGTGCTCTCCTTGCAGGGAGATTATCACAACGATTCACAACGCCTGCCAGTACGGATAAGCGATAGCTAGCATGTGGCCGACTATCCCGTGAGATAGCTGTTACAGTACAATCATCTTATGAACAACCGCACTAAGCCAGTTCAACCAGAGACGCAGGCGAACTCGTCCGTGGAGATGCCCGATAAGAATGAAGCGCAGCCCGTGCCTGAGTCGCTGTCGACCGTAAATCACTCTCCGACAGAGTCCACAAGTCACCATCCATTCGACGACCCGATCTTCGTCAACGTGACCCATCAGCACATTGCGAATGGAATTCTAATTATCTGCCCTGGACATCGAGAGAAATAGACCCATCCTTACCCCGGTGGCTTTGTTTCGTAATTTGCCTTGCCTGAAAGAACCCTCTCTCTAAATTGCGGCCGAAGCAAAGCGAACTAGCTTCGGCCGCGAGCAGTCAAGTTTGGGTTTGTTTCGTAAATCCTCTTAAGCTTTCGCACCCCTACTCTTGGCCAAGCGAGCCTGCTGGATGTTTTTTAACGTTTCAAGAGCCTTGTACAAGTCCCTCTTCCAGGCGGCCTCATAACGCAAACAGTTGTCTGCCGAGGTACCCAGTTTGGCTTCGAACTGGACATCAGGTTTCGGAAAGAGCGTGTGTTCCCCCTCCTTCTCAGCTCCGATTTTTATGACTAGCTCTTCGCAGTCCCACCCAGAACCGGCAATGAAAGCGGCATCATCAACCTCGTTAAAAGTATTGTTAGCGAGCCTCGATAAATCACCGCACGCTCTTAAGACCTGGATGGACGCTCTCCGCCGGCAACTGAGTCCCTCCAGCGACCAACGTTGGGCCGCTTGTTGCTTCCACCAACTGACGATGATTTCTTCCACGAGCATCGTCTCCAATATTCCATGGGGGTCCAATTCTTTTCGGATATCCGCCCGCAGCTGCTTGTAGTCTTCCTCCTCCTGGTGGGTGTCAAACTTAAGCGCGCTCGTGAGCAGCGCGTGTTTGATCGCGTTCCCACGGACCACCGCCTTGCCGGCACCTGTTCGAGGGCCAGTGGACTTTTTCGCATTTTCGCGATTTGATTGCATTTTCCTACTTGAAGTTGATTGCGGCCGTATGTTTTGCTGTGTTTTCATAGCATCTCCTTTAGATCGCAAAAGAACTGCTGTACTGAGACAGACTTGATCCCGTTGATTAATTGATTGACGACTGCGTGAACGTGGTAGCCCTTGAACCGAGAACACGCCTTGTACTGAGCGGCGTGCAACACCACCGTCTGCGTTAATAGTTTATGGGGCCTCGATTCAGAGGTTCGAGCTCGACGCACTGATGCGAAGGTGTTGATTATCGCGGTGCGAAATTTGTCCGCACCAAGCTATAAATTGGAAGCGTGATCCAGGAGCAGAAGATCTTTGTCGAGGTGAATGGAACTATGTCAAGAAGTCGCGATCACAGTAGTGATACCGGAATTGGGAAGATCAGCGCAAGACCCGAAAAGTGCAAGCCCATGTCTCAAGAGTACATGGCTTAAGGTGCATCGTCCCAATGTGCAACGTTAATTCGGGATACAGCGATACCTTTGAACTTTTGCGTCGTGTCCTTCTCGAGACTTTCCCCTCGGCATCCGTAATCCAACTAATATCCTTTTGAGCCTGAACTCGGCGCTTGTGTCTGGATTAGCGTTTGGAATCGCTTTTTGGTTTATTCCTTTTTGCCCATCTCGAGTTAACGGCTTGAGTAGGCTGCCAGGTTATCTAGGAGCCATGAGTATTCTGTTTTTTCTGTTTGGCCCATCTAGCAAGTGCAGCTTTTTTGGCGCTAGCACTCCTCTCTTCAGGAGTCATCTTAGCGGCTCTTCTTTTCCCGCCCTTCGAGCCCCCCATTTTTCCTAATGCGACCGCGTGAGGATTCTTCTTCGGCATCTCCCACCTTTATGCCATCATGTTCGGCTCCTTTCTCCCCCGGGCGTTTTGGTTGGTTGGTACCACCAAAGTTTACTCGGGTCTTGGGAGCCGACATTGTCATGGAATCAATAGCTCAGACAGGCGAGCACCCGGTTGAACTCTCTTCGTCAGAGACTAGGCAAGCGCCCTAAGGGGCTGTTTAGGAGCCTCTCAATTCCTTGGGCAAGTTGCGCTGGACCCGTCGACTCCTGCCAGCGTTGATAGATTCGCCCATCGGGAGCCAGCAATACTAGTGTCGGAATCTGCATGACGCCGAAGCGTTGAGCAATCTGGTTGTCTCTGTCCTCAAGTAACGGAAGGTTCATCTGCCAGTCGTAGCTCACGTTGACCAGCGAGTTGTGATTCGGAAGGCGATGGTTCACTAGAGCGGAAGCGTCTATCACTGCAACTCTTAGCCCGCGCGGACCGTACTGCTGTGCCATGCTTGAGAGAAAAACGACTTGACTACGGGACGGGGTGTCGGCGGTGTCAGGCACCGTCTGCAAGAACGCAAGCAAAACGGGCTGCGCTGGCTGAGAATACAAACGGAAGATGCTGCCGCGAACCTGGGGCAGAGTGAAGTCCGGGATTGGCGCCGCAGGCTGATCCCGATCGAAACCAGTCATACAAATCAGAGTAAGCGTCAGTAACAGCACGCTTGTGCAGACTTCCGACTTCACCCCCTTGCACTTAGCCGTACCCATTTTCATGGTCCTTGATATGCCCCGATGTTGTATCCATGGCCCCCGGGCAGCGGGTCTCTCCAGAAATCCTGGGTGCCCATGGAGCATCCATTGATTCCGCTGCAGACATTGGCGCCCGTGCCCTTGGCCGGAGAGCCGGGCAACAGACGGAAGGCGGAGGCCGGTTTCCCCGCGGCATGGTAGTTCGGGCTGTTCAGCATCGGGTTCGTGTAATGGCTGTGGATGTCCTGGTTCGCCCCTGCTTGGTACGCGGTGAAGCTGCCATAGGTAGCGGCGTCAACTTGCCACGTGGGTGGCGACGCCGAGGTCGTCCAATAGATATTGTTGTCCAGAACGAACGCAGAGGTTGTCTGAATCATGCTCGGGACCGTTGCATAAATAATGTTGTTCTTGAAAAAAAGTGGGTCGCCGCCCGAATAGGTCGCAGTGCTGGTGCTTAAAGCCGCCGCATTGGAGGCTGGATTCCAGTAGAACGTATTGTTGTAGATCTGCACTCCGTTCAGGGAACCATGGTCCCAAGTATGAACGAATACCTCTCCTTGCTGCGCCAGGTCGCTTCTCTGGCCGTTATTGGAGCACACGTTGTACCGGAAAACATTATCGAGACTGGCGCTTCCGCCGGCACCGAAGAAAGCCACGCAATAGCCCGCCGAGTCGTGTCCGTAGTTGTACTGCGCGAGATTATTGTTGTTGTAATAGTCAATGTCGAAGTCTCCTCCATCGCCTCCCCAGCTCTGGTTGGCATATGACTCATTGTTCTGGACTATACACGTGTGGCAATACCACTCCCAAAGGCCCACGGGCGTGCTGCCGGTGCAGTTGGGACAAAGACCGCTGTTGTAGACGACGTTCATTTGCAGCAGTCCGTTGTTCAACTCTGAGATAAGAATTCCGTCGCCATAGATATCGTGCGCCGTAGAATTCTGCACGGTGACGTTGCTTCCCAGGGGCTGTGACACACCATTCCCCTCGATCCACGCTCCGCCAGCGCTTACGAATATGCCCTCGGAGACGTGGCTGTCATGGGCCGTCACCCCGTCGATGAGAACATCATTCAATATCTGTCCGGCCACATTGGCCGAGATGAAGACTTCTCCGGAATCGGCCCGCTTGGTCGAGGTGTAGTGGGCGCCGTGGACGTTCAGATTGGTTAGGTGGATGTGATTGATGCTGGTATTGGGAGTGTTGCCGGAAACGTAGACGCCATACAGATTGCCGCCCGTGACTTCAAGATTGTTGATCTCCCAGTATTGCTGGTTGAACAGCTTCAGAGCTTCCTCGGCACTGCCTCCGCTGATCACCGGCTGCGTGCCAGTCCCGTAAGCGTCGATAATGATGGGGGCGGTTGCCACGCCCGAGCCGTGCGGTGCCAGAGCTCCTTTGCAAGCCGTGCCCCGGTGGAGCAGGAGTTGATCCCCCGGGAGGAATGTGAAAGCATTCACGTTCACCAGGGAATTCCACGGCGAAGCTTGCGTTCCGTTGCCGTTCTGGCTCGCGGAACAATCGAGGTAATAGGTGGTGGCGGAACCTTCTTTCGGCGAAACAGCAGAGGGACTTGTCCCTGAGCACGACTGTAGAATGGAAAACACGAGCAGCGCCACAGCCGATCTCAGGCCGCGCAGCAAAACACTCGCGACCAGGCACGACATTAGCTTGCTCCTCTTGTTTGCTCTCGATTTAATCTACGTGACGCGCAGATAAGTCGAATACTGCTCATCGCCGATGTCGGTAAACGGCAGCATCTTGATGGGCGCAGCATCAGTTCTTACTTGCCATCTTCGCTGATCCATCCTTTTTGCACCTAGCAATTCGGCACGGGTCAGCACCGGTTGAGAGTCTGTTATGGCAAACAGCACGAGGGGCCCGAACATCAACGCGACGGTCTGAGGATGCCGTGGATCGACCGCTTCGAGGCGCATCGTCATTGGCATATCCATCTCGATCCGGTCGCCACTACTCCAGTGGCGATGAACTGCCACGAAACTTCCAGGAGTTAGTGCGGCCCGCACGCGGCTTGAGAAATCAAAAAGCAAAATTCAATAAACCGGTGTCGAAATTGAGTTCCTATGTCTAGGGAAGCTTCGTAGTCAGTTAATAATGAGCTGCGCCTGAGGCGAGTGCAATAGACCAGAAGTACATTAGAACGACGTGTTATTTTACATGACTGACTAAGATCCCTGGGATTGGATCGCCGGAACGAAGAGTTACTGGCCCAGGTATCGCCAGTCACCGCAACAACTTATCCTTGGGAAATTGTCGCAGTGGTAAGATTCGAGGAATGCCGAAATCTCGAGGACCTATCTCGCGTAGACGACCTAAGTCTGGCCCAGGAAAGCAAATTCTCGTCTACTTCACATCTGAAGAGCGAAAAATTGTAGACGCCGCTGCCGGGGCTGAACGGAGAAGTATTAGCAGTTTTGTTGCTAATGCAGCCATTTCCGCCGCAGAAGAAGTTCTCTCAAAGCACACCAAGAAATAATCCTAACACCAAAGAGCTACAAAGGTGATCTTGACTATTTTCAATGATATCGCTACAATATTAGTACGATATACTACAATATTCGCCAAGAGGTGATTGAAATTGAGACCAATTGCAAGCGACCTGAAGTCCCTAATTGCAAAGAACCGTAAATTCGCGCTGAATGCTTTCTCGCACTTTATTGACCGAGAGAGGCTTCGGACCCTCCGAGAACTAACCATCAATTTCCGACTATCTGCAATAATGGGCGACATACTTCTGTTTAATGGGGGTTGGTACGTAACCCATGCCGGCTTAATAAGGCTGTCGCGTCGCAGGGGTTGCTGTGGGATTGAAGTACGCCCGGCCAATCAGCTTTGTGACGCCAGCCAGAGCCGATACGCTTTTCGGGCGACGGTTTATACGACCCGCGCTTGTAGGGGCTTCGTTGGGTACGGTGACGCGGATCCGTCCAATGTTTCGCCAGCGGTCCATGGAGCGGAGATGCGCGTCGCCGAGACACGCGCGGTCAACCGTGCTTTGCGCAAGGCCTACGGAATCGGCATCTGCTCAGTCGAGGAAATCGGTTCGTTCGCCGGGCCGGTTGCTTCGGCTCAATCCTCGAAGAAGATTCCGCCTCAACCTGTCAATGGACATTCAAAGACTAGCGGTCCTCTTGTAAGAGATCGGCTTTGCCAACTCATCCGGCAGCATCAGCTCGATCCCAATTTGGTAAAGGCTTATGCCGTTGAATTCTGCGGCACCAAAGCTTTGCGAGATGCCACTCGCGAGCAGGTTGAAAACTTTGTCGCTCACCTGGCCGATTGGGCAGCGAAAGATCGCAATGCTTTGCTCTGCCAACTAAACAGCTATTTGGGAAACAGGGAAGGTGCCGCATGACACGACGATTCCAGGGATTGGGCCAGACGGCCGCAATATCTGAACAAGGGGTTCCCGACGGTGTTTATCTAGTGCGTGTCGAGAAAGCTCATTACCGTTGGCATGCCCAGAAGCCGTTTTACTTTCTTCGGCTCTCTGTTTTAGAACCCAGAGAACTTGGCGGACACCAGATTTCGGGGCGCCTCTATTGCACTGCCAAAGCACTTTGGAAGCTTGGCTGGTTCCTGCGGGACTTCACGTATGACCCGGAATTGCTTGGGCGCGATGAAGTTGACGAAAAGGCTATGCCGGGGTTGAGCGGTGTGGTGAAAATCAGTCGTACGGTCGTCAATGGCACAGCCCTGGTCAACTTCGATGGTTTTGCCCCAGCGAGTCAATGGCCAGAATTTTCAGGTCCGTCTATCTCCGTGACCGTGACTAATGAGGTCGCTCGGTGACCTATAGCTATACCCAAATCAGCCAGTACTTGGCTTGCCCTCGCCGGTATAAGCATCGCTATCTGGACGGCTGGAAAGAGAAGGACACGCGGGCCGCCATGCTATTCGGACGAGCTTTTGAAAATGCTTTGGCGGCCTACTTCCGTCGGGAAGACTCCGCGGGAACGTTATTCCGTGAGTGGAGCGCTTTTCAGCAATCAAACCTCACTTACTCGAATGGCGTCACTTGGGACCGCATGCTGCAGCAGGGCGTTCAGCTGTTGGATCGCTTCGCTCAAGAGGATCGAATCCGCATTCGCCAGCCACGTCGCAATCTCCAGATCAAGTTTACGAAATCAGTATCGCCGGCTAATGATTTTGTGGCTTACGTTGACGCAGTCGGATTACTAGACGGCAGCAAATGTCTTCTGGAATGGAAGACCACTTCCAGTCGCTACCCCGAAGAGCCTCAGGGACTCCTAGGTCTAGATCCTCAGCTGATTTGCTATTCGTGGGTGACTGGCATTTCCGACGTGGCGCAGGTCGTATTCGTTCGCAAACGAATGGTCGAAATTCAATACTTTCGCACCACAATAACGACCGAGCAGCAAGAGGAATTCGGTCGGCTGGTGGAGGACACGGTAGCACGGATTGAATCAGCTCAATTCCTTCCGCATAGCGGAGTCCGGTTCCCGCAGAACCCGTGCACCAGCTGCTCCTACATCGGCCTATGCCTGGGGAGAAAAGAAATCATTGACGCCAACCTGATAAAACGTCCAGGACAAGAATTTGATTGGCTTGACGAACTTAATTTCTAGGAATCCGCCCATGCCACCCAAGCTGAATCGTCGGCGAGCTCAATTCGTGCTCACCAAGATCGATGAGATCCTAGCATGGGAGAAGTATAAGGAAGCCGAACGCGATACTAAATTTGTGGAGCTTGGGCGATATCTCTGTGAAGTCAGGGCGGGGCAATACTGGCGAGTGGAAAACCTCAAATCATTTGACGACTTCCTGGAGAGACGATTTCCGGAATCGCGACGGAAGGCGTATTACCTGATGTCCATTCACGAGCACCTGCCGCCACAGGCCAGAAAACACCTTCAGCAAGTGGGTTGGACCAAGGGGCTAGAGCTGGCAAAAGTGGCGCGCAGGGATGGGCAGGAGTTCGATTGTGCAACCTGGTTGCACAAGGCTCACATTTTGCCCAAGGAGGAATTCAAGAGGGAAGTGGAGAGGGAACTGACCGGCAAGGAAACCGAACCTTGGGAGATTATCTATTTCAAATTCTACAAGAGTCAGATTCCGGTCATTGAACAGGCAATCGAAACGGCTGCGCTAATGCTTGGCACCGACAAGTCTCGCGGCTACTGCCTGGAGATGATCTGCGCAGACTTTCTCGCCGGTGCGAATATCGGCGACGGATGTCCCGATTTGTTGCTTCAATCCGTGTCCCGAATGTTCAAGTTTCTTCCAGGCCAACAAAAGCAAACATTTCTGGAGCAGCTGGAACAAAAAGCGTCATGATCAATATCTTTCCGAAGGGCGCCCGAACGAAGCTCAGTTCCGAAGACTATTCCCAGCTGAAACAAGAAATACTCAAGCGCGATGGTTGGCGTTGCCAGAACTGCGGAGCGTCACAGAATCTTGAAGTCCACCACCAACAATTTCGCAGCCATTCTGGAGACGACGCAGAACAGAACCTTATTACATTGTGTAATGATTGCCATTCGTTAAAGCACAAACGAACGTAGCTTCCGCGCCTTTTTAGCTCTAATGACGCCGCTCAGCTATCGTCATGTGTTCCCGGGCATCGTGCTTCTGATGCGACGGTTGCACCTACTTCGAATTGCGGGATGGGAGGCGCAGGGCCTGCCTGGTTGGTCGCGGGTTGGGCAGCACAACTCACGAGCACTGCGGCCAGCAAGTTGCCAAAGAGAGCAGTATTGAGGAAGGCGATACTACATCATCGCCCCCTTTGGTTAGATTCTTTGTTCTGGGTGTCCTGTGCCCCTGTCTGGGCGCTGATCTCGGTTTCGTCTTGAGCTAATCCTTCGGATGTCGCAATAACCTGTATTTTTCCTGATTGGCCGGGAAGGGAACGCACGATCAATAACGCCAAACCGTTAAACGCTTTGCGATGGTCCGCGTGAAATGGTTCTACGGTGGCGGGATTGCCATTGTCCACGGCCTCAATCTTCGCCGCACCGGTTACGGTGAAATGGACGAGATTATCTGCCATCGGGCACAGAGTCCCATCCTTATCCTCAACACGAACGGTTATAAAGGAAAGATCGTCGCCGTCAGCCTGAATGACGCTGCGATCGGGAAGCAGCTTAATTTTTGCCGGAACATCGGCGGTTCGCATTTCTTCCTCGGCCACCTGCTTGCCATTTTGGTAAGCGATCGCTTTCAGCGCCCCTGGCTGGAAAGGCACCTCCCACATTCGCCTGTATTTGCTTAAAAACTTTCGATCAGGACTCACGTTCGGCCCCACTGGCAACTCTACTGGATCCGAGAACTTCGCTTTGTGTCCTAGAGAATGACCGTTCAGGAAAAGTTCCACATCGTCCGCGTTGGAATACACCATCACCGGAATGTTTTGCCCTTCCCGGCCTGCCCAGTTCCAATGCGGCAGGATATGTACCATGGGTTTCGTTGTCCAGACGCTCTGATAGAGGTAGAAGCGATCCTTGGGAAATCCGGCTAAATCCACCATGCCGAAATAAGAACTGCGCGCCGGCCAGTCGTGGCTATTATCGCCATTCCAACCAAAGTACGGAGTCGGTTCGCCGAGGTAATCGAATCCGGTCCAAACGAATTCGCCTAGAACATTCGGGAAACGATCCTGGTAGAGAAATTCGACGTCGGGACAATAAGCCCAGGGCGGAGCGATAATGTCATAGCTGCTGATCTCGAGCGATGGGTCCTTCTCATATTTAATCAGCGGCAACTGATACGTGCCGCGCGAACTGACGCAGGATGCGGTTTCCGATCCATAAATCACCCACGCCGGGTGCTCTTTCATGATTTGCTCGTAGTGCATGGGGCTGTAGTTGAAGCCCGGAATATCTACCTGGTCGGCTAATTTATTCTTAATCGCATCGCTCCAGTGGTTGAATGCTGAGGTGGTGGGACGACTCGGATCCTCTTCATGGAAGAATCCGACGAGTCGCTTCGCCTCCTTCCATCCGTCGGGTTGCTGTTGTTCGGGGATTTCATTTCCAGATGCTCCACAGAATTATGCTGGGATGATTACGGTCGCGCCGGACCATATCGCGAACGTCGCGCTCCGACCATTCGTCAAAATACTTGCTGTAACCGTTTGGTACCTTCGGAATTCGCCACATGTCGAATGCCTCGTCCATTACAAGCAATCCCAGGCGATCGCAATATTCGAGCAACTCCGGTGAAGGCGGATTGTGGCTGGTCCGAATGGCATTCACCCCTGCTTCCTTCAATATCTGCAACTGTCGTTCGGTGGCACGACGGCTTACCGCGGCGCCGAGCGCGCCTAGATCGTGATGGAGACATACTCCGTGGATCTTCAGGTGCCGTCCATTCAGCAGCAAGCCTTTTTCTTTGTCGAAAATGACGGTGCGAATTCCAAACGGTGTGGTGTACTTGTCAACCACCTCGTGGCCGCCAATGACTTCGCTGACTAACGTGTAGAGATAGGGGTCGTCCACATCCCAGCGATGGGGTCGTGACAGGTTCAGGCTGGTCGTAACAATTTGCGTGCTGTTGTCGCCAATAGAAATCATTTTATCGGCGTGACTCACCACATCTCCGGCAGAATTCACGATCGAGGTGCGAAGTTTGAATTTGCCAGCATGGTTCAAGTGGCTCTGCACGCTGGTATTCACAACTACCTCGGCGTCTTCGTCCGAAATCTTGGGCGCTGTAACGTAGGTACCCCAGCGCGCCACGTGTACCGGACCGGTCACATCAAGCCAAACATTCCGATAGATGCCTGCCCCGGGATACCAACGGGATGATCGGTCTTCCGGAGACAACCGAACAGCCAACACGTTTTCCTGGCCGTTGAGCAAGAGCATCGGGGTCAGATCGAACGCAAAACCGATGTATCCATATGGCCGCCCTCCCAATTCGTGACCATTGAGCCACACGCGTGAGTTGGACATGGCCCCGTCAAATTCCACGGTGACGTAACGGCCCTCAAAGGACGCCGCAAGCGTGAACGTTTTCCGATACCACCCTGTCCCCGAAATCGGCAGAGCACCAGTATGAGGATTCAAAGTTCGATCGAAAGGACCTTCGATGGCCCAATCGTGAGGCAATCTCACTTGGGTCCACTTCGAATCGTCAAAGTCAGGCTTCTCGGCCCCGTCGGAATCTCCCTTGAAGAATCGCCAATCGTCGTTAAAACTGATGCGACGCTTCCCAGATTGAATCGTGCTCGGAGCTGCTGCGGCGTGAATGAGTGAGGAACATGAGAAGGCGCAGGCAATAGAAATCAGTAAGTACCGAAGAATTTGTCGCATGGCATCCTTAACAAACGCTACGTTTGTTCGCGCATAATACAGGCTGCGATTAACAATTGCATCCGACTTAAGTAGAAGCGCCATTGTGGAGATTTAACTCCTTCCCCAATGGCAGCCCAAACTAACTTCCTAATAAGGCCTGTTACGTTGTGTCCATTGACGAGCGTCACCGCCGCCGGCCAGAAAGGACCTTAAGCAGGTGGGTTGGACCAAGGGGCTAGAGCTGGCAAAGAAGTGGCACGCAAAGACGGTCAGGAGTTCGATTATGCAACCTGGTTGCACAACGCTTACGTATTCGCCCAAGGAAGAATTCAAAAGGGAAGTGGACAGGGAACTGACCGGCAAGGAAACCGAGCCTTGGGAAATCATTTATTTCAAGTTTTACAAGAGTCCGATTCCGGTCGTTGAACAGGCGGTCGAAACAGCGGCACTAATGTTGGGCACAGACAAGTCCCGTGGCTACTGCATGGAAATGATATGTGCGGATTTTCTGGCTGGGGCCAGTCTGGCAGAGGGTTGCCCAGATGTGCTGCTCGAATCGATATCCAGAATGTATAGATTTCTGCCGGGCGAACAAAAGGAATCATTTCGCCAGCAGCTTGATCAGAAAGCATCGGCATGATCGGGATCTTTCCGAAAGATCCGCGAATTCAACTCACTGCCAGAGCATATGCACGGCTGAAACTCGCGATACTCAAACGGGACGGCTGGCGTTGCCAGGGTTGCGGATCGTCCCGGAACCTCGAAGTCCACTACCTACAGTTCCGCAGTCATTCTGGAGATGATGCAGAAGACAACCTAATTACACTCTGCAATGATTGCCACACCTCAAAGCACAAAGGAATGTAGCGCGTTTCGCCCACCATGTCGCCAATCCGAGGGACTGAGCTCGCCTTATTCGAGACAAAGATCCCTAGCTGAGACAGAAACAATGGCGGTTTTGTGCAATACTTTGAGCGCAACAATAAGGTTATTCAAATATAAGGAGCAAGGGCTTGAGTGTGTCGATCAGTCTTTTCGGCTTGGGATATGTTGGTTCGGTGAGCGCTGCTTGCTTCGCGCAAATGGGTCACAAAGTCGTGGGCGTGGATGTAAGCCGCGACAAAGTCGCGATGTTGGAGTCGGGAAAGAGCCCGATTATAGAGGCGCGCATCGGCGCGCTTATTGCCGAAGCTCACTCAGAGGGACGGTTGCACGCAACTACCGACGCCAAAGACGCAGTCTTACAAACTGATATCTCGTTTGTATGCGTTGGTACGCCGAGCCTGCGGTCCGGCAAACTCGACCTGAGCCATATTGAACACGTTTCGCGAGAGATCGGTGCCGCACTACGCGAGAAAAATGCGCGCCATACGGTCGTCTTGCGTAGCACTGTTTTGCCCGGAACTACCGAGTCAGTGGTGATTCCCATCCTCGAAAGCGCGAGCGGACAGAAAGCGGGAGTCAATTTCAACGTGGTTTACAATCCTGAATTCATGCGCGAGGGAAGTGCGGTGGCTGATTTTCTCCAACCCCCGTACACCATTCTTGGATCGCGCGAGCCGCAACACTTAATATTGCTGCGCGAGGTATACAAAGAAATTCCCGGCATAATATTTGAAACCACGATCCCGGTGGCGGAAATGGTGAAATATGTTTCTAACCTGTTTCATGCGGTGAAAGTTGGCTTCGCCAATGAGATTGGAACTCTTTGCAAGCACTTGGGCGTGGATACGCAAGTTGTAACGCAGATTTTTACTTCTGACACAAAGCTGAACATCTCTCCGGCTTACCTTTCTCCCGGGTTCGCGTTCGGGGGCTCGTGTCTGCCGAAAGATTTGCGTGCCATTACTTATAAGGCGAAAGAGCTTGACTTGGAACTGCCGGTACTCCAGGCGCTGATGCCGAGCAATGCCGGGCACGTTGAGCGGGCGATTGAGGCCGTCTTGCGCACAAAAAAGAGGAAGATATCCCTGCTTGGACTGAGTTTTAAGGCGGGCACTGATGATCTTAGGGAAAGCCCGCAGGTGCAGTTAATCAAGCGCCTTCTCGGAGAAGGATGCCACATATGTATTTGGGACCCGGATGTATCGCTCGGCCGGCTAACCGGATCGAACCGGCAATATATTGAGGATGTGATTCCGCATATCGGGTCACTGCTCAGCATTAATCTCGAAGCGGTGATTAGAGATGCCGAAGTGGTGATTATCGGAACCCGATCAGCGGATCAGGCCCAGGTTTCCGGGTTTCTGCGCGCGGACCAAATTGTCATTGATCTCATTAATCTCGACGTCGCGCGAAGGCCGAAGAGTCCCGCTTCTTACGAGGGAATCTGCTGGTAAGCGGTCCCCCCAGGTGCTTCACGTTCTCGACGACACTTTCCCGACGCACCAGAATCATTGCCATTCGTTAAAACACAATCGAATGTAATGCCGTGTTTCTCCCGCGAGAATCGCGGCGGAGGAACCCGTCAACGTCCGACCGAGCAGCTGGCAAGACGCCGGTCGTTCAAGGCTGAAAATATCGATATGTCGAACAATAGTAACTTTTACGGCACTAAAAGACACCATGGACACCTCCGACCGCTATTAAAATACCTTGGACGAGATAAAATCCAATCATGAGTACTTCTTCGGCGACTGCCACTTTATCTTCTGAGTTGAAACACAAAATTGATGCTCGCCAGGCGCAGATAGCGATCATCGGAATGGGCTACGTGGGGTTGCCTTTGGCACTCCTTTACAGTGAACAGAAGTTTCCGGTCACCGGTTTTGATATTGACGCGCGCAAGGTCTCCACACTCAGCGAGGGCGGTACCTATATTGTGAGAATTCCTGCGACGGAGATCCAAGAAGCGCGGGCAAGAGGCTTCAAGTCCACCTCGGACTACTCCATGCTCTCCAAGATGGACGCTATTATCATTTGCGTTCCCACTCCTTTGAACGAGTATCACGAGCCCGATCTTAGCTTCATCGAGGAAACTGCCAAATCAATTGCGCCGTATCTGCGCCCAGGGCATTTAGTGATTCTCGAAAGTACGACGTATCCTGGAACGACAGAAGAGATTTTGATACCAATCCTTGAAAAAGGAAACAGACACGGCCTGAAGGCTTCCCGCGGAGAGACCGACAGCAAGAAGTTTTATGTTGCCTTCTCTCCAGAGCGGGAAGATCCCGGCAACGATACTGTCGCGCGGCGAGACATCCCGAAAGTAGTCGGAGGCCTTGATCCCGAATCGTCAGAGCTTGCGGGAGCTTTGTACGGCGCGATTTTCAATCGTGTGGTGCCTGTTTCGTCGCCAGCAGTAGCGGAAATGACGAAGCTTCTCGAAAATATTTATCGGTGCGTTAACATTGCTCTCGTCAACGAATTGAAATTGCTTTCCCTTCGTATGGGAATTGATATCTGGGAAGTTATTGCTGCGGCCTCCACTAAGCCATTCGGATTCCATCCTTTTTACCCCGGTCCGGGCTCGGGGGACACTGCATTCCGGTTGATCCGTTTTACCTTTCATGGAAGGCCAAGCAATGGGATTTCCGGACCCGCTTTATTGAGCTGGCGGGCGAGATCAACACCGCGATGCCTTATCATGTGCTCGATTCTGTCGTAAAGGCTCTGAATCAGCAAAGGAAAGCATTAAATGGCGCCCGCGTTCTGGTACTGGGCATGGCCTATAAGAAGGACATTGACGACCTTCGAGAATCACCGTCTCTTACAATTATTGAGCTGTTACAAAAACAAGGAGCTCAAGTCAGTTATAACGATCCATATTTTCCGACGGTTGGCAAAGGACGTCATTACGATCTGCAGATGAAGTGCACTCCGCTCGATAATCTGGGTCAATACGACTGTATGCTCATAGTAACTGACCATTCCGACTACGACTATGCGCGAATTGTGCAAGAATCGCAGCTCGTGGTGGACACCAGAAATGCCACTCGCGGAATCAAAAACTCAAAAATTGTGCACTGCTAGAGATCTTCGGGAACTGTCGAAAACTTAAATCTCTAGACCTGCCCAGTGGCTATTGCGCGGCGGGAAAAGCCCGGCGGTGCTGGTTGGACGGGCTTTTTGTTGTGTTCTGAGGCTACCTTTTGCGCTTCCAGTATTTCGTCTGTGGTCAACAAGCCGGCCATCTGTCTTTTCTCTGCACCGATTGAATTTTGCATTTCGAGAACATTTTTTTCACAAACCAGATACCACACATACGCCGCCAAAGGATCTCTCTCAGCTCCTTTGCCTTCTGCGTACATCCTCGCCAGCGACATCTGCGCCACTGGCATGCCCTGCTCCGCTGCCATGCGAGATGAAGCGAAACTCGAGCCTTTTTCGGAATTGCCTCCATCCAATCCCATCGGATTCTTGGCGCCCGAGTGATTCAGCGTCAAAAATAGGAGTTCGATTCGGCTGGAAACGCCTAACTTATCGAATACTCGGAACAAATAATTCTTTACTGTGTGCTGACTCAAACCCAGGCGGGCTGCGATCTCCCGGTTACTGAGCCCTTCCGCCAGGCTTGATACCACGTCCAATTCCCGCTTAGAGAGAAGAGCGAGCCCATTTGCATCCCCGGTGCGCAGCGTCGGAGATGAGGTGAGGGCTTCCAACGCGATGGCCATCTGCTCTGGATTAGCCCAGATTTCGCCTGCATGAACTTTTCGAACACATTCCGATAGAGTTTCAAGGGATGCGTCACGGCTAAACAAACCCTTCGCCCCGGCACGAAATGCGCCAAGGATTATTTCTGGTTTTGATGAATCAAGGAGAATTACGCCTCGAACTTTCGGCCGGAGCAGTCGTATTTTTCGCAATGCTTCCGGGCCGCCCAGCGGGTCCTCGGTCAGGCGCGAGGCGATAACTACGATATCTACTTTGTAGTGAAGAGCTGTTTCGATAAGAGTGGTCGAATCGGACGAGTGACTGAAAACTTCCAGCGCCGGGTTGCGCTTTAGCGCGCTGACAAGGAGCTCAGTGTGGATTCGCGTTCCATCCGCGACCAGAACCCGAATTCCTTGTTCCCGAACCCGACCGGTTTGCATAAATCCTCCAGAGGCGACAGAGCTTTCTGCCAAATTAGTCCATCATCAATCGCGATAGTTCACAGAATTTAGAACTAACGATCCCGTGAAGGTCTTAATCCTTGGAGGAGGAATGATACTGAAAAACACAGAAGTACAGTGCTGATTGTACAGTAGTGCAAAGTATGGCGCAATCTGCCAATTGAAGGCACCTCCAATTTGAAAGGGCCTCCGATCTAAGGCGGGGACGTGAGCACCTGAGGCCGAAATAGATATGCTTTAAGCTGGAACAAGCAATGCGAATACAATTACTTAGGTAGTTTTATTGAAGGTTATAATGACATGTTATAAATTAGCTAAATCCATGGCCTGCTGAGTAATTGTTCTCTAGCCCACAAGTCTCCGATACTTGCCAGCCTAACCACTCGTAACCGGAGTCAGTTACCGTCGAGAACGTGTACCTCTTGCAGGAGATTGCACGTGTGATAGTGTGACTTCTGTTGTTGGGCTTTCCCCAAGCCTAGGTTGTGGTCCCCCCTTGATCGGGCGCAGCTTGCTGCGTAACAATTTCGCGCCGTTCACCCACGGTCGAATTGTGAATTGTGACTGACGGGGCGAAGCTACGACTGGATACAAATCCCTCCAAGAATTTTCTTTTTCCTGCCCCTCTCAAGAATTCCCATGCTGCCTGACACGACGACAAAGCCATTAGTTCTACTTGTGAGCAGAGATCCTTCTGCTCTGTTCCCGCGATGGAACCGAGAAGAAAATCTGTGGCGAATAGAGCTCGCGGATAGCGGGTGGCAGGCCCTCGAGAGAGTGCAATCCAGTGATATCCCCGACATTATCCTGCTGGACCTCGGAGAGAACGCGGCGGATGGTTTGCACACATTACGGTGGCTGCGCCGCATTCGTCCGGATATTCCCGTGGTTTTGTTATCGCGATCTGAAGACATGCTGCAAAGAACGGAAGCGATTCGACTGGGAGCGAAAGACTACCTGGTAAAACCGATTCAGGAAGTCCATTTGCAGGCGATCATCGGAAGGCATACGGATCAAATGCAAGACGGCACTGAGTTTGCGGTCTCCAGCGAAAACATAGAACAAGTTGCAGACGATATGATGTTCGTCTCAGCTAGTCCGACCATGCGAGAATTGCGGGCGCAGGCAGATCTACTGGCGCAGATAGACGCTCCGTTGCTGATCGTTGGACAAAGTGACAGCGGGAAACAAATTGCGGCCCGGCTAATTCACAAACTCTCAGTTCGGTCCGGATTCCAGTTCCTCAAAGTGAATTGTTCCGCGCTACCGGCAGATCTTTTGGAAAGCGAGCTTTTTGGAAAGGACCGCGCCGTAGTCGCCGGCCGGCCCAGCCCACTTCCCGGGAAACTGGATCTTTGCCAGGGAGGCACGGTTTATTTCGACGAGGTTGTAGCTTTGCCGCTTCGTTTGCAGGAAAAGCTCGTTCGCCTGCTTCAGGACAAAACGTTTTCACGGGTTGGCGGCGACATTAGAGTCGAATCAGACTTCCGCATTATTGCTGCGACCCAGTCAAATATTGAAGAGGCGCTTGCGGAGGGAAAACTTCGGGAAGACCTCTACTTCCGCCTGAGCGCTTTCACTGTATATGTTCCGCCGTTAAAGCAGCGCAGAGAAGATATATCTCTGCTGCTCGCCCAGTTCATGAATCAGCTATCGCGCCACTACGATCTACCGCCAAGGACTTTTTCGCCTGCCGTATTGAATGCCTGCCGGCGCTACTCTTGGCCGGGAAATCTGAAGGAGCTCGAAAATTTTGCCAAACGGTTTCTGGTAGTAGGCGACGAGGAGCTTGCATTAACTGAGTTGGAGCGTAAATCGGCAATTGCGTCTGAATTGCCGCCCGTTCCTGTTAAGCTTGAGGTCATATCCGGCCCCTCCAGACCGTCACCCGAAGCCATGGAAAACAGCTTCGGACTAAAGTCGCTGGTGCAAAGTGTCAAGGGCGAGGCGGAAAGAAATGCGATTGTGATTGCGTTGGAACAGACGCACTGGAATCGCAAAGCGGCATCCAGAGTTTTACAGGTAAGCTACCGCACCTTGCTGTACAAAATTCAGCACTATCATCTGACTCCGCCGTCTGACATTCTTTCATCAGTTTTTGCGGGTCAGGGGATTAAGAGTAACGGACGAGGACGTTGATCATCCCTATGAAAGATACTGCGCAGCTGCAACCTGGCAACAGAGCTACGAAGGTACGGCGTTTTCGGCGCTTCAAACGAATGGCGTTATTGCCGGTAGTGATCGCGCTTACCTGTTGGCTTCCAGCACAATCCGGAGCGCCGGTGCAAAATAGCGGCGGAGGCGGAAGTAGAACCGCCGCGCAAGGGCTGACCGCCACAGGGGCAAAACCGCACGACGATACTTATATCATTGGCGTTGATGATCTCCTGGCGATAAACGTTTGGAAGGAACCGGATATTTCGCGATCAGTGCCGGTACGCTCCGACGGAAAGATATCGTTGCCATTGATGGGCGAACTGCAAGCTTCGGGACGAACTCCTCATCAGCTTGAAGTCGCGATCACAGAAAAACTCAAGAACTATATTTCAGAACCGGAAGTGACTGTAATAGTCCAGGAAACCCGCAGCCAGAAATTCAATATTCTGGGGCAGGTACAACGCCCGGGTTCGTACCCTCTTACAAATTCCACCACCGTGCTGGATGCAATTGCGATCGCCGGCGGGTTTAAAGACTTTGCAAAACAGAAGAACGTTTACGTACTGCGGCAGACGCCCGATGGCAAAGAGACGCGACTTTCCTTTAACTACAAGAACGTCATTAAGGGGAAAGATCCCGCGCAAAATATCAGACTTCAACCGCGCGATACGATAGTGATTCCGTAATGAAGTTCCCCGCTTCCCCTAAACACATATTGAAGTCAGGCCTTCTGGTTTCCGTTTTGTGCACTGCGATCACAGGGTGCCTTGCACAAACTGAGTCGCCTGGGTTACAAACACCACCTGCAACTGGCCCAGCTGACACCACCGCCGAGCCATCGCAAACGAATGAGACAAACGATGCCGGACAGCCAACAACCACAGAATCAATGACTACTCCGTCGGTTGTCGGCGGCATGGGATCCTCGCTCGCTTTTACATCAGAGATGGAGCGTTCAAACTATCTGCGTGGCGGAGCCACTGTCATGGCAGCTTACCAGGACAATGTTGAGTCAACGGTGGGAAATGTCGGTAGTGACATGACCTATACTCTTGGTCCTTTCATCGCACTTGATCTGAGCAGGCCTCGTTACCGACTGGATTTTACCTACAGCCCTGGTTTCACGTTCTACCAAAAGCATTCATTTCTGGATCAGACAAGCCAAAACCTGGCGCTGAATTTCGCGTATCGCTTGAGTCCCCATGTGACCTTCACAGCGCAAGACAGCTTCGCCAAGACGTCGGGATTCTTTGCCCCACTGGGCTTCAATTCAGTGGATACCTTGCCGAATCCATTGCAGTCTCCCAATCTGACTCTGATCGCACCGATTCCGAACACTCTTATCAACACCGCGAATGTAGGCCTCAGTTATCAATTTGGCCTGAATGACATGGTTGGGGTAACCGGCAATTCTTCGATCTTGCGATATTTGAACCAAAACGAAGTGTCGGGCCTCTTCGATTCAACGGGTGAGGGCGCGGGAGCTTACTACACGCACAGATTCGCCAACAGAAATTACGTCGGTGTTAACTACCAGTTTGAAACATTCCTGGCTGACACCACAACGCTCATACCTGGAAGCACCCAACTAGAAACCCGCACGGACACCATTTCTGGCTTCTACACTTTGTATTTAAAACCAACTTTTTCGGTCACTGTTTTCGGGGGCCCGCAATATTCCGACACTTTCGGCGGGACCGTTGTTTCTGAGCGAGCGTGGTCTCCCTCGGGCGGCGGCAGCTTAAGCTGGCAAGGGAAAGAGACGAGCTTTGCCGCGAGTTACTCCCGCAGAATCACCGATGGCGGAGGTCTGCCGGGTGCAGTTCTCGCGAATATCGCCGATGCATCGTTTCGCGCACAGTTCACCAAGACTGTCACAGGGTCGTCGCGGCCGACTATGCGACAAATGCGGTGTTGGATTCGGCCTTTTTGGGTGGGTTCAACAGCGGATTGAATGGCCATTCGGTTTCCGAAAGTGCGTCCGTTGCCCGGACATTTGGGGAGCACGTGCGTGCTTCGGCCGGATACACGCACTTGCATCAGAGCTACAGCAATATTTCGACGTTCGATATTGCCCCCAACGTGAATACGGGTGGATTTCCGTTTCCTACCAATTCGAACGACCACTGGGAAGGTGAGAAGAGAATTATGCTGGAAGAGTTAGAAGAGAAAAATTCGGAGACTTTTAATCTCCAGCAATACTGGGCGGTTGTCCGTCGCCGTCATTGGTATTTCTTGATTCCGCTGTTCCTCGGTTGGGTCGTGGTTTGGGGCGCAAGCTGGCTGATGCCGTCGGTGTATCGCTCTAGCACTCTTATTCTCGTAGAGCAGCCAACAGTGCCGCAGCAATATGTCACTCCCAATGTCAGCGACAATCTGCAGGACCGCTTACAGAGCATTACAGAACAGATTCTAAGCCGCACGCGTTTGCTGCAGATCATTCATCAACTCAATCTTTATAACGCTAATAATAGCGGGCAGGCGCCGGACCTCCTTGTCGAACGGATGCGAAAGGATATCGAAATTGAACTTGTGCGGACGCCTGGCCGGGACGAGCTGAGTGCATTCAATGTCTATTACTCTTCGCGCGATCCGCGCATTGCGCAAGAAGTGACTCGGCAGCTAACCGATTTCTTTATTAGCCAGAACCTTGAAGTGCGGCAACAGCAATCTGAGGAAACGACAAAGTTTCTTGAAAGCCAGCTGGAAGATGCCAGAAAGACGCTGGCCGACCAGGAACAAAAAGTCCGCGAGTACAAGGACCAGCACCTCGGCGAACTGCCCGGACAACTACAAGGCAATTTGCAAATTCTTGGGGGATTACAGGCGCAGTTGCAGTCGGAAGAGGATGCTCTTTTTAGCGCCACTCAACAAAACTCTTACCTGCAATCATTGATTCAGCAATACCGGTCGTCACAGACATCTATCAAAGGAACTGATAGCGCGCCAATGGGATTGCCTGCTATTGATCAAGAGTTGGAGAAGGAAAGGGCGCAGCTGGCCGATCTCCAATCGCATTACACGGACCTACATCCGGATGTGCGCAAGAAAAAGGAACAGATCGCCGAGACCGAGAAGATGAAGGCACAATTGGAGGCGAATCTCAAAGCAAATGCGGCCCACCCTCAGAGCGCCGTGCCCGCCTCGAACGATGCGGCGGATTTGAGCGCAGGGTCCCCGATGGCACAACTTCAAAATCAGTTGGAAGCCAATAAGATCGAAATAGCCAACCGGCAGAGAGCAGTAGCGGAATTAAAAGGAAAAATCAATGCCGGTCAGGCGCACCTGAATCAGGAGCCGGTCCGGGAGCAGCAACTTTCCGAATTGACCAGAGGCTACGATCAATCGCAGGCGAATTATGACGATCTTCTAAAGAAGAAGAACGAGTCGGAGCTCGCCACAAGTATGGAATTGCGGCAACAGGGCGAGCATTTTCGGATTCTCGACCCGCCGAGTCTGCCAGTAACACCGTATTCACCAAATCGGCTGAAACTTTGTGGCATTGGGCTGTTTGCGGGAATTGTTCTGGGAGCGATGTTCACCGCGGGTACCGAAATGATGGATGATCGGCTTTATAGTGAAAAAGACTTGAAGGAATTGATCCATACCGAAGTGATATCCGAAATTCCAAATATCATTACTGCCGACGAGGAAAAGAAACGAAAACGACATGCCCGCCTGCAATGGGCAAGCACAGCACTGGTATTTGCGGTCATCGCCGCAGGTTGTGCCTTCAGCTACTTTCGCGGATGAAGTAAATGTACAAAGCTTTCTACAATCTCCAGCGAAATCCCTTCGAGATCAGCCCCGATCCCTCGTTCCTGTTTCCCACGCGGAGACATAACGAGGCTCTGGCCGCCCTCTATTACGGCGTACGCCGTCATAAGGGTTTTGTTGTAATGACCGGGGAAGTCGGCACAGGCAAGACCCTGTTGGTGCGATGCCTGCTGCAACTGCTTAATCGCAACGACGTAGCATATGCGTATGTTTTTAACAGTATTTTATCTCCGGTGGAATTCTTGCAATACATCGCTGCGGATTTCGGATTGCGGGCATCAGGCAAAAATAAGAGTGAACTGCTGTGGGAATTGCACAATTACCTGATTACGCGCTATCAAAAGAAACTTACAACAGTACTGGTGGTGGACGAAGCGCATCACGTTTCCGCCGAAGTGCTGGAAGAAATTCGCTTGTTGACGAATCTGGAAACGGCGCAGGAAAAACTACTCCAGATTCTGTTGGTAGGTCAGCCGGAACTCGACGAGAAACTTGATTCGGTTTCATTGCGGCAGTTGAAACAGAGAATTGTGTTGCGCTCCAGACTCGAACCGCTCGATTTAGAGGAGACGCGAGGCTACCTCCATCGGAGATTGGAACTCGCCGGGCTGAGCGCCGAAGCGGATCCAATTTTCCCGCCTGAAACTGTGGCAGTGATTCATCGTCATTCTCGTGGAATTCCGCGGTTGATCAATACGCTTTGTGAAAATGCTCTGATTGCCGGATTCGCCAAACAGTTCAAGAAAATATCCCCGGGTATTATTGACGAAGCCGCGTCAGATCTTCGCTTAAACGTCGTGCATTCTGTAGCGCAGCCTGAGCCACTCCCCAAGGATGAAAAAAATAAGGCGCTAGCAGCGGTGAAAGCATTGTTGCAATTGCAGGAATATTTACAAACCACCCAGTCTGACAGTTTGGAAGAACTTTCCTTGGCGCCTGGAGCCATCAAGCATGAGCCATATATTTGAGGCATTACAAAAATCGGAGGCGGAGCGATCCCGAAATCGTCAGGTGCCTTCAATGCCTGCTGAACTTCTGCGCGCCGCCGAGCAAGATTCAGAACCTACGGCGCCGGAACAAAGCGAGACTGATCTCGATCATTTTCCCTCGCTAAAAGTTACCCCATTACCGAACAGCAAACTGCTCAGCTTGACCGACACGGAAAGCCTGGCCGCTGAGAAATTTCGTTTTTTCGGAGTTCGTTTGCGTCAATTGCAACAGCTTCGCGCCTTCAAGAAAGTATTGATCACCAGCACGATCCCCGAAGAAGGCAAGAGCATGATTTCAGCGAATCTCGCCGTCATCCTTGCGCGGAAAAAGAAGCAGCGCGTGCTGCTTCTGGAAGGCGATTTGCGCCGGCCTGTATTGCCCGTTCGGTTCGGGTTGGGCAAGGTCGAGGGCTTGAGTGAATGGCTACAGGGAGAATCCCGGTCCCTGCCTAATATCTATCGCCTCGAGGGTCTGAATCTTTGGCTCCTGCCTGCCGGCCGTGCCCCTGAGAACCCACTTGAAATGATGCAGTCGAGCCGCCTTGCAGGGTTGATGGACCAGCTTAGTAATTGGTTTGATTGGATTTTGATTGATTCGCCTCCGGTATTGCCGCTGGCGGACACCAGCGTGTGGATGCGAATGGCCGATGGTGTGATCCTCGTTGCACGAGAAGGAGTTACCGAGAAGCGCGAACTCAAGCGCGGATTAGAAGTATTGGAGCCATCGAAGTTGCTCGGAGTCGTATTGAACAGCTCCAGCGAGACTGATCATAGTAATTATTACCAACGTTACGCACCGCAAGCCTTAGGGAGCGCGCGAGCGCGCGACTTCCTTAGTAGAGTAGTACTTCACTAATTCAAACCTCGAATCGCAATTTAAGTTCAAACCCATGGCACAGTTCGCATCAAATCCGTTTCTCGCTGCTTTCCGCAAGAAAGATGCAGAGCCAGGAGAGGCTGTAGTGAAAACAAGGCAGTCGAAAAGCGATGGGCGCCTCCGCGACAGAAAGCCGGCTCTGGACCAGAATGTTCTGGATGAAGTCTCCCTCCACAGAATAATCTCGCTTGAGCGAAAGCGAACCGAGCGTTCGGGAAAACCATCTCGCTCATGCTGCTGGACATGAAAGATGGTCTGGCCTCGGAAAAGAATGGCAAGATTCTTCACAAAGTTTTCTCCGCGCTCGCACAAAATACCAGGGAAACTGACGTGATGGGATGGTACAGGACACATGGCGTAGTGGGTGTAATGTTCACGGAATTGAACATGGATGACCGGGATTTACTGCTCCAGACGATCATGAACAAATCGAGCGAAAGCTTACGTAAGAGCCTTGAACCGGAGCAGTTCGATCGCATCACCATTTCTTTTCATCTATTCCCTGAAGAGTGGGACCACGATTTGCCTCAGCGGCCCAGTAATCCTGCTATGTCTCCCGACCTTTCAACCCGGGAAAAAGGCAACAAGCTGTTCAGTACCATCAAGAGAGTGATGGACGTGTTTGGAAGCCTGTTTGCGATTATTGTTTTCTGTCCTCTCTTTCTAGGTATTGCAGCGGCGATTA
>CAVREG010000009.1:0-18801 GCA_963720075.1 uncultured Acidobacteriaceae bacterium | reverse complement strand
GCTGGTGCGAATATCAGCGACGGATGTCCCGATTTGTTGCTTCAATCCGTGTCCCGAATGTTCAAATTTCTTCCAGGTGAACAAAAGCAAACGTTTCTTGAGCAGCTCGATCAGAAAGCGTCGGCGTGATCGAAAATCTTTTTTAAAAATCGCGGATCCAACTGAGTCCGAAGCGCATAGACAGGTGAAAATCGTCGTTTCTTAATCGAGATGGCTGGCGGTGTCAGAATTGTGGGTCACTCCACAATCTGCAAGTCCATCATTTGAACTTTTGAAGCCACCTCAGACTCGGACACTGAAGAGAACCTGATTACATTGTGTAATCGTTGCCATGAATTTATCCACAGTCATTAAAGCCGAGCTTGATCGCACATTCTCCGATTCGAATTTCAACCAGAGGAGGTTTTTTGAAACCCTTTACCTGTCCGCGATAGAGCTGAGGAAACTGTGGAGAAGCCAAAGAGTAAGAATAAAATTCGAATCGATTCCCATCCTGCCTACGCAGCTCCCCGGCTTGTGGATCTGCATGTTCTTTCCTGCGCGAAACATCATGACTATCGGACTTTATGTATCCGCAATGTATCCGACGCATGAAATCACGATTGGACTTCGTTCGCTCACTGTCTGGAAAATAGGCAATGAAATTCAGCGATAATACTGCCGTTCGGCGGCAGGGCAAGTGCCGCCAATATTCTTTTCTTCAGTTCATCGCAAGCCAGTAAATTCACGAAATCGAAAATGCTATAACGAGAGGATTCCAAGACCTAAACCTGCTAGCAGCAAGATCGAGTTTTCCGTCGTTATTGAAATCCGCGCTGACTATGTCCCCGCCATCAACGACAAGGAGGGAGTGCCAAAAGTGCCATCGCCGTTTCCTAACAAAACGGCGACCGATTCAACACCGGAATCGGTGGCGAAATCGGGTTTCCCGTCACCATTGAAATCTGCCTCAAATACATTGGCAGATCCCGCATATGTTGTTGGCGGCGGAAAAAAGAGACCTGGGGATGCGCCAGCGTCGGAGAAAAGGCATCGGGCTTAGGAGAATAATGCTCAAAAACAGAGGGCACCGCGACGATCCGAGAGCTTATGGGACATAACGCTTCTGTACTTCATAAGGATACTCCACAGCCGAACACATCTGACCACGGCCCTCAATCGTCCATCTTCCGCAAAACCATGTCAAAATATAGGCAAATCGAACAAGATGAAGAGCCCTAAACTTTGGATTTACAGCCTTCCTCGCATCTGAAGGAGATACGTTTTCTGTGCTAGACTTTTAGGTCCCGACTGCTAGTTATGGCACGCAAAGCACTTATCACAGGGATTACCGGCCAAGACGGTTCTTATTTAGCAGAATTTCTTCTGCGAAAGAGTTATCGCGTTTATGGCCTTATTCGTCGCAGCAGCACCATAAATTTTGAGCGCATTAATCATTTGCAAGATGATGTCGAACTCATTCCCGGAGATCTGCTTGATCAAAGCTCATTGATAACAGCACTGCAAAAGACCGAACCCGATGAGGTGTACAACCTCGCTGCCCAATCGTTCGTTCCCACGTCCTGGAGTCAACCGGTATTGACCGGCGAGTTTACGGCGCTGGGAGTAACACGAATTCTGGAAGCGATCCGCGTCGTCAATCCTGCGATCCGCTTCTATCAAGCATCGTCGAGCGAGATGTTTGGAATGGTGGAGGAGTCACCCCAAACCGAGGCGACGCGATTCTATCCCCGCAGTCCGTATGGAGTGGCGAAGCTGTATGGCCACTGGATGACCGTAAATGCCAGGGAAAGTTACGGCCTTTACGCCTGCTTCCGGTATCCTGTTCAATCACGAATCGCCGCGCCGGGGCGTTGAGTTTGTAAGCCGTAAGGTTAGTTATAGTGTGGCTCGAATCAAGCTTGGCCTGCAAAAAAAGCTCAAAATGGGAAATCTTGACTCGCAGCGGGACTGGGGTTTCGCGGGCGACTACGTTCGGGCCATGTGGTTGATGTTGCAGCAGGACACGCCTGAGGACTACGTCGTCGCGACCGGCGAGACGCATACAGTTCGGCACTTGCTCGAAACGGCTTTTACCCACTCAGGCTTGGATTACGGCGATTATATCGAGATTGATCCAGATCTCATGAGGCCGGCCGAGGTGCACCACCTTCGTGGGGATTGTTCGAAGGCTCGCCAGAATTTGGGATGGCGTCCGGAAGTGAATTTCGAGACATTGATCAAGATGATGGTTGACAGTGATCTCGAACTGGTGGCGCGAGATAGTCATAAAACAGCGTCTGTATTCCGTTAGAATCCCGCGTTGAAAGCGAAGTTAGGGTCTCGTGCGTCGTATTCTCATTACCGGCGGAACAGGTTTTGTTGGTACTTACCTCGCAGCACTTCTGAAGCGATCCGAAGTCGCCATCTTTTCAATGTCCTCGGCGGCCACCCCCAGTCAAGACTCCGCTGTAACCGCCTTGAAGGTTGATATTCGCGATCGCGAGGAAGTTCTCCAGGCTGTTGCTGACGTGAGCCCAAATGAGATTTACCATCTCGCCGCGGTTTCAGCGGTAGGTGCGTCGTGGAGCGATCCGCGCGATGCCTTTGAGGTCAATGTCCTCGGCTCATACAACATCTTCGAAGCCGTAATGAAAATGACTTTCCCTCCAAGGATTCTGAACGTGAGCACTTCGCAGGTGTATGCGCGCTCCGAGTCCCCACTGAAGGAGACTGATCGGGTAAGTCCAGACAATCCTTATGCCGCGACGAAAGCAATGGCCGAGTTGTTGACGGTTCAGTACACCCGATCCTCCAGCGGCGGCATCACTACAGTTCGTCCGTTCAACCACACCGGACCTGGCCAATTGCCAATTTTCGTGTTGTCTTCCATTGCCAAACAATTCGCTGAAATAAAACTCGGAGTGCGCCCGCCAGTCCTCGCCCTTGGCAACATTGATGCAAAACGCGATTTCACCGACGTGCGAGACGTAGTCCGGGCTTACAAAATGCTAATTGACAGCGGGATCCCAGGCGAGGTCTATAACGTATGTTCGGGGACAGCGGTAGGTCTGCGGGAAGTCGTTGATCTGTTCCGAAAGTCCACAGGCATTAGAGCGGAAGTTGTGACCGACACCGAGAAAGTTCGCTCGAATGAGGCAGATATTATCTGTGGCGATTCGTCGAAAATTCGCGCCGGCACGGATGGTCCCCTGCAATCCCATTGACGAGGACGGTGGGTGACATGTTGGCTTATTGGGAGGAAAAGCTGAGTCAGTCAGCGAAATCGCTACGCGGAAGGTAGAAAGACTTCCAAAGAATTGCGAGGACTGAAGTCAACTGAAAGTTTGTCCAGCGAGAGAATTGATTTATATGCCGCCACCGCGCAGGACCGCTGGAATCGTGCGCAGAAGAATCTTTATATCGAGCCACAAACTCCACTTTTCCTGGTATTCCAAGTCCAAAGCCAGATAAGTCTCAAAGGATGGGTCCCGTCGCGCTGTAACCTGCCACAACCCACTGAGGCCCGGGGTTACCCGAAGCCGATTCAGGTGTTCTAGACTGTATCGATTGTATTCATCGAGCGACGGGGGACGTGGACCGACCATGCTCATATCCCCTTTTTTATGACACTCCACAGTTGAGGCAATTCGTCGAGGCTGATATTTTCTCAAAAATGGCCCGGTTCTCGTTAATCGTGGATCATCGGCTATCTTGAAGAATAGCCCGTCGCGCTCGTTCAGCGATAGCAATTCACCCTTAAGCTCTTCCGCGTTCTCTATCATGGTGCGGAATTTGTAGCAGACAAATTCCCGGCCTTTTTTCCCAACTCGCCTTGCTCGATATACAACCGGTCCTTTTGAATCCAGTTTCACTGCCAACGCAATCACCAGCATTATCGGCGCTGTCAAGATGAGCATGATCGATCCTAATGCCAAGTCCAGCGCTCGTTTCAACGCAACCCCGTCGTCGGGATGGGCTCATTGTGTAGGGCTACTGTCGGAAGAGTGCCGATAAATTCGAACATTCTCGTTCTCCGAAAGATCGGGAGCAAACTGCTGCACAAGCTTTACACTAAACCGGGCTTTTCGTGCCTGCGATAATATTCCGTCAATCAGTTGCTGCTCTGGCGGCATGGCGATAAAAACCTCATCGATGAAATGCTTGGTCGCAATTTGAATCAGTTCGTCGGGCCTACCAAGAATGTGCGGATGATCCGTGTCATGATCATGATCCACGTAGCCCTTCACGATATAGCCCAGCTGCTTGTGTTTATTCAGATGCCGGGCCAAGGACTGACCATGTTCGCCCGCTCCCACAATTACTGCATGCCGCGCAGATTGTGTCTTCGTATCTCTACCGGGTGCACTCCTAAGCCAAGTGTGCCACGTTGCCAAGGCTCCGATAACCGGACCAGCAGGCAACCAATAAGTACGTTCAAAAACTTTCAGTGCCTGGACAAAAAACTCAGTGGCAACCAAAGCGTGAAAAAAGTGTCCCATAAGTTCAGAGCAGACCAGTATGACACCGCCCCCGGAGGTGCGTGCATACAAAAACAACACCCTCAAAACTTTCGTTATCAGATGCGCACGATTCGAACCCAGGGTCCCTACAACCAGAATATTAAATTCGGCTAATGACATTCACTCTTGAGGTGTTGTCTAACTGTGTACACGGCCCATAGTCGCTCTCTCCAAAGCCTCTTCACAAAATGCGCGGAATTCGTTTCGAAATCGTTCTACCGAGAATTGGGCAGAATTCTCGCGACAAGCTTGGGCGCTAAATATGCGACGTTCACGCTCAAACAAATGCACGGCATCCACAATAGCTTGCGGGGTCTGTTCCCTGAAAAAAATTCCTGTAGGGTTATCCGCCGAGATGTCCCGAACCGTCTCAAGAGCGCCTCCCTTCCCGAATGCAATTACAGGTGTACCCGCGGCCTGCGCCTCGACAACACTAATCCCAAAATCCTCTTCTGCTGCGAATACAAAACCATTTGCCTTTTCCATATGACGCCGCACAACATCTGCGTTTTGATAACCGAGCATCCTGATATTCGTCCCAGCGACGCTTTTGATGCTATTAAAGCTCGGCCCTGCACCAATTACGACCAATTTTCTTCCTGGCATCTGGTTAAAAGCTTCAACGATAAGCACAACTTTCTTGTATGGAACCAGGCGGGAAACCGTTAAATAGAAATCGTCTTTATCTTCTGTGGAAGAAAAACAATCGATATCAACGGGTGGGTAAATCACTGTGGAATCGCGCCGATAGTTTTTCCATATTCGGCGGGCGATAAAACGTGATATCGCTATAAACTGATCTACGCCATTGGCCGTCCTCGTATCCCAAATGCGTCCCTTATGTAACAGCCAACGCGCGATCAGGCTTCCGGGGCCTTTATCTAAGCCGGATTCTTCAAGATATTGGTGTTGTAAGTCCCAAGCGTACCTCATCGGGGAATAGCACATGCATATATGAATTTGGTTGGGACCAGTGATGACACCTTTGGCCACGCAGTGACTGCTCGACAGAACCAGGTCATACTGAGAAAGGTCGAACTGTTCCACCGCTATCGGCATCAGCGGGAAGTACTGCCGATAACGGGACCGAGCAAAAGGCAAATGTTGCAGAAACGAAGTACGAATTCGTTTTCCCTGGACGTAGTGGCGCTGCTCCTCGGGCAAGAAGTCAATTAGGCCAAACAGGTCGGCATCAGGGAAGCAATCGAGCATTTGCTCAACGACCCGGTCAGCTCCGCCGTACGTCACAAACCAATCGTGAACAATTGCAGTCTTCACAAAGATACAACTCCGTCACCGATCATATGTTATGTTATCGAATCCGGACGCGTTCTCGGCATGCAATGAATCAAAGGCGTTATTGTCTTTAATTATTGTAACCGTTGGATATAAAACGAACCTGGTTCGCATTGCGGGGAGAGAAAAGGGCATTTCGATTTCAGAGCATCATAATGCGAGTGCTGTAAGAAGTTCAGGGCGCCAATGACCTTGAATTTATCATTGCATGTCAGAAATGCCTCCAGCAAATACTGCTCGTCGTAAAGCCTTACAAGATCACAAACCCACTCTTTGAGATAGTCGTGGGGCGAAAAAATGTCGTGGATTTGAACGATGACTCCGGGCTGCAACCGGGGTAGAACGTCAAGAAATTCGAAAACGACGTCGCCCTGCGGCCGAAGCACATGGGAGGAATCGATGAAAAGGATATCATTTGCCTGCAATGTCTCGAAAAGGCTAATCTCCACCTCCTCGACCTTCTTTCGAATTGCTTCGATGCCTGCCCGTTCAAGCCATGGCATTTCATAAGGTTCAATACACGTATGCTCGCATCCATACGAAGTGGACTCAGATTTATTCCTAGCAAGCGCTTTATAAGTCATGAGCGTCGAAAACCCGCATCCAACCTCTATAATTCGCTTCGGCTTAAAATGACGGACCACTGCGTACCAATATTCGGCGTCTCCAGGGCCGAAATTCTTATTCCCAAAATAAAACTGCCCGTCACTTGTGGGCTTGGAGGTTGGAACATAAAGCAGTTCCTGGCCCGAATTGAACTTAGCCAGCAATGTTAACTGTTCCTGGATATTCCAATTTATTCCTGGTAAGTCCCGGGCATCGCTTAGCGGCTTAGTCAGTAACCCGCAATCAAATAAAGGTTCGTAATAATGATTCCTGATCGGGAAAACCCCCGCCGCCAGGAGAGCTTTTTTGCAGATAGGGAAATGAACCACTCCAAATGTTCTGAGCATCTTCAGAATCAGCGCAGCAGGAAACACAACAACAACCAAAAAGTAATCCAATACCCGGACTAATTTCTTTCCGAACTTTCTCAGATTCATTCTTGCCAGAAAGGATGGGAATTAACTGTGCGCGTCGCGAGCTTGTATTCTTGCGCGGTAACTTCCTGAATCATTCGGCTCCAGGTTGAGCGGAAGAGACTGTTGGCAAAAACGATTCAGACCCATCGGCGATTAGGAGATTCCGATAGATCCTTTCGTGGAGCTCGGCTGTCCGTTCCCAAGTCCATTCTCGCACATAATCCTCTGCCTTACGCGATAGGGCTTCCCGCTCCATGTCGCTACTCAAAAGTTCCCGGGTTATCTCCACTGCCCTTCTCGGATTCTCCGCAAACTTCACGACCCCTTCTAAGTTTGAAGGCGTCTTGTCGCCGCGTCTAGTAATAATGGCCAACCCGTTCAATAACGCAGCCTTCAAAGTGCTTCGCAGTTCGGCCGCGCCCCCAGGATAAGGAAGGTATGCTATCGACGACTTTGCCAGGCGCTCTGCCACCTGCTCCTCGGTAAGACTATGATCCCAGATAATGGGAAGGTCTTTCGATCTTCTTCGCAAGTCTTCAAAGTAAGAAGTAAATTTCGGCGACTGCAACGATCCGATCAGTCGCAGACGCAGTGGAGGCCCACCGGAAGTGAGCAAAGAGGCGAATTCGAGCAACGCATCGTAACCATTGCCCGGACGAATCAAACCGAAAAATATAACTTCGCTCAGATTCCGCGGACCCGAATAAAGGAACCTGCGAATATTACTTGGAGGCGGAATAATAGAATTGATGTTTGAGATCCATGGGGCCCACTTCAATCCGAAGTCTCGTTCGAACTTGCTGAAAAAAATCACATGCCTGGGCCGAACGCTGAAAGGCAGCAGGGCCAGCCTTCGCAGCGGACGCGATTGACTTGCCTCATGCAGGGTGATAACGCATCGCTTGAAAAGCGACAATGCCTGAACGCCTAATTTAGACCCGAATCCCATCGAAGGATAATGGAGTTGCACCAGATCGAAACTCTGACGCTCTAAAGTGCGGTGGATTTCGCGCGAATCCAGCAGACCCCATCTACCCCAGTCAATAACATGAGCCTCTACGCCTCTGGAGTTCAGCGCCTCCGCCAAAAGATCAACATAATCTCCCACGCCGCACTGTCCGCGCGGAAACGGTCCAACTACCAAGGCAACCTTCATGCTGCAACCGTCCGACTAGAGGGAATCAGCGGCGAGAACGGTACGTGGCGTTTAGACGATAGGCTAAATGCCGGAACGGCAATTGCCAGGCCAAACAGGAACCACACGTGACTGTATGCATATACAAATCCGCTTGTCGCGTTCATGAAGAGAAGAAGTACAAACGCCACGAGCGTCGAAACCGGCGCCAGAGATAGATCGAGCCCTTTCGGGCTCATCGCCCGTGCCGACCTCCAAAGATTGGCAAAGACAGTTATCACAAATAGGCAAAAGGCCAAAAATCCGAGAATCCCGGTGTTGGAGAGCAGTTTAAAAACCAGGTCGTCCGATGTCACGCTTCCCCAACCCAACCCTAATATCGGATACTGAAGAAAGTAGTCCCGGGCCATCAAAACTGACAAAAAGCGCGCAAGCGCAGAATAGCTCTCTCCCTTTCCAATCAACATTGAGGCCACTAAATCCTGTATCGGGTTATAAGAGGCATACAGCATTCCCAACAATCCGGCGAACAGCACCATTGTAATCGCATGACCTCGCCGCAAAATACCGAGCGATAGAAACGCCGGAACACACAATCCGCAAATAACGGCAATCCCGATATAGGCCGTCGTGGACGTCGAAATCAGAAGGGCCCCAAGAATTACTGCCAAAGCAAACCGGTCCCAGGCCTTCGAAATCAACGGTCTTGAGCTGACCACTGCGAACAAAACGAATACCGCCGCAACCAGGAGGCACTGGGCAAATATTGACGGTTCAGTGGTCACCGAGGAGACTCTTTGCAAGTCAATATCAGTTAGCTCTTGCATATATCCCAGTGCACTTTCCGCCTTACTCGTATTAAAAATGTAAGCCGGATATGCGACTCCAAGCAAGTTACAAAAGAACTGAAGGAAGCCCCAAAGGCTGATGAAAATTGCCGAAATTGTGAGCGTCCGGAGAGTCTTATGAAATACCTGAGGGTCCGAATTTTTGAAAGCTGCGAAAATGGCCAGACAAACTCCGTAAGCCACGTACATCATCTGGGTTATGTGCCGAAACGTGAACTGAAGCACGGTGGATTCTGGATTTGCGAATTCTGGAGAATCAATCGTTACCCCACGACTAATCCATATCGGCATGATTAACGACAAGACAACTACTCCAAAAAACATTAAAAGGCGGCGTACTGGCCGCTCGATCTCTGTCTGCCGATCAGCGCGCCTGCGCCGTCTGATCTCTGAAATCTCTGTAGCCATCCACAGCGCGCCAAAAAACATAGTCGCCTGAATCCCCGAGTAGGAGCCAGGCGAACCTATATTCACTACTGCCGTAGCGGAAAAGAAAATCGAAAAAACTGTGATGGGGTACAAGCGAGCAGGCGCGAACAGATAAAACCAGAAACCTAAGGGAATAAGAAGCCAACCGATGGCCGTTACTTCCAAGGTTTTTCCCAGTAAATAAACCAATGATTCTGTGGATTGTTCACGAATCTAGCTTCGGGGAACATCTGAAGAATACCCATTGCCAGCTACTTTCCGGAGTGCGAACCATGCAAATGTAAATTGTTTGCCTGACCAATTTGTAACTCTCTCCGATGCTTCACACTTGAGCGCATCAACCGGGGCCAGCCCAAAATGAGACGCCTGCTGAATTAACTCACGTAGCTCATCCTCTGAAAAGATTCTCCAATCAACCCCGAAGACGATAATGCCTGTGGTATCTATTTTTTTCGGCCAGTAATCCACCGAACCCACGAAATACCCACCGGGCTTCAAAATTCGCGATACCTCAGCAAAAACTTTTGGCGCACAGAAACCATGCTCCAGCACGGAAATCGCAGTAACAGCCTGGAAACTTTCAGACGGAAATCCTGTCTGCATCAGATCCCGAACCAGATACTTGACCGACCCTGAGTAAGGCATCAAGGTGACTCGCGGATTCAGATCAATACCTGTAAGTTCAGAAAAACCCAGCTTGTGAAGATTGCAGAGTATTTCCGATGCGTAGGCACCGATGTCAAGCAAGGGACAGTTCTTGCTCAAGTTTGCCTCCACAAACTCGATTGTCTTCAGGATATCCCAGCTCTTCTTGATATCTCCAACACTTACACCCTTTAACATCCTCGTTTTGTACAAGACCCTTATCAGCTTGGGAACAACACAACTTATGCGCCTTCGGCGTATTTCCGCGCGCGCCAGTGTGATCTGTTTTTGAGTCGCGAGCACCTCGACAGACATCAGCCTAGGCCACTCCTCTTTCTGAATTTTTGAAGATCTGTTGCAACAGTGCGCTCGCTCGCACCCAGTCACGCTGGACTATACGGTTGCCAATCATCAACCCAACCCCTATGAAAATTGATAAAAAAGGTATTGGAGCGTGCCGCTTTAGAAAGCGGACCATTGAAACTCTCATGAGTAGATCAACCTGCGAACTCTTCTTGCCCGTGCTGCCACATTGCTTGTGCCAAATCTTCGATTCGGATGCGACGGCGAGCTTCCAGTCGGCTTCCAGTAATCTAAAGCAAAGATCAGAGTCTTCCCAGTACATGAAGAATCCATCGTCCAGAAGGCCAATCTCCTCCAGTGCTTGCCGCCGCAACAAAATGGACGCGCCTCCTAGAAACTGGATTCGATCGTCTTCGACCTTTTTCGTGAAGACAAATGACCGTCCTAGCCACACATTCACCCTTCCTCCTCCCCAGTATTGAATCGTATCAGGCTGCTCCATGTGGTACAGAACGGAACCTACCGCGCCTATTCGAACATCTGAATGAGCGGTCTCAACCATGGCTGTCAGGGCGCGAGAATGGATCTTCGTGTCATTGTTTACCAGCCAGACGAACTCAGCTCCCTGAGCTAGTGCGTGGCGAATTCCGATGTTGTTTCCTCCGGCAAAGCCCAGGTTGATACCCGTCTCAAGAATCTCAATCTCCGGAAAATCCGAACGCAGGCGCAAAACCGAATCGTCGGTAGAACCATTATCAACTACCAGCAAACGTTGGTTCTCGTACTCCAACCTCAACAGTGACGACAAACATTCAGCGGTATCGCGCCAGCCATTCCAGTTGAGCACCACAACGTATGCAAGTCCTATACAAACACTGCCCGGAACACTCCGGGCCTGAAATACATTTTGGGACCCTTGGAAAATCGGTTTCTCCCCATTGGGACTGATCGTCGGCACCGTCGCGCCGAACGCAGCATCGCGAGTCATTGCTTACTTCTCGCCGGCACAGCTTGAAACAACATCTGGTAAGCGAACAATCCTGGAACCGCATTCGATAACCACTGGAAAACCATACGAATATGCCGCGGCCCATTGCCGCTCACCGCGCCGCGAAATTGTCTGATCTCGTATCCATTGGTTTCAAGCAAGGTACGGGCAGAGCGTAAGCTGAAGAATCGAAGATGCGTACAATCCAATGTGCCTTCGCCCACGTAGTCGAACTTTCCAAGCAGAATCTTGAGCCTTGTTCTCCAATGCACCACGTTGGGCAATGAGACAACCAAACAGGCGCCTGGATTCAGGAGAACGCCGAGGATTCGAAGCAGACGATCAGGATGAACCAGGTGTTCGAGAACATCGGCCATGAGAATAACGTCAAAGCTTCCGGACACATCCTTTAGCCAGTCAGACTCGTTCAAGTCAGCTACAATTACCCACTCACAGAACTCGCGCGCGCGGCTGGCAGCGGATGCATCTTGTTCAACCCCCACGATGCGGCATTGCTGGCTTTTAAGCAGCCGTGACATATAACCCGTCGAACATCCCAATTCCAGGACTCTCTTTCCGACGCCCACCCACTCAAGTAGGAACCGAGTCCTGGCATACTGTTCCAGCGGACCGGCGTTCTCGTACCGTTCGCTTTTCCCCCAAAACTGGTCAGATGCGGTCGCCATAAACCCTCTTTCTGTCAGCGATGCAAAAACAAACGATTGGCAGTGGCCATCACTAACTCGCGATCTCTGTGGTCGAAAAAATATGTCCAAAGGGCCACGCCGAAAGCAAGTGCCAAAGAGCCCGAATAGGCAAATTTCCACGCCGGGTTAAAGCTAAAAATCCCGGCAAGAAACAACGCTAACGCTAGCGACAATAATCCAAGCAGACCACGCAATAGGCCCGCATCTTTCAAGCTACGGAAGGAGGAAAGGCGCAACCACGACGTTGCTCCAAACAAAAATCCGGCATCGAGTATCACACGCAATGCCCATGCGATTGCCGCGCCAGTCAATCCCAGACGAGGCACCAAAAACCAAAGCAGTACCGCATAGAGAGGCAACTCTAGCAGGTGGAACCGGGCAGGAATGTCCGGTCTGCCGATTCCCTGAAGGAGGACACAAGGCAAATAGCCGAGGGCATTGACCAAAACAGCTAAGGCGAGAATCTCCAGTACTTTCCCGCTTTTCGCGGCGAACGTGATTCCCAGCCACAATCGCAGGATTTCGCGCGCAAAAGCCGAGACAAACAGAAGGAATGGCCCCAAACTCAACAAGACGTACTTAATTGACCGTCCGTACAACGCTCTTATTTGCCCGTGTGCCCCCAAACTGTCCATTGAACTGAAGGCCGGAAAAAGTGCTGCAGCCAGACTAATGGGGACAATTAACATACGGTTTACAAGGTCTGCGGGAACGGTGTAAAAGCCAACTGCGGCGATGCTAAGCGAGGAGGCGATAAAAAACCTGTCCATGTAAATCAAGATAGGCCCGACCAAATTGGTGGTGGTTACCCAACCCCCAAATTTGAGTAGTCGCGACAAAACACGTGAGTCAAGCGATAGCCCAAACCGCCAACATGGCAGTGCATACTGGCAGAATTTAAGATAAGCCAGCATTGCGGCCACCCGGACCAGCACCATTAACAGAACAATTATCGGAAGACGCACTCGCAAGATTGCTAGCACCGCAGGAGTCACAAAAAGGGCTGAATTCGCGGGAATCTTAACATAATTGATGAGGTCGAATCGTTGTGCAGCCTCCAGCACCCCACGCAGGCTATTCATCATTAGCACGAATGGCAAACCCGCGCTCAGAATAAGTAAAGTAAGTCTTGCGTCGGGCAATAATTGGGGTGAGATTTTGAATAATCTATGCACCAAAACGGGCGTCAGTACTGCAAGGACCATGCCTCCGAGTGCCCCTAGCATCAACTGCAGCACAAGAGAAGTATTGACAACGCCATCCAGAAGATGCAGTTCAGCCCGCCCCAGGTGTTCGGCAACGTATTTAATTGTTGCGCGCCCCAGCCCGAGGTCGAACATGCTGAAGTAGCCCAGCAGCACCCATGCAATGGAAAGCAAACCAAACGCTTCGGGGCCTAATCCGCGGACTACGTACGGCATGCACACGAGCCCGGCTACCAACGGCAACCCTTCGCCAAGCAGGTTTAGTGTGGCGCTGCGGGCAAGTAGACGGCGTTCGGCCAGAGCCGCGCCCCTCGAGATGGAGACCTCGACCGTTGCAGGTGCGACTGGAGATACTTTTTCAGCTGCGGCCTCTATGATTTCAACTTTCATTGCAGGCACCGCGTTACGATACGACCACTCACGCAATGAGATATTTCATTTGCGCGTTTGCCGGAATTGTTTTTTGGATTGCTCACGATCCGTCTTCGCTTCCAGGTCTGGGCAACAAACGCCTTGTCGTGTAACCATTCGGAATACCCGCCTGGGGAGGGAAACTAATCTCGACGAGGCCGATCAGGGGAGCGAAATACCATGTTTCGTTTGTGCATGTTCCGCCCGTGGGTGTTTCGCAATATACCGTTTTCACAGCATCGCCCGTATAAACGGGCGTTGTTACACTCTCGACCGTGGTGGTGGTGTGCCAGTGGATTGCACTACCTATGGGCCATCCCCAACTCCCCGGCGGTTGATTTGCGTCGGATAAGAGCGCGCAACTGGCTAGATCCTGAAACCACACAATCACCGGTGTATAGGCCGTGTCGATCTCAACCGTTTCCCCCCGGTTGATTCTGAGGTTCGGCGGGAGAACGAAATAGGGCAAAGGGCTGCCTGGTATCGGATTCTTTTGAGCGGTGATGATTGGGGGTACCGTTTGGTATCCAGCGAACTCGGTCACGCTACGCCATGATTCGGAATCGCTCTTCAAAATGAAGTTATCCCAAGCACCGGGTACTCCCGCTGCCCAATAGGCGCTCGTCGCGCTTTTCGTAATGTACATATCCAGAAACGTTCCGCTCTGACACCCCTGATAATCAGGACGGGCAAGGATCGCGAAATGAGTAATGTTGCCATCCTGATCTTGCATATCCCATTCCTGCCCGGCTGCGAGCGGCAACACGGCACGGGAGGTGTATTGCTTGGGAATCGCGTCACATCCATTCAGCGCGAACGCCAGCACGAAGGCATATATTAGCTTGTGCACTTCCCTCGCGTGACAGATGCCTCGGCAGTTGCCGCGTCCAACGTTTGCGACTGCATTCCTCAGCAAAACACAGATCTCATCAATCCCTGCCTGTTGCACTTCTGGAAACTTGCCGCCTGCGACGCCAGAGGCTTTGAGCGTTCACCTTAAGATTGTTTGCAACTTCCTGCACAAACGCTTTCTCCGGATTCGATGGATCGGTCGTCTCCCATTTGTACTCCCCGAGTATCCAGAGGCATCCGATGAAGAGTGAGATCAGGAATCCGGAACCAACCCATAGACTGCGATGCGGAGTGGCTTTCCTTTCCGGATAGTCTGGCGGATCCAGCACTTTCACAGTCGGAATTTCTTTAGCTTCCTGAACCTTGGCCATCTCGTACTCACCCGTCAACTTTTCGTAGACGGCCTCTTCAATCTTGCTGCGCCGGTACAAGTCTGCATACTTCACACCTAGCAGCGGTAGCTGGCGGATGGAAGGATAGAGCTCGGTCCCGTCAGAGGATTCCCCTGCGCCAGTACCAGCTGCGGTGAGTTTATTCAATTGCCTGCGCAACTCTTGGATATTGCCTTCTACAGCGCGCACTCTGGAATTCTGGGGAGTGTAAATTTGGGCGAGCCCTTCCCGCTGAGCCTCGGCAGCAATCAGTTCTCCTTGAAGACGAGCTGCTGCTTCGACCATTGCCTTACCCTGCTCCGGTATATTGATTGCCGTATTCTTGCTTGCGAATTGGCTGAAATCTGTCGAAGCCTGGTCGAGATCCTGTTTAACGGCTTTTAGCCTCGTCTCGAGAAACTCGCGTTCTCGCCGGGCCGACGAGGTCGAGAGAGTGTTGACCGCATGGTTCAATTGGTCAACGTACTCCTGCGCCATAGCTTTAGCACGATCTGGTCTACGGTCGCGCACGCGAATGTTAATGATTCCACTCTTGCGATCCTCGGAAATGAATGTGCGTTCTTGAAGTTCCTTGCGTGCATCATCCCACCTGTTTACCCAATACACCCGCCGTAGATCGAACTTATTGACAAGCGCGTCCTCAACCGTACGGCTCTGGAGTATCCCTATAAATTCCGCCCCGGAACTCTTAGTGCCAAGCAGGGCTCCGGCATAGCCTCCCAGCATGTCTGCCGTGTCGCCGCTCTTTCCGGCAAGCGCGGCCAGCATCATTGAACCAGTGTTCTCCTTATCTGGCGGCATGAGTTGAGTGACCGAATCGTATTTATTCGGAATAAGCAAACATATGATGGCCGACGCCAACATGCCCCACGCCGCGAAACGGAAAAGGAGTCGTCTGCTATTCCAAAGCAATCGCGCATTGACCAGGCTTGGCGGTTCAGTTCGAGGCAGGTGCCCGTGGCCATTCTGCGGCGAGTCAGTCTCCAGATCTCGTTCGATTTCCGGAAGGGTTGGTTGGCCTAGCGCTTCCACTATGGGACGCTCCATAGACCTTCGGATGCGGCGCTAAAGCTGTAAGCCGCTAAATTCGGAACCTTAAAACGTAATAGCAAACCCATGCATCTGTACGAGGGTGGACTCGACTCCACTTTCGCCGCAATCACCTTACTTTACCCCATCATAGGAGAATTTCTTCGTAACAACTAGATGAACAAGTTACCTCAGGCTCCAGTGCGGCCTGTACGTCACTTGGAGGGAAGAAGTAAAGTTAACCTGCCGGGTTGGCGCAAGCAGTGGAAATCGCCAGTTTTCATACTGGGCTAAGGCCGATATAGTTAGCTCTTTGCCGATGGTTTTATCCCACTTCAACGAAAGATCGTTCAGAGAGCCACCCTCCAGAAACTAATGGGAGATGCGCTGCGCTCGATAGCTGAACTGTAAAGTATTTCGAGGCGAAAAAGAGTACGTGGCCCATCCCTCCCCACCCCAACCGGCGCGCCCATCCAACTTCCAAGCAAGAAGTCTTGATTGGTATAACCACTCACATAGCGCAAATCAATATAAACAAATCCGGGAGCGAACTCGTTAGTCAGGGCTTCCTTTATGCCCTCAGCGCGCAACTCAAGTTTCGGCACCTTCGGGAATTGCGGCAGATAAATCCCTGGACTCAACGACGCTCGAGTGGAAGTGATTGGAGAATACTCATCCACAACCATCGAATCAGCATAAAAGCTCAACCAGTTGCGAAGTCCAGGGACCCGATAAGGGAACCAGAAATTTGCAAACCGCTTTCCTGGGTTGTTGGGAAACAGCGTGTGGGCATAATAAGTTCGCGCGAATTCGCGAAAGGTGAAAGGCAAACCCGCGCCAGCGAACACCGCGGTGAATCCCGCACCAAACTGAAAGTTAGCAGTAGGCCTAAACGTAATTTTATCCCCATGAACAAAAGGTTGATCGTTTGGATAAGGACCTCGAAGCGGATTGGAATTAATCCATTCCTGGCCGGAAAGCCGACCGAGAAAAAACTCAACACTAGCCGGACCAAGCAGTTTCGATACGAGAGGAATTTCAAAAGGACTAGTCGTATCGACCTTAAACATCGTGATCGGTGGAGCATTGTTGCTGAACAGGAAAGGGCCGGATTCAGTTTGGCCCCAGCCATGCCGACTGGCGGCCAAAAGAAAACTGTACATTGTGCAGATTTAAACTAATGGAGCCTTCCAGAAGCTGAAACTGGCTGAATGAACCCGTATTCACCGAAAAGCTAGACAGATTAGAGAGGCAGGAGATCGGCCGTCCCCAATGCCGATAACTGTCCCGCCGAGAGCGGCGAAACTGAGGGTGCCTTATAAATATCTCCCCGGAAATTAAATGCGAATGGTCCTGCTTCGGCGCTGGCCGAAATTCCGGTAATCGCATTGAGTCCCTGGCCGAAAGGACGCCCATAATCGTTGACGATGGTCTGGGCGAAGTGATACCCGTCGCGAAGCGGCGGCCCTGAAATCTCCATCGTGCGTTCATAGATTGAATCAACCGAGGCGTCCAGATTTCGCGCTCCATCCAACCGTGAATTTTCGAGGGCAAACTCGTTGGATAGGTCTCGCACCGTTTTGCTCGCCTCGTCACCATTGTCCTCATCTGCAATTTTCTCTTCCGCCTCCTGCGCCAACCTCGCGCATTCCATGCGCGTCCACGGACGTATTGCCGAGGTATTCGCTATGGATATAGCCCAGCGCCGCCAGCCGCTCGATGGCTGGATAGATCCAGCTATCTAAAGGCACATATGGTGATCCCATATTCCTGGGGTCGCGAGTTTTCTCGCCGTCGTCTCTCGGAAACAAGTCTGCCCATGCGGCTCCGCCCAGGGTTTGGTCGTGGTGCGCCCGGTAGACCTGGCGTCCGAAATACCAGCCCAGAGCGCTGCCAATTAGAACGTCGGAAGAAAAAGTGCTGTTGTGCCATCACACGAGTCAAGGTCACGGTGGAGGCCGCGCCGTACGCGAGAACTTTGCTGAACGTACCGGGATATTCGTGCGCCAAAACGCTCGCAATAGACCAAGCTATGGCCCACTACTCTGACGGGAAAGACTGCCCGCCCTGGAAGAATTTCCCTGCACTATTGTCCACGTCTGGGTCTTTCGCGTTGCGTAACTTCTTTCAGAAAGTAAGCCACCCCAGTGGCATCAATAGCAGCCTCGCCACTTAGCAATCCAGCCTCGCTTAGGTGATCATTACGGGTCATTTCACCCAGCAGGTAGGAAGCGCCGCCAATCCCGATCATGGAATAAGCAGAATAGTCAGAGATGTTCAGGCTGCGGTTGAGTTGGCTGGGCTTGTTAGGGATCTGCTTGGATATCCAGCTATCGCTCGCGATCAATCCAGCTGTTAATCCGGCGGCTGGGGCGATCCATTTGAGATCCTTGATCTTTAGATGGGCAGGATAGGTCCAGAATTCCTTTTGGTCGGAGCCAATGTGTTTCAGGAACGGCACGAAGAGGTGATTATCGGGATCATCTCCCGGCTCCAAGCCGTATTGGGAATCTGTGTCTGATTGTTGGGAGCTAGCCGGGTCTGAGGCCTTCGCCGAAACGGTCGAATCATCGGGGAGGCGGAACCTATTTCGGTTGCTCTTGGGCTCCGGCGCTTTCACAACCAGGATTCCCAAGAGGAACACGAACACTCGCTCACAAAAAGCGCGGGACTTCATGAGCGATTAGAAGCTTCTAGCCACGCTCACGGCTATGCCCACAGCAGAAACCAGTTGCGCTACCTGAACTGAATCTAAACCCCGTAGCCGAAAAATCTTCTCAGTAACACAATTTTCAGTGAACATCATCATGACGTCAGGCCTTTCATAATGAATATCTGTGGTGCTCTCAAATTGTCCCAAGGCCATCTATTCATCTAATCAACCAAGTTCACAAATTCTTTCCCTAGTATTTGCAACCTACCACAACCATGGCTTCTGAAACTACCCACGGCGCCACAGGCCCAACAAAAACCACGAAAGACACCGTCCTTGAGACCGGTGCCGCAATGACCCAATCCTTCGGTCCCATTAAGACAA
>CAVREG010000008.1:0-300634 GCA_963720075.1 uncultured Acidobacteriaceae bacterium | reverse complement strand
AAACGTTGGACGCATCAGCCCGGGGTTCGGTACGCGGACGAGCTTTTAGCGTCCAGGGATTACAGTTGAGGGGTTAGGACTGAGGGACGGGGGAAAGGGCGCATGAGCTACATCACCAAAACACTGGTTCCGGGCGAAAAGGTCGTTTACCAGACCCGGCTGCACTGGATCGTCATGGTTGGCCACATCATCGGGGCCCTCATACTGTGGGGCCTGGGCGGCTACGTCCTCTGGTACGACTACGCGCATCCTGCCATGGATACAAACAACCGGCACGTCGCGGGCTATGGCGGCGCGGCCCGCTGGCTTGCGGGCTCATCGTGCTCTTCGCCGGAAGCATCCGCCGCAATGCGACGGAAATGGCCGTCACCACGCGCCGCGTCGTCATCAAAACGGGCCTCGCCAGCCGCCGCACCATCGAGATGCTCCTCAACAAAGTGGAGACCATCGAAGTCACCGAGCCAGGCATGGGCCGCATGCTCGGCTACGGCTCCATCACCATGATCGGTACCGGTGGAACCTCGGAGCAGTTTCATAAAATGGCCAGGCCGCTCCTCTTCCGCAACGAGGTCCAGCAGCAGATCGAGCGACTCACTCCAGGCGAGGTCGTCGCTGCTCCCGCTCCTCCGCCCACTGCGAGACAATAAGCAGTGATGGAATTTGTCGACCTGAAAGCGCAGTACCGTCGCATCGCCACCCATATCGACGCGCGCATCCGCCGCGTCCTCGAGCACCAGCGCTTTATCCTCGGCCCCGAAGTCACCGAGCTCGAGCAGCGTCTCGCCGCCCGCCTCGGCGCGAAGCACTGCATCAGCTGCGCCAGCGGAACTGACGCGCTTCTCCTCGCTCTGCTGGCCCTTGAGATCGGCAGCGCCGGTGGCGGAGATTCTTCCGACGAGATCATCACCTCGCCCTTCACCTTTTTCGCCACCGGCGAAATGATCACCCTCGCCGGCGCGCGCCCCATCTTCGTCGACATCGAGCCCATCGGCTACAACCTCGACCCCGAGAAAATCGAAGCCGCCATCACGTCGCGGACCCGAGCGATTCTCCCCGTCAGCCTCTACGGCCAGCCTCCTGAGATGGACGCCATCAACGCCATCGCGGCGCGCCACGGTCTCGCCGTCGTCGAAGACGCAGCACAAAGTTTCGGAGCGCTGTACCGCGGCCGCCACTCCGGAAATCTCAGCACCATCGGTTGCACCAGCTTCTTTCCGTCCAAGCCCCTCGGCTGCTATGGCGATGGCGGTGCCTGCTTCACCAACGACAGCGCGCTCGCCGCCGCCATGGAAGAACTCCGCAATCACGGCCAGGAAGGCCGCTACCGCCACACCCGCATCGGCATCAACGGCCGCCTCGACACTCTCCAGGCGGCCGTGTTGCTGGCCAAACTCGAAGTCTTCGACGAAGAACTGACCGCGCGCGCCGAAATCGCCGACCGCTACACCGCGTTCCTGAAAGACTCCGTCCCCACTCCGCGCGTCTTGCCCGAGCGCACCAGCGCGTGGGCGCAGTACACCGTCGAAATGGAGGACCGCGCCTCGATCGAGTCCTCGCTCAAAGGCGCGGGCATTCCAACCGCCGTGCACTACCCGACGCCCCTCCACCTGCAGCCCGTCTACGCAGAGCTGGCCCGCGACATGGGCTGGATCCGCGGAAGTTTCCCCGCGGCCGAGCATGCCGCCGATCGAGTGCTGAGTCTTCCCATGCACCCGTACCTCGCACCGCGCCAGATCGAGCAAGTCGCCGACGCCCTCAAGCTGGCTGTGCGCGGACCCGTAGGCGCGAGTGCAGAGAAAGTTTGACTCGCACCTCGCACCTCTCAACTCCCAACTCTCAACTCACCCACTCACAACTCTCAATGACTGCCGCATCACACAAAAGTGTTCGCCCCGCCTGTGACCAAAGCGAGCCACTACGGTGACGAACCTGGTGAGATAACCTGACCCCAAAGTTGGCATTGACACTTCAGGACGCGGCACTGAGAATGGCGTCAACTGACGCGCTGCCAGGATTCGCGATGTTGCATCGTACCGGATCGAGGCGACCGCAGAGACGCCGCCCGTGATGCCCGAGCCAGAATCGAGCACGAGCAAGGCCAGCCGCGAAGTTTGCGGCCCGGACGGCGCGAGCCGAACAACACTCCTTTCGCGCACAGCGATATTTTCCCGTAACCAGGGTCTAACCCAGCAGGGAGTTCCCTGCCCAGCGCGGAGCTACGCTTCGCCGATCAGAGGAGGCTGCGCCAAAATCAGTCCACAAAAAGGTTGACCGCATTCGATCCGGCGATTTCCCAGCGCCGGATGCAACAGCACACAGCACAACACAGGAGGTTATATGCAGGAAGATCTTCAAATGCTGGACGAGTGGATACCGGAGCAGATGGAACCAGGAACGCTCTTTGTGCTCGAGAATGCGGCGCCCATGGGCGACGCGCGGAATCCTTTTGTCGCAGTGCTGGCGTGCCCCAAATGCGGAGTGCTCGGCCTCATCACCAAAGCCCAGTACTACGGCCTCGAGTCCATGATCTGCGGCGGCGACCTTTGCTCAGCGGAGTACTACCTCCGCGAAGACGAAATCGAATACCGCAAGCCTCACTAAGTCCGGCAACAGCAAATAAAAAAGCGTGCCCAACCGGCACGCTTTTTTATTTGCGGCTGTTACCCGGCTTGTCCGTCGCTACAATCACCGGCCGCCGCAACGGCACCATCGCCGCGCTCGGTTCCGCGGCATGTTGCATCCGCGACAGCATCTCCGTCCGCACATAGGTCACAAAATCCTGCATCTGCAGGTTCATCGCTTCCATGCGCTCCCTCATCTGCAGGATGATCGCAATCCCCGCGATATTCACGCCCAGGTCGCGCGCCAGGTTCAGGATGAACTCCAGCCGCTCCAGATCCTCATCCGTGTACAGCCGCGTGTTGCCCTCTGTCCGCGACGGCTTCAGCAGTCCCTCGCGTTCGTAGAGCCGCAGCGTCTGCGGATGAATGTCGTACATCTCGGCCACCGCCGAGATCATGTACGCGCCTTTGGATTTGCGTTTGGTGGGCATATCCGACTCACATTATGCACTGCGCGCCGCGTCACCGTGACCAGAATTGTTTCCCTCTCAATGCGTGTGCGAGAACACCTGCGGCGGCGCCTCTTCCGCGATCAGCTGCCCAAGCGCAATCCGCCGCGGCAGCAGATTATGCAACTGCCCCCCCAAATCCTGTAGGGAACCGTCACCTGCAGCGCATGCCCGGAATCCAGCTCGATCGTCAGATCGACCGCGTCCGTGTATCCCTCCTTCGAGGGCGTCGCCAGGCTGACGTTGGCGCACATCGCAAAGCCCTGGATCATACCCTTTCGGACCCGTTCCGCTATATGCTCCGTCAACAATTTGAAGAGCCGCTCAGGATCGCGCGGCAGCCGCGGAATCTCCAGCGTCTCGCGCAGCACGTTGCCATCCCGGTCCATCGAAAATCCAAAGGGAGCCAGCTGCCCGTAGCGCTTCAGGATCAGCCGCGCATACGCCATCGACGCATTCAGCAACTGCGTGGCACGCCGCGTGTCAGGATCCTGAGCTTCCGGAGGCTTGGGCCACGGTCCGCGAAAGAGTGGCATCAGGCTTCCTCCCTGCTGAGCTGATAGACGCAGGAATCATAGTCCCGCCAGAAGACGGTTCGAGCGACCTTGAGGCCATTCTTCTCCGCAACCCGGCGAGACGCGAGATTCTCCGGTCGAATTATGGAAATTACATGATCGCAGCACAGTGTGTCGAAGGCATAGTCGCGAATGGCCCGCGCCGCTTCAGTGGCGTAGCCTCGATTCCGGTAATCGTGATGGACGTGGTAGCCGATCTCGAGTTCGCGGACGCCTTCGACATCCTGCCATACCGGGCCGCAGTCGCCAATCAGCGCACCGCTTTCTGTTAGCGTGATGCCGAGAAGCCCGGTGCCGTGGCAGTAGCGGGAGATCTGGCGGCCGATCCACTCATCGATTTCCTCGTGCGTGAAGCCGCGCGGATACCAGCGCATCGTCTCCGGATCGCTGAGGACTTCGAAGATCGCGGGCGCATCGCCGGGCGCGAGTTCGCGCAACAGGAGGCGTGGACTGGCCAGTGAGAGCACGTTACCGTTTCTTTTTCCGAGTCGGGTTTGAGTTCGTAATCGCAAATCGAATTCCTTCGCGAAAACGCTTCGCATAACGCCCGCGCTCACCCCCGCGAAAATCCGTCTCACGGGGCATATCCTGGCCTTTCCTGTGCTTATTTGTTTCCGCCACGGTGACTCAACCTTCGCCCAGATCGCCTCGCGCGGATCCTCGGGATTCAGCTTCGCAAACTCCCGCAGGATCTCCCGCGACCGCTCATCGCGCAGCTGCGGCACCGACACCTCCACGGTCACAATCTCGTCGCCGCGCGCTCCGTCTTTCGTCGCCGACGGCACGCCCCGCTCCCGCATGCGCAGCTTCTGCCCGCTCTGCGTCCCCGGAGGAATTCTCAGTTGCGCCCGCCCGTCGATCGTCGGCACCTCGATGCGCGCTCCCAGCGCCGCCTCCGCCACCGTCACCGGCAGCGTCAGATAAATGTCGTCGCCGGTCCGCGTAAACACCGGATGCGTGCCGGCGCGGATGATCAGATACAAATCGCCCGCCGCGCCTCCATGCATGCCCGCGTTCCCCTTGCCCGCCAGGCGAATCCGCTGCCCATCCCGCGTGCCCGGCTTGATCCTGAATTCCAGCGGCTCCGTGCGATACAACACGCCTTCGCCGTGGCAGGTCGGGCATGGATTCTGAACCTTGCCGCTGCCCCCGCACCGCGGGCACTGGATGTTGAACTTCATCCGCCCGCCCATCTGCGTTACCTGGCCCGTCCCGTGGCACTCCGGGCACGTCTGTGTCCCGCCCATCGACCCGCGCCCATGGCACGTCGCGCAGACTTCCTGGCGCTGGATCTCCAGCCGCGCTACTCCGCCCCGGATCGCCGTCCAGAAATCGACGTTGACCGTGTACTCAAGATCGGTGCCCGGCTGCGGCCCCTCCGCCTGCGCTCCCCCGCGCGAAAACATCCCGGAGAAGATGTCGCGGAAATTGCCCCAGCCCTGTCCGCCCGAGGCTCCCGGCGCTTCTTCCGAGAAGTCGAAGCCGCCGAAGTCGAACGGCACCCCTTCCTGGGCGCCCCCGCGCGAACTGCCCGGTCCGTATCCGCCCCGAGCCGCGGCCTCCGCCGTCGCCGGATCGATCTGATCCGAGTAAAACCCAAACTGGTCGTAAATCTTCCGCTTCTTCTCGTCGGAAAGAATATCGTTGGCCTCGGAGATTTCCTTGAACTTCTCCTCCGCCTTCTTGTCGCCCGGATTGACGTCGGGGTGATACCTCCGCGCGAGCTTGCGGAACGCCTTGCGAATCTCATCGGCGTTGGCGGTCTTCTTCACGCCGAGCATCCCGTAATAGTCTTTGTGCTGAGTCGGTGGCATTTTTCTTCGTTCAGGCCGTGGCGGCGGGCTTCAGCTCTCTTGTTTTGATATTGCGTGGTGCAGGACGAACTTCGCGGCGGATGCGTGGCAGCAATTCCTTTTGAGCCACAGCGAGTTCCCAGGATTTCTGCATATTCATCCAGAACGCAGCAGTTGTTCCAAAGTATTGCCCCAGGCGCATGGCCGTTTCGACGGTGATACCGCGCCGTTCGCGAATAATCTCCGTGATGCGCGTGACAGGAACCCGCAGGGCGATCGCCAGAGCATTGGCAGACAGTCCCAATGGCTTCATAAAGTCTTCGCGAAGGAACTCACCAGGATGGATCGGGACACTGTACCGCTCGGGATTGCGCAGAATCGCCATCGTAGTCCTCAGTGATAATCCGTTATCTCGACATCCCAGGCGTCATTATCGTCCCAGCCAAAGCAGATTCGGAATTGGTCGTTAATGCGAATACTGTACTGACCTTCTCGATCCCCGCGCAGCTTCTCGAGATGATTGCCGGCCGGAATACGCAAATCCTCGACCTTAGCTGCAAAATCGACTCTCTGTAGTTTTCGGATCGCGACGCGCGCAATGTTTCCGAACCTCCTGCTTCGTCCTGTGACCCAGAACTCCTCCGTCACGTCGTCCGCAAAGGACCGGATCACCCCTTTAGCGTAGCACGTTTAACGCCAAACGTTAAAGACTCGGCTAATTCCAAACCAACATCGCGTCCACCGGCTCGATCTTCCAGAAAATGTCCGGCTCCATCTGCCTCATCTCGCGCACAAAGTGCTGCGCCTGGTTCTCGCTGTCGAACACAACCTGGTTCGTCATCTGTCCCGCGCGGAACTGCTCGCATTTCCATAGTGTGTTCGGCGTGCTCGTCATGGGGAAGCTTCCTTTCAACTGCTGAACTCCTTTACGTCCTGAAACTGCGGGGCGTTCCGACAGAACGCCCCGCTCGTTGCTTAAGAACTCCGAGACTGCGCCCGGAGCTCTGTTACTTCTTGTCCTCGACGTCCACGTACTCGGCGTCGATCACGCCTTCGTCCTTCTTCCCCTCGTCGGCGGTCCCGGCCGCAGCCGCATCGCCGTCGGTCGGAGGAACGCCCGCGCCTGCACTCGAAGCGTTGGCCTTGTACATCGCCTCCGCCAATTTGTGCGACGCCTGGGTCAGCTTCTCCCGCGCTGCATTCATATCGGCAGGAGTGGGCCGACCTTCCAGCACCTTCTTCGCATCGGCCAGCGCCTTTTCCACGTCGGACTTGTCGGAGCCCGATACTTATCGCCGTTCTCCTTCAGCATCTTCTCGATGTTGTAGACCAGCCCGTCGAGCTGATTCCGAGCCTCGATTTCGTCGCGCTTCTGCTTGTCCTCGGCGGAGTGCGCCTCAGCCTCCTTCGCCATGCGCTCCACCTCTTCCTTGCTCAGACCCGAAGACGATGTGATCGTGATCTTCTGCTCCTTGCCGGTCGCGTTATCCTTCGCCGTGACGTTCAGGATGCCGTTCGCGTCGATGTCGAACGTGACCTCGATCTGCGGAACCCCGCGCGGAGCCGGCGGAATGCCGGTCAGCTTGAACTTGCCCAGCGTGCGGTTCTGCGCTCGCCATCGGCCGTTCGCCCTGCAGCACGTGCATTTCGACCTCGGTCTGCGTATCCGCCGCAGTCGAGAACGTCTCCGTCTTCTTCGTCGGAATCGTGGTGTTGCGCGGGATCATCGTCGTCGCCACGCCGCCCAGCGTCTCGATCGACAGCGTCAGCGGCGTCACGTCCAGCAGCAGCAGATCTTTCACTTCGCCCTTGAGAACACCCGCCTGCACCGCCGCGCCGATAGCGACCACTTCGTCCGGATTCACGCCCTTGTGCGGCTCCTTCCGAACAGCTCCTTCACCAGCTGCTGGATCCTGCGGCATGCGCGTCTGGCCGCCGACCAGTACCACCTCGTCGATCTTGCTCGCGTCGATGCCGGCGTCATTCATGCCTGCTTGACGGCTCAATGGAACGCTGGATCAGGTCGCCCACCAGCTGCTCCAGCTTGGCGCGCGTCAGCCGCTTCACCAGGTGCTTGGGACCGCTTGCGTCCGCGGTGATGAACGGCAGATTGATCTCCGTCTCCATCGCCGTCGAGAGCTCGATCTTGGCCCGCTCCGCCGCATCACGCAGCCGCTGCAGCGCCATTTCGTTGCCCTTGGCGCGAAGATCCATGCCCTCGTCCTTCCGGAACTCGTCGATCAGCCAGTCCACGATGCGCTGGTCGATGTTGTCGCCGCCCAAGTGCGTGTCGCCGTTGGTCGACTTCACCTCGATCACGCCTTCGCCCACTTCCAGGATCGAAATATCGAAGGTTCCGCCGCCGAAGTCGTACACGGCGATCGTTTCGTCCTTCTTCTTGTCGAGCCCGTACGCCAGCGCGGCCGCCGTCGGCTCGTTGATGATGCGCTTTACGTCCAGGCCGGCGATCTTGCCCGCATCTTTCGTCGCCTGGCGCTGCGCGTCGTTGAAGTATGCGGGCACCGTGATCACGGCTTCCGTGACCGTCTCGCCGAGATGATCTTCCGCAGCCTTCTTCAGCTTCTGCAGAATCATCGCCGAGATCTCGCGGCGGGGTATATTGCTTTCCCTGGCCACCATCGCTACATGGTCGCCCGTCTGCACGACTTTGTAGGGCACCATCTTCATCTCTTCGCTCACTTCGTTGAAGCGACGGCCCATGAATCGCTTGATCGAATAAATCGTGTTCTCGGGGTTCGTGATCGCCTGCCGCTTGCCACCTGGCCTACCAGGCGCTCGCCCGACTTCGTGAAGCCACTACCGATGGCGTCGTCCGGCCCCCCTCTTCGTTGGCGATCAGCGTGCGGCCAGTTCATGAATTTGTGCAGGCCGCCGAGCGCCGCGACGCGCTCGGCTCCTGGCCGCAGCATCAAGTGGTAGGTGTTGCCGAGGATAAAGCCGCGCCCGGTCGCGGCGACTCCGTCCGGGGTCATCGCCTTGACCGTCGCCGCGGTGCCGACCGGCATGAAAGCACGGCGTCTCGACCACCCCATGCGCGGTATTCAACCGGCCCGCTCTCCGCGCCGCGCCGTCGCGCGCGACGATCTTGGGTTCTCGGAGAGCCCGTGAGTAGTTCATGTTGGACCGCCCGCTGGTCCGTATCAATCAGGCAGGCGTCGCCGTAGGAAAAGAAGCGATACCGCTCGGCGACCGCGTGCGCATAGGCCGCCTTCATCCGGTCGAGCCCGGCCAGCGCCGCGACCAGCATGGACAGGGTCGAGCGCGGCAAATGGAAATTGGTCAGCACAGTCGACCGCCCGAACGGTAGCCGGGAAGGATGAAGAGCCGCGTCTCGCCGGCACGGCCGCACCTCGCCCGTTTCCGTTGCCGCGCTTTCGAGCAGGCGCAGGCTCGTCGTGCCGATCGCGACGACGCGGCCGCCGCGCGCCTCTGCGGTGCGGATCCGCTCGGCCGCCCAGCAGCAATGACGTCCCATTCCCCGTGCATACGGTGCTCGCGCGGGTCGTTGGCCTTGACCGGGAGGAATGTTCCCGGCCCGACATGCAGGGTGACGGTCGCCCACTCGACCCCTCGCGCCTTGATGCGCTCGACAAGGTCCGGGGTGAAATGCAGCCCCGCCGTCGGCGCCGCGACCGCGCCGGGTGCGCGTGCGAACATCGGTCGGTAGCGCTCGCGGTCGGCCGGGTCGCCTCCTTTCGGGTGCTTGATGTAAGGCGGCAGCGGCATCGCGCCGTGCCGGACGTCAGCAGCGGGAACGGACGAGGGTGAGCGACGCCGACATTGCGATAACGTGGTATGAGAAAGCGATAGCACCTGAAGAAAAAGGGACGGCAATTTGCCAACGATCCACCGATTCTTCGAGCATGTCCTGACCTACGACGAGGAAGGCCGTGCAGTCCTAAAGTTCATCTGCAAGAATTGCGGCGAGTTTTAACTTGTATCTGTCCGCGACGGCTCACTGGCGAAGTGGCAGTTGCGGCACGGATGTTTCTCGACGAGCCGAGGGTTCCGCCGCATGCCTCCAGCGTGTAAACAGTAGAACGGTGTCGCTTTTCAGCGTAATCGTGAGATTACTGCTGTGAACAGGCGTAGCTGTTGAAAAACTCCGGCTGAACTAGTCGCTAAGCGCATCCAGATCTTTTCGCTCTTCGACTTTCTATTCCTACTTGGCTCTTAAATCGCAGGGGCCGGTTGCAGCCCGAAGGTCAGGAACCGCACCAGGCGTTTTTTGAGGTTTTGTACAGCCGCCGCCAGGTAAAACTGCTCGCGTACGAACCTCATTCTGCGCAGCATTGTCGTAAATGATCTTGCGAGCGAGTGGCCCATTTAATCCCGGCAATTCCAATACTGTGGGACCGTTAGAAATCACTAGTTTTCGAACAGCGAGATTGCCGCTTCGGGGGATCGTGTGGTTTCAGCAACTTACACATCGCATCGATCGTTTGCTTCGGGGGCACTCCTATTTGCAAAGACCTGCCCGGATCGAGATGCGCTGGTGCGGCAGTTTCTCGACCACACCCCCGTCAGGCGGTACCTCGCGGCACTGCGCGGCCGTCTCGGCGTTGAGGCAGGGACGCTCGTTCACTACTTTCGACGTGAGGGAATGCATCAACAGCTGCGCACGGCGCGAGACCCCCGGGCGGCTCGTGCCGAACTTCGATATTCCGTCGAACGCCTTATTGCGGATGCTTCGCTCGTCCGGGTTGAGCTGGTCACAGGATTGCAGAATCAGATCCGGGCACAATTTGCGGCGATCGGCCACCCGGTTATCGGCGACAGAAAATATCACCCGGCAGAATCGTCGGAACAGTTAATTTCTCGCGTTGCTCTTCATGCCGCTCATCTTGAGTTTGTCCACCCGCGCTCGGGAAAGAGCGTCTCGATTGACTGCAAACTCCCCCCGATTTTCAGCATTTGGTTCAAGAATTGTCACGATCGAGCCGTGCGCGCCCGTGAGTACGGAGTCCGGCTGGCGATCGAGATGATGATTGCATCCGAGTAACGGGCAAACAGGAAGTTATGCCCGTGGCAGCAAACTTACAATTCGACGGTCTTCTAAGTCGCCTACTTGACGGCCAAGTCGATGGGGAGACGTTGCAAGTCCCCGCCGGCGATCAAATGCGGCGCTGTTTTGCTCTTGACCCGGTCAGCTATTTTCTGTTCCCTTACCTCGCGGGCATGGTCAATAGCTCCCTGGGCCTTGTCGTAGGCGTTCTGGACGAACGGATTTATTTGCTTTTTGTATTCCATAAGCTTCTCCTTTTGAGAATTCGAGACTCCTCCTCGCGAAAGGCTGCTCTGAGTGATTGAGAGGTGCAGGCTGCAGCAGTGGACGATCACGTTTTTCCCCTGCTGCAGCCAGCCCGGGAGCCTTTCACGGAGCTACTGGCTTTATGCGACTTGCCGGGAGCTTTGGCTTCGAGCGTCCCCTCGCCGCGAATATTAACCTTGATCTGCTTGGGCTTGGCTTCGGCCTTCTTGGCGAGGTTGATCTTCAGCACGCCCTTGTCATAGTCGGCGCTCACTTGCCCCAGATCCACGGAGGCGGGCAGCGTGAAGGAGCGGGTAAAGGCTCCGTACTGCCGCTCGACACGACGGAAGTTTTTCTTCTTCTTCCTTCTCTAACTTGCGGTCGCCATGGACGGTCAAGGTGTTGCCCTGGATGCGGACGTCAATGTCCTTTTCGTCGATACCCGGTACCTCAATCTTCAGCGTAATCGTGTGCTCGTCTTCGTAGATGTCCACCGGTGGGGCGAGGCGAGTAGTCGTCAATGCCTCCTCTGGGCCTTCAGGGCCATATGACTGACGGAAGAAACGGTTCATGCGTTCTTGCAGGGCGGCCGTAGCCTGGATGGGATCCCAACGCGTTAATACTGTCATAACGCAGTCCTCCTTATAGTTATCTAAGAGGAAAAAAGCTTCAGATGGGCTGACTTAGTTCAGGGAACCTGAAAGAGGAGAGGGGAAAACTGCCTCATTTACCACTATATAGGACTGGTTCGAGATTGGCAAATCGCCTTACGTCTCTAATCGCATTCAGAGTAGGTTCTTGGGGCATTTGTATAGGCCACTTGAGGAAAGCCAACCACCACACTCAGCAGGCGTACAATGAAATCGATCGCCTTCTTCGCAGGAAGGCTTACTCCTCAACTTTCCTCACAAGTGCTTTTCTTAAGACAGCTATCACCGTTTTGTGCTGGAAGAGAAACGCTCATTGCGTTCCTCACTTCTCCGCAAACTCGGAAGGGCAAAATGAAAACATCTATGTAGGAAACGTGGATCTCGCTACCACGGAAGACGAACTCCGTAACGCCTTTGCATCTTACGGAGCCGTGCAAAAGGTCAGTGTGGTCACGGATCGCGAAACCGGTCGCCCCCGCGGATTTGCATTCGTTGAGATGGAAAGCGATAAGGAAGCGCAGGAAGCGCTGTTGGGTCTAACGGACAACCTTGGCGGGTCCACGTTGACTGTGAATGAAGCGCGGCCAAAAACAGCTCGCGTGCGAAGCTAAAGTCGATCGACCACGCCTCAACTAGCAATCCGCTATCAAGAGGAATTGGCCTATTTGGTCAGCGTTATTTAGCTTTTGTCGGTCGTTTCCCTGACGATCCACGCAGCGGCTTGGGTTACGTCCTCGGACGTTTGGCCGGGCCTGTGCGCCTTCACAACATGCTCTGCGAACGACCTGCTAACTGAGGGCTGGAACCACCCGGAAACGCCATCTTGCAAATTGTGCCGCGCTCCGCGCCTTGCTGGTCACACTCGACGAGCAGGACAAGGTCCTAGCATCGTCGTAAGCCAGAGCATTATCGAAGGGTGGTTCCGCTGACATAGTGCAGGAATACGCCTCGCCGGGCTGTCTGGCAATGCCTCTTTTTCGCCATGCTGTTACTGAGGAAGTATGCAAGATTGCACAGACCGTCACTAGTTTAGAGATCGAGCAATATCCACGCTGGCGCATGGTCACTGGCGTTCACCTGCGAACGCGCCCAACGATCTACCCCACCGTCCACGAGCCGATCCGACAGCGTCGGCGAGAGTAGAAAGTGATCCAGTCGCATTCCTTTATCCTTCGGCCACCGTTCAAACTTGTAATCCCAGAATGTCCAGAGCGGCCCGTCTGGATGTAGTTTCCGCATCGCATCGGTCCAGCCTTGGGCCAGCAAACGCGCAAAAGCCGTGCGGCTTTCGGGTTGGATCAATGCGTTGTTATCCAACGATCTAGTCGGATAGATGTCCTGCGGTGTCGGTACGACGTTGTAGTCGCCGGCCAACACTACGGGGGCGCCGCTCGCCATGAGTTCGGCGGCATGCGCAATGAGGCGTTCAAACCAAGCCAACTTGTAGTTGAATTTCGGTCCAGCGTGCGGATTTCCGTTGGGAAGGTAGATGGAAGCGATCAGGACTCCCTGAACAGCTGCTTCGATATAGCGGGCTTGGTGATCTTCAGGGTTTCCTGGCAAGCTTGCGCGGGTCAGCACGGGAGCATGGTTTCGCGCGAGAATGGCCACGCCGTTCCAGGAACTCTCACTTTGCAAGACTGCTTCGTACCCGAGAGTTCGAAGGGCACCCACGGGAAAGGCTCCCTGCTCCGCCTTGAGCTCCTGGAGACTCACCACGTCCGGCTTCGCTTTGGCCAACCAGGCCAAGAGGTTATCGAGCCGCTTATTGATGTTGTTAATGTTGAAGGTCGCGACTCTCACCAGGCCCCTTTCTGTCTGTGTACCCCTGGGCCGGACTGCAAACCTATCTAAAAGTTAAGACTTGCTGAAGGTGTCCATCCAATCGCACGAGCACTCTCGTCAGTTCAACCCGACGCCGTACGTTTGCGGCTTCATCTTTTGCGGGTTCTTTCGAGCTGTGAAACGACATCGCCTCGGACATCGTACGTCTTAATCTTGGTTTTGCCTTCGAGAGCTGTCTGTCGAACCTGTGCGACTTGACTGGAAAACCATTCATGTGACGTGAGACTGTAGCTTTCCGACTTCACGTCAATGGCGGCACTGAACCCAGGGTGCGCTACGACGCAGTGGTAGCACTCCAGGTAGTTCTCAAGGAGGGTTTTCCAATTTGCATTCGACTGCCATTCTTCGCGGCGATACAGCTCTAGCTCTTCGAGATTGAGCCCGCTCGCCGCGATGATATCGAGTACGTTTCCGAAGCATGACTGCAGCGATGGGGCATTCGGATCAGCATTCACGAAAACAAATGGAGCGAGTGTTTCTGTCCTCAGCGAAAGCAGTGGGTAATCCTCGAATCGGAAATTCGGCTCCGCTGCCGACCGTGGCGCACCCTGCAGACAACCGGAGAGATCGTACGTCCAAGCGTGGTACTTCATTGCATCACTTTGGTGTTTCCACGATCCTTCATCACCTCGTGTCTACGATGCCGGCATACGTTAATGAAGCCAGCGAGCCCGCCTGAGTTGCGGACGACCAGTACAGGAATCTCTCCCATATAGCCGGTGATATAATCACCTACTTTCGACAGCTCCTTTAGCGAGCCGAGATAGCTGCACGATTTTCTGAATATCTGACGAATCTCCCGCTCGGTGATCGAAGGATCCGTATGCCAATAGGCGGGCCACTTCAACCCCGTAGAAGCTTGCCGACTGCTGAGCACATCGGGGTACGGTACTGCAAGCTGCTGTGCGGATCGTCTCATTGTGAGGTTTAACTTCTAACGACACATGTGCTTGAACTGAATATTCGTACAGCACACTGGATTTCAGCGCGATGTTGCCACGCCTCGATGGGGATGGTCGCGCATTAGCGCATCAGGAGAGTTCCTACCGAGGCTCGGTCGATTCCCCGAACCGTCGACGAGTCTGAAGTAACTCCATCGTATACATTCTCGGGCCGCATCTTGTTGTGTCTCAGTGCCATCACCGTCACCGGTGCTGGCGGTTTGTAGTGCAGCGACTAATGTGGTCGTGCCATGTTGTACCGGATGCACAGCTCTCGATTAGGATCTATGCCCCTCCCTTCAGCGAGTGGAGCGCGCATGAATGTGGTCTGCGGAATGGAGCAGTTTGGGATTCCAATTTTTGAATGCCGCGTCGCGGCCTAAGCGTACAATCACTGGCAGTGCGAATACTGCTCGTATGTTTGCTTGCGCGCACCTGGGAAATCATTTGATGTCGAGGACGCTTAGCATCTCCCTGCTGATCCTGGCCGCACTCGGCGAAACCGCGCAGGCGTCCGTGACGGCTGAGATTTTAGCTGCTCCGACGCAGATTAGTACAAGGGAGAAGGAAAGCACGCTCTTTGTCCGATCTAAGGGCGGCTCGCTGGCGAACCTTAAGTGCTGGATCAGTGCACTGGTACCCGATCACGGAGATCCCGCTCCCCCCGACGCCCTGCAGTGTACCGTCCCAACCCAAATCGACGCCGACAGAATCGAAGAAATCAAGTTAACGCCGTCCACTTCTCAACTGCTCATGAGAGGGACCTATACCGCCAGCCTACAGCTCCTCGGTCTGGACCAGTCTGGCGCAGCCGTGACCCAAACCGTGACCTTCAAAGTCGTTGTGCCCGCGGCCAGTATCAAGGTCGGGGAGACCAATCCGCACCGACTTCGACTCACTCGGCCATGGCCATTTTCTGCGGCCCGGGAGTTCGTACCAGTAGCATTTCATGTAACCAGCGACCTTCCTCCGACTAAAGTCCCCTTAGTGCCTCAGAGTGAGCTTTACGTTCCCGAAGGAGCATCCAAGGACATAATCCCGGGCGGTTATCTGATGGCGCAATTTTGTACCCAGGGGCGGCTGGAGGCGAACAATCAAAGCGAGGCTCACAGATGAAGCGTGCTTGGTCCTCCCTTTCTTCACTATTTCAACAGTCTCAAATCTGCGCGAACGGCGGGGAGCCTGTAGCTGCCAACCAAACCATCGATCTGGCCGGCTTGACACTACAGATTGAGCCTAGCGTCCCTCAACGTAAAGGAAGCAACAGGCACGCTCCACCTCCAGAGCAGCGAATTCATCACTGATTTGGACATCCCCGTCACCTTATTGGTGAAGGACTGGTGGGTATGGGCGGCAATGGTAGTGTTTTCGGGGCAGATGCTTTCGTTTTTCGTCAGCAATTGGATCAATACTGGTCGTAAGAAGAAGCTTAACAAATTAGCTATGGCGCCTGTGGAGTCGGGCCTCGTAAACCTGCTATTGGCAAGACCCGACTTAGTGGACAGTTCGGCGGTGGCGGACATAAACACTCTTCTCAACACCGCTGTTCAAGCCAATCGATTGGGCGAAGTCGATGCGGCTATTAGCAGCGTCAAGTCAGCACAAACAAAACTGGACGATCTTCGGAAAACGCCGACCCCTCCACAGGAGGAGTCAGTATCACCGCCGAGACTCCTAATGTTGCAGAGCGGCCACGCCTACGTCGGACGCCGGCTGAATTTTGTCATCGTGAACCCCGATCCGAAATGGAAAGATACGTCGATGTATAAGTGGGAGGGGTCCGGGTCGAAGACGATCAAGAAGTGGAGGTGGTCAGGGCCGACAGAGATGGCTATCAAGGAGGAGCCCAAGACACTGTTTGATGCCCAAAATCTAAAGGACATCGCCACGGAATTCGACGCTCCGGGCATGTATTGTCAGCAGGTCTACATCGACGGAACGGCAGGACCTTCCTTAACCTTTCGAGTAGAAACAGACAAGACAGTCTGGTCCCAATGGAAAATTGCAAATATCGATAATGCCATATTGCTTCTGGCGGTAATTTTCGCCGCTATCCTCTCCTACCTGGCGATCGACAAACTTGAGACCTTCGGCACAGTATCCGACTACGCCTTGGCTTTTTTGGGCGGATTTGGACTAAACGCGACTACCTCAGGCTTCAGCGCTGTTTTCTCGCGATTCGGCGGGAGTCCGCAAGGAACAACTCCCGCAGCGGCGTAGTGGGCAAAACACCATTCGGCACATTCGGCCATTTGGGGGATCAGTCCGGCAATAACTTCGGGCATCGGAGTCGATGAACAGAAAGTGATCGGGAGGAGGCGAGGCAATCCATTCGGCTACGCGCTGCCGGATCGCCGCTGCCGGCAACCGCAATTCGCGCACCACTCGGAAGAATGCCGCAATGTGCTGGAAGGCCCGCCAAGTCTTCCGCAATAATTCCTTGTTGCACCACTTCGTCAATCACATAGATGCGGCCGTGCGGGAACCACTCGTCCCTAGGAAAGCGAACGAACAAGTAGCTTGCCGCTGCTGAGATCGTAAAGCCGTAGTCGGTCCCGGGTCGAGAATCTGCTCTGGTGTCGAGGGCGGCGTTACGTCGTTCTTAATATAGACGCCGCTCCCATGTCGATACTCCACCCAGCCTTCTCGTGCCAGTTGGCGGTAGCCTGCGCTCACACATTCCCTGTCACAAGGAAAAGGGCCGCCCCCGCTAGAAGGCAGCCCATTAACACATCTGTTTAGCTCGCAGCCCGCGAAAAGGAGAGACGGATCGATCCTTACTGCAATCGCAGCTTGGACCAAGCGTCGGGAATAGTCAATGAGTATTTGCGGGCCGTGCGGGTTGGAGCTGTCTGACTGTTCCCTCCGGGTACAGCGGAATGGGTATTCCACTCCGGCTACACTCACCGACCACGTAGTGCGGAGTACGTAGTGGGCGTAGGTATTATCTATTATCTTTCTTAGGGGAATGGGTTCTGGGCATGGGTCATTTATTGAGTATCTCGCCTGAAACACGCTCCAAAATCGCCACCAGCCCACTATTCTTCGTCGGCATCATGGACCACCGTTCGTTTGGATCGCGATTCGACTGCATCGCAGGTATCCCTGTCCATTTCGGTAGAATCGGCCACCGACCGGGGGGTAGAGCTACAAGCGGCATACGAACCGTCAAGGTCACGTCCAGTACAAGGAGACCTATATGACGCCCAGGCCGCCTTTTTTTCCTTCCATCTGCAATGTGGTTTTGCCCGCCGCACTGGCGGTGATTGCGCTCGGCTGCTTGGCGACAGTGATCGCGACTCCGGCAAAGGCACAGTCCTTCAGCGTGCTTTACAACTTTAAAGGCAGAGAGGACGGCGCCAAGCCCTATGGCGGTGTGGTCCGCGACGCTGAAGGGAATCTTTACGGTACCGCCTCGGCAGGTGGCTTCGACGACCCGCGCTGCGGCGGAGGCTGCGGCACGGTGTTCCGGTTGAGACTTGCTGGCTCTACGTGGTTGCTGGACCCGATCTACAAATTTCACCACGATGACGGATGGGATCCTCTGGCCCGCGTTGTGTTCGGCCCCGATGGCGCGCTGTACGGCACTACTCTGGCAGGCCGCATTTATGGAGAAGATTACGGCACCGTCTTCAGCCTTCGACAGCCGGCACAACCGTGCAAGGCCGTGCCTTGCCCGTGGAATCAAATGCTGCTGTGGAATTTCGAAGGTGGAACTGATGGAGTGAATCCCGGTGTTGGCGACCTGACCTTTAATGCGTCAGGGCACATGTTCGGGACGACCTACACCGGCGGCGCCCATAGCGTTGGCATTGTTTACGAACTGGCGCCGGTTCCCGGTGGTGGATGGATTGAAAACGTGGCCTACAGCTTCCGTGGCGGCCTCTCCGGCGATGGCGCGTATCCTTGGGCAGACGTGGTTTTCGATGCGGCGGGGAATATGTACACCACCACGGTGGAGGGCGGCGGTGCGGAGTGTGGTACCGCAGTGCAGCTGTATCCGATCGCATCTCGCTGGGCAGACACCGTTCTGCATTCCTTCGCATGCTCCTCCGATGGACAGTATCCGCTCGCGGGGCTGGTGTTCGATTCAGCCAGAAATATCTACGGCGCAACGGTACAGCGCGGTGGGCCCGATAGCGGAACTGTTTTTGAGCTGGCTGCGCCTGATGGCCTTGGGGGATATAGCATCGTCCACAACTTTGAAGGCAATGGCTACGGGCCAAGCAACAGTCTGACCGTTGGTAGCGACGGCACCCTCTATGGGACGACACAGAGGGATGGCCCATTCGGGCAGGGCACTGTCTTTAAGCTAACATTCGCGAACGGAAGCTGGACCTACACGTCGCTTCACAATTTCACCGGGGGCAACGACGGCGGCACTCCGTATAGTCGCGTGACTTTGGACGCGGCAGGGAACCTTTATGGGACCGCTTCCGCGGAGGGGCCTATAACTACGGTGTGGTGTGGAAGATCGTACCTTGACGCAATATTGATGTCGGCAATCGCCTCAGGCCGGTGTTTAACGGATATTGCTGGGTGACACAGCGGTCTCTCCTCGCTGTTGTAATCAGGGTTGCGGCAGGTCCGACAGAATCGGCGAATATCTGGATGGCCGATTTATGTTTCACCTCGTAATATCCAGTCCGTAGGCCGGCCGAATTTTAACGACAGGAAAACGAGAATCTCTAGGCTCGGCGCTATCTTTCCGCTCTCTATCTTTGAAAGGTGCCCTTGGGTGATGTGAAGGAGGGTACGCGCGCCCTGCCGTTGTTCCAAAGCAGCAGGTCGGGCTTACCTAGCTGAGAACGACCTGCGACGATCTCGAGAATGGTACCGTCCGCAAAGCATTGGCCTGAGCTGAAGAGAATCTCTGAGTTCTCTTCGACAGGAGTCAGCCTGCGAGTGGATTTTGGATTCGTGGTTGCGTCGGGTTTTGTGCCCTCGGAAGAGTGGCGTTTTGTGTCAGGCGTGTTTGTACCCCGCCTTCTACTCGGTAAGCTGTCCGCACTACTCCGTGTTCTGCGCAAAGCGTTCTCCTGTCTCACGGTGCAAATGTTTCGCAGAATGCAAAAACCCGACCGTTGCCGGTCGGGTATAGACACATGTCTGGTTACAAGAATTCTAGGGGAAAAACGTGAGAAACGCAATTCTCGCCTAAAACGCCTCTAAGGAATCACCATCGGGTTTCGATATCGGCAGTGTCAAGAATAGCCGCTATTTTCGCGCCTCCCGTCGGTGTCTGGCAACATGACCCAAAGTGATTCTGGTTAATAGAAAAAATCAGGCAGTCGCTAGTTAGCGTCGATCTTTCCATTTTCTTTCGTTTCGATGCTGTGCATCCGAGAACGTGTGACGCTCCCCTTGGACATGCCGCAGAGCAAACAATAGTAGATGCCGCAGGTAAATGAAGCAGGCTTCGATGCCGAAGTGGCTGCTGTTTTTTCGATCCGATCAGATGGAGGAGTTCATCGTCCACGTCATAGCTAAGATCATCGGCGAGCATCCCGTTGGCCGCACGTTTTGATGATTGGCTTTTCCGGGCACAGAGTGCGAGAATGCGCGACTGTCGGGCACGAGCGGGGTGGCAACGAACATCTGCGCCGCATGTTCGTCCAAGGCGCACCCGCTGTGCTGTGCTTAGTGAGGTACGACACGGCTGCTTCGGACGGTGGGTACATCAGCTCGAAGCACGTGACCCACGCAACCGACACTAGGCCCGGGGCGTGCTCTGTATCCCGATTTAGCAACAGGTCGGTCGCGCAACAGCCAAACCACCGGCATCCCGGCTGTATCTTTATCGAGGTGAATCGCCCCTCACCACCGGCTCTTTGGCTGCGCTCCATTCGCTATAGGAGCCGTCGTACATGGTCGCGTCGTATCCCAGGTATCGCGCGAGGAAGTACGTGTATGAGGCTTGCAGGCCCACTTCACAGTACGACACCAATTTCTTTCCCTGCACGACTCCGGCTGCCTCGAACTCTTTGCGTAACTCCTGCGGCGAGCGGAGTAGGGCATCGTCGTGGCTGACAAGTGCGGTTTCCCAGAACATCGATTCGGCTCCGGGAAGGTGACCGGCACGATAGCGTTTCGCAGGTCGCGCGTCGATGATCACGACATCCGCCGTGCCGGGCTTCTCCGCCACCAGCTTCGTCATGCTATCCACCCTAGCCACGATCTCGGAATGCAGGTGGACGGTCAAAAGTCCAGGCGTGATCTTCGGTTCCTCGCTGGAGGTAGGCCGCTTTTCGCGCAACCACTGATCCATCCCACCGTCAAGCAGAGCCGCGTGATCGCCATGGCCCAGATAATCGAGTGTGAAGAAGAGCCTGGTCGCCATCGGATCCCAATCGGGCGCGTAGTACACAACGCGCGAATCGTCACCTATTCCGATTGCTTCGAGATTTTGCTTGAGTTGTCCGGCCGGCAACAACTCCGCACCTGGGTCGTGGTCGCTTACGAACTTGTCCATCGACAGGAAACCGAGCGCCAGGGATGTGCGCGGCCTGATAGTCTCCCCGATCGTGCCCGATGTGCACAATCACGAGATGGGGGTCGGACAGATGATCGGCCAACCATTGGGTAGACACCAACAGCTCGGGATGACTGGCCCCGTTGCCGGCGGCCGGCGCCTGCTTGTTCGCGGCAATTGCGAAGTATGACTGCAGCAACGTGGTTGCGGCTAGTAAAGCGCACCTAGCAGCAAGGTAAATCGGCCGGCATTCCATACTGGCTCTCCTGGAATTGAAGTTGACAATCGAGATGCATCACCTATTCGAACCTCGATCCGGCTGCGGGGCCGAGCGTGAGAGCTCGTACCCGGCGCCATTGACCCACTCATATACCGACCCGTCGTACATCGACGCGTTATACCCCAGATACTTCGCCACGAAATACGTAAACGACGATTGCATGCCCGTCCGGCAATAGGTCACGATTTGTCGGTTGGCGTCGACACCGGCGTGCTGAAATAGTTCTTGCAGATTTATTGCGTCCCGCAACGATGGGAAACTCCCGCTCTCGAGCAGAGTCTTCCAGTAGAGGCTTTGTGCCCCGGGCAGATGGCCAGCCTTCGGTACCGCATCCGACATGACAGTCCCGTCGAACTCGCGCGGCGGACTGCGATGTCGAGCAGCACGTACCCATTCTCGCCACTCAGTCACGATCTCATGCATACGCTCGGTTGAGATCAGAATGTCGGGGCGGACGTTCGGACTGAACCGCACGTAGCGGGATGAGTCGCATTACGATCAAGCGGCCTACCTTCGGAAATCCACTTCTCCATACCGCCGTCGAGAAGCGCGGCCCGATCGCCGTGGCCCAGATAGTCGAGGGTGTAATACGCACGCGCCGCTAGTAACCCTCCTGCGTCTCCGTATAGACGATTCTTACGTCGTCCCCAGCCCCAATGCTCTCGAACACGCTTTGCAGCTTGGCAACTGGCGGAAGGTCATTAAGAGAATTCGCGTGCTGTTCCACCAGTTGGTCGATCGCCAGAAAGAGCGCGCCAGGAATGTGCCCGGCATCGTATCCGCTTCGGTCTCGCCCCACACATACGATCACCAGGTTGCTATCGCCGAGGTGCTCCTGCAACGACAGAAATGTCGAGACGAGCATTTCAGTACGGAGTGTTGGCTGGTGGGAATGGCCAGGATCTTGCGCAGTCGCACTCAAACTGGCGCAACCGATCAAGAGAACAACGGCCGCTGAAATGAAGACGGTCATATTCGACAGGGCCATTACTCTGCCTTTAGCAGGATCGTAGGATCCAGCCTGGGGATTCTTGTGAGTGGCAGAAAGGATGATGCTGTGGCAATCACGATCAACACGAGCGACGACACCGCGAACGTGACCGAATCGCGCGGAAGAATTCCGTAGATCAACCTCGACATGGTGGCAGACATCAGCCACGCTATCGCGAATCCCACACCCAGGCCTGCCACGATAATCAAAAGGCCGCGAGCCATCATCACACTCATCACCCTGCCAGGCGAAGCGCCGCGCCATGCGGATGCCAATCTCGTGCTTGCGCTCCGTGACCTCCAGAGTCATCAGGCCGCTGATACCGGAGGCAGTAATGACAGAGCTCGAGAACGGCGAAGATGCTGAAGAAGACCGCCGTGTTGCGGCGCGGCGCCAACGAGTCCTCGCGCACCTGTGCTAGTGCCTGCACGTCTGTGATCACGGCATCGGGATCGAGATCGTGGATGATCCAGGAGATTTCCGGCGCAATTTCATGAGCCGACCGCACGCCGCGCACGATCAGGCTCATGGCTTGATTGCGAGTCTGCGCGAACGCACGGTCGGCCTCGTCTACGGGCTTCTTATCCAGACCCAGCACGATGTTGCGGTCCAATCGATGATGGGGCCAGTCACCTGAAACTCGTAGGTTCCCATACCGAGCGACCGCGTTGTGGAGAGTTCCGCACACTGCCATTCTGTCTTCTCTCCATTTTGGACACGGCTGATTTTCAGATGCAATCCTGCCTTATCGACCCAAACATTGCGCGAACCCAGGTGTTCGGACCCGGCCCGCCGTTACCGGCTTGCCTGACTTCCCACTCATCGCCCCCGAACGAAACTGTTTTTGCAGACGTTTGTTGCGCTGGAGAACCTGGGCAACACAGACCAACGCGATGACAACCGGAAGGAATGCTCGTCTCATTTCGCTGTCGCTTTCTGCCTTTCCCGCCTATCGGATCGGAGTGATGAATTCAGGGCTGACAGTGTCCGTCAACCAGACTCGATTCTCCGGAACAGTAGAAGAGGTGTCCTGCACGGTGCATGGCCGCCGCATCGACCTTTAATACAACCGGACTGCCATGCCGTCTGCCGACGGCAGTCGCGGTCTCGACATCCTGGCTCAGGTGGACATGATGCCGTGCCCGCTTCAAGATGCCTTCCCGCAGGATCGATTCCACGCTCCTGGCAGCGGTGCCATGATAGAGGTCATCGGGCGGAATGACCGGCTTCAGTTGCAGGTCGATTTCGACCGAGTGTCCCTGATTGGCACGGATCTTGTCGCCCGTCGCGTTAAAGGCGAACCGCTGTTTGTCGTTGTTGGCAACAACCTGTTCCAGCGCCTCGCGGGTAAAACTCACATTGTTGTACTTTTTCGCGTTGGCGATCAGGGTAGTGACGTCTACCCACCTCCTTCCTCCAGCGTCAGGCCGGCATCTTGTGGCTGATGGCGCAGAAGGCGAGAGAGATACTTGCTCAAACGAACATCATGTAGTTGCATTGCATAATCCTTGATGAGACGTTGCCACATCCTAGATGAAGACAAGCATCGGATTTTCGAGGAAGTCCTTGAGGCGTTGCAGGAAGCGGGCGGCGGGCGCGCCGTCGAGGATCCGGTGGTCGAACGAGAGGCAGAGGTTCATCATCGACCGGACCACGACCGCCTTCTGGAGCGACGACCACGGCTTATCGGCGATGCGGCCGACGCCGAGAATGGCGGCCTGCCCCGTCACGATGATCGGATCGAAGACGTCGATCCCGAACTGCCCAGGTTGGTGATGGTGAAGGTCCCGCCCGACAGATCGTCCGGCGTGAACTTGCCCTTCCTGGCGCGCTCGACGAGCTGCTTCAGTTCCGCCGAGATGGAGCCGAGCGACTTCTGCTCCGCCGCTCTTGACGACGGGCACGATCAGACCCTCCTCCAGCGCGACGGCGACCCCTATATTCCTTTGCGCGAAGAGATGGACCTCGTTGCCGACCAGCGCCGCGTTCAGCAGCGGATGCTCGCCGAGCGCACGTGCCGCCGCCTTGACCAGCATATCGGTATAGGAGAGGCGCGTGCCGTACGCCTTTTCGACATCCGGAATAAGACGCGTGCGGAACTCCGCGCAGGCGGTCATGTCCACTTCCAGGGTCAGGTCACATGCGGGGCAGAGAAGGCCGACTTCGTCACATTGTCCGCGATTCGCTTGCGCATGCCTCCGAACGCCAGCACCGTAACGCCTGCGGGAGCAGCCTCCGGTTTCGGTAGCGCTACGGCAGGCGCTTCCACGGTCGGGCGAGTTGTCTCCGCATGCCGCAGCACATCCTCACGGCGCACGCGGCTTCCGGGCAGTCCGGTCGTCAGATTCGTTTAGGTCGATGCCCAGGTCGTCGGCCATGCGCGCCGCCAACGGAGTCGGTGCGCGGCGCTGTCCTGCCTGCCGGCTCGCGGTCGGCATAGCCGCAGGTTGTGCCGCCTGGGCCGCAAGGAACACCTCGACATCGCGCTCGATCACCCGTCCTTGCGGTCCTGTGCCGCGTCCCGCCAGCAGCGCCACTGCGACGCCCTTTCTTATTGGCGATTCGGCGTGCACGCGGGGAGAGAAAGACCGGTACACCGGCCCCGTTTGCCACCGGAGTTCCGGAAGGACCACGGAGGGTTCGGGTGCGGAGGGCGTCGCAACGCGGTCGCTGACATCTGCGCGCTGCCAGACCAACTGCTGCCCCCCGATCCCGGCTCCTCCCGAGCATAGGCCTTTTCGATCGATGGATCGACCCCGGCCAAAATCGCAATCGGCTGACAAATTGGCACGACGGCCTCCGCGAAGGCTAGAATTCACGCACTACGCCGTCTGTCGGCGCTTCGACCTCCATCGACGCCTTGTCGGTCTCGATCTCCAGCAAGAGTTCGCCGGCCCGCACCGTATCGCCCTCGTTTTTGTGCCATTTGAGGATCGTGCCCTCTTCCATCGTCGAGCCCAGTTGCGGCATATTGAATAGTTGCGCCATGTCGAAAACTCCGTCGTCCTATCGATGCATTCCAGATGTCGAAAATTTTAGAGGAGCAGAAAGATGGAAGACCCTTGGCCCGCATCCTCCTGCTCTCCCTCCCGCGTTGCGATTATCGCTCATTTCACCGCCACCGGCTTTGTTTCCTTTGCGTTTATCTCCTTATTCTTGCGTTTTGGTGGCGTTATTCCCATCGGTAGCAACCCCTCCTGTCCCGTTCTATAGGTTGGTTCGAGAGCCGAACCGGTTTCTCCTCGTCCGCGTCGTGTAGCGAACCACTTGCCAAAAGCCTCACCGTCTGCTATGATAACCTAGATTTCTCCGGGCCTTGTCAGCCCGAGAATGTAGCCGGTCTCCCATCGCGCCTTTGAAAGATTGATATTAGGAGGCATTTTGAAACGCTGTCTGATTTTGCCCTGCTTCGCTCTTCTCTTCCTGACGCTTCTCTTGGACGGCTCGCGTGCTTCAGGACAGCGCAATTCGCCTTCCCACTCGCTATCCACAGAGACCTATGATGACCGCCCGCTCAGTTTCGAACCGAATCGGGAAGGCCGATTCGCAGGTCACCTTTCTCTCCCACGGCGGCGACTATACCCTTTTCCTCACCTCCCACGAGGTGGTGTCCTGACCACTCTGCCGCGCCCCTCAACGACCTCCCCTACGCATACGCAAACCGGCGCTTCCCAACGCGCCAGGAGAACACGTCTGACACCGCCCGATACCATGCGGATGCGCCTGGTAGGAGCGAATCCGGAGGCTGCTCCGATCGCCGCAGACCTGCTTCCCGGCCACACCAACTATCTGACCGGCAGCGACCCGACCCGCTGGCGAACGCATATTCCCAACTATGCGAAAGTCGCCTATCCCGAAGTCTATCCCGGCATTGATCTGGTCTACTACGGGAAGCAGCATCGACTGGAGTACGACTTCGTCCTGCGCCCGCATGCCGATCCCAACGCCATTGGAGTGCAATTCGCCGGTGCGAAAGGCGTGCGCGTGGATAAAAGCGGCGCTCTGCATATCAGGATGTCGCACGGCGAGATGGTCTGGCACCGACCTGTCCTCTATCAAGACGGGAATGGGGAGCGTCGGGAGATCGCCGGGGGGTATCGCCTCTGCCGGGACAGCGCTCCCGGCCACGGGCGAACGCCCCTCGTCCGCTTCGCAGTCGGGGCGTACGACCCTGCATTGCCTCTGGTCATCGATCCTTCCATCGCCTACTCCACCTTTCTGGGCGGCAGCCAGAACGACGTCGGGCGCGCCATCACGGTCGATGGCGCAGGAAACGCCTATGTCGCCGGGACTACCCTCTCTGCGGACTTTGACGACGGCGGGAGCGCTTTGCCGGATGGCTTGATCGCCTGATAGGCTGGCGAATCATACCAGGCACGCAGTTGCTCCGCGCTGTCGAATGCGATCACTACAATGCCTTGGGGCGCTTCGCCATCGAGGCCCTGGGGCTTGCCGCCACCAACGATAAAGTGGTAATGGCCATCGAAAGGCACCAGAGTTTCCCGGACCTTCCCTCCGTACTCCTTTATGGCGGTGAGATCCTTTATTGTGTCAGCTTCCGAGATGAGGTAGGCCGGCGCCGTCTTGAATTGCTGGGCATGAATCACCCTGTCGCCAGCCACACCGACCGAGACACTAGCCAGCACTGCCAGCGCCAGTTTGCGGTTTGTTTTCATAGATCAACTCTCCCCTTTGTGTCCGTGCGAACAAACTGCCGTCTTCTGGGACACGCCTGCAGCTTCTCAAGAAGGGTGCGGCCGCGTCTTGTAAAAATGTGAACTTTGACGGGTTTTTTTGTTTAATCCATCGGGCGCATCATTTAAGAACGATCAATCGCCAGATAGGCTGTGGGTGACATGCCTGAGAAATGTCGGAACTCATTCGCCAAATGCGACTGATCGCAGTATCCGCCAGCCAGGGCTAAGTCAGCCCAATCAACGGGCACACCTTGGGAAATCTGCTGCACTACGTGTTGAAAGCGGCCGAGCCGGCAATAAAGCTTCGGCGTCAGCCCGACCTGCTCGCGGAACAACTGGGCAAAGCGGCGCCGACTCAGACCGGCTTCTGTAGCCACGTTGAGTACGCTGCGGATGTGAGGCGCCCGCGCAAATCGTCCAAGCGCATAACGCACGCTAGCATGCAATTTGAGTCGCTTGTTCACCCTCTCCACAAGCGCCTTTTCCAGCACGAGGAATTTCTCGGCTGCAGTGCTTGCTTCTCGCAGGTGGTCACGCAACTCGCTCGCCGTCGAACCCCAGATCAAATCAAGCTGCACATTTTCGTTGTAAAACGAGTCGGCCGGTCCATCAAAGAAAGCGCGCGCACCCGCCGGCCAAAAGAGCACACCCATTGCTGATTTGAGCGTGGCCGTGTCAATGACGCTGAAATGCGATCGTATTCCAAGGACTAACGACGACGCACTCTCGCCCAACTCCCCCGCCGGACCACCCGGCGTGGCGAGGGACCCTCCGCAAGGCTGATTACCAGTTGAAATCTGCCGTTCGGCAGCACAAGGTTCTTGCGATGGGGACCCTGATATCCATCGCAGTACCAGATCTTATCTACATAGGCCGCTAGCGGTCCCGCCGGATGCTGGGCGAGCTGCATCGCCGCCATAACAACATAAGCCAGAGTTCGAATCAAGAGCTACCGCTCAACCTCGCTTCGTTACGGGCGAGCTAGTACGGGCTGCAACCGATCCTTTAGTAGGAAGGCGGCCGCGGTTCGGCTCGGATTATTCGGTCCAAGCAACTCTAGTTGTTCCGTAACAGGCGATCGCACCCGACTACGCCCAGTCGGGAGATGAGTATTATGGTGACTCATCGCCAACCATCTGTCTGGCAGCAGTGTGGCATCCTTCCGCTTCTGTTGGAAAGCGGGAGCCTTATGGCCGGTTAGGTCGTAAGGTTGTAAATCAAGCCGTACGGATCTTTCATATAGCATCTTGGGACCTCTGGCTCGTCCTTAACGATCACACAACCACCCTTTACAAAACGCGTAAAGGTGGGCCAACCATCGCTAATGACCCATTCGTCATTGCACCTCCAGCGAAATAGATCGCCATCGGCTTTACCACCGGCTTTGTAGTTCACGATCACTCGGCGACGGGGCCACTGGCATGAAAAGTCATCGGCTCCTACGAGCACCAAAGCTTTATAGTTCGCGGTGCGAAGTTTCAGCGTTTTTCCCGCGCCCACAACGGTTAAGACCGCCGCGGGCGGATGTGAGCAATCAATTCTCACTAGAGTTCCTTTTCAAGAACTTCACTGGCCGCTTATCTGGCTTTGAAACTTCTGCGGGAGGAGAAGCTTCTGCCTCATCGGATGGCTTGGAATCTTCCTCTGACGACGTTGATCCTGATTGATTGGACCAATACACCGTCGCCGATGGAGGACCTCCTGCTTGCGGCAGGACGCCGTATTTCTTTAACGTTGGCAGATCTTCAAGATCCTTTCGAGCCACATGCGCAATTTGGGGATCGGGGCTTCTCTCATCCGGTTCAGCAAGTCCGTTGCCTCGTCCCATTTCTTCTCGGCCATATCTATCCGCGCCAGGTTCAGCAAATATGTCTCATTGCGAGGGCTGAGTTGAATGGCGGGACGGATCGCATCCATTGCGGAATGTGTTCCTCCTCCTTCGAGCCTCGCCATGGCAAGCATGTTGTAAGCTTCGGCGAAATCGGGGTTCCAATCAATGACGGTGCGCAAATCCAACATCATGTTTGGAAGTCCTGGAATCGGATCGCTACTGAGTTGAGATTGCTGGTATTTCATGAGCGCCGAATAATAGTGCGCCCAGGGATCTTTAGGATCCATCAGCGATGCCTGAACTAACTCGGCCTTGGCTTGCTCGAATTCCTTGTTCTGCATATAGGCCCACGCCAATGCGCGATGCGCAATCGCATTTTCCATTTTTGGATCATCGCTGATGCTTTTTAACTGCGCTATGGCTTGCTGACGGTGTTCGGGCAAACGAAGTTCCATCTCGGCGACGGTCGCTTGCGCTTCTGCGTCGGAGATTTGCGCCGTGCTTGTGCCAATGTCTTGCGCGTCTGAGATGGGCAGATGGGAAACCTGATAGGCGGGAGAGCCCGGATCGAGTACTTCGAGTCAGGTTGTTTGGAGGCGTCCAATGCGAGAAATAAGGGCGTGAGCGATTTGAAATACTCTTTCACTGCCTGATCAAACTGGGCGACGGACATGCCGAAGGCCTGCTGAATTGCCTGCGGTACAGGTACTTTTTGATTTTGCACCAGATCGAAATAGGTTCCGGTTTCGGCTAATTTATTTTTGTTCAGCAGGTAATGCACGACCATCCACGATTGCGCGTAGAAGAGTGTATGATGCGTCCCTTCCTGATAACCCATTTTGTATTCGTGCATGGTGAAGAGGTCGGGAATTGACAGCCAAACTGGGGCCGTAAGCATTTCGGTGAGCGATCGTGGAGGATTACGCTTCTGAATCTGGTTTCCGAGAATGTCTTCATCCCAAGTCGCGCCAAGTTCCGGATCGCCGCCGATGCTGGCTTGATTGTTGTCCAGATAGATGGAAGAGAAATATTCGGCAAAGCCTTCGTCGAACCAGGGTTGCGTTGGCGGATAGTTATAGTTCAAAAGTAGTGGGCGAATTCATGAAGAGATGGCACGCCAACTGTCAGGTTCGAACGCGTTTAAGACGATGTAGTCGCGGTCTGGTCCGGCGAGAAAAAAGCCCGGGGCCGACGCCTGCTGGCCTGGGGCGATGTCCGCATATTCTTTATCGGTCTGAACGCAATGATTTCGAGCGGTTCGGACATGTTCAGCTTCCTTTTGAAGAGAAGCTGGCCGAAAACGGAGCGCATTTGCTCCAACCGAACCGCGACCTCGCGGCCCTTCTTTTCGTCGGCGTCGGTGAGAACGGAAAAATGGTCGGAGCTGACGCGAATCCATTTGGGTTTGGCGGCCTGCGCAGCTTGCGACGGCCGCGCGCAGAATAGGCCTGCAATTAGAGCGAGAAGGCAAACGATCCGTTGAACAAGAATGTTGCGGGGATGCATGGTTAGCGCGAAAAGCATTGCGCCCTTTGAAAAGATGCTACCACGGGAAGCGGAAGTGTCCGGTGGAAGCACCCTAGCTTTGCTCAAGATCCTGTAATTTCGTCAGCGCCCATTCGGCGGATTGCGAGACCGCCGCGTCTTCGTCAGCTTTCAAACGATTTAGCGTGGAGATAAATTTCTGGTCGCCGCTATTTCCCATGGCAATCACGGCGTTTCGTCGCAAACCTGATCTTTTTGTGCGCTTGATGGCCGAGCCTCGAAATGTTTCTCGAAATTCGTCTTCCATGATATTTGCGAGCCACTCCAATGCAGGATTCACGAGGCCTTCTCGCGGCTGAAACTCAGGAGCGATCGTGATGGGAGCTTTCCGGTTCCAGGGGCAGACATCCTGGCAGATGTCGCAGCCGAATACCTGGCGCCCCATTCCTTCGCGAAGATCTTCGGGAATGCTGCCTCGCTTTTCAATGGTGAGATAAGAGATGCAGCGAGTCGCGTCGAGTTGATAGGGTCCGACGAAGGCGTTCGTGGGACAAGCGTCAATGCAGCGCGTGCAAGTGCCGCAGCGATCAGCGGCGGGAAAATCGGGCTGTAATTCAAGCGAAGTCAGAATTACGCCGAGGAACAACCAGGATCCGAGCTGCTGATTCAGGATGCATGTGTTCTTGCCTATCCATCCGATGCCAGCGTATTTCGCGTAGACCCGTTCGACGATGGGGCCGGTATCAACGTAGCAGCGCGTGAGGATTTCTGGTGCGGAGCCCGAAGCGCATCCTCGACCAGCGCAATCGCCGCATTACTGCGTCGTGATAATCTTCTTTGCCCCAAGCGTAGCGGGATATCCATCCTTCGTTTGGCTGCTGTTGATGGACCGAGTAGTCCGCAGAGCTGTTGTAATTGACCGCGCAGACGACGACGCTTCGCGCCCAGGGAAATGTGACGTTAGGGGACGCGCGCTTTAGAGCACCAGCGTCGTTCCGCGATTCCATGTATTTCATGTTGCCGGCGTGGCCAGCGTCAATCCATTCGGGAAAGTGCGCGAGTTCGGGCTGATTGCTTAGCTGCGCGATCCCGGAAAGCTCGAAGCCAGCTTCAAGGGCAGATCGCTTTATGAATTCGGGAATGTCCACGATGCCCATAGGTCAAAATATTTGTCATCCTGAGCGCTGTTCTTCTTCGCTTGCGAAGAAGAACCAAATCGAAGGACCCTTGAACTTGAGACGCCGAGGGTTCCAACCGCGAGGATTGCCCTGGGTAGGGGTGCTTCGACTCTTTCAGCTTCCGCAAGCGGAAGCTCAGCCTCGCTCAGCATGACAATGTGTTTTTAGCGCTCCGCCAAGTACGCTGCTTTGTATCCTAAATAATTATTGGCGTAGCGCATGATTGCATCCTGATCTTTTTCCTCCAGCTTGCGGTGGAACTTTCCGGGAGATCCCATCCACAGCGATCCTGGCTCGACGATTGTTTTTTCGGGGATGAGCGTGCCAGCCGCGATGATTGAACCTGCGCCCACACGCGCGCCGTTTAGGATGATCGAGCCCATCCCGATGAGACAGCGGTCTTCGATGGTACAGCCGTGCAAAGTTACGGTGTGCCCGACGGTTACGTATTCGCCGAGAAAGACTCCGTACTGCTCCTTCATGCCGTGCAAGACGCTACAGTCCTGAATATTCGAGTAAGCGCCAATCCGAATGGAGTGAACGTCGCCGCGGACGACAGCGTTCATCCAAATGCTCGCATGTTCTCCGAGCACAACGTCGCCGACAACCTGCGCCGAATCGTCAACGTAACAGGATGCTGGAATCGTGGGCGTGATGCCTTTGTAGGCGCGGATCATTGTTTTGGAGTTTCTTCTTTCGTGATTCCCAATCGCTCTGACATTTCGTCATAAAGAAAGCCTTCGCCGGGACGATAAGGCTGCACCCACTCGCCATCAATTACAAACTGCGGGATCGCCCTTTTGCCAGTCTGTCTGACAACTTCTTCCGCAGCGCCGGGAGTCTTTTCTATGTCAATGTCAGTGAAAAGAAGGTTGTGTTGCTGAAGAAAGCGTTTGGCAGTGCGGCAATCGGGGCACCAGAAGGCGGAGTAAACGGTAATTTGCATTGTCGTTTAAGTGTAACTGAGCGGTAGATCGGGAAACATTGACATTCATTGATTTCAAATCGTCACGCCGCCAGGGTCAATTGGGCTGGCGAATGAAGTAATGCTCTTTGTCCACACCGGCGGGCACGGCAACGTCAAAGAATCCAACCATCATTTCGTTATAAGTCTGATCGCCCCAAGTCACAGGCGCGGCCGGATCGGGATTATGCGGATTGTTTCGCGAATTGTCATACCACGCTACCGCCTGAAGTTCGGTTCCAGCCTTCAGAGAAAGTGGCTTCGCCAGCCGATAGCTCATCTGCCAGTAAAAGTCGTAATTTACTTTGAGCAATGTCTCGATAGAACCGTCAGGATGCACGATGTTGTATTCGAAACGTTTGCCGCGAAGATGCATGTGAGGAAAGAAACTCATTAGTGTCGCGTCATTGGGAAGAGTTCCATGTACCTCGACGCGGTAGTTGTCTGCGCCGGGCAGGAATTGGGACGGTATCGTTCTCGTTGGCTAGTTGCAAAGTAAGCATGCGCTGTTTGGGTGTGTGTTTGGCAAAAACCAATCTAACGCTGGTCTGATCTCGAGTAGCGTGACCATTCGTCGTATAGTGCATCTGAAACACGAGATCGGAGTGCGCGGGAACGAATTTTGCCATCCCATCGGGCCAGTTATCCGGTGAGCTGCCCGGCGCATAGACAAGAAGCATGTCGCTGTTAGTAGCGTGCGCTTCGTGCATGAGTTCGGGATCATTCAGAGTCGAAGCTGTGAAGGGAACGCCAATCGGAGCGCCGCGTAGCCATTTGGATTCCGGCGGCCGAATATAGACGACCGCATGATGGACATGCGCCCGCTGCGAAGGACGCACCTCGCACATCCTCACCCAGCGATCCGTTGCAAAATCAGTTGGCACGATTTCGTACGTGTACTCGACGTCCCCGCGAGATGGAATCGCAACGGGCTTCGGCATTTTTACGACGACATCCGGCGTAGCGATGTTCCATCCATAAGCCCAGTGCGGAGGTGGTGGAGCATCTCGCGGATCGCCGGCAGGAGCCTTCGAATCTGCCCAGGACGAGATGGTTGCGATCTGTTGCGGCGTGAGTGAAGGGTCATCGGAAAAATAGCCGCAGCATGGATCCGCAAACCACGGTGGCATGGTTTTCAAGCGCGCCGCTTCTTTAATCTGCTGCGCTCTCGGTCGCGCTTCCTGATATGTGACCAACGAAAACGGCGCGATTTCCCCAGGCCGATGACAACTCTGGCAATGCTGCTGCAAAATTGGAAGTACGTCTCGGTAGAACGTTGGAAGCGCGCCTTGGCCATGAGGCTTGGGAAATGCGATCTGTGCCGGCAATAATGCGCCGTTCGTGGCCAGAAAAACGAAGGTTGCTAGTATCACGTTCCGGAGCACAGTATTCTGAGTATCCTTATTACCTTCCGTCTCCGAGCGCAGCATCGCTAACTGCTAACTATCGCGGTGGCCCGCAGTGACGCTAGTTCCGTCTTGATGGTGTCATTGATATTTCGTTCGGCAAACTCGGCGGCCACACGAATGGCATTTTTGATCGCGTTCATGTTCGACGATCCGTGGGTGATGAAACAAACGCCTTTCACCCCTAAAAGTGGCGCGCCGCCATACTCGGTATGATCGAGCCTTTTCTTGAAGTCCGCGAATGCGCTTCGCGAAATCAGATATCCAACTTGGCGGGTGATTGTAGCTTTTAGCGTTTCTTTTAAGGTGAAGCGCACAAGGTTGGCAACGCCCTCAGAGACTTTCAGCGCTACGTTGCCGACGAATCCATCAGCCACGATAACATCCACCTTGCCGTTATACAGATCGCGGCCTTCAACATTTCCCACAAAATTCAAAGGGAGTTGCTTGAGAAGGCGGAAAGCCTCGCGGGTCAGCTCATTTCCCTTGCTCTCTTCCTCTCCAATGGATAACAATCCAACTCGCGGACGCCGCGTGCCGAACATGCTGCGAAAATAAATTTCTCCCATAACCGCAAACTGTTCGAGGTTTTCTGGTTTGCAGTCCACGTTCGCGCCAACGTCGAGCAGTTCGGCCACAGATCCCGTCGCAGTCGGGAAAACCGCTGCCAGCGCCGGCCGGTCCACGCCGGGAATGGCTCCCAATACCATTTTTGCGGTCGCCATGGCCGCGCCGGTATTGCCCGCGGTGATGAAGCCCTGCGCTTTTCCGTCGCGCACCAGACGAAGCCCGACACGCATGGACGAATCGCGTTTGGCGCGCACGGCTTGCACTGCCTTGTCATCCATGGTGATGACTTCGCTGGCGTGCACGATCGAGATAGGCAAACTTCTGGCGGCGGAATAACGTGCTAATTCAGTTTGAAGACTTTCTTGCGGCCCAATGAGCAGCACTTCGACGCCATAGTTCCGTGAAGCCTGGATGGCACCTTCAATTTCAGGTTTTGGGGCCCGGTCAGAACCCATCGCGTCCAAGGCTATGACGCTTGGCATGGGAGTGGGAGGCTAGCTCGATTCCTCGACGTTCAATACTTCGCGACCCTTATAGTGGCCGCACTTCGGACATGCCCGGTGCGGCATTTTCCGTTCGTGGCAGTTTGGGCATTCCGAAAGTGATGGTGCGGTGAGAAAGTCATGGGCGCGCCGTGTGCTGGTGCGCTTTTTCGAATGTCTGCGTTTAGGATTAGGCATCAGATTCCTTTTCAGAGCCAGGCGCTTGCAATGCACCGGCGTCGTAACTACCTACCAATATTGAAATTAGTTCGCTATACAAAGAGAGAACTACAACTTGCTGCGAATGTCTTTCAGCGCCGACCAGCGAGGATCTTCCATCGGCTCCGCGCACGAACACTCATCGCTGTTGAGGTTCGTTCCGCAATGAGGGCAAAGTCCCTTGCAATCCTCGCGACAGATCGCCTTTAGAGGCAGCTCAAGCAAAACCTGCTCCCGGAGCGCATCTTCCAGAAGCAGCCCTTCACCTTGATAGTAGCCGATTTCAGCTTCCGCTGCGGTCACCGATAATTCTGCGCGGCCCGCGTCCGAACCTAAAGGCCTGTAGAGCAGGTCGAATTTGCGGCTAACCTTCTGAACCGCTGGTTCCAGGCATCGCGCGCAATCTAATTCGACGGTGGTGGCAAGATCTCCGGTTATCCGGATATCTTTAATCCGCGCGCTTTTTCCGTGACGTTCTTCGACAAGTTGAGCACGGCCCGAAGTGCGTAACGGACTTCGCTGCCGAAGGTCTGTCCCGAAATCAATCACACCGGAACGAAACTCCTCCTCAAAATCAATCGGATGGAGTTCCAACTCCTTAATTTCGATGAACATCGCGGACCCTCGCGCCCCGCCCAACACTGCGGGACTGCGGAAAAACGCCCTGAGACGCATTTCTCACGGCAGAGTTAAAGAATAAAGGGGTGTCAGGAAGGTGTCAAGGAAGGGCCACGTCTTGGTTAGTGGGGCAGCAGTATCAAATGTTCGTTTTCAATTCAGATGGCACCATGCAGCAATCTAATCCCAACGCGGGAGATCCCAATACCGGCGAGAGTAATGGCATGGGCGTGTGGGTGGAGATGGCGACAGGATTAAAGAGAAGCTCGTTGAGGTAACGGCGGATCGAACGACACGTCAATTTGTCAGCCGGGGCGAGATTTCTTTTTTAATCAAGTTCGGCAGGCCTCTCGAAAAACATCCAGTTCAAACGAGGTACGACTCTAGTTAAGCTTCAGCGAAGGTCAGAAAGAATGCCCCACGCTTCAAAGCCGGATTCAACCCACCTATCACAATCGTTACAAAAATGGCGGCGGCCAAAGGCGGCGAGAAGCTTGTCATTCGCGTCAGCTGTTGAAGCATCGCCGTTGCACTCATTGACTTCGTCTACTCAGGCTTGCGGATTAACCAATTAGGAACTGTGTGCAATTGTGCATGACCTATATTGACCAGCCAAGCCACATTTACGAGCCGTATGCTTTAGCCTCTTTTCTAGATGCGGAGGATGGATAGTTTCCGCGTGAATTGATCGCGTCAAGGAGACGGGTTGGCGAAACAAAATCTCGGTTTCAGTTCCGCACTTTTCCGCAAAAAGTTCCGTTCGGGAATGAGTGGTCGGAGCTACCGAGACAACGAGGTCATTTTTGCGCAAGGGGATGCCGCCGATGCTGTGTTTTATGTCCAGAGCGGTACGGTGAAGCTCACGGTGGCCGCCACGCGTCGCAAAAAAGCCATAATAGCCGTCCTACTACGGGGTAGCTTTTTTGGCGAAGGCTGCCTGGGAGGGCAATCTCTGCGGATGTACACGGCGAGATCAATTGGGTTGTCCAATGTCACTCGCCTGGAGAAGGAGAGCGCGGCTCGCGCGCTCAAGCGAGACCCGCAGTTTGCAGTGCTGTTTAATGCTTATCTGCTTTCCCGCGTCATTCGAGTCGAAGAAGACTTGGCAGATCAATTCTTCAATTTCAGCGAAAAGCGGCTGGCACGGGTGTTGTTGCTGTTTGGGGAAATAATCAAGGAGTCAAACTCGGAGAGCCCTCTGAAGGTCAGCCAGGCGACCCTCGCGGAGATGGTCGGCACCACCCGCGCAAGAGTAAGTAAATTTATGAATGAATTCAAGAAGAAAGGCTTTGTCCAGTACAACGGCGGCTTGCAAATAAATAGCGGACTTATCAGCGCCTTTCTGCAAAATCGGCCCATGTCCGTGGTCAATAGGGCATAGACCCGGAACTGGTTCGCGTTGCACCCCTTTTAGACATGGGAGTTTGTTATGAAAAAGAGACTCAGCCCAAACCCAAAAAAGATACTTGTCATCCCATGTCCGACATGTGGAGCTGCTCCGGGAGAGCAGTGTGAACTTAACAGCGGCCAACCTCGCGGCACTCCGCATCTAGAGCGCCAATTGACAGTAAAAGACTGAGCTTGGCGTAACATCGCTATTTTACTCGTCGACCCGCTTGTTAGTGTCAATACCCCTTACAACAGTTGTCCACCAAAGACATTGTGTTCTTAAATCACTACCGTGTGAGGCGGCGCAGGAACGTGTTACGTGGTTGAACTTCTGCATCCATCTAACCTGTTATCGTGATGCTCGACGATTCCAACGATGAGCCAAAACAGAAGTCAATTGCCCCGTCCGGAAATCTGGCTTCAGCAGCACACGCGGACCGTCGCTGGTGCAGCTCTCGCATTCGGCTTCCTCGCCCGAGTATGGGCGGCAACCGGCACGTTCCTTAATCCCGACGAAGCGCAGCATTTCCTCGTCGCCAATCGAACGTCGCTAGCCTTGGCGTACAAGTCGAGCCTGACTCTAGCGCATCCGCCGCTACTAATTTTCGTTCTGTATTTCTGGCGCAATTTCGGTACTTCCGAATTTGTACTTCGAATGTCCTCGGTGCTTGCGGGAACTTTGTTCTGCTGGCTTTTCTTCAAATGGATTTCGACGATCCTCGGCGACCAAGTCGCGTTACTCAGTCTGATTTTCGTTTCCTTGCTTCCGCCTCTGGTATTTCTCACATCCCAAATCCGTCAGTATTCGTTGCTACTTCTCTTCATCGCCTTATCCGGATACCTTTTTGAACGCTCTCTCGCTGAGAATTCACCGCGCCTGATGCTGCTCTTCTCACTTTCCCTATACCTGGCCATGCTCTCCCATTATTCAGCGCTGTTCTTTACAGCCTCGATTGGCGTCTATGCTTTGTTGCGCCTTGTTCGAGGCCGTTTTCCGCTGAGGGTGATCGCCACATGGGCCTTGGGACAGATGGGCGCTCTCGTCCTCGTGATCTTTCTTTACCGCACCCACATCTCAAAATTAAGAGGAAGCTCGCTGGCCGCGCAGGCGACGGAAGGATGGCTTCGCCGTTCCTACTTTCATCCGGGAGAGGACCACGTTCTGCTTTTCATAGTGGGCCGCAGTTTCGGGGTCTTCCAATTCATCTTCGAAAATCTCGCTATCGGCGACGTGATGGGTCTCTGTTTTATCGCCGGCATCGTATTTCTTCTCAGACGGAAAGGCCACAACGTCCCTGAGATGCCCGCACAGCCCGCGCCTTGGCAACTCGCAATCCTCTTTCTTTTGCCATTTGCACTGAATTGCGCCGCATCCCTGATGGGAGCATATCCCTTTGGAGGCACTCGCCATTCCATTTTTCTGATGGTTTTTGCCGTGGCTGGCGTTAGTTTCTTTTTCGTGAAGATCTGCCTTCAACACAGCGCTCTAGCGGTGCCGAGTGCTTTGATTATCGTCGCAGCTTGCGCCCTATTCGGACAACCGCATCAACCGTACATGACGCGATCCGATCAAAGCCGCGTCCAAATGGAACGCTCTCTCGCGTTCATCCATGAACGAATTCCGCAGTCGGTGCCGCTTTTTGTTGACGTCCAGACTCGCATGTTACTGGGCTACTATCTCTGCCGCGAGCAACAGACTTCAGCCGAAGCTCCGCATCAGGATTTTGAGGTCCTCGATTGCGGCGGGTACCAACTGATCGTTGCAAATGTTTGGATGTTCGATCCAGATACATTCCAGAAATTCTGGGACGAAATGATTCGAACTTACGGTTTGAAACCAGGCGATTCCGTGTGGGTGGTGCAGGAAGGATGGGGCGTTGGAGTGGGTGCAAAATTAAAGGGCCCAACACCAAACGAGAGTGCGCCGGAATTTGAAGATCTGAAGATCGAGGCTTTCGGACGCAACATCCAATTGTTCAAACTTACGGTTGGCCGGTCGGAGGCATCTTCAAACCCAGCGCCTGTAGGGTTAAGTCGTCGGGAACAGCTTTTTCGTTAACCTTGGTGACCACGCCGAAACTGCCGCTGTAATCCCACATGGTCCAGCCGATTCCATCCTGCTCCAGCGTGGTGCGGACATCATGAATCCACGCGGCGCGATCTTGTGGGTCCGAATACTTGCGGAAGGCGCCAAACTCATTGCAGGTGACGGGAACATTCCACCGCTTTGCCCATTCGGCAACCTGCCCAATTTCCATCCCGATTCGCGCCGCGTTCCAACGCTCCATTCCATAACGCAGAACTACCATACGATTGGTTGCGTCGGGAACCAGCGCGGCCACTTTTTCCGCTGATTCTGGAGTTGACGGATACGGCAGCTGACGCTCGAAATGCCAGAAGTTCACTCCCCAGGTCGCTCCCTGATGGGTGAATACATGAGGCTCATAAAAATGAAAGTTGTAGATAACATTTGGATCGGCCAACGGGTCCAGAAACAGCAACTCGTCATTCGATGAATAGCGCGCGCCAGCCGCAATAATCGTGTGCTGCGGAGCGCCTTCGCGAATGGCCGCCGCCAGTTTTGTTTGAATTCCGTACCAGCGGTAACGGTCAGAAATTTCAGGTTCATTCAGCACTTCAAAAAACACGCGGTCTGGATCGGTATTGGAATAATGTTGCGCCAACGCGCGCCAGTAATCGGCAAATTCTTCGACGAAGCCATCATTCACCAGCTTGGCCTTGAAATCGCTTTCTGGATGAATGTCAATGATCACATTCAGGCCCTGATCGAGAATCATCTTTACCGCCGCGTCCAGATAACTGAGGTATTCCGCGGGAATGTCATTGGCATGACCTCGGCGAAACATCGGCGCTGGATTTACGCTCAATCGGACGTGATCGAATCCCATCGCTTTTATCAGAGCAATGTCCTGCTGCGTCGTCCAGGTGTCGAAATGCTCCTTTGTATAGCCCCTGGGATCGTAAACTTGCGCAAACCATTCGCTGAGATTGATTCCATGCCGCAGATTCGCAGCGCGCCGAAATGCAATTGCGGACCCGCCAGCTTTGCTTTGTGCAAACGCGCAAGCCGATGCAAGAAGAAAAACGCTAAGTAATATAGGAGCGGCCCGGCGCTGGAGTCTGCATAACTGAGTCATCCCAAAATGCTCCAATCTCCCAATCTCCCAATCTATAGGTAAACGGATTCGGGAATAATGAACGAGAAAAGGCAATTACTTGAGGTCTGCAAGTTTTTGCGAAGCCATTTGAGAAATCTCACCAGGATTTTCTTTTTGAACTTCTTCCAGTATTCGCTTGGCTTCGGGCAACTGGCCCGCCGCTTGATAAGTCTCAGCCAACTCCATTTCGGCGGCAGCTTTTCCGACCGTTCTCGTTGGTTTGTCAACCAGCTTCTTGTAGATATCAATCGCCTCGTTCGTCCGATTGCTGTTCCGATAAAGGGAAGCGAGAGCGAAGTTGGCCAGCGCGGCAATATCCTCGTCGTGGAGCGACGCAACTTCTTTGAATTCGCGCTCGGCAACGGCGCTGTTTCCGAGGGTCGTATCCGTCACTGCGACAAAATAACGCGCAATGTCCGCCGAATGTGTATGAGGATAGGTGTCAACAATTGCCTGAAATTGCTTGTGGGCGGTCGCAGCGCGTTCCGCGCCGGAAGCAAAGCTGGGGTAATCTGGCTGCGCGGGCATTCCGGCGGGACGCACCGGAGTCTGAAGCGTTCGGTCCGCCTGTTCCATGCTCAGGCCGGCGGCATCATTTCGCTGATTAGTGTAATACCATCCTCCGACGATGACCCCGATCACGGCGAGAACGACAATCGCGGCGACGAGCAGTTTACCCTTGTTTGCGACACCCCAATCGAAAGTCGCCTCGGCGGCGCCGATTGTAACTTTGTTGAACCTATCTTGTTTTAATTGATGACGGGCTTCTGCGCGCACGTACTCACCTTCTGGCTAAGCTGTACCACTGGCAAACTCTCAGTCTAACAGGCGCAATTCACGAGCGTCAAAATTCGGCCTTAGCTAGTCGTGCCTCAAAAAGCCGCGCCCCGGCAATGGAAATGTTGCGCAGACGGGACGGGACTGCGCCTACGGGCTTTATTGAACATCCAAAATGTCATTTGCTATCACTTTGGGTGCTAAACTACTGAGAACTTTATGGCTGACGCCCCCGTTCGTCGTTCTCGAACTTTCCTTTGGATACTGATTGGGGGAGGAGCATTCTTCCTCTTCGTGATGTCAGTTTTCGTTCTTGTTTATCTGACCCTGCATGCGGGCGGAGAGGATGCGTCGCTGCACGCCTTTAGCGGCGACAAGATTGGCGTGGTTGATCTGGAGGGTGTGATCGTTGATCCCGGGGTGATCGTTCCCCAACTCAAGAAGTTCGGCGACGATGATTCCATCAAAGCGATCATCATCCGTGTGAATTCGCCAGGCGGGGGCGTGGCTGCCTCCGAGGAAATCTATCGCGAGGTCAAACGGGTTCGTGACCAAAAACATAAATACATAGTGGCCTCGATCAGCACGGTCGGCGCAAGCGGCGCTTATTACGTTTCGTCCGCTACAAACAAAATCTATGCGGACAATGGCAGCATCGTCGGCTCGATTGGCGTGATTATGGAGTGGTTGAATTACGGCGATCTGCTGCGTTGGGCGAAGTTAAAACAGGAAGTTCTGAGCGTTGGCGAATTCAAAGATACGGGAGATCCGACGCGCGAATTATCGCCGACCGAACGGGCGTACTTGCAGTCGCTTGCTGACAATATGTATTTGCAGTTTGTTCAGGCGGTAGCCGAAGGGCGCCATGCCAAAGTTGAAGACATAAAAGCCATTGCGAACGGCAAAGTTTGGACGGGCCAAGAGGCGCTCTCGATGCACTTGATTGACCAGATCGGAGACTTCCAGGCCGCCGTGGACGACACCGCGAAATCCGTGGGAATTAAAGGCGAGCCGGTGCTGGTGCATCCGGAGCTTGAGAGGAAGACTGTTTTGGATTTGCTGTTCGGCGACGTGTCCCAATGGCTGCCCACGAAGGAGAAGTTGATGGAAAATCAGATGGGTTTTTATTATCTGTGGAAGTAAATCTGGCGCTGCCTCAGAGGCGTCATCCTGAGCTTGCGAAGGATCTCGCGTAGAGGGCACGCCTTGCAGTACGGGAGTTGCGCCGACGCAGGTAGAATCGAGAAGGGCATTAAATCGAGGTCATTATGGAGCGAACGAAGCCATGACAAAAGCTGATCTGATTGACGAAGTCTCCCGGCTCGCGGAACTGACACGCAAGGACAGTGAAGTTATCGTCGAGACAATTTTTGACAGCATCGTGCGCTCGCTTCGCGTTGGCGATAAGATTGAGATTCGCGGCTTTGGCAGCTTCCGTACACGGCAGCGCAATCCCCGAGTCGGCCGCAACCCAAAGACCGGAGACCGCGTGGAAGTGCCCGCGAAAAAGATTCCTTTCTTCAAACCCAGTAAAGAACTCAAGGACCTGGTGAATACCAGCGGAGGCGACCAGCCTGCCGCTCCAGCCACGGCCGCGACGCCCCCTCAGACCCAATAGAAGGGCCGCCCGAAGGGGTTTTTGAGGGATCATGTCCAGATTCTCGTTAGATATTCAGCAACCTCCCATCCCCGCCGAGGCTCTAATGACTAGGCTCTAGACCTCAGGAGGCCAGTCATGGCTCTCAAATTCCGTTATGAATGCCCTATGCGGCGGCTGGGCTTATTTTTGTTCGCTTTTGCAGCCTTTGTGATCGCAGCATCTGGCGTGCCCAGTACTTACGCACAATCCGTTAACTGGGGGCCATCCGTCACGTCGCTCGGCTTCGGTGGTAGCAGTCATCTTGGGGGCGTTCCCCCAAGCGTGACCTCGCTTGGCTTTGGGCGCATGGGCGCGCAGAGCAGAAACGGCGGCCCGCATTTTCAGGGTCAAAATTTTCACACACCGATGTTTTCTCAAAACCGGAATATTGACGTACGCCACCACCATCGCGGCGGTTTTAACCCTGGGTGGGGCGGTTATTACGCCTACCCGATTTTTGATTACGGCGACGATTATTATCAGGACAACCCTGACGCGGCAGACGATTCCACCGACCAGGATGAGTATATGGGCGGACCCACGATTTTTGATCGCCGGGGCGACGGACAATATCCGCCTCCGGGAACTAATCATTATTCCGAGCCAGCGCAGGGTGCGGCCGATGCGAACTCCTCTCCCGCGCCCCAACCATCTGCGGAAGTCGTTGCCCAGCCTAAGACCGTTTTGGTTTTTAAGGACGGGCACCAGGTCAGGGTGGATAACTACGCCATCGTGGGAAGCACCCTATACGATCTAAGTGGCGGAAGAAGGCACAAGATTGCGCTCGCCGACCTGGACTTGACCGCCACGGCACAGCAGAATGACGATCGCGGTGTGGATTTTGAATTGCCGGCACGTTCGGCTTCAAACTAGCGACTGGGATTGTCGCTGCGTGGACGGCGCACCCAGATTAAACGATGGCGGCTTCATCAGGCTGTAGCCACACGCCGCCTGGATCAATACCTGTCCGTTTAGTCCCTCACTCCTGATGATGGCATAACAGGCCTTCAGCTACGGTCATTCAGGGAGTGTCATCAATGGCGGAAAATGCTCTACCGTATTCCAATCCATATCTGATATACGACTACGGTCATCATGAACAATAAATAGACGCGCAGCGCCCACAGGACGAGCAGTTCAGGGCCTTTCAGCACCCGTCGGGGGATATTATGTTTTTTTGCCTTGACGAGTTGATCGTGTTCCAGAGACGCCAAAATCCAGCGTTTGTCAGATCTCGGGTCTAATTGTTCCTCTTCTTTTCTATTCACCAAAACCCCCTCCTACTTGCCACCCAAAGCCGCGAAGATATTTGGCGCGAGTATGCTGATTCCGAACAATATGCCGGCGCCGGTCAAGACGAATACAACGCCAGTTGAAAGCACATTCGCCCAGGCGGGACTAACAAGATCACCCATAATCTCTTTGTCATTGACCAGCATAAAAAGAAAGACCAACGCTGGCGGCATTGCCAGAACCGCAACGACATTCACGAGCAGGACTACATAGACCAGCGGCAGCCCTGGAATTAACACAATTCCTGCCGCGGCAAGTGAGCACAACGAAAGCACTGCGTAGAACGATTTGCCTTCTTTCATTGGAAGGTTGAGGCTATGTGGCTGATGCGTGACTTCACCGAATGCATAAGCCGAAGAGGTCGAAATCGTAATCGCGGCCACGATGCCGGCCTCAACCATTCCCAAGGCGAATAATGACGCGCCGAATCGGCCTATTAGCGGTTGGAGTGCCTGCGCGAACTCCGCCGCCTGGAAATTTCCTGCCGTCATCTGATGAGCAAACAACGGCGCGGTTGCCATGATGGTGGCGACAGCGGAAATGGTGGCGAGCATCGCACCCAGCACGGTGTCAATACGGCCGAAGCGGATGTCTTTTGTAGTGAGGCCTTTGTCAACCGTCGCGCTTTGCTGGAAAAACAGCATCCAGGGCGTTACCGTGGCCCCGATATCGGCGAGCATGATGAGCACGGTGTCTTTATTCAACCCCGGAAGCGGCTTCCAGGTGACCAGCGAATGCCCGACCGAGTGCCAATTGGGATGCGTCAACAGAGCGACCGGGACGAATACGAGGTTGAATACGGCGGCCGCGAGCGTAAGTCGCTCCCAGGTCCAATAGCGGTGACTCATCAGCGCCGAATACAGGATTATGAGCGCAATCAGGATCGCGAGCCACGGAGGGACACCGAAAAAGCCGAGGCCGGCGCGTATAGCAATAAACTCGGTGATGAGCGTGAGGAAGTTTCCGATTGCGAGGTCGGTCATGGAAAACCATCCCCAGAACGGGCCGAAGCGTTCGAAGATGAGTTCGGCGTGTCCGCGATGCGTGGCCGCAGCGAGGCGAACGGTCATTTCCTGGACCACAATCGCCATGCAAAATGTGAGGACGACGAAAGGGAGGAAAAATCCGATTCCGAATTTTGCCCCCGTAGCGGCATACGAGAGCATGCTGGGTCCGTCGTTCTCTCCGAGCATGACGAGAACCCCAGGACCAATCAGTAACCACAAGAGGCGTGTCTTGGAGAAAAACCCACGCCGGGCGCGCGCTGCCGATACTTTAACGCGGTCATGCGCGCGATCAACGTCTTCATGGGTAATTGTGACTTCATCCCCTGCTGTTTCCAAGCTCGATTTTAGTCCGTTACCCATCTTCATTGAGTTAGCGCAAGTATACACGGTGTAGTAAACTATGGTTAACATCGGATTTTTAACGCTCTTTCGCCCTTTCAGGGCTTGATCCGTTTTTCAATTTACCCAGTGCTTGGGCACTGGGCGGTATTCTTACGCCGCTTCGCGGCTCATTTGGTTTGCACTCGCCTTGCTTGCTTCTATCGAGGCTTGCTTGACTGGACAGCCGGGGCGCTGTCCCTACGCGCATCTTGCGAGCTGCGCTATTATTGAAATACTCATTCACTCGAGAATCTTCATTTTGTCTTTTCTTGATCAACTTAATCCCCAGCAGCGTGAAGCTGTCGAAACCACCGACGGGCCGGTGCTGATTCTTGCTGGCGCGGGTAGCGGGAAGACGCGCGTCATAACTTATCGCATCGCGCATTTGATCGAAAATTTGGGGGTAATGCCGGAATCCATTTTGGCGATGACGTTTACCAACAAGGCTGCCTCAGAGATGGCGGAGCGCGTCGAGAAGCTGGTCGGCGGTCTTTCGATCGCTAAACCAGTTTTGGCGACCTTCCATTCGTTTTGCGTGAGAGTGCTGCGCCGCGATATCGAGGCATTGCGAATTCCATCGAGCGTTCCCGGCTCGCCGCCTATTGGATACACGAAGAATTTTGTCATCTACGACGAGTCCGACCAGCAGCAACTGGTGCGATCAGTGATGAGACGGCTTGGAATTGACGACAAGCAGACGACGCCAAGGTCGGTGCTGTCGCACATCTCTCATGCGAAAAACCACATGCTCGACCCGCAGGAGGTCTATCTGCAATCTGGCGATCCCAAGACCGAGCGTGTGGCGCAGATTTACGCCGAATATCGGAAAGAGTTGGCGAAAGCAAATGCTTTCGACTTCGACGACCTGCTGCTAGAAACGGTGCGTTTGCTGAAGGCTGTGCCCGAAGTCCGCGAATATTACAACCGGCGATTTCAATATATTTTGATTGACGAATATCAGGATACGAACCGTCCGCAGTACGAATTGATGCGATTGCTGGCGGGGTCCCGGCACAACGTTTGCGCGGTTGGCGATGAAGATCAGTCCATTTATTCATGGCGTGGAGCGGATATTCGGAACATTCTGGAATTTGAGAAAGATTTTCCTGAGGCAAAGATTGTGCGGCTGGAACAGAACTACCGTTCGACGCAGAACATTTTGCAGGGGGCGTCGGCGGTAGTCTCGAATAATGTGCAGCGGAAGGGCAAGAATTTGTGGACTTCCCGGCAGGGCGGCAGTCAGATCGGTTATTACGAAGCACCGGACGGGGAGAACGAAGCTCTGTTCGTTGCCGACAGGGTTTCGAAGTTTCAGCGCGAATCGGTCGAACATGGCGAGAATGCGCGGGTTGCGGTGCTATACCGGACGAATTCTCAGTCACGTTTGTTTGAAGAGGCCATGCGGCGTTATCAGATGAAATATCACGTTGTGGGCGGATTTTCGTTCTATGAGCGCGCCGAGATCAAAGACATGATTTCGTATCTCAAAGTCATCCACAACGTGGACGATACGATTTCATTGCTGCGGGTCGTCAACACGCCGGTGCGCGGGATTGGCAAAACCACGCTTGAAACCCTGGAGCGGATTGCGCTTGAGACTGGATTGTCATTGTGGGGAGCAATTGTTGAAGCGATTCAGCGTCAACTCTTGCCGTTCCGCGCCCTGGCAGCTCTGAAAAACTTCACGGACATTGTTGAGGATGCTCGCGCCATGCTGGCGGGGACATATGCAGCACGACTGGAGGAATCTTCGGCCGTCACGGAGACACGGGCCACGGAGGGAGAGCCGTCCCCGGCTGTCCGGCAGACGGGAGCGCGACAACAAATCGAAGACGAGACCCTCTTCGATCCGATGGCCTTTGATTTCGGACCGGGCGAAAAAACAACTGATGATCCCTCCTCTGGTGACGACGTTGCCGCATTCCGCACGCCGGGCGCACCCGCCAATACAGCCGAAATCCTCAAATTCCTGATTGACCGTACTGGCTACATTAAGTTGCTCGAAGAAGAAGACACGCCCGAGGCGTATTCGCGAATTGAGAATTTGCGAGAACTGGTAAACGCGGCAATGGATTCGCGCGATCGCGGAGAAACCTTGGATCAATTTCTGGATCATGCCGCGTTGGTGAGTGACGCGGATTCTTATGATGCGGCGTCGCAGATCACTTTGATGACGCTGCATGCTGCCAAGGGCCTGGAGTTTCCGCTTGTGTTTTTGTGCGGACTGGAAGAGGGATTGTTTCCGCATTCGCGAACATTTTTGCATCCGGATGATGTCGAGGAAGAGCGGAGGCTCTGCTATGTGGGGATGACTCGCGCCATGGATACTCTGGTTCTCACTCGTGCCGTGTACCGCCGCCGCTACGGCACCGATTTGCCCGAGGCCAGCATTCCGTCGCGGTTTTTGGGCGAGATTCCATCGCAGCTGGTGGAAGACTTGGGGTCTAACACCAGGGGCAGCAAGACTTCGCGGACAGGAGTGTCCGCGCCACACGAGCAAGGGCCGCTTCAGCCTGTGCATTATGCTTACGAAGATGAAGACCAGAGCGCGACTTGGGCTGCGCGCAATAAACAGCGGAGAGCCGCGCCCACGGTTAAGACTTATAACTCCATTGACAACATCGCGGAGTTTTTCGCATCCCGCGGAAAGAAGTTCAGCCTGCCGAAATTGCCGGTTGAGGGGCCTAAGGGGAAGAAGGGATTTCGTCCGGGACAGAAGGTGAAGCATCCGAAGTATGGCGAGGGCACCGTTTATCAACGCGAGGGGGACGGTGAAGAGGCCAAGATTACTGTACAATTTCCTCGCTTTGGTTTGAAGAAGCTGGTGGAAAAATATGCGCAGCTTGAGCGCGCTTGACTTACTTTTATTTGATCGAAAGGAAGAATGGCTAATACATCGAGTTTGAGCAAGGAAGAACGCAAAGCTTCGAAGAGAGCGGCGCGGAAAAAAAAGAAGACCGAAAAACCGCTTAAGCCGCGAGAGTACGCACGCGGATCGGCCAAGCGCAAGGTGAAGAAGCTGGCACGCGGAACTTCGAAACGGTAGTAGAAGAAGCATTTAGCACTCAGCATTCAGAGCATTCTGTTTTCTGATAGCCCACGAAACTTACTCTGCGCTAACGAAACTTAGTGCTGACGGCTGAGTGCTGAATGCTTGTTGCCGAATGCTTTCAGTCGCGGAGCCTCGTGCCAATGGCCGAACTTCCCACATCCGTCAGCAAAACCATTCGCACTTCGGACAATCAGCTTTTCTGCTGCAAATCCATAGACAAGCTGATTTCGGAGGCGGATAGGCCCCAGCATCGCCTGAAAAAAACTCTGGGGCCATGGTCTCTCACCGCCCTTGGCATCGGCGCCATCATTGGCTCGGGAATCTTTGTTCTCACTGGAACCGCTGCGGCGGGGGAGCATTTTGAGGCGCCTTCGATCCTGCATGCACAGGTGATGGATCTGCTTTTCAATTTCCTGCGCACAGGAAGTACGGCCGGTGCCTTACTGCATGGGCGTCCGCCAGCTGGACCTTCGATTGCGATTTCATTTCTGCTGGTCGCGGTTGCTTGCAGCTTCGCAGGATTGTGCTACGCGGAACTGGCTTCGATGATCCCGATCGCGGGCAGCGCTTATACATATTCATACGCCACTCTGGGTGAAATCTTTGCGTGGATTATTGGATGGGACCTGATCCTGGAATATGTGGTCAGCAACGTCGCCGTGGCTGTGGGCTTTAGCGGATACGCAACGGCGCAGCTTGCCGCTTTCGGAATCAATCTTCCAGATAAATGGACGAGTCCAGTGTGGGCTTCTGGCCACTGGACTGGCGCTCATTTCAACGTCCCGGCTTTTCTGATTGTCTTTTTGCTGACGCTGCTATTGGTACGTGGAGTACGCGAGTCGGCTGAAGCTAACAATGTGATGGTGCTGATCAAGATTGGAGCGATTCTAACGTTTCTGGTTGTTGGCGGAATGCTGGTACACCCCGCAAATTGGAAGCCCTTTGCGCCCTCTGGATTCGCGGGAATTGTCACTGGCGGCGCGATTGTTTTTTTTACCTACATCGGTTTCGATTCAGTTTCAACCGCAGCAGAAGAATGTAACGACCCGCAACGCGACCTGCCATTCGGCATCATTGCGTCCCTTGTAGTTTGCACGGTTCTTTACGTCGGGGTTGCCGTGGTGCTGCTCGGCATGATGAAGTACACGACCTTTATTTCGGGAAAGGCAGCTGAAGCTCCGGTCGCGTATGCATTGGCTCAACTCGGAGCGCGCCCAGTTTTCCGCTCGATTATCGTCGTGGGCGCATTGATGGGAATGATCTCCTCACTTCTCGTCTTTCAGTATGGCCAGGCTCGAATATGGTATGCGATGTCGCGCGACGGATTGCTGCCGAAATTATTTTCAGCAGTGCATCCGAAATTCAAGACTCCCTATTGGTCAACATGGATCGCGTGTTTCGCCGTGGGATTGCCGGCGGGAGTCGTGGACATTGGCGATGCCGCTGATCTGTCGAATATCGGAACCCTCTTCGCGTTTGTACTGGTATCGCTGGGAGTAATTTTGCTACGGCGCAGACAGCCCGACCGTCCCCGGTCCTTTCGCGTGCCCTTCGTGCCATGGTTTCCGTTGATATCCATTGTGCTTTGCGGAGGCCTGATGACTGGGCTCACCGTGATCACTTGGCTGCGCTTTGTTATATGGCTGGCAATCGGCCTTTGCGTTTACCTGTTTTATAGTCGTCATCACAGCGAGTTTGCCCGCGCTCGTTGACTGCGACTTCGTAATGTAGGGTGGACACTCCTGTCCGCCAATTTTGACCTGTGTGCGGATGCCGTTAAGAACGTCAACCCCGGCGGACAGGAGTGTCCACCCTACATTCGCTATTCTTGTATTCAAAATCTACAATCAGTGACATGGCAGTTGCGGTACATCGTTCGTCGAGCGCGTTCGTGCTCTCTCTTCCGAAGGCTGAATTGCATTTGCACCTCGAAGGGGCTATTAGTCCCGCCACTGCTCTTGAACTGAAAAAACGGCACGGAGAGGCCAGTTCACTCGAGGATGTGAGGCATTTATATCAGTCAGAAGGTTTCAATGGATTTCTTATGGCTTTCAAAGAGGTCACTGGGCTGCTGCGGACTCCAGAGGATTACGAACTCATAACTTATCGTTTGATGGAACAGCTCAAAGCAGAAAATATTTTGCACGCCGAAGTGTATGTTTCAGTTGGCGTATGCCTTTGGCGGAAGCAGAATTTTGACGTGATCTTCGACGGGCTGGAGCGGGGGCGTGAGCGCGGCGAGCGTGATTTCGGAATTTCTCTGCTGTGGATCTTCGATGCGGTGCGGCAATTCGGGGCGGAAGCCGCGATGGAAGTTTTCCAATACGCGGTGAAATATCGAGATCGGCACGTGGCGGCCATAGGAATTGGCGGAGACGAAATTAAAGGTCCGGCAGAACTTTTTCGCGATGCTTATGGTTATGCAGCTGGCAACGGTTTGCGTTTAACGGCCCATGCTGGGGAAAACGCAGGACCAGAGTCGGTATGGGGCGCGTTGAATCTTCAGGCAGAACGCATTGGACATGCGCTGACCGCCGTGCAGGATCCTGAATTGGTGGAGGAACTGGCGACCCGGCAGATCCCGGTAGAAATATGCCTGACGAGCAACGTGCGAACCGGTTGTTGCCCTTCCCTTCCGAAGCATCCTGTAAAAGATTACTTTGACCGGGGCGTGATGATCACTCTTAACAGCGACGATCCGGCAATGTTCAATACATCATTGACACACGAATACCAGCTGGCGCAGGATACTTTTGAATTTACCAACGAACACATGCGCGAACTGGCGCGTAATTCCTTCGAGGCATCTTTTCTTCCCGCCGAAAAGAAGTTGGAATTTCTAAATCTGTTTGATGCAATCGCAGCCCGCTCTTAATTCCATCTCCGGACATCGCGAGTCTGTATGAGACCCGCATTGTCGTCTACGCATGCACCGCTTCCGGTTGCTGCTTGCCCGCGAGTAATTGTCGAAGCACGAATTGCAAAATGCCGCCGTTCGCGTAGTATTGCGCCTCTTGTGGAGTGTCAATTCTTACCAGCGCGCTGAACTCTATCGTTTTTTCGTTTGCGGCTGCGTGCACTTTGACCTCGCGTCCGGGAGCAAAATTACCGGTCAACTCTCGGATTCCCGAGATCGCGATTACTTCCTCGCCCGTGAGACCCAGGGATTGCGCATTTTGGCCGGAAACAAATTGCAGGGGCACAATTCCCATGCCGACAAGATTTGAGCGGTGGATGCGTTCATAGCTTTCGGCGATTACGGCTCGAACTCCCAGCAGGCGCGGACCTTTTGCCGCCCAATCGCGGGAAGAGCCTGATCCATATTCTTTGCCGGCGATAATAACGAGGGGAATGCGCTCGGCAATATATTTTTCCGAGGCCTCAAAGATTGACATCTCCGCGCCCTCGGGAAGATGACGCGTGAATCCTCCTTCAAGTTTCGGGACCATTTTATTTCGCAGGCGCACGTTGGCGAACGTGCCGCGAACCATCACTTCATGATTGCCCCGGCGCGATCCGTAGGAGTTGAAATCGCCCGGCTTTACCCCGTGCTCGATCAAATATTTTCCCGCAGGACTGTCTTTCTTGATCGAACCAGCGGGGGAAATATGATCGGTGGTAACACTGTCACCGAGGACGGCAAGCACTCGCGCATTTTGAATGTCCTCCGCTTGACCCGGCTTCAAAGTCATGTCATCGAAATAAGGGGCGCGGCGAATATACGTTGAATCTTCTTCCCAGGCGTATGTTTCGCCATCCGGAACCGGCAGCGAACGCCAGCGGTCATCGCCGTCATAAATCTCGCTGTAGCTTTTGCGAAACATGCTCGAAGAAATGGACTGCTGGATGGTTTCCTCCACTTCTCGTTGCGAAGGCCATAGATCGGCCAGGTACACCGGCTTCCCGTCTTTGTCTTTTCCGACGGGATCTTTGCGGAGATCAATATCAATGCGTCCCGCCAGCGCAAAGGCGACCACCAGCGGCGGAGACATTAAATAGTTGGCCCGAACTTCAGAATTAATGCGGCCTTCAAAATTTCGATTCCCCGACAGCACTGACGCGACCACCAGATCCTCGTCATCAATCACGCGCGAAATTTCTTCAGGCAAAGGCCCGGAATTGCCGATGCAGGTGGTGCATCCGTATCCGACAATATGAAATTTCAGTTTCTCGAGATATCCGGTAAGCCCGGCGCGGTCGAGATAATCACGCACAACTTTCGATCCCGGGGCAAGCGAAGTCTTTACCCATGCGGGTATCTGTAACCCGCGCTCGACTGCTTTCTTTGCGAGCAGGCCGGCCGCGATCATCACCGAGGGATTCGACGTATTGGTGCAGCTGGTAATAGCCGCGATCACTACGCTGCCATGATGAATATGACCGTTGCCAGATGCAGGTGCAGGCTGCGAATGTTGTCCCGGCTTTAACAATGTGGGCAGTGCAAGTTCAAAAGACTCCCTTGCCTTTGAGAGCGCAACACGATCTTGGGGACGCTTCGGTCCAGCGATGCTGGGTTCAACGGAATCCAAATCGAGCGCGAGCAGTTCTGAATATTCAGCTTCAGGAGTTTTCGCGTCGTGGAACAATCCCTGTTCGCGGCAATAAGCTTCAACCAATGCGATCTGGTCATCCGAACGGCCAGTCAAGCGCAAGTAGTTTAGCGTTTCCTTGTCCACCGGGAAAATTCCGCAAGTCGCGCCATACTCCGGAGACATGTTGCTGATGGTCGCGCGATCAGCCAAGGCAAGTTCTTGCAGTCCCGGCCCAAAAAATTCCACGAACTTTCCGACCACGCCAAATTTTCGAAGCATCTCCGTGATGGTCAGAACCAGGTCGGTCGCCGTCGCTCCCTCCCGCAGCCGGCCAGTCAGTTTCACGCCCACGACTTGCGGAATCAGCATTGAAACCGGCTGCCCCAACATCGCAGCCTCAGCTTCAATACCGCCAACACCCCATCCCAAAACCCCCAACCCATTAATCATCGTTGTGTGGGAGTCGGTGCCTACTAACGTGTCGGGGTAAGCGGAGCGCTTGCCGTTTGATTCTTGAACGAAGACTACGTGAGCGAGATATTCGAGATTTACCTGATGCACGATTCCGGTGTCGGGCGGGACAATTGCGAGATTGCGGAAGGCGGTTTGCCCCCAGCGGAGGAAAGCATAGCGCTCTTTGTTGCGCAAAAATTCCAGTTCCGCATTGAGCCCGAATGATTGCGATGTGCCAAAAGAATCCACCTGCACCGAATGATCAATCACCAACTGCGCGGGCTGTAATGGATTGATGAGGCCTGGGTCGCCAGAGAATTTGCTCATGGCGTCGCGCATCGCGGCGAGATCAACGACGGCAGGCACGCCGGTGAAATCCTGGAGCAGCACGCGGCTGGGCGTGAAAGCAATTTCGCGGTCGGAGCGTGTCTTTCCATTCCACCCGGCAAGCGCTTCGATGTCCTGTTTTCTTACGTTGTGGCCATCCTCGGTCCGCAAAAGATTCTCTAGCAGAATGCGCAATGAAAACGGCAAATGCCTGGTCGAAAAACCTTGCTTGTCGAGCGAATCAAGGCGATAAATTTCGTAATCATGATTACCAACGTGGAGGATGGACCTGCTGTTGAAGCTATTCATAGAAGATTGCCTTCCTGAGAATAGTTTAGTCGTTCAGCGGCAGATTGCGTAGGGCCGTGGGCTCCTGAGCTTTTGGCGCGTCTTGCATTTCCCAAACTCACTGCTGTCCATATAAGATGAGTAAGTTAGTTCCCGTCAAGGCGGACTGCGCTGCGCCTCCATCGGCTGGCTGCAATCATTTGAGGAGATTGTTCAAGCAATGAGTATTCCTGCAACCCAACTGCGTCCAGGTATGATCATCAAGCATAACAATGATCTGCATTCTGTTTTCAGCGTCGAGCACCGAACCCCCGGCAATCTGCGGGCGTTCATTCAGGCGAAGCTGCGGAACTTGAGGACGGGCGCCATGTTTGAGCATCGCTTTCGTTCTCCGGATCCGATTGAGAAGATCAATGTTGATGAAGTGGACATGCAATTTCTTTACAGCGATGGCGATAGCTATTACTTCATGGACACTTCCAACTACGAGCAGACGCACCTTACAAGGGAAATTCTGGGTGATGCGGTTGAATATTTGATTCCCAATCTCGAAATCAAAGTTGAGTTTTTTGATGGGAAGGCCGTTGGCATCGAGTTGCCTCAAACCGTCGAGTTGACGGTGGTTGAGACTGAACCAGGGTTGAAGAGCGCAACCGCGTCGAGCGTTAGCAAACCGGCGAAGACTGAGACTGGACTCGTGGTGCAGGTTCCGGCATTTATCAATGAAGGCGAAAAGATTCGGGTGGATACGTCCGAAGGCGCGTACTTGTCGAGAGCGTAGGCAACGATGTGGTGGGTCGTGTTCACTTTCATTGACCTATATATCGGATTGATTTTGTTGGACAGCCTAATGCCGACGCTTCCCGCGGAGAAGCGAAACCGGGCAGTCAAAGCTAAGAAGATAGTGATAGGACTTCTGGTTCTTAGTGCCATCGCGCTTGTGGGAATGTTTATCAGGCGGTAAACACCGGCGGAAACATTTGAAAGCCATTACCGTGATGATGTCCGCTGAAAAGACTACTCTGGCGCGGCGCTTTATTGTTCGGGGACGTGTGCAGGGAGTTGGCTTTCGGTGGTTTGTAGAACGGGAAGCACATACTCTCGGCATTGCGGGATGGGTTCGCAATAATTCCGATTCAAGCGTGGAAATTCTGGCCATGGGCAGCCGTGATCAGTTGTCAGGTTTGCGCTCCCGATTGCAGCAGGGGCCACGTGCGGCGCGGGTGGATGCAGTCGAAGAATCCGAAGCTAAGCCAGTTTCCGGATTAACTAATTTCCGAATTGAAGGAGCCTGGTAAATGTCTGCTAATCCGTTGCCCGTCAGTTCAAACATCAACTGTGAACCTCTGAAGGCTTTAATTCGCGAAGTCCCGGATTTCCCCAAGGCTGGAATTCTTTTTTACGACATCACCACGCTGCTGAAAGATAAACGCGGTTTTGCTGCCCTGATTGACGCGCTCGCGGAGCACTATCTCGATAAAGATATTGACCTGGTTCTGGGGATGGAAGCGCGCGGATTTATCTTTGGTCCCGCTCTAGCTTATCGCCTGAATGCCGGATTCGTTCCGGTTCGCAAGCCGGGGAAGCTCCCCGCTGCAACCACCAAATACGATTACGCCCTTGAATATGGTACCAACACGCTCGAAATCCACAAAGATGCCATTCAAAAAGGACAGCGCGTAATCATCGTTGACGACTTGTTGGCCACGGGCGGCACGGCCGAGGCGACTACGCATCTCGCATCTTCGCTCGGCGCGGAAATTTGCGGCCTGGGCTTTGTTGTCGAACTGGACTTCCTAAAGGGCCGGGAGAAGCTGAAAGGCTACGATGTGTTCTCGTTGCTGCATTACGAAAAGTAAAGATCATCAATTGGGGGTTTTCGGAATTCTGTGCTGCCCAAGAATATGAAGCCCTGACGGACTTATTCTGACGATGCATTGCCCATGCACCATCTCTTTCAGGATAAGTCCCCGATCATTTGCGTCCTCCCACACCGGAAGCTTGGGGCAAGAAGGTGCGCCAGGCTTCCATCACTTCTTCGTAAATCCTGTCCCGTTTTGCCAGCCTCTCGGGAAAGCAGATTCCTCCGAGGCTTGCGCCGCGTTCGGAATGACAAAAAGCAAATAGGATGTTATGGAATCCGAGGTCTCGCACGACAGCAAGAGCTAGGGCACCCACCCCGAGCCTTCGTAAAGAACGCGAGATGCTGGGCCAACCGCTTCAAGGTTCGTTGACTGGCGAACAGGCTGCCCTTAAGATGGGGCGATCCTAATGCCGAATTTCTTCTGAATGATTGACCAAGTCATCTCGCACTACCGGATCGTCGAGAAGTTGGGCGGCGGCGGGATGGGTGTGGTGTATAAGGCCGAGGACACCTCGCTTGGCCGATTCGTAGCACTCAAATTCCTTCCCGAGGAGGTTGCGCGAGATCCGCAGGCGCTGGAACGATTCCGCCGCGAGGCCCGGGCGGCTTCCGCCCTGAATCATCCTAATATCTGCACGATCTATGAAATCGGCGAGCACGAAGGGCAACGCTTCATCGCCATGGAATTTCTGGACGGGCTGACGCTGAAACACCGTATCGCAGGGCGTCCGCTGGAAACTGAGATGTTGCTATCGCTGGGAATCGAAATCGCCGATGCCCTGGACGCTGCCCACTCGAAAGGGATCGTTCATCGCGACATCAAGCCTGCCAATATTTTTGTTTCCGAACGCGGACACGCCAAGATTCTGGATTTTGGGCTGGCGAAGGTCGCGCCGAGTTCTTCCAACCAGATTGCTTCGGCGAACACGATGACGGCGGCGATTGATGAACAGCACCTCACCAGTCCCGGCTCTGCGCTTGGCACCGTCGCTTATATGTCGCCGGAACAGGCGCGCGCGAGAGAGCTGGATACGCGCAGCGATCTGTTTTCCTTCGGCGCGGTTTTGTACGAGATGGCAACGGGCATGTTGCCGTTCCGCGGCGAGAGTTCTGCGGTCATCTTCAAAGCAATTCTCGACAGCACGCCTACATCTGCGGTGCGGCTGAATCCTGATGTCCCGGAGGAACTCGAACGCATCATCAGCCGGGCTCTCGAAAAAGATCGGAACCTCCGCTACCAGCATGCTTCCGAGATGCGGGCGGAAATGCAGCGGCTGAAGCGCGACAGTGATTCGGGGCGGGTCGCGGCGGCGAGTTCCGCGAAGGTTGACGTGAGACCGGCACCGATTTCCCAGAGTTCTTCGCTCTCTTCCGCTGCCTCTACTCCCATTTCGTCCACGTCCACACCACCATCTTCGGCTGCGGAAATCAGCGCTGCTGTTTCACCTCGCAAAATGCCGTGGAAGATATTGGCCCTCGCTGGCGCGGGGCTCGTAGCCCTATCGGTTGCAGGTGGTTTGTACTATCGCTCGGCCCCTGCGGCCGGGCTCACTGAGAAAGACACGGTGGTGCTAGCCGAGTTCGCCAATACCACAGGCGACCCGGTATTTGACGAAACTTTGAAGCAGGCACTCGCCGTAGACCTTGACCAATCTCCATTTTTGCGAGTGATGCCGCAGGCCCGAATCCAGAAGACGCTTACTTTCATGGGCCACTCCCCCGACGAGCGCCTCACCAATGATTTGGCGCGGGACGTGTGCCTGCGAATCGGCAGCAAGGCGATGCTTTCCGGATCCATAGCCAGCCTGGGCACGCAGTACGTGCTCACATTGAACGCTGTCAATTGCCAGACCGGCGATTCCCTCGCTCAGCAGCAGGCGGAGGCATCCAGCAAGGAGCAAGTGCTGTCCGCTCTTGGCATTGCCGTCTCGAAATTGCGCGGCACCCTCGGCGAATCGCTGGCGTCGGTGCAAAAATTCGATGTGCCTATCGAGCAGGTCACCACCGCATCGCTCGATGCCCTGAAGGCTTTTGCGCTGGGAAATGCCGAGTTCGACCACGGCCGTGAATTGGCGGCGTTGCCGTTCTATCGCCGGGCCGTTGAACTCGACCCGAACTTCGCCTGGGTTTACGCTCGCATGGGCACAATTTACTCTAACGAAGGCGAGTTGGAACAGGCGAGGGACTACACCCGCAAGGCTTACGAATTGAAGGACCGCGTCAGCGAAAGGGAAAAGCTTTACATTACAGAGCACTACTTCCAGACTGTGACAGGTGAACTCGACAAAGAGATTGAGACCTTGGAACTTTATGACCGAACGTACCCCGCCGACAATGTTCCCGGCAACAATCTAGCGATCGCCTACGCGCAGATTGGCAGCTATGAAAAATCCGCGGAAGTTGCACGTCACAGCCTGCTTGCTGATCCAAGCGCAGGCAGCGCATACCTCACTCTGGCCCATGCCTATGGCGCGTTGGGTCGTCCAGACGAGGCTCGGCAAACGATAGATCAGGCGCTGAAGCAAATCCCAAATTCAGAAGATGTTCACTGGAGCGCCTTGTCGCTGGCGCTCACATTCGACAAAGCGGATGAAGCTCAGAGCCAGTTAGCCTGGGCGAAGGGCAAGCCCGGCGAATTTAGATTCCTCATCTTGCAAGCGCATGCTCTGCAACGCGAAGGGAAAATGCGATTGTCTAGCGACCTAACGCATCAGGCGCTGGAAATGGAAAAAGCCCAGAACCTGAAGGAGGTGGAGTCTTCAGATCTGGCTCAACTCGCCATGGTTCAGGCTGATTTCGGCTCCTCTGAAGAGGCCCGGGCAAACGTCATGACACTAGCTGCCAGCAAAAACCCGATCACTGCAATTTTTACTGGATTTGTATTCGCAGCTTGCGGCGAAGCGGCGAAGGCCGAGGCCGTAGCCTCGGAGCTCGGCAAAGAATATCCTCTCAATACCCTTGTGCAGGAGGTAGGAATACCTCAAATCCGTGCGCGGCTCGAGCTGCAGCGCGGCAACGGCGCCAAAGCAATTGAGGAGTTACGCCCCACCGAGGCCTATGATTTCGGCTACGTCGCGAATGGCAGAACTCTGTACTTGCGTGGTCTCGCCTATCTCCAAACTAAACAGGGTCCGGAGGCCGTAGCTGAGTTCCAGAAAATTCTGGATCGCAAATCCGCTTTCGGCGTGTCGCCCTACGTACCTCTGGCGCGACTCGGATTGGCGCGGGCCTACGCTGTTTCGGGCGACTTCCCAAAAGCCCGCAGCGCCTACCAGGACTTTTTCACTGCGTGGAAAGATGCTGATCCCGACATCCCTATCCTGAAAGAAGCTAAGACAGAGTATGCCAGGTTACAGTGATTTGAGGCTGATAACTTGCTTCGGTGGCTGAAGCCACTGTTGCGAATAATCGGCTTATCGAAGCGGTAAACCGCTGCGCCACCCAAACACACCGTACGAGGAATTCTACGGCGGCCTGTTCGCTATAGCGCGGAGACTCAACATTAAGTAGCCCACACTCTTTGGGCTGCACACTAACCATCCAGAGCGCTTTACTCGCGTATTTTCAGGGATGCTTCTTTGGCGAGGTAGCTCTTTCGTCTGAACCAATCTTCCATCGCTTCTTTTAGTTTATCGAGCGGAACGTTTTTTCCGATTTCCATTAGTCCATCCGCGATGGGAAGGGTGTCGTCGAACACAGTGGCATTGGTGAAGCTTCGCATAGCGAAATTATCGAGCCACTTTATTGGACAGGGGATGCGTTGCCCATTCTGTTCATATTCGACGCGGATTTTACGGGCGAACATGCATTGATTTAATCACGAGTTTGAGTTTTGTGGTTAAGGACCCAAACCTTGCTGTTTGGGCTGGGCAAATGGGTTTGGCGCGTGGATTCTGCCGAGCCGTTGTTGCTGCTGCAAGCGTCCAAATCGCTGTAACACAGGATTCATCTGCCTGGAGTAATATACGTTGGTTTTGCGCGGTGAATCTGAATTCCAAGGAGCGAACTATGGCAAACGCGACTTCCGGAACAAGTGATGCTTCCCTCCCCAGCCGTTGGGGCATTGCCGTGGCGGGCGTCATTATGCAGATTGGCCTGGGCGCGGTTTATGCATGGAGCGTATTTCGCATTCCGCTGACCAAAGCGTTTGGGTGGACGATTTCACAGGTCACACTTACTTTCACGATCGCGATCCTTGTTCTGGGATTCGCATCGTTTATCGGCGGGCTTTGGATGCGGAAGTCTGGGCCGCGCATGGTAGCTGTGGCCGGGGGAATTTTTTATGGCTTGGGAGTTTCCCTGGCGTACTTTTCCAGTCAGGGATTGTGGTGGCTCTATCTTTCTTATGGATTGCTCGGCGGCATCGGACTGGGCCTGGGATACATCGTGCCGGTGGCAACTCTGGTGAAGTGGTTTCCCGATAAACGGGGAATGATAACGGGCATTGCGGTGGCAGGGTTCGGAGCTGGCGCTCTGATTACCGCACCCGTGGCTACCCGGCTGATTGTGAGTGTGGGAGTATTGAAAACCTTTGCCGTGCTGGGAATTGCTTATCTTATCGCGGTCACGGGCGCGGCGCTTTTTATGAAGGACCCGCCGGCTGGATACAATCCGCAGGGTTGGTCTCCTAGCGCAGCGCAAAAGAAGCAGCGTTCGACGAAGGCTTACACATTGAAAGACGCGCTCGCAACCTGGCAATGGTACGCACTTTGGGCGCTGCTATTTTTGAATGTTACGGCCGGCATCGCAATCATTTCGCAAGCCGCGCCCATGGCTCAGGAAATCACCGGTGTCACAGCCGCCGTGGCCGCAGGGATGGTAGGAATCATTTCGATTGCAAACGGCGCAGGACGGTTTCTATGGGCATGGTTTTCAGATTTGATTGGAAGGCGCTGGGTATTCTTTTCGATGTTTTTGATTCAGGCGATCATCTTTTGGGCATTGCCGGGCATCACTAGTTTTTCTACGTTCACGGTTTTGGCGTTTGTCGTATTGCTTTGCTATGGCGGAGGGTTCGGTACCATGCCAGCTTTTGCAGCGGACTACTTTGGTCCGGAAAATGTTGGTTCGGTTTATGGGCTGATGCTCACTGCGTGGGGTTTCGCTGGAGTGCTGGGGCCTACATTGATTGCTCACATTCGCCAGCACACCGGGCATTATTCGCAGGCTTTACAGATTATTGCGGTAATCATGCTGGTGAGCGCGGTGGTGCCGCTGATTGTGCGTCCTCCGGCGAGCGACAAGGCGTGATCGCAGAGATTTTTCGACGGTGAAGAGCAGATTCCCTTCGACTTCGCTCGGGGCAGGCTCTCCGAGGCTCCGTTTCGCTCGGAATGACAAAATATAAATAAGATTCTTGGCCGCCCGGCGCTGAATCTTGCTGGCCGGCATTTCATCTAATGTGCTGAGAAACCTTTATGGGAAATACATTTAAGACGGCTTTCTTGCTCACCGCGATGACGCTGCTGCTGATGGCGATTGGCCGAGCTTTTGGCGGCGAGAATGGCATGTTGCTGGCGTTGGGGATCGCCGCGGTAACTAATTTTGTGGCTTATTTCTATTCAGATAAGATCGCGCTGGCGACGTATCGGGCGAAGCCGGCTACGCGGGAAGATTTGCCGAGAGTTTATAGCGTGGTGGAACGGCTCACGCAAAAAATTGGCATTCCGATGCCGAAGATTTACGTTATCCCCACGGATTCGCCGAATGCGTTTGCGACTGGACGCAATCCTGCCCATGCGTCCGTTGCGGTGACTCAGGGGATTCTGAATCTGCTCAATGATGAGGAACTTGAAGGCGTTCTGGCGCACGAGCTTGGGCACGTTAATAACCGAGATATTTTGATCAGTTCGATTGCGGCGACACTTGCGGGAGCAGTGACTTTTCTGTCGCGCTTTGGATTCTTTTTTGGAGGCGATCGTGACGAGCGAGGCGGCGGGATGGGCGGACTGATGATGCTGATTCTTGCGCCATTTGCAGCGATGCTGATTCAGTTGGCGGTTTCCCGTTCGCGCGAGTATCAAGCCGACGCGACTGGCGCGCATTTCACGGGGAATCCTTATGCGCTGGCGAGTGCGTTGTCGAAACTGGATGCCTACTCGAAGCGAGTGCCCATGCTTGGGACGCCATCAACCGCGCATCTTTTTATCATCCAGCCGTTCCTCGGGATGAATTTCGGAAGTTTGTTTTCGACGCATCCGCCAATTGCGAAACGGATTGAACGGTTGACGGGACGGCCTGCGGAGTTCATGCAGTAGTGGACGAGTTCGATTTCAAAATCTTCCTTCGGTCGCAGCAATAATTTCGAAGCCCAGCAGCCCTGCCTCCCACCCTTGGGAAAACCGCGCAAGGATGGGCCACCCAAAATCCCGCAGGGATGGCACCCTCAGTTTGAAGGATAACTGGCAACAGCTCGCAGACCTGTGACGTTGGTAACATTTTCCGTTGGGATGGGCGCTTTGGGCGCATAGTAAAATCGGTTGAATGACGTCTGAGACTTCTACTGTTGCTTTCCACCGCGCGGCATTGCTGGAAAGCACGCTGCGGAAAGTGATTCGCGGCAAGGATGATGTCCTACATCTCGCTCTCATTTCCATTCTCGCGCGCGGGCATTTGCTCATTGAAGGGGTTCCTGGAGTTGGCAAGACCACGCTTGCACAAGCAATGGCTCGTGCTTTGGATTGCAGCTTTCAGCGCGTCCAGTTCACCAGCGACATGCTGCCCTCAGACCTGCTAGGCATTTCGATTTATTCGGCGGCGGAACAGCAATTCGAATTCAAACGCGGTCCGGTATTCACGAACGTGCTGCTGGCGGATGAAATTAATCGCACTACTCCCAAGACACAATCCGCGCTGCTGGAAGCCATGAATGAGGGTCAGGTTACGGTGGACGCGAATTCTTATCCGCTACCGCAGCCATTTTTGGTTATTGCGACGCAGAATCCATCAGAACACCACGGAACTTATCCGTTGCCGGAATCACAATTAGACCGGTTTTTGATGCGTGTGAGCATGGGATATCCGGATTCAAAAGCAGAGCGCGAAATTCTTCGGTCGGAAGCGGGAACTGCGCAGTTGGAGTTACTGCAACCGGTGCTGAGCGGCGCGGATGTTTTGGAAATGCAGGAAGCGGTCAGGGAGGTACAAGTTGACGAATCGCTGGTCACCTATGCCTTGTCAATCGTCGCTAAAACGCGAGACTCGGAACAGTTTTCGCTCGGCGTTTCGCCGCGAGGCTCTCAGATGCTTTACCGGGCGGCACAAGCGTCGGCGTTTCTTGAGGGGCGTGGATTCTGCGTGCCCGAAGATTTCAAGCCGCTGATTGTGCCGGTATTCGCGCATCGAGTAACTGTCGCCGGACAATACTCCACTTCGCTCAGGAAATTGGAGCAGGCTGAGCAGGCAATATTGGAGATTATTGAAGAGACGCCGGTACCGGTTTAGTTCGTGTCCTAAGTCACCACATCGGCAACTCTCGCAGCGTCCACCGCCGCCTTCACATCGTGAGTTCGAATAATGTGAGCGCCTCTAAGGATCGCCGTAGTTTCTCCGGCAATAGTTCCGTAAACCCTGTCGTTGACTGCGGCGTCTTTGCCGTTCCGAGCGATAGCACGGCCGATGAAAGACTTTCGCGATACCCCTACGACGAGCGGATAGCGAAGCTGATGAAATTCGTCGAAGCGCTTTAACAATGGGTAGTTTTCCTCGTAGCTTTTGCCGAATCCGAACCCTGGATCGAAAGCAATGCGCTCGCGTTTTATGCCAGCCATGAGCGCAACGTCCACCCAGTCTCTGAGTTCACGCTTGACCTGGACAACGATGTCAGAAGGCGGAGGCAAGGTATGCCATTCGCCGGGACGTCCGCGAGCGTGCATCAGGATGGCTCCGCATTTCAACTCCGCGAGGGTTTTAACCATTCGCGGATCCCAGCGAAATCCGCTAACGTCATTCACGATTTCGGCGCCGGCCTCTATGGCTTTGCGGGCGACAGGGGCTTTGTATGTGTCCACCGAGATTACACAATCGGGGCGCGCCTGCCTGAGAGCCGTGATAACCGGAATTACTCTCTCCAATTCTTCGGTTTCGGACACTGCAATTGCGCCCGGCCTCGAGGACTCACCACCAATGTCAATGATGTCCGCGCCATCGTTCATGAGCTTCAGGGCATGTTCCAATGCTTGGTTGGTATCAAGATGCAGACCTCCATCGGAAAATGAATCGGGCGTAACATTTAGTACTCCCATAACCAGAGTTCGTTTTCCCAGTGATAAGGAACGCTGACCAATATTCCATTCGAAGATCGGACGCATGGGTGCGATTTTAACCCGTTAAGAGTGTCGTCTAGGGACCGGACTTTCTTTAATTCCTGCGACGCACATCATTCGGCCGGTAATTCCTTTTTCTGCGCGATGAGAGAAGAGCAGGTCAATGCGGCAAACTGTGCAGAGTGGAGACACACTGATATTTCTGGTTGGAACCCCGACCGAGAGCAACTGGCGGCGATTCGCTTCTGGAAGATTCAAGAAGATATTCTTGGGCAGGTCGGAGTGGCCGGGCGCACGGGCGCTGAGAAAAAGCATGGGATACTTTTCGCGAACCGGATCGGATTCCCTGGTCTCGCGAAAAAGGTCGTCCGCGTAGGAAAACTGCGACTCAAACTCTTGCCGCACTTCTGGGCCTACCTGATAGCAACATCCTCCAATTCCGGGTCCGATCGCGGCCTGAATGTCACGCGGCATAGTGCCAAACCAGCGGCGCATTTCGCCGACGCCTTTTTCGACAATCCGGTTGAGCGTTCCTCGCCAGCCTGCATGGAAGATTCCTACTGCTTTACGCTTGCGGTCTACCAGAATGACGGGAATACAATCCGCCGTCTGAATTCCTAAGAGAAGTTTCGGAGTGCGCGTGATAAGGCCGTCGCCGGCTAACTGGGTTGATGGCAGGCTCGACACGCAGTGAATGATGCTGGAATGAATTTGCCGCAACGTAACCAGCGGCCACGGGCGGCCATGATCAATTGCGCCGACTGCGCGCAGGAGTGCGACGCGATTGCGTTCCACGTCCAATCGCGAATCTTCTTTTGTGAAACCCAGATTCAGAGTGTTGCCACCGTAGAGCCGAGAAAATCCGGCGAGCCTGGTACTGAAACCGTGAACGAGCCATGGAATTTTAGCGAGGGAATCGGCTTGCAGGGGGATGACTGAAGTTGAAGACTTGCGGCACACGTAACTATACTAGCAACCTCCAGGACATGAATCTGCGGAGCGAAGGGCATCGGCACAGTTTGAACGCCTACTGCACCGGAATTATCCTGAGGTATTCAGAGCTGTGCAAGAACTGCCATTGCGCCCTTTGGTCGCGTGATCTTGGCCCACTGTTACCCCGGACTTGCGTCCGGGGCTAAGCTATGCCGCTCCTCCGGAGCTGGTTCTCGCCATCCTTCACTTTCGCTTACCGATGGGCCTTAGGTGAATCTGCACGACGCAAAATTTCAAGTTGATCCACTGGAGCAAAGCGAAAGACTTCCACTAAAAGGTATAATGCAGCGCGCGGCAGGAGTTTGTTTCAAAAGCAAATTCACATTTCAGGGAGTAGAAATGCGGCTAATTGCGGCAATTTTTTTAACATCTTTAGGATTGCTCACGGGCTCCGTTGCCCAACAAACAACCTCTCAACAGAGCGGCACGCCCGATGCAGCCGCGCAGCAGACTCAGACGGCGAAAAGCAAACACAAGAAGAATAAGTCTGAGCAGCCCGCGACTTCGAAGACTGAGGAAGAAAATCCGCCGCAATCCACTGAGCCAGGTCCTGCGCCGAAGACTGAGGCTGAGCAACAGAAGTCGGAGTTTTCAAAGCACGCGGCCGGCGAGAAGGCTGAAGACAACGAAGAACACTTCGACCTTACTGAAGTGGCTCCGGTGGTGACGCATCACCAAATCAGCGTGGATGGAAAGCTGTTGAAATACACTGCGACAACCGGGCGGCTGCCCATTAAGCGTGGAGACGGGAAGATCGAAGCGGAAGTGTTTTTTATTGCCTACACCCTGGACGGCGAGAGCGCTGCCAATCGTCCACTGACATTCGCGTTTAATGGCGGTCCGGGATCGGCTTCGATATGGCTTCATATGGGTGCGCTCGGCCCGCAGAGGGTCGTGATGGACCAGAATGGATTCTTGCCGCCCGCTCCCTACCATCTCATGGACAACCCGTACACCCTGCTCGACAAGAGCGATCTGGTGCTGGTGGACGCGATTGGCACAGGTTTCAGCCGCGCCGGGAGTATCAAGGAGTCCAAAAAATTCTGGAGTGTTAAGGGCGATATCGAAGCCTTCGGCGAATTCATCCGGCTCTACCTAGCGCGTTACGAACGCTGGGGATCGCCATTGTTTTTATTCGGTGAGAGTTATGGGACGACGCGCGCGGCGGGCGTCGCCGGCTATCTGGCAGGCCAGGGGATCTCGTTCAACGGCATCACGCTGCTTTCCACGGCTCTGAGCTTCCAAACCCTGGAAGACAACCGAAGCAATGATCAACCCTACATTTTTCTTATCCCGACGTTCACCATGATTGCGGGATACCATCACAAGCTGCCTCCGGATTTGAGCGGCGATCTGACGAAAGCGCGGCAGGAAGCGGAACAGTTCGCCACTGGCGAATACGCTACGGCTCTTGCAAAGGGTGATGCTCTCGGTTCCGAAGAACGGCAAAAAGTAATTGATGACCTAGCCCGCTATACCGGTCTTAGTAAAGAGATCATTGACCAGGCGAATCTTCGGATAGATGTTCCGAAGTTCACTCACTATTTGCTGATTGATCAAAAGTTGCGGGTGGGCCGGCTCGATGGCCGCTTCACTGGGCCTGATCCGGGAGGATTGCTGGACACACCTTTTTATGATCCAACCGAGTCTGAAATTCTGCCGCCTTTTACTTCCATGTTCAATGACTACGTGCGCGGGGAACTGGGATACAAGACTGACATGCCGTATTACTCATTCGCACCGCACTCGGACGCGGATGACTGGTGGAACTGGGGTTCTGGAATCCACGGTTTCCCCGATACGGCAACAGCGCTGCGTGAAGCCCTCGTTAAAGATCAGTATTTGAAGGTTCTTGTCATGGAGGGCTACTACGATCTGGCGACTCCGTATTTAGCGGCGAACTACACAATGAGCCACCTCGACCTGGGAACAAAATACCTCCAGAATATTTCGTTTGCCACCTACGATTCGGGACACATGGTGTACTTATCTATGGACAGCCTGAAGAAATTGAAAAGCGATCAGGCAAACTTCATGCAGCAGGCGGGAGGCAGGAGCAAATAAAAAACTTTAGGTAATTTTTCGCAGCGGGACGCATATTTTCAAACTTATCCATGCACGGCTTGTTACGTCAGCGATTCAAGTTCGAGAAAGTATGACCGGCTCATGCTTGTGCCATGGAGTGGCTTGCTCGTATCTGTGGGCGAGTTGCAGCACTGTGGCCTCGGCTCCATGAGCTGCGACGATTTGCAGCCCAATGGGGAGTCCTTCTCGGGTAAATCCGCACGGAACGGAAATTGCGGGTAATCCCCAGACATTAAAGGGGCGGGTATTCCGCAACAGCAGGATTTCTTTTGGACGCAGGAGATCGGGATTCTGTTTCAGCTCGGCAATGGACGGCGCGGGGATTGGGGTTGTCGGTGTTAGGAGCACGTCAATTTCCTCGAAAACCTTTCGGATACTGCGACGCTCCTGCTCCAACTCTCCGTGAAGCCTAAGAATGTCTTCTGGAGATATGTTTTCGGCGGCACGGATGCGGCGCAGCGTTTCCGGCTGGTAGAGTTCCGGTTGGCTCGTTACAAACTTCGCGTGATAGGCATAGGCTTCTGCGGATTGAAGTCTGCGATCTTCGGAGATCGGCAGCTCGATCTCGCGGATTTCGCTGCCGAGCGTTTGAAGGTCTACGATAGCTTGTTCCACCGCAGCGTTTACTTCCGAATCGAGGTCTTCAAAGAAAAACTTGCGCGGTACAGCGATTCTGAAATGTTTGCTGCTGTTGGTCAGCGTTGAAACATCGAATTTCTTTTCTCCGCTGTCCGCTGTTTCGTCTGTGTTGGCAATTGCTTGAAGAATGATTGCCGCATCAGACACAGTTCTGGTGATCGGGCCCACGTGATCGAGAGACGGCGACAGCGGAATTACGCCTCGTGCGCTGACTCGTCTGTAGCTTGGTTTGAGACCGACTACTCCGCACAAGGCGGCGGGTTCGCGGATTGATCCGGCGGTGTCGGTTCCGATTGCGCCATAACAAAGGCCCGCAGTCACGGCCGCCGCAGAGCCTCCCGATGAACCGCCAGCAATGTGCGACGTCTTCCAGGGGTTGTGGACATCGCCGTAATAACTGACTAAAGAACTGCCGCCGTAGGCGAACTCGTGCAAGTTCTGCTTGCCGAGTAATACTGCCCCTGCATTCTTCAATTGCGAAACGACCTCTGCGTCTTCTGTCGGAATACGGTCTTTGAAGCGAGCGCTGGCGGCGGTGGTGCGAATTCCCACGGTGTCAATCAGGTCTTTAAGGCCGAGCGGAATTCCGTGAAGTGGGCCGCGCCAGTTTCCGTGCTGAATCTCTGCGTCCGCTTCGCGCGCCTGAGCGAGTGCAGAATCGGCGGTGATCGTGATGAAGGCGTTCAGCGCGGGATTTAACCTTTCGATACGGGCGAGGCACTCTTGCGTGAGTTCCACGGAGGATAGTTCCCGCTTTCGTAACCGCTCTCCGGCCTCAGCGATGGATTTCTGCAAAGCAATCCTCGGTCAATAGTCCCAACATTATCGTCGAAGTTGCGACCGATTTGGCTCCGGTGGGGAAGTCTATAATTCGAAGATTAGTACGTATCTTCGGAGGTTAGTAATCGTATGCCGCATGTCGTGGAAGCTCCAGTCGGAACTCAAGGATTTCTGTTGGATGGAAAGTGGACTGAGGCAGGAGACCCGGTTGAGATCCGATCTCCGCATGACCGCAGCGTTGTGGGGCGCTTTTTCCAGGGCAGACGAGAACACGCGGAGGCTGCCATTGCCGCAGCAGTAAAGGCTTTTGGGACGACGCGACGGTTGCCTGCGTTTGAACGGCAGCGTGTGCTCCGGCTGGTGGTCGAGTCTATTGCGGCGCGGAAAGAAGAATTCGCGCACATCATCGCTCAGGAAGCAGGGAAACCGATCAAGGCCGCGCGATCAGAAGTCGAACGCTCAATTTTTACCTTTACGGTTGCGGCGGAAGAGAGCACGCGAATTTATGGAGAATATCTTCCGCTGGATTGGCTGGAGTCCACGGCTGGACGCTGGGGTATCGTCAGGCGTTTTCCGTTGGGTCCGATTGCTGGGATCACACCGTTTAATTTCCCGCTCAATTTGGTGGCGCACAAAATCGCGCCGGCAATTGCAAGCGGTTGCACTATCTTGCTCAAACCAGCTCCCCAAACTCCTTTGACCGCGTTGCTCCTGGCAGAAGTTATTCAGCAAGCCGGATGGCCTGATGGGGCTTTGAATGTGATTCCGCTTTCGAACGAAGATGCCTCGCTGCTGGTTACGGATGAGCGACTGAAAATGATCAGCTTTACCGGCAGCGCCGCGGTCGGCTGGGACATAAAGCGTCGGGCTGGAAAGAAGAAGGTCATTCTGGAGTTGGGAGGCAATGCCGGCGTCATCGTTCACAGCGATGCCGATCTGGCATACGCCGCGGACCGTTGCGCGTATGGCGGATTCACTTATGCGGGACAGACCTGCATCTCCGTGCAGCGCATTTTGGTAGAACGATCTGTCTTTGGAAAATTTACCGAGTTGCTACTGGAGCGGGTGAAAAAGTTGGTTACGGGGGATCCTCTGGATGAATCTACCGATTTAGGTCCGATGATTCGTGAGAGTGACGCGGTCCGCGTGGTTAATTGGGTGCAGGAAGCGGTCCGTGGCGGGGCGAAGGTTCTGTGCGGAGGACATCGCGATGGCTCATTGGTCGAACCAACGGTGCTAACAGGAACTCGTCCGGAGATGAAAGTGAATTACCAGGAGATATTTGGACCGGTTGTAACTCTTGAGTCTTATGAAAATTTCGATGAGGCGCTTCGTCAGATCAATAATTCTCCCTATGGTTTGCAGGCAGGAATTTTCACGCGCGATTCAACAATTTTGTTTAAGGCCTACGAAGAACTTGAGGTGGGGACCGTAGTCGCTGGAGATGTGCCGACATTCCGCGTTGATCAAATGCCATATGGCGGTATTAAGGACTCTGGCTTAGGACGCGAAGGCTTGCGCTACGCTATTGAAGAGATGACGGAACCGAAGCTGCTGGCGATGAATTTGCGATAAATGGTGGCGTTCCTGCGTTCTGCCCTGGGGAAAGGGCGATTTCAACTCGGGCGAGATTCCTCGCCCCGCTGGAGAGAACGCGGGGTCTTCGGAATGACCATTGCAGTCTTTTTTCTCTTTCCTAAGAATTCTGAGAATTTTACCTAACGCACTTTTCAAATCTATCCGAACTGTTATAATCACGAGTTTTCTAAAACAATCGCAATCTTAACGGTTAGTTAATCGGTCAACGCTGCATGAACCGGGCTTAGGTAAGTCCGCTGCACCTGGAACGTTCTGATTGATGCAGATTTTTCATCGCAGTGCCAACACACTTTCGAAAGCCACGATCATAGGAACGGTGTTTCTGGTCGGCGGGCTGCTCTGGGCTACGCTCGAGTTGCAGCGGTCTCCCTATGTGACTTATGAGAAAGTGGCGAGGCCGCAGCCAGTGCCTTTCAGCCACCAGCACCATGTTTCGGGCGTGGGCATTGATTGCCGCTACTGCCACACCTCGGTTGAGACTTCGGATTTTGCCGGGATTCCTCCTACTCGGACGTGCATGAATTGCCATTCGCAAATATGGGTGGGCGCTCCCATGCTCGAACCGGTTCGCGAAAGTTTTCGGACGGGAAAATCACTGGTTTGGAACCGCGTCAACGATCTTCCTGACTTCGTTTACTTCGATCACAGCATTCATATTAATAAGGGTGTGGGGTGCGCCACTTGTCATGGTCCTGTGGATCGTATGCCGCTGATGTATAACTACGCTTCCTTGCAAATGGAATGGTGTTTAGACTGCCATCGCTCGCCGGATAAGTATCTGCGGCCGCGCGAGCAAGTCTTTAACATGCGGTACGAGCAGCCGACGAGCCAGAAACCGCTGCTTCTGGATGGAAAGGTGTACACCGATCAACGTTCCCTGGGTGTTGATCTGATCAAGAAATATAACTTGCGCACCGTGGCGGATATTACCAGTTGTTCGACCTGTCATAGGTAATTAAGAGATTAGAAAGAAGTATGTGGAATGATGGAAGAAAATAACGGAAAGCAACACGTCGAGGCGGTTTGTCCCAGCAAGAAAGACAAGCTGGATCTCGAAACCGCTCGCGCGCGCATCGCCGAGACCAAGGGGCCTGAATATTGGCGAAGCCTTGAGGAGTTGGCGGGAAGCGCTGAATTTCAGGAAATGATGCACCGCGAGTTTCCCAAGGGAGCCTCCGAGTGGGTGGACGCGGTCTCCCGTCGCGGATTCATGAAGTTGATGGGCGCGTCCCTGGCCATGGCTGGCATGACGGCATGCACCAAGCAGCCGCTGGAGCCGATTGTTCCTTATGTTAAGCAGCCGGAAGAACTGGTTCCCGGGCGTCCCATGTTTTACGCGACGGCTTTTTCTTTGGGTGGGTACGCGAACCCAGTGCTGGCCGAAAGCCACATGTATCGTCCCACGAAGATCGAAGGCAACGATCAGCATCCTGCCAGCCAGGGTGGGACGGACGTTTTTGCGCAGGCTTCCATCCTTGGAATGTACGACCCTGACCGCTCGCAGAACATTACCTATCGCGGCGAGTTGAGCACGTGGGGCGAATTCATGGCCGCGATGAGAGAGCCTCTACTAGCGCAAAATGCAGCGAATGGCGCAGGGATTCGGATTTTGACGGGGACAGTTTCGTCTCCTACGTTGGCTGATCAATTCGCGCAGATTCGCACGCGGTATCCAGAAGCGAAATGGCATGTTTATGAGCCGATAAATCGCGACAACGTAATCGCGGGAGCGCAGATGGCGTTTGGCCAGCCCGTCGAAACCATCTACAAGTTCGACGCGGCGGATGTCATCGTCTCGCTCGACGCGGACTTTTTGTACGCGGGCTTCCCTGGGACTACGCGATATGCGCGGGATTTCGCGAAGCGGCGCAATCCTGATTCCGGAAACATGAGCCGGATGTATGTGATCGAAAGCACTCCCAGTTCGACCGGGGTGAAAGCTGATCATCATTTGCCGGTGCGTGCGGTTGACATTGAGAATTTTGCCCAACGTCTGGCGAGGGCAGTCGGGGCCAGTGCATTGGACGGCGGCTCGATTAGCGATGATGAACACAAGCTTCTGACAGCGTTGGCTGACGATCTGCGGAGCCATCAGGGCGGGAGCGTGGTCATCGCGGGCGATCACCAGAGCCCGAAGGTTCATGCGCTGGTTCATTCCATCAATCAAGCTCTCGGCAACGTTGGGAAGACGGTCATCTATACCGAACCGGTCAATGCGAATCCGATCAATCAAACAGATTCGTTGAAGGACTTGATCGCCGATATGCGCGGAGGCAAGGTGCAGTTCCTGCTGATTGCGGGCGCGAATCCAATGTACGACGCTCCTCCCGACCTTGGATTTGCGGATGCGCTGCAGAATACGAATATTCCTTTGCGCGTGCATCTCGGCCTGTATCAGGACGAAACTTCGCAATATTGTCATTGGCATATCAACGAAGCACATTACCTTGAATCGTGGGGAGATGCGCGAGCTTACGACGGCACGGTGAGCATTGTGCAGCCGCTGATCGCGCCGCTTTACGGCGGGAAGAGCGTGTATGAGGTGATGGCCCTACTTACAGGCCCGGCAGAAGCCACGGGCCACGAGTCGGTGCAGAATTATTGGCGGTCGAAGCATTCAGGCGCTGATTTCGATGTTTTCTGGCGAAAATCGCTGCACGATGGCTGGATTGAAGGCACGACTTTCTCGCCGAAGCAGGTCGCGTTGAAGGCTGCCTCGTCCGCCCTCGAGACCTTTATGGACGTTTCGCTTGCCTCCGATAAGAAACTCATTGAGATTAACTTCCGCAGGGATCCTTCTGTTTATGACGGACGCTTCTCAAACAATGGCTGGCTACAAGAACTACCCAAGCCGATGACGAAAATGACCTGGGATAATCCCGTGCTCATGGGCCCCGCGATGGCCGAGCGTATGGGATTGAAGACTCAGGATTTGATTAGGCTGGAACTGAACGGAAAAAGTGCGACCGCGCCAATCTGGATCCAGGCGGGACATCCTGATTATTCAGTTACCGCGTTTTTAGGCTACGGGCGCAGTCGCGCCGGCCGCGTCGGCACAGGCGCCGGATTTGATATGTATCCGCTGCGATTTAGCGCGACGCCATGGTTTACCACTGTGATTATTTCAAAGGCTGGCGGCACATACTTGCTGGCGTCAACTCAGGGTTACCAGACCATGGAAACCGCGGACGGGAACAGCCGGCCGCTGGTTCGAACGCGCACGCTCGACGAATATCACAAAGAACCGAACTTCGCCCAGGAAGGCACCCCCCCACCCGAACTTACGCTTTATCCAGGTTACGATTACGCCAAAGAGCCATATGCGTGGGGAATGACGATTGATTTGAATTCCTGCGTTGGTTGCAACAACTGCATCGTCGCGTGCCAATCAGAAAATAACATTCCGGTGGTCGGTAAAGACCAGGTGAATAAAGGCCGGCACATGCACTGGTTGCGCGTGGACGCCTACTACCAGGGTGATCGCGATAATCCCAAAGCTTATTTTCAACCCGTCCCATGCATGCAATGCGAAAACGCGCCTTGCGAGTTGGTTTGCCCCGTGGGCGCAACGGTGCATAGTTCTGAGGGCCTGAACGACATGATTTACAACCGCTGCGTGGGCACGCGATATTGCTCCAACAACTGTCCCTACAAAGTGCGGCGGTTTAATTTCTTTTTGTTTCAAGATTGGGAAACTCCGCAATACAAGATGATGCGGAATCCCGACGTGACCGTGCGCAGCCGCGGAGTGATGGAAAAGTGCACATATTGCGTGCAGCGAATCAGTCATCATCGCATTGACGCAGAGGTCGCGGAGCGCAAAATCGCGGATGGAGAATTGCAAACCGCTTGCCAGCAGTCGTGTCCGGCGAATGCGATCAGTTTCGGAAACATTAATGACAAGAACAGCGAAGTTTCAAAACTCAAGGCGAACTCGCGGAATTATGGACTGCTGGACGATTTGAACACACGTCCCCGAACCACGTATCTGGCGGAGATTCGGAACCCGAACCCCGAAATCGAAACGCAAGCATGACGAAGCAAGTAAGTAAACCGAGTGAGTAAACGATGGTAAGGCCAACCGAAGTCGAAGAGGGCGAGGATAAAGTACCGGTCCTCGAACCGGGGCATAGCTTTGCCTCGCTGACCGAGAAGATCAGCGGAATCGTTCTCGAACGCCCGGTTCATAAGGGATGGGTCTTCGGACTCTTCGTCAGCTTCATGGTCATGCAGGGCCTGCTGCTAGGTGCGACCTATCTTTTCGCCAAGGGCGTCGGGGTTTGGGGTATTAACATCCCAATCGGTTGGGGCTTCGCCATTGTCAACTTCGTATGGTGGATTGGAATTGGCCACGCTGGAACCTTAATCTCGGCGATTTTGTTGTTGTTGCGGCAGTCGTGGCGAAATTCGATCAACCGTTTCGCCGAAGCGATGACGCTTTTCGCTGTTGCCCAGGCTGGCATGTTTCCCCTGCTTCACCTGGGGCGCCCATGGCTTTTCTATTGGCTGTTCCCATATCCCAACACGATGGGTTACTGGCCGCAGTTCCGCAGCCCATTGGTCTGGGACGTTTTCGCGGTCTCGACTTATTTCACGATCTCTCTCGTTTTCTGGTTCATCGGGCTGATTCCCGATCTTGCCACCCTTCGAGACCGTACAGGGAATTCGTTTATACGCTTTACGTTTGGGATGTTGTCTATGGGCTGGCGGGGCTCGGCGCGTCACTGGGCGCGCTACGAAACCGCCTATCTTCTTTTAGCCGGACTGGCAACGCCTCTGGTTCTCTCAGTGCACACCGTGGTGAGCTTCGATTTTGCCATCGGCATCGTCCCCGGCTGGCATACCACGATTTTTCCTCCATACTTCGTTGCAGGCGCGATCTATTCCGGATTTGCGATGGTTCTCGTCCTCGCGATTCCCATCCGCAGGTTTTATGCGGTGAAGGATTTCATTACCGACCGTCATCTTGAGAACTCAGCTATGGTTATGCTCGCGACCGGCCTGATCGTCGCGTATGGCTACGCGATGGAAGCATTCATGAACTGGTATGGGGGCAATCCCTACGAAAACTTCCTGCGCTGGAACCGGCTGCACGGGCCTTATGCGCCATGGTACTGGCTGTTGTTGTTTTGCAATATTTTTCTGCCGCAAATTTTGTGGATTCGCCGCATCCGCACCAATTCGGTTTTGCTATTCCTTATTTCGCTGGACGTTCTGGTCGGGATGTGGCTCGAACGTTTTATTATTGTGATCGTCAGTTTGCATCGCGACTTCCTGAATTCGTCCTGGGGAATGTACTACCCCACGCGCTGGGACTGGGCCGTCTTCCTGGGCACCCTCGGAATGTTCTCGGCGTTGATGTTCCTGTTTGTCCGCCTGCTGCCTATGATTTCCATATTTGAGCTGCGAACTCTGCTGCCGGAAGCGGAGGTTAAACACGATTGATTCCTGAACCGATTTTCGGACTGATGGCAGAATTCGATACGCCCACTGAAATCGTGGTGGCGGCTCGCCATACCTACGAAGCGGGTTATAAGAAGATTGACGCGTATAGCCCTTTTCCGATCGAGGAATTAGCTGAGGCCATCGGATTCCATCACAATGGCGTTGCGCCGATCGCGCTGACCGGTGGGTTGCTCGGGATGTTCGGCGGATTCATGCTGCAATGGTGGATCAATACCATCAGCTATCCCATAAACGTCGCAGGCAGGCCCCCGAACTCGTGGCCGGCATTCATCCCCGTCACCTTTGAAATGACGATTCTGTTTGCGGGATTGGCGGCGGTTTTTGGCATGCTGGTATTGAACGGATTGCCGATGCCCTACCACCCAGTATTCAACGTGCCGCGCTTTGAGCGGGCGACGCAGGACAAATTCTTTTTGATCATCTTTTCTTCGGATGCAAGATACGACGCGATTAAAACGCGCGCATTTCTGGAAGGGTTGGGCGCAAAGTTCATTTCGGAGGTTCCCAGCTAAGTGGTGAGCCTGCGAAAATTTTCGTCATTAGGATTGCTCAGCGTGCTTACTCTGGCGGGATGCCGCCAGGACATGCACGATCAGCCGCGTTTTAAGCCGCTGGCCAGGAGCGATTTTTATCCCGACCTGCGATCGGAAAGGCCGCCCGTTGAGGGCACGGTGGCACGAGGCCAGTTGCACGAGGACACGTATTTTTATACCGGGAAGGTTGGGGACAATCCCGGCGATTACATGCCGTTTCCCGTTACCAAGGATGTGCTCGAGCGCGGTCAACAGCGCTTCAATATTTATTGTTCGCCATGCCATTCGCGGATGGGCGATGGCAACGGAATTGTTGTGCAGCGAGGTTTTCGTGCGCCGCCGTCATATCACACCGATCGTTTGCGGAAAGCTCCGTTGGGATATTTCTTCGAAGTGATGACCTACGGGTTCGGGGCAATGCCGGAGTACGCGCCACAAATTCCCGCGCGAGACCGCTGGTGCATCGTGGCGTACATCCGGGCGCTTCAATTGAGCCAGAACGGCACAAGCGCCGATGTACCGCCGGGGCAGAATGTGCCCTCAGAGGCTCCGCAATTCCGCGGCGATCCCGGTTCAGGCGCCACCCTGCCAGAAGCGGCAGCGCCAGATGCAAATAAAAGAGAGGAATCGCAATGACCGCCGAGCACAGGAGAAATCCGGCCGGGAAAAACCTCGACGTGAGAAGTTCCGATCTCATGGCGCCGGCGATTGCGAAACTCATTCAGCAGCGGTCGCTGATGATCGGCGTCCTCTTCGCGATCATCTCCATAATATTTGCGGTGATCTCGCCCGACCAGTTCTACCGCTCGTATCTTCTCGGGTACATGGCATGGCTTGGCCTCACGCTGGGATGCATGTCATTCCTGATGATTCAGCATCTCACCGGCGGGGCCTGGGGTATCGTCATGCGTCGCCAACTCGAAGCGGCCACGCGCACCCTCCCCCTTCTGGCGTTGCTGTTCATCCCACTGATCATTGGCATGCGCCATCTATATGTCTGGACCAACGCGGAGGTTATGGGGAGGGACGAGCATTTAAAAGATTTAACGCACTCGTATTTAACTCCGGCTGGTTTTATTATCCGGGCCGTTATTTATTTTGCGATCTGGATATACCTGTCTTACCGCCTGAATAAGTTGTCGGCTGAGCAGGATAATCCGCCGACGCGTACGCTCAGCCCACGATTTCGCACGATCGCTGCACCCGGGCTCTTGCTCTACGCCTTGACCATGTCGTTTGCAATCATTGACTGGGTAATGTCGCTCACACCTCCGTGGATATCCACGATCTACGCGATGATTTATCTCGTCGGACAATGTCTCGCGGCGATTTGTTTCGTGGTGGTTGTAGAGCGGATCTTCGTCTCTTACAAACCGATGTCAGAGTACTTGCGGCCGAAAGAAGTCCACGATCACGGAAAGTTCATGCTTACATTCATCATGCTGTGGGCATATTTTTCGTTCTCGCAGTTGTTGATCATATGGGCCGGGAATCTTCCCGATGAAATCACTTTTTACACGCGGCGCTTCAATCATGGATGGGAATATCTCGCGCTGTTTCTGCTTCTAGGCCATTTCGCCGTGCCGTTCGCGCTGCTGCTTTCGCGTCCGCTGAAGCGCGATCCGCGCCGTCTGGTTTGGATCGCGGTGTGGCTGATGTTCATGCGCTATGTTGATTTGTATTGGTTCATCGAGCCCAACTTCCACCAGGCTTTTTATTATCATTTCCTGGATTTAATTGTTCCGGTTGCGATCGGCGGATTGTGGCTGGCGGAATTCTTCCGCAACGTGCGGCAGCGCCCGCTTCTGCCCTTGCACGATCCGCATGCGGTAGAACTCTTGGAATTAGTCCATGACTGAGCACATGCACAACGGCCGTAATGAGGAAGTCAGGTTCGAGCGCAGGGATCTCGCCCCCAAGGCGATCCTGGGATCGTTGTTCGCGCTGGCTGTGTTTGTGGCGATTGTTTATTTTATTGTCCTGGGGACGTACAAGTTTGGATCCTGGTATGAACAAACTCACCAGACGGCGCAAAATCCGATGGCCGAGCCGGCAGAAGCGGATGCCCGGGACATGAACGCGGCGACTGTGTCGGCGCGAATTGACAAGAATTTTTCGCAACCCCGCTTGGAAACAAACGAACGGATTGAGATCAACGATTTCAGGCTGCAAGAAGAGCAGAAGTTAGATACCTACGGGTGGGTAGATCAACAGGGAGGGGCGGTTCGAATTCCGATTGATCGGGCGATGGACTTGATCGCACAGCGTGGATTGAATACGACTCCGCGAACGGGGACAGTGCCGGAGTCGGTAGTAAATACGATTAACGAAGCCGCAGAGAGCGCAGATCACAGCGAAATGAATTCGTCGCCGCAACCGAACAAGACAGTTCAAGGGAAAGGGAAAAAGTAGTGTGTCGTATGTGGAAATGGAGCAGTGTAGTATATCTGGCGATAATTGTGGTGGGGCTATCCTTTGGCGTTTACGGACAAAACATGAGGACGGGACTTTTGTCTCCCCCGGCAAATATTCGGCCTCCGGGATTGAAGAATGTAGGCATTCAGCAAAATTTGAATGGACAAATTCCGGGCGATTTAGTGTTCAAAGATGAAACTGGAAAAACAGTGCGCATTGGCGATTATTTTGGCCAGAAACCGATGATTTTGAGCCTGGTTTATTACAAATGCCCGATGCTTTGTGGAGAAGTCCTGGCTGGACTTTCCAGCGCGTTGAAGGTTCTCAAATTTAATGTAGGCGATCAGTTTAATGTTTTGACGGTGAGTTTCGATCCGAAGGACACACCAGAAATAGGCGCTGCGAAAAAAGCCGAATATATGGAGCGATACGGGCGGCCGGGCGCGGCGCAAGGCTGGCATTTTCTCACCGGACCACAAAGTTCGATTGATGCGCTGACCAAGGCCGCGGGATTCCAATATCAATACGATCCAAAGACCGAACAGTTCGCTCACTCAACCGCAATCATGATACTCACGCCGGAGGGAAAGATCGCGCAGTACTACTACGGGGTGGAATATGCGCCGAAAGACTTGCGGCTCGGATTGATTCAGGCCTCGCAGCACAAAATCGGCACGGTGGTGGACGAGGTATTGCTCTACTGCTATCACTACGATCCCAATACTGGCCGATACGGTGCGGTTATTTCCAGAATTTTAAAACTCTCGGCGGCGGCAACGATATTAATCCTGGGCCTGTTCATGTTCGTGTTAATTCGCCATGGTTCTAACGCCGAACATCGGAAGGCAGCGCAGGTCGTAAAACATGGTTGAAACCTTTCCACTCTGGCCAGTGCAGGCTTCGTCAGTTGCGGGACAACTTGACTTGCTCTACGTGTTTTTGCTGCTTTTGTCGCTGGTTACGTGCGCGGCCATTTTCACTACAATTGCGGTCTTCGCGATCAAGTATCGCCGTCGTCCTGGACGGGAGGCGGAGCAAATACACGGCTCGTTAATTCTGGAAATAGGATGGTCAGTAATTCCACTCGGCGTTTTTCTTGTCATTTTTGCCTGGGGCGCGATTATTTATTTTCACGAACGCACCCCGCCGCGGGATTCAACCGAGGTTTATCTGGTTGCAAAACAATGGATGTGGAAATTTCAGCATCCCGAGGGCCAGCGTGAGATTGATGAACTTCACGTTCCGGTGGGACGCGACGTAAAACTAATTATGACGTCGCAGGACGTCATTCACAGCTTTTATGTTCCTGCGTTCAGAATCAAGCAGGATGTGCTCCCGGGCCGTTATGTTACGTCCTGGTTTCGCGCAACCAAGCCGGGTACGTATCACCTATTTTGCGCCGAGTATTGCGGGACCATGCACTCTGGAATGCTTGGTCAGATCGTAGTGATGGATCCATCGGACTATCAGAACTGGCTTGCGACAAGCAGAACTTTCGGATCGCTTGCGGCGAAAGGCCAGAGTCAATTCGAACAACTCGGATGCCCCACATGCCATAAGTTCGAGACTCAAGGCCGCGGGCCAACGCTCAATGGGGTTTTCGGCAATCCGGTGACATTGGAAGACGGCCGCACTATTATTGCGGACGAGAACTATATTCGAGAATCTGTACTGAATCCCGGAGCGAAAATTGTTTCCGGATTTAAAAATATTATGCCGGTGTTTCAAGGCCAGGTGAATGAAGAGCAAATGAACGAACTGGTGGCATACGTCAAATCTTTGAGTTTGCCGCCGGCAGGTTCGGCGGGAAATCCAACGCTGATACCGCCGGGTACGCAACCACAGCATCCCAAGGAATAGAAATGGCTACCGCAGTAGTTAGTACCGAACGCGAGAATTACATTAATGCTGAGTATGGCGTTCGCTCGTGGCTGCTCACGACGGACCATAAAAGAATCGCCTTACTCTATTTGCTTTCCATTACGTTCATGTTTTTTGTGGGCGGTTTCTTTGCCCTGCTAATCCGGTTGGAGTTGTTGACTCCGGCTGGCGACCTGGTGCAGGCCGACACTTACAACAAGCTTTTCACCATGCACGGCCAAGTGATGGTCTTCTTTTTCCTGATCCCATCCATTCCAGCCGTGCTTGGCAATTTTCTAATTCCGATGATGGTGGGCGCCAAGGATTTGGCATTTCCCCGCATTAATTTGCTGAGTTGGTATTTATACATAATCGCAAGCGGCATGATGCTGCACTGCATCCTGACCGGCGGCGTGGATACCGGATGGACGTTCTACACGCCGTTCAGCACCGCGTTCAGCAATACCAAGGTGGTCGAGGCCGGACTTGCAATATTCGTTGCCGGATTCTCATCAATTCTTACGGGTCTTAACTTTGTAGTCACAATTCACCGCATGAGAGCGCCGGGAATGACATGGACGCGCCTGCCACTGTTTGTATGGGCGCACTATGCGACCAGCATCATCATGCTGTTGGGCACGCCGGTGCTTGCGATCACTCTTTTGCTGGTTGTCTTCGAACGCGCTTTCCATCTAGGCATCTTCGATCCGACGCGCGGGGGTGATCCGCTGCTGTTTCAGCATTTATTCTGGTTTTATTCTCACCCGGCTGTGTACATCATGATCCTTCCAGCCATGGGAGTGGTGACTGAAATTATCCCCTGCTTTTCACGGAAACGGGTGTTTGGCTATAACTTTGTCGCGATGTCAAGCATAGCGATTGCCGTCTTTGGGTTTCTGGTTTGGGCACATCACATGTTTGTTGCTGGCATATCGCTGTATTCGGCGCTGTTCTTTTCAATTCTGAGCTATCTCGTCGCCGTCCCCTCGGCCGTCAAAGTTTTCAATTGGACCGCGACCATGTACAAGGGCTCGATTTCATTTTCGACTCCCATGCTTTATGCCCTTGGCTTTATAGGGCTGTTTACAATAGGTGGCCTCACCGGCTTGTTCCTGGCTGCGCTCGGCTTCGATGTTCACGTCACGGATACGTATTTCGTGATCGCGCATTTTCACTACATCATGGTTGGTGGCGCAGTGATGGGGTATTTGGGCGGTATTCATTTCTGGTGGCCCAAGATTTCCGGCCGCATGTATCCGGAAGCCTGGGGCAGGCTTTCGGCGGTGATCGTGTTTATCGGATTCAACCTGACGTTCTTCCCGCAATTTATACTTGGCTACCTAGGAATGCCACGGCGTTACTGGCAGTATCCACCGGAATTCCAGGTGTTGAACGTCTTCTCGACAGCCGGGTCTACGATTTTGGCTGTGGGTTATCTTCTGCCGATCATTTATATGATGTGGTCTCTGCGATACGGGAAGATTGCGGGCGATAATCCCTGGGGCGCGGCCGGCCTGGAGTGGAAGACGGCTTCACCTCCTCCGACCTTCAATTTTGACGAGACTCCCGAAGTGACGTGGGAAGCCTATAACTACGACGAAATCCCGATGCCAGAGGAGGTTTCCCTTGAGCGATAGCCCGATCGCGCTTGAGCACCCAACCACTGAACTCCGGCACCACTTCGCTAATATGGATCAGCAGCGCGATGCCGCGTCGTTCGGCATGTGGCTGTTCCTGGGCACGGAAGTCATGTTCTTCGGCGGCATGTTCTGCGCCTATCTGATCTATCGTTATTGGTACTACAACGAGTTCGCGATTGGCAGCCGAAGTATAAGTATATGGCTGGGAACGATCAACACGGCCGTCCTCATTTGCAGCAGTTTGACGGTGGCCCTGGGAGTTCGAGCCGCGCAAATGGGCCGCCGCAAGTTGCTGGTGATTCTCTTGCTGCTGACCATGGTGTTCGGGTTGGCATTCCTGGGAATTAAAGGAGTTGAGTGGTACCAGAAGTATGAAGAGCACCACGTTCCGGGTAGCTCGTTCAACGTGGATGACCTAATTCAAAAGTATCCCAGTGTCCATATTGATCCCGCTCACTCGCAGATTTATTTCTCTTTATACTTCGCTCTGACGGGCTTGCACGCGCTGCACATGGTCATCGGACTTGGAATCTTTACTGTGCTTACGTTCTACGCGTGGAAGGGAAAGTACACGCCAGAGTATCACACACCGATTGAGATTGGCGGGCTGTATTGGCACTTTGTAGATATTATCTGGATATATCTGTTTCCATTGTTATATCTGATTGATCGAAAACCGATTCACTGATTTACCGGCTGAAGAGTCACCGATGAAAAATCACCCCATGGCTGAACCAGCTCCACCCAGGCACGAGCACATACTTTCGAGCGGACTGTATGTAACCATCTGGCTCGCGCTCATGATTCTGACCGTGGTCACGGCAGCGGTGTCATTCATTGACCTCGGCCCGTTCAACACGGTTGTGGCGCTGGTTATCGCCAGCGTTAAGGCTCTGCTGGTAGTGCTGTTCTTTATGCACGTGAAATATGCCAGCGACCGCTTGATAAAGACGATTTGCGTTGCCGTACTGTTCTGGCTGATGCTACTGCTGGGGCTGAGTCTGATGGATTACGGCACGCGGCATTTCACCTAAATTCTGCTACTACCTGCCGTCCTCCGGCATGCCGGATAATTTCATTCAACTCGCAAATTCCTCTAAATCAGTCACTGTGGATAGCGTTGCGCTGGCAGACGCTCTGCGTACGCATCTGCGCGGGGAAGTACGCTTCGATGATGGCAGCCGGGCGCTTTATGCAACCGATGGTTCCAACTACAGACAAGTTCCGATCGGAGTCGTGCTTCCCCGGGATAACGATGACGTCTTCGCTGCGATGGAAACTGCGCGAGAATACGGGGCACCAATTCTCTGTCGCGGCGGAGGAACATCGCTGGCGGGACAATGCTGCAATGTCGCGGTGGTGCTCGATTTTTCCAAGTACATGGCAGCGATCATCGAGATTGATCCGCAGCGGAGATTGGCGCGTGTGCAGCCCGGAGTAATTCTCGATCACCTTCGCAATGCAGCAGAAAAACATCACTTAACTTTCGGCCCGGATCCCGCCACTCACAGCCGGTGCACACTAGGCGGCATGATTGGCAACAATTCCTGCGGCGTTCATTCTGTAATGGCAGGAAAGACTGACGACAACATTGAAGAGCTTGAGGTCCTTACGTATGACGGCCTGCGGATGAGAGTTGGGGCGACCGATGATGAGCATATTTCACAACTCATCCGAGGGGGCGGAAAGCAAGGCGAAATTTATGCGGGACTAAAGCGCTTGCGAGATACCTATAGCGACCTGGTTCGCCGACGCTATCCTGACATTCCACGAAGAGTTTCTGGATACAACCTCAACTATCTTTTGCCGGAAAATGGCTTTCACGTTGCGCGTGCTTTGGTTGGCTCGGAAGGGACGTGCGTCACGGTTCTCGAAGCGACTTGCAGGTTGGTTGAGAGCCCTGCGGGGCGCGTGTTGCTGGTCATCGCGTATCCGGATATTTATCAGTGCGCCGATCACGTTCCAGAAATAATGTCTCACAAACCGATCGGGCTGGAAGGCATGGATAACCTTCTTGTCGAATACACGCGGCGCAAGGGCATCAATTCCGAGGGCCTAGCTCTGCTTCCCGATGGCGGGGGCTGGCTGCTTGCCGAGTTCGGCGGCGAGACGGTTGCCGCAGCCGAGGCGCAATGCGCACGATTAATGGCGGCGTTGGAACGAAGCACAAATCCGCCAAACATGCGGCTGCTCACAGATAAACAGCATGCGCAAAAGGTGTGGGATGTCCGCGAATCGAGCCTGGGAGCGACTTCTCACGTTCCGGGCGAGCCGCTGACTTGGGAGGGTTGGGAAGATTCGGCGGTGGCTCCAGAAAAGTTGGGCGAGTACCTGCGGGCACTACGAAAATTACTTGACGCATACGAATATCGTGCCGTCTTGTACGGACATTTCGGTCACGGATGCGTACACGCAAGAATCAGTTTCGCTCTGCAGTCGGCGGAGGGCATCGCAAAATACCGCCAGTTCGTTGAGGAGGCTGCTGACCTCGTTGTGAGTTATGGCGGATCGCTTTCCGGCGAACATGGCGACGGGCAATCTCGTGCGGAATTATTGCCGAAAATGTTTGGGCCGGAATTAGTGCAGGCCTTCCGCGAGTTCAAAGCAATTTGGGATCCTGACTGGAAGATGAATCCTGGAAAAGTTGTTGAGCCTTACCGGTTGGACGAGAATCTGCGGCTGGGTGCGGGTTATCGCCCGTGGGAGCCCCAAACCCATTTTCAATTTCCCGAAGATCACGGAAGCCTTGCCCATGCGACGCTACGATGCGTCGGCGTTGGCAAATGCCGTAACTATGAAGGCGGTGTAATGTGTCCGAGTTTTCGCGTCACTCGCGAGGAGAAACATTCGACTCGGGGCCGCGCTCATCTTCTGTGGGAGATGACGAAACGCGATGTGATCAAAGATGGATGGCGCGATGAGCAGGTAAAGAATTCGCTAGACCTCTGTCTTTCCTGCAAAGGGTGCAAGAGCGATTGCCCTGTTGGTGTGGACGTGGCGACATACAAAGCTGAATTCCTTTCGCATTACTACGAGAGTCGGTTTCAGCCGAGGAGTGCGTACGCGTTTGGAAATATTGATATTTGGGCACGAATGGCTTCCTATGCGCCCCGGCTGGTGAATGTGACTACACAAATGCCTGTGTTGCGCGACATGGCGAAGCTCATTGCCGGCATGCCGCCGCAGCGATCTATTCCGGCGTTTGCGCCACAGACATTTCGAGCATGGTTTGAGCGCCGCGAAGGCGAGAATCCTAATGGCGATCGAGTGATTCTATGGCCCGATACATTCAACAATTATTTTCATCCAGAAACGGCGAAGGCCGCGGTAGAGGTTCTTGAGCACGGGGGATTTCGGGTGCAATTGCCGAAGCAGATTTTATGCTGCGGGCGTCCGCTCTATGATTTTGGAATGCTTGATCGTGCGAAGCGGCTTCTACTCAGGATTCTGGAGGTGTTAGCCGAGGAGATAAGCGCCGACATTCCGGTGGTTGTTCTGGAGCCCAGTTGCGCAGCTGTTTTTCGCGATGAAATGTTGAACTTGTTCCCGAAGAATGAACTAGCCCGCCAACTATCGAACCAAACGTTTCTTCTCAGCGAGTTTATCCGGCGAAAAGCAGATCAGTTTCGACTGCCTCAATTGAACCGAAAAGCCATAATGCATGGACATTGCCATCACAAGTCCATCATGAAAATGACGGATGAAGAGGAAGTGTTGCGTGTTCTTGGGATTAATTTTGAGACGCCCGCGCCGGGCTGCTGCGGAATGGCAGGGTCATTCGGCTTCGAGAAAGAGAAATACGATACCTCCATCGCAATCGGAGAGCTGGAGCTTCTGCCCGCCGTCCGCAAAGCCCCGAATGATTATCTGATCATCGCCGACGGTGTCAGTTGCCGCGAACAGATATCACAGTGCACGCGCCGCCATGCGCTGCATCTCGCGGAAGTGATCCAAATGGGAATCGCCTTGCAGAGGGACCTCGGGCGCGCCGAGAGGCCTTTGACCTAAACACCGGCAGGGCCCCGCCCCTTCACGCTAAAAGTTTAAAACTGTTCCTAGCCCCGCAGGAAAAGTCAAAATATTTGGAGTATTCGCTTGTAATTGGTGGATCCATTCACTATGTCCAAAATTTAGTCGCAGGCGATTGCGGCGACGCTCCGGCTGCAATTTGCCTCAACCACTGCTCGATTCCAACAGTCTAGTGTTGAATTGACGACTGCCCAAGCGCATCTTGTTATTCTGACTTGTGCCCTCGCGCTACGCCCGATGGATGTACGACTGGGAAACGCGGCTGACTTCGGTTGACTCAAACCGCGTCGTGCGTCCCCTGGAGTGGGGCGAAAGCTGGGCTCAGAATTGGCCCTGCCGAAACGGCTACAAGCCTAGCGTGCGCGCTCAAGACCAAGAGACCTATCTTCGCGAATACAACCGGCGCATCGTCGCGTCGAGCGACGAATTTTTTTCCTACGATACTCCGACCGACTTTCGCCTGGAGAATCGCGAAGTTCGGGTTTTCAGCACTCGCGAAATACCCGATCCAAAATTAGAGGCCAAGGTTCGCGGAACTCACGCAAACTTTCTACGATTCACTTCGCCGGCACAGACTCCTTATCCCGAAAACAATTTAGCGAACGCGCGCTGGTTTCCTGCCAAGGGGAATCGTGCTGTGGTGCTGCTGCCGCATTGGAATTCTGACGCCCTCGCCTATAGCACTTTATGCCGCGTGCTGAACAGACTCGGCATCGCGGTGCTGCGATTGAGCATGCCCTACCATGACATTCGTATGCCGGCGGAAATTCGACGCGCCGACTATGCCGTCTCTGCAAACATTGGGCGCACGCTCGATTCCGCGCGGCAGGGCGTGCTGGATATCCGATGCTGTCTCGATTGGCTTGAGCAGCAAGGCTACAACCAGCTTGGTATCGTTGGAACAAGTCTCGGCTCCTGCTACGCATTTCTCGCCGCCGCTCACGATCCGCGCATCCGCGTTGCGGCGTTCAATCACGCATCAACGTATTTTGCAGATGTTGTCTGGCATGGTCAATCCACCCGTCACATTCGCGAGGGACTCGAACCTCATCTGGATGTAGAGCGCCTGCGCGGACTGTGGAGCGCCATCAGCCCAATGTCTTATTTCAAACAATTCGCCCGGTGGCCGAGAAAGTCGCTCATCATTTATGCTAAATATGATCTGACTTTTCTGCCGGAGTTTTCACGAGACGTGGTGAGTGAATTCGAGCGCTATGAGTTGGATCACAAAGTGGCGGTGCTGCCCTGCGGTCACTACACCACCGGAGAAACGCCCTACAAATATATGGACGGCTGGCATCTGGGATCGTTCTTGACGCGAGCCTTTGCGAATCTCGGAGGAAACACGTAGGGACGAAGCGCGCGGAGGGGCTCTCAAGTTGTGCGCGAGATCCCTCTCTCGGCTGAAGTACGCCGAGCTTCTGGATGACCTCTTCTTTCCATAGAGGGACGTCATTCCGAAGCCCCCGCGTTTTCTCCAGCGGGGCGAGGAATCTCACGTGTAGCGGAATGGCGCTCTATCCTCGACCTCCGAAAAATGATTCCCAACGGATTGAAAATTGACGCGGGCGGCGTAATCGCGCATAACTCAGTTAGAATGGTCGCCTAGAATTCCATGAAACATTCCGCCATGTCCCGCTCGCTTTCCGAAACCGATCCGCAGATCGCTGCCGCGATTGAAGACGAGACACGCCGCCAGCACGAGGGCCTTGAGCTGATTGCCTCCGAGAATTTTGTGAGTGAAGCAGTTCTCGAAGCCGCAGGTTCCGTCTTCACCAATAAGTACGCCGAAGGATATCCCGGCAAGCGCTACTACGGCGGATGCGAATTCGCGGACGTTGTCGAAAACCTTGCTCGCGACCGGGCTAAGAAACTTTTCGGAGCCGAGCACGCCAATGTGCAGCCTCACGCGGGATCGCAGGCCAACATGGAAGCCTACGCCGCTGTACTACAGCCCGGCGACACCATCCTCGGCTTGAATTTGGCGCACGGCGGACATCTCACTCACGGCCATCACCTAAATTTTTCCGGAAAGACTTATCGAATCGTCCCGTACGGCGTCACCAAAGAAACCGAAACAATTGATTACGATGATCTGGAAAAGATCGCAGAAAAAGAACGCCCGAGGCTGATCATCGGCGGCGGCAGCGCTTATCCGCGCATCATTGATTTTGTGCGCATGAGGCAGATCGCGGACAAAGTTGGCGCACTCTACCTCGTGGACATGGCCCATTTCGCCGGGCTGGTCGCCGGCGGCGTCCATCCCTCGCCTGTTCCTCACGCGCACATCGTTACTTCGACCACTCACAAAACTCTTCGGGGACCACGCGCGGGAATGATTCTCTCCAAACAGGAATTTGCCGCGGCTATAGATAAAGTTGTGTTTCCTGGAATGCAAGGCGGCCCGCTGATGCACATCATCGCGGCCAAGGCGGTCTGCTTTCTCGAAGCCATGCAACCAAGCTTTCAGGACTATGCCCGGCAAGTCGTAGCCAATGCCAAAGTCCTCGCGGAAACGCTGGCTACTGAAGGCTTCCGAATAATATCGGGTGGAACGGATACACATCTGATGCTGGTGGACGTTCTCTCTAAAGGCATCCTGGGCAACGAAGCCGAAAAAGCTTTGGGCGATGCGGGAATCACTGTAAACAAGAACGCCATTCCGTTCGACGTTAATCCGCCGATGAAACCCAGCGGAATCCGCATTGGCACCCCCGCTCTGACTACACGGGGCATGAAAGAAGATGAAATGCGCCAAGTGGGACGCTGGATCTCGGATGCGCTACATAATCGAACCGACGCTGCGGTCCTGACAAAAATTCGCAAACAAGTGTTGGAATTGGCGGAGTCCTTTCCGCTATACGCATCGCGCCTTCACCTGGCACGGACCACGTAGAGACAGACGTCCCAGTCTGTCCGGGCAAGCGAGAGCTCGCCAGCGCCGAGAAACTGCGCTGGTACACCTACAAATCCACCGCCGCCATAGCCGATGCCCTCCATCTGTGTTTAAATTCCTTCCGTGAAGATTGCGATTGATATTCGTCGAATGAACGAGTTCGGCGTCGGCACTTACACGCGAAATATCGTGCGCGCACTGGGCCAACTGGATCACCAAACGAATTACGTTCTCATCGGCGCACCGAAAAAGGTCGCGGAAATCGGACCCCTCCCGGCAAACTTCGAGAGTATCCCTTTATTAAATGGGGAAACCACCACTAAAGGCTATTTCGAATGCCGAACAATTTTGCGGCAAATCAATTGCGATTTAGTTCACATCCCGCACCTGTTTTGGATGCCTCGCAGCCTACCCTGCCCTTACATAATTACCGTTCACGATGTGTTGGAGCACATGTACCGGGCACACGACAATTCCGGATTGCGCCGATCCCTTCACTTCCAGCTCACCCGCCGCGTGCTTAAAGGCGCAGCCCGAATTCTCGCCGTCTCGAAGTTCACCAAAAGTGAAATTGAAAAGCTTTTTAATATTCCCTCGACTCGCATTGAAGTTGTTTACAACGCCATTGATCAGCGCTTCCTGCACGGTCACGCGACTGACGCCGACCGCCAGTTGCTGGCTGAGCGCTATCAGATCACTTACCCATTTCTGCTCTACGCCGGCCGCATCAGCCCTCACAAGAATTTAGTGCGCATCATTGAGGCTTTCTCCGCGCTCAAAGCGGAACTGGAAAAAGAAGGAAAGTTTCCTGACCTGAAGCTCATCATTATTGGTGACGAACTCTCGAAGCATCTGGACCTTCGGCGCACGGTCGTACGCGGGGGTGTCCAGAACGACGTTCGATTTATGGGATTCGTTCCCATTGACGTGCTCCGGATTTTTTACGATCTTGCGAAGATTTTCGTTTTCCCATCGCTCTACGAAGGCTTCGGGCTGCCTCCACTCGAAGCCATGGCGCATGGCACTCCCGTCGTAACTTCAAATACTTCGTCGGTGCCGGAGGTTGTAGGGAATGCCGCAGTGCTCGTCAACGCCGAGAACGTCTTCGAAATTATGCGCGCCCTACTGCGCGTGTTGCTCGATGCCTCACTGCGAGAGAGGCTTAAACAGCGTGGGTATGAGCAAGTCAGAAGATTCTCCTGGACTGCATCCGCGCAGCAAATTTTCAGCATTTACGAACAAGTAACCGCGGCGGGCCCCAGGAGGCATGCTGCCGCTGCGGATCTCGCGGAGAGAGTATCAAGTTCATAGAGGCCGGTCCACTCCAGGGGTGGTTTGCTCCTTAGAACGCTTGAAGAAGAGCATTTATCACACTTTGTGTTCCACGGTTACTTTCTCGCCTCTTACTCTGGAATGTTCCGTGATCTGCGTTTTGGCGTTTGCAGGCGGGATGGCCAAACGCCAACGGCTTGGATTCCCACTTACTCACTCTCACACGCGCGAAATTTAAGAACAGCTTTCAAAAACGAGAACGGATCGCCCAGTTGCTTCCCACAGTTTAGTTTCTTGATTCTTATCTCGAGCAATACCGGCAGCGTAATCTGCGATACAATTCCCAGTTATTCACAGGGTAACGCCAATGCGCCTTTTAGTTTCCTGCCTGCTCGGTTTGCTTGCCTTTTCTCGCCCGATTGTTGCGCAACAGAACTCTCAAACCATGACCACCGACTGCACGTTTGACGATGGCAAGCAGATCAGTCTTCGGTACAATCCCGGCAAAGGCGAAGAACCTCGCAATGGCAAAATATGGGAACCGGGCGGCTCTCCCATGATTCTTTTCGCGTCGGCTGCGCTCTCTCTCGGAGGCTCAGCCATTGAGCCAGGCGCATACACGGTTTACACAATTCCCGGCAAGAAAGAGTGGACGCTGCTTGTCAATAAGAATGTCACCGCCGGAAGCAAGTACGATCCGAGCCAGGACCTGGCTCACGCGCCCATGGACACGGGAGAGATTGACCAGCCCACGAAGCAGCTCCAGGTATCTTTCGCGCACATGGCCCCGAAGGTTTGCAGCATGCGTATGTACATCGGAAAAATAGGCGCCTTCACCGATTTCAAAGAACAATAAGAGGTACATAATTGCGAACGGTGCGGTCTGCTGTTTCTTGGTGGGCAGCGTCGCCAAATGTGAGGGAGATCTTGTGGCGCGGGCGCGCCTAGCCTCGCGTTCATGCGGTAATCCTACCGGCCGTATTCCGTAATCTCGCCGTCCACGGAAACCGCAACGTATTTGTGCGTCGTCACATCCCGGAATTGCACCACCTGATGCTTTTCGCGGGCAAGCTGTCCCCACCGGCTGCGCTTCTCGCGGTTCTGTTCGATGGCTTCAAACCTGCGTCCGTTCAGCTCAAACTGGACCGTGCGCCATTGTCCGCCGCCAACACGCTTGATGCGTAGTTTTTGCTCGTCGAGAATGACGGAGTCTCCATTCATCAGTTGAGCAGCCACAGATGCCAGCATTTTTTGCTCAAGCGCCATTGATTTCCCACTTGTGAGTTAGAAATTGAGTTAGCGGTGGGTTTGAACCGCTTTTCAATCTCAGATTGTCACGATTCGTGCCACGGTTAACCAACTTGATTCTCAACTAACTAGATTCCCGCATATACCTGTCATCCTAGAGGAAGCGGAGTCTTTCGCGAAGCGAGAGAGTCCCGACCAAGGACCTGTGCATTTCTCTTAAATCGGCGATTAGGCGCCGTCCACTAATCTGAACCTTTCAGCGAATCCAGCACCCGGTCGAAGTCATCGAGATTTGAGTATTCAATTACGATCTTACCGTGACCATTCCTGTCCGTAATCTTTACCCGGACACCTAATATTTTTTCCAGCTCCGCTTGGGCCGCTCGGACGTTAGCGTCAATCGGCCGAAGAGGAGCTTGTTCCGGGCGCTTGCCTTCACTCGCCAGAACCGCATCAGTCACCAGTCTCTGAAGCATAGTCACTGAGTATTGCGCTTTCGCTGCGTTGTTAGCGATGATTTCGAGCTGCCTGGGATCTGAAAGCTGGAGCAGAACTCTGGCCTCGCTGAATCCTAATCTGCCCTCGGCAATATGCAGCCGCACGCTTTCCGGCAGACGCAGTATCCGCAAATAATTCGCGACTGACTCACGCGAGATTCCGGTGCGCTGGCCGATTTGTTCTTGAGTAAGCCCGAACTCACGGCTCAACCGGGAAAACGCATTTGCCTGCTCCAGGCAGTTGAGATCCTGGCGCATTAAGTTTTCTACGACAGTCATTTCTGCCGCATGCTGTTCTGAAACCGTTCGCACAATTGCGGGGATGGAAGTCTTGCCGGCGAGTTTCGACGCCCGACATCTCCGCTCACCGAGCACGAGCACAAAACGTCCGTCGCCGCCGGGGCGAACGACGATCGGTTGCAGCAATCCGTTGGCTCGAATCGATTGCGCGAGTTCTTCGAGCGCAGGCTCGTCGAAATGCTGCCGAGTCTGATAGGGATTGGCGACGATTTGATCCAGAGGAATCTGAACCACTTCATCGCCAGATGGCGCGCGCACGGCGCGAACGTCCGATAAGACGGCTTCGTGCTGGTTTAAGGCCGATTCCTTATTCTCGGAAATGACTACCGGAGCAACCGGCGAAACCATACGCGGCCGCCCAGGAAGTAGTGAATCTAAGCCTCGCCCAAGTGCTTTCCGTTTATCCGGCACTTTTTCTGTTGCCGTGTCGTCCATCGCACCGCTAGAAGCGACCTTCTCAGCTATTGTCATTTCATCTCCTAACAGGCCCCTCGTAGGGGACGACGCTCCGCAATTTCAAAAGCTCACCGCTCCGATATGTTTATCGTGATCAACTTATTTCGTTCTCTCCAACGCTTCCAGCGGGGCGCGTTTACGACCTGCTTTTCTTCTTGTTCGGCAGCGGCTTGTTGGGGCAGGTAATGTCCCAGGATTTCCGTCGCGAGTTCGATGTAGCTTTCGGCCCCGCGCGACTTCACGTCGTAGAGAAGCACGGGCTTGCCGTGACTTGGCGCTTCCGCGAGCCGAACGTTTCGCGGGATCGTGGTCTTGCAGAGCTTTTCGCCGAAATACCTCTTGAGTTCGTCCGTGACCTGCTGCGCGAGGTTCGTACGATCGTCAAACATAGTCAGAACGACGCCTTCGATCGCCAGGGTTGGATTGAAGCTGGCGCGAATCCGTTCAACCGTATCTAGCAACTCGGAAACGCCCTCCAGCGCAAAATATTCCGCCTGCATCGGTATTAAAACGGAATCGGCAGCGGCCAGGGCGTTCAAAGTAAGAAGATCGAGCGCGGGCGGACAATCCAGCACGATGAATTCAAATTGCTCGCGCAAAGGCCTAATGGCGTCACGCAGGCGGAATTCCCGGCCTTCGGCCTCGACCAATTCGAGGTTTGCGCCGATGAGGTTTTTGTGTCCCGGAATCAGAGATAATTGCTTGAGTTCGGTTCGCTGAACGGCATTTTCAGCGGTTGTCTCCGCCATGAGTAGGCGGTAAGTGCTGAGCCGGTCGGGATCTTTCGCGAAACCCAATCCGCTGGTCGCGTTCGCTTGCGGATCGCAATCAATAAGCAGCGTCTTTACATCCGAGGCAGCAAGCGAGGAGGCGAGATTGATGGCGGTAGTTGTTTTGCCAACTCCGCCCTTCTGGTTGGCGACAGCGATAACGCGTCCCATGAATTTTTGAAAGAATCGAGAGTTAAGAGCACGATATGCGAAATAGGGTCGAGTTGGCAATGCCGCATTTCGGTGCAAAAAGATAGTTAGGGCAGCATGGAAGCGAAAATGTTCCACGTGGAACATTTTCTCGAAGAGGCCCGGATTTCGCGGAACTGCCCAGACGAAGCATCCGCCAAGAGTTCCACTAGAACATTACGTTCTTGAGCGTGTCTAGAACTGTTCCACGTGGAGCACTTTTGCAAACCGCAAGGATCCAAAGTTTGTTACCACTTTGCTTCTCCGAATCGCATTATTCGCTCGCAAAACAGCCGCGATTATTCCCGTTTATTCCACATCTTGATTCACTTGGCACTTGCCTTTCTCGGTTCTAAGCGCCACGGACAAAATACGTCGCTCTGACTGCGGGACCGAGATAGACCAGAGTTGGCGAAGCTCGCCAGACGATAACACTGTCTCATTTTGAGACTTACTTCTTAGCAAGGCCACTCTGCCTTCTGGCTTGACGAGGCTGATCGCCATCGGCAGCGCGCTCCCGAAGTGCTCGACAGCCCTTAAAATCACTACGTCTCCGGATGAGGAACATGTTTCGGCCCGTCCGGCAAAGACCTCGGCATTCTCCAATTCCAGGGTGCGAATTACTTCGCGCAGAAAAGTCGCCTTCTTGTGGTTCGATTCGATCAGCGTGAGGCGAATGTCTCTGGCCCACAACTTAATTGGTAGACCAGGAAATCCGGCGCCCGATCCGACGTCAATTACGTGGGCAGTACTTCGCATTTCGGGAAAGAGGTGCCGCGCCGCGAACAGTGATTCTCCAAAGTGCCGGGTCACGATCTCTTCCGGATCCCGTATGGCTGTAAGGTTTATGCGTGCATTCCAGTGGAGCAGAGTACCAAGGTAAATAGAAATATCAGAAAGCTGAGATTCAGATAAAAGCGTGCCAGGGATGGACGAGTCTTCCAAGAACGGACGAAGAAGTTCGGCGATGCGCGCGGAATCCATGAGTTTTCAATTGTAAAGCCGCGAGGCAGGGTTGATCAGTAAGTCAAAAAGAATCCAGGATGAGTCCAGCGTTCGGAATGGCGCGCACCAAACACGGCTGTGAGACCTAATTTTTCGGGGTCGCCTTGGGAGCAGCGGTTATGGTGGAGAGCCGCGCAATTTCCGCCAATTCCTTTTGCGCTCCCTCGACATCCTTCCGATCGCTGACTAAGTGAAGGTAAGCCTGCATATGCTCGCTTGCGCCGGCATAGTCACGCTGCTCTTCGAGCACAACCCCGAGGAGATATTCCAGCTTGGGGAAGTGATGTCCGCTGTCCAACTTCAATCCTTCGCGAGCACTATTTTCCGCTTGCGCTAATTGATTCAAATTGTAGTTGCCTACGCCGTTGAAGAACCATACCTCGGGGGAAGCGGCCGAATCCAGCGAGATAACTTTTGCTGTGACGTCTGCCAGGGCCTTCCATTGCTGCCCTTGCGCTGCGACCTGCATCAACCCCAAATACGGACTTGGGAACTTTGGGTCAATCGCCACGGATTGCAGGAACGAATGGATCGCGCCCTCGCGGTCCTTTTGCAGAAACTGCACCCGCCCCAGCTCAAACCAGGCGACAGCATAGTGAGGATAGATCTGCACGGCCTTTTGCAACGACTTTTTCGCAGCGTTCCATTTGTTATTCTTCTCCTGCTCGTACGCTCTTTCCAGCGCCTTTTTGGCTGGTTCCGGGGCGGCTGCGCTCGTTGGGCTGATAGTAAGTCCCTCAACGGGAGCTATACGATGTAAAGTGACAAACCCAATATCGCCGCCTTCGTCTCCAGTGCGGGCCATGAGTTCGGCTACTTCGGAAGTGAAGCCTTCCAGCTCCGCCAGCACTCCGCATCCTCTCCATTCGCGGAGATTATGTGCAACGTTCGGAGTATCGCCAACCGACATCCCTCCTCTCGCGGAAACTGAGGCGTCTTCAAATCCGCCGCCCATTGCTTCTGAGACAGAGTTCGGGTCGCCGATTGTGAAACTGAAGCGGCCATGGGAGTCCGTGTGAGCCGCAATCCGTTTCTGCCCTTTACAGATTGTCTGGACCACTGCGGAACGCGGAAGCGGTGTTCCATCATCCAGCACTACTTTCCCGGAGATCAGAATGCGAGACCGAGATACGTCTGGATCTTGGGTACTCGCGTCCTGCCCGAATTGCTCAGCCGGAAAGATGCCGAGAAACAGCAAGAGGACCGTGAAAGCGAGAAAAGAGCTTTTCATCACACCCCACCTACGCGGAAAAGATTATATTCCGGTACTGAGAGGCTGGCGGATATCAATTTTTTAGATCGGCGTGCGCTCGGGCGAGGCACTCTGGCCTATTCGTCGCGGGTTTCGAAGGATGGGAACTGATGGTGGCGGTTGAATGAGACTTGGATCGCGATGACGCTTTCATCTGCGCGGCGCATGTCCGACATACCCGCCTTTCAAAAAGCGGAGGATGCTAAGGCCCGTTCAGCCGCAAGACCTGCCTTGAATGCAGCAATAGAGTGCAAGAACCGCGAGCCCTGAACGGTCATAACGGGCAATCCTTGCCGCAAAGGGTTGCCTTTTTTTTATTTTCAATATTACTTCGGTAACCGTACCAATAGTGAACCTTAATACTCCTACATATTCGCTTTCATTTGCCAGCGTTCTGTCTTCCGGCTAGTCTCTTTTCATGCGTAGGATTGGACATTTACATGGAGACCAAAGAAGTTCTGGATGACTTGTTGCTGCCGCTCGCGGATCTTTCCGAGGCAAACAAGGGGAAAAGATTTCTGCAAATAAGCTGTCCTCTCCCGAAGAGTTTGAGCCGCTAAACCGAGTTACTAACCTATCAGTCCGCAGAAGGTCAATGATCCTAGAGGGTAGGGACGATTGCCATTTGACCCCGAAGGGGTACACAGCCACACATGCCACGCATTAAAGAGCTAAGTCCCGTTCTCAGATGTACGATCCGGGTGCGATATTGGGAAAATATGGGTTTGGGTCGCCATGATGCCTCGCCAGATGTTGCGGTTGCATTCATATCCGGGCGCGGCTACCTGAGATTTTCCTACAGTATGATTTTCGCGAAATAAGTCTTTGGCGCTCTGGGCGAATGTTAGGATGTCACGATAGATGACCGGACGGGGAGGCCCTGATGAACACCCGCATCCTGGTAGTTGACGATAGCCCGCTAGTAAGACAGAGGCTCCGCGATATGCTGCAACAGCATTCGGAGTGGGAAGTCTGCGGAGAGGCGTCAAACGGACGGGACGCGCTCGAAAAGGTTCAACTCATGAAGCCCGATCTTATTGTGCTTGATTTTCTGATGCCGGGGATGGATGGTCTTCAGACTGCACGAGAGATGGGGAAGTTGGTACCGTCAGTTCCGATTCTAATGTTCACCATGCACCTCTCCAAACAATTGGTCGAGGAAGCGCGCAATGTTGGTATACGTGGCGCGGTTCCAAAATCAGACGCTGGCCGCATCATCGAGGGCGTTGAAGCTCTCCTCCGAAATGAGGCGTACTTTTCCTTAAATAGTACGCTCGATTAATTCCTGCCCCATTATCCTCGAGTAATTTTCTTCGCACTTCCATCCCAGGTGGCGATCGTCTTGTTGAAATATGCATAGTTTGCCAAATGACATCCGAGGGCTGCACGGTTGCCGAATTCCTCGTTCTCGACGGTTTTCTTCCGCGAGCGAACCGAATTGAAAAAATTGGCTTGATGGTCAGAAACATCGCTGTATCCGGTTGGCACGGTATAGGTTTCCATTCCTTCGTCAGCGGTGAAGCTTAATGGCAATGGATGATCGGCTTGCCATTTTTCGAGATATTCATTACGCATTTGCTCAGGCCACCCGTAGATGGAATAGGACTCGGGCTGTGGGCGAATATCCTGAGGCTTGTAGGTTAGTGTTGAATCCTTAATGATCATGGTTCCCTTGGTCCCGTAAAAGGCAATGAACTCCCCGCCTTCGTTATTTAAATTGCAGCGGACGGCAAGCCGGAAATTTGGATAATCGTAAAAGGTATCTATCAGGTCAGGGAAGTCACGGCCGTCCTTCCAGCGGAAAAGACCACCAGAGGATTGCGCTCGCTCTGCGACGGTGTTGGTCCCGGTAATGAAGTGGACTCCGGAAATCAAATGTACGAAAAGGTCGCCGGCCAAACCTTCTCCATAATCGGTGAAGCAACGCCAGCGGAAGAAACGAACGGGATCGAATGGGCGTTTTGGCGCGTCCTCTAGAAAGGCGTTCCAGTCAATGGTTTGCTCGCTCGCATCAGGCGGGATGGGATAGACCCATGCGCCGCTGGCCGAATTGCGATCCCAGTAGGCTTCAATGAAACAAACGTCGCCGAGCCTTCCGGAATCGTAGATTTCTTTTGCCTTGGCGTAAAGGATGGAACTCACCCTCTGGCTGCCGATTTGAACGATACGGTTTGCCTTTTGCGCACCTTCGATCATGGCGAAGCCATCTTCGACGGTGTGCGACATGGGCTTCTCGCAATAGATATCTTTGCCGGCGGCGCAAGCGTCGAGGAAGACGCGCCGGTGATGATGGTCGGTCACGGCAATGATTACGGCGTCAACATCTTTGCGATCGAGAATTTCTTTGTAGTTGCGGGTCGCGGGGACGTTCTTCTTTACCGATTCCTGGGCGGCCAAGTGGCGCGAATCGTAAAGATCGCAGACGGCAACGCACTCGATGCCGGGCACGATGAGGGACGCCTTAAGCAATTCGCAGCCTCGGACGCCGGTTCCGATGGAAGCGAAGCGAATGGTGTCACTGGGCGAAACGTTCGGAGACGCGCCCCAAAGTCGGGTGGGTTCCAACAGGGTCAATTTCGCACCCGCGCCGGCCAGAGCGGCGCTCGTTCCGACTTGCATGAAGCGACGACGAGTCCATGAAGAATTGCTCATTGGTCATTCCTTCTGGAACTGTTTTCAGTTCTTTTTAATTTGGGCATTTCAACGGAGGGATTATTGCACAACGCGTGAGCTAAAGCGGCAGTTTTTGCAGTAACCAATTTTTTTGGCGTTCCTCTTGGCGGCTACATTAAAATCTCGATTCCAGGCTGACGCGAGCAGCAAATTGCAATCGCCAGTCAATTGTTCTATTTTCATAGTCATGGGTTTCCTCTCCCTCGCTATTTGGTTAGCTGTTGCTTATTTGTGCATAAGTACCGCGACCTCACGCGGTCATTCTGCGCAAAGGTGGACGTTCCTCGCCCTTTTCTTTGGTCCATTCGCGTTGCTAGCGGCGCTACTGCTTCCTCGCGCTCAACAGAAGGTTTAATCAAAACAGCCCGACACGCCTAGTTGGCTTAAATAAAACATTCGATTCAGTGTTGAACGTTTTCTCTGGCCGGAACGATCCCTTCGCCTTCTTTCACGTGATAGAAGTGGTCCGCAGCCAAGTTAGTTAGGATCTCGGTTTTTCCGGCTGGCCAGAAGATTTCGACTTTATCTACACCTTTCCGATCGCCCAGCCCAAAGTGAATGCGGAGATCATTCTGCGAGAGATAACTTCCTCCGCTTAGAACCTCCCCGACCTGAACTAAATCTCCGGCGGTAGCCTTCACCCGCGTATTCAAGGCGAGGCGATTGCTTTTGGTTCCTTCCAGTTCGAAACTGATCCAATGATTCGCGGGACCACCTTGCGGCTGGAGAATCATGGGTCCGCCCTTGAGATTTTCGATCACGATGTCGAGGCGTCCGTCATTAAACAAATCGCCGACTGCGACTCCGCGGCTGACTTGCGGAATTTGGATTGCCGGGCCGACCAGCTTGCTCACGTCTTTGAATGTGCCGTTGCGCTGGTTCAAAAACAGGAGCTTTGGCTCGCGATACTTGCCGATAATATCGAGACTGTCCACTTGCGGATACACATGGCCATTCACCAGAAACAGGTCGGGCCAGCCGTCGTTGTCGAAGTCGAAGAACGCGTCTCCCCAGCCAACATAAGGTGTCGTGGCCGGAGCGATGCCGGAAGCGTATGAGACATCGGTAAAATTCATGGCACCGTCGTTGCGAAATAGTGCTGCATACTCGTCGCTGAAATGTGTGATTGCGATGGAGAAACGTCCGGTGTGCAGATAATCGCCGAGAGCGACGCCCATGTTGGCTTGTTCGACGCCGTCCTGGCTGACGGCCACGCCCGCAGTGTATGCGATGTCAGTAAAGTGTCCGTTGCCGTCGTTGCGATAAAGGTAATTGGGCTGACCATCGTTGGTAACGAAGAGGTCAAGACGTCCGCCGTTGTTGAAGTCCTCCCAGACGGAGGTCAAGCCGAAACGGTGCTGCGGATCATCCACGCCAGCTTTGGCCGACACATCGGTGAATGTGCCGTCGCCGTTGTTGTGGAAGAGATTATCGGGAGACCCCTTGAGGCCTTTCGGCCCACATTGCACATCAATGCCGCGGTACTTGCACGTCTTCAAGGAGCCGAAGGTAGGAAGGTCGTGAAGATTGACGTCCACATAATGAGAGACGAATAAATCGGCCCAGCCATCGTTGTCATAGTCACCAAAGGAGGCGCCCGTGGCCCATTCTGAATCGCCACCCAGTCCAGCTTGTTTGGTCACATTGGTGAAAGTGCCATCGCCGTTGTTGCGATAGAGGACCACGCCACCAAGGCAAGTAACGAGCAAATCCGGCCAGCCGTCGTTGTTGTAGTCGCCGACGACCGCGCCCATGGCCCAACAGGGATAACCAACTCCGGCTTTATCCGTAACGTCGGTGAAGGTTCCGTCGTGGTTGTTGTGGTAAAGCGCGCTGCGCGCTTTTTTGCCGGCGAGCGCCATCTCCACACTCTGCGCGTTGGTGAAATAGATATCGGGCCAACCGTCGCGGTCATAATCAATCAGAGCAACGCCTCCGCTCATGGATTCGACGATGAATTTCTGTTCGGGACTTGAAAGATGTTCGAATTTGATTCCGGTGGAAGCGGTGATATCCACAAGCTGCGGCAATTGCGCGGACGGCAGGGTGCTCGCGGCAGTTGTCGGCGTGGTATTTTGCAGTGTCGCCCTTGAGGGAGGGCTTTGAGGAGTCTGCGAGAGCGCGGGAACAAGGCCAACAGTAAATATCAGCATCACTGTACGGATAATTGTTCTTATCCTTGCGGAGGGTCGCAATCCGGTCGAGAACAGAGCCAAGACTTCGCTCTCCATTAGCGGCCTTTGTAGCGGGTTTGCACCGCGTACAAAGAACTCCTCGCCGCAATGAATAAAGTCTTACCGTCGCTGCCACCGAACAGCAATTGTGATGGTCTTTCGGGAACGTTAATCGTCTCGATCAATTGTCCGGCGGGGTTGTATACGAACACTTGTCCCGCGGCGATGTAAACATTGTCCTGTTCGTCCACTGTGACGCCTTCTCCGCCCTTGTAGGCAAAGAGCTTGAGAGCCGAGAGGGAGCCATCAGCGCCTACTGTGGCCGCATACGTCTTGTCTTGCGATTCGTCGGAAACGTAGAACGGCTGACCGGGAATCGCCGGCGCCATTCCGAAACCTCGCAGCTCGTCATTCAGCTTGGACCCGTAATAGAGATGTCCACTGACAAAGTTTTCGGTCGCAGGAATAAATGTGCTGCCATCCGGGGATAAGAATTGGTAAGGCTTCTTGACCGGCGCGGCTTCAGAAAAGTCGTTTTCGTTTCTCCAGTATGCGACGGGTAGGACCGGCGTCATTCCCGGACGCGGCGCGGCTGGCGCGGCTTTCAATAGGGTGACGTCATCGCCGGGTGAATCGGGATTGAAGGTATATACCGTGCCTTTGCCGGCATACGAAATCACCATCAGGTCCCCGGCTTTGTCGAAGACAAGTTGAACTGGATCCAACGGATTGTCGCGAACTGTCGAGAGCTGCCGGGTGGCGGCAGACCAGCGATAGATGGTTTGCCACTTGGCGTCCACGAAATAAAGATTGCCGGAGCTGTCAATTGCTCCGCCGGAAATGTTGAAGAAACCGCCGGCCAGTTTTTCTACGTGGGCGCCTTCGGCCAGAACCATGGAAGGCTTCTTGGGAAGGACTTTCGGCGCATTGCCGGAGACATCGAGCCAGGCGAATTCCCGTTGCCGCATCTCGACGTTGTGAGTTTGATCGTAGACTGCGTTGTCGAAGGAAACTTTGCTATCGCTGTAGCAATGAACATTGCGGAACTTTATGTTTTTAGAATTTGTAATTTTGATCGCGTAGAGAAATGGCTGATAGCTGCTCACCACCCGGTACATGTGAAGGTTTGCGACGGTGATGTTGGTCGAATCCTGTATCTCGAGCGGAAGGGCAAAGCCGCCCTCGCCTCGCTCCTCTTCGGTCTGCAGCGCGTAAATCTGCCAGTTGGACGCATTGCGCAGCACCGCTTCGTTCCGGACATGGTGCTCGCTCGAGAGTTCGTAGATTCGTCCGCTGGTGGAGGTATTCGAGATGTACAAGCCGGCTTGGGCGAAAGTGCTGGGCGTCCAGATATCCATGAAAGTTCCACCGCCGCCGTCGGTGATCCACAGACTTGGATACTGACCGTCCCATCGCCGATTTATATCGGAATCGGCGGTGTGAGTATTGTTATAGATTTTCTGCCAGACCTTGAAGTTCTCTTCCACGGTTGCGCCCGGATCAACGGTGCCATGCCCGCCCAGGAAGCGCACATCGTTCATCAGCGAATGCTCGCCAGCCATCCACTTCGCGGCAACGGCTCGCGGATTGATGCCATTGGTATATAGCCCGATGCCGGTCACGATATTCGTTCCGCCGCGTGGAGTTTCAAGCAGGGGCTTGGGACTGCCCACACCTTGGAAGGTGGGAGTCGAGTCAGCGAGAAGAATGCGGGTAACGCTCGGGTGAAAACCGATGAGCACAGTATCCGGCTTGAGCGAGATGGTGTCGGTGACTCGATATTGGCCGGACGGCAGGTAAATCGTGCGATGCTCTGCAATTGCCCTTTTGAAGGCTTCGGTATCGTCGGTCACGCCGTCGCCACGTGCGCCGAGACTAAGAATATTCACCCACCTATCCATCGGCGGCAGGTCTGGAATATCGGACTTGACTGGTTCGGGCAATGCACTCAATGGAGCTGTGTCGTAAACATCCTGAAGCGCAGGTTCTACGCCGATGTCCTCATAGTGCAGTCCGTGGGAAAAAATCTTTACTTCGTAGGTTTGTCCTTTGCCGGTAATTTGCTTTCCACTTTCGCGATAGGAAACGAAAAATGGGACGCCCCGGCAAACAATATTCTCCATGTTGATTTCGGTGTGGGAGCTGTTTTCATTGCTGATGATCACGGCCGGGCCGGTGATGTTTTCCATACGGCCATCTTTTATCCAGAGCTCATCGGAGTAATTGGGATCAATCGAAATCGCGGTGGGGACGTTTTTGAATTGCGGGCGGATCAGGGTCAAACCAGCTTCGTGTTCTCTGATCGCTGCTTCACGCTGACCTTCAAACGTGGCATCAATGATCGTGAACTGCCATCCGGGGGAAGGCTTCCGGGTCCAGATGCCGTACTGGCCGCCATAAAAATGCAGGTCTTGAGCTACGTTGCCGCCATCGTGAATTCCCGCGAGTCCGGAACCGATGCGGAAATCCATGTGGGCGAGGAAACAATGCTGGGCGTAATGGGCGCGCACTCCTACGGCTCCGGGATTTCCATCCTGAATTTCGATATCAATGTTGCTGATCGCCGAATAGAACGTGCCCGGATTCGCATCGGGAGGAGGCGACCCCTGAGGCGGAAGCGCGCGCCCGATAGGGCTCTTGGTGGCCGGAACCGATCCGGGACGAAAGCCCGCGAAAAAAAACATGTAAGTTGGGCCCTGCTGAAAGCCCGGCGTGTTCGCGCCGAGAACGAACACGGGTCGCGTAGCACCGAAGCCGACCAAGCGGATCCCGGGCCAGATGTAGATTGTCTTGGTCAAACGATAGCGCCCCGCAGGGACGAAAAGAATGCCCTGATTTGTCGTCTCCTGAACTTTGTTAATGGCTTGCTGTACTGCATCGGTGTCGTCGGCGATACCGTCTCCGCGAACGGGGAAGCTGTCATGGGCCAGATAAATAGCCTTCGCATCGTCAATACGGGCGGGATAGTAGGAAGAGGATGCGAAGAGTGGAACAACGGAAAGCAGAATCGCAGATGTGAGAAGTTGCTTTATCATCGTCATCCGATAGCCTCGAACTGCACGTGAAACTTCGCACGACAACGGTCTCGCGCAGACCACCTATTTCTTAAGATCGGGATCGTCGCTTTCGTCCCTCGCTTGATCGCGATGTAAGTCGTGGTAAACCGCGCGAAGCTTCTGTTTCATCTCGGTATATTTTTGGTACTCCTCTATTTCGTGTTTGGCTTCCGCGGTGCGGCCTGTCTGGCGATAAATCGTACTCAGGCGGAAGTGGGCCACGGGACTGGTGGGATCCAGTTGGATCGCATGTTGCAAAAGCTCCTCGGCTTTTTGCGACTGATTGAGCGACATCAGGACCTTAGCCATGCCGATATCGGCTTCGGGGTCATTCGGTTGAAGTTGTATGGCGTGAGTGTAGTCATCGGAGGCAGCCTTCAAATCATTGTCCCGAAAAGCGATATCGCCAAGGCGGCGTTCAGACTGTTCATCCAGAGGATTGGCCTCCAAGGCCGCCTTATACTCGCTTTCGGCTTCGCGCAGGCTCTCCTCGGTTCCCAGAACGTTGAGCATTTCGGCCAGCTCAAAATGGAGTCCCGGAAGCTGTGGATCAATCTTGAGAGCGGCCCGGTAGTTCTCGATGGCTTCGGCGGTACTGCCTCGTTTCGCCAGTTCGTGTGCGAGAGCTTGGTGCATTCGAGCGGAATTTGGGGCCACTACCGACAGGCTAAGCAAGGACTCGTTGGCAAGATCGGAATAGAGTCTGTAGGCAGAGTAAAGAATCGCTTCATTCGTAGGTTCCAGCTTTTCGAGAACGCCCACTGTTGACGCCGCTTTATCCAGATCGCCCGCCGCCGAATAGATTCCGATCAGCTCCACCCCAGTCTCAATCCGGATCTTCTGGTCCTGCACCCTCGGGAATGCCTCCTCCAGATCATGGCGCGCCGCGGTGATGTCGCCGGTCCGCTTTTCGGCGATGCCCAGAAGAGCCTGAATCTTCCACAGAGTGGGCCGTAGTTTCAGCGCCGCCCGGAGCTGCGGGATCGCGTTGGTATAGTCGCCTTGAAAGAACAACACCGCGCCGAGGTTACCGTGCGCGTCCACGTTACGCGGATCAAGGGCAATAACAGCTTTAAATTCGGACACCGCTAGTTCAGGTTTATTCTGTTTCAAGTCTGCCGCAGCTTGGCGCGTGTGCGATTCGATTTGCAGCTGGCGGTTTGATTGCGAGAAAGATAGAAGCAACCCCAGATAGAGAACCACCCCCCACAATACGACAACTTTTCTCGTCGTCATGTGGTGATTGTACGGCGGCTCAGGTCCATGTCTACGCATCTCGCTCGTCCGCAACCAGAGAAATAGAAAGGACGGCAGCAAGCTGCCGTCCTTCGTTGTGGGGTAGCCTTGATTAGAACGTTAAGTGCGCACTAAGTTGACCGCTCCGAGGAGCAACCGCCACGCCATGGCCGAGGGTTGCGTTGTTTATCTGCCCGAAATTAGCCCCACCAAAGCTCTGACCCGGAATGTTGAGGCTCGGGTGGTTAAGGGCGTTAACCCAGTCTGATCTGAGTTCCAGGTGAACGCGTTCCCCGAAGCTGAAGCTCTTGGCCAAGGAGAGGTCAACGACAGTCAAGCGTGGTCCTCTCAGCGTGTTGCGACCCTCGTCGCCGAACGCGAACTGGCCGCCTGCGGAGGCATTGGCGAAGGCTGCGGTGTTAAACCATTCGTTAGGGCCGGGATTGCTGACGTGAGTGCTGGCTACAACGTTGGGAAACCAATTGCATCCATTGCCGACGTCGCCGCCGGTGGCCGTGCCGCCGACACCGGAGGCGCAGCCGGTAATATTCGAGTTCTGGTTCGTATTGTTGACTACGGTGAATGGATTCCCGCTCTGGGCGATAAATGTTCCGGAAAGCCTCCATCCGCCAACCACTTCGTCCTCTACCCCGTTGCCGTGCAGATAATCCTTCCCCTTGCCGAATGGTAAGTCGTAGGAAGCGTATCCCTTGAACGCGTTCGGGATGTCGAAGTTCGAATCACCGTAACTAGCCTGGGGGTCATTCGCAATCTGCCAATACTGGGTGCCTCCCCGGCTTCCCCAGCCACCCGAATCCTGGCTATCCAGGAAATGCGACCAAGCGTAGTTGAAGCTGAAGAGCAAGCCATTCGAAAAATGTTTGTTAAACGTAGCTTGCAGCGCGTTGTAGTTTGAAATGCCGTTGTAATTAAACCCGCTGAGTTGTCCCCACGCCGGGAATGGGCGATCGGCTTGAATGGGTTTGCCCGCTGTCGCGCTTGCAGCCAAACCTGCTGGGCTGGTTATCTGGTTAAGGTCTGTTCCGGTTTCCAGATTCGAGCCGTGGCTCCCCACATAGGCGATTGAGGCCATGTAGTTGTTTCCGAATTGATGCTCCACGCTTAACTGCCATTGATTGATTTGCCCCGGTTTAACATCGTAAGGGACGTAGGTCTGGTTTGACGGGGAAGTCACATTGAGGTACTGCGACACACTTTTCGCAGTCGGCGAACCTACGACATAATTCAATACTGGATTAGCCAAGGCCGCCGACTCAGAAAGAGTAACCAGGGGAGTGGGGCCGGTTCCCGCGTTCGGGTCCGTTGCACTACCCTTGCTGGTCGAAAGGGCTCCGAAGCCAATTCCATTGCCGTAGACATCCTGGCTAAAGTTATACGAGTACATTCCGAAGCCGCCTCTGACAACTGTATCGTTCCTCAGAGACCAGGCAAAACCGACACGGGGAAGAAAGATGTTGTGAATTGGCTGCTGCAACGAGGTCCGGTTGTCCTGGGGAGCAAACCACAACGAACCCAATGTCCCGTTCAGCGAGCCACAAGGGGTACCGTTCTTATCAACGCTGCAGATAAGTGGAATATTCGGATCGAATCCGCCTAGGCTATTGTTGATCTCAGTGAATCCAGTGGTTGCCACGTAACGCAAGCCTAGGTTCACAGTGAGATTGGGCCGGACCTTGAAGTCATCCTGAACGAAAAGTTGCGGGCTCTTCAGCCGCGCATAGGAAGTTGATTGATTAGTTGCATTCCAGTTTTGGACGTCGCCCAGCAGGAAATCAGCGAGGCCTGCTCCCGTCGTTCCGGCTGCGGCACCATTTTGCGCCGTGTAGTTGCCAGAGAAGGTGAAATTGCCAGCAGTAATGTTTCCCCACGGAGTCGTGTTGCCCTCGCCCATCAATACCTCGACGCCGAAGTGCAAGATGTGCCGGCCACGAACCAGGGTTAAGACGTCTGACGGATCATACAGGTTTTCAATGTATACAGCGTTGGTGCCGGGTGCTAATTGCGAACAACATTTGGCCCCACCGCCGCTGATGTTTATCTGCGGGAAAACGTTCGCCTCGGCGTATTGCAAGCCCAATGTGCTTGCCGCATTAAACCCAAGAGTCTGTGGCTGGAACCAATTGCCTTGCTTGGTATAGCCCATGCGAAGTTCATTGACCAAGGTCGGGCTGAGCTCCGACGTAACGGTAACCTGCGCGTTGTAACCGTCTATGTCCCCGGAAAAGCAGTTGATCGGGCATGGAAACGGCCCGCTCTTATTGAAAGCGGGGTTGTCCTTCTGGCTGATTGAGAAACTCAACCGGTTCTTCTGGGAGAGATCATAGTCGAGGCGCCCGAAATATCTTAAATTCGGGTTGGGTGCCGTCAGGGAGGTGGAAAAGTTGTTTGTAAGGGCTCCCGCAGCACCTGCGTTAGGCGAAGGGTAGTAGCCCAAAATCTTCGCCGCCACCGGATCTATTCTGTTAGCGGGGATGATGTTGCCGGAGAATGGAGTGCGCGCGCAACCCGGCGTGCTACAACTCGTGGGATCATAGATAATCGGAAGGCCCGCAGCGGAGAAATCACCCCCTCTCTCGGCCAGTGTCGGAACTATGCCGTTCGTGGCAGCCGCCGCGCCGTTGTTGGTGATCTTGTCTCGGACGAAGTAGAAGAACAACTTATTCTTGATGATGGGGCCGCCGATGGAACCGCCCCACTCGTTGTACCGGAGATACGGCGCCTGTTGTGCCGTGAAGCCGCCGCTGCTATTCGGAACCCCGAACTTTGGGGCTGCGTTCAGAATGTTGTTCTGCCAGTATTCGTAAGCTGATCCGTGAAAACCGTTGGTTCCACTGTGGGTGATCTGATTGAATACAGCTCCGCCAATACCGTATTCCGCCGAGAACGAAGATGTCGTGATCTGGACTTCCTGTACCGCCTCAAAAAGCGTGTTATCCACGTTGTTGCTCACTGGCAATTGAACTACGGCGCCATCCTGGAGATAGTTGGCGTAATTGGGCAGGTTGCCATTAAGCGCAATCGCGTCCCCGGCATTGTAAGCTCCGCTACCTTCCGACATGGGTGCCGTTGGAGAACTGCCGGCTCCCGGGAGAAGCGCATTGAAGTTAGCCCAGTCATTGCCCGTGATTCCGGAGCCGATCTGGGGCAGCTTATCTATGGTTTGCGCATCCAGTACTGCCCCCATTTGGGATGTTTCAGTTTCAAGGAGCGGGACGGTGCCCTCCACAGTAACGGTTTCTGTTACCGCACCTACTTCCAGGCTGGCGTCTTCGGTTATCACGTCCACCTGTAGCGTGATCGGACCGCGCGTAAGCTTTTTGAAACCGGGCGCCTCAAAGCTGAGTTTGTAGTTGCCGGCTGGCGTCGAAACGGTATCGTAGATACCGTCCTGGTTGGTGACGAAATCCTTCGTCTCTCCGGTGTCAACATTGGTGAGAGTGACATTGGCATTTGGTACAACGGCTCCCGCCGCCGTCACCGTGCCACGAATCTCGCCGGTGTTTCTACTCTGTGAGAACGCCAACCCAGCGATGCCTAGCAGGAAACAAACCGCGAGTGCGCAGCGAATGAAACGGATCATGAACTTCCTCCACGCTGAAATTGATACTGCTTGAGAGATAGACAATCGCTTGTCTTATAATCTAAAAACGTTATCGAACGGGACATTACAATTGCTTAATGAACGTTGTCAAGCTAAAAGATGCTGGTTATTGCGATAGACAAAGCGTTTGTCTTATGGGATTCGCAAGATGCTTCCGTTAACGTTTACGGTTCAAGTTTGCGTATTGCTAAGAAGCGGGGCTTGGCGTAGTCTGTCCAATCGTTTGTCTATGAAATGGCATATTGAGGCAGAATTCTGGTCTAAAATACGCAACCAGCGAATTGGGGAATACATAATGCCAAAGAACACGCGCCGCGACTTTCTCAAGCTTGCCGGTACCTCGGCCATGGCCCTCGCGGCCTCGAACGGCTTGTTCCTGCGAGCAGAGTCCCCATCCCAGGTGCAGGCGTGGGTCACGTCGAAAGACAAGAAATGTCAGAAGATTGAAGCGCCGCAGTGGCGGGTTGCGGCGAGCAACTCCATCTCGGGCATCCGGGTGGATGATACGCAACGCTATCAAGAGATTCTTGGGTTTGGCGCGGCCTTTACTGACGCTTCCTGTTTCTTGCTGGACAAGATGAACCCTGACAAGCGCGGGGCCTTGCTTTCCGAACTTTTCGGACCGGCGGGGCTGCGGCTGTCCGTAGGCCGAACCTGTATCGGGGCAAGCGATTATTCGACAAGGGCTTACAGCTTTGATGACGGCGCTGAACCTGATCCGGAGATGAAGCGGTTCAGCATAGAGCACGACCGTGAATACATTCTTCCCTCGCTGCGTGCCGCACGCGCTCTGAATCCAGATCTATTTCTACTCTCTACACCCTGGAGTCCTCCGGGATGGATGAAGCCTAACGGTTCCATGCTGGGCGGCTGCATGCAAGACAGATACTTCGGTCCCTATGCGGAGTACTTCGTCCGGTTTCTTCAGGGGTATTCGGCCGAAGGCGTGACAATTAATGCGGTCACGGTCCAAAACGAGGTTGATACAAACCAGGACGGAAGAATGCCTGCGGCCGAGTGGGGGCAGGAGTATGAGATGAACTTTGTCAAAGGCTATCTCGGGCCGGCGCTTCAGCGCGCTTCGCCCGACACAAAGATTTGGATACTGGATCACAACTATAACCTCTGGGGAAGAGTGTTGGATGAACTGGCTGACGCTGATGTGAATAAATATGTGGATGGGATTGCATGGCATGGTTATTACGGCACTCCCGACGCAATGACACGCGTGCATGAGGCGTATCCCGAGAAACACTGCTACTGGACTGAAGGAGGTCCTGATATTACCAGCCCTGATTATGCGACGGATTGGGCCAAATGGTCCCAGATTTTTAGCGGAGCGTTGAAAAACTGGGCGCAGTGCCTGGTGGGATGGAACCTGCTGCTGGATGAAAAAGGAAGCCCCAATATAGGACCATTTCACTGCGGAGGCTTGGTGACGGTGGACTCCGCCACGCATAAGATCACCCGCAGCGGACAATATTGGGCATTCGCTCACTATTCTAAAATGATTCAGCGGGGAGCCAGAGTGATTGCTTCGCAGGGAGAATTGGCGGGCATTGATCACGTCGGATTTGCGAATCCAGATGGCAGCCGGGTTCTTGTCGTCACCAATCAGGGGGCGGAACAGCCGGTACAGTGTCAGGCGGGAACTCAGGCGTTGAACTTGACGCTGGAGCAGGATTCGGTGACCACGCTCCGCTGGTAGTTCACTTACAAATTTTTCCCAGATTCGCGAGGCTCTTTCTTTGAAATTCGTGAGTACACGTTTTCTTTCCAGAAAAGAACGGTCGAGGGTGTTTCTATCTTCCATCTTGATAGTTAGCCTGTGCTTGCCGGGATTCGCTGCCGGTAAAACCAGGCATTACGCTGGCAAACCGTTTCACGACAGCGTATATCATGGCGGTCCGCAAAAAATTCCAGGGCGAGTAGAGTGTGCCTATTATGATTTCGGTGGCGAAGGGATCGCCTACCATGACACGGATGCGAAGAACAATGGCAGTGGCGGCCTGAATCCGGCGGATGGGTCGTACTTGAACACTTTTCGCATGGACGAAGGTGTAGATACTTCTTATACGAAATTTCACGACCAAATTGACAACAATCCCTACGACTTAGTGCTGCCCCCTGAAAATCAGCTTTATGTCGGTTGGACCGAACCGGGCGAGTGGTTCAACATGACGGTGAGCGTCGAACGCGCTGGACTCTACAGCGTTGACCTTCTATATACTTCAAATCGTGGCGGAGAGATATCTTTCGATCTGAATGGGAAAGAACTCACCGGACCTATTCCCGTTTTATCTACGTTTAATGCCGCCGATACGATTGCGTGGCGGCAATGGCACCACTGGAACATAATGAAGGACTTCGCGAAGGTCAGGCTGCCGAAAGGGATCAACGTCCTGACCTTGCACGTAGTGTCGAAAGGCAACATGAACCTAGCCCACCTGGAGTTTAAACTCGCCAAATGAATGCCTGACGCGACTGAAGATGGCGAACGAATCATAGGGACAAAAAAAGTCACAAGCATGAAACAAAAGCGGCCAACCATAGATGGACCAATCAGCTTGAAGAAGTTGGCTGAGCATCTTGGTTTGAATCCTGCGACGGTTTCGGTTGTGCTCAATGAAGTTCCCGGCCGTTCGATTCCCCAAGCGACGCGCGACCGCATCAAGGCCGCAGCGAAAGAACTGAACTATCACCCGAGTCTTTTGGCCCGTTCTCTTCGCAATCGTCGTACGCTAAACATCGGGATACTGGTGCCTCAGCTTGGAGATGGCTATCACACTCAGGTGATGAGCGGTATTGGCGATCACTTAATGGATGCGGGTTATTTTTACTTCACCGCGCATCACAGGCATCGGAAGGATCTGGTTGAAGAATACAGCCGGATGCTCCTCGGCCGGGGGGCGGAGGCTCTCATCACGATTGATACGCTGCTGGAGCACCCGTTTCCAGTACCAGTCGTAGCCGTGGCCGGACACCACGCTGTCAGCGGTGTCACCAATGTAATCCTCGATCATCGGTTCGCCGCCGAGCTTACCCTCACGCACCTACATTCTCTGGGACATCGTCGCATTGCCTTCATGCGCGGCCAACCTTTTAGTTCAGATTCCGATGAGAGGTGGCGCAGCCTTGTGCGTGTAGCGCACGAAATCGGCATTCCAATCAGGCAAGAACTCATCGTGCAATTGGACCGCGATATATCTTCTCCGGAGCTAGGCTATCCAGTCATGCAGCAGCTTCTTTCCGGCGGTAAATCGTTTACCGCTGTGGTCGCGTTCAATGATATGTCGGCGATAGGCGCAATAAGAGCGCTTCAAGACTTTGGCCTACGCGTACCAGCCGACATCTCAGTTATAGGTTTCGACGATATCAAGGCGGCGGAGTTCAATAATCCCAGGCTCACGACAATCCGACAGCCCCTCTCGAATATGGGAAGAATCGCGGCACAGTGCGTTCTGAACCGTCTGCATGGATCCGAGCGTTACCGGGAAGAGATCGTCGTTGAACCCGAATTGGTTGTGCGGGAATCCACGCAGAAAGTCAAGCAGATAAGTCCAGCGAGTAGCCGAGGAGAAAAAATTGCTCGCAAGACCATCCCCACAACCGTTCATTCCGATTGACCAAGCCGCCCGGACGCAATCAGTCCGATGGCTTCATTTCGGATTTGCGCTGACCGGGGTCGGCACAACATTGCTTGGCTGCGTACTTCCTACTCTCAGCACAAACTGGCACATGAACGATAGCCGTTCCGGAGTTCTCTTCGCGGCTCAATTCTCCGGCTCCGCATTGGGTGCGCTTTTGGTTGGGAGCGACTTCTTTGCCAGCGTGGTGCGGGGATACATGTTGCTCATCGCCAGTGCTGTGTCTATTGCGTTCTTAGCAGAATTCCTGCAAGTGCTGCGCTTCTTCTGCTTTGGTCTGGGCCTCGGTTTGACCATGACCGCTACGAGCATGTTGATCGGCGCCATGTATATCCGCAGCCGGGGATCTGCGCTTTCAATCTTGAATGCTTACTGGGCGATTGGCGCTGCGCTCTGTCCCGCGATTGCGTCGCTTTGGGTTAGGCGATGGCCGCCTACCTACCTGTTTCTCACTTTCGCTGCGGTGCTGGCGGGGATGCTTGCCATCATTTTGCAAAATCGCCCTGCTGATTCGGGTGCCGACAACGGCGCAACCCAGCTCAAGATTGGCCGTAGACACTTGCAACTTCTTTTCGTTTTTGCCGCTCTTGCGTCTTTATACGTCGGCGTCGAAGTATCCATCAGCGGATGGATGATGACCTACGTCCACCGCTTGCCGATTTCAAGTAAACCGTGGGCTCCGATCGCCACGTCATGTTTCTGGATTGCTTTACTCTCAGGCAGAATGCTCGCGCCTGCTATTCTGCGCCGCGTGTCCGAGGCGAAGCTTTTGAATTCATGCATTGCGATCGGGTTAGCAAGCACTGTCCTGCTTCTTCTGAGTCATTCGCCGATGGCGATTGTTCTCAGCGCCGCATCCGTTGGCCTGATGCTCGGACCTATTTTCCCGTTGTGCATCGCCAAGGCGCTTGCCTTTATGAACGATTCCCCAAAAACAAAATGGATATTTTCGATCTCCGGGTTGGGAGCCGCGGTTCTACCATGGATGATCGGAAAACTCTCGGCGCATAGTGGTTCTTTGCGCATAGGCTTGATGGTTCCGGTGCTAGCGCTGGCGGCGATGATAATTCTGAACCAACTTGACCGAAGACCTGCCCTAGTTTGAGAGCCAATACAGGAAGAGGCGACGCCAGCGGACCTGTGGGGCCATCGGTCAGGACAAAGCGCACTCCATCAAATCGCGCCAGTCCGGGCGATGTTCTCAGGCAAAGATAACCGTCGAGACGTTGCAGTATCTGGAAAACAGCCTCCAAGGGAGGGCCGTCCTGCGAAGTCCACGTGTCGCGGCCGTGGTGGTCAATGCTCTTCTGGGGGACGTTCTAAGAACGATGATAGCCACCGGTCTTGCATTCCACTTGTTTTGCTAATTGCGGATGGTTACTTCTGTCTGGCTGCGTAGTTTCATCCACTAAGCGATTGAACCCACGATCCGGGCCCATGATCGCAATCGCGATGTTACAACTTCCGAGTTGCCGACCAACCGGGAACTACTCTATTTGTGGATACATGCGCGTTTCCCACTACCGATCTGGTGAAACTTCCTACAAATCGACTTCTGGCCAGCGTCGTTGAGAAGACATTCCGGGAACTTCCGCTTATCTCCTGACACGATCAGAATAATCGAAACTCCGCGATACGTTCCCTATTGGACTGGCGATCAGACGGGAAGAGCCGCCCCGCGAGGGGAGCGAGGTCGGGCGGCGCTGCAGCTGCAGAATCTTGTCAGGCCTCAGAGAGCGCACTGATCGTAACGTAATATCCGTCCGGATCCCGGAGCGAGAACTCCCTGGTTTGAGTGTTCGGATTCACGTGTGGCTCCTCTTCGAGCCGAGTGACGAGAGAGCGTGCCCTTTCAAGCGCCAGGTCGAAATCATCGACACGGAAGAACAACAGGAGCCCGTTGCCGGGTGTCCCGTGATCGGGGCTCATCAATGAGGGATGCTCGTGGGCGCCCCACTCGTGGAGGCACAGCAAAACAGTTCCATCTGAATCGAGGATTTGCCCAAAGTAATCATGGGTAGGGAGGGTAGCCAGCTGACCGAACAGCGCCTGGTACCATTTGGAGCTGACCGGTACGTCCCTTACGCCTATGATCGTCCACGTGCGCTTCATTGTTTCCCCTCTGCGGACTTAATTCTAGTTTAGACCGACCTAGATACAACCGGTCATCCCAGCCCCGCATAGATAACCGCGACATTGTACGGAGCGACGTAGCTGTGCTTGACAGTTCTTTCATATGGTCCAGGATCTTTTGCCCCTCGGCTTCCTTTCCTGATGCCGCATAGGCATGTCCAAGACCCGACCAGAGTTCCGTATTCCCCTCCAGCGCCAACCCACGCTTGAATGTTTCGACGGCCTCCGGCAGTCTTCCTTTGATGAACTTCGGCGCCGTATCGGGCTGCCGACGATTCATTGAGAGAGACATCAATGCTTCCGCGGAGATGTAAGAGCAGTTAAAAGACGGAAGGGTCAGATGACTAGAGATAAACGCCTTTTCGGGACTCACTCCGGTTTTGTCGGCCAACCCGAAGCTATCCAGAAACGGGCTTCGAGGAGATCAATAGTGATGTCCGCGAAGCCGACTTCTGGCCCGGATAACTTCCGGGTTGCCCGTCATCCGATCTCGATCAGCGGCAAACGCCAATCGAGATGTGCAAAACGAGTACGCACGGCTACTTGAGTTTCGCGACTTCCGCCTTCGCCTCTTTCAGAAGGGGGACTTCAGGATCGGCGTTCTTCCACAGGCTTAAGAAATTGCTGTAAGCAGCGCGAGCTTTCGGAATGCCAGCTTGGAGGGTGTAGGAGCGAGCAAGGCCGAGATGTGCAAGCGCACCGATCGGCTGGTTCCCGACCGCACCGTAATGGTCCAGAATTTTTTGAAACTCGACCTGTGCAGCTGCGCCCTGCTTCGCCGCCAGGTATGCTTCGCCTCGTAAGTAAACGGCGTACAAGGCAAAGGTGAAGGAAGTGTTCGTCTGTCCTAACTCGTAAGGCTCAGCTTCTGCTAATGCCTGGAGGGCTCGTGATGCGTCGCCGCTGCGAAGTGCGGCCGCAGCGCGAATCATTGGCAGGTAGTCAGATTGCACAATCGTATCCGCGGGAAACTTCTTGCGGAGATCATCGGACAGCCGTGCCGCATGCGCCGAATCGCCGGCCAGCGCCAACGCAATCGCGGAGAACGCATTCCCCTGCCGGCTATCGGTTAGCAACATGGCGGCTTTGGCGTCCTCCTTCGCCGCGTCCATATTGCCTACCAGCGCTTCGCGGACCGAGGAGTGCCCCAGATATTCCGCCGCCGTTTCTTTTTCATTCGTCCTCTCAGCGGAATCGGCGGCGCGGCGTGTCAGTTCGCGGCTCTTGGCGAACTCCCCGTTATATGCGGCAGTTTCAGATTCCAGGAAGAGTATTTGATCATCGACTCCTGGTTTCCCCGTGGCGTCGGCGACCTGCCGTTCCATCCCGGCGGCGTCGTGTTGAAGAAAATCGACGTTGTAAAGAACCAGCGGAAACCAGGGCGAGTCGACATGGTGAGCGCGCGAGTTTTGCACTGTGGCCTTGGCCTGATCGAGTTGGTTGATCCACTGATAACTGTAGGCGAGATTTACGGAGTTATTGCCGCTGCCCGAGTTGATCTTCCAAGCCTCCAGCGCCGCTGCATGAGCCTTCTCGTAGTCTCCCATGAAGGTAAAAGTAGTCCACAAATTCATCGGCGGCTCGTCGTCACGAGGATAGCTTTGCTGCCATGCCTGATACGAGGTGCGGGCCGCCTCAAGATTTCCCGTGACGACCATCTCGTAGAATGAGGAGATGGCCAGCCGTTCGCTCTCGCTGGTCCGTCCCCGCAATTCGTAAGCCTTGCGAGTATTCTCGGCACAGCGGGCAAGTTCACTCAAGGGCTGATAAGCCTGGCCCAGCCGTAAATAAGCCATCGCGAAATTTGGATCCAGCGAAATCGCCCTTTGAAAAAGGGGGATAGCAGCTGCGTAGTCGTTGGCCACGTCTGTGGTTCGATTGCCGAGGGTATAGGCCTGCAGCGCCTCAAGTGACGGAGTGGTCACGCTGTCTGGCGGGGCATCATACTTCTGCACCGAGGTTAGCGATTCTCCCAATCTTGCGCGCAGTTTCGTTGATGCGGTCCCGAGAGCTTCGAGGACCTGTTCCTTGCCGTTCGCTGTCACTTGCTCTTCGGAGAGCAGGTCGCCGGTGCGGCAGTTCACAGCTTTCAGGCCCAGAACATACTGGCTGCCTAAATTGGAGATAGAGCCCTCAATAGTGGCCGCGCTGGCCGTGCGCTGGCAAACGTCACGCGCGATTTCTGGCGTGAGCCGCGCCTGTTTGGGCTGGTTCATCAGGGTCAGCGTTTGTGCGATGCGCTCATCCGAAACCAGGCTGAGAAAGGGCGACTGCTCCAGCTGCGCCGCAAGCCCTTGCCGTAAGGTGCCATCGAAAACGGCATCGCCGGTACTATTGGCGAAGTCGGCGAGGACGACGGTGTCTTTGTCGGTGAGAGGTTTTGGACGGTGCAAGCGGTAATACAGACCGCCCGCAATTAGCGCTATGGCGATCGTGGCGAGTGTGAAATAGGCTATCTTTGCTGGTTTTGAGGCTAGTCCTGAACGGGCGAGGGCGCCCTTCCCGGCATAGTCCGAATCGGCTACAAGCCGCCCTGTCTCGGTATCCCGTTTTAGCCGTTGCAAGTCGGCTCGCATCTCGGCTGCACTCTGATACCGCAGGCTGCGATCTTTCTCTAGCGCCTTTCGGATGACGGAACACAAAGCCTGAGAAATCTGTTGACTTACTTGAAACGGGGGCTCCTGGTGCAGAATCGCTCCGCAAATTTCCCCTGAACTAGATCCCTCAAAAGGAACCATGCCGCTCGCCATTTCATACAGCACGGCACCGAACGAGAACAGATCGGTGCGCGCGTCCAGTTCCTGGGCCCTGATTTGCTCCGGCGACATGTAGGCCACCGTTCCGAGCATGGTCCCTGGGCCGGTGAGGTGTTGCGCATCGGAGGCGAGAGTTTCGGCATCATGACCGCTCGCTCCGGTTTGGATCACCTTCGCCAAGCCGAAGTCGAGAACCTTTGCGTGTGCGCGCTTGGTGACGAATATATTGGCAGGCTTGATATCGCGGTGGATAATCCCTCCGGTATGGGCCGCATCCAAGGCGTCAGCGATCTCGATGGCCAGAGAGAGAATGATGGGCGTGTCCATCGGACGGTTGCCAATGCGGTGCTTGAGCGTCATACCGTCGAGATATTCCATGACGATGAATGCTTTGCCTTCCTGCTCATCAATCTCATGGACGGTGCAGATGTTCGGGTGATTGAGCGCGGACGCGGCTTTAGCTTCCTGTTGAAAGCGGGCTAGCGCCTGCGCGTCTTTCGCTACATCATCAGGCAAGAATTTGAGCGCGACAAAGCGGCCGAGCTTAATGTCGTGGGCCTTGAAGACGACACCCATGCCGCCACCACCGATTTTCTCGACAATGCGATAGTGGGAGATAGTCTGGTCAATCATCGCGCCGGAGCAATACCGGGATGGCAGTAATACTATGGGGGAGGCGCAGGCTAGTCAATTACGGGATAGCAGCTAGTAATCGTCAGGAACGATGGGATCATTGGAGAGTGGTCGGCAACCCGGAAGTTATCCAGAAACGGGCTTCGAGGAAGTTGGTCGGATGAGTAATGACAAGTCGGCTTATGGGAATTGATTCGGGGCGGTTCGCACCGAATCTTGGCGGATTATGGGTTAGTCCGAAGTTAACTGTCACAGGCATTTTCGCTCAGAAGCCGGCGGATGAGTGGGAATGTCGCGCCAACAGGCCTCCGGTTCCCTTATGGCGGAGCGTGCCGGTGGGCTGCTTTGAGTTATTTCACGGGATGCGGTGGGTGGGCGCCATTTATCTGTGATTGAAGTTTCCATTAGGGGCTGGCCATCTAACGTGATGAAAATTATCGCCAACGGATGATCCGGTTTCTGCATCTTGATATTGGCGAGTCCACTCGCCCTGGAGAAATCGAATGAAATCACGTAAAGAAAATATTCTTATGAATGTGCTTCTAGGCACAGGGCTTTATTTGCTCGATTCAGTTCGCGACCGCGTTGCCGATGGTGTTGGCGACCTGCGTGGCCGGGCGAAGGACAACTATGACGACCTGAGAAGCAAGGCCAAAGACGGATATGAAACCGCTTCGGACCGTGTCAGCCGGGCTTCGGACGTACTGCGTGGCGAAGATAGCTCAATCCTCGGCACAACGGCTTCGCTGCTCATTGGAATAGGAATTGGCGTGGGCCTGGGTATGCTTTTGGCTCCGGCGAGCGGAGAAGAAACCCGAAGCAATATCGCGGATAAGGTTCAGGATTTTGGCGGCAAGGTCCGGGATCGCTTTTCCCGCGAGCAAGAGGCAGCCACGGGAACATACGGGGCTTAATCTTCTATAAGCCTCGAGGCTATCATCGCGCGCTCTGGCTGGAGCCTTGCACTGTTGTGCCCGAATTCTGACCTCGTTCGCTTGGGCGCTGGCGTGCGTTAGTACCGAAATTTCAACTGCTCTCCCAATTCTTAGGCCCTCGTCACTTGAGGGCCGTTCCACTTTTGGAACTCCTCCTTCTTTTTAAATCGGATTCGCCTTTTATTCGCTTAGGTGAAAGTGTATAATCCGCGCTTACCATTCCCGCAATTATAAAAGGAGCAGTAACTCATGGCTGACGACCGTTCCAAAGCTATTGATCTAGCGTTTGCGCAAATTGAAAAGCAGTTTGGCAAAGGGTCCATTATGCGCCTCGGCTCCAAAGAGGCAATCGTCCCGATAGCGGTAATCCCGACGGGAGCAATTTCATTCGACGCAGCGCTTGGCGTAGGAGGATTTCCCCGCGGGCGCGTCGTTGAAATCTTTGGTCCAGAATCATCGGGGAAAACGACGATTGCGTTGCAGGTTATTGCGGAAGCGCAGAAGACCGGCGGCATGGCCGCATTCGTGGATGCCGAACACGCGCTCGATCCGGGATATGCAAAGAAGCTCGGGGTTGACGTAGATAATTTACTGGTCTCCCAGCCCGACTACGGCGAACAGGCATTGGAGATCACGGAAGCCCTGGTACGTTCCGGTGCCATTGATGTGCTGGTCGTGGACTCCGTCGCCGCGCTCGTGCCCAAGGCAGAACTCGATGGCGAGATGGGCGACAGCCACATGGGCCTGCAAGCGCGTTTGATGTCGCAAGCGTTGCGGAAATTAACCGGAACAGTTTCGAAGTCCCGCACCTGCCTTATTTTCATCAATCAGATTCGCGAAAAGATCGGCGTGATGTTTGGGAATCCTGAAACTACGACCGGCGGCCGCGCGCTGAAATTCTATTCTTCCGTCCGCATTGATATTCGCCGCATCGCCGCCATCAAAGAGGGCGACGTCGTCACCGGATCGCGTACCAAAATTAAAGTCGTAAAAAATAAGGTCGCGGCGCCATTTCGCGAAGCCGAATTCGACATCATGTATGGCGAAGGAATTTCGCGCGAAGGCGATCTGTTGGATATCGCCGCCAATTCCGGACTGCTCGAGAAATCCGGCGCCTGGTACAGCTACAAAGGGGAACGGATCGGCCAGGGACGCGAAAATGCCCGCCAATTTTTGAAAGACAATAAGGACACAATGACCAAGCTGGAAGGCGAAGTGCGAAAGCATCTGGGATTGACGCCCGCCGTCGCGCCAGCGGCTGCGCCCGTCCCAACGGCAGTCCCGACGAGTCGTGTCACCACCATGCCAAACGTGAATCAAGAGCCGGCGAAGGCGACCGCGGCTAGGCGCTAGAAAAGCTAGAGTGCAGAGCATTTTAATTTTGAAGAATTGTCATTCCGAGTGGACGCCAGTCCGCGAGGAATCTGTTGTTGATACAGCCTAAGCAGATTCCTCGCGCGGTAGCGCTTCGGAATGACAAGAAGATAAGAGTGTTCTGCGCCTACGCCGCCACCGGTTGGGTGCAATGCGCACAACGCCTGGCGTTGATCGGAATCTCGCTCTGACACTCCGGACACTTCTTCGTCGTCGGATCCGCAGGCGCGGGAGCCCTCCTCATTCGAGCCACCAGCGCGTTAACGGGAGTAACCACAAAGAAATACACGGCCGCAGCCACCAATAAGAACGCAATCAGCACGTTGAGGAAATCACCCAACGCGAAGACGCTGTTGTGAACGGTGAAGGCGATCGCTGAAAAATCCGGCTTGCCCACAATCGCGGCAATCAATGGCGTCAGCAAATCTTTGGTGAAAGCTCCCACCACGGAGGCGAATGCCGCCCCAATAACCACGCCCACAGCCATATCAACAACGTTGCCGCGAAGAATGAACTGCTTGAATCCGCTTAGCATGGGAGAATTCCTCTCGATAGGGTGAGCGGAAAGCTCACCTTGAAAGTGGCGGGATGGCACTCAGATTCTCATTGGCATAACGATGTAGCGATACTTGTAATTTTCATTTTCCGCAGGGCGTAGTTGGCCTGCGGACTGGGCGTCTTTTAGTTCCAGCTTTACGTCGCCGCTGCCGACGGCTTTGAGGAAATCGAGAATGTACTGAGCGTTGAAACCGATGGTGAGAACTTCGCCGTTGTAGTCGGCTTCCATCGTGTCTTCCGATTCTCCGGTTTCGGTGGACGACGCTGAAAGTTTTAGCTCGCCTTTTTCCAACTTGATCCGCACGGCACGCGAGCGCTCATCAGCAAATTGGGCTACGCGGGAAATTGCGGCGCTCAGTTCCCCTCCGTGCAGGTTGATACTTTTGTTGTTGTCTTTTGGAAGCACGGCCTCGTAGTTGGGGAATTGTCCGGTAAGTTGCCGAGAAGTGAGAAGCCGTGGTCCGATGCGGAAAAATAAAGTTGACTCATCTTTCGCAAATTCAATTTCCTCGGCGTCCGTGGAGTCGAGCAGCGACTTCAGTTCGTCCATTGCCTTTTTCGGAACCAGCGTCTTCAGTTCTCCGGAAACTCCCTCGAACGTCTCTCCGCCGCGCTCAATATGCGCTAGGCGATGGCCGTCCGTGGCGACCATCACGATTGATTCCGGCTTCAACACCATCAACGCGCCATTCAGCGTGTAGCGCGATTCTTCGCTGGCGATGGCGAATCCAGTTTTCGCAATCATGGACCGCAATACTTGCGCCGGAATCTTAACTACGCCAGCGGTGGGAAATGCTGGCAGGCTGGGAAAATTTGATCTCGCCATGCCGACCATTTTTGTATTCGACCGGCCGCAGCGAATACTCACCCAATGATTTTCCAGCAACTTAATGGTGATGTCCGCATCGGGGAGAAGTTTTACATAGTCATGAAGTTTGCGCGCCGGAATGGTGCATGATCCTTCTTTCTTCACCTTCGCCGTGCACGACGTTCGCAGGCTTAAATCCAAATCGGTTGCGGTGAGCGAAAGTTTGTCGCCGCCAGCTTCAAATAAGTAATTGGAAAGAATAGGAATCGTAGTCTTGCGTTCGACCACTCCCTGGGTTGCAGTCAGTTCGCGCAAAAGCTCAAATTTGCTGACTGTAATTTCCATCGTGGCGGTTCCGGTTGCGGAGGCGATTGCTTCTACCGGCATACTGAAGTCTCCCGTGGCGCGGTGCTACTTTGAATACTTCTCTTATATCAAAATGAAAACAAATATAACCAGCAGTAACAGTAGGCAGGCAGGAAAAGTGGAAATCTCGCCCAGTCGCCACTCTTGCAGCGACTTACCTTGCCGAACCTCGTGTCCAAAATCAGGCCCGTGGTGCATGAATACCAGAGTAAGGCCGGTCCCACAAATTCAGTTGCGTCCCAACACTGCACAGCTTCCACACGAACTTCACAGGCGCTATTAAGGAAGAACAGGACTCTTGGTGGAAATCCGCGCCATAGCCGCGTTTCATCCACCCAATTGTTCGGTCATTTTATTCAGCAGCCTGTTTAAATCTTTGTCGGTCTTGCGCACGGTGTCAATTTTCTCGACCGAATGCAAAACAGTCGTATGGTGCTTACCACCAAACTGACGGCCAATCTCTGGCAGCGATGCCTCGGTCATATGCTTGGCCAGGTACATGGCAATCTGTCGCGGATAAACGATTGAACGCGAGTTGTTCTTTGCCTTAATCTCAACCAATCGCAATCCAAACTGTTCGGCAACTGCTTTTTGGATGGATTCAATCGTGACTTTCCTGGCCTGTGAATCAATGAAATTCTTAAGAACCTGCTGCGTATAGGCCAGCGTGATCTCGGCTCCGATCAGGGAAGAGTGGGCTACCAACCTAATCAGCGCGCCTTCCAGTTCGCGAACGTTTGACCGAATATTTGAAGCGATGTAGAGGGCAACATCGGTTGGAAGAGTAACTTTTTCCTGCTCCGACTTTTTCTGCAGGATCGCGACTTTAGTTTCAAGGTCGGGAGGTTGAATGTCTGCAATCAATCCCCACTCGAACCGGCTGCGCAAGCGATCTTCAACTTCGGCCAGTTCCTTCGGCGGGCGATCGCTGGCGATCACGATCTGCTTCATGGATTCGTGCAGAGCGTTGAACGTATGAAAAAATTCTTCCTGTGTTCTTTCCTTTTGGGCGAGGAATTGAATATCGTCAATCAGCAACACATCAACGTTGCGGAACTTGTCGCGGAAACTGGTCATCTTGTCGTAACGCAGCGAGTTGATCATCTCGTTGGTAAATTTTTCGCTGGAAACGTAACAAATGGCCGCTTGCGGTTGGCGGCGGCGGACCTCGTGTCCGATTGCTTGCATGAGGTGCGTCTTGCCCATGCCAACGCCACCATAAAGGAATAGAGGGTTGTAAGCCTTCGACGGGCGCTCCGCGACCGCTTGACACGCGGCGTGGGCGAATTGATTTCCGCTGCCAATTACGAAGGCGTCAAATGTGTAGCGCGGATTGAGTTGCGCTGCGCCATCCCAGTCGAACCGAGACTGCGCGGGCGCTGCCACCGGAGTGATACGAGGAGAAAGACCGCCGTCGTGCCGGACCGGAGTTGCTGCCGGATCATCTTCAGGAGTCACGAATTGAACCTCCTGATATTCCAGGCCCAAGTTGTCGAGAGCCTCCTGAATCAGGTCCGCATACTTGTCGCCAACATGACGAAACTCTTGAGTAGGAACCCGCACGAACAAAGTTCCGGCGCTTGAATGACTGTAACGCGTGGGCTTGAGCCAGGTGTCGTAGGAGTGCCGATTGATTTTCTTTTCCAGCGCATCCAGGATGCGCACCCACGGATTGGGAACCAGGCTAGGACTAGGAACAGACATAATTGAAGTCTTCTGGGAACTGCCTCTTAAGGTCAGTACCCGATAATTGGGTATGGCGGGAAAACATTAGCTCTTCCAGCAAAGCAGCATCAGTCTTGAGTTAGCGGTTAAGCAGTCGCCAGAAAAAATTAAAAAGCAGGACAGTCCGGCATACTAGCACAATTTTTTTCTGAATGCGGAAGTCTTCTTCGCTGAGTTTTCCCTTGCCCTCGATTCAACACGCGCGGGAAAAATTCTGTCAAGTAGCATAAATATAACTGTCGCGCAGGTGGTGCAGCGGACCTGTTGCAGTGGAAGAAGATCGTTTAACTTTTCTTCCTTGTGGCACAAATCACCGCACTCGATATTCTATATCCTGTGAGATTGCGGTCTTGATCGGGGGCGAACAATTGAAGGGCGGTTATCTCAGGCCCCGTCGTAGTTTGCCGCTGCGCGTTCCCTCGTTTATACTTATCGTTCGCTAGAACAGCTATTACCTCTGTCTGTAAGATCAGGAGCAGCTATTTTTCATGCCCAAGCGTACATTCCAACCTAACCGGCGCCACCGCTCGAAGACACACGGGTTTCGGACGCGTATGAAGACCAAGAGCGGGCAAGCCGTAATCTCGCGCCGGCGTGCCAAAGGCCGCAAGCGTGTGTCGGTAAAGCCTGGTTTCCGAGAATAATTGATTTCTTTTGTTGACGGACCGCAATCCGAATTACTGGGTCGTGAATTGGTGAGCGCCAGCGATCCGGGTAGAGCCAAAAAACTGTCCGGCATTGTCAAGCGAGGCCGGTTCCCGCGAAGTGCCCGATTATTACGGCATGCTGATTTTGAGCGCGTATACAAGCAGGGGAAGCGGCATTTTGCTAGTCACATTACCGTATTTTACTTGCGACGCGAGACGCCAGGCCAGCCGAGGATAGGATTCACAGTGGGTCGCGCGCTCGGAGGCGCAGTAGAGCGGAACCGAATGAAGCGCCGTCTTCGCGAGGCGGTCCGAATGCACTATCCCGGAAACGATATTTCCGTGGATGTGGTGATTAATCCCAAGAAGTCTTTGTTGAAAGCGGAATTTGCGGAATTGCTTTCTCAGATTGAGCGGGCGTTTGAGACCGTTAAGAAAACTTACAAACCTGTGGGAGGCGTTTGAAATCCGAAGAAGCCTCTCTTAATGAAAGAGCCTCTCTTAATAAGGAATCGGTTGCAAGATGAGAGAATTTCCGAAAAATATTGCTCTGCGACTGCTGCGGGCACATAAGTTCGCAATCTCCCCGCTGGTGGGTCCCGCTTGCCGATACCATCCGACTTGTTCCGACTATGCGGCTGAGGCGATTGAGTTGCATGGAGTAATCCAGGGAAGCTTGATGGCGCTCGGCAGGGTTTTGCGCTGTCATCCGTTTGGGGCGAGCGGTTACGATCCGGTTCCGTCGAAATATTCCAGCGCTACGTTCAAACCTGATTGCACGACAACTGACTGAGAGAATTTTGGCAGACTTTCAAAATCCCCAGCAAGATCCTGGCATGGAGCGGCGGCTGCTTCTCGTCTTCGCTCTTACCTTTCTCGTCATCATGGCTTTTCAGCCTCTGCTGAAAAAATATTTCCCGCAAGCGGTGCCGCCCCCGCCAAAGACGGAGACACAGAATCCGCCGATCCAAAACCAATCTCCTGCACCTGTTGAACAAAAATCACAGTCGGCCAATCAGAAGAGTCTTAATATCGCAACGAAAGCGGCGGCCGCGGAATCCGATACCGTTATTGAAAATGATGTCTATCGCATCACTTTTACCAACCGTGGTGCACAGGTTAGATCCTGGATTCTCAAGAAATTTGACGATGACAATGGTCACCCATTGGATTTGGTTAATCCCTCCGCCTCCCAGATGTATGGCTATCCACTTTCACTCTGGACTTATGATCAGGCGTTACGCAGTAAGCTAAGCTCGGCCCTCTACGTGGTTTCTACGAAAGATTCCACGGCGCAGGACCAAAAGAATGTCCGGACCATAACTTTTGAATATGCGGATAAAGATGTTTCCGTAAGTAAGGCGTTTAAGTTCGAACTGCCTCCTGCAAGTGGCAAATCGGACACCGATGGGGGTGCATATGTAGTCGGAGTTCAAACCTCTGTGGTTTCCAACGATCATCCGGTCCAAGCCTACCCGGTGTGGCCTGCGGGTTTTGGAGACCAAACCAATATCGCCTTTTATGCTGCCAGCCAGATTGAGTACCAGAACAACAACGACACTGAGCGTCTCGCCATCAAGAAAATAAGTAGTGGAAATACCCTTGCCGGACCTTTTGATTGGGCAGGAGTGGGTGATCAGTATTTTGCGGCGGTTTTTATTCCTGACGACCCGCAATCCAGCGCGATGGTGACGTTGCGCAATGCTGTTGATGCGCCCAGCGATGCGAGAAAGCCGCTGGAAACGAAGAAAACAGATGTTCTGGGCGCGGCCGTGGGAAATCCAAAGGGTTCGACCAGCGAGCGCTTATACGCTGGCCCCAAGTCACTTCAGTTAGTAGAGTCCGTTCCCGTGCCGACGGTGACTGATGCTTCCCCAGATTTACGCACGCTGGTGAATTTCGGTTATCTCGGAATGATTGCCCGCCCACTCTTCTTGTGGCTGCGATGGACTTACGAAAAGATGGTTCCCAACTGGGGATGGGCGATCGTTGTGCAAACGCTAATTATTTCGTTGGCGCTTTTACCGCTCCGCATCAAGCAGATGAAGTGGTCGCTCAAGATGCAGAAGATCGCGCCACAGATGAAGTCCATTCAGGAAAAATACAAGAAATACAGCATTCGCGATCCGCGCAAGCAGGAAATGCAGAAGGAGATTGCCGCACTACACAAGCGCGAAGAAGTCAACCAGCTGGGCGGATGCCTGCCCATGCTGATTCCGATGATACTGATCTGGCCTTATTATAAGATGCTGGCCGTGGTCGTTGATCTCCGGCACGCACACTGGTTATGGATCACCGATCTTTCCTCGCGCGACCCGTATTTTATTCTTCCAACCCTGCTGGTCATCAGCATGGTCGTAACCCAGAGAATGACCCCGCAAGTGGGAATGGATCCGTCGCAACAAAAAATGATGACCTTGATGATGCCGCTCATGATGGGATTTATCTTTTATAATCTAGCCGCCGGCTTGAATCTGTATTATGCGGAGACCAATCTCATCTCCATCATTCAGCAGGGAGTCATGAATCGAACCAAGGTCGGAAGGGAAATGCGGGAGATGGCATTGAAGAGGGCGAGGAAGAAAGAGAAATGAAAAATCGCTTCTAGCTACTGGCTCCTAGCTAGTCTATTTTCCCAAGGTTTGATTTATAAGGGCAAATGAGAATTAGCGTTCCGTGCAGGTCAGCTAGGAGGTAGAAGCTAGAAGCTGCTTTATGCCCATTCCCGATAAAATCGCTGCCGCTAAAAAGATTGACGAATTCCTGCGTAACATCGTCACCAATGGCGGACTGCATCTTCGTTATCGAATCACCGTTGATCCGCCGCTTCCTGATGAGCGCGATTGGGAGCGTCCGGAAATTATGGTCGAACTTTCCGGACCTGACTCTCCCTTGGTCCTGGAACGCGGGTGCGAACTGCTTCGCTCCCTCGAGCTGCTGGCGCTTGAGATGCTTCACCTTCCCGGCAACGAGCACGAAAAAATTCGTTTCGATTGCATGAACCAGCGAGCGATGCGGCTTGAAGAACTCCGGGTCGCCGCTGATGTCGCCGCCGAGAGAGTGCTCAAGACCGGAATGCCCTACGAGTTCGCCCCCATGTCATCCCGCGAGCGACGCATCGTCCATCTTGCGCTACGCGATCACGCCGACCTTCGGACAGAAAGCCAGGGCGAAGGTGGCCGGCGATGTTTGGTCGTCTATCCCAAAGACTACAAGCCCGCTGCGAAGCCGTTGGCCAGAAGAATTCCTTAATCACCGCGGGTCTCATCGCCGGTCCCAGATCACCGCCCAGCAGTACCATTCTGCCTCAGCACCGCTACAATCTTTCCGTGAACCTCGACGACACAATTGTTGCCATCGCAAGTCCGCCGGGACGCGGTGGCATTGGCGTCATCCGCATCGCGGGCCCGGAAGCGCGAGCCATCGCGTGCCCAATCCTGCGCCTAAAGCGTGATTTAGAACCAGGCCGAGCCGTGTTCGGAGAGTTGATCGAACCAGAATCGTGTGGCGAAAAAGCCATGCCATCCCAGAACCACCTAGGGGCAGGCTCCCCCTGCCCAGCCGGGCAAAGCACGGCAGATCGCATTGACGAAGTCGTCGTCACATTTTTCCCCAAACCCCATTCCTACACGACCGACGACATCATAGAAATCTCCGCTCACGGTTCCCCCGTTGTTCTGCGTCATGTCGTTGAACTCGCGCTCGCGCGTGGGGCGCGCCTCGCCGAGCCCGGCGAATTCACCATGCGCGCTTTTCTTAATGGGCGCATTGATCTGACGCAAGCAGAAGCCGTGCGCGACCTTATCGAATCGCAAACTCTGTATCAGGCCAAGATTGCCGCCCAGCAACTCGATGGCGCACTCTCTCACCGGCTTCAACCGATCAAGAAAAATTTGGTCGAGCTGATTGCAACTCTCGAAGCAGGAATTGATTTCGCCGAAGACGATATTTCGGTGTTGCCCGCCGACGCGATTTTAAAACGCATAGCGATTGTCCGCGTCCCATTGGAAGAACTTGCCCGATCGTTTGCCTACGGAAAAATCGTCCACGAGGGATTCACCCTTGCGATCGTTGGCCGCCCGAACGTAGGGAAATCTAGTCTGTTCAATCGCCTCGTCGAACGCGAGCGAGCGATCGTCACCGCGGCGCCGGGAACCACCCGTGATCTGGTCACCGAGACCGTCGCTATCGGCGGCATTCCGGTTCATCTTATTGACACCGCAGGAATCCGCCGCGCCCTGGACGAAGCGGAAAGCATCGGCATTCGCAAATCCTTGGAGGCTCTCGCCGATGCAGATCTAATTCTCATAGTGCTCGATTCAACTGAGGCAATTGCGGAGGAAGATTACGAGCTATTAAATAGTGCAAAGGGCCGGCGGGCTGTCATCGTAGAAAACAAATCGGACTTGCCTGCGGAGTCGCTCGGCGCTAAAAGCGCCTTACCACGTGTGCGAACATCCGCAACTACCGGTGCTGGAATTCCTGAGTTGCGAGCAGAGATTCTGCGGCACATTCGCGGAGAGGTAGCGACGCAAACTGAAACCGGATTTCTCACCAGCGTGCGTCATCAAAGCTTAGTAAACGATTCACTCGCGGCTCTTGATTCGGCAAGCGCGGCGGTGCAAAACCATATTCCGCATGAAATGCTGTTGTTGGATCTGTATAACGCTCTTCGTCCGCTCGATGAGATGACGGGAGCCACGACTACCGACGACATCCTGAATCTGATCTTCAGCACATTTTGTATCGGGAAATGACGTGTTGGCGGGTACGGGAGTTCTTGCATCCAAAGCTAAGTCCGCCAGGAGGACGACATGGACGGCAGCCCGGCAGAGCAAGTAATCAACGAATTGTTCCCGTATTTCGAAGCTCTTGAGACTCGGAGCGCAGCCATCCTGCAACTCTTAAAAGATAAAGGACTGACTACGGATGAAGAATTCGCCCACTATCTAGAACAAGCGGCCAATGGCAGTAATGTGAAATGGCTGGCCGCTCGAATAAGAGTTGAACGCCTGCTGTCGTCCGCGCTCAAAGAAGACAAAGACGCCAGCAAAGCCGAAAAGACGAAGGCCGAGCCGACTGCCGGAAAGAAGACCACGGAAAGCGGTGCAGAAGAAAATACTGAGAAGAGTACGGCGAAGAGCGCTGAGCCGGACACCGGAAAGGCGGCCGAGAAGCCTACGGACAAGGACCCCGGAAAAACTGCTGAGAGGGACGACGAAAAGCCTGACAAGAATACCGCCCAGGAAGAGAGCGGAGATGACGTCGCGAAGGGTTCTCATGGGCATCCAAAAGAGACCAATGCGGGAAGTGGCGTAAACACGGGCACAAAGCAAAACGCGGGGAAGGCGGCGAAATAACTTTTTGGCGGGTAAACTACTATCCAGGCTTCACCGAGGGAATTCTATATGTCCGACACTCTGAGAATCACAGTGGATGAGTTACGAAAGCGAATGTACAAGGGCGAGGACTTCGTCGTCATTGATACACGCAATCCGCAAGCGTGGGCGGAGTCTGACGTGAAGTTGCCGGAAGCTATTCGCGCACCGGCGGAGAAGCTTGACGAAACCCTTTCCACTATTCCGAAAGACAAACCTATTGTCGCTTACTGCACTTGACCCAACGAACATTCAAGCGCCAGTTTGGCGCAACAGCTTCGGCAGCGCGGCTACAAAAATGTCTGGGCACTGAAGGGTGGCCTGGACGCCTGGCAAGACGCGGGCTTGCCGCTGGATAAAAAGCCCAAAGGCTGATTGCGGCGGTGAGTCTACCTCTGACTAGTAATATCTTTCTTTGAACTCTCAACGGCTCCAAAGTTGAATTAGCGTTCCGCGTCGGATGACTTTGGCCAGACGGGACTCACTAACTCAATTCGCCAGATGGGACCTCCCGGATAGGACGGTCCCTCCGACTTGACGAAGGTTGGGGCCTCTCCTCCCAAAATCCAAACATGTGTGTCCGCAGGTTGTTTCCCGATCAGTGGTGCCACCACTCCGGCGACTCCGCCGATGTCAACTTTCACAAGGTAATTAATTGCTTTGCGAGTAGATCCGCCCACCGAAAATGGGTCTTCCCCTTGCGAAGTGATAACCAGCTTGACGATTCGCGGCTTCGGCGTGGCCGCCACGAATGACAGTGTGGTACGAGGCGAATTGGGGAGCACATTCTTTAACAGAGTGGGAACAATCGCGTTCGCCAGGTCAGGAGGCAAATCAAGATGTACGTTCTCTGTTTTCTCTTTGCCGCCATCATTCTTAAAATGAACCGTCACCTGTCCGGTCGTGCAATCCACAGTGACTTCCTGGGGATGCGGGAAAGATGGACCCTTTTGAAGAAGGTGGTAGCTCAGAACCCGAAAGTTGCCATTTTGAGAATAGATTGTGGTTTCATCCTGGACCGAGCTGTCCTTGAAATCGAATCGCAAGTGTAGAGTAACGCGGTCCCCGTGAGCTACCTGAATCAGATCGCCATGAGCCAGGATATTACCTTCTAATGTGCTCAGAATGAGGAAGCCGTGTTCCAAACCCTCCTTATGCTTTACCGGGACCGTTTCCGCATAAACGGCGGCCGGAAAAGTCGTGCCGCAAGCCATCATGAGCGAGAGAAAGATACTTAACCAACAAGCTCTCGCACGCGCATAGTTTGTTAAACGATCACTCCACGGCAAGGTACTTATCACTTTTGTTCGATCGTTTGGATCGTCGCCCCGAGGACTTTGCCCTGATGTCGCTCCTGCACGAATGCGATGAACCGCAGATTGTGGCTATCAGTGCCTGGCTCCAGCTTGAGGTTAAGATCCTGTGAAAATGCCTGGCCTCGGTGCACAACTCCAACATCCTTGAGATTCTGCATCACGTTTGTGTACGCGAGATGGTGCCCGGCATTTTCACCTCGAAGGACATCCGATTCGGCTCGACGAAGCGCGACTGCCAGATATACATCCGCTTCTTTTGCATGCGAAGATGCAGGTAGCTCCCCCGTCTCAATGTGCGCGTGCAGAGTATTCGTAGCGTCCACAGAAAGCGCTGACAGGGTGACTGGAATTTTGCTGGATTTCGCGGCCTCGGTCAGTGCCTTTTGCGCAGCGGGCGCATTGCTGCCCAGAAACTCGCTGGCGCCATCCACAACCATCTCAGGTGTATAAACGCTATTCAGGCCGAACCGGGATTTATATACATTCTGCCGGTCGCTGTAAGAACTCGACGAGAATGGATCTTTCCACCCGTCGTGATTCCAATAGTCAACGTGCTCGCTGAGGACGATCAATTCCGCTCCGGGAACAGGTTGAACGCTATCAAGCTTTTCGAGGAAAATGTCTGCTGGTGGGCAGCTCGAGCATCCCTCCGAAGTAAATAGCTCGAGCAAGATGGGTGTTCGCGAACCCTGGCTCTGGGTATCGGCGGATGCTGCGTTCAATGCTCGTGGTCCCGTAAATAAGACCAAAGCAACCAAAATCGCGAATGTGTGTAGAATTTGCGTTCGTCGCGCGCTTCGCATTACGTTCCTCATTTAGAAATTGTATTCCGATTCGCTGATTTTTTTTGATGCCGGCAACTAAGCCGAAGTGACCTGCTTTCGGAAAACCCTTGTCGATCCAGTCTATGGATTGCCATTTAGGTATTTTAGCCGCAGGCGAGAAATCTGCTTTTCGTTCTCGCCGACGCATTATTTCGAGAGTGCTCCCATAGCTTCACGAAACATCTTCTCAAACGATCCGCCATTTTTTCCTATCGAAGCCAGAGCCTTCTCCGCCATCACGCGCTGATAGCCCAAATTCATTAACGCTGACAAAACATCTTCTTCTGCCGAGCTGAGAACCTGTGCAGGCACCGATTCCCCCGCAACCTGGTGCGGCATCTTGTCGCGAAGCTCCAACACCATGCGTTCCGCTGTCTTCTTCCCTATCCCCGGAATCCGCGTAAGCCGCGCCACGTCATTGCCGCGAATTGCGCCCACCATCTCATCCGCGGGCATGCCACTCAGAATCGTGATTGCGAGCTTCGGCCCAATCCCGCTGACTGAAATCAACTTCTCGAAAAGCAGCCTTTCGGATGCCCGCAAAAATCCATACAACGCAATTTGATCTTCGCGGACGTGCGTATGAATATGAAGCGAAACATCGTTGCCGGGATTAGGCAGGTCAGAGAACGTTGGGACAGTAATGGTTACGTCATATCCCACGCCAGCGGTTTCCACAATCGCCTGATTGGGATGCTTTGCCAGCAATTTTCCGCGAAGATGAGCAATCATTTAAAGTCCGGCACGAAATACGTGGGGACAGACGTCCTCGTCTGTCAGGGCGAGCAAAGGCTCGCCTCGGGTTTCGGTCATCGCTACCACCGACAACCTCGATAGAATCCAGACTACTGTTCGAACTGGGAAGGGCACAGCTTTGAGCCGCGCCGAATATCTAATTTCCCAGTTGCGGGAGGTGCTATTGCGCTTCCATCCATGTTCGACAGGCGCTAGAACAACGAACTCTGCTTTCTATTTGGCGTGATCCCGAAATGCTCGTACGCAAGCTGGGTGGCTACGCGCCCTCGCGGCGTTCGATTCAAAAATCCAATTTGGATCAAAAATGGCTCGTACATTTCTTCAATCGCGTCTGCCTCTTCCGCCAACGCCGCCGCCAAAGTATTCACGCCGACTGGACCACCTTGATACTTCTCGATAATCGTCAGTAGCAGCTTGCGATCTACCTCGTCGAATCCGTGACGGTCCACTTCCAACATTTGTAATGCGGCATGCGCCGTGGGCAAATCAATCTTGCCGGCTCCGCGAACCTGTGCGTAGTCGCGAACTCTGCGCAGAAGACGATTGGCGATGCGAGGCGTACCGCGCGACCGGCTTGCGATTTCCAAAGCGCCAGCGCGGTCAACTTCCACTCCCAGGATATCCGCCGACCGTTCGACGATCACACGCAATTCCTCGTTCCCATAAAATTCCAACCGCAAAACAATTCCGAACCGCGAGCGTAGCGGCGACGAAAGCAATCCGGCGCGAGTCGTCGCGCCAATAAACGTGAACGGCTTTACGTCCATGGTATGGGTTCGCGCCGCCGGACCCTGGCCGATGATAATGTCGAGTTTGTAATCCTCGAGCGCAGAATAGAGGATTTCTTCCAGTGCTGGTTGCAACCGGTGAACTTCATCAATGAACAACACTTGCCTATCGCGGACGTTGGTTAGGATCGCCGTCAGGTCGCCTTTGATTTGCAGCGTCGGGCCTGATGTCTGCTGAAAAGGCACGCCCAGTTCGTTGGCAATAATCGTAGCCAGCGTGGTCTTCCCCAATCCGGGAGGACCGTACAGCAGCACGTGATCCAGCGCCTCACCGCGCGATTTCGCCGCCTCAATGGCAACTGCCAGATTATCTTTGACCTTATTCTGACCGATGAACTCCGCAAGCCGTTGCGGGCGCAGCTTCAGCTCAAACGAAGAGTCATCCTCGACCGGGGCCGCGGATACGATGCGTTCGCGGTCTGGCGAAACCTGTGGAGTATTCCTGAGAGTGGCCACTCTCACGGATGGTAAGCCGAAATCGAGAATCAGGCAATTGCGAGTCTAATTCACAGCTAGCTACGGCGCAGGCGTCGAAAACACTTGCTTGATGTTTGCTGGCGTTAGCAGGTCTTTTAAGGAATTGGTGCCGAACTTGGATGTCAAATCGTAAATTGAAAATTCCCGCCAACTTAGCGGGTTGACTCGATAGACGTAAACGTACTGGTCATCGTCCCAATTTTCGCTGCTTTCGGCTTGCTCTCGTGTGAGGAAGCCTTCCGTCTCAAATGATGTGCGAAACGCCAGGGATTTGGTTTCACCGCTTACCAGGGCTGAATCTATCTCCGATGAAAATCTATCGGGTTCGCAGGCCCAGTTGCTTTCAGCGCATTGCTTTTGATCAATCGCTTTTTCGAGACGCGTGCTGAAGTCATCGCGGAACGGATCACTCTTCGGCGGATAAAGTTGGAGGCTCTTACGTGTAGCCGGATCGTAAAGAAGCAGCGTTTCGGGATGGACGTCGGCGAAATGCACCATATCGCCGGACCAAACCAGCAATCCAGACTTAAAAAACGCCGCAGTCCCACCGGCGAGTGTCTGGCTCACACTTAAATCGCCCTTCAAGATGAGTAGACATCCGGCCGACGGATTGAAGTGCAGATTCAGGTAATACCACTTGCCGTTACGCTCGATGCTCAGCACTGAACCGAGGCAGTCGTCCGGCGTCTCATGGTCAGTCCCCTCGAAGATCTTTACTTTCGTATCGCTGAGCTCGACGGGCTTCCATTCGGCCGACCGTTTGTCGAATCGTGTCAGGAATAGCGGGAAGCGTAGTTCGTTTTGTGGATTAGCGAGGTAATATGCGATAAGGAATTCGCGCTCATCATTCGAAGTCGCGTAGCCGGTGATCTGCGAGTTGAGATGAGGAATTGCAATGGGCGGAAAGGGAATTGCCTCTTGCTTGAGCACGTCCGCCAGTGTTTCATGCTGCTGCGCCACCGCACGTCTAACGGTCAACGAACCGATCGTGACTAATCCCATCGCGATAATTTGCTTGAATAGCGGCATATAGCTGTTGCTATACTTCTATATAAAAGTATATATTAATGCAATATGCCGTTGAGTATCAAGAACAACATCACAGAACGTTTGGCGAGGCAGGTAGCAGAGGTCACGGGAGAATCGCTTACCGAGGCTATCCAGAAAGCTCTACGGGAACGCCTTGACCGGCTCAAGCACGCGCGGAAAAATAAAATCCTATCGAGCCAGTTGGAAGAGATCCTTCGCCGCGTGGATAAGCTGCCTATTCTGGATTCCCGTATGGCGGACGAAATCCTTGGCTACGATGAGCACGGCCTTCCCCGTTGATGCGCGCTTATGGTCATTGACACGTCAGCCCTTGCAGCTATCTTTTTTGCCGAGGCGGAACGTGACACATTCCTCAAAGCCATCACTGCCGCCGAAAGCCGCCTGGTGTCTGCCGCGAGTGTGCTCGAAACTGGAATAGTTCTCGAAGCTCGGCAAGGCGAGGCTGCCGGCCGCGAGTTCGATCTTTTCGTCATTCGGGCCAATCTCCAAATCGTCCCTGTGGATGCCGAGCAGGTGGAAATTGCGCGGTCCGCGTGGCGCAAATACGGAAAGGGACGCCATCCGGCAGCGCTTAACTTCGGAGACTGTTTCGCCTACGCATTGGCAAAAACTTCTGACGAACCGCTACTGGCCAAAGGCGGAGAGTTCGCGCTCACCGATATCGCAGTCGTCCTTTTTTCGAATAATCCCGCGTAGGCGCGGGCGTCCTCGTCCGCTCGGCTGGGTGAGGCTCGGCACTCAATCTCCCTCGTCTATTGGTCGAGAACTATTCCTTCGGATACCAATCGAGCAACCGGACTTCAATGCCCGTCCCTTGCAATGCGTTCTTAAACACGGCGAGATCAGATCCGCGATAGTGGTAGGGAATGACAACCTTGGGATGGAACGCCCGCACCGCGTCCGCGGCCTCTTCTGGCGGCATCGTATAAGGGAGATTCATGCACACGAACGCCACATCAATATTCTTTAGCGCGCGCATCTCCGGGATGCCTTCGGTGTCGGCTGAGAAGTAGAAGCGCTGGCCGCCGTAGGTGAGGATGTAGCCATTATCGCGTCCCTTAGGGTGATAGAACTGTCCCGGCACCGGCCCGCGCTTCAAGTTGTAAGCGGGTACAGCCTCGATGGTCCATCCCTGCCAGGTTTTCGTTTCGCCGTTGGAGATAGGCTTGGCAGTGGTAACGGTTGCGACCACGGTAGGCGGCGCCAGAATTTCGGTTTCAGGCTTGCTGATTTTCTTGATTGAGTCGGGATCCATGTGATCGCCGTGAATGTGGGTGATTAGAATCAGGTCGGCCTTTGGAAGTCCTGCGAATTTCTCGGGCTTGGCGGGGTCTAGATAGATTGTCTTTCCTCCCGCCTCAATCAATGTGCTGGCGTGATAAATCGGTGTGATCTTCACGGGCCCGGCTGACGTATCGAACACTTGCGTTTGGGCTGCGCCATGGGCGAGCAACGGCAGTGCAAAAACGATCAATATAAAAACGGGGATTATCTTCATTCAGGAATGGTAAGCCAAGACTTCTACATGAAGCAATTCAGTAGATAACTACTCGCGTAGGAGCGCACGTCGTCGTCCGCTCAGTCCAACGAAGTTTGACGAAGCCAGAAAACACAGTTGAGACACGGCTGCCGATCCCGAAGTTGACAATGTGACACATAATGTGTCACATTGCAGTATGCCTTCGATGAATCTACGCCAGCTTCGAGATACTCGCCGCCTCAAGGCATGGCTGCGCGCCGGAAAATCTGTGGAGCTTAAAGAACGAGACCGCGTGATCGGTCGCATCGTTCCAGTTGCGGAGCCGTCCAAATCACCAGTCAAGTGGCCCGACTTCGAGGCGCGTGCCAAAAAGGTGCTGGGTGATCGGGTATTGACGGCCGTTGACGATCTAATAAGGGATCGCGGACGCTATTGAGCATCTACGCGGACACCAGCTTATTTGTATCTCTTTACACCATAGACAGACACTCGGCCGCATCGAGAGAACTAATAAAATCTGCGTCGGGTGTTTGGTTCACGCCACTGCACCACGCGGAGTGGACTCATGCCATCTACCGGCAAGTTTTCCATGGGAAGGCGACGGAGGAGGAAGTCGAGAAGTTTTACCGTCACCTGGAAAATGATCGGGCTGCCGGGATGTGGTTAGAGGTAGAGATCCCCGACCATGTGTACGACCGTTGCGCCGATCTCGCCCGCAAGTACGGGCCGCGCCTCGGGACACGCACCCTAGACAGCCTGCACGTCGCCTGCGCGCTGGAATTAAAAGCCGAACGATTTTGGACGTTCGATGAGCGTCAGGCGAAATTGGCGAAAGCTGCCGGGTTGAAGATCACGTAGCGCCTGCGACCTTTTGGCCTTAGGACACCGCACAACGGCTATGGAGACATCCGATCCCATTCAAGAGTTACTAACGATTTGATCCTAGGACCCGGCAGCGACGAGAATTTTGTCTCAGCGGCGAAGAGCTTTCTGGAGTCCGAAGGCATAAAGCTTATGCCCCGTCAGTCCGACGTTCCCTATCGGCCATGGCAGGGGCCACACGCACGGGCGCTATTCCTCCTCTTCCTTCACCTCGCCTCTCTCCGCCTTGGCCTTCTCTATGATCTTCTCCTGCAGCATTCCTGGGACGGCGTCGTAGTGGTGCATTTCCATGTTGAAGCTACCGCGGCCTTGGGTCATTGAGGTCAGGTCCACACCGTAGGTAAGCATCTCGGACATTGGCACTTCGGCCTTTACGATTGTGGTGCCGCCTTTATTGTCCATACCCTGGATGCGCCCACGACGGCTGTTCAGGTCGCCCATGATTGATCCCGCGAATTCGTCTGGGATCGTAATTTCCGCCGCCATCACTGGTTCTAACAGAGTTGGCTTGGCCTGTTCCATCGCTTTGCGGAACGCGATGCGGCCGGCCATCTGGAAGGACATGTCGTTCGAATCCACATCGTGATACGAGCCGTCGTAGAGAATTACCCTAAAATCCACCACGGGAAATCCAGCAAGATAGCCGCGCGCGGCGGCGTCTTTTATTCCCTTTTCAATTGCCGGAATATAGTTTTTCGGAATCGCGCCGCCGAAAATATCGTTCACGAATTCGAATTCTCCGCCGCGCGGCATCGGCTCCATTTTGATCTTGCAGTCGCCATATTGCCCGTGGCCGCCGGTTTGTTTTTTGTGACGCCCCTGCACGTCAGCTTTGCCGCGAATCGTTTCGCGATAAGGAACCTTCGGAGCTTTGAGAATAACCTCAGTGTGGTACCGCTTCTTCATCTTCGAGACCACGACTTCAATATGCTGCTGTCCCGTCCCGGCAATCAGAAATTCCTTCGTCTGCGGATCGCGGAAGAATCGCAGCATAGCATCTTCTTCCATCATTTTGTGGATGCCCGGGCCCAGCTTGTCTTCGTCGGCACGGCTCTTCGGTTCGATGGCGAAGGTAATCGCCGGTTCCGGGAGTTTCACTCTGGGGTATTGAATCGGCGCGGACTTATCGCCGAGCGTGTCGCCGGTGAGCGTGTCTTTGAGCTTAGGCACCGCGCCAATGTCTCCCGCGTGCAGCTCGGGCACTGGCACCGGCGTTTTTCCTTGCATGATCCCAATATGCGCCAGCTTTTCTTGGGAGTTACGGGTGAAGTTCTGCATCACAACATCATTCTTCAGTACGCCCGAAAACACTTTGAAATAAGAGATGCGCCCCGCAAACGGATCCGAAACAGTCTTGAACACATACAAGGACACCGGCTCCGCATCCGTCTCGTGCCGCTTGGGAGGCTCGCCATTTCCCGATGGCGCGGCCTCGCCCTGTACCCACTCATGCTCCGAGGGTGCCGGCGTGTAATCCACAATAAAATCCATCACCCGGTCTGCACCGATGTTTCCCAAGCCCGACCCGTAGATCAAAGGAAAAATCTTGTCTTCGCGGATCGCATTGTGCAGCGCCGGAATCAAATCTTCCTCCGGAATCGTTCCTTTTTCAAAGAACTCTTCCATCAACGCGTCGTCGCCCTCGGCCACTATTTCGACCAGACGCTCGTGCGATTCCTGCGCCTGAGCTTTTAAGTTCTCCGGAATCTCGCTTTCTTTACCTTTTCCATTCCCGCCAAGATCGTAGGTGTAAGCCTTCATTCGGACGAGATCTATCACCCCGCGAAGATTTTTCTCTTTCCCAATCGGTAATTCCAGTGGGATCACCATGCGCCCGAAAGCATTGGTCAATGATTCCAGTACGCGCTCCGAATCAGCGCGTTCGCGATCCATGCGGCTGGCCACGATCAAACGCGGCGTCTTATATTCCTCGCAATAGTTCCACACGCGCTGCGTAACGACTTCGACCCCGGCAACGCCATCCACGACGACTATCGCCGCGTCCACGACGGGCAGAACCATTTTGGCTTCGTGGACGAACATATTGAACCCGGGAGTATCCACGATATTGATCTTTGTCTTGCCCCACTCCACATACGCCAGACTCGCCCCGATAGACATCTTGCGCGCGATTTCTTCCTCATCATAATCCGTAGTCGCCGAGCCGTCGTCCACTCGCCCCAGGCGCTGCGTTGCGCCCGACGTATATAGCATTGCCGAGACCAGCGATGTCTTACCGGCATGGCCATGTCCAACAATGGCGACATTCCGAATATTCGCGCCTTCATAAACTTTCACGGGTTTACTCCTTAACCAGACTCACGTAGGGACAGCCGCTCCCGGCTGTCCAGTCGAGCGAAGCTCGACAGAGCATTGGAAAATCAGTGAACAACCAAGGCTAAGGATGCTACCACAGCGGAATTTCGCGGCTCAACTAAGTTGAGGCACCGGCACTGTGGCTGAGTTACCAATCGCGCGAGACACAAGTGTCTTACAGAGCGAAATTTCGTCTAAGGATTTGCGGAAGCTGAACAGAAAATTTGTCAAAGGCTAAGAGTCGGAGCCGGCTCTTAGCGTCCCGCGCTTTTTTTGGCCGACCACAAGCGGAACCCGCCGATGAACGCATTTCCATTCGCGCCCAAACGAGTTTTGGGCGGAAGCGTTTTCACTTCCTTTACATTTCCGCCGCCAAGTACGACGTAGTCTGGGTCCAGCGCCGCCTCCAGTTCTTTCACGATGAGGTCCACGTAATGGCGCCATTTCTTTTTCCCCATGCGTTCGAGGCCGCGCAATCCCAAGTAATCTTCGTAAGTTTTTCCCTTTTTGTACGGAAGATGCGCCAGCTCCATCGGTTCCAGGATGCCATCTACAATCATGGCCGAACCAAGCCCGGTGCCGAGTCCGAGAAACAACATCCGTCCTCCCTTGTATGAGCCCAACGATTGCATGGCTGCGTCATTGATTATCTTCACGGGACAGCCGAGCGCTTTGGCGTAATCAAATCCTACCCATCCCTTGGCCAGATTGTAGGGTTCGTGCACAGGGCGGCCGTGCACTACGGGGCCCGGGTACCCAATGGACGCGACATCATAATGCCAGCCGCTTGCTGCCTTTTTCACCCAGTTGGACATCAGCCCCGGCGTCATCTTGGGCCCTGAAACTATCTTGCGCGGCGTCCGCTGGCTGGTCGCCAAAATCTTCAAGTGAGTTCCGCCCACGTCCACGACAAGAACTTTGTGAGGCAATCATTTCCTCCACATGGTTTAGTTATCGTCACTATCGTTTTTTTCCGGAGTGTGAGCCTGCCACAACTGGTTTCTCTACTTACTTCCCTTTATCCTTCGGCTCTTCTTTCGCCGGTCGCTCCTTTTTCGGCGCTGGATGCGGTTGCGCGCGCCGAACCGGTTGATTGGCTGGGCTGGGCGCGCTGCGAGTATATGTATCCGGCGCGCTACGCTGGTTTCGAGTTTGCTCTCCGCTGGGAACGTTTCTTCCCGCATCCGGAGGGCGAGGAACGGTTCTCAGCTTCGCCGCACTGCCGGGAGCGCCATTCTGGCCTGTACCCTCCGCACGCACGCTACCATTGTCTGCAGACGGATGGATGCCGCCATTCGACCCGCCAGCATTTGGCGGGCGCGGAACGACTCTGCCGGTTGAGTTCGTCGCATTTCCGCCCGGTCCATTCCTCACACCTGGATTGGGATTATTTTTTCCGGTCGCATTGTTCACATTCGAACTCGATCCCGGTCCCGGAGCAGGACTTCCCGCTGTCTGCGCAGCCCGCTGTGGCAATTGTGTTCGTATCTGCTGCTCGGTTCGAGCGTCCAAAGGACGGCCCGGGTTCCGCGCCAACGCCTCTTGTTTAGCCTCAAACGGGACTGGCCTCGGCGGAGGCGCGGCCCTCGTCACCACCTGCCGCGAAACAGCCTGGGCCGGGGGAGCAGCGGCGTGAGCATTCGCATTCGTTCCGAGGACGCTTGTTCTCGCCGGCGCGACCTCCGCAGTGGTCGCCATTGGAGCCCGCGCCGCTTCGGAGGCGCGTATTGGCACGGCGGCCTTCGCTACGGATTGCGAATTAGCCATTGCGCTGGCAGGAACCGCGGTCATGGCACCCGGCACCGTCTGGTTCGCATAATGAATATTGGGTACAGCCCGGTTATTGATCGTGGTGCTGTTTGTGTAGTAGTTGTTGGTGACGTTTGTAATGTTTGTGATGCGCGTATTCGTTACATTTACGTTCCGGAAATAATTCCGGCTCACCGCGTACGAGGGGACGTACGGCTCGCCGTAACCCAGCGGAAACCATCCCACGCCAACGCCGCCGCCAAATCCGACGCTTACGCTCCAATGCGCGCCACCAACCCATGCAACCAACGCTGGCGCATAGACGGGACGAATTCCAACCACTAAAGGTCCAGGCGACCATCCCCATGAGCCGCCGTAAAATACCCAGCGGCCATAGTGGCAGGGAGCGTATCCCCACGGTTCGTCATCAACCCATGTCCAACCCCAGGGATCAACCCAAATCCAGTGTCCGTTGTGGTAAGGCGCCCAGCCGGGTCCGACGCCTGCCGGGATCCATACCGGCCCGTATCCCACCTCAACACGCCATGTTCCGTATTGATCAAGGTCATCGGCTCCTACAACGTCGGGCGAAACATAACGGGCAGAAGCCGAATGCTCCTCCCGCTCATCGCGAACTCTGCACCAGTCGTCGAAGCCATCCGGATGCGCCAATCCAGCGACCTGATGCTCAAGCGAGTTTCCTTTGCTGAAAGTAACCTGCTCGCCGGATCGCACTTTCACCGAATTGGCCTGACCTGTGACTTCGCCTTCTCCGTGGCGGACTGCAACGATTGTCGTATCTCCGTCAGGATTTACGTCGAAGCGGTAGTCTCCGGACTTCGTTACCGTGAAGGCAAGATTCGGCGTGTCAACTTCGTAAATTTCTCCATCATAGAGTTGACGAATCCACAGATTTAGCGTGCCCTGATCGAGTTCCACCTGCACGGTCTGATCATTGACGTTGGTGAGCGTCATGCTGGTTTCAGCATTCATTCGCAGCGCGGAGGAACCAAGGTCCAGTTCAGCACGCGAATCTTTATCCGTCCAAACCCGGTCTGCTGTGGTCAACGGCCGATTGATTACGGCGGCAACCCAGTCATTCACGCCGCCAGGCTGGACCGACACTTCTCCCGAAATGTACCGAATGTCAACGGCGCGTCCGGGAGGGTCCGCCATTGCGAGAGCGACGGAAAAAATCGCAAACAACGCGATTAGAATTGCGCTATTAAATCGGTTTGCAGCGTTCATGGGTCTCCTGTTCGTGGCCGGTTATGGAAAGTTTACCCGCTTACAATAACCCTGAATTGAACCGGCAGTTGCGGACGAATCTAAGTTAACAGCAATTCAGACCAATATCGCCCACCGAAGACCTATGCCAGGGCGCCCTTGTCCGGGTGGCTGAGCGCAGCTCAGCTGGGATTGCGGAGATACTTCCGCCGGGCGGACGAGGGCGTCCGCTCCCACGTGGACTGACGGGACTCCCAGCGCAACTTCGTTCAGAACAACCCTGATATGGGGGCGTTACTATGGAGACGATGCCATCCACCCCGAATACTCATCTCGATCTTCAATCCATATCCAAGCAAGTTATGACGCAATACGGCTTCGAGCCAGACTTCCCGCCGGAAATTGCCCAGCAACTCGCCCAACTCAAAACGAACCCGCCGAAGCCCACGCCCGGTCCGGATATCCGCGATCTGCGGATTCTGCTCTGGTCGTCCGTAGATAACGATACTTCCCGGGACCTCGACCAGATTGAATACGCAGAGCGCACTTCTGACGGCCAAATAAAAGTGATGGTCGGCATCGCCGACGTGGACGCATTCGTGCCGAAGGATTCCGCGATAGACAAGCACGCAGCCATCGAAACTACCACCGTCTATACCGGAGTCCGAATTTTTCCAATGCTCCCCGAGCAGCTTTCCACGGGGACAACGTCGCTGCTCGAAAATGCCGACAAGCTAAGCGTGGTCACCGAATACCTCGTCGGCGCGGATGGAAGCGTTAATTCGGGCAACGTCTATCGCGCGGTCGTCCGCAACAAAGCACAGCTTACGTATCGCGCCGTGGGCGCATGGCTCGAAGGCACGGCAGAGCCTCCGCCGAAAGTTGCACCATCTCCTGATCTGCAAGCGCAGTTGAAATTGCAAGACGAAGCCGCGCAAGCTTTACGCAAGCGCCGATACGAGTGCGGGGCGCTGGACATTGACACGCAGGAAACCCGTGCGGTCGTCTCTAATGATCAGGTCGTGGACGTCGAGGCCGAGGAAAGGAATCGAGCTACCGAACTTATCGAAGATTTCATGATCGCCGCAAACGGCGTTGTCGCCCGCAAGCTCGAAAAAGTTTCGTCGCTGCGCCGCATCGTCAAGACTCCCGAACGCTGGGACCGCATCGTGCAACTCGCCGCGAAGCTCGGGGATAAATTGCCAGCTGATCCCAACTCTAAAGCTCTGAATGACTTTCTCGTAAAACGCAGGAAAGCTGATCCCGATCACTTCGCCGATCTATCGCTGGCTGTCATCAAGCTGATCGGGCCCGGCGAATATGTAGTGGAGCGCCCCGGAGAACCGCCGCAGGGCCACTTTGGCCTCGCCGTTCAGGACTATACCCACTCAACCGCTCCTAATCGCCGCTTCGCCGACCTCGTCACTCAGCGACTCATCAAGGCCTTAATCGGAAACCGGGCTTCTCCTTATTCTGACGCCGACCTCGAAGCCATCGCCAAAAACTGTACTGAGAAAGGCGACGCCGAGCGCAAAGTCGAACGGCAAATGTCGAAACGTATGGCCGCAATAGCAATGAGCCGCCGTATCGGAGAATCTTTCGACGCCATCGTCACCGGAGTCACCCCAAAGGGCACCTTCGTCCGAGTAATGCAGCCGCACGTAGAAGGATTGCTAGCCGAAGGTGCCAAGGGATTGGACGTGGGAGACAAGCTAAGAGTGAAGCTGACAAGAACAGACGTGCAGAGGGGATTTATTGACTTTGCCAGGGTGTAGACTTCCGCTGATGCAGCAGGGTGTACGAACCGCACAGTATTAGAGCGAGGCGAGGGATGACAATGAGGCGGCTATTCCTAGGTGATCTGGGGCGCGGGTTGGGTTTCTGTGGCCGGTATTTCGGCGCGAGCTGTTTTCAGATCGCCGTTTAATTCGTCGAGGATGGTCATCGGTAATTCGGGATTCCATTCTTCCAGTTGCTGCTCGTCCAGTCCGCTGCTAAGAAGGATGCCGGACGCGAGATCGCTGGCAAAGGCCGCGCTAAAATCGCCGGCTTCATATTGCGTGTCGCCGACTTTTCGGCCTGTGTGTGCGTCGTAAACCCGCCGGCTGGAGCTTCCCTTGGCGTTGACGAAGGCCAGGAAAACTTCTCCAATATCGGCGAAATCAGGACGGTAAATCCACGCGCGATCAATGTGGGCTTTGGGCCGAGTCCGCTTCTTCGCGGTCAGGCTGGGACGCTCAACGGCGATTTCGGACGCGGGATCAAAATATAGAATGCGCTGGCAGGATTCGCAGAACACCAACTGTCCACCGCGGACTTCGTTGTAGGTCTGGGGACGCAACATTACCTGGCATCCCATGCACTTTTGATCTCGGACTTCAGCGAGGCCGCTGCCGCGAAATTTCAATACGCGGTCATAATGACGCAGAAGATCGTCGCTTACACCTGCGCGGGCCTCATCGCGCTTTGCGTTCCATTCAGCCAACTGCTTTTCATCTTCGGCGGTGCGTTGCCGGGCTTCGGTCTTTTCTTTTTCTATTTCCGCCATTTCGGCTTTCAACTTAGCCTCAGCGGCTTTGACATCTTTTTCCCGAGCTTCCGCATTCACCATCAAATCAAGAATTTTGTCTTCATTGGCACGGATGTCCTGCTCAGCAAACTGAATCTCGTGCATCAATGCTTTATATTGGTCGTTGGTTTTCACTTCCAAAGATTGGTCGCGATACTTGGAGATCTTTTGCTGTAAATCCTGAATCGCGGTTTCAAATTTGCGCCGGGCAGCTTCATCGCCTTTTATTGCAGCTTTCGCGCTTTCAAGGTGCGCTTTAGTTCCGGCCAGTCTTTGTTCGATTTGGGCAATGCGTTTAGGGAAGGCGGCAATTTCATCTCTGAGGCGAAGTATTTCTCGATCGAATTGTTGCAATTCGCTCAGATGTTGAACGTCAGAGGCCATCTTGAGAAGTAAAGCACTTCAATTTTAGCACGCGGAACGCTGCCGGAACGGCGCTGTAAGCCGCGGCTTGCAAAGGCAAGCCATTCATCGAAAGGAGGCAAGACAAGGGAATGAATCGCAAAAGCCTTGGCGACTTTGAGTTAACAATCGTGTCAGACGGTATCTACCATCTGGACGGCGGAGCTTTTTTCGGAGTCGTCCCCAAAGTTATGTGGGAGAAGAAGCTGCGCGCCGACGAAAAAAATCGCGTGCCCTCGGGTTTGAATTCGCTGGTGGTCCGAACCGGCAGCCAGACAATTCTCGTTGAGACCGGCATCGGAAATAAGCTCACCGAAAAAATGATAGGCATCTATGGCGAGCCCGCACAGTTGCTGGAGAATTTGAACACAGCCGGCATTTCTCCCGAGGAAGTTGATATTGTCATCAACACACATCTGCATTTCGATCATTGCGGATGGAACACCGTACGGCGTGGGGAAAGTGTCACGGCAAGTTTCCCGAAGGCGAAATATTACGTGCAGGCGGGCGAATGGAAACGCGCGCAAAAACCTGCCGAACGCGACGCTATCTCCTATATAAGCGACAACTACAACCCGCTGGTGGAAAGCGGTCAAATGCAGCTTCTTCACGGAGACCAGGAGATCGTGCCGGGAATTTCAGTACAAGTTTTCCGTGGGCATACCCGTGATATGCAGGCGGTGATCGTCAGCAGTGGCGGCCGGACTGCCTGTTACATTTCGGATCTGATTCCGACGACTGCCCATGTTCCCATTACTTGGGGAATGGGGTTCGATCTCTATCCTCTCGATGTTATCCAAAGCCGGAAGCGATACTACGCGAACGCGATTCCGGAAAAATGGCTGACCATTTTCACGCATGATGCGACAATGCCGTGGGTTTATCTAAAGACAGGGGCAAATGGGAAAGTGGAAGTGGAACCCGTGGAACCATCGAGCGGATAATCAAATATCGTTGAAGGACGGTTTCCCTCGCCTGTGCACGTCCGACCTACCTCCCATCCGCATGACTTAGAATCATTGCTTGCAGCTAAAAATCGAAAAGCTAATTTATGGTGGCGACGGATTGGCACGCCTGCCTGCCGACGATCTTGGCCGCGGTAAGGCGGTGTTTGTTCCGTTCGTCCTCGAAGGCGAGACCGTAGAGGCTTCGGTCACCGAGCAAAAGCCCGGCTTCGCACGGGGTCGGCCAGGCGAAATATTGACGCCCTCGGTACACCGCATAGAACCGCAATGCCCGTACTTCATGCTCTGCGGAGGATGCCACTATCAGCACAGCAGTTACGCTCACCAATTGGAAGCCAAGTCAGCTATTTTGCGCGAAAATCTCCGGCGCATCGCGAAGTTGGAATTGAATATCGAGCTTCAAATTCATGCTTCTTCTGAGTGGAATTACCGCAATCGCAGCCGTTTCACGCTTCAGTTCGAGCCAGAATTTGGATTGTGTTACCACAAGTTCAATTCGCATCAACTGCTACCGGTTGAAAAGTGCCCGATAAGTTCTCCGCTCATTAATCGAGCTCTTCAAGTTTTGTGGAATATGGGCCGGGCAGGTGAGTTACCGGGAGAGATCCGCGAGATTGAGCTTTTTGCTGATGCGGATGATACCAGCCTGCTGATTGAGGCGTATTGCGCAGACGAGGCCTCGAATACCAGCCTGGAAGGTTGGGGCCGCGATTGTCAGAGTCGAATGGCGGCGATTGATGGCATGGTCGCATTCAAGAACCGTAATCCAGCCAATCTTGCGTCAACAAAAGAAGAATTTGCTTCGGTGGGTGCAAGACAGATCACGTATCAAATATCACCAGACTCGTATCGTGTCAGCGCCGGATCATTCTTTCAGGTGAACCGCTATCTGATTAATCAGTTGGTGCATATCGTTACTGAGGAACTCGCCGGGGATACTGCACTCGATCTCTACGCGGGCGTCGGGCTATTTTCTTCAGTTCTAAATCGGGATTTCCAACGAGTAATTGCCGTTGAGTCATCACCGACTTCGTATTCAGACCTGCTATACAATTCCGCTGCGAACGTGAAGGCGGTTCATGCTACGACTGAGCAATATTTGAAGAATGCATCAGGAAAGCTTCGTCCTGAGTTCGTCGTAATAGATCCTCCGCGAGCCGGGTTAAGCGCGGAAGCCCTCACCGGTGTTGTCGCATTGAGCGCGCCTCGGATTACCTACGTGTCGTGCGACCCCGCAACTGTGGCTCGCGACCTGCGTGCATTGCTGAACTTGGGATACCAATTACAGCAGGCGCATTTGATTGACCTGTTTCCTCAGACGTTCCACATCGAGAGCGTGTTTCATCTAGCCCAGTAATTGCGTCCTCAATGTGTGAGCTAGTCACTGAATGATGTGAATCTCTGAATTCCCAAATCCCTTCTCAAGTGGATAAGCTTCACCCTCGATCGCCAAGGCAGCCTCTGCTGTGGAGTGCGCTCGCATTTGCCATTGGCCTGTTTGCCGGAAGCCATGCTTGCCCGACCGTTGTTTGGTGGCTGGTTGCAGCCTTAGTGCTCGCATTATCGGGGGCATATTTTCTGCGGAGGCGAGTCCGCGCGGCCTTCGGCGTCATGTTGTGTGCGATGTTCGTCAGCGGAGCTTTGTTGATTCAAGTGCGCGGCCCCAAAAATCCAGCAGCATGGGACCTTGTTTCATTTTCCAACGGCGACGAAGTCTGGGTGACGGGCCATGTCACGAAAGAAGGGACCTGGCAGAAAAAAGAGTTTGGCGAGGAGTGGCAAAGAATTGATGTCGAGATAGAGCAAATTACTTACCAAGCAAACCCAGTGCAAATCCACGCCGGCCTTCGCCTTTCTATTTTTAGTAAAAATGAAGATGAGAGATTTAACGGCGCGACATCGGCGAGCCCGAGGCCCTCTTTCCGCTACGGTGAGCGACTACGTTTCCCTGTCAAACTTGCACTGCCGCGCAATTTTCGGAATCCGGGAGCGTTTGACTATGTCAGCTATCTGGCCGGGAATGGCATTACTGTCCTTGGTTCGGTCAAAATCGGCGACGTAGAAGTTCTTCCCGGATTTTATGGTAATCGTTTTGAACTCTGGCGAAGTCGTCTGCATCGCAGTTTGATTGAGAAAATACACGTTTTGTGGCCTTACGAGCAGGCGGCGCTAATTGACACCATTATGCTCGGCGACGAGACCTTTCTCGGAAGAGAGACACGAACAAATTTCCAGCGCACCGGCACTTATCACGTGTTAGTCGTCTCCGGATTAAAGATTGGGATTTTGGCGTTGGTTATGTTCTGGTTGCTACGCCGTTTGCGCGTAAATGAATTCGTCGCCAGCACAGTTACTGTTGGCGTCACCATTTCCTACGCGCTGCTAACTGACGCGGGCACTCCAGTGTGGCGCGCGACGCTGATGCTCATACTTTACCTGGCGACGAGGCTGCTTTATCGTGAGCGGTCCATTCTTAATACCATTGGCGCAGCCGCACTGGCCTTGTTGATCCTTGATCCGTCGCAGTTGTTTGGGGCGAGCTTCCAGTTGAGTTTTCTGTGCGTGCTAATCATTGGAGGTATAGGGTCTCCGATTCTCGAGCGCACCACAAAACAACTCTCGCGAGCATTGCGAAATCTAGACTCGACGAGTTACGACCTGGCGTTATCGCCAGAATTGGTTCAATTCCGGCTCGATCTGAGAATGATCGCTGCCCGGTTGCATCTATTTTTCGGGAAGTACATTCCATTATCGGCGATTGCGGGCGTTGGCCGCGGCATGATCATGGCTTGCGATTTTGTCTTCATATCATTGCTCTTACAGGCGGGATTTGTTTTGCCGATGGCCTTCTACTTCCACCGCGCGGCCATTGTTTCTTTGCCCGCCAACATCGTTGTTGTGCCTTTGACTGAGATCGTCATGGTTGCCGCGGGGGCCGCTATTTCATTTGGGTATGTCTTGATCGCCGCTGCGAAAATTCCGGCAGCAGTTACGGCCGCTGCGTTGCGGGCCGCAGAAGCAACAGTTGACTGGATGGGGAACCTGAGAATCGCCGACGCGCGTGTAGCCACTCCAGAACTCTGGGTTGTACTTCTTGCCTGCGGAGCGCTTGTACTGGCCATGATTGTTGCGCGCCGCCGTTCTCTTTTTGTAGGACTGGGTTTGTCCGCGGTCGCCATAGCCGCGATTTGGATTAGCGCCGTTCCTCCCCGCCCCGAGTTCCACGCGAGTGTATTGGAGGTCACCGCGATTGATGTTGGGCAGGGCGATTCAATCCTGCTCGTTTTTCCAAAAGGCCGTACTCTGCTCATTGATGCCGGCGGCTTGCCTTCATGGATGCATTCCGACCTGGATATTGGCGAAGACGTAGTGTCCCCATATTTGTGGTCGCGGGGAATTTCACACCTCGACGTGGTAGCGATCACTCATGCGCATGCTGATCACCTCGGCGGGATGCCTGCCGTGCTTTCCAACTTCCGTCCGCGCGAACTGTGGTTGGGAGTGGATTCACCGTCTCCAGAGTTGCAATTGGTAGTCCAGGAAGCGAAGGCCCTCCAGATTCCCGTAGTTCTGCACTTTGCGGGAGAACACTTCGAGATGGGCGGCGCGAGCTTGCGAATCCTGGCTCCTGCTGAGCGGCCAAATATTCAGTTGGCACGGCCCAATGACACGTCTCTGGTGATGAAAGTGACTTACAAAGGGACATCGGCGCTACTAGAAGGCGACGCCGAGCGGAAAGAGGAAAATTTCATTTCACAAGAGCAGCCACACGCGGACCTTCTGAAAGTTGCTCATCACGGGAGCGCGACTTCGACAACAACGGACTTTCTGACGGCGGTGCATCCTCGCTTCGCGGTGATTTCGGTTGGAGCTCGCAACTTATACGGTCATCCCCGGAAGGAAGTGTTGGATCGGCTGGCCCAACGCAAAATTGGTACTTACCGTACGGATACGGACGGGGCAATAAGTTTTTACCTTGATGGCAAGAACGTCATCCCAGAGGTGTTGGTTCCCCACTGACGTCAACTTCTGCGGTGTCTTCTTCGGCGGCGGCACGTTTTGATTCTTGAATGAGTTCCCGCGCCCTCTGCGCGTCTTCCTCGCGAACCAAAATAACGGTGCCACCGACACCAGGAAGAATATCCTGCGGCGCATCCAGAGATGTGAGATCGGATTGAATGCCGGCGGATTGAAGAAGTCCGTTCACAATCAATGCCTCGGATTCCTGCTCCGTGTCGAATACGCGAACCAGTGCTTTATTGGGATTAGGGTTGCCGCTTTTCTCAGTTGGCTTTGCGGGAACGGGATCTGTTTTAGGACGGTCTGCCATCATTCCTCCGACTCGAATCTTAGCGGACAACTTGAGATGCCATCAGTTGTATTGGGAATTCTACCGCGCCGGACGGATTAGACCCAAATATCAGGACGCCGGGGGAGTGCGGCGGGCTGTGGTCTGTACCATTATTGGAAAAAGTAGCCCGGGATTTCGTGGACTGGGGGCTAGGGTCAATTCCAAGTGATCCTCGCCCGTGAGGTAAGGTTTGAGTCCATGATTTCACAATACTCCGACTTAGCAAGACGGCCCGCCGGAAAACGAATATGATCTTCTTCGTTCCCCAACGGTCAGGCTTGGGTATCGCTGTGAGATCGCGCAGTTCGGCCAGTCCGGAGGGTTGAACTGACCCTCGAATTTGCGGCTTACGTTCATGCTCTTGACACGTCTATTACCAAGACCGGGAAAAACGGCTAAGGCGCACGGTTTAGACGAGCAAGTTCACACGAGGATCAGGACAATTTATGCCAGCCGACGCGTTGGCCGCTCCATTTACGATTGGCAGGTGCTCCCCTCCAAATACAATCCGTGACCGGGCGGGAGAAAACAGCAGAACGTGGGACCCCCGAACGCGGGGCCAAATGGCTGGACAAAGTCTAAGCCGCATTGACGATACGCAGTTAGTCCGCGAGGCGCAACGTGGCAATCGCGCAGCGTTCGAGGAACTGGTGCGGCACTACGATCAGGCCGTGCTGCGGCTGGCGATGCACCTGACTGGCTCGGACCACGAGGCCCAGGACATTTACCAGGAAGCCTTTCTGAAGGCTTATAAGAGCGTCGGCAACTTCCGGTTCGAATGCTCTTTTTATACCTGGATTTATCGCATCGTGACCAATCTTTGCCTCGACCACTTGCGCAAGAGGCAAGTGCGGAAGGAAGACGCCCCGGTTGCCACGGATTCTAGCGGAGAGCAGTATGACGTTCTCGACAGGGTGGCGGATGGGCGATCGGGCGCGAATCCCGAGATGGATTTAATGCGGCGGGAACTTGGCGGACGCATCAGTCGCGCGCTGGATAAATTGACTCCGCGCGAGCGCATGGTTTTTGAGCTGAAGCACTATCAAGGGCTGAAATTAAGAACCGTGGGCGAGATGTTGAATACAACCGAAGAGACCGCTAAAAACACGCTGTTCCGGGCGACGCAGAAATTGCGCGGGGCACTGACTGACTTGCGGTGAAAATCACGCAGGGACAGCCGCCTAAGCCTGCCCTGAGCGCAGTCGAAGGGGCTGTCCAGGCCGAGCAAAGCTCGGCAGAGAAACTAGAGGTAACGAACCATGAAATGCGAATGGGTTAAAGAAAACATTCTGCTCTACGTTTACGACGAAGTGGCAGACGATACCCGGTACGAATTGGAGCAACACGTAGCGCGCTGCACGAATTGCGCGACTGAACTCGACAGCATGCGGCACTTCCGAACTTCGATCTCGCAACCTGTAGTAGATGAGCCTTCTCCTAATCTACTTGCCTCCTCGCGCATGAAGCTACAAGAAGCGCTGGAAACCACGGAACAGAACCGCTTTTGGCGACGCTTTATTATTGATCCCACTGCATGGCTTCAGCAGATGCGTTTTTCTCCCGCCCTTGCGGCGGTGCTTTTAATAGTTGGTTTCGCGGGTGGGATTGGGGCAACCTACAAGATTTCCAGCGATAATCGTGGGAACCTTTCCAATTCCGCAGCGGTTTCGGGTCCACAGCCATCCGAATCTTCCATTAGCGGAATCCGTTCTATCAGTCAACAGCCGGGAAGCAACCAGGTCAGCATTCAGTACGACACGGTTTCAACCCAGCAGACACAAGGGTCGCTGAACGACGAGCGCATACAGCAATTGCTGCTTTACGCGGCACGCAATAATTACAACTCCGGCGTGCGCATGGATTCCGTGGATTTGCTTACGCAGCAGCCCAGTGATCCTCATGTTCGCGAAGCACTGATGTACGCCTTGCGCTATGACTCGAATCCCGGAGTCCGGCTGAAGGCGTTGGATGGACTCGGGCCGTTCGTGAAGGATGATCTTCGGGTGCGCGATGCTGTCCTTGAAGCGTTGATGTCGGATTCGAATCCCGGGGTTCGTACCGAAGCATTGCGCTTAATTGAACCGGTTCGGGCGGACAGCAGCGTGCGCATTGTCCTGCAAAAGCTGGCAGCCAGTGATCACAACCAGTACATCCGGTCTCAGGCGCGGACACTATTGGCGCAAATGCCGGAGATAGATTGAAGGGAAATGCTTTGAAGGGAAATCACTCACATGCTGAATAAACTCACTAAAATCGTCGCGGCGCTGCTGCTATTCTCGCCGCTGCTTCATGCGCAGGAAACCCGCATTTACCGGGACGGCGCGAATTGGACTCGCGAAATGACCGGCTCGTTGCCGGCGGCGCGCAACCTTCGCGTCAGGGTAGATATCGGCTCGGTCCGGATTGAGGGCGGCTCGCAGCAAGGCATCAGCTATTCAATTCGCAATCGCGCTCATACTTCGTCTGAAGAATCGGCGCGTCACCAGTTCGATTTGTACAAGATTAGTGCCTCGGTAAAGGGAGATACAGCTTGGATCGTGGGTGAATGTCATGGAACGGATGCCCACAAATTCTCGGGCGAGTTTGTGGTCACAGTTCCGCGTGACATGGAAGCGGTCAAGATAGAAACCGATGGCGGAAGTGTAGTCGCGACTGGAATCAGGGGAAGTCTTGACACGCAAAGCGGAGGGGGCAGCATCCGTCTCGATGACTTGGGTGGTCCGGTGAATGCGGAAACCGGAGGCGGCAACATTGATGTCGGAAACGTAGGCGGAGACGTAAAGCTGCAAACTGGGGGCGGCAGCATTCGCGTCGCCTCGGCGAAGGGCAAGATTAGCGCCGAGACCGGCGGCGGCAGTGTAGTGATTGTCTCCGGCCTTCAAGGAGCGGTGCTGGAAACGGGCGGTGGCAGCATTCAGGTGCAGCATTGCGATGGAAATTTGAAAGCAACCACGGGCGGGGGCAGCATAGACCTGGGAGACTTGGGCGGACCGGTGGAGGTCGAAAGCGGTGGTGGCGGCATTCACCTGGCGTCGGCGAAAGGCTCGGTCAACGCCGACACTGGCAGCGGCAGCGTTGAACTGGACGGTGTTCCCTCAGCCCGGGTCGAAACGGGATCTGGCGGAATCATCGCCAAGTTCGTCTCGTCAACCGGTGTGCGCTCGGACTCGATATTGCAAACGGCAGTAGGAGACATCACGGTTTACCTGTCCCCAAGTATGAATATTACAATTCGGGCCTCCATTGACGTTGCCAATGGTCACACCATCCGTTCGGATTTCCCGGAGATTCGAGTTGCGAGCAACGGCGGGGAATGGGGACCAAAAAGTGTGAGCGCCGAAGGGTCGCTAAACGGCGGGGGCCCGGTGTTGAAGATAAGAACCAGCGTCGGCAATATCGTGCTGCGGCGCGCCGATCGCTAGCGGATCGTTAATTGCGAAACAAGAGGGAAAGCGCTGAGAGGGTTACGTACTATGCAGAACGCGAAGGTTGTTCAATCAGTGATTCTGTGGACTCTCGCAGTCGTCATGACGGCGGGAGCGTCCAATTTTGTTTATGCGTCCGAGGCGGCTTTTGGATTTTCATCTGATAGCGGGGGCAGCCCAGAATCTTACCTGGGCGTGGACACTCGCGACATCACGCCCGACCGTCTCTCCGCGCTTCAATTGAAGGAAGAGAAAGGCGTCGAAGTAACCATGGTTGATCAGGACGCGCCGGCAGGAAAAGCGGGCCTCAAAGATCATGACGTCATTCTCAGCGTCAATGGAACGGAGATCGAGAGCGTTGAGCAACTGCGGCGAGTAATTCACGAAATTCCCGCAGGACGATTGATTTCGATCGGCGTCAGCCGCGGCGGTCAAGCGATAACTCTGAAAGCGCAATTAGCCGCGCGCAAGAGCGGCTTTGCCATGGCATGGCCGCAGGGTAACAATTTCAGAGTGAACATGCCTCCGATCCCGCCCATGCCTCAAATGCCGCAAATCTCCGAGATGGATGTCCCGGTCTCCATCGTGATTGTTCATTCCTCCACGCGCAGCGGATTAATGGTGGAAAATCTGACTCCTCAATTGGGAGACTTTTTCGGAGTTAAGAATGGCGCGGGCATCCTGGTGCGGTCTGTCGAAAAGGGCAGCCGGGCGGAAGCAGCGGGATTTCATGCCGGGGATGTGATCGTCCGCGTCAACGAGGAGAAGATTGGCGACAGCGGAGACTTTACTCACGCATTAAATTTGCGGAAAGGAAATAGCGCGAGTGTGTCCATTCTTCGGGACAGAAAACCGCTGACCCTTACTTTGACGCTTCCGGATCATGGGCCTTCGGGAGTAATAATCAACGAGAGCTCAAATAAGCCCATCAGCGACGCCCGCACACGGTTAGAGATCATGCGGGCCCAATCGGAGATCGCTCTGCTTCAGCCGCAGATTCAATGGCAAGTGGCAAAGCATGCTGCTGACCTTCAACGCGTACAAAAAGAAATTCAACTGCACACGGCCGACCTCACGCGCATTCAACCCGAGATTCAACGCGAAATGGAAAAACATGCCGCTGAGCTACAACAAGTTCAAAAGGAAATTCAACTCCGCACGGCCGATATTCAGCGCATTCAGCCTGAAATTGAGCATGCGACGGCCGAGGCCCGCGAACAATTGAAGAAGGAAATGAAAGAGTTGCAACTTCAGATGAACCAGAAGAACCTGGAGATCAGAAAATCGCTTCAGAATGTATTGCCGAGCCAGGCAGACATCTGAGTTCGCGAAATCAGAGCGCTGAAGAGGTGCATGCTGGGCAGCGACGTGATGACTGAAAACGCAAGATCAGAGGATCACCCGCTCGTCTCCCACTCTGCGCGTGACGTGTTCCCTGTCAAGATATTCAAGTAAAGGGATGGCGTACTTCCGGCTCACGCCTGCCAGGTCTTTGAATCGGGCTACATCTATTTTGGGCGAGTTTTTCTTTTCCGCAGCCAGCGACTTCCTTAGGCCGTCGAGCGCACTGGAATGAAACACCAGGTCGTCAGAAATCTTCACCAGAATTTTGTCTCGCAAGAGCAAAGTCACTATCTTCTGCGCTCGGGCTTTATCAACCTTCAATCCGGCTAGAACGTCCTTCAACGCAGGGACCTTCAATCCCGCAGAAGCGAAGGCGGATTCGATGACTCTTTTGGATTCGGCTTCCTCATCCTTCATTACTACGCCGCGACCCGGCAAGCGAACGAGGTCTCCGGCAAGCTCAACTTGTTTCGATCTCGAAGCTTGGTCGAGGAGCGCATCGAAGATCAGCGCAGGGACTGGCAGGCGTTCCCGCAATTCTTCTTTGCTCATTCCTGAAACAAGATGATTCTGTTGGTGAAAGGTGTTGAGTGTTGAAACAATCGCAGCGGTAATCTGTTCTATTGCGGATACGCTGATTAGCGATTCACCTATCTGAACAATATTGGGAATTGCTGATAGAGCCGTTATGATTTCCTCGCGCCTGCAACCGGTTTGTGCCACGGCGTCAGCGATGCTCATTCCGCGCGTTCCCGCACGCATCACCCGAGCGCCCAGAACGTCCGCTGGTGAACCTTTTTTCAAAACATTCAGGAAATCCAGATGTGCAGCCTTCTTCCTGACCTTGAGTGGAGGGGCATTGTCGAGGACGATGCCTCCGCCGATGGTCATAACCGGTGAAAATTGGCGGATGATAAAGCGGTCCCCGGGAAGAAGTAGTGTCTCGTCTGCCAGTCTCAGTTGTGCGAATGCGTCCCCTCCGGGAGTCAGTTGTTTTTCTCCATGTAAGAAAACTTCTGCAATGCATTCCATCGTATGACAGTGAAAGTGCACGCGAGCCCGCTGCTTCAATGGCTTCGCGGATTGAAGAAGTAACAGCGAGACATCGAGTCGCTTTGTGGACTCGAAGGTGGCGGGGGGCGACAGAACCATTCCGCGCGTTAACTCTTCCACACTGGCTCCAGCCACATTCACCGCCGTTCGCTGGCCGGCAACCGCTTCGTTCACGGGCTGCCCGTGAACGTGAATGCCCCGCGCGCGAACTTTTTTTGGGTGGGGAAAAACCTCGAACTCATCTTCCTTTCGGATCGTGCCCGAGATCAGAGTGCCGGTTACTACGGTCCCAAAGCCTTTCAGGCTGAACACGCGATCAATCGGGAGGCGGGGGAAGGTGCGAGAATCTCTTCCGGCGGCATCCAGCGCAAGCTTACCCAGTTGCTGTTTCAACACATCTAGGCCAGCGCTAGTCATCGAACTTACCGCAACTATTGGGCTTTCGGGCGCCTCTAAGAAAGACCCGCGGACGAATTCTTCCACTTCGAGGCGCACGACATCTAGAGTTTCCTTGTCCACCAAATCCGACTTGGTGAGAACGGTTATGCCACGGCGCACCGAAAGCAATCTGCAAATATCGAAGTGCTCGCGGGTTTGAGGTTTGATGGATTCATCCGCCGCGATGACCAGGAGCACGAGATCTATACCTCCGATGCCGGCTAGCATGTTCCGCACGAAACGCTCGTGACCGGGGACATCAATGAATCCGATGCGGACGGTTTCTCCGTTGGCGGCGGGCAAGTCGAGATGTGCGAATCCGATATCAATAGTGATGCCACGTCGCTTCTCTTCTTCGAGGCGGTCGGCATCAATTCCGGTCAAGGCTTTGACCAGCGCGGTTTTGCCGTGGTCAATGTGGCCGGCGGTGCCCACGATGATTGATTTCATGCGAGGACAGTATAAGCGGGTGTTTCAGTGCAATCTTAGTCCGCCAACGCCAAACTGCCCGAGTGCAGCAATTTGTCGCGTTTGAGGTGAGGATCAATTGGTAAGATAGTGGAGAACACCGCTGGGGACGTCGCATGAAACGCGCAATGGCCAAAAGAGCCGAACTTGTATTTTTGGGCCATTGGCACCATTGGAGCGGTTCTGTTTACATGCTTCTGGATTTTCGGGATGTTCGTAATTCACCGCTTCGAAATCAGGGTAGTGCCAATAATAGCCTTCGGAGGCTTTGCCAGCTGGCAGGGATACAAAATGTTCCGCACGGAGCGAAATTCCACTGACTAACTGCTAGTCAAATTTCTTGTGGAACAAATCCATTTCTTTCCTTTAAAGGCATCTGCCTAAATGCGACAATAGAGTTCCCCATGGCCTCTTCCCCGACCCTCACCATTACCCCGGAAGTCATCCGGGAGCACGGAATTACTTCCGACGAGTACGAAAAAATCAAGCGGCTGTTAGGCGGACGCGAGCCCACCATCACTGAACTCGGAATTTTCAGTGTAATGTGGAGCGAGCATTGTTCGTATAAATCTTCGCGCCTGCACCTAAAAAGATTGCCGACGCGGAGCAAGTTCGTAGTCCAAGGACCCGGCGAAAATGCCGGCATCATTGATATTGGCGATGGATGGGCCTGTGCGTTCAAGATCGAGTCGCACAATCATCCTTCGTTTATTGAACCGTTTCAGGGCGCTGCGACCGGGGTGGGCGGAATTTTGCGGGATATTTTCACCATGGGCGCGAGGCCGGTTGCGGTGATGGATTCGCTGCGGTTTGGGCCGATTGAAAAGTCAAAAGCCGCGGACAAGAGTGTCTGCGCCACACACGCAACCACACAAGCGGAGATTCATAAGAATCATTCGGTGCTTGAGGGTGTTGTCAGCGGCGTTGCTTCTTATGGGAATTGTTTTGGCGTTCCGAATCTTGGCGGCGAGACGAAATTTGAGCCTTGCTATTCCGGCAATCCTCTGGTGAATGCGTTTGCTCTCGGGCTGGTGCGGCGGGATGAAATTTTCTATGCGAAGGCTTCTGGCGTCGGCAATCCGGTAATTTACGTCGGCTCGAAGACCGGGCGTGATGGAATTCATGGCGCCACCATGGCGAGCGAAGAGTTCAGCGAAGGCTCTGAGGCGAAGCGCCCGAACGTGCAGGTTGGCGATCCCTTCATGGAAAAGCTTTTGCTCGAAGCCTGCATTGAAGCAATGCAAACAGGTGCAATTGTCGGAATTCAAGATATGGGCGCGGCTGGACTAACCTGCTCCACTTGCGAGATGGGCGCGCGTGGGCGCGTAGGACTGGAAATCGAACTCGATCGAGTTCCTCAACGCGAGACTGGCATGAGTGCCTACGAAATCATGCTGAGCGAATCGCAAGAGCGCATGTTGCTGGTAGCGCAAAAAGACCGCGAAGATGAAGTCTTTCGCGTATTCGAGAAGTGGGGACTGGACGCCGTCGAAGTCGGCCATGTCATCAGTGAAGACACGATGCGCGTGCTTCATCACGGCAAAGTGGTTGCTGAGATACCTAACCCCGCTTTGACCGATGATGCGCCGGTTTACAAGCGTCCCATGGAACGATGGGAACCGCCGGTATCACGAGACATGCCTGACGAGATTCAATTAGGTGGAATGTCTGATCACACTTCGAATCTCAAGCGATTGTTAAGCAGTCCCAATATTTGCGGCAAGCGCTGGGTGTGGCAACAATACGACCACATGGTACAAACCAACACGGTTGAAGGCCCTGGCGCCGGAGACGCCGGAGTCATCCGCATTAAAGGTTCGAATCACGGCCTCGCGATGGCGCTCGATGGCAATGGTCGTTGGTGCTATCTCGATCCTAAGCTCGGCGCGATGCACGCGGTTGCCGAAGCTACGCGAAACGTCGCTTGTTCGGGAGCAACGCCGGTTGGCGCGACAAATTGTTTGAACTTTGGCAATCCTGAAAAGCCGCATATCATGTGGCAATTTTCCCAGGTGATTGATGGCATCACGAAGGCTTGCGAAGAACTCGAAGTACCGATCACGGGCGGCAACGTGAGCTTCTACAACGAGACACTGGGCGAAGGAATTTATCCGACGCCAGTAATCGGAATCGTTGGCATTCTTGACGACGTTCACAAAGCCGTATTCCCGCACTTCCGCAATGCGGGCCGCGCAATCGTTCTGCTGCGAGCTTCTGCGCCAGGCGATGTGACCGATGCGGAATCTGAGTTCGGATCGTCGGAATATGCCAAGGAAATTCTCGGAACAATGTGGGGTTTCCCTCCGGCGCTGGAGCTTGAAAAAGAAGCCGGGCTTCAGAAGGCGGTAATTGAGATGATTCAGAAGGGACTGGTTGAATCCGCTCACGACTGCTCGGAGGGCGGGATCGCAGTCGCGTTGGCTGAGTCAGCAATGGTGCAAGCCATTGGAATCACAGTAGATATGGCGACGCAAGGGCTGCCTCCGGAGTTTGTGCTATTTGGGGAAGATGCCAGCCGTATCGTGATCTCTTGCGACCCAAGTCATCTGCTTGGAATCCAACAAATAGCGGTAAAATACGGGGTATCCTCAGAAAAGATCGGGGAGACAATTCCTGAAAAATTTGAAGTCAGGCTTGATGGCAAGGAAGTAGTGTCGGCGTCAACGGTTGAATTGCGTAAAGATTTTGAGGGTGCGTTAGAGAAGGCGTTGAAAACGGATTTGGGCGTTCCAGTTTAGAAGAAGAATCTGTCGAGCTTGCTCGACTGGACAGCCGGGCGGCTGTCCCTACGTGGGCGGTTATGGGTTTAGCTAGAAGCTAGAAGCCAGGAGCTAAAAGCCTTATGCTTCCTTCCGATAAATTCCACGACGAATGTGGAGTAGTCGCAATTTACTCCAACCCCGAGGCGGAAAAACTTGCCTACCTCGGACTGCATGCGCTGCAACATCGAGGACAGGAATCGGCCGGCATCGTGACCTCCAACGGCATGGCCTTGAACATGCATAAATCCATGGGGCTGGTCGCGGATATTTTTACCGAGGAAGAACTCGCCAAGCTTCACGGCACGCTTGCTATCGGCCACACGCGTTATTCCACCGCAGGCGATTCGTCATTGCTAAATGCGCAGCCGATCATGGTGCAGTCCAACAAGGGAATGATGGCGCTGGCGCACAATGGAAACCTGGTAAATGCATACGAAATTCGCAGCCGCATGGAAGCCCAGGGTTCGATCTTCCAGACCAGCAGCGACACCGAAATCATCGTTCATTTGATCGCGTTCTCCAAAGAACAGACCTTGCCTGAAGCCATGGCTGACGCTCTTCGCCGCGTCGAGGGCGCGTTTTCACTAGTAATGATCAGCCCTGACCGGATTTTCGCGGCGCGCGATCCTCGCGGTTTCCGTCCGCTGGCAATGGGCAGAATTCCTGCGCTGCCCGGTCAAAAGCAGGACACCATCGTCTTCGCGTCGGAAACTTGCGCGTTCGATCTTATCGGCGCTGTTTACGAGAGAGAAGTAAAACCCGGCGAGCTGATTGTCGTTGGCCCCGAAGGAGTGACGTCGCGTTTTTATGCCACGCCGATGGCCCAATCAAGCTGCATCTTTGAGCACGTTTATTTTTCACGTCCCGATAGCCGCGTCTTTGGGCGACCGGTGCAGGAAAGTCGCGAGAATCTGGGCTGCCAGCTTGCGCGCGAAGCTCCGGCGGATGCCGACATCGTAGTGCCCGTTCCTGATTCCGGCGTGACCGCCGCTATGGGCTATGCCGCCGAAAGCGGCATCCCACTACGCTTTGGCCTGATCCGCAATCACTACGTAGGACGCACCTTCATCGAGCCGCGACAGGCCGTTCGAGATTTCGGGGTGAAACTCAAGTTAAATCCGGTACGCAGCCTGCTCGAAGGCAAACGCGTCGTGCTCATTGATGACTCGATTGTCCGCGGAACCACCAGCCGCAAGATCGTTCGTATGATTCGCAACGCCGGTGCAAAAGAAGTACACATGCGCATCTCGTGCCCGCCCACAATTTCGCCGTGCTTTTATGGAGTGGATACGCCGTCGAAGAAAGAATTGATTGCCGCGAATAATTCTATCGAACAAATTCGCGAATTCATTGGCGCGGATTCGTTGGCGTACCTATCACTTGACGGCATGAAGAAAGCCTGCGGCGACGGGGAAAAGACGACCTACTGCACCGCCTGTTACACCGGAAAATATCCGACCAATTGGGTTGATGTAGAAGAGATCCAGCCGGTGGCGGTGAGCAAGACTTAACCTTCTTCGCGGGCGAGGGCGCCCGCGCCACACAATTCCTCACGGCTTTCGTGCTGACGCGACTCGCGGGATACCTTGCAGATCGTTCGTGATCTCAACGTCCTTCCACCCCGTTAACAAACGCTTTACTCCATCCACAATCGTCCCGCTGATTTCCATTACCAGCCAACCTCCGGGCTTTAGAACCGCCTGCGCCTGCGGAATCAGGCGCTCAATGATCTCCAATCCCGTAGGCCCGGCAAAAACGGCGCTGCGCGGTTCGAACTTGCGGACTTCCAGTTGGACTTCGTCTTCTTCCGACTCCCCAACGTAGGGCGGGTTGGAAACTACAAAATCGAAACTGGCCGGTTCGAATCCTTGCAGCAGATCGTTGTGGTGAAATTGAATTCGGTTTTCGAACTGATGTCGAGCAGCGTTGGCGCGGGCGACTTCGAGTGCAGCGACGGAAATATCTGTCGCGTGGATTTCGGCTTGCGGCAATTCTTTGGCGAGGACGATGGCGATGCATCCGGAGCCGGTTCCTACGTCAACAACTTGAATGGGGTTGGCGGGCGAGGCCTGCCCTGAGCGAAGTCGAAGGGGCGCCCGCCCCACACAAGACAATACCGATTCAATTACATGCTCGGTCTCGGGGCGCGGAATCAATACTACTGGCGAAACGATAAAGTCCATGCCCCAGAATTCCTGACGTCCCGTGATGTACTGCGACGGCACACCACGAGTCCGCTCTGCGAGAGCATTCTCATAGCGAGCGATTTCTGCACCTGTTAGCTCGCGCTCGGGATGGGCGTAAAGATAGGCGCGGTCACAGCCGAGGGTGAACATCAACAGCGATTCGGCGTTCAAGCGGGGTGATCCAACGCGGGCAGCGGTGAGTCGGTCAATCGCGGCGGAAAGGGCGTTTCGAAGTCGCACTAACCTATTTCAACATGGAAAGAAAGCGCTGGCGAGGTTGGTTTGCTAACGCGGCCGGGGACGGCTGTGTCTATCTGATTTTTCACGCTATGGCCGTAGTTTCATGCTTCAGCTTTTCTTCTTGGTAATGCGCTTCCAAAGCTTCGAACAGCGGTTGGAGTTTGCCATCCATCACTTGCTCCAATTGATGAATGGTCAGGCCGATGCGGTGGTCCGTAACTCGATTCTGGGGAAAATTGTAGGTGCGGATTTTTTCGCTGCGGTCGCCTGATCCCACCATGGCTTTGCGCTCTTTTGCTAAAGCGTCCTGTTGCTTCTGCATTTCCATTTCATAGAGCCGGGCGCGCAGAACGCGCATGCCCTTTTCTCGATTCTTGATTTGCGATTTCTCGTCCTGGCAGCTCACAACTGTGTTAGTTGGAAGATGGGTAATGCGCACGGCGGAGTACGTCGTATTCACCGACTGTCCGCCTGGCCCGGACGAGCAGAATGTGTCAATGCGCAGATCTTTAGCCTCGATTTTGACGTCCACGTCTTCTGCTTCGGGCAGGACTGCAACCGTGACTGCGGAAGTATGCACGCGCCCTTGCTGCTCGGTAGCGGGAACACGCTGCACGCGGTGCACTCCGCTTTCATATTTCAATTGCGAGAAGACGCGTTTGCCTTCGATGATGGCGATGACTTCCTTCAAACCTCCGACCGACGATTCGGAAGTGGAAAGGACTTCCACTTTCCATCGCTGGGTCTCGGCGTAGCGCGTGTACATGCGGAACATTTCGGCGGCAAAAAGAGTTGCTTCGTCGCCTCCGGTGCCAGCGCGGATTTCGAGGATCACATTTTTTTCGTCGTTAGGATCTTTGGGAAGCAAAAGCACCCTGAGGTCCTGCTCGATTGTTGTGACTCGGGATTCCAGGCGATCGAGTTCTTCCCGCGCATAGGCCAACATCTCGGGATCTTTTTCGTCGGCGAGCATGGCGCGGCTTTCAGCGATGCCGCGAGTCAGGTCTTTGTACTCGCGATATTTTTCGACGACCTCCGAAATTTCGCTGTGAGCTTTGGCAGTCTTCTGGTATCGGGACGAATCATTGACGATGTCCGGAGACGCCAGCGCCTGCGTCAATTCGTCGTAGCGGGATTCGATTTGGTTAAGGCGTTCAAACATGGAATTCGTTTTGTAGAGACGTAGCTTGCTGCGTCTGTTATTTCGGCGTGGAAGACGCAGCAAGCTGCGTCTCTACCTTCGACTAGCTATAAATTATTATGTTCGCCGAAGCGGACCAAAGAAAGAATGATATTCGCGGGGGACCGCTAAGCGATCACTAACTCCCCGCCGTGTTTTTCTTCGAGCGACATTGCGAGGTTCAGCGCGTCAATGGCGCACTCGGCTTGCGGATCGGAGGGCGGCTTGGTGGTCACACGCTGCATCCATAATCCGGGAGCGGTCATGATCGCGAAGAGTGATCCGCGATGCTTGGCGGCGAAGCGGATGATTTCGTAGGAAAGCCCGGCTATTACCGGCAACAGAGCAATTCGGACGCCGAATCTCGCCCAAAAAGTCGTCACCGGAATGAGCGTATAGACGCCGATGGAAATAATCATCACCGTCATCAAAAAGCTGGTGCCGCAGCGCGGATGAAATGTCGAATAGCGCTGCACCGCGCTGGTTTCCATGGCGTCGCCATTCTCGAAAGCGAAGACGGTCTTGTGCTCGGCGCCGTGATATTCATAGACCCGGCGAATGTCTGGGAGTAACGACACTCCCCAGATGAAGAGCAGGAAGAGCAGTAGCCGGATTACGCCGTCCACCAAGTTGAAGATGATTTGACCGCTAAAAATCGGATCAATCTTTTTCAGTTCGGTGGCCGCGACCAACGGTATGAACTTGTACATGAAGATGAAGAAACCGACGGAGATAATGATATTGACGGCAGCCATCCAACCGCTGATTTCGAGTTTCTTTTGGCCGGAGTCTTTGGGCTTTTCGGGTTGCAATTCATCGAGCGCAACGTTCGCGGAAAAACGCAGCGCGCGGAAACCCAGGGTCATCGCGTGTCCTAAAGTCATGACGCCGCGAACGACGGGCCACCCCATCCATTTATGCTTTTCGGAAAGCCTTTCGAGTGGCTCGCTATGAGTGGAAATTTCTCCCGAAGGCTTGCGGCAGGCGATAGCCCATGCGTGGGGAGAGCGCATCATAACCCCTTCGAGCACGGCTTGGCCGCCGACCAGCGTCTCTTCGCCGCCTTCCAGCGCAGGGAGAAGCTGCACAGCTACCAGGAAATGCCACCATATTCGTAAGAATTTCTTCAATGAATGCATACCGATTGGATGATCCTTCCGCGCCCAAAGGCCCAAACACTAGAGTACCACGGATGTCTAGCATCGAATCTACTGGTAAGCTACTGCAAACAATGGGTTTTTGTTTCGCAGCATGAGAAAGTTTGCCGCCACATGCGAGCAGGTCGCGGCCACGACCAAGAAACTGGCAAAGACCGCAATCGTGGCTGCGTACTTTGCTGCGTCCCCCCTGGAGGAAGCTGCTGCCTCCGCGGTATTTCTCTCGGGCCGTCCCTTTCCGCTTTGGGAGGAGACCACATTACAGGTTGGAGGGTCGCTGCTTTGGCGTGTTGTGGGGGAACTTTCGGGAAAAACTCAAGCCGAGCTAACCGCTTCGTACAAACGTCATGGGGATCTGGGATCGGTGGCTGCGGAGGTATTGCGGGCGAGTGGGAAAGACAGTGATCTATCCGTTATCGAAGCACAGAGACGCTTCAGAGAGATTGCAGGCGCTCGCGGTATGGCGGCGAAAACTGGGTTGCTTCGTGATTTGCTTTCCCAAACGAATCCGCTCGAAGCCAAATACATTGTGAAGATCATGACGGCTGACCTGCGCATTGGACTGAAAGAAAGCCTGGTCGAAGAAGCGATTGCCAAGACCTACGGCGCGAAGGCCGCAGAAGTTCAGCGGGCCAATATGTTGCTGGGCGATATCGGTGAGACATTGCGGCTTGCTGCGGTCGGCAAGCTGGCGGAAGCGCGGATGCGCTTGTTCCATCCATTAGGATTCATGCTTGCCAGCCCTGCTGACTCGGCGGAAGCGGCGTTGTCATATTTTGAAAATTCGTTTGTGGAAGACAAGTATGACGGCATCCGCGCGCAAGTCCATTGTTCGGGGAACAAAGTGAAGATATTTTCTCGCACTCGCGATGAGATTACGGAATCGTTCCCCGAATTGGCGGACGCGTTATGCGGATTTTCGCTGAACGTCATTCTCGATGGAGAAATCGTGGCGTGGGGATATCTTTCTGCGGACTCCGCGGAGCCGGGCCGGGCATTACCTTTCAGCGCATTGCAGCAGCGGTTGGGACGAAAGAAAGTCAGCGAGGAGATGATCCGGCGGGTTCCAGTCGCATATCTGGCGTTCGATATCTTGTATGCGGATCGGGAACTGTTGCTTGATCGTCCGTTAAAAGAGCGCGGGAAAATTCTGGATGACGTTTTGGCCGAGGCAAAATCAATCAACCACGAAGAACACGAGGATCCACGGAGAAAAATCTCTCAGGTACGTCTGGCTTTTGATCATCCCGAAGAAAATATTCGCACCCAAGTTATTCGCGCACCCGTTTTTCGCGCGGCTTCTCCTCAGGAACTCGACGCCTTGTTCGAAGCAGCCCAAGCCCGACGCAATGAAGGCTTGATGATCAAGGACCCTGAATCGCCCTATACGCCAGGACGGCGGGGCAAGTCATGGCTGAAACTAAAGCGCGAGCTTGCGACTCTCGATGTGGTCGTCACTGCCGTGGAATACGGTCACGGCAAACGAATCTCGGTTTTGAGCGACTATACGTTCGCGGTACGCGATGGCGAGAAGTTGGTCAATATCGGTAAAGCCTATTCCGGGCTCACCGATGTCGAGATCGCCGAGATGACGAAATGGTTCCTCGACCACAGAATCGAAGATCAAGGATTGAGATTGCTGGTCGAGCCGCAGATCGTGGTCGAAGTGGCGTTCAATAACATGATGAAATCGGAAAGGCACAACAGCGGCTACGCGCTACGCTTTCCGAGGATCGTCAGATTGCGTCCCGATAAGCTTCCGGAAGAAGCTGACACGATTAAGAGGGTAAAAGAAATCTATGAGAAGCAACAGCCTGCGTAGGCCGAGACGTCCCCGTCTGGGCAGGTTGATGAGATAACCGTGTCGGGCTCCTTTCCTCCGAGCCTTGGTCGCTTGAGCGCTTGCAAGTCTACTCGCTCGTCAAGGAGCCGACACGGTTATCTCATCAGGCAACACCCGCCTGGAGCGCGACGTAGAAATCATGTGGAACCAGATGAACCCGCAAGAAACAGCTAGCCCTGGAAGAATCAGTAAATGCAGCCCGGCTTTGTTTTTTGTCGGCATGATGACATAGGCGGGAATTCGTGCTGCTGGTCCGATGAATTTTTCGGCGATCTATTGCGAATGGGCAAAGACAAAACCTAGATGAGGCAATACCATGCCAGCAGGCAAAGGATCATTCACGGGGGTTAGGGTTCCCGTCGTGGCATCGATGCTTAAAATAAACACACCATTCAGCCCAAAGCCCCCGGCATACAAAAATTTTCCTGACGGATCCACCACTAAGTCCGAAAGAAATAACGTCCACTGTGTTCCAAATGGTGAACCTTTAATGGCCGTCAAAGCGCCGCTACTTGCATCAATTGTGAATCCGTAAACCTTTCCGTCATCACCGCCCAAAGCATAGAGAAATTTTCCTGTAGGATCCACCGTGAGAGAGTATGGCAGTGGAGCATTTGAGTTGCTCAGTGAGAATACTGAGCCAGGGACGGCTGTCAACACGCCTGTTGTGGGGTCAACGCTATAGCCCACAATCTCGTTCGTTGAGAACGCCGCCGCATAAAGAAATTTTCCGGAAGGATAAAAAGCCAGACCATCAACATCTCCAGAACCCAAGGTTGAGAACGGCGAACCCGGGATCAATGTAAGTGCTCCGGTGGAAGAATCGATGGTAAATCCGGAAACACCGCCGCCGCTTTCGTACAAGAATTTTCCCGACGGATCAACCGCGACTTCCAGCGGTGGCATTCCTGCCGGGAAAGGCGAACCCGGAAGCGGAGTCAGAGCCCCGGATGAGGTCGAAATCGAGAAACCGACAATCTGACTGGAAGATGCATCCGGCGCGTAAAGAAATTTACCCGCTGGATCCATCGCCAAACTATCTACCTCATCAAACGCAGGATAACTTGGCAATAAAAACGGAGAACCACTCAATAGTGACAACCCTCCGTTACTGCTAATGGAAAACCCGTTTACACCGGGGTCCTGGGCATTCGAGGCATACAAGAAGGTGTTGGAGGGAGTTATGGCAATTCCGGAAGAGCTACTTCCAGCGGCGCTGCTTATCAAGGTTGGGGCACCGGTACCCATATCAATGTTGTATTCCAAAACCGCCTGACCGTAGCCCGCGGCATACAAGATTTCCTTGGGTGGTGGAGGAGGAGAATTTGAGCCGCCCGAGGATGATGAGCCGGAGGAGCTACCACCTCCGCACCCACTCATACTGACTGCTAGGATCAGGCCCGACAATGTTAAAACCGCGATCGAAAATGAACGCATAAAACTCCATTTCGAAGAATGCAACACAATGAAACCTCAACGAAAACCCGACATTATATAACCAGCCGCCGGTTTCCGCAGACTGGGATATCGAGGGTGGCTGGCCCGCTCAAGCCCGGTTTTGGCTTGAGTGGGATGTTCACACGTCACAGACATGCTCCGCCTGACAAACTAAATTTTCCCTGATGCCATGGGGACTAGCGCGTTTTCACCACAGCGGGCAGAGTTATTTCGTCCCTTTCTGCTGCTACCATCGCCGTCGGTTGTTCACTATGGACGCAAGCCGGCGAATCTTCGAGTCAGCCTTGGGGCGGGCGCGTCGCAGCTTCAGGCTTCACGTTTATGGGTAAGTAGTCATGCCGGAGCATGTCCTCCTCCTGCTCAGCGAACCGCGACAGGCTATGCTGGCCGATGCGCTGAAGTCGTTGAAGCAAGGAGTGTCGCGGCGACTGATGGATGCGGAGCATTTCTGGCAAAAGCGATATTACGATTTCAACGTCGCAACTACCCGCAATTTGAAGAGAAGCTTCGCTACATCCACCGCAATCCGGTGAAGCGAGGGTTATGCGATCGTCCGGACTGGCAGTGGAGCAGCTTTCGCCACTACGCTACCGGCGCTGAAGGACGTGTAGAGATCGAGTCGAGATGGACGGCTCAAAAACCGAACGAGCGGCGGGGAGACGGTGGAACTGCCCCACTCAGGTCAAAACCGGGCTTGAGAGGGCCGCCGTCCGGCCTCAATGGCTGTGCTGGTGTTCTTCCGCGCTGACCGGGATCACGCAGCCATGGGCCACTTCGCAGACTTCGTGCTCGAACTGGATAGTCGTGTGATCAATTTGAAATTCGTGATGCAGGCACTCTTTTACATCCCGCAGAATGCGTTCGCTCACTGACGGCGGGATGTCGGCAATCGAGATATGACAGGACAGAGCTCGCGTCTCTGAGCCGATATTCCAGACATGCAAGTCGTGGACATCGTTTACGCCGTCCACGGCCCTCATGGCTTCTTCGACTCGCTCCAGCTTTATGCCACGCGGAGTGCCTTCGAGAAGGATATTCAGCGTCTCGCGAACGATTCCGAATCCTGACCACAGAATCAGAGCGCCTATCCCAACGGACAGCGCGGAGTCAATCCACGATTGGCCGGTTGCCATAATTGCCCAGCCACCCGCGATTACGGCCGCGGTAGAAAGCGTATCGCCAATCTCGTGAATCAGGGCGCTGCGAATGTTTACGTCGCGGTCCGAGCGCAGCAGCATCAACGCAATCGCGCCGTTCATCACCACGCCTGCGCCCGCCACTATCATCATAGTTCCGGCGTGAACCGGTTCCGGATGCTGTAAGCGGCGAAAGGCTTCGTAGAAAATAAGGAAAGACACCGCCATCAACGATGCCGCATTTACCAATGCCACCAGCACTCCGGCGCGGTGGTAGCCATAAGTCTTGGTGGCGCTGGGAGGGCGCGATTGCAGATAAACGGCAACCCACGAAAGCAGCAGGGCCAGGAAATCCGAAAGATTGTGACCGGCTTCGGAAAGTAGGGCAAGCGAATGGGCGCGAATCCCCGACGCGACCAGCAGAGCGATGTAAGCAAGCGTAACGCCAAGCGAAATCTGAAGGATTCGCGACGTGCGATGCTGCGCGGGACTGGCGTGGATGTGCACTGTATTAAGTTTACGGGGACGGGCGGGCGGCTTCAAGCGTGGTGAGGAGGTATCCGCTACACGCGAGATCCCTCGCCCCGCTGGGGAAAAATGCGGGGACTTCGGGATGACAGCTTATGTTTTGAAAAGTATCCATTCAGACTGGATCAAAGACCCTTATCTACCGCTGGCTTGGCCTGAGATTTTAATGGAGTCCGGAGCTTTGAAGACTTGATTGCGCCCGGCTTGTTTTGCGGCGTAGAGTCCCGCATCAGCCGCTTTGACCAACTCGTCGCGCGTAGTGCCGTTATCAGGATAGCTTGCAGCTCCGGCGCTGATGGTAACGGGCCGCGGCACGCCTGGGAATTGCCATTCTTCAACCATCGCGCGCAATTTTTCCGCGACCGTGAGCGCGTGCACGGGGTTCGTCTGCGAAAGCAGGATGGCAAATTCTTCTCCGCCATACCGGCATACCACATCAATCTTTCTCAACTGCTGATGGAAAATTGATGAAACCTGGCGCAGCACTTCGTCCCCAATGAGATGACCGAATTCATCATTCAGGCGCTTGAAATGGTCAATGTCAACCATAATCACCGCCATCCCCGCTCCGAAACGCCGGGCACGCTCAAGTTCTTCGGCCATGCGAAGTTCGAAGAATCGGCGATTGAAAATTCCTGTCAGCCCATCCAGATAAGCGAGCTGTTTCATCCGCTCGACGTAATGAGCGTTCTGGATGGCGGTCGCACAGATATCCGCGACCGATTCTAGCGGCTGTTTGTCTTGGATGTTGAAGGCGCCAATTTCAGAACTATCTAAGACCAAGACGCCGAGAGTTTGTCCAAATGAAACTAGCGGGATACACATCCTGGAAGCTGTTTCCAGATAGAAACCCATCGAGCCCGGAATCTTGCTGACATCATTTTCAATAAGGGTTGCCGCGGAAGCCAGAGTCCTTCCCCAAAACCCTTCGCCTGCCAGTACCCGGCCATCTTGTGGAATGCATGGCGTCAAATTTCCGTGATGCGCTCGAACCACCATGTCGTCTTCGTCTTTCAAGAGCACCGAGACATGGGAGACGTGAAAGGCTTTCTGTACGAGGGTGCAGACCTTGGAAAGGAGTTCTTTCAAATCCAGAACAGCAGTTGTCTGTTGAGCAATGGCGTTGATGGCTTCGAGTTGCAACGCACGGCGTCTTTCCAGGGAATACAAACGGGCATTTTGTAATGCCATGGAAGCTTGAGTGGAAAACAACAGCAGCAAATCAATAGTTTCGAGATCAAAATGATCCAGATTCTCGCTCTGACAGTCGAGTACTCCTACCACTTCCTCACGCACCAAAAGCGGCACTGCAAGCTGAGATTTTGAGTTCTTGGCCGATACGCGATAACGACTGTCCTTAGTTACATCAGGCACGTAAACTGGGCGTCTCTGTTCGGCGGCGGCGCCCGTGATGCCGGCTCCAATCGGTACTCTTACGCCGTCGGTGCCTTTGTCCCATCCAATTTGCGATCGCAGAAAAAGCTCTTGGGTTTCTTTGTCGAACAATAAAATCGCTACATTCTGCAAGTGAAAGTATTCGCGTGCGATAACGAGGATTTGGCTTAAAACTTCATCCAAATCGAAGGTTGACAATACAGCCTGGCTGGCGTCGTAAAGGATGGCGATTTTTTGCATATTTCCAGCACGATTTTATCGTGTTAAGGGAAGTTACCTATGTTCCGAAAGTAACGTCATAACGTAACGGATGAGTCGGGCCTACTCGTACCAATTTTGGGTGCATTGAGTTTTTCCGCAGCCAGGTTAAGCAAACCGCCGCCACGACCCAGGCGGCGGGCAAGCGCGTCTCTGCCCTGCTAACATTCTTGGAATGTTGGAAGCGGGTACTTCCGTGCAGTACGTGAAGGGTATTGGACCCCGAATCGCGGAAATTCTCGCGGCCAAAGACATTCGCACCGTAGATGACTTACTCCACTACCTGCCGTTTCGCTACGAAGATCGCTTAAATCCCCGTGGAATCGCGGAACTTAGAGCAGGAGAGATGGCGACTGTGATCGCGGAGGTCCGCAATTCGGGACTGTTCCGCACCCGGCGCATGCCGATCTTCGAAATGACGGCTGGCCAGGGTAGAACCAAGCTGAAATGTATTTGGTTCAACGCCCGATATCTGGAGGGCAAGTTCAAGCCGGGGCAGATGCTCGCGCTATACGGCAAGGTTGAAGAGGACGCGCGCACTCGTGAACTGCAGTTGGTTCAGCCACAGTTTGAAATTATTTCTGATCCCGAAACCGAAGAGAGAGATAAAAAGGCTGGTGCCTCAGCTGAAGACAAAGTTGCCAACTCTCTTGAAATTGGACGCATTGTTCCGATCTACGAATCGGCTGGACAGGGCAAGCTTACTCCGCGATGGTTTCGCCGTGTGATTCACGCCGCGCTTGAAGATCTTGCGCCCGACCTTCCTGATCCTATACCTGAGCCGGTTCGCCGCCGCATGAAACTCGTAACTCCACGGGAAGCGCTGTGGGGAGTTCACTGGCCCGATCCCGGCGAGAGCTTTCATGATCTGCAATCGTGGCGCACTCCCGCGCACGTCAGACTCATTTTCGAGGAGTTATTTTTTTTGGAACTTGGACTTGAAATGAAGCGCCGGCAACAACGGGCGCAAACCGGTATTGCCTTTCATCTGGATGAACGTGTTCGGCAAGCGATCAAAAAAATATTGCCGTTCCATCCCACCGCGGCGCAGAAGCGTGTGTTGAAAGAAATTGCCACGGCTATGGCTGCCCCGTTTCCCATGCGGAGGCTGCTGCAAGGTGATGTTGGCTCGGGTAAAACCATCGTTGCTTTTGAAGCAGCAATCGTTGCCATGGAAAATGGCTACCAGGTTGCGCTGATGGCGCCGACTGAAATCCTGGCACAGCAGCATTTCTTTTCTGCGCGAAATATTCTTGAACCCGCAGGCTACAGAATTGTGCTTCTTACCGGCTCGATTGAGGAAGACCGCAAGCGCGAGGTCCGGCGCCATATTGCTCAAGACAATGCCCAGCTTGTAATTGGCACGCACGCGCTAATCGAACAAAAAGTAGAATTCGCGAAACTCGGCCTGGTGATTGTTGACGAGCAGCATCGTTTTGGCGTGCTGCAAAGATTCAGGTTGATGAAAAAAAGGGGCGACGAAAGCCAATCATCCCCGGAACCGGACGTTCTGGTGATGACGGCGACGCCAATTCCTCGCACCCTCGCGTTAACGTTGTACGGCGATCTTGACGTGAGCGTGCTCGACGAGATGCCGCCTGGGCGCACGCCAATTGTGACGCGCCGCGTGTCCGATGAGAGGTCGGGTGACGTATGGGAGTTCGTCCGAAAGCAAGTCGCCGGCAAACATCAGGCTTACGTGGTGTACCCCGTGATTGAGGAGAACGAAGAGAGCGAACTTAAAGCCGCGATCAAGATGTACAAAGAGTTAAGTAATAAGGTTTTTCCCGAATTACGAGTCGGCCTTTTGCACGGGCGGTTGGATTCCGATTTAAAAGAACAGGTCATGCGGCTATTTCAAAACGGCGGTTTGGATATTTTGGTCGCAACTACCGTGATTGAAGTTGGCGTAGATGTTGCCAAGGCGACAGTAATGGTGATTGAACATGCGGAGCGCTTCGGGCTGGCGCAACTCCATCAATTACGAGGTCGCATCGGCCGTGGAGCCGCAAAGTCATATTGCATTCTTATGACTGGTGGCAAGGTTTCCGAGGATGGAGAGCGCAGATTGGACGCGCTGGTTCGCACCACCGACGGTTTTCAACTTGCGGAACTCGATCTCGAACTTCGCGGGCCCGGCGAGTTTTTCGGCACGCGCCAGGCCGGGATGCCAAGCTTCCGTGTGGCAAGCCTGGCCAGAGATCGCGATTTGCTGGAGGCTGCCCGCCGCGAAGCGGCCGCCACGCTGGATGATGCGGAAATACCTTCTGATGAGATCACCCGCGCACAGCTCCACATGAGAACGCGCTGGCAAAAAAGCTACGGACTGGTCGAAGTAGGATAGCTGCGGGCGTGTCGCACTGTGAATGGGATAATCGCTTCGTGAAAATTGACTCCAAATCGGATCTCTACCGCAGGCTTCCTTCAGTGGACGAATTACTCCGTGACGCCCAGCTGTCTCAATTGATCGCCCACGAGGGGCAAGTCGTGGTTACCGCAGCGGCTCGGGCCGTTCTAAGCCGTTTCCGCGAAAACATTGCTGCCGGAGAGTTCGATGAAAAGAACATCGGGCATGCCCTTTCAGCGTTAGCCGCGAGTGTGATGGAGGAAGTCGGACAGTCTTCGAAATACTCTTTGCGTTCGGTAATCAATGCGACCGGCGTGATTTTGCATACGAATCTCGGCAGGGCGCCGCTGTCCCCGAGTGCGCTGAATCATATTCTCAAGACAGCGGGCGCTTACTTGAATCTGGAATTCGATATCGAATCGGGTAAGCGAGGCAAGCGAGATATTCACGTAGATCATTTATTCCATAAGATCTTAAGCACCCGCGAAGGGACCTCCACCCCAAGTTCTGAGGGCGGGCCAAGCTCGCGGGAAGTCTCGACAATCGTAGTCAACAACAATGCCGCAGCCGTTCTTCTCGCCCTGAATACCTTCGCTGAAGACTTCGAAGTAATTGTCTCCCGCGGAGAACTTGTCGAGATCGGCGGATCGTTTCGTATTCCAGACGTCATGACGAAATCTCACGCCATCCTGCGCGAAGTAGGAACGACGAATCGCACCACGCTCAGCGACTATGAATCGGCAATCAATGAAAAGACGAAGTTGCTGCTGCGGGTTCATCGTTCGAATTTCGAGATCACGGGATTCACTCAACGGCCGCACCTCGATGAACTTGTGGGCCTGGCTCGCCAGCGAAATGTACCCCTAATTGAAGATCTTGGCAGCGGATCTCTTTTCGATCTGGGGTCTATTGGCCTGCGCGATGAACCGGGCGTTCTCGACAGTCTTCATGCGGGTGTGGATGTTGTTACCTATAGTGGAGATAAGCTGCTTGGCGGCCCACAGGCAGGAATTTTAAGCGGAGCGCCAGCACTTATATTGAAAATGCGAGCGAATTCTCTGTTTCGCGCTTTGAGAGTGGACAAACTGACTTACGCCTCTTTGGAAGCGACGCTACATGCTTACGTGAAACAAGATTACGATTCGATTCCGACGCTGCGCATGATGCGGCTATCGAAAGATGAAATCCGGGTACGGGCGGGAAAAATAGCGTCCAAGATACAATCGTCAAAGATTGGCGTCGAGCTCATAGATGGAGACTCAGTAATAGGCGGAGGCGCGGCGCCTTCAGCAGTTCTGCCGACTTGTCTGCTTGCGATTACGTCAACAGATTTCAATGCCGATGAACTCGCCGCGCGCCTTCGGAAGTTTGAACCACCCGTCATTTCTCGCGTGCAGGAAGACCGGGTTCTGCTCGACTTGCGAACGATTTTCCCGGAGCAGGATGACTTCATCGTGAATGCATTCATGAAGCTCTGATATCCCGGAAAGATAAAGCGGGATGCGCGAACCTAGCGCGTTGGCAATCGTCTCTTTGAAGGGCTCGGCTTCAGCCGAGCCGTACGTAACGACCGTTTTTCGGCGCGGCTGAAGCCGCGCTCTTTCAAAGCAGGATTCTTTTTATGAACCCTAATTGTCTTAGGGCGTGACCTCTTCTGATAGGCTTTTGTGTCTGCGTCTCTCCAAAACAATTTCGCTGGTCTCTTTACTCGGCGCGGGCATGCTCACCAGCTGCGGGACACCCGGAATTCCGCTGCCTCCATCCCTTGAGCTGCCGAAGTTGGTCACAGACCTGCACGCAAGGCGAAAGGGCGACAAAGTCTATTTGACCTGGACTGCTCCTACCCGGACCACTGATCGCCAGCCAATCCGTCACTTCGGGCTAACCCGCATCTGCCGCAGTGTGGGCCTTCCGCTTGAAAACTGCTCGGTAGCGATCGCCGAAGTGTCAGCGATTTCAATGAAGATTTCGTCTATTAAGGTTTCGTCTAATAAGAACGCGGCGGCGCTTCCAAATACCGAAACCTATACGGATATTCTTCCGCCGTCCGCGCTGGCGAACGCGTTTGACAATCTGAACTACGCCGTTGAAGCCATGAATGACCGTGGCCGAAGCGGCGGCCTCTCGAACAGAGTGCACGTCCCTGCCGCGCCTACTCTTCCACCTCCGGCGGATTTTGCCGCTGAGGTCACGGCAAACGGCGTCGTCTTAAGTTGGGCGCCAGTTCCCCGACTCGTCGAAATTTCGGGACTGCATTTTCTCTGTCGCGTGTATCGGCGCGCGGAAAATAGCAAGACGGAAACCACAGTCGGCGAGTTGCCATTAGACGCAACACGCGCCCCGCGATTTGCGGATCACAATTTCGAGTGGGAAAAGAAATACTCATACCACGCCGACGTGGTTACGCTGATTACTGAAAAATCCGGGAGCGAGGCTCGGGTTGAAGGCGACGACACGCCAGAAGTCGCGGTCTTTACACACGATATCTTTCCGCCAGCGGTGCCTTCTGGACTGCAAGCAGTGTTCGCAAAAGAAAATGGGCATATCTTCGTTGACTTGATATGGAATCCTGATACGGAAAGTGATTTGGTGGGTTACAACATTTTCCGACATGAACTCGGCGGGGCAGCTATTAAGATCAATTCAGATTTAGTGAAGCTGCCGGCTTTCCGAGATATGAATGTATCAGCCGGCAAAAAATACTATTATTCCGTTTCCGCCGTGGACATTCGCGGAAACGAGAGCGCCCGGTCCGAAGAAGCAAATGAGACTGTGCCGTAGGCATCATTTTTTCCTCCAAAACATTCAAGTCGCTGTGATTAGATATCTGTATGAAATATTGTTGCTTTGATCTAGCAGGGAAAGCTCAGTGCGGCTTGGTTGAATCTTTGGCAGGGCGTGACGAAATCACTCGCGTGCTACTAACCGCGCCCGAAGACAGCAATGGCGACATCGAAGACATACCTACAAGGCGCATAGATCGCCTGCCGCTGGCAGAGGCCGTTTTGGTCGCGCCCGTGCGTCCGTCGAAAATCGTTTGCGTGGGACGCAATTACCGGGAACATGCCGCTGAATTCGGCCACGAGGTTCCGACCGAACCGCTGATTTTTCTCAAGCCGCCATCATCTTTGTTGCCGCCGGGCGGAAATATCGTTCGACCGAAGATGTCCCAGCGCGTGGATTATGAAGGCGAGCTTGGTGTGGTGATTGGTAAGAAATGTAATCACCTTGCCGCAGATGAAGACGTGGACCCGTATATTCTCGGATATACCTGCGTGAACGACGTGACCGCCCGCGATCTGCAAAATAAAGACAGCCAGTGGACGCGCGCCAAAGGTTTCGACACTTTTTGCCCAGTCGGCCCGCTTGTGACGGATGAAATTGATCCGTGGGCCGGAGTGGGCATTGAAACCCGGGTGAACGAAGAAGTCCGCCAGAAGGGAAATACGCGAGAATTCATCTTCGCTTTAGACGTTGTAATTCGCTACATCTCGCAGGTGATGACGCTGTTCCGCGGCGATTTGATTTCTACAGGAACGCCGAGCGGAGTCGGACCTATTATGGCCCGAGATATAGTGGAAGTAAGCGTCGAAGGAATTGGAACGTTGAGAAACTTCGTGACCGACATTTAGTTTTTCAAAAAGTGTCATCCCGACCGCAGCGAAGCGGAGTGGAGGGACCTGCTTTACTTCCTTTTCCAACACCCGCCCTTCGCGAAGAACGCGAAAGGACGACGGCACCCGCGTTGAATTATTTGCTTACACGTACCTGCACGCGCGTGCCCTCGGGAAGCTCGCCATCCAAAAGTTCAATCTTCCCCCCGCGGATCACCCCATTAAATTCCTGCCGCGCAGGCCCCGATATTCCCGCCGAACTCGCGGGGGAGGGCGCCCGCAGCACACCAGCCGATTGAGGCACACGTCCCATCCCTTTATCCATGGCGGCATTTGCCAGATCGTCGGCCTCTTGATTGTGTCCTCGCAGCACGTGGCCGATCGAAAACCATTCCAGCTGCGCGATCAAATCTTTCGCCCGGCCATGAAGGTCCTGCAAAGTGGAATTCTTGACCTTATAAATGCCCTTGATTTGGCGGACGAGAAGTTCGGAATCACTAATGACCTTCAACGCTTTGTGACGGTGCTCCACGGCGTATTCCAGTGCGGCGATCAAACCTTGATATTCGGCGACATTGTTGGTTTGTTGCCCTAGGTACTCGCTGAGTGCGGCAACTTTCTTTCCTGTTTCGTCTTGAATGACAACGCCAAATCCTGCCGGACCGGGATTGCCGCGCGCTCCGCCGTCGCTGTAAGCGACAAGGTGATGTTCGGGGGCGTTGTCACGGTTTGTGACGGTGCCGAGCATTCGCTGATTCATTGCCGCCCTACCTTCCGGCCGCCAGCCGGGTCGCAAGGCGCATTGGCAGGTTCGCGGCTATGATGCGTTCCTGCGCGCTCTTCAAATTGTATGGAGTCCGGCAGAAGGTCACCACCCGCGAATCGGTATCGAACAGCGCAAACGCGGCTCGCCAGTTGCCATCTCGAGGCTGACCAACGGAACCGGGATTAATCAGATATCGAACACCATCTTTTAACGGAAACTCGCTGGTTTCAATCTGGCCCACGGTGTCGTACTCCGGATACAAAACGTCGCCTTTGTTTTCCGCGGTAACCGAAAAGCTGCCTTGAAGGTGGGTGTGCCCAAAAAAAGTCAGGGTACTCGAGGAAACCATCAACGGCTCAATGGCGTCGTGCAAAGTTACAAGGTATTCGTCCTCATCAATCGGCGATCCATGCACGAACTGAACGTCTTCGAGGCTTTCGATCTTGGCGGGTCCGGTGGGCAAGGCGCGGAGCCATTCCAAATTTTCCGGCGGCAGGTGCTCTCGAGTCCAAAGCGCCGCGATTCCCGCCACAGGATTGAAATCCTTGAGATCGGAGATTCCGCAAACCGCCTTGTCGTGGTTTCCCCGTACGAAAAATTCGCCCAACCCTTGAACCCGCTTAATGACCTCGTTTGGACTGGCGCCGTATCCCACAACGTCGCCAAGATTCGCGACCATGTCGTGCGCGGGCGCGGCAGCGAGACAGGCCTCCAAGGCCTCAAGATTGCTGTGAATATCGCTCAATATAAGTATGCGCAATTAGCTCCCGGCAAAATGGCGATTATAGACCCAAGGAGCATCAGCGTGGAGGCTGAGAATGATTGTAAAGGCGTCTCAACGTACTCTTGGGATGGCTCCATTTGAGCAAAAATACCAAATCTCTCATCTAGCTATTCACCACCGGGCACCTTGCCCAGTGGCCTGACGCGACTTCTACCAGCGGCGGAAAATCTCGAGCACAGGCCGCAACGCGAAATTCACAGCGCGGCTCGAATCCACATCCCGGCGAAGCGGTCTCGGCGGACGGCACAGTTCCTTCGATGGTTCGCAAGGCAACGCTGCGATCAGTCGTTAATGTCGGCACTGCATTTAAAAGCCCGCGAGTATAAGGATGCGCCGGGGCGCGGAAAATGTCGGCCTTCGATCCCATTTCGACCAGGCTTCCCGCGTACATGACGGCAACGCGGTCCGCGACTTGCGAGACCACCGCCAGATCGTGGGAAATGAAAAGCATGGTTAGTCCAAATTTCTTTCGCAGGCTCGATAGCAAGTCGAGAATTTGCGCCTGTATCGTGACATCGAGAGCGGTAGTGGGTTCGTCGGCAATCAGCAACTGGGGGCGGTTGACGATGGCCATCGCAATCATGACGCGCTGGCGCATGCCTCCGGAAAGTTGGTGGGGATAATCGCGGGCGCGCCGGCTGGCGTCGGCGATGGCAACGTCATCCATCGCGGTTACGGCGCGGTCCCAAGCTTCTCTTTTCGTAATCTTGTTATGCGCGCGGACGGCTTCCGCGATCTGATCTCCGACGCGCATTACCGGATTCAGCGCTGTCATCGGCTCCTGAAAAATCATGGCAATCTGCGTACCGCGCAATTGCCGCATGTCGTCTTCAGGCAATTGAAGCAAGTCACGTTGATGTTGACTTGGGGCGCGAAAAATAATTTGACCGCTCACCTCCGCATTCGTCGGCAGCAGCCGCATCAAAGCCAGGGATGTAACCGATTTTCCCGAACCGGATTCGCCAACCAATCCGAGTACCTCCCCGGGAGCGATCTCGAAATTGAGATCTCGAACCGCTGTAAACGCGCGGGTAGACGATGCCGTTCCGTGAACAGGAAACTCGACGGTCAAGGCGCGCACTTCAAGCAACGAATGCACTTGGTTATCGTAGCAGGGCCAAAATGGAAATCTTTGATTGACTTGGTCTCATGTCTCAATTTAGCTTCCGCAAGTTGAGCGTCGTCCCGCATGCAAGGGCGGGTGTCCTCACCTGCCCCGGCGGAGCTTGCGCTCCGCGACCTGTGAGCTGGCGCTCACTCCCCAGACGAGGACGCCTGGGGCTAGGTGATTTCATATGAAAAATTGCCATCATCCCCGCACTGAATTTAGATGCGCGGTTTTTTCGAGTCTATTCCTCTTGGGATTTGTTCTGCCTTTAACGATCGGTTGCGGCTCCAGCACACCTTCAGAAAACACGCCGTCGTCAAATGGCCTTCAAAGTGTTCCCCTTACGAGGCTCAGCCTGGATACATTTACGAATTCCACGAGTCAGCACGCCACCGAAGTCGAGCCCGGTTTGTTTGTCTTTGGCTCGAACATGGTGACCGCGTTTCAGGTAGGGCGAATTTCCACCGGGGGCGGGGCCGACGTGGGATTTGCCACTTCGACCGACGCGGGAACCACTTGGAGCAGTGGTTATCTCCCCGGAATCACAACTTTTCAGGGCGGAGGTTTGTTTAGCGCGGCCAGCGACGCCGTGGTCGCTTTCGATGCAGCTCACGCGGTCTGGATGATTTCCTCACTCGCGATTGGGAATACGATCCAGGTTGTGGTAAACAGGTCGGCGGACGGAATCAATTGGGAGAATCCCATCACCGTTAGTGCACTCGGAAGCCCCGACAAGAATTGGATCGTGTGTGATAACACTTCCACCAGTCCATTTTACGGTCACTGCTATGTCGAATGGGATGATCCATCGAATCAGGACGTCATTGAAATGAATACGTCCAGCGATGGGGGACTGACCTGGGGCCCGGCGGAAAACACATCTGGTCTCGCAGAAGGGATCGGCGGGGTGCCTCTAGTCCAGCCAAACGGAACCGTTGTTGTTCCAATCCTGGGGCTTTCCGGTAATTCCGAGCTCATAACGGCGTTTACATCCACCGACGGCGGGAACAGTTGGAGCGCTCTGGTTACGGTCTCTCCAGTTACAGACCATCAAGTTGCTGGAAATCTACGGACCGCCGCGCTGCCGTCGGCTCAAATGGATGGAACTGGCAGAGTTTATGTGACCTGGCAGGATTGCCGCTTCCGAACGAATTGTGCGTCCAACGACCTTGTGCTCAGCACTTCGAGCGATGGAATCAATTGGACAGTGCCAGCACGTATTCCGATTGATGCGACCACAAGCACGGTGGATCATTTCATCCCTGGCTTGGGCGTTGATCCTGCAACTGCTGGTGCCACAGCCCACCTGGCATTGACCTATTATTTCTATCCTGTATCGAACTGCGGGACGACTTGCAGCCTTGGGCTTGGCTACGTCTCCTCGCAAGATGGAGGTCAGACTTGGAGTGCTTCGACGCAACTGGTCGGAGGTATGAGCCTCAATTGGCTACCCAACACATTCTCGGGGCTGATGGTGGCCGATTACATTTCGACGTCTTACGTATCGGGAAAAGCCTTCGGAGTATTCGCGGTGGCTAATCCGCCCATCGGAAGTCTTCTTAACGAGGCCATCTATACGACACCGTCACCTTTGGTCGTGGCAAAATCGGGCAGAACATTTAGTTCCAGGGACGAGACGCCTGTCGCGAATGCGAAATCCGATCACGGACCGCGACGGTTCTACGATGAGGATCACGAATATCCGATTCCGCCGCGCCGAAGAGGGATTTGAGGCGGTCGGCGAAGAGATGACAGGACCGTGGGGACGCATAAACATTGGACGATTGCGGTTTTTACACATTGAGACCTTTGATTTAGATATCGAACTGGTTTTCAGAATATGCTGACAAACTGGAACGAGTCAGCTGCGCAATGAACATTTTGCTGGCGATTTGCACTAATTCCGGTCACAGCCTTGTGGACAGGCTGCACTTGATTGAATCAAAGCAAGATAGAGCGTCGCGTTTTTCGTTGACTCTAAAAATAGAAAGAGTAGAAACATAATCGTTCTTTGACACGTTCTAAGTTTACCCAGTTGGTGCAATGTCCGGGACTCAAGCGAGATCACTGGCGGCATCGCAAGGTGCAGCCGAGAGGGTTAGCAAGGGTCTACAGCTGAGCGCTGGTTGAGGCGAACACGAACATCATGTCAAAGGCAAGATAGAGTCCCGAGGCGTTGAACTGGTTTTTCCGGTTGGCGGTAAGCCCGGAGCCCGAGTGACGATCGCCTGTCGCAGCCGTAAGGCCGCAACAGTAGCAGGTCGGCAAGGGTCTAACGCGAGCTACTGGCCGAGACGAATACGTTCAACATCACCTCGGGACTCTTATTTTTGCTGAGGTGTAATCTCTTAAACGTACCACCAGCAACGGTATGTGCCTGCTATGGCACTCGTCCGCTACAGCGAAGTCGGCACTACGAAATAGGGCTGGTTGGTCATAGCCGCATCAAAGCCCGGATAGAGCCAAGCTTTTTCTGGACCTTCCCTTAATTCGAAGTAGTACTCCAATGGATATTTCGAAGAGGTGTAGCTGCTAGGAATTATCGCGCGATGCTGTCTACCCTGCGACTGCATCTTCGCGACTTCATATCGTTCCGCCTGATTCACATGCCGATAATACAGGCGAGCAGAAATTGGAGGTCCCGCTCGTTTGATCAAGAGAACAATCTCCAGATCCTTCCCTGGTTGAAACCGTGGGGAAGGCGTGTGGAAGCACGCGACGGAACCGCGTAGTGACCTTCCAAGCGATTCCTGGATCGCCAATCGGATGCGCTCGGATTGACCTGAGCCTTGCTGAAGCGATTCGAGGCGCTTTGCCATTAGGGCAATGTCGCCATCCATGGCGGGCAGGCGATCAAGCCAGTTGCCACGCATGCGTGGCAGAGGACCAAACGTCATGTCGGAAGCATAGATGCCCTTCGTTTCTTCTGCGAATTGAGACCAAATCTCCCGAGCACCGCGATATTTCTTCAACGCTTCTTCGAGCGCTGCACGATTACCCGAATTCTCATGAATCGCATAGAGCGCGCCGCTACGAAGTTCTGCCGCGAAGAAGCGTCCCAGGCCGATGTGAATTTTTAGGTCAACCGACGCTCGACGAAACTCGGGGCTGGTTCTTATCGCAGTGTTTCCATTCGTCGCGTTCGATTTGCTTTGTGCTTCGGCTAATCTGTCGTCCGCGTCTCGCGCAAGATCCTCCAGCCATTGCGCGACTTCAACCGGAGAATATTTGCCGGTGCGTTCGCCCTTGAGCAAATCGTCCACAAAATCGCTGATGCGAGAGAAGATTTGCGGATCCAGAGGACTGACATTCTCAAATACTTTCGGCGCGGGAGTATCGCCGTAAGGCTGTGGTTCACTCGCGTCCACAATGGGTTGGTTGGTATAGAACTCGGGGCCGAATGTATCGTTGGCAGCCGAGGGCAAGTGCGCCGTGGTAACGAGTGGCAGGATTCGAGTCGCACTACTCAGTGCGGATTCGAGAGCGGGTGCGCTGCCGCCAAACTGCTTGCGAAGATAGCGTTGGCAGACGTCGGCATCCGCACGCGGGTTATATAAGAGGCGTCCCCATACGCGATAAGTGTAGAGATATTTTTCCCAATCCCAACGGGGATTCAGAGACTTGTCAGCGTAGGCGCAACGCCCGCCGGGCAATCCCGATCCGCGTCGGCCCTTGAAAGAAAGCGGCTCGAACAGTTCCGCGCCGTCGCCTCCGCAAAAACGAAAGGCATGCGCATGAGCGGCAGTCGAGATGGGATCACCCCACAGCAGAAACCGGTGAGTGCCGGGCCAGACGCGATACATAACGCTATATGGGCGCTCGCGCTTCAAAAAGTCAGCATATCCATATCGCGTAAAAATTCTTGATCCGGTGCTGAGAGCGGAGAAGTCGTCCGGCTCCAAATTTTTTCGCGGCATTTCCAGTTCACGAATTGCCGCCTGGTGGTAGGGCAATCCCATGTGCTCGGCCCAGTACTTAGGCGAGAGCTTTACCGGCATGTGGGTAGCAAGAGCCTCATCAATCATTGCTTGATCAAGGCCTTTAGTATGCAGATCAATCTCGACTCGACGTCCCGATCGCCGCACGCCCTCGAAAACTGTTTTCCAAAAGGCATAACTACCTTCGCGCACACCGCTCTCCGCATGGGTCCGCAGGGTTACGCCGCTGATATCGGGGCATGCTTTCAACAACGCGGTCATCGCATCACGGCAATATGGGGCGTGATTCGCAGATGTGATCCCCTCGATTACGTAATTAGCGTTGGAACTTTCTGGTCCCCATTGATATCCGTGAGTCCAAATGCCCAATTGGAAGTCAATGCCGTGCGCGACCGCTTGCCGGCTGATGAATTGCAACATCCCCAGATTTTGATCTCGTTCCCCTTCCGTGAGATTCACAGCCCTGACCTCATAGCCCGGCACGGCAAGTAAAAACGGATAAGCGAAAAGAAAGTATGCATCAACGACGTTTTCCAACGAGTCGTAGCCAATGCCCAATGCGAGGTGGAAACGATTGAAACGCTGCGATGCCAGCATCGAAAAATAGGGCGGCCACATCTCCCGGTCGTAGAACCAGGGCTTGTCTTCGACATCACTGACAAATAAACGTGCGACGCTGCGAACCTGATTGAAAGGCTGCTCGGCTACTGGCGTCTGCGCCTTCAACGCCTGAACCGGATCGTCCGAGTGCTTCACCCGGTCGGCCAATTCAAGGACCGCATACATCAATCCACGCGCGTCGCTGCCACATACAAGCAGCATCGGGCTGCTCTTGTGCGTGGAGGGCACCAGGGCAAGGCACTCCGGCGCATTTGATACTGAGACATTCGCATCCTTGAGAATCTTCGAAACCGGCGGTGTGTGATGGCCCCCAATCATCAAGCAGAAGGCGGAGGGAGGGCATTGATCGAGCGTATCGAAATGTCGAACTGTGACGCCGCGTTCCTCGATGTCTCGCGTGAGTTCGCGTATGGCCCAACTCGCCGGAGCGGGCGACACGGCCAAGTCAGCGGGATCCGCCACGAGACAAATCGTTGCGCCGCCAGACTGCGCTGTGCCGGACGCGCCTATCCGAAGAGCTCCGACGGACAACGCCGTCAGCTGAAGAAAATCACGCCGGGAGAGATTCGTGGTCTTCACTTATCCAATTGTGTCTGCGTTTTATTTTCGGAAGACGCTCAGTATTGTACGCGGCGCCACGGTTAACAAAAATGCGGCGTTATTTTCCAGCATTGCCGGGACCGCCTAAGGGGTAGATTCGCGGAATGCGCTGTTCGAGAGAGGGCAGCGGAGGAAAAGCAGCATGTGGTTCGGTCTGATACCAATAGGCCACGGAAAAATAATTGTCGGAGCGGTGGTTGGCGTGGCCATGCTCGATGGTCGCCCGCAATGACTTGGTAAATGTGATCGGCGAATCCAGATGGAAGCGATAGAGCGACCAACGGCCCCCTGCGACTTCCTGCCCTACTACTGGCGCCCCGAATAAGCCATAGGAGAACGCATGGCCTCCGAAATCCCAGGCGCCGAGAAAATAGTCCTCCGAGCCGGTCCCGTTGATGGAAGGCGTGCTCTCGCCGTCCACAAAAAACATGTCGTCGCCTTCGCCCCACCAGCCGTCTTGATTTTGCAGGACGGACATGGTTACACCCACAAAGTGTCCTCGCCCGTTGGCTTCCATCCAAACATAGTTACCGTCGCCGTTCAGGTTTTTCTTGTCGTTTACCAGCGGATCGCCGTCTGACTTCCATTGATTGGTCCAACCTTTGGCTGGCGCAGCCTGGCGATATTGTGCGTGGAAGTAAAGTGTGTCTGCGGGCAACTCTTTGGGGTATACGCGGTAGTCAATGTTGAAGTAGAACGCGTTGACTTTCTGTGCACCTTCATTCGTCACAGTGATGCGGGCATTTTTCTGGAAGGGCATGGGAAAAAAGCAATTCAGCGCTTTGTCGGAACCGACCGACAAAGGGATGGATTGATAAAGAAAATAATCCCCGAGACCCAGACCAAAGAAATCGCCGATGGGCGCTTCCACGCTCGGCGTAGGCTCGCCGTCCCAATACATGCGGAGCACCAGCGCCTTGAGATGATGCGGATCGTTACTGGCAATCGTGACCCAAACGTGGCTGACAAGGCCCGGACCGGCTTCATCGAGAAGGGTTAACGTTTCTCCCGCGGCAATCTGACGCGCGTCAGCATTGCCGCCGCTCCGGTCGTAACTCGAAGATCGGTGCTGGATGTAGTCCTTAGCTCGGGGAAGGGTGGAGAGCCAGTCAGTATTTTGTGCAAGAGCTGCGGGCGGCAGCATCAGCGCCCATAGAATCGCAAGAAGGCAAAATCGTTTCATGAGAGTCTCGGAGAGACGAGGCATTTTAACTCATCTGATGGCGAGGATTTGTAAAGCGCAAATCTCCCAGTTCGCCTGTAGGGCCGAACTGCGTGATGTTTGGCCGTTGTCGCGTAGCCCCTCAAATAAGATGCGATAAAGATGCTACAATCGCATCATGATTGATGTGACCCGCGACATTCACTCGCTAACCACTTTCAAGCGCAAGTCTTCGGACCTGATGAAGCGCATAAAGAAGACGGGGCGTCCTCTTGTGCTCACCGTGAATGGCAAAGCTGAGGCTGTCTTGCTCAACGCCAAGGACTACCAGCACGTGGCCGATCATCTTGACGCGATTGCAAACATCCGTCAGGGACTTCTGGAGGCCAGGCAAGGCCTCGGCCAACCCGCCAAAGAGGTTTTCGACGAGATAAAGCGTGAGACGCGATCAAAATGAGCTACCTCGTCGTCCTGACTCCCAGAGCAAAGCACAATCTCAGAACGATTCATGCGTACATCTTCGAGCAGGCACGACACGCGGCCGATGCATGGCTGCACAGCGCGGAACGAGCGGTCGTTAGTTTGGGGCACCATCCGCAGCGTTGCCCGTTGGCTCCCGAGAGCGCTTCATTCGACGAACCCGTCCGTGAGCTACTTTTTGGCAGGGGCAATCGCGGTATCTATCGGTTCCTATTCGTTGTGCGTGATAAATCGGTCTATATATTGCACATTCGGCATGGATCCATGCTCCCATTGTCACCGCCGGACGAGTGATTGGAAAACGGCGAGTAATCGGCGAAAATTCGGGCAAATCAAAACAAAGCAGGTCTCGCCACGGCGCTTCGCTCCGGTCGGGATGACAGGGTTTATAGCTGTCGCAGCTACAGCGGTATGTTCCCATGCTTCTTCGGCGGATTCTTTTCTCGTTTGGTTTCTAACATGGCCAGGGCCTGAATCAGCTTTTTCCGCGTGTCTCTTGGCTGGATCACTGCGTCCACGTACCCGCGTTCGGCGGCTATGTAGGGATTGGCGAAGCGTTCGCGGAATTCTTCGATTTTGGCGGCGCGTAGATCGTCGCGGTTGGCGGCGTCCAAGTCGCGCTTGTAAACGATGTCCACGGCGCCTTCAGGGCCCATGACGGCGATTTCGGCGGTCGGCCACGCGTAGTTCACATCGGTGCGGATGTGCTTTGACGCCATTACGCAATAAGCTCCGCCATAAGCTTTGCGTGTGATCACCGTGATTTTGGGCACCGTGGCTTCTGCGAATGCAAACAGCAACTTCGCTCCGTGCTTGATGATTCCTCCATACTCCTGATTCGTTCCGGGCAAAAATCCCGGAACGTCCTCGAAAGTGATCAGCGGAATATTGAAGCAGTCGCAGAAGCGCACGAAGCGCGCGCCTTTGACCGACGCGTTGATGTCGAGCGTCCCGGCAAGCATGGCCGGCTGATTGGCCACAATTCCAACCGGTTGCCCATTTAACCGCGCGAAGCCGACGACGATATTCTTCGCATAGTGTTCATGCACTTCGAAGAAATAGCCGTCATCAATCACGCGGCGAATCACGTCTTTCATGTCATAAGGAAGGTTGGATTGTTCGGGAACGATGCTGTCCAGAACCGAATCGGCGCGATCAACAGGATCCGTGCAAGGCTTTCTCGGCGGATCGTCAAGATTGTTAGATGGCAAAAAACTGAGCAACTCGCGGACCATTGCGAGGCATTCTTCATCGTCGTGAGCCATGAAGTGGGCGACGCCCGAGACTTCGTTATGAGTAGTCGCGCCGCCAAGCTGGTCTTTGGTGACGTCCTCATGCGTGACCGTTTTAATCACATCGGGCCCGGTGATGAACATGTATGAAGTCTTGTCCACCATCAGGATGAAATCAGTGATCGCGGGCGAGTAAACGGCTCCGCCGGCGCAAGGTCCCATGATCGCAGAGATTTGCGGGATTACGCCGCTGTAAAGCGTGTTGCGCAGAAAAATATCGGCATAGCCTGCCAGCGAGACAACGCCTTCCTGTATACGCGCCCCGCCAGAATCGTTCAATCCAATCATTGGTGCACCCATCTTCGCGGCAAGATCCATGATCTTCACGATCTTCGCCGCATTGGCTTCAGAGAGCGATCCGCCAAAAACAGTGAAGTCCTGCGCGAAAATAAAAACTAGGCGCCCGCCAATGCGTCCATATCCCGTGATAAAGCCGTCGCCATAATACTTTTGCCCGGCCATGCCGAAGTCAGTGGAGCGATGGGTGACGAGCTTATCGGTTTCCTCGAACGTGCCTTCATCGAGCAGGAACTCGATGCGTTCGCGAGCAGACATCTTGCCTTCCTTATGCTGCCGGTCCCGGCGTTGCGCGCCTCCGCCGTCTTCGGCGAGCTGGTTCCGCTTCTTGAGTTCAGCCAACTTGTGTTCGAGATTCATTGCGGGACGATTATAGCGGGAGGAGTGTCTGAGGATTGGCAATTGGAGCGGAGCTTTGCTCCGCCGGACAGCCGGGGGCGGCTGTCCCTACGCGAGCGTCGTTATTCCATGCTTGAGCCCATCGGTTCGTACCGGTACTTCTTGCCGTCCCAAAAGAGTACGGCGGTCATTTGGTCGCCTCCCTTTTCTTCGATGTAGATGGCCATGACCTTCTTTTTCCTGATCTGATACTTTTTCACGGTCACCTGCTTGTACGGCAAGTTTACGATCACGAATTTCGCGAGCGGGGTAGCCGATCGCCACGCATCTTTTCCTGAACCGTGAATTATCAGCAGTGCCAGGGCGCGGTCCTCCGGGACGTCCGTCGAAAATCCCGTGGTGACTTTTGGATTTCCATAGCCAAAAAAAGTGTAATAAGGGTCGAGGACGACAAAATCCTTATCGGTCTGGTCGGACATAGGATTCTTGCACCGGGCTGGGATGACAATGTCGGAAATACCGTCCCCGTTGAAGTCCGCCACCAGCGGCTGAATGCCCATCAGGCTGCAACTTAAGCCGAATTCCTTTTGAACAAAGTCGTTGGTGATTACAGAATCAGGTGGTTGCGATTTGGCAGCATCTTGTTGGGCCCAGAAAGTCTGGGGTTGCGCGAGGAGCAAAACCCCTAGTAGAAACACGAAACGTGAAGACGGCATAATCCTAATTTAGTCCTCATCCACGCGTACGGGTAGAGACAATAAGGATGCTGGCTTACTCCGGTACCTACTTCCGGAAGTGCTCCCAGCCCTCGGACTTCAACTTCTTGGATTTATCCTGGCCGGTCAGGGTCATCCCATGGCCACGTATGATGCGTCCGATTTCCGTGATCGGAACATTCGCAATGCGGCTCGGCATGCGCGTGCTGGCGGGTCCGGTAAAGAGGAGCTCATAATCCTCGCCTCCATGCAACGCTGACTGGAGATCTGCTTCCCTTTGCAACTTTCCATAACGAGCACGTGGGATCGCCTCGGCATTTATCTCCGCGCCTACACCACTCTCTTCACAGATGTGGCTTAGATCGGTGGAGATCCCGTCACTTATATCAATCATTGACGAGGCCAGACGTTTTTCGCGCAGGATGCGTCCGACTTCAAGACGCGGGGTAGGATAGGAGTAATTATCCCAATCTTTTGCCGGGATGCCTTTCCGGCGGCCGTCAAGCAGCATCCGTAGTGTGGTTGCCGCTCCGCCCAGAGTACCGGTTACGTAAATGCGGTCCCCAGGCCTCCCACCTGAGCGAAGAATGGCCTTTCCTTTCGGAACAGAGCCCAAGACGACGATGTCGGCGAGAATCTTTCCCGGAGATTTTGCCATATCGCCACCCCCCAGTGTGACCTTGAACTCTCCGGCGAGCTTCAGCAATCCGCGGAGGAATTCATCCGTCCAAGCTTGGGGCAGGGTTCGGGGCAGCGCCAGAGATAGAAAAGCGGCCAAGGGGACCCCGCCCATAGCGGCGATGTCGCTCAGCCCTCGCACCAGACACCGGTGTCCGATCGAAGCCGCGGGTTGCAACTTCCTGATGAAATGAACGTCTTCCAAACTGAAATCAGTAGTGACGAGCGCTTCATGACCCGGAGGAATGCGAACGGACGCACAGTCGTCCCCTATGCCGATCACACCCCGTGCGCGGCCAGAACGCAGGCGTATGCGGCGGATCAGAGCTTTTTCGGCGAGCGGCAAGGCGAGATAATGATATCTGAGGTCGCCAAACTTAGGCTGGCTGTCGTGCTCTTCGACTCTGACTCCAGCCGTCGAGCCTGCCCTACGGGGAAAGTCGGTACCTTTTCGCAATCGAGAAATTGACCCCCTCAGAGCATGCGCTTTTTCTACAATCCAAAAAGGGCATTCGCCATCCTTGCTTGGTGCCGCCATAGACGGGCGGTTCAAATTCGGGAGGGATTAAGTTCCGGTAATCCGGCTAAGGGACATGGCCGATTGCCCATCCTTGGTAATGAATTTTCGTCGCGCCGGCTCGTTGACACGGGGAACCTACTTTGTTACCTTTGCCCAGCAGTCTCCCAGACTTGGTTTACCGAGGCTAAGTGCCGTATCCAGTTCGGATTGCAGCAGAAGCAACAGCACGGTGAACACTTGGCAACTAAATTTGTAAGAGCGTGCCCTTGGCCAGAAATGGAAATGAGGTCACGTTCCAGAATGGGTTGCAAGGCTTTCGTCGTAGAGAGCCCGCCCGGTGGCTCGATTCAATCACTTGCGAGAAGGGGAAATTATTGAGTAAGCGCTGTTACATTCTTTTTGTTGCCCGGGGTGAAGATGGGCAGCTCCGGAAGATTCCGATTCCGCTGAACTACCTTTACCTGCTGACGGCAGGCATGGCGATCGGAATTCTCAGCCTTACCGGCATTGCCAGTTCCTACATGCGGATGCTGTTGAAGGTCTCGCATTACAACGAGTTGCGCACTCAAAAGGAAGCTCTTACCAACAGCTACTCTAAGCTTGAAAAAGTAGCGCAGGAGCGGGACGTGCAGGTGGCCTCGCTGGGATCGTTGGCGGGTGAGGTGTCCACCCTATACGGATTAAAGTCTGACCCCAGTCTGATGGTGGTTTCCTCCGACTCAAAGAACATTCAGGAAGCGCAGGTTGCCTCCTCGCTAGATCGTCTTTATGTGTTGAAAACTTCAGCCTTGAGCGGTGCAACCACGACCGGCATCTCTTTGGGCCTGACCCGCGACGCCACTACCGCTGAATGGCTCCGCGCGAATTCCGCTCCCAATCTTTGGCCAGTCGAAGGCCCTGTAACCGGTTCTTTCGGAGAACGAATTGACCCATTTAATGGCGAAGGTGCGTTCCACAGCGGAGTAGATATAGGTTCTTCGTATGGGCAGGCCATCATAGCTCCCGCGGATGGGGTGGTGCAGTTCGCTGACTTCCTAGGCGGGTACGGCCGGGCCATCATCATTGCTCACGGTCACGGAATCACAACCCGCTACGGGCATTTGTCGAACTTTGCTGTTGTCGTCGGACAACATGTTCGCCGTGGCGACACGATTGGATATGTTGGGTTAAGTGGACGAAGTACGGGACCTCATTTGCATTACGAAGTCCGCATCAACGACACCCCAGTCAATCCCTATAAATACCTGCGGCTTACAGTCGCGAATGTCGGCGGTTTCTCAGCGGGAAGCTGAGAAAGCAGTCAGCACTCAGCAATCAGTAATCATCCCGCCTGACGCGCTGTTGTGCAAAGGGGCCTCCGTTGCAGAGTTCGGGCGAGATTAACGCGGTGTTCCCCGCTGAATGCCGAGTGCTGAATGCTGACCTCTTACTGCCTCAACCCCATCCAACGTTCCGAAACCACTATCGAATTTCCCGGATTATGCGGGTCGTATCGCACGGACGTCGGCACTCCGAGGCGACAGGAATGAAGATTGATTCGCTGCCTTAGATAAGTTACGTCCTGGGACGCCTCGTAGGAGACTCCCGCCACGTCATATTGAAAGATCAGGAAAGTGGCAAAGTTCTCCTCGGCAGCTTTTTGTTCCTGCACGTCAATTACGGTGCCATCGGTGATGCGGCCAACCTGGTCGAGCCATTCGCGCCGCGTGGTTTCCAGTTCTTTTGCTGTCTTAGGCTTCCGGCGAAAAAGAAAATAACCAGTGAAAACCGCGGCGACGCTGCCTGCGGCAAATGCATATAGGCGAAAAGGAATCATGACGAGTGGACCAACCCGGCTTCTTCAAACAGGATAAAGCCAGACACGAAATCATGGAAGAGGTATGCATGGTTACGGAAGAGTAAACGCTGGATTGACTTGAACACGCGCGCTAAAACCCGGTCGGATCTCCCCTAGAACTGTTCAGACTCAGAGTGTTTGCCCTCACCAGCCCGTTCTTTTTCGCAGATCGGTTATGTGCGCGACGTGGTGCTTTCCATGCCAGGCGTAGATTGCCAAATTCTTTTCCAGCGGGACCAGCCGCTCGCTCTCCGGATGCCGAAAACTACGCTTCCAATCTTCTTCGCTCAGCGAGCGCAACAGATATAGCCACCGTTGATGCAGCGATTCCAGCAGGGCGAGGGAGGTTTCAATCGGGGTCGCTAGATTGTCGGACGACTTCGCCCAGCGATCTTCTAGGTAAGGCTTGATTGTCGGCTCGTCTTCGGTCAACGCCAGCTTGAATCTCACATAGGCATTCATGTGGCTGTCGGGGAGGTGATGAATAAGCTGGCGCACGTTCCAGCCGCCGTCGCGGTACGGGGTCTCCAACTGTTGCGGCGAGAGGCCCGCAACAGCGGAACGGAGAGCTGCCGGGGTCTTCTCGATATCGCTGATCATTTCCTCGCGCTGCTCTTCGCTCGGAGAACCTACATATTTGAATTTGCCAATCGGATAACGTGGATCGTCGCTCATGGTTGAACCTCCGTTTGAAACTCAGTGAAGTGATAGATGAGGCGCGAGCTGGCAGGGGTGCACAAGTGTGAACTCACGGCACCAAACAAATTTAGTGGACTCTATCTCGCGAGAGCCAGAATTCGTACCGGGGCGCTGCTGCGGTTTTCCAGTTTGAGCGGGGCAACCATAACAACTCCGCCACTGGCGGGTGCCCGATCGAGATCCGCGACGTTCTCAAGAAGGTAGGTATCTCGGGACAATGCATATTTGTACACCGGGTAATCTCTTGATGATCCAGAATCAATGCTGTCAGAATCGGTGCCAAGACCCACGACGTTGCGGCCTTCGATTAGAAACTCCGCTGCTTCCGAAGAGTATCCGGCAGAGCGCACGGCACGATCTGAGCTCGAAGGATGATCTGCGCTCGTTGAACCCGTAAGGGCGAGCACGACTGACCCCGGAGAAATTTCTCCATGAACTCGCTCCCAATCCGCAATATCAATAACCGATAACTGATAATCGGGATCCTTCTCGACGCTACCCCTGACATCGAGCACGACCAGAGGCGCAACCAACCGCGCTGGAGGGATTTGACCGACAGCCCACAGATTCCTCGACAGGGTCGCTGGAGCATCCAGACGAGTTTCCAGGGCTTTAGATTTTGGAACGCTCTCGCCAAGTTCACGAGAGTAAGCCGCATACTTGAGCGAGGCGAGGGAACCGTTTCTTGCGCTCGGATACGTCAGATCAACCACGCCATGAAAGCCGACGGGCTGCGCTACATCGGGATGACGCCGCGCGAAAAGGAACAATGCCAGGACCAACACGTATCCGATAACAAGTGACTTTGTTCTCATGGCAAATCCAGACTACTTTCCCTCATCTAATTAGACGCCAGCTGCGCGAAAAAGTTCGGCTTAATTTATTAAACTGCGATGAAAAAACGAGACAACAAATCCACTTTTTCGATTTCTTGTATTGTTACACTCGCGGAGACAGCTCTCAACAAACTTGAGGACATGGGCGTTCGACTTCAAGCGGCCATCGCAATCAGCGCTGCAATCACGGTCCCCAGGAAATTGACCGCGTCATTGTTCAAGATTTTCCGCCGCTCAAGCAAAGCGCCTAGAAAACTATCAGCAGTCGTTCCGCATAGTGCGGCGAGAATCGGGATGCCAGCATGAGTCCATGGAATGATTCCTGCCAAAGCACATACGGCGGCCACCGCAATGGCTGCGGCTAAACCTGAGAGCGTACCGAGAACTGTGACGCCTCCGTCGGTCCCTGCCGGCACTTCTTGCCAAGTCGTAATGAGGCGTGCCTTATCGTTACTGAGTTGGCCAACTTCGCTGGAGACAGTGTCGGCGGCAGCCTCAGATAACGACGCTGCGATCGCGAACAGAAAGATCGCTCTGCCTGTAACGCCGTATAGAATCGCGCAAAAAGCCGCCACTGACAGATTCGCCAACACTTGAAGAGCATTTCGGCCACCGGTTGTTTCTGCGGTGCCGAGGCTTATTTTTTTCGAATATCCAATTCTCGTGCTCAGTGCAGCCATAACAAATACCGCCATCAGCGCCGCCAAAGCGGGAAAACCGACCCCGGCACAAAGCAAGAAGCAGACCGTAGCGCCGGCAACGGCCCCCAATGGCGTCACCGCTCGCAGCGAAAATGCCAACAGCGCAAAAGCGGGTGTAACGATAAGGCAAGGCCATGAGAGCGATCCATGCGTTCCGGCTTTTATGAATAGGTGACCTAGCATGTCGTGACGACCACAATATGTTGGGTTCCTCCCCAGCATAGCCCATTACTGTGAGGGTTACAGTCAGGCTACCCCACAGTCAACATGCATCAAAGTACTGTTTGTAGTTTAAACTCAACGCCTTGGCGCATTTGCCCGGCGCAAATAGAGTACTGGGGTGAAACCTATGGCGGCCTCCGTTTGGTCTGGATATCTTACCTTCGGCTTGATTTCCATGCCGGTGCGACTGTTTTCCGGCGCAAGAAGCTCGAGCATCTCCTTCCACATGTTGCATCGCGACGATCTTCAACGGGTCAAGCAACAACTTTATTGTCCGGCGGATAATCGCGTCGTCGAACGCAGCGAAATTGTGAAGGGCTACGAATATCGCAAGGACGAATATGTGGTTGTCGAGCCGGAAGAAATCAAGAAGATTGAACCGAAAACCGCCAAGACCATGGAAATTCTTGAATTCGTGAAAGCAGATGAGGTTGACCCGGTATTTTTCGAATCTTCCTACTATCTCCTGCCCGAAGAGGCCGGCCGCCGTCCATACGCTTTGCTAACGAAGGCGCTCGAGGAAAGTAACTACGTTGCCATTGCCAAGCTGACCATGCATAACCGCGAATACACAGTTTTTTTGCGTCCGCGCGATGGCGGAATGATGCTGCACACAATGTATTACGCGGACGAGGTTCGAGAAGTCGAAGGATTCGGCGCTCCTGACGTCGAACTCAAAGACGCTGAAGTGAAAGTCGCACATCAGTTGATAGAAGCGCTAGCCGACAAATGGGATCCGGAGAAATATCACGATACCTTCCAGGAGAATCTGAAAAAAATGATTCAGACAAAACTCGAAGGCGGAAAGATTGCGGAAGTAGAAAAACCGAAAAAACTGGCACCGGTCGTGGATCTGATGTCTGCATTAAAACAAAGCCTTGCAGAGATGGAAGGCAAGAAGAAGCCCGCCGCGCGCAGCCCCACGCGCTGCGGCCGCGTCGGGGAAGAAGGCGCGAGGCCGGGGCTAAACGGCTTACGATGTTTGTATGCTAACCCGATTACGTTGACGCGGATTCGCGGATTATCTCCCTTTGGCCGACTCGAGCAACTACCGCAAGGTGAGCGGCATCCCTCTAGGAAGTTCAGGATACTGAAACATCGGTGATTGGTTGCTCTCCCTCCCCTCACTGGCGCTTCACTGTTTACGCAATTAGAATAGGAAGCTCTTCTCACCATCAGGACCTTTGCGATTAAATGACCGTTATCCCGGGGTGGCAATGAAGTTGGTGCGTATCGCGCGTTCAGCGGGCGCGTTCGTGTTGTTCCTAATTTGTGCGGGTTGCGGAGACGTATATCGGCCGGTCGCCACCCCAATCGTTCCCAGTTCGCCGAATTCTGCCTTCAGCAAAGCGGTCTTCGTCATTAGCAATAACGGCCCTCAAAATCCCGGCAGCAGCATTCAAATTGATGTTTCAGGCGACAGCACACTGGGCGAAGTGAAAACAGGCGTCGGACCGGTACAGGCCGTCCTCACCCCAGACGGCACGAAGATCTACATCGCCAATGAATCGGAGAATACACTTTCCGAATATCAGCCTGGCACGCCCAACGCCTCGGACTTGGAGCCTGTAACTACGATCAGTTTGCCTCCGGGTTCAAACCCTATATTTCTAGCCACTGCGCAGAATGACACTGTTTTTTCGGCAAACTCTGCCTCGGGTACTGTGGCGGCTATTTCCACTACTCAAAATGCTGTCGTGCAGATAATCCCTCTCAGTCAGACCGTCCCAAATCCGAATATTCAGCCGGTCTCCATGGCCGAGACGCCAAATGGAACCAAGCTCTATGTTGCGAACCAAGGCAATGGAACCACTACTGGTTCGGTCAGCAGCATCAATCCATCCGACGACTCGCTCAATGCTCCTGTAGTGAATTCGTGGTCTTCTCCCGTCTGGGTTGCAGTTCGATCCGACAGCGCCAGGGCTTACGTTCTCGACGCGGGCGCAGGAACGGTGTCCGCGATTGACACATCCACAGATGCCGTCCTTCCGAACCCCGTGCCGGTGGGGACGGGCGCAAATTTCATGTTTTATGACATCAAAGATAACCGCTTATATGTCACTAATCCGGCAAACGGCAGCGTCAGCGTTGTTGACGTTTCCTCGGATCCTCCCAGTCTGCTGGCAACAGATTGCGTTGTTTCCGGAGCGGCCCCACCCTGTCCCACAACTTTCGCTCCGGTTTCGGCGACTGTATTGCCCGATGGCAGCAGCGCTTATGTAGCCAGCTATCAGATCAGTTCAACATGCGCTGGCGTTGCTGCTCCATGCCTTACGTCGCAAGTTTCTGTGATCAGTTCGACCAGTAATCGGCTGTCTTCCGTGGTCCCATTGGGAAGCGTGAGCGTTGACATGACAAATACGACCGGCTGCGGAGCTCCAGGCCCGGTGGGATCGCAGGGCGCAGTGCGATTCAGGCTCTCAATTGCTGCGGCCGGGGACAGTTCGAGAGTTTATGTGGCAAACTGTGATGCGGGGAGCACGACGGTTATTAGCGCCGTCCCCACGAGCAGCGATCCCTATCCCGCAAATACAGTCATTACGAACGTGCAATCCCCGGTGAGCGCCTTTCCGCCAATGCCTTCCACTGCAGGCGTGCCACCTTCCCAGGCCCCAGTCTTTGTTCTGGCTACACCGTGATTGTAGTTTGGGACTGATACGAGGTAAAACCAGATGCGGTGCCTAAAGCCCCAGTATCGCAATCGGCGAGGACAGTCGATGCGCGACGTTAAGGTTTGACAACACAGGTCTCGTTCGTCTGCTGCAATGGTCTCTTGGACCCTCTTCGATTTCCGCTTTACTTCCCTAGCTCGCCGCTACCGCTTGTCGCTTCTTATATCGCAGAGCGATGTTCATGAATATGTTACCGCTCGAAGTTTCGAAGCATAGAACCATGGCTTCAGTATCCTCGGTGCTTTTGGAGCCATGCTCCGAGGTGAGCAGGGCCGGTGGATGCACGCGAAAGTGAAATCCCTGATCGTTCAAAGTAGCGACGGCATTGCCGATTACCTGGTTTGCTAACTCGCATACCGCTTCTGGCACAAGATCATCAGTTTCGGGCAATTCCGAACCCGCAAAGTGGCTCGCTACGCGACGGGCAGTTGGCGGGTCGAGATCAAAGATGATTCTTCCTTCAATGTCGCCCGTGAGCCACACCAGCGCGGCAACGCCTTTTCGGCGATAGGCTTCCTCCTCCATACTGAGGTGACCAATTGGCATGGGAGACTTCAGTCCCGGAGCCAAAACCGCGTCTGCTGCGTTGATGAATGGTTGAATTAACTCCATCTTCATATATCAGGCTCCAGCTCCCGCCGCACCCGCAACTGCCCCGTCATCACCAAGAACGTACTTGATGACTTCATACAATACTTCGGGCTTTACCGGTTTTTGCACGAAATGGCGCGCACCGCGTTGCAGGGCCGCCACAATGTTTTCCTGATATCCGACGGAAGAAACCATGACGATCCGCGCTTCAGGATGTTGTTGCACGATTTTTTCCGCGGCCTCAATGCCTTCCATCTGCGGCATGGTGATGTCCATGAGCACGATGTCAGGATTAATGCGGGTGTATTCGGTGATTGCGGCCACGCCATCGCCGGCTTCGCCGGCTACCTGGCCACCGAACGTCTCGATGATGCGGGCCAGATTCTTGCGGGCGAAAACAGAATCATCCACAATTAAATAACGAACCGGCTGCCCATCTTTACTGCGTCGAACTGGCACAAATTGTTCCATATAAGCACCCTCCAGTGCCGTAAATCTCTACGCCACAACTTCCGAATGTCCCCTCACCATCAAAGCTTTCCAACCCCAACCGACTTGCCGCGCCGGGAGAGAATTCCAGATCGGTTGGGCATGCAATGCACCTGCAATGTATTCGCAAGTGCTCCCAACTCAATAACACGGACTGCGTACCCTCTTTCAATCGCCGCTTTCGGCATGCCAAAAACAACACAGGAGTCCTCACTCTGAGCGAGCGTCAATCCTCCTGCCGCCTTAACAGTCCCCATGCCTTCAGCCCCGTCGTCCCCCATGCCAGTCATCAAGACCGCGGTTCCCTGTTCGCCAAAATCCTCCGCGAGGCTTTTGAACAACACGTCAACGGATGGACGGTGCCCGTTTACTCTGGCATCGTCCCCTAAGACAGCGATATTCCCCAGCGGCAGGCGCTTCATCCTTACGTGGCGATTGCCCGGAGCAATGAGTACCCGGCCGGGCAAGAGCAAATCTCCGGATTGCGCCTCTTTGACTTTAATGGCGCAACTTTCATCAAGGCGGCGAGCGAACATCTCGGTGAAACCCTCCGGCATATGCTGAACGACAACGATCGTACCCGGAAAGTCTGCTGGCAATTGCGCCAGCACATACTGCAAGGCTTGCGGGCCGCCGGTGGAAACGCCGATTGCGACGAAGCGTGTCGCAGTTTTTTTTGAGTCTGGCGTCAGCTTATTGCTGGTCTGCAGCGTCCCAGGAACGGCTGGAATGTGGACCCCGCGGCTTTGCGCAGCCGCTTTGATCTTGGCAATCAGATCGCGGGCGATCTCCGGCATCCGGGCAGAAACGTCTCGCGGCTTTGCAACGAAGTCAAACGCTCCCATGGATAAGGCTTTGAGCGTGACCGACGCGCCATCAGTGCTATGGGAGCTGACAACAATTACCGGCAAATGGTAGCGGCGCATGATTTCCTTTAGCATGTCAAGGCCGCCCATACCGGGCATCTCCAAATCCAGAGTTACGACCTGTGGCTTCAATTCTTCAATTTTCTTGAGGCCGAAATTTCCATCCATTGCAGTGCCGACGACCTGAATGGAGCTGTCGGTTTCGATGATCTGCGGAATCAACTTGCGCATCAATGCAGAGTCGTCAACCACCAGCACGCGAACTGATTCAGCCATCATCATTGGGCAGCCCCCGCAGCCGCGAATTGGACCCGCTCCGCTTGCGAAAGCAATAGTTCGGAGTAGGCAGCTCCGTCCTTCTTACCCGAACGAGACTTGGAAAATCGTTCGAGAATAGCGGCGAGATTCATGATGAGGACAACGCGTCCGTCACCCAAAATAGAAGCTCCACTTACAAGATCAGTGGTAATCGTGTAATCATCCAAGGCCTTAATCACCAGTTCCTCTTCGCCTTCCAGCGAGTCCACAATTAACCCAAGCTTGCGTTCTCCAAACGCAATGATCAGGACGAAGATCTTGCCGGAGCCTCTGGAGTCTCCGCTTCCGGACCGTCCCATCCGCATGACGGGGAGCACCTGATTGCGCAGTTGCAAAACTTCATAAGACTCGACTTGATGCAGGTCCGATTCGAACGCTCGCGCAATTTCTGCAACCGCATTCAAAGGAATCGCGTATAGCCGCTGTTCCACGCGGAACAATAACGCCTTGATAATGGCTAAGGTCAATGGCAACTTCAAACGGAATGTCGTGCCCTCTCCTATGCGCGTCTGAATCTCAACGGTCCCCTTCAGCCTTTGCAGAACACTGCGAACAATATCCAGGCCCACTCCTCGTCCTGATATTTCCGTAATTTCCTCTGCCGTGCTGAACCCAGGTCGAAATACCAAATCAATTGCCTCGGAGTCGGTAAGACGCGAAGCCTCTGCCTGGCTGATGATGCCCTGATTCAGCGCATTTGCCTTTACTTTTTGCGGATCAATTCCCCCGCCGTCGTCGCTGATGGAAATAATCACATGACTGGCATGGTGATAAGCGTCGAGCCGGATGGTTCCTCTTGCTGGCTTGGAATTTTTCCGCCGTTCCTCCGGCGATTCAATACCATGGCTTACTGAGTTTCGAACAATGTGGGTGAGAGGCTCGGCGATTGCGTCAAGCAAACTCTTATCGAGGTCAGTATCCTGTCCCTTCATTGCTAGTTCGACATCTTTGCCACAGAGCTTCGCGATATCGCGCACCATTCGCGGAAATCTCCGGAATAACTGTTCTACTGGGACCATTCGCACTTTCATCACGGAGCGCTGCAGGTCTCCCAACACTCTGGACTGAAATGCCATTGCATCTGCAAACTTGCCTCGAATTGCTTCGCGAGGATGAAGCTTGGCGAGTTCGTTGAGGGCCTGTTGAAGCATTGACTTTCCAATGATGAGTTCCCCCACAAGATTGAGAACTGTGTCAATGCGACCAGAGTCCACCCGAAGAGTGTTTTCCGCACTCTGGAGTGGAAGCTGAGGCGTGGGGGCCTCTAACTCGGAGAAAGCTGGCGGCAATGTCTGATCTTCGCTAATGAAAGATTCCAAGTCTGGCGGAATCTGTGTGACCGGGGGAAGACTTGACGTGGTAGATTCCAACTTAGCCGGCGGCTGTAATGCGGGCTTATTTAAGTCGAGAGCTTGTACATTCACTTCCGAGATGATCGTTGGAATTCGGCTCCGGGAAGCGATTAAATCTGTCGCTTGATCGCTTGCGACCAGCAGGATCAGTTCTTTACTGTTTCCTTCGGCGCCAGCCTCCGGACGGGTGCCGATAACATCTCCTACTTTGATCAACTCCATCATCACAAGTTGCCGGGCAGCCATTGGCATCGCGCAGAGCGGATCAATCTGTGCGGTAATTTGGTACGCATGCCTGCCGCGCTCCGTCGCCTCCTGAATCCGGAGCTTCTCGTATTCAGTCCATACGACCGAAGGAGCAAGGTCAGGTTTCGAGCGGCTCGGTTTCTTGATTTTTGTCCCGGTCAATTCGCGGACAATCTCTTTGACGGCGGCAACGGATGGCAAGTTCTTGGCATGGCGATAGGCCGCCAGCATCGCATCAAACGTGTCTGCGGCACAAAACGCGACTTCAGCGAGAGAAATGTGCTCTGGGACAGCCTCCGCCGCGAGAGCATCTTCCAGTTCGTGTGCCAGCTCACTGAGCTCGCGAAAGCCACACGCTGCGGCGTCCCCTTTTAGAGTGTGCACAGTGCGGCGCATGCTCCGCATTGACTCGACGTCGTCGGGTTGCTTCTCCAATTTCAGCGCGGCGTCATTTAAGGCCTGCAACAATTCCTGCGCGGTTTCAAAAAAGAGTTCGCGCAGTTCATTGCCCGGCCCATCGGAAAATTGCGTCATGGCCTGGCCTCAGCGTGCCGGTAAGCGGTTCCGCTTTCCCGGTAGAGCAATGTGAATTTGTCAGTGAGATTGCGCAAGCTTTCAGCGTGGCCGACGAAGAGATATCCTCCCGGATTGAGGCATCGTGCAAACTTTTCCACCAAACGCTTCTGTTCCGGTTCATCGAAATACATCATGACATTGCGGCAGAAAATGATGTCGTTATGTTGCGGCAGATATTCGGTCTTAAGATTGTGAAAGTCGAAGTGAACAAGTTCTTTCACAGCCTTCTTAATGGCGTAACGTTCGCCCACTTTGTCGAAGTACCGCAGGCGGTAACTGTAGTCCACTGAAGCCATCTGGCTCTCCGAGTAGCTCCCCTCCTGCCCCGCTCTCAAAACCGAATAGTTAAGGTCGCTCGCGAGAATTTCAACTTTCCATGGGCTGGGTATGATGGGCTTGGGCCAGATGAGTGGCGCGTTTTGCTCAAATCTAAACTGGTAATTGTGAAGCGCGTCGGCTACCAGCATCGCGATCGTGTACGGTTCTTGCCCCGTAGAACAGCCGGCGCTCCATATGCGTAGAAGGTATTCCCCGCTCTCCTTTTTTTGGCGCAGGACTTCAGGGAGTATGTGTAGATGGAACAGTTCCATCTGCGCTTTGTTGCGGAAGAAGTTGGTTTCATTGATGGTGAGGTCTTCCAGCAGCTTTGATAATTCTTGCCTGCCCTCATCGCTGACAAGTAGCCGGTAATAGCTGTAAAAGGAATCGAGCCGGCAGTCTTTGAGTCTTCGCTGCAAGCGATCCTGAAGAAAATGGGCACGCCTGGCATCGAAATGCATGCCACATTCCCGATAGACAAGCGCCTGTAAAAGCTTCAATTCGGCATCAGAGACCTGCATCGCTAGGGCTGGTGTGCTCATTGACTCTCTTCCGGATAGATTCTTTGCTATCTTGCCGCGACCGCCTTGGAGATCTTTGCCGCGGGTACTGGATTGGTACTGACAGCAGTCTTGTTGTGCCGTTGAAGTCCGCTATACTCGAGCAACTTGGAGATATCAAGCAGCACGATCAGGCGACCCTGATATTTCCCCAGTCCCGTCACGCAATTCAGGCCGCCTTCCTCGAATTGAGTTGGCGACGGTTCTATATCTTCGGCCGGAACCTTAAGCACTTCGGAGGCGGAATCCACAATCAAGCCGGAGAGGCGCCCATTGTGTTCCACCACCAAAATCCGGTTGCGCCGGCTGTTGGTTATTTCCCGCTCTCCAAGACGCTTTCTGAGATCAATCACGGAGACAATTTTTCCGCGCAGATTGATGACGCCCTCCACGTAATCCGGCGCATCGGGCACAGCGGTAATTTCGGGCACGCGTACGATCTCATGCAGCGAAACAATGGGGACGCCGTAAGTTTCGCGCCCTACGCGGAAGCCGACAATGTGCAGTTCACGGTTCATGAGTGATGTTTAGTCCTTACGCTCGCGAGCCGGCTACAGCCTGCCGGGCAGCGGGCCGGTTGCGGACACGCGTTTCCTCACCCATCAGCGCCCGCTCCATTTGCTCAAGCGCAAAACGTCCCATGGAATCCATAAGCTCTCGTGACATCTTCGACATCTGTTCCGCTGAAGCCGCTAATTCCGTTGAACCGGACGTCGTTTGCTGCACCAATTCCCGCATCCGTTCCATCGCTTTCACGACAGCGTGTGCTCCGGACGCCTGTTCTTCCACTGCGGAGTTAATTTCGTGTGTGATCTCGTTCAAGCGCGTCGTTGCCCGTGCAATTTGTGAGGAGCCGTGAGATTGCTCATTGGTCGCCGCACCGATCTCTTGCGCAAATTTGTAAACCTCAGTCACAACGTTTGAGATTTTTCGTAGCGCTCCATTCAATTCTTCGCCGAGTCCCAGTCCTTCATTCACGATGTCCGTGCTCTGCTCCATGTTCTCGACGGCTTTTCTCGCTTCCTTCTGAATACTTTGGATAAGCTCGGAAATCTCCTTGGTTGACTGAGCCGACTTCTCCGCAAGCTTTCTAACTTCGTCGGCTACGACGGCAAAACCTAAACCATGTTCCCCGGCGCGAGCCGCCTCAATTGCGGCATTCAGGGCCAGCAAGTTTGTTTGCTCCGCCAGGTCGTCAATGACCTCAATGATCTTGCCTATGTCATCGGCTCTTTGCCCTAGGACATCAATAATTTCTCCGGACGACCGGATAGTCGTATTTATTTTGTTCAAACCGTCCGTGGCTTTTTCCATCGTCGTTATGCCGCTATGCACTTCTTCGCGGGAACGATTGGAAATATCGAGCAACACTTTTGCTGTGTCAGCTACCCTTTGAATCGAGGCAACCATCTCGTCAATGGATGCCGAGGTTTCGCTAACGCTTGATGCTTGCACCTGCGTGCTCTTCACCATGTTTTGCACGTTGACGCTCATTTCGTGCATGGTGCTCGTAACTTCATCAATGGCAGAAGAAGTTTGCAGGCTGATCTTGGCTGATTCATCGGACGCCCCCGCAACCTGGCTTGAGGCGCTGGCCACCTGGGAAGATGCGTCGCGCACGTTCCGCACCAGACTTCTAAGCCCGTCAATCATGCGGGCGAAGGCATTTCCCAGAGTGTCGTTGGCTGATCGCGGCTGTACTTCGACTGCGAGATTGCCACCTGCAATGGCTTCAGAAACCGACGCCATTTCCTTCAGATAGGTAACCATATTGCCGAAGGTGCGGGACAATTGCCCGATTTCGTCATCCCGTTGAACGTCAATGTGGTGCTCCAAGTCGCCATTGTTAGCGATTTGTTGAGCGACGCCCATAAGTTTGCTCAATGGATCAGTGATTGATTTCGCAGAACGATAGGCAATAGCAATTCCCAGCGCCAGTGCTATTAGCGTACTTAATAAAGCCACTCCAATCGTCCAACTGCTTGCGGTTTGATCTGACGCACGGCTTTCATCCAATACCTTCTTGTTTTCGAGGTCAGCCGCATCAAGAGGGTCGGTCGAATTTTTTACCCAGGAAGAAGCGTCCTTCTGCAGGTAGAAAATTTGCAGGTCAGCAACCGTGGCATTTCCTGAATCTACTTCTTTTCGCTTTTCGAGCAGTGGGGCGGCGAAGTCCGTAGCCCATGTGTTCTCGTTTCGTTGTACCTTTTCAAGCTCTTGGCGCTCCTCCTCCGAGGCCAGTTTTTGAATTTCCTGAAATTTCTCGCTTAGTTGTCGCTCTCCGTCCTTCATCAGGTCAACTTCGCGCGTATCGCCGCTCAGGAGGTAATTGCTCAAAAACAAGCGGTTCTGCATCATCTGGAATCTGATTGCGTCGTTCGTTTCCGCTATCTGAAGGGACCGGGAGGCTGCCGCTTTCGTGCCGCGTTCCCTGTACATGGCAACAATGTTGACCAGAAACAGCACCACAACCATCAGAAGGATGGCTCCGAAGTTCCAATAGAGTTTCCTGCCAATCGTCATCGCTGCTCCTTCATTGTTTAGACACTTTCGACTCAGTTAGTTTGAGGTTCAAATTTGATCTCAACGGTTTCCGTGCTTGCCGCACCAGCGGGTTCAAACTTCCATTTCTTAACGGCGTCCATGGCTGCATTCACCAACAAAGGGTGGCCTCCAACTGCCGACGTAGTCTTTACGTTGCCGTTCGGTGCAATTACAACTGCGAGTCTGACAATTCCCGAAATGCCCATTCGTCGAGCTATCTCTGGATAGTCTGGGGCGATCTTCGTTTTTACCTTCCGGGCGGTGCTTTCCTGGGCCACGCACGGAACGGAGGTATAGACCAAGGTGACCGGCAGTATTAGGAATATTGCTATCAATCCCCGGACCAGCAACTGGCGAACAGTTTCCACGCAGAAGGCTCCCTTCAATTGCGGCCGGGTTCCGTCGCTCGAGTGCAAGAACCGCCAATTCACTATTAATTGTTGTATCCTTCGCTCCTATCAGCGACAAATCCTTTTAGATTGAACAAATTACTTTGGTACTCTAACTTTTCGAGAGGAGTTCCAACTTCCTCCAGCTCAGCCTCAAGCCGAGGTGTCCGCGTTCCCGACCGGGGTCATCATCTGAATCTTCATGGATTTCCCACTTTGACACCCCGTCGTCATTTCGCTTGACTCAAAATGAGACTTGAGTCTAATGTCCAATTATTCAATTAGTTGTAAGCGGAGCGACTAGGAGGAAATCTCTGAAGGCACAACATGGAGAATTGCAGATGGATAGCGGCACCTCCGCTCCTTCGCAGGATTCTTTTCAGGACTTGTTGTTGCGAATTTCGGAGGCAGCCGTACAGGGTGCGCCAACCTCTTTCCTCATCCGATTCTTCTGCGAACTGACTCGCCATTTTTTTCAAGTTGATGGCAGTTATTTTTGGAAGGTAGTTTCCGCCACAGAATTCGTCGGAGTCGAAGCGGACGGCTTGATGGCTGACGGCTTCAGAGGAGCGCAGCTCAACTCAAACGAAACCAATGCCATAGCCCAAGCTGTTCGTACGCGCAAGACGGTATATGCCAATCAACCGGATCCTTCGGACTATCAACTCACCTCGAACCCCTGCAAGTCCCTCATGGCGGCTCCTTTGGTGGTTTCAAATGAGGTCATGGGGGTTGCAGTCTTTGTCCAGCAAGGCCAGGCCGATTTTTTCACCGAAGATATGGCCGCGAAAGCGACCATTTTTGCCGGCCAACTGGCAAGTCTGTTGGAAGCGAGCCGTTTATCGGAAAACTCAAAAGAAGAACATCGCCGTGCTGAAATCTTAGCGGAAGTCGCGCATACTCTGCATTCCGTTCCAGATCCGTCCGGGGTCATTGCGGCCGTGGCTGGGCGTCTTCGAGTGCTGCTCCGAGCTCAACTAATTTCGGTTCTGATGCGCCGGGGCGCCACTTTCGATCTTTCTGATATCTCGGCTGAGAGTCCAGAGCTCGCAATCTCTGTGCGTGCGCGACACGACCGCAAAGGACTTCAATTCGTTGCCGAGTTAGCAAATCGTGCTCTCTCTGAAGGTAAGTTAATTTCAATTCCAATCGAGCCGGCAACCCACGTGCTTGGCGAACTGATCCCCGCCGGAATGCTGGTAGCCGCTCCTTTTCGTACCTCCAATGCTGAAGGTGTCATTCTAGTTTACCCACGGAGCGACGAGCCTTTTAGTGAAGAAGAAAAATCCCTAATTTCTGCGGTCGCCGGTTTTGGTGCGGTAGCGATCGCAAATGCCGAGCTGTACACGACCGCCCGCGGACAGGCTCATGAACTTCATCAACTGCTCGACATTGCAGCGGAGCTGGGATCTCTCGGTAATCTTGATCAATTCATGCGCCAGTTCGTTCTTCGCGCCAGTGACTTCCTTGGATTTGAACGGGCATTCGTCGGCCTGTTGGAGGGTGAAGCGTTCCGCATCCGTTGGAAATACAGCCACGGTCAGTCGGCGCCGACCGACGCTATGTTGCCCGATGGCGTTACCAGCCGCGCCCTGTTGAAGAAAGAGGCGTTCTGGACCGACCACCCTACCGAGGTGGCAGGCGTAGATCTGGAATTAATCGAAAAGTTTAAAGTGCGCCAGATGTTAGCAGTCCCATTACTCGGAACCGATGGAAATGTTTTGGGGATGCTGGGAGTGCTTGATCGCCTGAATGGCACCGATATATCCGAAGAGGATGTCCGGCGCGCTCGTGCCCTCGCCACGCAAGTCGCCATCGCCCTCGAAGTGACTCGTAACCTGCATGTCGCGGATCAACATCGGCACCGAGCTGAATCATTGATGGGATTGGCGCTTGAACTAAGTTCGCTGACCAGGGTGCCTGAGCTAGCCAAGAGATTTGTTTCGCATGCCCTCGCAATGACCGGTGCGCACGCCGGCGCACTTGTGGTGCAAGATGGTTCAACGCTGCAAACCGTGGTGCTGCAAGCCCTCTCAGGCGAAGACACTGACGAACCGTCTCTTAATAGCCGTTTTGCGGCAGTAATCTCTGAGGCTTTGACACTCCACCCGGAGACAATTGTTTCGGCAAGGGCCCCTGACTTATTGGGTGTCGGCGTAGCGGAAGCCTTGCACTGGACCGATTGCACTCTAGTTCGCCTGCTGGGCGCGACAGGAGAATTGCTTGGCGTCTTCTGCATGGCAAAGATTGCGGAAGCAAATGAACAACCGCTTCTGCAGGCCATCGCCGGGCATGCTTCGGTCGCCTTGGAAAATGCGCGATTTTTCGCTTTGATGGATCGCGCAAACCGTCATTGGATCGAAATTTTCGATGCCATCACTGATTTCATCGTTTCTCACGACGAGGCGGGCAACGTTTTGCGGGCGAATCGCTCACTGGCGGATTTCATTGGAGTGCAACCGAAAGAATTAATTGGAGTCAACATGTGCGCGTTACTGGCTATTGGCACAGACGCGCCAGCGCGATTTTGCCCTTTCTGCCGAAGCACAGGAGAGACTGAGGGCGAGTATGTGCACCCTGTTTTGGAGCGCACTTTCCTGGTTTCTACCTCGCGCGTTCACGGCGCCAGTAGCGAAGTGCTGCAAACTATCCATGTATTGAAAGACATCACCGACCGGCGGGAAGCGGAGCGCCGCTATCGGGAACTATTCGACAACATTCAGGAGGGGTTGTTTTTTTCCACCCCCGATGGGCGTTTTATTGAAGTGAACGACGCCTTGGTTCGCATGCTCGGATATAGCAGCCGGGAAGAGCTTCTACAGACGGACGTTCGCAATCAGGTTTATTTTTCGCCCGATCAGTTACTGGGAATCACCGAACAGATCCAGCGGCACGGCGTTTTACGAAATCAGGAAGAAACCCTTCGCCATAAAGATGGCAGCACAGTTCATGTTCTCATTAACGCGTTTGCGGTTCGCGATGTTCATGACCACATGCTTCAATATCGGGGATTAATTCTGGATATCAGCGGCCTGAAAAACTTTCAGTCCGAATTGCAACGGGAGCGCGATTTCTCCGGGAAAATTCTCAATAACACACAGAGCTTGATTCTCGTGACCGATATTACGGGCACTGTCAGCTACGCCAACCGCCGCTGGTACGACATGGGGTACCAGCAAAAGGAGGTGCTGGGATGTCCGATGGAAGATCTGGTTGTGCCTGCGAGGCGTAGCGCGCTCAACGACGCGTTCAAGGAAATCCTAGCCGGCAACCAAGTGGATAATCTTGATCTCCAAATTTTGCGAAGCGACGGACGAGTGGGACACTTCTCCGTGAACCTCAGTCCCATGCGGGATGAGCAGGGCCAGGTTACCAGCGTAGTAGTGATCATGAGCGACATCACCGATGCTGCGACCTTGCAGTCCAAATTAATGCACGCGGAAAAAATGGCAGCCGTTGGTCAATTAGTTTCCGGAGTAGCGCACGAGGTTAACAATCCGCTGACGGCGATTCTCGGTTTTGCTGACCTGCTAATGGAAAACCATGAAGTTCCTGAAAGTGCGAGAAAAGATTTGCGGGTTATTTTGCAGGAGGCGCAACGCACCAAACAGATCGTGCAGAATTTGTTGAGTTTTGCGCGCCAGATGCCTCCGCAGCGCAAGCCGGTTCAGCTTAACCTTATTTTGCGCCGTACTCTGCAATTGCGAGCTTATGACTTCCACAGTCGCGGTGTGGAAGTGATTGAGCAGTTTGACCCGGATTTGCCATTTGTTGTCGGAGACGCTCATCAACTTCAGCAAGTGTTTCTTAATATTGTCAACAACGCCTATGACGCCGTCCGCGAGGCCGCGCACCCGGCCCAGATCGAAATTACGACGATCAGGCAAGGAAACATGGCGCAGATTTCTTTTCGCGACAATGGCCCAGGAATATCCTTTCCCGATCGCATATTCGATCCGTTTTTTACGACAAAAGAGATTGGGAAAGGAACTGGGCTTGGCTTAAGTATTTGCTATGGCATCGTCCGTGAGCATGGGGGCGAAATTTTCTGTCACAACAACGACAACGGCGAAGGCGCGACCTTTGTGGTGCGGTTTCCCGCCGCATCAGAAATGGTCTCTCTGTCTGCTGTTGCTGCCGGAGCTACACAACCATGACAACTTCCAACGCAAAACCCAACCTGCTGCCGCTGTTACTTATTGAAGATGAACCTGCCGTAATGAGTTACGTTCGCGCGGTACTGGAACGTAACGGCTACTCCGTCGTATGCGGCAACTCCGGCGTGGAGGGAGTTCGCCTTCTCGAATCCGGCGAATTCCTGGGCGTAGTTTCCGACATGCGAACACCCGGCGGCCTCGACGGGGGCGACGTCCACGCCTGGATCACACGAAACCGGCCCGAACTAGCGTCTCGAATTGTCTTTATTACCGGCGATATCGCCAACGAGGAAACCGTCGCGACCCTCCGCAAAACTGGCGCTCCTTGCGTAGAAAAGCCATTCCGGGTAAAACAATTCCTCTCCGTGGTGGAGCAGACTGTGGGGAAGGCGCTGTGAGCCTGGACTTACGTATTCGTTTGCTCGTCGTGGATGACGAAGAAAGTATCCGCAGATTGTGTGTGACAGTAGGCGAGGGATTGGGATTCGCCTGCATGGAGGCCGAAAGCGGCGAAGCCGCGCTAGCGCTGCTGGAAGAGCAGCCCGCCCACGTCGTTCTCACTGATTTAGTAATGCCAAACATGTCAGGGCTCGAATTTCTGGAAAAAGTTAAAAAGCTCCTGCCAAATTGCGAAATTGCCGTCATGACCGGCCACAGCTCCGTCGAGACCGCCGTGCAAGCCATGAAGCTCGGTGCGTACGACTACATCAGCAAACCATTTTCGCCTTTGGAAGAACTCCGTTTATTTCTGCGCCGCATGGCCGAAAAGATTCGACTGGTGGAGGAAAACCAATTCCTTCGTGAACGCGTGGATACGGAAAGCGGCCTCCACGGTATTGTCGGCTCATCGGCAAAAATTCAAGACGTCTTGCGAATGATTTCGCGACTGAAGGACACTCGCACGGCTGTGCTCATAAGTGGGGAAAGCGGCACTGGAAAAGAGCTGGTCGCTCGCGCCATCCATTTTCGTGGTCCGTTTGCGACTCGTCCGTTCGTGGCGGTTGACTGTGGCTCGCTCGTTCCGACATTGATCGAGAGCGAACTATTCGGATACGAAAAAGGCGCGTTCACCGGCGCCAATCGCTCGAAAATCGGATTGTTCCAGTCAGCTCACGGTGGAACGATATTTCTGGATGAAATTGGCGAACTTCCGCCAGAGATGCAGGCCAAGCTGCTGCGAGTCTTGCAGGAAAAGGAAGTGCGTCCGGTTGGCAGCAATCAAAGGGTCAAGGTGGATGTCCGTGTAATTGCGGCGACTAACCGCGACCTGGAAGCCGAATACCGCAATGGCACATTCCGCAAAGACCTGTATTTCCGGCTCAACGTTGTTACTGTCCATCTGCCGGCGCTCCGGGAAAGGCGTTCTGACATCCCCATGTTGGTTCATTGGTTCGTTGACCGCAAGGCAGCCGGTGCCCCGGTGCAAGTCACCAGCGCAGCCATGAAAGCCATGCTCCAATACGATTGGCCTGGGAATGTGCGCGAGTTGGAAAACTGCATCGAGCGGGCCATCGCTCTTGGAAACCGCGAAATCATTGATCACGATGATCTGCCTCCCGCAGTCGCGTCCCATTCATTGTCGTTGGAAACCGCGGCACCATTACGCCCGCTAGCGAGTCTTCCGTCCTCCACCGATTTAGAGGACATCGAACGAGCTACGATTGAGCGGGTATTCGAACAAGTAAAGGGAGATAAAGTTCTAGCCGGGAAAATGCTTGGTATCAGCCGCGCGACCCTTTACCGCAAGTTGAAACGCTACAACATCGGGTTACACCCTGGAATTCCCCCAACGTTTCAGGCGTTGCAGTAGGCAAGGCTGGGACAGAACCCCGTTTCTGAGGAAGAGATTTTGAGATTACGTTTCATTGTGAGACAGTCCCAACATTTCAACCGTGTTTAGCGTCACGTTTTTTTAATGAAGCTCTTCCAGATCAGCCACTTAGCTTTTTGGAGGTTTGGCTGCGCTCGTGCAGTTCTTTTGCGGTGCGGTTCGCCGCCAAGCCATGCTAACCGGCAGGCTTGGTGGCATGGGCCGCTTCAAGTTTTGAGATCGAGCTTCGCGAAATCGAGGATCACCCTTGAGTAAAGCGGCAACCGCAACTGCGCGCTACGGGCAAGAAAACTCCATTTGCAAGCTCGCTAAATTCTTTCCTAATGCGACGCCGCTTCGCATCCCGGTCCGCCTTACTCGCGTGACGACTCAAGGAAGGCCTTCCAGCGAGACCACCGTCGTCGAATTCGGCACTTCCCGCGAGGTCCTGTTTGCCTCCAGCCTTCCTTTGGAGTTTGCTGACATGCTGCGATTGCAGAACGCTGACGGCACTCTCGATACCGAAGCCTGCGTCGTAGCGCTGCAATACAACGGTGACCGTACCGCAGTCGCCGCCCGCCTCAAAGATTCCGCGACCAACTGGATGGTCAAGCAATGAGCGTTTCCCCAACTACTGTCTCCGAAGCCGAATGGCAAAACGCCCGGGTAATCTATCCTCTCTACTGTGCGTTGGCGCGGGAATGCGTGATTGACGTTCTTCCCTGTCAAGAACTTGAAGAAAGCAGTCATTGCGCACCAGAATCTCTAGATTCGATTCGTGAATGGTTTTTGAAAATGGATGAATGCATCCAGGTTCACCAGCTTCGCCATTTTTTGCAAACTACAGCCCTTGCCAATGGCGATACGCTCCAGACTCTCATCCTTCACCATCTTCGAAAACAGCAGCGGAATGAATCTGACCGTAATAAGTTGGACTTTCTGCTCGTACAATTCTTTTCTCTAAGCGTTCCTTCCCGACTAACTGATAACGAAGTGGATGTCTCTTTTGTGGCGAGGACGCTCCAGCCGCTGTTGGGCGAATTTGATTTGGTTACTCCTCAATGGCTCGACCCTCTCGGCGAGCTGGCGCGAAAATCAGAGGGCAGCCGTACTTTAAAGGAATTGTTTACAAGCCGGATCATTGAGCAGGGAAGAAAGTTGAAAGAATCCTGCGGCGAAAACTATTTCTTGCCCATCGCAATGGCGGAATTCACCAGATTCGGATTTCTTTTGCGCCGGACATTTTTCCGGCTGATGCAACAGGATCTGAACGCAATTCTCGACGGCTTACGTGAACTTGAGGCTCGCGGCATAGAGAGCCTGGATTGCCGGCGCGCTCAGTTTTCCGCATACGAGCCCATGCTGAGATTGCGTATGATTTGTCAGTCATGGAAAGTGATGTTTCACGCTGAATATTCCGCGGGACAGCCCCTTTGTCTTCTAGTGGATCTTCGAACTGTAGTGGATGCCGCTCTAGCCAAGACAGCTTCAAAGGCGAAGCTCGCGCCCCCGTCAGTTCCTGTACAAAACAGTTGCGCAGCCGCAGCGGGTGCAGGCTTTGGTTCCAGTGCGGTGTCACAGCCGGACCTTACGGTTTCAGATCCTTCAACTCAGGATGCGCAACCTTCATCCGATACCGTGGGTGCTCGAAACCAGAATTTCGATTCTTAAATTGGAATGGAGAGCCGGAAAGTGGATCAGCCGACCGTTTTAATTATTTCGAACGAGGCGAAGTTTTCCCACTCTATAACCGCGCGCTGGAAGTCTGAGCGAGACATCCCTACATTCACATTGATGAGCGGCGATCTTTGCCCCGGCCTGAATTCGGAGAGTTTTGACGTCGCTATTGTCGGCGGCCTCAGCCCGAGTGCGCGGCCACCGGTAATGAAGGCCCTAGAGACATGCGGCAAGGCTGTTCTATTCATTCGCGAGGCAGATGATTCGACTTCCGCTATAAGCGCCAAGTCACGGCTCATGACTCTGAAACGCGACGATGAGAATTGGCTCGACGCCACGGTTCTGATCGTCAACGAATCTTTGCAGACCGCTCAGGCTAAACACAGAATTCAACGCCTCGAGCAGAAAAACGCGCTGCTTACGCGAGATGCAGCGCTCGGCCGCTACATTTTGGAAATGCGTCACAGCCTGAATAATGCGTTGACCTCTGTATTGGGGAATTCAGAGTTGCTGGTGCTTGAGCCGGAAACTCTCGCCCCACTGGATGCAAAGGTTCGCTCGCAGATTGATACGATCCGAAATATGGCTCTGCGAATCCACGAGATCATGCAGCGATTCTCATCCCTGGAGAAGGAATTGAACATAGCAGAAAGACAGACAGCTAACGAAACCAAATCCAAATCTCACGCAGCCACGGCAAGCTCCTGAGCGAAATACAAATCCCTGGAGTGGTCTATGAAGTCGGCCACAACCACACGTGCACTACGAACCCGGTCACCCAACCAGCGTTACCAGCGCCCCACTCGCTAACGGCACTTCAATCACTACAAGTCCATTCTCTCCGCTCAAGTTTTCCTCCCGCGCGGCGGACCATGCGCCGCTTGCGCACACTGGAGATCCGCCGAAGGTGGTATCTGTAGTGTCGTCCAGGCGCGGCGCATGCAAGCGAAGCGCGCTCACCCGTTCCGCGCGCTGTCCCGCATCAATTGTCAGTCGAACGCTGCGATCGAGATTCTTATTGAAAGCCGCCACTTTGATTACTCCCGCCTTGCCGCGCAGACCATAAGCCGTCAGGAGCGGAGCCTGCTCCAGTCCGTCGAGCTTGCTCTCCATGAGCTGTCCGGCGCCAGCTTGCGCGAACAGCAACATGCCGTAATAGATGGGCCTTGCCACGAATCCATCTTCGCGCGTCCCGGCGATTGGCGTGTACCAGCCATAGCCGCCGCCGTGAAAGTTGATTCCCATACCCCCCGCCGACGCCAGCTGATACATAAGGTCCGCGCCCCAGAGCGCCGAAGCGAACGTATCGCTCACTCCCGCTTTGCCTCCCTGATAACACGAGTTCGTTTCCGCCAGCCGGAACGGCAGCCCAGACTCATGCACGGTTTGCTTCATGCCTTCGAACTCTGCTTGTAATTTAGGATTCGGCTTCAACAGTCGTTCGATCGTCATCGAAGGATCAGTCGGCGGCCCTTCCGCGTAATAGTGCTGTGAAAGAAAGACTGCCTCGTTCTTGAATTGCTTCGCAAACGGCACCAGCCACTCATTGTTATAAGCAGTATCTGGTCCCGCGAATGGCGCATTCGAAACTCGTTCCCGGATCGCATCGTAAAATCGCTGCCACTCCGCGGCAAATTGCTTGAAGTCATAATTCTCTTTGCGGATCCCATTCCGATAAAAGAGATCAGGCTCGTTGCAAAGCTGAAACGCGATCAACTTCGAACCTACGGCGTCCATCACGTAGGAAGCCTCATCCGCCGCTTGTTCCGGAGTCCCCGTTCCCATGTTTAATCCATAGATGAGTTTCCACCCGCAAGCGTCAAGAAAATCCCGCAAGTTGCGGATAGCAATCGGCGTAATATTCACCGGTGCCGGGGCTTTGTGCCCGGTGTCTGGACCGACAGCCAACGCGTAGGCGATGGGATTCGTCTTGTCGCGCTCGCGAAGGCTCTTGGCTTCAGCCGTATCCGCGCTCTTCGCTCCATTCCCAGCCCAGTGGGTGAACTCGCTGGTGTTCCCGCCAATTCGCAAAATCCCAGAAGGCCCAAGCCTACGCATAAACCCGGCGAGATCAGCATTGTCACCAGAAAAGAATTGTGCATTCCCCAGCTGGGCCGACTCGTAACTCAGTCCGGTGAAATCGTCGCCGATCTTGTTACCAAGCCGGTCGGGGCGCAAAGTCAACCGAACCGAAGCCGCAGGATTAGTCTCAGCGAAAGCAGATTGAAGGTTAAACGGCAGACGAAAACTGACCGCGGAAGCCGCGGCAGATAAGCGAACAAATTCCCGACGATTCATGACACAGATTCCACCACACGTCCCGCAGTAAGGCAACAGGCGGGCGTGTGGGGCGATCGCCCCCGCGTGGTGGCGCGAGTCACTTGAACCTTTTTTCATCCCTAACGGATCGAGAGATTAATGATGGGCCGCGATCGCTAGTCGGCACGGCCCTCGTCAGCCCCTCAAGTTTAGATTTGCCCTTTTCCGCCATCCACGCCAATTTCCACTCCGGTAATGTAGGAAGCGTCCGAAGAGGCCAGAAAAGCGACGGCGGCAGCCACTTCTTCAGGCTTTCCAAACCGCTTCATCGGGACGGACGCGACTACGGCTTCCGCAAAACCATCCAGAGCTTCTTTTGATAGTCCGGTTCTTCCGAAAATTGGGGTTTCGATTGGACCCGGTGCCACAGCGTTCACCCGAATGTTGCGGCTCACCAGTTCCACCGCAACCGACCTCGTGAAAGAGCGCAAAGCGGCCTTGGTAGCGGCATACACTGATCCATTCGCCACACCCTGATGACTGACCACGCTGGTGTTCAGAATGATCGAGGCTCCGTCATTCAGATGAGGCAGCGCCTTCTGAATGGTGAAGTATGCGCCTTTGGTATTGATGTCGAACTGCTGATCGTAATGCTCTTCGGAGACCTGATCCAGCGGAACAAATTTGGCGATACCCGCGTTCACGAACAAAACATCAATCTTGCCAAGCCGTTGCTGCACCGCTGAAAAAAGTTTGTCGGCGTCCGCCAGTTTCGAAACGTCCGCTTGCACTACCAGTGCGTCTTTCCCAAGAATCTTCGCCGCCTCATCCAATGTTGCTTGACTGCGCCCGGAAATTGCGATCCGCGCGCCTTCATCGAGGAACCGTTTTGCCGTGGCTAGTCCGATCCCACTATTTCCTCCGGTAATGACTGCAACCTTGCCCTCTAAGCGCTTCATGTATGCTTTCCTCCGCACATTTGTATTGTGAAATAGCGCTATCCGGACAACGTTCCGGAATTGCTCAACTTCGATATTTAGATGAATGTCTTAGTATTAAGTCGCATCTAATTTATGGGATGGGTAAAGAAGCTGTGTATGAAAGAGGGAGTTGGATGCGTCAGGAGACCAAATTGATGAGCGTTCGAAAGAGGGATCACGCGCGGATCGAACGAATTTCCAAAGCTTTGGGCGATCAGACCCGCCTGTTAATTTTTGAGGCGATTTCTTCGCGCGAGCAGACGAACTGCGGGGAGATCGTATCGCTGCACGGGGTCACCCCCGCCACGGTATCGCATCATCTCAAAACCCTAGCCGACGCCGGCCTTATTGAATGTCGCCGCGAAGGACAATTTGTCTATAGTAGGGCCATCCCAGAAACAATGAACGAATACATCCTCTCGCTCTCCGGGATTACGCGAAGAAAGAAGCCAACAAAAAAGAGATGAGCGCGGGCCGACGAATCCGTTAACCTCAGTGCCATTGCGCAGTCGAACTGCTAAATTATGTATAGTCATGCGCCTAGTTATCAAAGTCGGGACCAGCCTTATTGCTCCAGGCGGAAGCATTGACACGGTTCGGATGCGAGCTTTGGTGGATCAGCTCGAGCCTTCGCGACACGAATATCTGATTGTCACGTCCGGAGCCATTGCCTCAGGGATGTCGAACCTCGGGCTCCGGAAGAGGCCCCCGACAGTGCCATTGATGCAAGCGTGCGCAGCCGTAGGGCAGAGCGTGCTTATGAACACCTACCAACGTCTTTTTTTCGGCAAGAAAGTAGTGGCGCAATTGTTGCTTTCCAGCGATGACTTTACTTCCCCCGTGCGCTACAAGAATTTGCAGAACGCATTGCACGAGCTGCTGAAGTTGAGTGTGGTGCCGATCGTGAATGAAAATGACAGCGTTTCCGTGCGTGAGCTGGTGGGCGCCTTTGGCGACAACGACGAATTAAGTGCGTTGCTCGCCACTGCGGTCAAAGCTGATTGGTTGCTTCTGTTGACTGATGTTGATGGTTTTTACGTCCCGAACGGTAAGCAGCCGCGTCTGTTGCGCACCATTCGTAAGCTGACTCCGCGAATGGAAGCTCTCTGCGACGGCAAGAGCAAGTTAGGTACCGGCGGCATGCGCTCAAAGTTACGCGCGGCAAAAACTGCCAGCGAAGCCGGGGTAAGCGTTGCGATCGTGAACGGGCGTCATGCGAATGCGATCTCAGGGGCGATAGAGCGAAGAATCGGAACGTACTTTCCTCCTCAGCCGAGGATTTCTTAAATGGCAACGACGGTTAGTGCCTCGATTTCGACACACGATAAACTGCTGCGGGCGAAAGACGCTGCTGCCCGGCTGGCACAGCTCTCTACACAACAGAAAAATGCAATTCTGCTCGCGATGGCGGATGCAATCGAATCCAACGCCGGAAGTATTCTCGAGGCCAATCGCAGAGATGTTGAGCGATCAGGATTAGCCGACGCCATGCTGGACCGTTTGCTGTTGGACCCTGGCCGCGTTTCATCTATGGCCCAGGGCATGCGAGATGTAGCCAATCTGCCGGATCCGGTTTACGAAACTTTGGCGGAATGGAAACGTCCCAACGGCATACAAATCCGAAAAGTTCGAGTGCCTTTGGGAGTAGTGGGAATTATCTATGAATCCCGTCCCAACGTTACCGTCGACACCGTTGCGCTGGCATTCAAGACTGGAAATGCGATCGTCCTTCGTGGCGGAAAAGAAGCGGCTCATAGCAATCGGCGCATCGTCGAAATCCTGACTAGCGTCTCTGGAGTATTGGAGGGCGCAATCGAATTGCTGGATTCCAGTTCGCACGATTCGGTGGATGAACTGATTAAGGCCAGGGGATTCGTTGACGTACTGATCCCTCGCGGCGGACAGGCGCTTATTTCCTTCGTGATAGAGAACGCGACGGTTCCTGTGATTGAGACTGGCGCGGGAAACTGCCACATCTTCGTTGATGAATTTGCGGATCTTGATATGGCAGATCGGATTGTCATCAATGCGAAGACGCAGCGGCCATCCGTGTGCAACGCGGCGGAGAAGCTTTTGGTACATGAAAGTGTCGCCAAAGAATACATTCCACGCATCGTGAAAAAGCTAATCGAATCTGGCGTCGAAGTCCGTGGCGATGAAAAGACTTTGAAACTATCTCCAGGGTTGCAAGTCCGACCAGCGGAGGTACAGGATTGGGAAGAAGAATACTTGCGGTTGTGCATTGCGATCCGAGTGGTTGCAGGAGTGGACGAAGCGATTTCACACGTTAACCGGTATTCAACCAAACACTCCGATGCAATTATTACTAAAGATGAAAAGAATGCGCGGCAGTTTCTGCGCGAAGTAGATTCGGCTGCTTTGTACTGGAATGCTTCGACGCGATTCTCCGACGGCGGTGAATTCGGTTTTGGAGCGGAAATGGGCGTTAGTACTCAGAAGCTCCACTGCCGTGGGCCCTTCGCGCTAGCGGAGTTGACATCAACAAAGTATGAGGTGATCGGCACCGGGCAAGTGAGATAGAACGCGCCTTCTCAGGGTGTGCTAACTTACATAGTTCGTCAGGTTGCTCCCATGAGATTGTTTTCCGCTTTCATTTTTGTATCCATTATTTTCTTCGTAATGCTCTTTCCCGAGGTTAGAGGAGACGCATCCACCGCTTCACAGCAAAATATTTTTGGGTTTCATGACTCCGCGGAGGAATCGGCGGTTGAATCCCACTTCCTCGCGGTCCCTGATCCAAAACTTGCCGAAGAACATCTGCGAATTTTGACGCAGGCTCCTCACATGGCGGGATCGCTCGAAGACAAGGCAACGGCTGATTATGTGGCAAAGAAATTTCGTGAGGCCGGCCTTGATACTCAAATCGTCGAATACCGCGTGTGGATGAACTATCCAAAAGAAATCAGCGTGGATGTGACTGCGCCTGCTGATGTTCACATGCATGGCCCCGCGCGGGAGCACGTTGAAGGAGATGCGTTCCAGGATGATCCGCGAGTGGTGATGCCCTTCAGTGGCATGTCGCCTTCAGGGGATGCCGAAGCGGAAATTGTTTATGCGAATTACGCCACTCCCGCCGATTTCATAGAATTGGAAGAAATGAAAATTGATGTGCGCGGCAAGATCGTTCTGGCGCGCTATGGAGAGAATTTTCGCGGAGTAAAAGCGCTGGACGCCCAGGACCACGGCGCGGCCGGTCTCATTATTTATTCCGATCCCGCCGACGACGGATGGCAGCGCGGCGATAAATATCCGCAAGGTCCGTGGCATCCCGATACTGGAGTTCAGCGGGGATCGGTGGGGTACATGTTCGAATTTCCTGGCGATCCTACAACTCCGGGCATCGCGTCTACGCCTGATCTTCCCGATTCAAAGCGAATATCGCCGTCGCAGTCTGCACAGATGCCGAAAATTCCCGTTACTCCAATTTCTTACGCAGAAGCGTGGCCGATTCTTGAGCATCTTGGAGGACCTGATTCTCCCCGCAAGTGGCAGGGGGCGTTGCCTTTCACTTATCACGTTGGTCCCGGTCCGGTGAAAGTAAAAATGCACCTTGAGCAGGACTACCAGTTCCGCACCATTTGGGATGTCATTGGCCGGATTCCTGGAAGCGATACACCGAACAGCTGGGTAGTCGCCGGAAACCATCGCGACGCATGGGTGTATGGCGCGGTGGATCCCAACAGCGGAACGGCGGCCATGCTTGAAGCCGTGCATGGAATCGGTGAATTGCTGAAGTCCGGATGGAAACCGAAGCGCACAATCGTGTTCGGCAGTTGGGACGCTGAAGAAGAAGGATTGATCGGTTCGACGGAGTGGGGAGAGCAGCACGAAGCGGACTTAGCCAACGCGGCCGCGTATTTCAATGTTGATGTTGCGGTTTCGGGGCCAAAATTCGGGGCATCGGGGGTTCCCAGCTTAAAGCAGTTTTTGCGGAATGTCAGCAAAGCCGTTCCTAGTCCCAAGGGCGGAACAGTTTATGAGGCTTGGCAAAAAACCAGCGCCGAGGCTGTAAATACGCACGAGACGAGCACGAGTATCTACCTTCCGCCGGCAGCGGGGAAGACGGACGTGAGTGTTGGCGACTTGGGGAGTGGTTCTGATTACGCGGTTTTTCTCCAGCACCTCGGAGTACCCTCCACCGATATCGGTTCGACGGGCCCGTACGGCGTTTACCATTCGGTTTTTGACAATTTCACCTGGTTCAAGAAATTCGCCGATCCCGATTTCGCCTATGAGCAGGAGATGGCCCGAATCTTTGGACTGTTAGCTATTCGCATGGCCGATGCCGATGTTCTGCCCTACGACTACGAAGAGTATGGAAAGGAAATAACTTCCTACGTTGATGCCGCAAAGAAGAAGGCGGACGCGGAGTTTGGGGCTCAAGCGCCGGATTTTTTGGCGGTATCAAACGCGGCCCATGACTTTGAAAAAGCTGGCGCGAAAATTCTTGCGCTTCAGGAGAATCCGCAAGGCGATGTCAGCAAGCTAAATCAAACATTAATGAACGTGGAGCGCGCCTTGCTCATTCCCGAAGGGCTTCCAAAGCGTCCCTGGTACCGGCACGCGATTTATGCTCCCGGAGTCTACACCGGATACGCCGCCGTGGTGATTCCTGGAGTGAATGAAGCCATGGATAAGCACGACCTCGACCGCACTCGTCAGCAAATCGCCGCGCTAACCGCGACGTTAAATCGGGCCGCCAAAGTTTTAGACGACTATCACTGAGAACTAACGACAGGGAACTGGTTTCAATTTCCGCGCCGAGCGGAAGATCCCCTTCGACCGCCATTGTCGAGAGCACTATAGTTGATTTGAGTTTCTTAATGTTTCGCTACGAACGCATGTCTTACTGACTGTTAGAATCTGTTCTGAATGAATCCCGGCAACGTGGTTCAACATTTCTTGCGGGATACCCCCTCGGCCGCTCTTGCCACATTTCTCGCTTTGTTTCCAATTGTGAATCCCTTTGGCGGAGTGCCAATGTTTTTCGCGCTCACCGCAGATATGCTGCCTTCCGAACGCAGGAAAACCGCCCTGAAAACAGCGCTCTATGTCATGGGGATCCTGATCGTATTTTTGTTTTTCGGACGCTTCGTACTGAATTTCTTCGGCATCTCGCTCCCCGTATTGCAGATTGCGGGAGGATTGATCGTCGCCAACACCGCATGGGGCATGGTCACGGCCAGCAGCCGAATGACTCCAGCTGAGAGCCACGAAGCCGCGACTAAAGAAGACATTTCACTCACCCCAATGGCCATGCCGATGCTCGCGGGGCCCGGTTCCATTGGAGTGGTAATGGGCCTCGCCGCCCATGCGGACAGCATGGTCGCTTACTTTGGAATGGTGATCGGTATCGTAGCTTTGGGCGTAGTGGTGTTCTTGTTTCTATGCCTGGGAGGACCGTTCGTGAAGCGTTTAGGGCCCGGCGCAACCGGCGCGATTAACCGCATCTTCGGCTTCCTGATTCTCGCGCTGGCCGTGCAGCTGGTGTGGGATGGCGCGTCACAGTTCCGAGGCTAGATCGAGTGTCGCGGGCGCCCTCCCCCGCATGGCTGACGGCTGTGAGATTCAAGTGGAAACGCGCGTCGATTGCCAGCGTGTAAAATACCCGAAGGAGTTTACGCATGGCTGCAGATTAGTGCTGGTTCTTTGCTCGAAATCTGAGCAATCCATCTTAATTTTGCGGCGGTCTGGGCACGTAAGGCGGAATCGGTCCGTTATCCACGGGTGCATTATCCACCGGTGGCCGTGGGATCAAAGTAGGGCGAGTGGCCAGGGGCTCTGCGGGTTGGACGGGAGTTGTTGACACTGAGGTATTGTCCCGTCGGCGAAGTTCGATGGGGCCGCCCCGGCGACGCCTTTCTGCCTGGCGAGCCTCCATCTCAGCTTCTGTAGTCTGGTCGTTGCTATCGGCCACATCGCTCAAACGCAATCCCTTCATTTCGACGTGGTTGGTCGCAGCGACGGGTTGACTTGCTCCCTCCGCTTCCTTAGCAGCCGTGTAGTAGTCATTTGCCAGCTCTTGATCTCCATCCGTTTCGGCAATGTAACCGCGATTGTTGAGCGCGAACGCGTTCTGCGGATCGAGTTTGTAAGCTTGCTGAAAGTCTAGACGGGCTTTCTCGGGATCATTGTGATTGAGCGCGTAGACTCCCTGCAAATTCAGGCGGTCCGCCCGCGCTTCAATGCTTTCCCCGTTTGCTAGCTCGGTGCGAATCGCTTCCGCGTTTGCAGCAGCAACCTGGCTAATCGTTTTCCCGCGCCAGTGCGGGTCGAGCGCCACCACTACGGTCTCTGAGGATTGCATTGCTCCCGCCTGGCTGTAGTAGCTTAAGGCTGAGTTGAGATCGCCTTCCGCCTCCATCACGGTGCCCAGATTATTGAGCGTAAAAGGATTTTTGGGATCGCGTAGCAGGGTCCGGCGCAAAGTGCTTTCGGCCTCACTTGTCCGGCCTTGTTGCAACAAGCTCATCGCTTCGATGTTGCCCCGGTTGATGCTCAATTCCAAACTACCGTAGCCGCTGGTCACCTCACTCAGCTTTCGCCCTTTCACATTGTCAACGCTGGCGTCGGCGACTACTGCCTCGGAGTCCTCCTTTGCCGCCAGCCGGTAATACTGCTCCGCTCGCTCGACTTTGCCCTGGAGCTCAGAAAGGTAGCCGAGGTTGTTCAAGGTGAAAGGATCGTCCGGGTCAATGAGATAAGCCTTATAGAAAAGCCTTTGTGCTTTGCCAATCTCATTTTTCTGCAAAGCCTTGACTCCCTCGCGGTTAAGCTTTTGTACGGGGGTGGCCTCGGTATGCTTGGGCAAACTAATCCTGAGATCTTTTGCCGGTGCGCTCATAATCAAGGCGGTCACACAAGTGATCGCCAAAAAGGTTTGCCTTCCGATAATCCAGTTAAGTCTACGCATTTGAGCTATTTTGATGCATTTTCAGCACCTTACGGTAGCTCCCAGGAACGCCGATGTCTACTATCACAGGAATCGCGCTTACAACAAGAAGCATCAAAGAGGCTCGTATATATCATGTCAATTCTAGCGAAATCAACGTTCGGCAGGGCCTTCAGGCTCTTAGCCATATTGGTCCTTGTAAGGTCCCTCGTCGCTCAAACCGCTGTTGACCCGGGCAATAAATCCCTAAATGGCGCGACGCCTAATCCATCCCAAGGTAACCCTTCCGCTGAACAGTCCGCCGGAAAATCGCCCGAGGATTATGATCCTCTTCTTGATCCTCCGCCATTGCCACATTCAACTATTACCTTGATAGGCGGCACGGTCACCGGAGTGGACGAAATACGGAACCGCATAACGGTGAAACCCTTTGGCGGCAAACAACGGCTGCATATGAATTTTGATGTTCGTACTCATATTTTTCAAGACGGTCTCGCGACAACTGAACGTGATTTGCATCCAGGCCAAAGAGTCTATTTGGACACAATGCTCGACGGCAGCAAAGTATTCGCCAAGAATATTTGGATTCGGAACGCCGCCGGCAGCGGAAATGGCCGAGGCCAAATTCTTCGATATGATGGCCGCACCAATACGGTGACACTGAGAGATGAGGTTTCGGCCAATCCGGTAAGTTTTCGTTTGGATTCAGCCACGGTTATCCGTGCTGGCAACAGCACCGGCTCAGTTGCCGATTTGAAGCCCGGTTCCCTGGTGGCAGTAACCTTCGATCCTGGACAAGGGCGCTCCGGCATTGTTCGGGAAATTTCTCTCCTGGCTGAACCCGGTTCAGCGTTTACCTTCATGGGAAGAATTACGTTCATTGATCTGTCGCAAAAACTAATTGCCATCGCCAATAAAAGCGACGACAAGGATTACGATATTTACTACGAGTCGATTCCGACCACCACTCTGCAAGCTCTTCGCGAAGGATCTCAGGCTTCAATTTCGGCGGTATTCGATGGAAATCGTTACGTCGCACAGAAGGTGGATCTTGTATCCGCCGGCCAACCGGGAGCAGACCAAAAATAAGACTCTGCACCGAATATTTCTGCGGGGGCTGCGGCTAAACTTCGAGGCTGGAACCGCTTTTTATATTTCGTAGGGCCTCATTAATGGTTCCGTGGCGATCCTCAAAAACATAGGCGATGGAATTTTTGGCGTAATGCCAGAGCGTCGCAAGATCAGTTTGATACCAGCAGCACTCCATCATTCTTGGGGAAAACCCGCACAGGAACCGGAACTGGCGGGGAACCTGCTCCGGAGACACGAGAGCAGCCGCAGTCATTCGGTGGTTGCCTTCAATAATCGTCAAAGGGCCTCGCTCGTCAATCCCGATCAGCAATACCGCACTGTGCTCCGGAGCGTCGGCAAAGTCTGTGCTCATGGAGTGCAACTTTGCCAAGAATGCGTTCGACGAGCGGGATTCTATCCTAGCTCCAATTCGCTCCGCCGTATCCAGCAATTGATAGCTATCGTCCGCGTGTCTGCGCCACTGGTTTCGGGGAAAAACCCTTATTCGTTGCAGGTCGCCGGTATCCAATGTGATTTCCCACCACTCTGTGTCAGGAGGTAGCTCGCGCCATAGTCTGCCACGACGCCGGTACAGGAGGGCCTTGCGCACGGCGTTATCTCGCTCATTGTTTAGATCCGGGTTTGCGACCAACTCACGAAAGGGCTTGCGGTAGCGATCAAAGTCTGGCTGATAAAACTCATTTTTCAGGAATTCCGCAATAGCCTCAGCTTCTCTAACCGGCCGAATTTTTCGGACACCAGACTGAACGAGCCCTGCGGATACCGGCCGCTCTCGACTAGCGAACTGGGTGCGTAAAAAAGGCACCGCTACAACGGCCAACAACGCTGTCATCAAGACAGCCTGAACCATAATCACGTTGTGAAGGGTTTGATGAAAAAGATATATACCAGCAATAATGGCCGCACTGAATCCCAGCTGCAACCAGCTAACATTGCCGATTTTGCGCGAAATTTCATAGCTCATCAAGACGACACTTAACGAGTAGATTCCGGTCGTAGCCGCGTATAAAACCAGAAGCGAAGTATAGGTGTTGTGACCGTCGAGGGGAAACCCTGCTCCTAGCACGATGTGCCACAACGCTGGGGGTGCAAGCCATATCCCCAAAGTAAACAAGGACGAAATCAACACAACGAGCAGGAGGCCAGTCCCCAATACGGCACGGCCGCCGCGTTCCTCTGATCGGACTCCCGCGGAGAACGGAAACATGCCGCTCACCACCGACCACGAAAGCATGTAAACAACCCGGCCCACGAGAGCTATTGCGGCGTACACGCCAGCCTGAGTCGCCGAAAAAAAATGTTTGACGAGAATGATATCCAGATTGTTGATGATTACCTGCCCCACGAAAAAAACTGAGGCCTGGATACCTTCTCCCACAGCGGCTGGCAGCAAGGCCTCCGAATGGATGGCCCGCTCGCGGCGCGGGCTGGCGAATAAGTAGGCCACTACAACAGAAGCTACAATTGCCGCTACGACGCCCAAAACGCCAAATCCCGCAAATATGAGGGCTACCGCACCACCCAGCTTTATGACGACTTCCAGGACGAAATTGAGTGCGAGCGGGCGGAAATCGTACCTTCCTTGCATCAGTCCGCGACGAACCCCCAACGGCACGTAAAACAAAGTGGCGACGGCCAGCATCATGATGTATTTGGTGGTGGGGAGATTTAGATATCCCGTGATCAGGCCGCTGCCAAGAAAGAGCGCCGCGCTGACGCCAATTCCCCAAATCCACGCACGACGATGCAAGAGCCGGTAAATACCAATCTGCTCGCCCGGGGTATCATTCTTGGCTACGTACTTTGAGCACAGCAATTGAAAAGAAAGAGTGACCGAAGACAACAACATCAAAACGGTGTAAACGGCGCTGGCATGACCGAACCTGTCTGCCCCGAGGGTGTGGGCAATCGCCAGGTTGTAAAGAAGATTCACTGCTCCAACAAAACCCGAACTGACCAGCATGATCATGCTGCCGCTAAAGACCCGCGCTTTGAGCGTTCGCAGATGGCGTGCTTCGCCCTCGGCGGAGAGATCTGACGCGGTTTTAGAAGCCACGATGGCTGGGCTCTCGTCGGGCATGGAGTTATTTCATGGCAGCTCTTGGCTGCGGAAGGTCAATTCTCAAAGTCGGTCAGAACAAATTTATTCTTATAATAGGGACAAAAGAGTTTCGATTCTTGCCCTGAAAGTCGTAGAACGTTTGTTGCGCCAATCCAAAGGAGAAACGCATGGGGTAATTCACCGGAATTTCTGTGTCTCCGTCGTGGACCGAACGCTGCATTGTTCGCATGTAAGACACCGTCACTTGATTGCTGACATTGTCGTATGCGTGGAACCCTTCTCCACGCGACCATTCCCCGTTGGCATGCACGGCCCAATGCGAAGTAAAAGGCGCATAGTCCAGGCGGAATCCGGGAGTCATCGCCTGGGCGATGGCGTATAGGCTGTCCTGCACACGCCATGATCTCAAGTACTCGGCAAAGACAGCCGCCTGCCAACTTGAGCCAAATTTCTGCTGCACTCCGAGATATGTGCTGGTGGTGTAATACTCGCGAATCAGCGGGCGAAACAAGACGTCCCTGCCTTGATATCCAGTGATCAGAGCAGTCTTTGCCCAGGGCCTTCCAACCTTGAATTCCACGGTGCCGGCAGCGTCCCGGGAATGTAAATCCTGTTCCGTAAATGGACCCGCCTCGCGAATCATGCTTCCGGAAAATGAAACCCAATTTCCAAAGGAACTCGTATTAACGTAGAGATATTGGCGGAACAAATTCTGATTCAGATCAATGGGACTCCTGGTGTCGCGACGAATTGTGAATTGCAAACCAGGGTTGAAGGTGATGGTGTTATTGCCAAGATGCACGACAGGATTCACTCCACCATTGAAAATAGTGTCATAGGTGTTTTCATTCAGCACAAAGATCTCGCTGGGGAATGCAAACGTACCTCGCGCGTTACGCTCCGCAACCATTCCGGTTATCACCGGCCAGCCGTTAAAATGTACTTTGTAGTGCGCTGCTCCGATTGTCTCAGTGGAGGCACGAGGCGGCGGAAGCGAGGAAGCATTCGGCACGCCTAAAAGCCTGGCATCCAGTTGATAAATATTAATATCTTCAAATATCGGGCCCACCGTAAATTCCGGTTGGACCGCGATGTTCGGAGTAAGCTCGCGTCCCGTATCGCCTGCGAGATCAATTTCTGTCTGCTGCGAATATTCATTCCCCTGAGAAACCTGGTTCGCGCGCGCGAACATGTATAGCGCCCGCGCGGTATCCTGCTGCTGGCGATAAATGTTCCCCATTGCAATCAAATACTCGTAGTTGTCGCTGTTGTCAGAAGAGTTTCCCAGAGCTTTCAAAACCTGTGCCGCGCTCTGCGTGCGCCCTTCGGCGAGATAGGCATTCGCCAGTCCGAGGCTCACGGATTCGTCATCAGCGCCCAATGATTGGGCCCTTTCAAAGTATTTCCTGGCCAGATCGAACTGGTTAATGGACATGAGCACGTCGGCGGCTTCGATTAAATTTTCCGGCGTTACGGCGCTGGCTTCACCGATGCGGGCCTCGGCCAAAGCAAAACCGACCTGTTGCTGCGCTTCGTCGTGATGCCCTGAAAGGACAAACAATCTCGCTAGCGCGAGGCGCACTTCGACGCGATCGGAATGTGGCGCATCAAGAGCGCGCGAATAGCGTTGCATGGCAGCTTTGTGCTCCCCGAGTACGAGAAGCGCCTCGCCGTTCTCCATAAGGACTTTGCTGTCGCTGCCATGCTGCTCTGATTGCGCAATTGCCTTCAAAGCATTGTCTCGCTCGCGTAGCTGCGCATAGTTGCGAGCCATCTCGGCATAGATCAGAGACTCATCGCCGCCTAAGCCGAGCGTTCCTTTCAAGGCGTCAATTGCGTCCCGGTAAAGATGCAAACGATACAACGCGTCCGCTACTTCCAGGTGGATGGTCACGTCTTTCGGAGCGAACTGTAGAGCTGCTCGATATTCCACGACTGCCGGATGAAACATCATTTGCTGCCGGTATCCCTCCGCCCGCGCCAGGTGTGTGGAACTCGACTCGCCTAATATTTTCGCGGCGACGTCCGCTTCTTTGATAGCTAACTTTCCGCGTCGAAGCTGAAGATAGGAGTATGCAAGCCCCAGATAAGCTTCTCCATAATTGGGACGCAACCGGATAGCGGCCTCAAAATCTTTAATCGCGCCTTGCGCTTCTCGAAGATCGTTCCTCACATAGCCGCGATTCATGTATGTGGTGGCCACATTCGGAGCGAGCTGCAAGGCGCGGGTGAAGTCCACTTCCGCTTCTCGGGGGTGCCCCTGGTGAGCATGAACGTAGCCCTTAATCAATTGCAGATCTTTGTCTCTCGGCAGAGTGCGCTCGTACTTAACCGCCATGTTGTAAGCCTCGTCATAGCGGTTCAGGTAAAGCAGATCGTAGGCCAGATAGACAGGCGCCTCAGGGTCGTTCGGCAGTTTTTCCAATACTTGATATCCGAGCTTCGCGGACTCCTCGAACTTCCCGGAGCGGGTGAGATATCGCTCCCTTTCGCGCATGACCTGAGGAACTTCGTTCATACCCGCGCTTGCGTCGGCCCGGTCAAGCCATTTTTTTGCCAGCGGAAGGTCTTGAGCCTCAAGCGCCGAGTTTGTGCCTCCTACAACAATCAGTGCGTTGTTGCGGGCCAGCGCGTGCGACCTCTCGTAATTTTCCTGTGACTTGGGGAACTCTCTCGCTGCCGTGTAAAGATCACCGAGAGCGAGGTACGGCACATAATCATTTGGATAGAGCTGCTCCAACTTAAGAAAATACTTTTCTGCTGTTGCAGCATCCGAGATTTCCCGCGATAAATATCCCAGTGCGGTCAACGCCGAATGGCTTGTTGGATCGAGATTCAAGGCGGTGGTGTAAGTCTTAAGCGCTTCCTGCTTCCGATCTGTTCTCCAAAGCAGGTTGCCGTAGTTCAAGAGGATGTTCACATTATTCGGATCAATCGAAAGAGCGGCCTTGAGGTCTCGTTCAGCCGAAACTGGATCATTCGAGTCAGCCTCAATTAGCGCCCGCAAGCGAAGAAATTCTGGTGAGGATTCCTCTCCGGTGATGCCGCTCAGGGCGTTGCGTGCTGCGACTAGTTCAGCATCGCCAGGACCAGTCTGGTTAGTCCGTTGATACATTTCGTAAAGACTTAAGTGCAGCGACACCGGGTATAACGGGCCTTCCTGAACCGACGGAGGAAGATGATCCACAGCAAAGCGATATTCGCGAATTGCGTCGTCGTTCCGGTCCTCGAGGCTGGCAATTTGACCACGGATTGCGTGCAGCCGGTAATTGTCGGGTTCAATCGCATCCGCTCGCTTCAGGAATGTCGCGGCGCGGTCGAACTGTCCTATATTCACAACCGCCTGAGCAGCGCTGAGCTGCAAACCTGCGTCGCGGACATATCTGTCTGCTGCCCTCGAATATGCGTCGGCTGCTTCCTTGCGTTTCCCCGCCAGTTGATAGGTGTAGGCTAGCTCGGGTAGCGCATCGGGAGCTTGGGTAACCAGTTTCTCTAAGATTGCTATCGCGGGCTCGTACTGTCCTACATCTCTCTGAAATGCTGCCACTGCGCGCAAAACTCCTGGGTCGTTCGGAGCGCGACTCTGTGCGCGATCCAAATATTGTTTTGAAGCGTCAGGCTGATTCAAACGCTGATATGCCCGGGCAATGAGCAACTCGCTTCGCGCCGAAGCCTGCTGGGCGTCTGCGCGTTTAAGCAAATCCAAGGCAGTTTGCGGATCAGAATTAAGGGCGAGTTCCCCTGCGAGTTCCAGGTCGTCCACGCTTTTGGGATTGGCAGCTAGGACCTTCTTTAGGATGGCTTGCGCTTCGTTTCCGCGCCCCATCTTGGCGTAAGTCTGTGCAAGTCCCGAGAGACCCTGAATGGAAGACGGCTGCTGCTGCAAGCCTTTCTTATAGGCATACTCGGAATCTTGATAGAGGCCTGCAAGCCGGGCGGAATAACCCCATAGAAACCATAAAGACGTATTCTGCGGAGCGCCGTGGGCAGCTCGACTGGCGTATCCTGCGGCATCTCTATAGTTCCCCTTTTCCAAAGCTTGTTGGGCTGCGCGGGAATTTCGGGCGGTTTCGATGCTGGAACCCCAACCAAGCCCATTCCGAGAATTTTGCGGTTGGGGTGTGGTGGTTTTCGAATTCTTATTCCTTTTTGTGCTGTTGGAATTATTGCCGTTTTGGTTGTTCAACTCGAATGTTTGCGCGCGCAGACTGGAGATGGCGAAAACCGCCAGCGCGAACCCAATTAGAATGTGCGTTGCCTTCTGGACCATGGTCAAATGTTAGCAGCGATCCCAGCGACCAGTGACGGGAATAGAAAGCGCAAGTTCGCTAAATCTCTGATGCTTCGTGACTTGCTTCGGTTGGATGTACAGATTGGGTATAGGGAAGACATCCTGCTGTCCCATTCTTGCAAAGTAAACGCAGTAGCAAACCTTCCTCCCTGAGATAGAATCAAACCGCAGCCCACCATGTCAGAAACGACCGCATTCAAAGTAGAAACAAGCTTCCTCCAGCGGCCAATTCCGTTGGCTGTGATTGTGCTGATCGCGCTCGCCGTTCATGGTCCGCTACTGGCGATGCGATTGCCACTAAGAACCTCTTACGATGCAAATTTCCACATTTTTTTCGCGTCTCATTATGCCCGCCATTGGTTCAATCCATGGAACCCTAAATGGTTTGCGGGCTTTTCTCAAACGACATATCCCCCACTGGCGCATCAGTGGATTGCACTGTTCTCCTATATCGTCGGCTTGCCAGTCGCGTTCCTGCTGGTGCAATTAATCGCGGTTCTGCTGATTCCTGTGGGAGTTTATAGGTTCGCTGAGTTGTGGGTGAGTAAGCGGGCGGCCAGCTACGCGGCCCTCCTAAGTATATTTGTGGGGGCGGTCCCGTTTCTGGTGTACTCCGCAGGCCAGTTACCGACGACGCTGTCCGCACCGATTTACCTTCTTGCACTGCCCTATTTTTACGATTGGTCGCGATCTTCTGACCGACGATCGCTCCTAAAGGGCGTGATGCTGACCCTGGCGGCGGCTTCGGTTCACCACGTCACCTTAATTTTCGGATCGTTCCTGTTTGCTCTGCCGGTACTTTGGCTCGCAGTGATTGATCGCGATGAGGAGACCGCCGCAGGATCTGTTTTAGGGCGCGCGGCGGTATTCGCAGGCATCGCGGCTGTGGGCATTGGGGTCGTTCTGTTGCCCTACTGGCTGGCGATTATTCAGCATCCCATTGAACAAATACCGATTCCACATGCCAGCCGGTCGAATTTTCTATTGAACCTTGATTATGCAATCAATTATTTCTTCGTTCCTTATGGCGCTTTAATTCTTGCATTTCCTTTTGTGGTTTGGGTGGGAGCGGCCTCGCGCAGGCTTCGTCCTTTAATCCTCGGCTTCTGGGTAACATTTCTTTTTGCGTTGGGCGGCACCACTCCAGTTCCAAAATGGATTTTCCGCCGAGCTTTTGAAATTTTAACTTTCGAGCGGTTCACGCTTTGGGCCGCCATGATGGCATTGCCGATTGTGGGATTGATTGTCGAGAGATTGCTCAACCGGTACTGGGGCAAAGCGGCGGTGCTAGTGGGGCTTGCTGCAATCTTTACCGTAGCAATGCCTCTGGCGTGGCTCGTGTTAAGCCCGTTTCAACCCACAGGCGGTTTAAATGTGGATTCCATCATCGCGTTCCTAAATCGTGATGGGCACGACCGCTATCGCTATATAACTTTGGGTTTTGGCAATGCCTTACCCAAAATCTCGACCTATACCGACGCTACCAGCGTGGATGGAGAATACAACTCTGCCCGACTGTTGCCTGAACTTACCCATTACGGGACGGCGCAGTTGACCAGTGCGAAATTTTTCGGCTCTCAGGGAATGGAATCGCTACGCGCCATGCTTAAGCACGCCGATCATTATGGTCTGAAATTCATATTTATTCACGATCCATATTATGAGCCACTCGTGGGGTTCGCTGGTTGGCAGCATGTCGAGAGTTTCGATTCCGGGACAATCACCGTATGGGCAAAAGATGATGTTGGTCCCGCAAGAACGATCCCTTCGGACGCAATTCCGAGCGCATGGGAGGGTTTACTTTGGGGCACCCTGCCCATGGCAACCAGCATTTTCGCGATTCTTTTTGCTTTATTCCTGCCCGACCGGCACTTGGCGCGTCCGGCTGAGATTCCTCCCGGATACGCAAATGCCGCCGAACCCGCTGAACTAGTCAGGGGGACGGTCTGATGAATCGTCTTCTCGCCATCGTGATCTTTGTGGCCACGCTTATTTTCGTCGCGATGGCATGGATGCAATCCGGTGGTATGGCCCGAGAGCGGATGAAATCGGCACAGACTCCCGACGAAGCGGTTCGCCTGCTGCTGACCGAAGCGCAGCAGCATAACTTTGACGCCGCCTATGCTCGTTTAGAAAATCGCGCTGAAGTGGACAAGTCCGCGTTCGTTCGCGATTTTTACGGCAGCAATGGCAGCTTGTTGACCTACGCCGCGCTTGAGAGCTTCGACGTTTGGGGACTTCACTCCGATGATCGTGAGGCGACTTTGCGCACCAAGCTTCACTACTCCACCGCAGTTGGGCCTCTGGACGATATCCGCGACTTGAAGGCCGAACACGATGGAAACACGTGGAAGGTGGTATGGCCGACAACGCATGCTCCCAAGCTCGCGCCGCAGGTGATTCCGGTTAATTATTTACGATGGGACGTCATCAACCGCGGCGCCGAAGATGACTGGGGCGTGCAGAACGTGGATTCGCCGCAGGTGCGCATTATCTCAATGAACGCCATAGAGCGAGCGGACAGCGTTGTTGTTCTTGGAGAAATCGTCAATGAAGATACAGTTCCGGCTTATGTGAATGTCGGCGCGACTCTGGTGGGTCAGAACCAGCAAGATATCGCAGAGGAGAGCAGTTTTGACAAAATCTCACATATCCTGCTTCCCAAGCAAGTTTCGCCGTACCGGATTGACTTTCCCGGAATGCGGCTGAACAAAATAAAGAGTGTGAGAATGGATGCCAAGGCCATGTTGGTCCCAGCCAGCGCTGATCCCGTGATTGAGGTAAGTCAGCAGCGTTTGGAAACCGACGCCGTAGGAAAGAGAGTTCTTAGCGGCCAGCTCGTAAATCAAAGTGGGCAGATTGTTAGCATTCCGCACGTAATCGCGGCTTTTTACGACGCCACTGGAAAAGTAATCTGGGTTTCCGATGGATACATTGATCAGGAACTGATGCCGCAGATTCCGGTCACATTTTCCGTTGACTTACCGAACGACGTTGCCGCGAAAGTTCAGAGCTATCACGTGGTCGTTAATCACTACGACAGACAAGCCTCCTAGCTATGCGTAATTCTCTTTCATTTCTGATGTTGTGCATAGCGATGACCATGCCTGCACTGGCCGCAGAGGTTCGCCCGCCGGCACAGGTTGCAGCGGGCGCATCTTTTTCGATGCAGAGTAGCGGGTCGGGACAGGGCACCCTTTATCTAATAGGACCGGCTCACGTCAGCAAACGGCAGGTGAATTTAGGAACAGATATCGAAATTGATGGGGAGGAAGTCGAACATGCCGGCCGTTACACGGCAATTCTGTGTACCGATCAATGCGCTTCGTCAGAGTTCTATGTCCATCCTGCTAGTCCGGACCGATTGAGCTTGTTGGTTCATCCTTCACGCGTGCCGGTTTCGAATCCCAACGCGATCAGCGCTGTCGCTGTGGTTTGGGACGTGTATCACAACCTCGAACTCTCTCCCGAAACTGTGAAATTCACGGTGAACCCCGACGAGCACACATCTTCATCGGAAGTACGAACCACGAGCAATGGAATTGCCTGGATTCGCTTAACGTCCGCGGCGAAGAGTGGCACGGTCAAACTCGAGGCTTCGACTGGGAAAGTTTTTGAAATCCGCGTCGTTCAGCAAGTCGCGTCCGACGCTTGCAATTTGCGAATTCGGGCGTCGTCACTACAAAAGAAGATCGCGGTGGAGACCGATCCAGTACGCGACTGTAGCGGCAATTTCGTTCCCGATGGCACTGTTGTGAGCTTCACCATGACCGACTCAGCGGGAAAAACCACTGTGGACGTTCCAATCAAGCGGGGTGTCGCCAAGGTTGAGATGCCCGCGCATGGGAGAGCGCGCATTACCGCTGCGTCTGGCGTGGTGATCGGGAACGAAGTTGATGTGGCTGGCGGCGGAGAATGAAACATGGAGCGATAATGTGTGGGATGTTAGCGGCGTTCGCTGTCGCCGCAGTTATCTTGGCGCCTGCATCTCTCTACAAAGTGCGCGCCGACGATTCGCTCCCACAGGTTTCACTGAATGCCGACAATCTCGGTCCGCGAGCCATTGAGGATTTGACTAGCAAAGTCGTAGCTCGCGACTATGCTTTTGCGTGGCAAACCATGGCAGAGGCACTGGAACAGAATCGCACCGATTTGCTGGACGGATATTTCACTGGGTCCGAGAAACAGAACCTTGCGCAACTTATCGCCGATCAAAACACAACTGGTGTTCGGGTACGATATCTGGACCATGGGCATAAGCTGGATGCTTTGTTTTATTCCCCCGCCGGTGATGCCATGCAATTGCGCGATCACGCCAATCTTGAAATTGATGTGATGGATGGGCAGAAGGTCATACACAGCGAGCAAGTCAATCTGCAATATATGGTCTTAATGACTCCTGGTGCGGATCGCTGGCTGGTGCGCGATCTTGAGGTTGCCCCGGAGGCCAAGCCCTAGCCTTCCCGCGTTCTTTTGGGATTTCCCCAAGTCCTGTTACGCCCGGATTGCATCGAACTAGCTTGATTGCTGAGGTTCAGTTGCGAATGAAGCGTGCGTTCACAATTGGCGTGATTCTCGTCGGCGTGATCATTGTCGGCCAGGGATGTTATCGCAACAGCCTTCGCCAATCTCTGAATCAAAGCGCTCATCCAATTGACAACGCTCCGAAACTCCTGGCGGACTATCAACCGTGGTTTGGATCTCCTGGCCACATCAATCCGGGATATTCATCGCAAGACCCAGCCGTGCTTAAGAAGCAAATCCAAAAAGCAAAGAACCTCGGAATTTATGCTTTTGCGGTGGATTGGTATGGGGATCGCCGTCCCTTCGAGGATCACAGTTACGAACTATTGCAACAAATGGCGAGCGAGAATCACTTTCATGTTGTGTTGATGTACGACGAGACGGAAGAGGACAATGGGCAGGCTACAGATGACGCGCTCGAAGCTTTCGACAAAGCTTACAAATCCTACATCGGCCCGAGCGCGCCAAATCGCGAGGCCTATTTGCAATACCAGGGTCGTCCAGTGATTTTCGTTTTTCCGAAGCGCGGACGCACCGATTGGGACCGCGTCCGGCAACTGGTAAACGGCTGGGAGAATCCTCCTTGGCTGATCTATAAAGACGAGCCACCCGCACAATACGAAAAAGATTTCGATGGCCAGTATGCCTGGATTCATCCCGGCCCGAAAGGTTGGTCGGCGGATGGCAGTGAATGGGGAAAGGAATATCTTGAGCGCTTCTACACCAAGATGAAGAACGACCATCCGAATCAGATTACTGTTGGAGGAGTTTGGCCGGGCTTCGATGACAGCAAAGCGTCATGGGGATTGAATCGCCACATGGATCGCCGTTGTGGCCAGACCTTGGAAGACACATTGGCGATTGCGCACGGCTACGAGCAAACAGTTCCCATGCCGTTCTTGATGATCGCCACCTGGAACGACTACGAAGAAGGCACCGCGATTGAGAACGGAGTCGCGAACTGCAAGCAGTAATAGCTTGGGATCATGTCCAGTCAACCTTCATCAACGCAGAATCATAGTGACGCTCTGTCGAGACTAGTTCTGCGGGGTTACTCGAACGATTTCTGTGTCCTTAACGAAAATCTGGAGCCGATCTTTCCGGACTTTGAATACGTAGCCGGCTTGAGTGATGAAGGGCGCGCAGAATTTCTTCGCTTTGCTGACATGCACCACGTGACTGTTCGCGCATTGCAGGTATTGGAAAAGTCTTCGATTACGTTGGGAAACGGAGCATTGATCGAGTGGTCTCGAGACGTCCTATCGAATGAGCGATCTCGAATTAGTCACGCGGTCAAATCTCTTGCCCCTGTCTGTGACGCTCTCGATAGTGCGGGCGCGAAGGTAACGGTCATTAAGTCGCTCGATCACTGGCCTGATCTAGGTTCAGATTTGGATCTCTACACCACGGGAAATCAGGCGACCGTCATCCGGGTCATGCGTGAAACATTTCACGCGAAGCTGGAACCGCGCAGTTGGGGCGACGGCCTTGCCAACAAATGGAATTTCAGTATCCCCGGACTTCCAGAGTTAATTGAGATTCACATCGGATACCTGGGACAAACTGGGGAGCACAAGGTAATGGCGCGGCGGGTAGTGGAGCGACGGATGACAAAGACGTTGAATAGGTATACATTTCGCGTGCCTGCGCCCGAAGAGCGAGTCATCATTTCAACCCTGCAAAGAATGTACCGGCACTTTTATTTTCGCTTGTGTGACATGGCAGATTTTGCCCTTTTGTTGCAGGCTGGCGCTATTGATTTCGCGGAATTGAAAAAAGCGGCAATGATTGGCGGAATATGGCCGGGCGTAGCGACGTTTCTTCTTTTGGTCTCTAAGTATGTTGAATCCTTCGGTGGAAACGCTCCTGTTCCCGCTGAAGTCCTGGCATCGGCATACAGTCAGGACATTCGCGTCCATCTCGGTGGAGATTTTCTTCGCGTGCCTAAAGGGCCTGCCGCTGCTCTCTATGCTTTTCAACTGACGAACGCAGGACGGAGAGTTAATTTCCGTGCAATGGCTCGCCTGCCTCTGTTGCCTCCCCTCGCAATCTCCGCTTTGCTTGCATACAAACTCACGGGGAGCGACAAAGGTGTATGGTGACGCAGAACCATACAGCATCTACCGGATGTGACTGCTCGTCTTTCGCAAGTACACTGAGTGGGTAGATCGTTGCAAATCGCGCTCAACTTTCCTTTGCTGGTTTCGCTCGATGTTATTTAAGGTTTGAGTAACAGAAGTTTCCGCCGATGAGAATTGCTCAAGTAGCTCCACTTTATGAAAGCGTCCCCCCCAAGCTCTATGGCGGAACTGAGCGTGTAGTGTCGTGGCTCACCGAGGAACTGGTTCGCCTCGGTCACGAAGTTACTCTTTTCGCGAGCGGCGATTCCTTAACCAGCGCGAATCTCGTTCCAGTATGTCCGGAGGCATTGAGACTCAATTCGCAATGCGTAGATCAACTCGCGCACCATGTCATCATGATCGAACAAGTCTTTCGAGAGCGAAGCGCTTTTGATCTTGTTCACTTCCACATTGACTATCTGCATTTTCCGGTCAGTCAGCGGGAACAACTGGTCGGATTAACTACGCTGCATGGCCGGCTCGATCTGCCCGACTTAGTTCCGCTGTATCGGACGTTTCCAGAGATGCCGGTGGTTTCCATTTCGGACGCACAGCGAAAGCCTTTACCCTGGTTGAATTGGCAAGGGACCGTGCATCATGGGCTTCCTGTGGATCAATTCAAGTTCCATGCCGGCCCGGGCGAGTATCTCGCATTTCTCGGCCGCACGTCACCTGAGAAAGGATTGGACCGCGCAATTGATATTGCAAAGCGCGTGGGCATTCCTCTAAAGATCGCGGCAAAAGTGGATCGCGCTGACACTGAGTATTTTGAAACTCGTATCAAGCCATTGCTCGATCACGGGCTGATCGAGTTTCTCGGAGAGATCGGTCACTACGAAAAAAACGAGTTCCTTGGAAATGCCATGGCTTTGCTGTTTCCCATCCAGTGGCCCGAGCCTTTCGGCTTGGTAATGATCGAAGCAATGGCATGCGGCACGCCAATTATCGCTTATCCCGGCGGTTCGGTCGCGGAGGTAATGAAGGATGGCGTCACCGGATTTATTGTTCCCAATGAAGATGAGGCAGTTAGGGCAGTAGGAAGAATTCACGAAATTGATCGTCAAAAGTGCCGCCAATACTTTGAGCGAAAATTTACCGCTGCCCGGATGGCGCAGGATTATCTCAACATTTATGAGCGGCTGGTTCAAAGAGATCCCGCTCCCATCAACATTCTCGACGGAGTCCCCAGTTGGACGAAACTAGCTCCCACCAGTACTACATAGCGGCCAAATCATCGCCTGCCGACGACCGGGCCGGAGTTCTCAAGTACGGAAAGATGTTCTGCGTCTTCGACCGTTTTGGAGACGTTCAAACCTCCGGACTTGGAGAAGAAGGGCTTTTCTTCGAAGGCACTCGGCATTTGTCTCAGTTAGCCGTGAGTCTATGGAATTCACGTCCCTTGCTGCTGAGTTCGACGATTGAGACAAATAATTTCCTTTTTACAGCGGACCTCGCCAACCTTGACGTTTCATACGACAATGAAGTCGTTATTCCCCGCGGAACGCTTCACCTGCATCGGTCAAAGTTTCTTTGGGAAGATGTGTATTACGAAGAATTCAAGTTCACAAACTATGGGATGAATCCCCTTAGCATTCCTTTTCGCATGACGTTTGATGCCGACTTCACCGACATTTTTGAGGTACGGGGAATGCATCGCCAGCGGCGAGGGCGCCGTCTGGAAAATGAAGTGACAGGGAGCGCTGTCGTACTGGCCTACGAGGGACTCGACAATATTGTCCGTCGGACGCATGTGCATTGTGATCCCGTTCCGGACGGAATCTCCGCCTCAGAGATGAATTTTCAAGTGTCGTTGGGACCCGCCGAAATTGCAGTCTTACACCTAACGGTCTCCTGCGACGCGGAGAGTTCGGCCGAAAAGGTTGGCTATCCTCGCGCAATGAATGCGGCCACGGAGGAACTGAATAGCCTCGATGCCGCGGTGCCGGAGATTCAAAGCTCAAATTCTCGTTTCAATGATTGGGCGCGCAGGTCTTTCGCTGATGTAAGAATGATGACGATTGGAAATCCGGAGGTAAATTATCCGTACGCGGGCGTCCCGTGGTTCAGCACGGTATTCGGACGCGATGGCATTATCACCGCGCTGGAAATGCTGTGGCTGAATCCCGCGATTGCGAAAGGGGTGCTCCAGTATCTGGCCGCAACTCAAGCCACCGAGATCAATCCTGCGATAGAAGCGGAGCCCGGCAAGATTCTGCACGAGATGCGGCGCGGAGAGATGGCGAATCTCGGCGAGATCCCGTTCGGACGCTACTATGGCACTGTGGACGCGACTCCCCTATTCATCATGCTGGCTGGCGCTTATTACGACCGCACGGGAGACCGCGCGTTTTTGCAAACTCTATGGCCGCATGTTGAATTGGCTTTGCGTTGGATTGATGAGTTTGGAGACATTGATGGTGACGGCTTCGTCGAGTATGCGCGACACTCCAGCAACGGGCTAGTTCAGCAGGGATGGAAGGATTCCAATGATTCTGTCTTTCATGCCGACGGAACCCTGGCACAAGCTCCCATTGCTTTGTGCGAAGTGCAGGGCTACGTATACGCGGCGAAGATCGCGGCGGCCCGTTTAAATTGTGCATTGGGGAACAAGAATGGTTGCGCTGGCCTGTTGGCAGAGGCGGAACAACTTCAGAAGAAATTTGAAGATGCTTTTTGGTGCGAGGATTTGTCAACCTACGCATTGGCATTGGATGGCGAGAAGAAGCCTTGCCGCGTCCGCGCTTCCAATGCGGGCCATTGTTTGTATACCGGAATTGCGTCCAGAGAACGGGGTCAGCGCGTTGCGAAGCTACTTCTCAGCGCCGAATTTTGCACCGGATGGGGCATTCGCACGTTGGCTTGTGGAGAGGCCCGATACAACCCGCTTTCTTATCACAACGGTTCAGTCTGGCCGCACGACAATGCGATTATCGCCAGCGGAGTCGCGAGATATGGGTTGAAAGAATTGACCGGGAAAATCCTGCTTGGGTTGCTCGACGTTAGCAATCAGGTTGATCTTCATCGTCTTCCTGAATTGTTTTGCGGTATAAACCGCAGGCAGGGGGAGGGCCCTACGCTTTATCCCGTCGCTTGCTCGCCGCAGGCATGGGCGGCAGGATCAATTTTCCTGGTATTGCAAGCTTGCCTCGGCATATCGGTGGACGACAAAAACCGGCGAATCTCACTTGAGCAACCTTTCCTGCCCGATGGTATTCCGCAGCTTTGGATTAAAGATCTGAGATGCGCTGATTCCTCCGTTGATCTTTTTCTGGAAAGACAAAATAATTTCGTCCGGGTTGAGACGATAGAAAATAACGGAGAGATCGAAATCGCCGCTTCATCGTAGCAAACACATTTCCAGCGTCGCCAAAATTCTATAAGAATCGCTAAAGCACATCTTTCCAACATCTACAGAGTAAACCGGATGGTGCTCGCTAATCGAGACACCTACCATTCACTTGTATAAATTCGACATCCTGATGCTCGCACGGGCACAAGAAGAACAAGAGAGGCTGCATATGAAATTTAAGAGCAGGACAGTGAGGAATCTCCTCGCGCTCAGCACCGCTATTTTGATTCTTAGCTCCATAAGCTGGGCAGCTGACGACAAAGATCAGTCTGATATCAACAAACGCATTGAGGCTTCAGCAAATGTCCTTAATGAAATCATGGCGACTCCCGACAAAGCCATTCCCGACAAGGTCATGAATGATGCCGTTTGCGTGGCGGTTGTTCCGTCCATGGTCAAGATCGCGCTGGGATTCGGTGGCAGTCACGGAAAAGGTGTCGCGACCTGCCGCACCGCCCATGGATGGAGCGCACCTGCTCCAATAACCATCACCGGCGGCAGTTGGGGTTTACAACTGGGTGGCCAGGCCGTTGACCTCGTAATGATCGTCACCAATGACCAGGGCATGCAACATCTGTTGTCCAGCAAATTCAAGATTGGCGCAGATGCTTCAGCCGCAGCCGGCCCGGTTGGCCGCGACGCAGCAGCTGACACCGACTGGAAAATGAAAGCGGAAGTTTTGACTTACTCCCGCGCACGTGGTGTGTTCGCTGGAATTGACCTGAATGGTTCTGCGATTACCCAAGACAAAGATGAGACTCGGATACTTTACGGAAGGATGGTGTCCTTTGAAACTATCCTAAAAGGCAACATCGCTCCTACTGCTGGCTCAAGACCGTTTCTAGCGGCGGTTCGGAAATATGCCGGCCAAGCGAAGGAACAGGGTCAATTAAATCAGCCCGCAAACTCAGCTGGGCAGTAGCAAACACTCGACGAGATCAAACCGGCCAAGTTACAGCTTGGCCGGTTTTTTATGGCTACGCCCGATCGTTTCTTGACTCGAGCCACGAGGAATGGCGCAACCAGGGATTGTGAAAAACACATCGAACCCTTGTGTCCAGTCACATGCAGCCCGAGCATGAAGAGTTGCCCGTAACTTCCTCCGACCCTCCTGACCTTCCGGCTGAACAAGAAGCGCTTTTTCAGGAAGTATTAGGGATCCTCGAAGAAAAGCGTTTGCCGTTTGCGGTGTCAGGCGCCTTTGCTCTTCAGGAACACACAGGCATTTGCCGGTGGACTAAAGATTTGGACATCTTCTTGACTTCCCGAAATGTCCCCATTGCTCTTCAATACCTTGCAGAACGCAAATTCGATTGCGAGGTTCGCGACCCCGTATGGCTTAACAAAGTCCGCCGCGACGACTTCTTTGTGGATTTGATAACGGGAATGAGTAATGGCGTAATCGTGGTGGACGATTCCTGGATTCAGCGCGCGAGGCCTGCGCTTATTTATGGGGTAGCCACTCGGGTTCTCGCTGCAGAAGAGCTTATTGCCTCAAAACTCTTTGTAATTCGCCGCGAGCGCTTTGATGGCGCCGACATTGCTCACGCAATATACGGCACCCGGGGAAAGCTCGATTGGCAGAGAATGCTGGCCCTGGCAGGGGATCACTGGGAAATCTTGTTCTGGGCGCTCGTTTTATTCCGATACGTTTACCCGGCGCAAACTAACTATGTTCCGCGCGATATTTGGAAGGATTTGCTCGAACGATTTAGCGCGGCTATCAACAGTCCCGATCCCCAAGCCAAGTTCCGCGGCAGTTTGGTTGACGATCGAATGTTTGCCATTGACGTAAACGAGTGGGGCCTTGAAGACGTCCTTCAGGAGTACCGTGCACGCAAGGTTGAAGCAGATGCGAGGACGTCCAAATAGCATGTCGAATTCTATCGCTGGGGATTAGCCGTCCATGAGAGTAGCAGCCACCGCCGATTTGCATTTCACCGCGCAGCGATTCTCCATCCTGCAAGATCAATTGAATAAAGTGCGGGACGAGGCGGACGTCTTCCTTCTTGCCGGCGATCTTACCAATTTCGGAAAGACGGAAGAGATGGAGCCACTGCTCAACGCAATTGTCCGCCTTCGTATTCCGACCATAGCCGTTCTAGGAAATCATGATTATGAGAGCGGACAGGAAGTTGACCTGATGCGGATGATGACCGCGGGAGGAATCAAAGTGCTGGATGGAAGTGCGTATGAGCGTGACGGCGTTGGATTCGCGGGGACGAAGGGCTTTCTCGGCGGATTTGGCCGCGGCGTTCTGACCGCGTTCGGCGAGCCAGAAGTGAAGACATTTGTACGCGCGTCTATTGACGAAGCGCTGAAGCTGGAACGCGCCATGTCACAGCTACGAACAAAAAAGCGGGTGGTTGTCCTGCACTACGCTCCTATTGCCGCAACCGTCGAAGGTGAAGCGTTGGAAATTTATCCCTTCATGGGCACGTCGCGACTGGCCGAGGTAATTGACCGACACGGAGCAGATCTCGTCATCCATGGGCACGCGCATAACGGAAAGCTGGAGGGGCGGACGACCGCAGGTATCCCGGTCTATAACGTCGCGATCACGTTGCTGGAATCGCAAAAGCCGTCAGCCGTCTATCGCATCTTCGATGTTTAATCTTTCCTTTATAGGGATGTCTCTGTAACCAGCACAATTATTTCGCCGGCGGGAAATTCAAGCGCAAGCCCGCGCGGAAAAGGATCGGCGGTCCCAGGTTAGTAATCGGCGTGCGCGCCACCATATATTGCTGGTTTAACATGTTTTCCGCCGCGGCAAATATTTCAAGATTCTTTGTCAGCGATCGCCCCACAAGAAAGTCCATCGTGTAAAAACTGTCCAGCGGAAGCAGATTTTGGTCATCGTCGAACTGCTTTCCCACAAATCTTCCCTGAACGCTCAGCAGAAGAATTTTCGGATTCCAGTAGCGCCCTTCCCATGTGAAGGTATGGCGCGGAACCTCGGGAATGTCGAGTCCAAGTAAAGATGAGCTTGCTGGAAAGCTGACAACCGTGGCGTCGGTGTAAGCATAGCCGGCAGAAAACTGAATATTCTTGTTGACGTGCAGAACGGAATCAAGCTCAACGCCACGGGACCGAGTGCGTCCAAGATTTTGCCTTCGTCGAGTAATCAGGGAGGACGTACTGGAGATGGTTACATTTTCAATTGGATTCACAATATCGCTCCAGAAGAATGTCCCTCGCAGCTCCACTTTTTGATGGAAGCCATTGGCGTTCACCCCCGCTTCGGCGCCGGTAAGATGCTCGGCTTCCAGGCCAGCATTGCTATTCGTCAGAACATTTCCTAAACGGAAACTTCTGTACAGCTCGTTTAGCGTGGGCGCGCGGAAAGAGCGATAAACTGATGCTGTCACGGAAACATTGCGTTTCAAAGAACGAAGTACAGACAACCGCGGGTTGAAGGCGATATCACCACGGTCGGGATAAGCCGTGCCGATCAAAGATCCAGGCGTGGAGATTGGAATTCGAACCGTCGAACCGTCTAAATTCCACCAATCGTCGAAACGAGCTCCGAGAATCACCGTCCACTTTTGATGAAGCTGGAAAATATCTTCTCCAAAAAAGCCGAAGGCCCGCTGGCGACCTCCAGCAATACTATTCGCGGTGTGGATTCCCGAGGAAAACAACTGCTCATCGCTGGAACCGATTACCTCCTGAAGATCGCTGCCGACTATCACCGTTTGAATCTTGCCGAGCGCGTGCGTCCACTGGGCCGTGCCCTCTAGCTGCTGCGCCGGCACATGCTGTATATCGGTGAGTGACTCGCTCGACCGATCGGAGGCGATTGATGAAAATCTTTGGTTGTAGCCCTCAGCATCGCCAAATATTCGAAGCGATAACGAATTGCTCGCGCCGAACTGCTGATCAAGTCCCACCGAACCCTCTTCTATTTGTGTGTCGTTTGTCTGAATGGGGGTGCCATTGTTTCTAAATTCGTCGTAAAAATTGCCTTTCGCAAGAACTTTCGCGTTGGGACTCAACCGGTACCCAATACCAAAATCCACGGTTGCGTGTTCCGAATTCGCGGGGGTATCAACGTTCCCGCGTTGCGAAGATGGAACTAAAATATAGCCGTCGCTACGAAACAAATCAGTCGCGCCGTTGAAGTCCCATTTCCCGATTGTGTCGCCCGCCCACAGCGACACATTTGGTGTTTGCTCATTCCCATAGGATGTTTCCAGCGAAAAAGCGGGGCCTTCAGCTTCTCGGGAAATAAATTGCACTACGCCCCCCATGGCATCGCTTCCATATAAGTTCGATGTGCCTCCTCGAAAAACCTCCACACTCGATACTTCCATCGGCGGAATTCGATCCCAATAGACCCAGCCTCCGAACGGATCCATCAGTGGGATTTCATCTTCAAGCACGAGCGCTCTGCTCGGACCGCTCGCTCCCAATCCTCGCAATGAAACACCCTGCGAAGTGGGATTCGCCGTCCGGCTGCTGGATCGCCGAAACAGCGAAAAGCCCGGAACCTGCCGCAGCATATCGTCAACCGTTAATGAGGGACTCGCCACAACATCAGCCTTCGAAAGCTGGACCATGCTTCCCGGAGTCTCCGAAAGTCTGATCTCGGAGCGCGTAGCGGAGACCACTATTTGTTCATTTACGCTCGCGGGCTTTAGCACGATATTCAGCAGGGAGGCTGGAGGATCGTTCCATGAAATGTGTGCCTCTGCGTATCCAGCTGCGGTCACTTCCAAAAGGCCCGGTCCGTTTGGAACTTGCGCAAATGTGAATTCCCCGTTCGAATCAGTCTTGGTGGCGGCTAAAAACTTTCCGGCGCGGACGTTCACCGCCGCACCGGTCACGACAGATTGGGTCGCATCGCGGACTGTTCCATTTACTCGAATAGATTGGGCGGAACCCATGCTGACTAAGGCTGCCGACGCGATAATCGCGATACAGGTCTTGAGCGGGAAGGTCATCGGCTGATTAGTCCAAAGGCTAGCCTTCCATCGAATGCTTCTACAGCGTTTTTTAGATTCATCAAAGTTACAAACCGCCGGTGGAATGCCGGAATAACAGATAATGACAACAGACAACTGGCAACAATTCAAAGAGCTCTTTCAAAAAGCCCTGGAACTTCCAGTTGAGGAGCGATCGGCATACTTGGATCGCGTCTGCACGGAACCATCCTCAAGAGCTGAATTGGAGGTATTGCTCCTTTGCTATCAGGGCGTACCTGACGTCCACTCAAAACCAGCCGAAAATCTCAACACTCCGCAATGCACGAGCGCGGGCCCAGCAATTGAGAGCTTCATGGACCACTACCAGATCGTTGAAAGAGTGGGCCACAAAGGGCCAGCGACCCAATATCTCGCGCTCCGGTTGAACGACCCGCACTTGAAGAAGGTTGTAATTTCGATCGTGCAGGCCAGTACAAGCGCCGCTGAATTCCTGCGTTCCTTCAAAAGAGAACGGCTCATTTTGATGAATCTTCGACATCCCAACATCGCCTCCTTCCTCGATACCGGCATCACTCGAGACGGACTGGCATATCTGGTTGCCGAACATATCGAGGGCCTTCCTGTTGATGAGTACTGCGATACCAATAAACTTAACACGCACGCCCGAATCAAATTGTTTCTAGACGCTTGCGACGCAGTTCAACACGCCCACCAGCGTTTCATTTCTCACGCATGCATCAGTGCAAAAAACATCCTCATTACGAAGAGCGGTACTTCTAAGTTGCTTGATGTCGCGATAGCCGCCTTACTGAAACAGGAATCACGCGCGCAAACTGGTCTCGCGATTGACATGAAGCGTAGCGAACTGGAATATATCAGCCCAGAACAAACCCGGGGCGAACTAATCACCACCTCGGATGACGTGTATTCGTTGGGAGTGTTGTTGTATCAACTTCTTACCGGACACCGTCCATATCGCATGAAAGTCGGAAAAGAAGATGAGCTGCTTCCCGCGATTTTTGAAGCAACTAAGCCAAGCAAGGTGCTTGACCAAATAGCGGAAGAAACTGCTCCGGATGGGAAGAAGATAACGATCAATCCACAACATGTGAGTTTGTGTAGACACGAGGACATTCGAGCCGTCCGTAAATGTCTCGCTGGTGATCTCGACAGCATCGTACTTAAGGCGATTCAGAAGGATCCGACGAGAAGGTATACATCAGTCGAGCAGTTCTCTGGAGATATTCGAAGCTGTTTGGAAGGGCGTCCAGTCTCAGCGCGGAAAAACACATTCTTATATCGTGCCGGCAAGTTTATGAGGCGGCGCAAGATTTAGCGATTAGTGCTGCGGGATTCCTTCGGATAATCCGAATCCAAACTCGTGCAACAATGCCTGTGCCGCCGGTGTTTTTATAAACTCCAAAAATTGTTGGGCAGCTATCTTGTGCTGCGAAGACTTTAAAATCGCGCAGCTCTGTTGAATCGCAGGATAGTCGGCTTGTGGAATTATGAAATAATTTCCCTTACCCTTGACACTTGGGGCCGCCGCCAGCGAAAGCGCAACGATCCCCACTTCCGCGGCTCCGCTATCCACAAATTGAGCAGCTTGCGAGATATTTTCTGCCAGAACGATCTTATCGTGAACCTGAGCATAAAGAGTCTCTTGTTTGAGGGCGGCCACAGCCGCGCGCCCATAGGGCGCGTGCTCCGGATTGGCGATCGCGATCTTGTGGATTCTCGGATCCAGAAGGACTTTAGGCCCTCGCGTGACGTCAATGCTTGTGCTCTTCAACGCCAATAAGACAATCTTCCCATCTGCGTAATGGTAAATGGATCCCGGTTCGATCAGGCCTGCCGCGTCCAAATGTTTGGGATAACTGAGGTCTGCCGAGAAAAATAGATCGAACGGCGCGCCGTTTTCAATCTGACTGGTGAAATCTCCTGAAGAACCGAACGTGACCCTAACTTTCTGCCCGGTCTGCTTCTCAAATTGCTGTATCAATTCCGGCATTACAAATTGCAGGTCAGCGGCCGCTGCAATGGCGATTTCATCCGCAGCTTGTGCTGCCGGGGCCAGGAGGAACAGCACAATGAACAGATATGAGATCGAACACTTCACCGTGCGCAGTATTTTCGTTTGTCAAGAAAATGTCAAATGTAGCAGCATTGACCGGTCTGCAAGTCACTCCGGTGCTGCTCAGCAGCGCGAACCCTCCCGGAGTAGGGGCATCATTTGGGCTGATTCCAGTAGCTGGTCAAGGCATTCATTACGCGGATGACGCCACTAATACCTTGAACCTTCTATACTAAGTCGTCACGATTCCCAAAATAGTTCAGCAAGAGGGCGGCAGAATAAAGCCGCCCTTTCGTAACCCAACTTTACATTTCGTTACGAAGTAGCCAGCATCTTCCCATTCTTGCTGCGCATCCAAAGTAGAAATAATATCCCTGTGATTACTGTTTTCCGCTAAACGCGAGGCTGGCACATGTCCCGCAATTTCGCGCCGTAAGTTTGGTTTGCCGTGTCGTACAAAATCGAATTGTCATCCTGAGCGAAGCGAAGGACCCATGCATTACGAATGCAAATTCACGGAAGTTTTCAAGCAACAATCCTGCCGGATTCTAGTTCCACTGCTCATTGCCGTGGCAATCATGACTGTTCCCCTACCCGCGCTTGCGGCTTTGGGCGGCGACGTTAGCTCCGTACAAGCCGACCGGGAACACATGAAAGCTGCGCTGCAAATCCAAACCGGCCAAGCTTATACAGTGCACGAACTTCATCAATCCGGCGGAACCGTGGTGAAAGAGTTTGTTTCTCCGGCTGGGAAGGTTTTTGCCGTCAGCTGGAGCGGATCCTCCATCCCAGACTTGCGCCAGTTGCTGGGCACATATTTTGATCAATTTTCGCAAGCGGTCCGAACGCGCGCGCGGCGTGTGGGGCGGGCTCCGCTAAATATCCAGCAAAATGGTTTGGTAGTGCAGAGCGGTGGTCATATGCGCGCCTTCTTTGGCAAAGCTTATTTGCCCGACCAATTACCGCAAACAGTCAGTCCCGAAATGATTCGTTAGAAGTGATTCGCAAGCATTAAGGAGTTGTAAGGAGGAAGTGTGCGCAGATTTTCAATCGGGATTCTTCTAGGAACGCTAACACTGGCAATCGGGTGCGGAGGAGGATCCAACACCCCCGCGATGAATAAAATTGCGACTCCCACTCAAAATGTTCAGGCGATTGTCGTTGACGGTGGCCCTCCGGCATTCATTACGGCCAGCGGCTTTCCTTACATTAACGGCCCGTTTGTCACGATTACGGTCTGCGCTCCCGGCAGCACGACCAGTTGCAACACGATTGACCACGTCCTGGTGGATACCGGTTCTTACGGGTTGAGGGTTTTGTCCTCTCTATCTGGGGGTGAGCTTACAGTATCGTTTCCCGCGACGAGCGTTGGCGGAAATCCTCTTGGGGAATGCGTACAGTTCGCGGATACCTCCTTCTTATGGGGACCGGTTGAAACCGCCGACATAAAAATTGCAGGCGAGCAAGCCAGTTCAGTTCCTGTGAATGTGGTCGGCGATACCACCTTCTCTACGGTCCCCAGCAGTTGCAATAATACTGGCGGTCCCGATGACGACAACCTTAATACCTTGGGTGCCAACGGCATATTGGGGGTTGGACCCTTCCCGCAAGATTGCGGTCCCGGCTGCGCTAGCGGAACCCCACCATCGGGCCTCTACTATCAGTGTCCATCCTCCGGCTGTGTCCCGTCGCTTGTGAGCCTCGCACTCCAGGTCCAAAACCCCGTAAGTTTATTTGCATCCGACAACAATGGGGTCATTGTGGAACTTCCGACCCCGTCGGGGCCGCAGGCCACTCTATCTGGCTCGCTTGTCTTTGGAATCGGCACGCAGTCGAACAATGCCCTCGGCGGCGCCACCGTGTTGACTCTTGACTCGAACGGCAACTTCACAACAACGGTTTCAGGAATCCCAGGTTCCAGCTCTCAATCATTTATTGACAGCGGGTCTAACGCGTTGTTTTTTGACGACAATAACTTACCCAGTTGCCAGACCAATACCTACTTTTACTGTCCGCTCACTCCCGCAACCTTGACGGCCACGAATTCAGGTTCAAATGGAGCAAGCACAAATATCAGCTTCGGCGTGGCGAATGCGGACAATATTTTCAACACCTTTCCCAATGACGCTGTGGTCCCGGGGCTGGCCGGCCCGAGCTACACCAACGGCGCCTCGTTCGATTGGGGACTGCCATTCTTCTATGGTCGCAATGTGTTCACGTCCATTGCGGGAACAAGCGCGCCAGGCGGCCAGACGCCATATTGGGCATATTAGTCCCTGGCAACATGATTCGGGCACGTGTTCTCGGAAGCCTCTTCAAGGCGGATCGCAGGATTTCCGTTTTTATTTGTCATGCTGAGCCTGAGCTTCCGCTCTCGGAAGCCCAGATAGTCGAAGCGCCCCTACCCTGTCCGGTCTTAGTCCATATCAGTTGCTCAGATCGAAAAACTGAGCAAGCAGCCATGGATATCGTGCGGATAACTGCTGGCCGCGCGGTACAGTATAATCTTCATTCTCAATGGCATTGGTTATGACTGACACAACACAGCCAGCAGTGGACGCAACCGCTACGCCTGGCACACTGGACATTCACGAGATTTTCAAGATCCTGCCGCATCGTTATCCGTTTTTGCTGATTGACCGGATCGTGGAACTGACCCGCGAGAAGCGCATTGTGGCCATCAAGAATGTCACCATCAACGAGCACTTTTTTGCCGGACACTTTCCCAATCTGCCGATCATGCCGGGAGTGCTGATCGTCGAGGCGATGGCGCAGGCCGGAGGAGTGCTGCTGCTCAGTGAGTTCGAGGACCGCCAGGAAAAGCTTGTGCTCTTCACCGGAATTGAGCGCGCCCGCTTCCGCCGTCCTGTGGTCCCCGGCGACACGCTGCGGATCGAGGTCAATGTGAAAGTATGGCGCGGAGACGGTGGCCGCATGGAGGGCATCGCCTACGTGGAGGGCAAGAAAGTGGCGGAGGCAACCATCAGTTGCCGTTTGGTGGCGAGGGCGCGGATGAAAAGTCCTCCACCGGAACCTGCAGCACCGACGCCTACATAAGATCGTGTGGGGGTGGGCACTCCTGCCCGTCCAAGTCGAGCGCAGCTCGACAAGTTTTTGGCACTCAACACATGGGCTTGGCCCACGGACAGGTGAGGACACCTGTCCCTACGCGACCTTAATGAACATCCACTCTACCGCCATCCTTGATCCCGGCGCGAAGATTCACCCATCATGCAAGATCGGCCCCTATTGCGTAATTGGGCCCCACGTGGAAATTGGGGAACGCTGCACGTTCATGTCGCACGTTGCTGTGCAAGGGCCGACGAAAATTGGGAACGATAATTCTTTCTTTCCGTTCTCTTCCATTGGATTGGCTCCGCAGGACATTTCCTATGCGGGAGAACTGACGCGTCTCGAAATTGGCGATCACAATGTCATCCGCGAATTTGTAACTATTAATCGCGGGACAGTGAAGGGCGGCGGCCTGACACGAGTTGGGAATCGAACTCTCATCATGGCGTATGTCCATGTCGCGCACGATTGCGCGATCGGCGATGATGTAATTCTCGCCAACGCCGCAACCCTGGGCGGACACGTCACCGTGGAAGAATGGGCCACGGTGGGCGCGCTGTGTCCGGTGCACCATTTTGTTCGCATCGGCGCTCACTCATTTATCGGAGGAGGAACCACCATCACCCGCGACGTGCTCCCCTTTTCTAAAACCGTCGCTGCCCGCGACACCCACGCCTACGGACTGAACGCCACCGGCCTCGAGCGCCGCGGTTTCACCAAAGACCGCATCCGCAAGCTTCACCATGCCTACAAGGTCCTGCTGGCGTCCAAACTGAACACCACCCAGGCGCTGGAAAAGCTAAAGTCAGAGCAGGACCGAGGCGAAGATGTGGAAATGCTGATCCAGTTTATCGAGGCGAGTGAGCGGGGAGTGATTAAGTAAGGGATAGTGATGGGTGGCTAGCGAGAACCGTGGACCTTCCGGGTGCCCTCGCCCGGTAAGGTGGCTGGCGGAAGGCGTGATTCGAGGCACTAGGTCTCACGATGGAGCAGACCGCAGAACTTCGCGATGCAATTGAAGAGCTGTACATGACTTTCGCGCGATATCCTCTACGAGAAAACACGGATGCATGCCCCTGCTGCCACAGTGACCAAGACGAGCGGCGGGTCCATGCAAAGCCGCTGCGCAAGCTTAACGCAAACGACCTTCGGGAGTTTGTTCAGGGGGCGCTTCATGTATGGGGAGGGGTGGACGATTTCAAGCACTTCCTCCCGCGCATTTTCGAGCTGGCAATGGATAATCGTGCGGAATTTGCAGACACTCAGATTGCATTGGGCAAGCTCAGATATTGCGAGTGGTGGAATTGGCAAGAAAGCGAGCGACAAGTTATTCAACGATTCTTTAGGGCTGCATGGAACTGCGCGCTTGCGGTGGAGCCCACCGAGTGGTCGGGGATCGAGGTCGAGGACTTATTGTGTGGAATTGCGTTGGCAGATAACGACGTGACGGCCTATTTGAAGACATGGCAGAGCATGGCTACCGAGGACTCGGGGCTGCACCTCGCTTCGTTCGTCGCGAACACCGATTTCGCTAAGGCAAACCAGAGGCCCTCAGATTATTGGGACGACTGCCCCGAATCCTTTACGGCAGTCTCAACCTGGATTCGAAGTGAGGCGGTCAAGACAAGGGTAAGAGACATGGCTGACCGCCATCCTGAATGCGGTTTTGCTGAGCGAGCGTATCTTTCACTACCATGAACCTTGCTCGCGTCCAAGGCTACGAAGTTGTCGTAGCCGCAATCAAAGAGGAAACTTCTCCGGAGATCGAATCGCGCGGCGCCACCGTGCACTGGCTTTCACTGGGAGACCTTTCTAAGCTTATCGAAACTTTCCGCCGCGAAGGCGTTACTCGTGGGCATGCTGGCCCACCTTTTGCATCACCGAAATTTAGGCTGCCCCACCCTTTACGGAATGGGACTGTCACGAAACTCACAGTCTTTGTTACAGGTTGTAGCTGCGCCAAATGCGAAGCACAATATCTTGCGGTTCGGACCAGCCGATTTTGAGTTTCGTAACAGCCTCGGTTTTCAAAGAGTAGGTTACCGACTGCCCGCTCGGAGAGAGAACACCCGCCTTCTTGCTTCGTTTTAAGTGCTCTGCTAGGCTCGGCTTGTGACTGAACTGCTGGAAAATGCTCTGCGCAAAGTGGCTACTCTTCCTCAAGAGGAGCAGGACGCGATCGCCTCGCAGATTCTCGAAACTCTCGAGGACGAGACCGCCTGGAAGGAAAAATTGGCGCGCACGCAAGACAAGCTGCGAGGCCTCGCTAGTGAAGCCCAGCGCGAACACCAGCGTGGCGAGACTCGTCCTATTGATGAAATCTTGTGATCGAATCGCGGGTTACGCGTTCGTTCCGCACCGCTTTTGCCGCTCTGCCCGATGAGATTCAGGCCCGAGCGCGCCGGGCTTATCATCTTTTCCGTGATCACCCTGAGCACCCGAGCTTGCGATTCAAGAAGGTTGCCCAATTGGAGAATGTCTATTCAGTCCGCATCGGGCTGGGCTATCGTGCCCTGGGTGTTCTTGAAGGCTCGACGGTGGTTTGGTTTTGGATTGGCTCTCACGCAGATTATGATCGCTTGATTTGAGTTTCCAGCAAGGAAAGATGGCCTCACTCCGAGGCTCCCCAGTGCGATTAACCGGAACAGCAGCAAAGTCAACGGCGTCGGACAGGAGTGTCCGACCTACACGGGCTGATTTAGTTACAATCGCTCTGATTGACCCTACACCCCAAACTCGGCATCATCGCGGGCAACGGACGCTTTCCGTTCCTCGTGCTCGATGCTGCCCGCACGCAAGGCTACGATGTTGTCGTCGCTGCGATCAAAGAGGAAACTTCCCCGGAGATTGAATCCCGCGGCGCTACTGTCCACTGGCTTTCGCTGGGAGAACTTTCCAAGCTCATCGAAACTTTTCGACGCGAAGGTGTTACTCGCGCTGTCATGGCGGGACAGGTGAAGCACAAGCAGATTTTCTCCGCCATCCGTCCGGACTGGAGGCTTGCGAAGCTTTTGCTCTCGCTCGGAACCCGGAACACCGATTCATTATTGGGGGCGGTGGCGAAAGTTCTCGCCGATGAAGGCATCGTTCTCGAAAACTCGACATTGCTTCTGGAACCACTTCTTGCCAAGGCCGGGGTTTTGACTCAGCGAACCCCATCCGAGCAGGAAAAGAAAAATATTGAGTACGGCCGCGCTGTTGCCCGTCCTCTTACGCAATTCAATGTGGGACAGACGGTAGTTATCGCGGAAAATGCCTACGTAGCGATTGAGGCGATGGAAGGCACTGACGCTACGATTGAACGAGCCGGCCAATTGATGGCGTCGCTGGAATCAGGCGCTTCGGCCGATCAATCGTTCTTAAGCAGAGAGTTGACAGTGGTAAAGGTCTCCAAGGCTGATCAGGATATGCGCTTTGATGTGCCGATCGTGGGAATCAAGACGATTGAGGTCATGCGAAGAGCCGGCGCGAAGTGTCTCGCGTTGGACGCGGGAAAGTGCCTGCTAATTGACGGGCCGGAAGCTATTATCGCGGCGGCGAATGAGTCCTGCATAGCCATCGTGGCGGATTAAGAACTTTGAGGGGAAAGCTTTTTGTCCAGAAAATCTGAAACTGCCCGCATAGCCGACCAACTCAAACGCGCCTTCGAGGGCGATGCCTGGCATGGGCCTGCTTTGCTCGAATTGCTTGGCGATGTTGGCGCGCAAACTGCTGCCCGGCGTCCGATCTCAGACGCGCATACAATCTGGGAGCTAACTCTGCACGTTGCGGGTTGGGATAGCGTCGTTGTGCGCCGCCTCAGAGGTAGAGCATCTACTTTGGAGGGCGATGACAACTTCCCAGTCAATGTGGATACTAGTGAATCCTCCTGGCACGAAGCGATTGACACGCTGAAACGAAATCATCAGGAATTATTGAACGAAGTGGACGCGATGCCTGATTCGCGGCTCTCCGAACCTGTCCCCGGCAAAGATTATGATATTTACTTCATGCTTCACGGAGCAGTTCAGCACGCGCTTTATCACGCGGGACAGATGGCAATATTGAAGAAGGCTTGAGTAGAATGGTAACCCTGTCCAAGGAGCATGCATCCTGAAAAGCAAAGAGACGATTAACGTTGCCGTCATCGGAGTGGGAGCGTTTGGCCGCAACCACGCGCGTGTGTACCACGAGCTTTCAAAACAGGATGAATCCGTGCGGCTGGTTGGCGTCGCGGACCCTGACATATCACGCGCCGATGCGGTCGCGCGGGAGTTCGGTTGCCGGGGCTTTGGCTCGCTTGACCAGCTGATCAACACACATAGCGAAGTTCAGGCTGCTTCCGTAGCGGTCCCAACTACGCAGCATCGCGAAGTCGCCGGGGCATTGATGGAAGCAGGGATTGACGTTCTCATCGAAAAGCCGGTGGCAACTTCCGTGGCGGAAGCGAACGAGCTGATTGAAATCTCTGAAAAATCCGGCCGGATCGCGCAGGTGGGACATCTGGAAAGATTCAACCCTGCGGTACGGGCGACCGTGCCTTTAGTTACTCATCCAATGTTTTTTGAAGTGCATCGTTTGAGCGTTTTTACGTCACGCTCGCTCGACGTGGACGTAGTTCTCGATCTGATGATCCACGATCTGGATGTGGTTCTATCGTTGGTGAATGCGCCGGTGCGGGAAATTCGTGCCGTCGGCTTGCCCATTCTGTCTGACAAGGTGGATATCGCCAACGTTCGAATTGAATTTGAATCCGGCTGCGTGGCCAATTTCACGGCCAGCCGGGTTTCCACGGAACGAGTTCGAAAGCTCCGATTCTTCCAGCCGCAGCAATACGTTTCGGTTGACTATGCGCGGCAGGACGTAATGGTCTTCAGTCTGAGGCACGAAGGAAAAGATTTCGTGACCCCATCTGTCAATCCGCAAATCAATGTCGAGAAGCCAACCGTTGTTGCGGAGGAGCCGCTTCACGCGGAATTAAAATCGTTCCTGGAATGCGTACGGCAAAGATCAAGGCCGGTTGTGACTCTTGAAGCGGGACGCGCCGCGTTATCCCTTGCGCTCGACACCGTGGCCGCGATGGGTGATCACAGCGAGCGAACAAATCTGAAACACTTCGAAATGGCCGAATGACGCTTTACACTTCTTGACATCCAAATACCCACAGAGCTTATAGACTTTACTATCTGGCAGCACGTGTTCCCTAAGTGCTTGTACCTCTAGGGCTTCGCAGATATTCTTGAAAGATGCGACAATAAACTATATCGCTGAAGCAGTTAAGTCCGTGTTCTCGTGTTCTGCGATTCGATCGAAGGAAATGCCGTGTTAGCAACTAACGGTACTCTGGCTGTCTCTAATCTGGGATAGCCGCTACTGATGTCAACGACCCAAATTCCGCCCATAACGCCGTTGGAGACTCCACTGGCGCCCCCTCGTCTGGATGGTGGCGATCTTTACGATGCGCAAAATTGGGAATCAGCATACCGGCAGATGTACCAGGTTCCCGCTCTTCTGGTTCAACTCCAGGATGAAGTTTCGAAATCCCGTAAGCGCGAGGCTTATTGGATTTCGATCATCGTTCACCTGTGTTTGATCCTTTTGATCGCTAACTCGACTCGGTTAGCAAAATTATTGCCACACCGTCCGGTAATGGTGGTCAGCCCAAATGATCTGCTCCACCAAAAAGATCTTACGTATCTGGAGTTACCGCCCGACGCGCAGAAAATTGTGAAGCACACAGATACGAATATTATTTCCGACAAAGATCGAAATGCAATGTCCCGCGCCCCCAAGTTGAATCGTGAAGAGCTCAAAAAGATCCTTGGAGGCGCAAGGCCCGGGCGGCCCGGCCCACAGGTTCCATCGCAGCCTGCTCAGCCGAGCCCGCCGATGCCTCAGAGTGCTCCGCCACAGGCGCAGCCGCAACAAGCGGCTCCGCAAACACAGACGACCGAGAATCAGGTTGCGAAGTTGCAGGCGCCAGCCGTTCGGCCTCCAGTGCCGAACTTCAATACCGGGTCGATGTCCGCAGAGAGCGCCGTTCAGCAGGCCGCACGCGCCGCTGCCGCCAATCGCGGAGGATACTCTGGAGATAGCGGCGACTACGGCCTGACTCCAGGCGCGCAGCCAACTCAGGTAGTCGGGCCCCTCGATGTTCTTAGCGACACTATGGGGGTGGATTTTGGCCCATATCTGGCGCGCGTGCTTCACGATGTTAAACAGAATTGGTACAACTTGATTCCGGAAGCCGCACGGGCCCCAATTATGAAGAAGGGCAAGGTCTCGATCGAGTTCGTCATTATGAAAGATGGCTCGGTAAAGGGCTTGCGCTACGTCGCCGGCTCCGGAGACGTTGCGCTTGATCGCGCCGCTTATGGCGGCATTACCGCGTCGAATCCGTTTCCGCCTCTCCCCGGGGAGTTTGGCGGACCCTATCTCGCCTTGAGGTTCCACTTCTTCTACAATCCGGACAAGTCGGACCTGCAATAAATATTTCTTTAGCGAAGACTCGCGTAGTTTCCCCGAAAGTAGAGTAAGGGCTTTCCTTCGCGCACGACTACTTCTTCTACTTCCGCAATAAAAATTGTGTGATCGCCGGCATCTTGAGACGACTGTAGCCTGCACTCCATGTACACAAGTGCGCCATGCAGAATAGGCGTGCCATGCGAGGTATGGTCGAACCGCGCGCCTACATGCTGAGCGTCGCCATGGTCTTGAATTGGAAGAGCGTAGTACTCGGAAATCGCACCCTGATCCGCTGACAGGATGTTTACTCCGAAGCGCTTTTTGGCATGAAGATGCGCGTGAGTTTGAGCTTTTTGGTCCACACAGACCAGTACCAGCAGTGGATCCAGCGAAACCGAAGCGAACGCGTTCGCCGTCATGCCGTGAACCTGCCCTTGATGATCAACGCTGATTACTGTGACTCCGGTAGCGAAACATCCCATGGCGCGGCGAAAATCTGCTTGAGTGATCATATGTGACGGTACCCAAGGTTTTACCATGCTTGAAGTGTTCGCCGACAGGAGTGTGCGTGCTCGGATGTATGATTTACCTGCAGCGTATCTCTGATATTGTGCATCCGAAGATCGCTGCGGGATTGACATGCTAATCCACGACCTTTCGACGGACGAAGAATCGCTTAGGATGCTGGAGACTCCCTTGACAAAGGATGCAGCCCGCCAGCTTCTCAGTTGTGACGACGATTATCTTCCCGTGCTATTAGCCGCCGCGCTCGCAGCCAAGCAACGATTCAAGCCGGGCATTATCACTTATTCGCGCAAGGTTTTTCTTCCTTTGACGAACCTATGCCGCGACTATTGCGGATACTGCACTTTCCGTCGCGATCCCGGCCAGGCCGGAGCGCATACGATGACTCCCGAAGAAGTGTTGGCCGTAGCGCGCGCTGGCGAGAAATTGGGATGCACGGAAGCGTTGTTCAGCCTTGGAGATAAACCAGAACTCATTTTCCCTGAGATGCGAGAGGCTTTGCGAGCTCTCGGCTACAAGTCCACAGTACAATATTTGGAAGCGATGTGCGAATTGGTGTTGCGCGAGACAAGCTTGCTGCCGCATCCAAATCCTGGCTTGCTGAGCTCAGAATGGATTTCCCGCCTCGCCGCCGTTTCGCCAAGCATGGGAATCATGCTCGAGAGCACAAACGACTCCCTGCTGGAACCAGGCAGCGCACATCACAATGCTCCCGATAAACTTCCGGCGAAACGCCTGCGCATGATCGAGGAAGCCGGAAAGCAGAACGTTCCTTTCACGACCGGCCTGCTGATTGGGATCGGCGAATCTCTCGAAGATCGCGTGAACACGCTGCTCGCCATTCGCGACCTGCATCGCCAATACGGCCATATTCAGGAAGTGATCATTCAGAACTTCCGCGCCAAACCGGATATCCCGATGCGAGATTCGCCGGAGCCGTCGCAGGGCGAACTGATGCGCACGGTCGCGGTCGCTCGGTTGCTGATGCCAGACATGAATATTCAAGCTCCGCCCAATCTTTCTGCGCCTTATTATGAGGAGCTGATTGAAGCAGGCATCAATGACTGGGGAGGGATTTCGCCACTCACTCCCGATTTCATAAACCCCGAAAAACCCTGGCCTCATCTGGATCAGTTGAGAATACGAACGGAAGCCAAGGGCTGTGATCTGCGTCAACGGCTTCCGGTCTATCCAGAATTTGTGGCCGCAGTGACGGACAGGCCTGGCTTGCTTAGGGAGAAAGTCATGGCCGTAACCGATGCAGATGGCTATGTCAGGAGCGCAGCATGATCACCGTGCTAACTGGCGGCACGGGAGGAGCCAAATTTGTAGATGGCTTGCGGCGGGTTGTTCCTCCCGATGAACTCACGATGATCGTAAACACGGGCGACGATTTGAAGTGGTGGGGGCTAGCGGTATCTCCGGATATTGATTCCGTCCTGTATGTGCTCGCTGGCTTGTTGAGCCAAGAGCGTGGTTGGGGTTTTAAGGGCGACACTTTTTTTTGCCTGCAGACCATGGCGCAATATGGTGAGCAGGATTGGTTTAAAGTGGGCGACCGCGATCTTGCAATCCATTTACTGCGTTCGAAACTTTTAGGCGAGGGAAAAACGCTCTCGCAAGCGACCGCTGAAATCGCAATTCGACTCGGAATTAAGTCGCGCATTCTTCCCATGAGTAATGACAGGAGCGAAACCAGAATCCAAACCCCGGACAGAGAGCTTAGTTTCGAGGAATATTTCGTAAAGCGCCGCTATAAGGATGAGGTTATTTCAGTGCGTTTCGTCGGAACGGACGAGGCAGCACCTGCGCCGGGCGTTTTGGACGCCATTTCTTCGGCGGACGCGGTCGTTGTGGCACCCAGCAATCCAGTCACGAGCATCGGCCCAATTCTTGCGATTGCCCCGATCAGACAGGCGCTGGGCGAGACTTCGGCACAAGTTATCGCGGTAAGTCCCATCATCGGTGATGCCGCGGTATCAGGGCCGACTGCAAATCTAATGGCATCTCAGGGATTGCCTGTCTCCATTGCAGGCGTCGCAGAAGCTTATTCTGATTTCTTGGATGTCCTCGTCGTTGATGTGGCCGACGCGGCAAGAGGCAAGTCTCTCGAGCATGCGGGTCTCCGCGTACATTCGACGAACACGCTCATGCGATCTGACGCAGACAAGTCGAATTTAGCGCACGCGGTTCTTTCGCAGGTCACCGCTTACGCCAGATAGAATTCACGATGATTCTGATTCCAGTCAAGAATCTGAAGCATGCCAAGCAACGGCTCGCGTCTCTGCTAGATCAATCCGTACGCACTGAATTGGCAGAGGCAATGCTCACGGATGTGCTGGAAGCATTGAATTCGTGGCCCAATCGGCCGCCCGTGAGCCTGGTCACGAATGACGCATACGCCATCGAACTCGCTGACACATTTCATTATGACGTGATTCCGGATACAGCCGCGAACAGTGAAACTGAAGCAATCGAAATGGCTACGCGACTCTGCGAGGAACGCGGATCAAAATTCACCCTGGTGATTCCGGGAGATATCCCTCTCGTCAAAGTCTCGGAACTTGAATTGATCGTTCAATCCGCGCCGCCAGAAGGTACTGTTCTTGCGCCTTCTTCCGACAGACGAGGGACTAATGCAGCGTTTCGCAGTCCTTGCGGGCTCTTTCCCCTGAGTTTTGGCAACGACAGTTTCATCCCGCACCTGGCCGCCGCCAAAGCAACCGGAGACCCGTGCGTGGTATTGTCGCTTCCCGGTATCGCCCTTGACATTGACACACCGTCGGACTTGCAACAACTCGTGGCAGCTCGGGGGCAAACCAAATCTCAACTTCTAGCACGCCAATGGGATTTGAGCACACCTACTATCGCCCCCAACACCCGATGAATCGCCCGAAGCATCCTCGCGAGATTCGAATCATCCCCATTCCGCTCGATGGAGAAATTCTGGCTGGAGATTCAGTTACTGGAAAACTGCTGGATGCGATGCGACATCAGAAAGTGTCGCTGACCATCGGTGACATTCTAATCGTGAAACACAAAATCGTGTCCAAGGCCGAAGGCGAAGTAGTGAACTTGGATAGCGTTAAGCCGTCGGCTAGTTCCCGCAGATGGGCGCGAAAGTATCATCTTGATGCGCGCGTTACTGAAGTCGCAATCTCTCAAAGCAAGCGGATCGTGCGCCGCAAGCGCGGAGTCCTCATCACGGAAACTCAACATGGGCTGGTATGCGCCAACAGCGGAGTGGATGTTTCGAATGTTGACGGCGGCCGAAGCGCGTTGCTTCTCCCACGCGACCCGGATCACTCGGCGAAAGTCATTCGGCGCGAATTGGAAAAACATCTCGGGATTGTTATTCCCGTAATCATCACCGACAGTTTTGGCCGCCCATGGCGTGAGGGTCTAACCGAAGTAGCCATTGGCGTCTCGGGAATGAAAGCGTTACATGATTATCGGCGGAAGCGCGATTCTCTCAAATATGTTTTGCAGGCCAGCGTCGAGGCTGTCGCAGATGAACTTGCTTGCGCCGCTGGACTGGTGTGCGGGAAGTTATCTCGCACTCCGGCTTGCATAATTCGCGGCTTCGATTACCAGCGTGGTCGGGGAAAGGCCGGCGATTTGATTCGCCCAGCGGCAAACGATTTGTTCCGGTAATATCTGACGTAGGAACAGCCGCCCTCGGCTGTGTGCGACCCAGGGAACGCTCGGCAAGCGTTGGAAGCAGAGAGTATGAACAGAAAGTTGACACAATCCGAACTGGAAAGCTTCGATTCCCTCGACTGGTCCGCCGCCGCTCCCCGAATGAGCGATGGCCCGCGCATCGCGCTCGAAAAAGTTCTACAAACTCTGGACGGCGCTTCGCTCTCTCGCGAAGAGTGCCTCGCCCTCGCAAGTGCCGACGGCGATGATCTCTTGGGATTGTTGGTAGGCGCAAATATTTTGCGTTCCGAACTCGTGGGAAACATCGTCACCTATGTCGTCAACCGCAATATCAATTTCACGAATATTTGTTTTGTCGGATGCAAGTTTTGCGCTTTCAGCCGCGGCCCGCGCGAGTCTGACACATACTTCCTCACCCCCGAGCAGGTTGGCGATAAGGCCGTCGAAGCCGCGCAAGTCGGAGCGACAGAAGTCTGCGTCCAGGGCGGCCTGCCTCATGGCCTTCCGGCTTTCTACTATCGCGATATCTTGCGTGCGGTGAAGAAGGCTGTGCCCGCAATGCACATCCATGCTTTTTCGCCGATGGAAATCCTCTATGGAATCGAACTTACCGGCATGCCTCTGCCCGATTACGTCGGCATGTTAAAAGATAATGGCCTAGGAACATTGCCGGGCACGGCGGCAGAGATACTCGATGATAATGTGCGCTTTGTGCTTTCCCGCAACAAGCTTTCCACCGCTCAGTGGAAGGAAATAATTCGCACCGCCCATCTGCGGGGCATTCGTACGACTTCCACGCTCATGTACGGACACATCGAGACTCCCGAACATTGGGTCAATCAATTGCTTCTGCTGCGCGAAATCCAGCAGGAGACCGGCGGTTTCACAGAATTCGTTCCCTTGGGTTTTGTCCATCAGAACACATTGCTTTTCCACCAGGGACTTGCCCGCTCCGGGCCGACGCTGGCCGAACATCTCAAGATTCACGCCCTGGCGCGAGTCATGCTCGCGGGATCCATCAATAACGTGCAGGTCTCGTGGGTCAAACTGAATCGCAAACTTTCCCAGCTTTGCCTGCATGCCGGCGCCAATGACTACGGTGGCACTTTGATGGAAGAAAACATTTCACGCGAAGCTGGCGCCACCGCCGGACAATACACAAGCCCAGAAGATTTCCAATCCCTAATCATGGAAATAGGACGCATCCCTGCCGAACGCAACACTCTTTACACGCGAATACACATCAAGGCCCACTGCGAACAATTTTCCGCAGAACAAACGCTGGAAGCAGAGTTCGCGTGATTCACACCATCGCCGTCCTAGGAGGGACTGGGCCGGAAGGGTTCGGCCTCGCGCTGCGTTGGGCGAGGGCAGGCGAGACCGTAATCATAGGTTCGAGGGACGCCAAACGGGCTCAGGAATCCGCCGAGAAAATCAAACAAATCGCAGGCGAACAGGCAAAAGTTTCAGGTGACGAAAATGTGGCTGCCTGTGCACGCGCTGGTGTTCTCGTATTAACTATCCCATTTGAAGGTCACGCCGCTCTGCTCAAGCAAATCAAGACCGCGATTCGTCCCGGCACGGTTGTGATTGACACGACCGTTCCTTTGGCCGCTAGTGTTGGTGGCCGGGCGACCCGTACTTTGGGCATTTGGCAGGGTTCTGCCGCGCAACAATGCGCGGAACTTGTTCCCAGCGGCACACCGGTCGTCGCTGCCTTCCAGAACACGTCGGCTGAATTATTGAATTCCAATCAGCCTCTGGATTGCGACGTGATTGTGTGCAGCGATGACCCTGCGGCTAGCGTGGAAGTACAAACCCTCGCAACCAAGATTCCCGGAGTCAGAGCAATTGACGGCGGGAAGCTGGAAAATTCCCGCATCCTCGAACAAATAACCGCGCTCCTTATTGGGCTGAATATCCGCCACAAAGGCCACTCTGGAATTCGCATCACCGGCTTACCCGACGCGGCGTATCATCTCTGAATCTTGGCCGCATTATTACCTGTCGCGACTCGTATGAACGAATTCCCCCGCGAAGCGAACGATGCCGAAACCGATGTTGGCCCAGCCGTCCAATTTCGCGATGTCTCTTATCGTCTGGAGAACGGCCGCGAACTCTTGCACGAATTGAATCTCGAAGTACGGCGCGGCGAGACTCTGGTGCTTCTTGGACGCAGCGGTTGCGGCAAGACAACGACGCTTAAACTGACTAACCGCCTGCTTACGGCCAGCAGCGGGGATCTCCAAGTGGAGGGACGTTCCCTGCGTGAATGGGATGTGATACGACTGCGGCGCCGGATTGGTTATGTGATCCAGGACGTGGGCCTGTTCCCTCATTTCACCATCGAAAGAAATATCGGATTAGTTCCCAGGATCGAGGGGTGGGCACCGCACCGCATTCATCAACGAGTCGAAGAACTGATGCGGCTGGTCGGGTTAGATCCGCAGCTTGCATCCAGATATCCGCATCAGCTTTCCGGCGGACAGCGGCAACGAGTGGGGGTCGCGCGGGCTCTGGCAGCCGATCCTCCAATTCTTTTAATGGACGAACCATTCGGAGCTCTCGATCCCCTGACCCGCGCCGAGTTGCAGAACGAATTTCTCGCTTTGCAAGGCCGCCTAAAGAAGTCCGTCGTTTTCGTAACTCATGATTTGCGCGAAGCGTTATTGTTGGGAAATAGAATTGCCCTGATGGACGCAGGGCGATTGACAACGATTCTCGCCCCAGACGAATTCATGAACTCTAACGAACCATTAGTGTCGGCCTACGTTGCAGCTTTCTCAGGAGTCCAAAATAAAAATAGGGAGCGCCGATGAGCTTCTGGCAATTCATGTTTCAGAATCGCACTGAAGTTATACAGCTAACTCTTGAGCACCTGTGGATGGTTGGCTGTTCAATTTTCTTTGCCGTGCTTATCGGAATCCCGCTGGGAATTTTGATCACGCGCTGGCCCCGGCTGAACAAACCAGTGCTGGGAAGCGCAAACATTATTCAAACGATTCCAAGTCTCGCGCTGTTTGGATTTCTTCTACCAGCTCCATGGATCGGGGCTCGAGCCGACCGCCTGGCAATTCTCGCGCTGACGCTCTATGCTCTGCTGCCGCTCATTCGAAACACTTACGTCGGTATTCGAGGAGTGGACCGCTCCGTCGTCGAAGCCGGGCGCGGGATGGGAATGACAGGCTATCAGCTTTTATGGCAAGTTGAGTTGCCGCTCGCGCTAGGCGTGATCATCGCAGGGGTGCGCGTGGCGACGGTGATCTCTGTAGGCTTAGCGACCATCGCCGCCGCAATCGGTGCTGGTGGCCTCGGCGAGTATATTTTCCGGGGACTTGCCATGGTCAACAATCAGGTCATCCTCGCAGGCGCGATTCCAGCAGCGATGATGGCATTAACGGCTGATATTAGCCTTGGCTGGCTGGAGAAGCGCCTGGCGCACTGAGCCACCATTCCGATGAAAAGCCCTGTCATCGCGACCACAGCGAAGCGGAGTGGAGGGACCTGCTTCTTTCTTCGTTGGTTCATCTTTGCCGTAGTTAGCGGACTACTTACGGTCTCTTGCGGGCCTCCGCGCTCAACTCTGATCGTCATCGGTTCCAAAAACTTCACCGAGCAACTAATCCTCGGCGAAATATTCGCCCAGCAAATCGAAAATAAGACGGGACTTCCCGTCGAACGCCGTTTCTATCTGGCAGGCACCTACATTTGCCAGCAGGCAATCCTCGCTGGACGCATTGATATTTATCCCGAATACACGGGCACCGCGCTCACGGCGGTTCTGAAGGAAAGCCCGCAGAACAATCGGCAAGAAGTTTACAATCGTGTGAAGACGGAGTACGCGAAACGCTTCAATCTAGCCGTCGGTCCGCCGCTGGGTTTCAACGATACTTTCGCAATTGAAATTCGTGGAGACGATGCCCGCAGTCTCCATCTCACTGCAATCTCGCAAGCCGCTGCTTACACTCCACAGTGGCGCGCGGGATTCGGCTACGAATTCATGGAGCGTTCTGACGGCTACAAGGGATTTGCCAAAACTTACGGCCTGCATTTCGCAGAGCCTCCGCGCATCATGGATTTGGGACTGCTCACCCGCGCTCTCACTAACCATCAGGTTGACTTGATCGCGGGCAATATGACCGACGGCCTGATTCCGGCTCTGGACTTGTACGTTCTAAAAGATGACCGCAATTATTTTCCGCCCTATGAAGCCGTACCAATCATTCGCCAGGAAACGTTGACACTCCATCCGGAAGTGGGACGAGCCTTGGATGCGCTAGCCGGGAAAATTTCCGACGACGAGATGCGTCAACTAAACTACGCCGTTGACGGCCAGCACCGCGACGTAAAAGAAGTCGTGGGAGAGTTCCTGCGCCAGAGGGGATTGTGATTTCGTTCAGATTGCTTCAAACCTAAAGATTATGTGAAGAACTCGGTGGTCCCTTCAGAAGTTGAACCGTTTCTCCCAGGTTTCCCCATCACTGAGGTGGTGGGCTAATATAACTCGCGTCCTTCGGGGCCGGATTTTCGCGGAGTCCGTCACTCAATTATTGCAAAGGAATTCTTACAAAGACTCGATACATAGAATCGAACCAGGATTGTGAGTCAATTAGACTCAATCAAATGGCTAGAGACTCCAGGTAATGTTACGAGACTCGGAATATCGTCAAATCTAAAAGATGGGTCGTTCCCGCCGCGTGTCCCTCGCAGAGTGGGTGCGGCAGGTACTCGACCTTGCGGCGCCGCGAGGCTCTGGGGGATGATGCCGGGAAGAAACTCGAAGTCATCCGAGCGGCGGCGCAGCACGCGTATCCTACGGGAGATATCGCCAGCATGTTGGCCGAAATCGAAAACCAGTAAGCAGAATCGCGCCTTGGGAGGCGCAAACCTTCAGTACTTGTCATGGAACAGGAGCATCGCGCCAAGTTGCCGTTCGTGATCATCGGGAAATCCGCACTTCTTCACGAATTCATCGGTATCCCTAAAAGTGCCGAACAAACGGTCCCACCAGGTAATATCACCGTAGTTAAACTGGTGAAGATCAAGCTGGTGATGGACGGAGTGGTGTTCCGGGCGCTGTAGGAAGTACCCAAGCCAATGCGGCGTCCGCAGATTGCTGTGGTAGAAGTATTCACCCAGTACTGCGAAGACGTTGTACCACATCGCGCCGGCCGTCGAAGCTCCTAGCACTGAGAACATAAGCGCGCTCACGATCATAGAATCAAGTGCAATCTCAAGCGGGTGCTTGTAAAAAGCAGTCATCATTTCGATGCGGGTCGGGCTATGGTGAATCTGGTGGCAGATGCGCCAAAGAAAATTAACATCGTGACGGGCACGGTGCCACCAATAAAAGACAAACGTCCCCAAGAACCATCCCAGCAGGCCTTCGAGCGGGGATGACATCTCGCGAGACATGTGGAGGAGCGACCAACTTTGCAACCACCGGTTCCAGGCAACGCCGGCCAACAAAACGATTCCGACCTGACAGCTGTTGAGGAACGCTGCTCGAACATACCATCCTGGGGCCTCTGGGAGTTCTCTTCCTGGGATTGCACGCTCAAGAATGAAAAAAACAAGTGTAGCGGCGATGATGATTAATATCTGAGCCATGTTGTTCTCCTTCCCCTGGCGTCTCAAGTGCAAAGCGACTAACGAGTCACAGCTTAGACGGAGTGCTTGCGATGCGCGACACCGGACAAGACAGTTTCTTTAACTGTCACATCGCGATACCATCCAGCCGGCGATGGGCATTTTTCTCAATCTGACGAGGGGTAGTAGAATTCATCAACGCCATGCGCCTTTCGCTCAGTAAGAACAGCGATGTTCCGTTGCAACAGCAACTGACTGAGCAGCTTGTGTACCTGATCGCGACCGGAGGATTACCGGATGGCAAACAGCTGCCAAGTGTGCGCTCTCTGGCGAGAACGCTTGGAATCCATCACAACACGGTAAGCAAGGCATACCAGGATTTGATACTCCGAGGCTGGGCAACAGGGCGACACGGTAGCAGGCTCTCCGTCGGCCATCAGCACGGCCCGCGGAGCGTTCGCGATCTGGATGGAGTGATCAATCAAACCATCCAAATCGCCCGGCAGATGGGTTATTCCTTGCAGACCCTTCAAGGAAGAGTACTTGAGCGCCTCTTCGAGCAAGCTCCGGATCACATTTTGGTGGTTGAGGAGGAGGCAGAGCTTCGGCTGATCATTCAGGCAGAGATTTGCGCGAAGATTGGCAGGTTTGTCGAAAGTTGCTCGGCGGAGCAGCTCAAGAAGTCTCCACAATTAGTGTTAGGCGCGCAGGTGGTTGCTCCTGATTATGCTTCCCAACATTTAAGGGCTCTCGTTCCCGAACATCAAGCCGGCGTTATGCTGAAATTTGCGGGTGCTGACGAGCACGTTGAACTCATCAGCCGCCTAGCAGAACCCTCGATGATTGCTATGGCTTCGGTGAGCCCAAGTCTTCTGAAAACCGGCCGCAGCCTGCTTGCTCCGGTTCTCGGTCGACGCCACACGTTTAGAAAGTTCTTGCTTCCGCTCACAGGTAACGCTGACCTTCGCGGTATGGACATCGTATTCTGCGATTCTTTGGCCATGCCTATGGTGCGCTGCAACAACAAAATTCATTACCGGCTCGTCGCTCCCGGTTGCCTGGATGATCTTGCCGCGGTGTTTGATTACGCCGTACCGGGAAGCGGCCAAGCAAGGAACATCCGGCTCAGCCGCGGAAAAGCATAAGAAGATACATAAGGCCGCTCTGCCAACTCGGCGCGACCGCAAGCAAACATCGCGTTCCGCGATTTCGTAAAGTCGCCTCTACATCAGCCAGATCGCGTCCACATCTACGATGACTTGCGTTCGCGGAATCTTTTGTTGGTCGGCATAGGCCAGCATTGTTCGTAGCAGCGCGTTCAGTTTTTCGCGGCTGGCTGATTTCAGCACGAAGTGGTAACGATAATCCTGCTTCAGCCGGACGATTGGCGCGGCTGCTGGGCCGAGGACGCGAATCCCTTCGTGGCGTGTTCTCTCGAACCACTGACCCAACTGTCCGGACCATTTCAAAGCATCGTCCAATTTAGCGCTGCGCACCAGCACGTTCGCCAGCGCGCTGTAGGGCGGATAGTGCATCCAACTGCGAAAGCGCAACTCTTTTTCGTAGAAGCCGATGAAATCGTGCCGCGCCGCATATTGTATGGCGTAATGATCCGGGACATAAGTTTGCACGACGACGCGCCCTGGGCTGTCTCCGCGGCCCGCTCTTCCGGCGACCTGCGTGAGCAATTGAAAGGTCCGTTCCGCGGCGCGGAAATCGGGCATTCCCAAAGCAGTGTCAGCGCCTACGACTCCCACCAATGTTACGCCGTGAATGTCATGACCCTTCGCGATCATCTGCGTGCCGACCAGTAAATCGAGTTCGCCTTCGTTCAACGCGTTCAGCGCTCGCTCGAAATCCTCCTGGCCGCGTACCGTGTCGCGATCCAACCGGCCGATGCGAGCCTGGGGAAACATTCCGTGGAGCAGTTCCTCTAACTTTTCTGATCCTGTGCCGAGAAAAAATACGTATTCGCTCCCGCAATGCGTACACACTTTCGGAATGGGCGCAAGGTGGCCGCAATAATGACATTCCATACGATGCGTGCGTTTGTGGTGGGTCATTGCGATGGCGCAGTTTTTGCATTCAAGTTTCTTCCCGCATGTGCGGCACAACACGACCGGAGAATACCCGCGGCGGTTCAGCAAAACCATTACCTGCTCTTTGCGGTCAAGACGCTCTTTGATTTCAGCGGCAAGCCTGCGCGAGATTACCTGCTCGCTTCCCGTTTCCTGAAATTCCTGCCGCATGTCAATAATTTCGACTTCAGGGAGCGGACGCTGCTCGACGCGATCGGGCAATTGCAGCAGCGCATATTTCCCCTTCTTCGCATTGAAGTAGGACTCGAGCGATGGCGTCGCGGAGCCAAGAACGACGACGGCGCCGGCCATTTTCGCCCGCATCACGGACACGTCGCGCGCGTGATATCGCGGCATTTCTTCCTGCTTGTAGGAAGAATCCTGCTCTTCGTCCACGATGATGAGCGCGAGATTCGAGACGGGAGCAAAAACCGCCGAGCGCGTGCCAACGACAATGCGCGCATCTCCGCGCTTGATTCGATGCCATTGTTCGGCACGCTCCCTATCGGAAAGAGATGAGTGAAGGACCGCGACTTCGTTTGCAAAAACATGGTGCAAATCGGCCGCCATGGCCGGGGTGAGCCCAATTTCCGGAACCAACATGATCGCAGAGCGTCCCGTCTCCAGCACAGAGCGCATTGCCGCAAGATAAACCGCTGTTTTGCCTGAGCCAGTGACGCCGTGCAGCAAGGTCCCGAAAAATGCGCCCACAGTTACACTCAGTTGAATTTGCTCCAGAGCGTTCTGCTGTGCGGCATTGAATTGAAAATCCAAGGGTGGGAGCCGGCCCTTAAGTCCTGAAAAAGCGAACTCAGGAGCGTCAGCGTCGGCGAAATTGATTTCGATCAGGCCGCGCTTGACCAAGGTCGCCAAAGTCGTTCGCGGAATGTCGGGCTGTTGAAGTTGCTCTACTGGAGTTGTGCCGCCTGCGTCCGTAAGTCGTTCAATCAATTTCTGCTGATTGACGTTCAGTTTCCCCGATGAGTTCTTGAGCACTGCGACCTTAATCCGGCGCGTCAAATCGCGAACATCCGAAACGTCCTGCCGCACGATCCATTTCTTGCGTACCATTGCGGGCAGCACTGACTTTGAAACTCGTAAGGCGGAGCGCAGACTCTCTTCTCTCGTGTCCTCGCGAGATGCCAAGTAGTCGAGAACAGAGATTTCAGCAATCTCTTCACCGGGGGTTTTGCGTGAGCGAGACGACGACCCTGAAATTCCCGCCGCATAAAGTGCCGCGTGCCCTTTTTCCGTGATCCGATAGCTAATCGCACGCTTGAATTCCGCGTTGAGCGGCAACATACTGCGAAACACTTCACCGAGGGGGGCGAGATAATAATTCCCGATCCATTTGCCGAGTTGAAGGAGTTGCTCATCCAGCACGGGCTGAAAATCAAGCACGCTAACAATGTTTTTTGCTGTAACAGAAGGTGGGCGATCATGCAGTTCCACGACAATTCCGGAGAGACGTTGCTGGCGAAAAGGCACGAGCACCCGGCCGCCCACAACAGGTTCCATGCCGCAGGGAACGGCATAGGTGAAAAGCGTGTCGAGCGGCACGGCCAAAGCAACATCGCAAAATTGAGGCATTGGAAATCAGTCGGCGAAGGGCCGATTGAAATCCTAACATCACGTTTCGGCGGAAATGGAAGGCAACGGTAAGGCTAGCCCCTGCTTACCGATTTACTCGGCACCTTTTGGGGGCATTGGTAAGTCGAGTTCCTTCATTACCATTTGAAGGTCTTTCCAAGTTTCTTTCTTTTGACGCGGGTCGCGCAACAGGAATGCTGGATGATAGGTCACTGCCAGTTTGGTCCCGCGAAAATCGAACCAGCGGCCTCGCAATTCCATCATCGAGGCACTTACGGCTAGAAGCGTTTTTGACGCGACAGCGCCCAAAGCGACAATAACCTTTGGCTTGATGGCTTCAATTTGCCGCATCAAGAATGGAGAGCACGTTTCACATTCATCGCGCTCGGGCGTGCGGTTCCCGGGAGGACGGCACTTGATAATGTTCGCGATGTAAACATCTTCGCGGGTGAGGCCCATGGCCTTGATCATGTTAGTGAGCAAGTGTCCGGCCCGTCCCACGAAGGGTTCGCCTTGCGTATCCTCATCGGCGCCGGGAGCTTCGCCGATGAACATCAGATCGGCCCTGGGATTACCAACACCGAAAACGATCTGCTTGCGTCCCTGTTTGTGTAGTTTGCAACGGGTACAGTCACCGATGTCTTCGCGAATCGCACGTAGAACCTGAAGAGGATCGGTGTCCGCTAAAGCGTCAATTTTTTCAGGCACGTCGTTGCTTATAAAGGGCAAGATGACTTCGCTTCCGGATGGAGTTTGCCGCCGATAGAAATCGTAAATTCCAAGCTCGTTATAATAGCGGATGCGGTCGGCCAGCGCGCGTCTCAGTTGAGGGTCCAGTTGCATCGAAAATCACCCGATCATCCCGAGCACGAGAATATCAGAAGACCCGCGACAATCACTCCTCCTCGCTAGCCTTGTCTCTTGAAATACTGCACGGCTTTTTCGTGAGCCTCGGCGGCTTTTCGCGAGCTAAACGTTCCGAGGTTACGGCGTTTCCCGGTTTTGGAATTTTTCTTTCGGGAGTACAAGCGATACTCTCCAGATTTCAGCTTACGGATCATTGATTCGTCTCCGGGCGATTGGTCTCCGGGAATTCGATGCTGGAGTAGAAAAGCAGGTGGTCTGTTGCGCCGCGATTCGGCTGAGGACCTCCTTGTAGAAATGGCCTGTCAGGGCGTTTTGGCCAGCGGCACAAGACTTCGCAGCCGTGTAAGCTGATCCAGAACCCGCTGCGCGACTTCCCATTTTGTGGTCTCGGGAACTTCGATTACATCTGTTTGCGTAATGATCGTCACCGCGTTACGTTCGGAATCGAAGCCAACGCCTTCGTGAGATACATCGTTCACCACGATGACGTCCAAAGATTTTGAGATGAGCTTGTTCCGGGCGTTTTCGAGGACGTTCTCAGTTTCAGCGGCGAAACCGATAATGATCTGGGAATTCTTTTGTTTAGAAATTTCTTTCAGGATATCGGAAGTAGGTTGGAGTTCCAGCGTCATCCCGCCACTCCGCTTGATTTTTTGCGGGGCGATTTCGTGCGCCCTGTAATCGGATACAGCGGCGGTCATAATTGCGATCGTAGCTTCAGGAAAAAGTTTCAGCGCGGCTTGACGCATCTCTTCCGCGGATTCGACTCTCGTAACTTCCGCCGCTCCGGGCGGAGTCAAAGACGTTGGTCCGCTCACGAGCAGCACTCTCGCTCCGCGTCTTAATGCGGCTTCTGCGAGAGCGTATCCCATGCGCCCGCTGGAACGATTGGTGAGATAGCGAACGGGATCAATCTTCTCCCGCGTCGGCCCGGCGGTAATCAGTAGAGTTTCGCCGGACAGAACCTGCGATGCGCCCAGCGCCTCCAGGACCGCGGTGACAATGGTTCCGTTCTCCGCAAGACGGCCGGAACCGGTCATTCCACAGGCGAGGTAGCCGCTCTCGGGATCCACGATCTTTACGCCTCGCGCCTTCAGGATTTTCAAGTTCGCCTGAGTTGCGGGGTGATTCCACATGTTCACATTCATTGCGGGTGCGATAACGACAGGGGCGGTAGTTGCGAGATACAGGGTCGTAAGGAAATCGTTTGCAATGCCCTGCGCAAACTTCGCGATGACATCCGCTGTGGCGGGGGCAACCAATAACGCATCAACAGATTGTGCGACAGCAATATGTTCGATGGCGGAGTCTAAGTTTGGATCTCCCGTACCGCCGGCCGCAAACATATTGGTAATTACTTTTTCTCCGGAGAGAGCGGCGAAGGTCAGAGGTCGAACGAATTCCTGGGCGGCTTCGGTCATGACAACCTGTACGCGAATGCCGCGGTCCTGAAGAAGGCGGACAATCTCGGCAGCTTTGTAGGCTGCGATTCCGCCACACACGCCTAGGGCAATTTTCATGATGGGTCTGGGGGAAGGTCAGTTACCAGTTCCCGGATTTCAGCTCTCAGTTCGATTGTCTGATTTCTGAAACCGCAAGCTACTCCGAACCGATCGCCTTATCCAGAATTTCGCCGGCAACCTCAGCGGCAGACCTGGGCTCTTCCGGAATCACCCACTTCACTTTGCCGGCTTTAATTTCATCCTGCGCGATGCGGCACGGCTTGCGCGACGGTGTTTGGATTACTGGAGGAGCTCCACCCTGCAACTGACGCGCGCGGCGCGCAGCTACCAGGATGTACCGATAATTGCTGTCAAATCCTTCTATCAACTTCATTGATATTCTCCCTGCACTAACGTCCCCCCGGCGCGGTCGCGGGCAGGAACGAGGCTAAAATCGGCTGCAAACGTTCCCGGACATTGTTTAAGCGACAACCTTCCGCTTTGGTGAGAAGTCCAGCCTGATCGGTGGTCGGTTTGAGTTCCGAGCGCTGTAGCCGTTCCGCCAACAGAATTGCTCGCAGCGTTTCCACAGATTCGTCCAGACGGTCGTTCACTAAAATATAGTCGTAGTTGGCATAATTCTCAATCTCACGAGTGGCCGTGGCCAACCGGCGCTGGATTACGTCCTCCGCATCCAAGCTGCGGTTGCGGAGACGGTCCTCCAGCGTTTGCCGATCGGGGGGCATGATGAAAATTCTCACCGCACCGGGCAGCTTGCACTTGATTTGCTCGGCCCCCTGCACATCAATGTCGAGGAGCAGATCATGGCCGGCACGTTCCGCTTCCCGAAGGAAGGTTCGTGATGTTCCGTAAAGGTTGCCGAAAACATCGGCGTGCTCCAGAAATTCGTCTCTTCGGACCATTTCTTCGAATTCTTCGCGGGGGACGAAGAAATATTCGCGCTCATGTTTTTCATTACGGCGCGGAGGACGCGTGGTACAAGAAACGGAAAAATCCAGCCCCGGCACAATCCTGCGAACACCGTTCACCAGCGTGGATTTGCCAGAACCCGACGGTGCCGAGATGATGTAGACGGTTGTCATTCGATGTTTTGAATTTGTTCGCGAGCTTTTTCAATTGCGGCTTTCATGGCGAGTCCCATTTCAGTAATTTTAAGCGCATCCCCGGCAAGGCCGGAAGTCTTCGAAAGCAGAGTGTTAGCTTCACGATTCATTTCCTGCAAAAGGAAATCAAGTTTCTTTCCGACTTCGCCGCCTTCATCCAGCAGCCCAAGAAAATGGTTGACGTGCGTTTCCAGCCGAACAAGCTCTTCCTGAACATCGCTGCGATCCACGAGCAAAGCCGCTTCCTGCAAAATGCGTTCGGGTTCGATTTGCGTTGCGAACAGTTCCTGCATACGCGTTTTCAATTTGGTGGCATACATCTGCTGAACCAAAGTCCGGTATTTCGCCACCGTCTGGAATGCTTCGCGAGTTTCGGCCATGAGTTGCCTCAGTTCGCGCTCGATACCACGGCCTTCCTCTTCCCGCATTTGATTCAGTCGTGACAGCAACTCTTCTAGAGATCTCATGACGGCAGATTCAAAGTTACCATCGGCTGGCCGCGCATTTGCAGAGAGCGCTCCCGGCAGTCGCAAAACCACATTCAGGTCAGGGTCCGCCGAAACTCCGAATTCGGCTGCGGCGGCGCGAAATGCATTCACGTACCCGCCGACGAAGTTACGATTAATCGAGAAGGCTTCCACTCCGCCGTGATCCACGTTCAACGAGACTTCGATGTGTCCTCGAGCCAGTTTATCTTTCAATACACGGCGAAGCTTCATTTCCAAAGGGTCATTTTCCGGCGGAAGCCGGAAGTGCAAGTCAAGAAGACGGTGGTTTACAGACTTTAAAGAAAGAGTGAAACTCAGACGGCCGTTCGATTGTGATTCGACGTTCCCATCTGGGACTTCGCCCCTCACCTGTGCGAATCCCGTCATGGAGCGAATGGGTATCAATTAATATCTCGCAGGAGATGTACTGAGACTTTGCGGATCGGTAGTTCGCTGATCCGTATCCACGAATTGCAAATCATACAAGCGCCGGTACGTGCCGAATCTCGTCATCAAATCATCATGAGGACCAATGTCGGCGATAGTACCATTCTCGAGAACAACGATGCGGTCTGCACGACGCACCGTGGACAAACGATGCGCTATAACGACTACCGTGCGCCCTGTCATCAAATTGTGAAGTGCGGATTGGACGAGGGACTCCGATTCGCTATCGAGCGCCGACGTGGCTTCATCCAAAATCAGGATTGGCGCATTTTTCAGGAGCGCCCGTGCAATCGCGATACGCTGCCTCTCGCCGCCAGAGAGGCGAACACCACGCTCTCCAATCACTGTCTCATATCCAGCCGGGAGTTTCATGATGAAATCATGTGCCAAAGCCGCCCGCGCCGCGGATTCCACATCTTTCTGAGAAACACTGGGTTGACCATAAGCGATGTTATTCCGCAACGTGTCATTGAACAGGACAGTTTCCTGAGTGACCACGCCGATCTGCGCCCTTAATGAGGAAAGTGTAGTGTCGCGCACATCATGACCGTCAATCAAGAGACGGCCGGAGGTGACGTCAAAGAATCGAGGAATCAAATGGACAAGCGTACTCTTGCCAGCGCCGCTGGAGCCGACCACGGCTAAAACTTCTCCGGCTCCCACTTCGAGATTTATATTGTGCAGGATGTCTCGACCTTCCCCGGTTTTATTGTCGTAGGAAAAGAATACATCCTCAAAACGAATGCTTTTGGAGAATGGAGGAATCGGCTTGGCGTGCGGCTTTTCGGGTACTTCGTCCTGCGTGTCCATGAACTTGAAGATTTCGGAAGATGCGCCCAGAGCCTGCTGGAAATTATTGTTGAAAAGAGCGAATTTCCGTACCGGATCGTAAAGTTTGAACACGGCGACGATGAAAGCCACAAAGATCCCAGGCGTCATAGCGCCGTGAACCACCTGTTGACGGCCGAGCAGCAACAGAAGGGCAATTCCGATAGCCCCAAACATATCCATTAACGGAGAACTTACGGCGGAGGCGGCAACCGAGCGCAAATTGGCCCGGAACAACCGCTGCGCGGCTTTGCGGAAGCGACCGATTTCCCAACTCTCCATACTGAAGGCTTTGACAATGCGATTGCCGGTAATGGTTTCGTGCAGAATGTTTTGGATGTCGGCCAGTTTGTCCTGACCGCGGCGGGTGGTATGCCTTACGCGGCCACCGATTTTTCCCGCCGAATAAATAATGAACGGCACGAACAAGAGCAGAAGCCACGCGAGTTCTCTTCCCAACAGAACAACTACGACCGCGGTAAAGATGAACGTAAAAAACTGCTGAAGGAACTCAGCCAGCACGCTTGATACGGCGTACTGAACTCGCTCGATATCCGTGACGATGGTTGAAACCAGCGTGCCGGTCGTGTGCTTCTGGAAAAAGGCCGCCGAACGCCGCAGCACAGAATTGTAGAGATGATTCCGAAGGTCCGTGATCATGCCATAGCCGGCATAGTTCACCAGATACGTGCCGGCGTAGTCGCAAATTCCCTTCAGCAACGTGGACGCGACGAAGGCGTACGCAACAATCGTCCACGCATTGTGAAAATGCGCCGGAACGAACTTTTGCAAGTAAATGGTATGAGTGGTATGTGGAATGGTAAACAGCTGGATTCTCTCCGAACCGGAAGAAGGGTTCAGTACCCGGTCCAAGATTGGCCCGATCAGCAATATGCGGAAGGCATCGAGTAAGCCCACCGCTGCCAGCAGGAACACCGATGGCCAGAACTGCCAGCTATAAGGAGCTAAGTAACGTAAGAGCCTTGTCAGTTGCCGCATTGGCGATTCCCGAGTTGCATGCACAAACGGCAAGGCTGAGATAACGTCAATATCGGTTGCAAGGCCTCATTCTACTTTAGTCGCTTGCTACTAGTCCCTCGTTCTTCGCCGGAGCGGCATTCGCTGCATCGCACAGCCGAGGGCGCAGTCCCTATAAGATCTATTTTGGACTGTCGCGGTGTACGACCTTCGCCCGGTATCCCGATGAGCGAAGGTGTTTGCTCACATCCTCGGCAATCATTACTGAGCGGTGTTGTCCTCCGGTGCAGCCAAACGAAATCGTAAGATAACTCTTACCTTCCCGGATATAGTGCGGCAGCAGATAGACCAGCAGCTTTGAGATCCGCTGAATAAACTCTTTGGTCTGCGGAAACGAACGAATATATTTCGCGACCTTGGGATGGCGCCCCGTCAGCAAACGAAACTCGGGGATGAAATGCGGATTGGGAAGGAAGCGAACATCGAAAACCAGGTCGGCATCCTCAGGCACGCCGTTTTTGAATCCGAAGCTCACGCAGGAAACCAGAATATTTCTGCCTGATTGACGTTTCTGGAAACGGTCCGTAATGTGAGCGCGCAGTTCGTGCACATTGAATTTCGAAGTGTCAATTACCATATCCGCGATGGCGCGAATGTTACGGAGATGGCGACGTTCCGCGGTGAGGGAAGATTTGACGGGAGTATTCGCTCCCAGCGGATGCGGGCGGCGAGTCTCACTGAACCGGCGCAGCAAGACTGCGTCGGACGCTTCAAGAAAAATTATCCTGGTGGGCAAAATGCGTTTGACAGACTTAACAATCTCCGGCAACTCTTCCAGCCTTTTGCCTTCGCGCACGTCAACCACTAAAGCGGTGCGCTCAATTTCCGAAGATTGCGCCACCAACTCGGCAAAAGGTGGAATCAGGCCCACGGGCAGGTTATCCACGCAGTAGTAGCCAAGGTCCTCGAACGCCTTTAGCACCGAAGCCTTGCCGGAACCACTCATGCCGGTGATGATCACCAGATCGCGCACGGGAGCGCTGGATGAGATTCTCCTCGATGGGTTCTGCGGGGTGTTTTTGCCCTTTTTTATCACTCGGCGACGAGGCATCTAGGGCGATGTTAGCAGGGACGCTCCGTAGTCGCCACTTTTGCGATGCCAACCCATACAGTGAAGTCTCCCGCCATTCTTTGGTTTTTTGAGAGATATCCGTACAGCATGGACAGTATTGTGAAGGACCCGTCGGAGGGGTAGCCTTAGCCTGCTTGAAGGAGGCACTATGCTTTGGACGGTATTTGTACTTTTGTTGATTTTGTGGCTTCTGGGCTTCAGCTTCCACATTGCCGGCAGCTTGATTCACTTGTTGTTGGTGGTCGCCCTGGTTGTACTGGTCATCAACCTGTTGACTGGTCGCAGATCGGCAGTCTGAACTGTCTTCCCATAGGGAAGCAATGGACTATGACGGCAAAGGGGCGCATCATGCGCCCGTTTCTGCGCCTGTGTAAAGAGGACGAATATTGAGCTAGACGATCCTCTTTCGCTTCACATTACGAGATACCTCTTCAAGAATGAAAGCGTACGGTCGTTAGCATCCTGCCAAATCGGACCGTTGAAGCCGTGTCCGGCATCCGGATAAATTTTCATCTCATACGGAACGTGATGCCGTTCGAGGATTTGCCGTAAATCGTAGGCTTCCTGCACAGGCACTGTTTGGTCCGCCTCTCCGTGCAAAATCAGTACGGGGCAGTATCGGCGGGCGAACGGCTTCACTTCTTTTGGCAAGCCACCGAAGAATTCCGCGACCGCCTTGATTCGAGGGTCGAACGCCGCAATGCTTAGCGCGAGATAGGCGCCTAATGAAAATCCGATCAATCCGATTTTCTCAGGATTAACGTTCGGCTGCTGAGCAAGCCAGCTGACACAACCCCAGAGAGTCTTCAACCAGGCAGGCGAGTTCCGCAGAATGGTGGAACGGCTATCGGCGCGGATCGTACCCGTCCGATCGAAGTAATGGAGCACGTAGACTGCGATTCCCTCTGCCGCTAATAGTCGAGCAGGTTCAGCCATCCCGGAGTGATTTCCGCCGGAACCGTGCAGGCTGACAATCGCTGGAAACAGATTTCCGGTTGAGGATGGCAGGAAACAGTCGAGTCCAATGTCTTTGCCGCCGCTTCGAAACGTGGTTTGGAATTCGCGAACCGAAAACAAACGCTAATTCCCAACCTTCGCAAGTTCTTCCAACAACCGCGAAAAAGATTGCTCGTAGGGTGGTCGCGCAATGCCGCGCTCGGTGACAATCGCGGTTATGTATTTTGCCGGAGTGACATCGAATGCCGGATTTTCGATCTGCACGCCTTCTGGAGTAATTAATTTTCCGGCAAAGTGGGTTACTTCTCGTGGGTTCCGCTGTTCGATGGGAATTGTGCTGCCGTCTGGGGTGGCGAGGTCAATCGTGGAAAACGGCGCGGCCACATAAAAAGGGACCCCATTTTCTTTGGCCAGAACCGCGACCGTGTAAGTCCCAATTTTGTTGGCGACGTCGCCGTTTGCTGCAATACGGTCTGCGCCGACAACGATTGCCCCGATCTTGCCCTGCTTCATCATGGAGCCAGCCATATTGTCGGCGATTACCGTTGTTGGAATACCATCTTTCATTAACTCCCATGCAGTGAGCCGAGACCCCTGCAAGAAAGGACGCGTTTCGTCGGCATAGACATGAATCTTCTTCCCTTGTCCAATGGCTGCGCGGATCACGCCCAATGCGGTTCCGTATCCGCAGGTGGCGAGGGCTCCCGCGTTGCAGTGCGTGAGCACGCCACCGCTGGCGGGCATGAGGGTTGCTCCGTATTGGCCCATCGCCTGGTTCGCGGCGATGTCTTCGGCATGCATGCGTTGGGCTTCCTCGATCAGCAAACTCTTGATCTCCAAGATAGGTCTTGCTTTGATGGATTCGAACTTTTCGCTCATCCGCCGGATGGCCCAAAACAAGTTGACTGCCGTGGGGCGTGTTTCGCCGATCAGTGCGCAGATTCGTTCGAATTCTTCTTGCAGCGAACGAATGTTGCCTGCTTTAGAGTTATTAATTCCTAGCGCGATGCCCATCGCAGCCGCCACGCCAATCGCGGGGGCTCCCCGAACAACCATATTGCGGATTACATCTGCGACCTGTTCGTGGGTTGTGCAGGTGACGTAAGTCTCCTCGGTTGGGAGCTTCGTCTGGTCAATGAAGCGTACGCCCGAGTTGGTCCATTCAAGAGTTTGAATCACAAATCAGTTCCTGGAGATTGGTTCTTAGTTCTCAGTTGACGCAAGTGCTCTTCTCGAATGTCGTTGTTATTAAAAATTGAAACGAATCGGGCACCTTCGGCGATTTTTTCGACATTAGGACGGCCATTCGCTTCTTTACGTTCCACAAGACACATGACTCCGATGACTTGAAATCCAAAATCGCGAGCGGCTTCGATAGCTTGAATCGTGGAGGCACCGGTGGTGCAAACATCATCCACAATTACGACTGGGGCGGCTTTCTTTCGGAAGCCTTCGATGCGTTGCCCTGTGCCATGCTGTTTTTCGGCTTTGCGCACTAAGAACCCATTGAGTTCTCCGCTGACCACTGCAACCGCTACGACTATTGGATCGGCGCCCATCGTTAGTCCGCCGATGGCTTCGGACTTCCATCCTTGCGATCGAATCTGTTCCAGAAAAACTTGTCCGGTTAGCTGGGCACCGCGAGCGTCCAGAGTTGTAGTGCGGCAGTCAATGTAATAGTCGCTGGTACCTCCGGAAGACAGTTTGAACTCGCCCAGCCGAAAAGATTTCTCAGCTAACACCTCTAAGAGTTGCTGTTTCGCCGAAGACATTAGGACTAAGATACCATGCGAAGATCATCAGTTGAGCCGCTCCAGATGGCGGAAGCCGTCCGTTCCAATGAAGGTGAGAACCGTAAGCGTCAAGTTGTAAGCAATGTGAACCACCACGCTGGAGCCGACGGAATTCGTGACGGCGCGCACGATGGTTAGCGCCAAGCCAACTAGAAAAATAATGAAGACCGCGCCCCAGGCGAATCCCAGCTGCGTCGCGTGTAATAGTCCGAAGGCGAGCGCTGTAAGGAAGATGCCTGCAACCATTCCCAGCCGCCGCGCCAGGACGGGATATAGAAATCCGCGAAAGAATAATTCTTCCATTAAGGGTCCGAAGCTGATCGCCAAAATTGACGTTAGATAAGCTTCGAGAGGATGTTTGAAAAACTCTTCAAAAGGCACATTTTTGGGGATGGGAAACAAATGCGCCAGCCCCTGTAGCGCAAATAGAAGAATCGCGCCAAGGGCGGCGAGTCCTCCTATTTTTCGTGGCCAGTTCCACGATATTGCTTCAAGAAAGCGGCGGTGATATTGGCCTTCAATCAATGCAACCATGTAGAAAATCACGCCAACGTATGCCAGCACTTCCGCCACTAACTCAAGGACGGGCTTTTGGGCAAGTTGTTGCCAGGACAATTCTGGATGCGCAAATTTGTGAGTGGCAAGTGACAACAAAATATCGAGGAAGAATGGGGCAAGGAACATGAAGACAGCAATCTTCAAAACATCCCAGCCGGTCCAGACCGGTTCACCGGAACGGATCGGCAACAGTGTTACCGGCGGCTCTTGAGTTAGCGGAGCCACTGGCTCAAACTCCGGATTTTGGGATGAGTCCACTTGAGGGTCTATGGCGAAGCAAGAACGCTAATCAGGCTATGGAAACTGCGCTTTCTTCGCGAGCCATCGTATTTCTTGCAAAATATCGAATCAGCGCTTGTCCCGTGTAGGATTTTCTGATTCTCGACACTTGTTCCGGAGTCCCTTGCGCGACAAGTCTTCCGCCTTCTTCTCCGCCTTCGGGCCCCAGGTCAATGATCCAGTCGGCGCTGCGAATCACGTCGAGATTGTGCTCGATAATCACAATTGTATTGCCAAGGTCGGTAAGCCGGTGCAGCACTTCCAGCAATTTGTTGACGTCATCAAAGTGCAGCCCAGTCGTAGGCTCGTCGAGCAAATACAGAGTTTTTCCAGTTTGCCGTTTGCTCAATTCGCGCGCCAGTTTGATGCGCTGCGCCTCTCCGCCAGACAATGTGACCGCCGACTGGCCAAGGTGAACATAGCCGAGCCCGACATCAACCAGAGTTTGCAGTTTCTGTTTAACTTGCGGAATGTTTTCGAGAATCTGCAAAGCATCCGAGATAGAGGTTTCCAACAGGTCGGCGATGGAATATCCCTTATATTTCACGGCCAGGGTTTCGCGGTTATAACGCCTGCCGCCGCAAATTTCGCATTCGACGTACACGTCCGGAAGGAAATTCATTTCAATTCGGCGTTGGCCTTCGCCCTGGCAAGCCTCGCAGCGTCCGCCTGCGACATTGAATGAAAAGCGGCCCGGTTTGTAGCCTCGCTCGCGTGATTCTGGCAGCATGGCGTACAAATCTCGAATTTGAGAAAACACTCCTGTGTACGTAGCCGGATTGGAACGCGGAGTCCGTCCGATGGGCGATTGGTCAATGCGAATGACTTTGTCTATATTTTCTGATCCCCCGAGCGCTTTATGAAGACCCGGTTCTTCGCGCGACCGATAAAGCTTTTTTGCCAACGCGCGATAAAGAATGTCATTCACCAATGTAGATTTGCCGGAGCCGGAGACGCCAGTCACGACGGTCATCACGCCGAGAGGGAAAGCTACATCGAGATTCTTCAGATTGTTTTCGCGTGCGCCAAGAATGGCTATCGCTGATCCATTCGGTTCCCGGCATTCGTGACGCATCTGAATCTGTGCCCTGCCCGAGATGTAGGCTCCAGTCAGCGATTCAGAAGAATTTTCGATATCTTGTGGCGTCCCATGAGCCACCAATTCGCCGCCGTGGCGGCCCGCGCCGGGACCGAGATCAATAACATAGTCGGCACGGCGAATGGTCTCCTCGTCATGTTCGACTACGAGAACTGTATTGCCAATATCCCGCAATTCCTCCAATGCTTTTAACAGCCGGTCGTTGTCTCGGTGATGGAGGCCAATGGAAGGCTCATCGAGAACATAGAGGACGCCGCGCAGCTTTGAGCCAATTTGAGTTGCCAGTCGAATGCGCTGGCCTTCGCCACCGGAAAGCGTAGCCGCAGAACGATCAAGAGAGATATAGCCCAACCCAACAGCATCGAGGAATTGCAAACGCTCGATAATCTCATGAACGATGCGTCCGGCGATGATCTCCTCGCGGCCGGCGAGGTGAATTTTCCGCGCCGCTACAAGCGACCGCGAAATGGGCAAAGACGTGAAATCGCCAATGGACATCCCATTCACTTTTACGGCGAGGCTTTCCGGGCGCAACCGCCTGCCTTTGCATGCGGGACATTCGGTAGCAGACATGTACTCGACTAGCCAGTCGCGATAGCGCTCCGAAGAGCCATCTTCGAGATTCTGTTTTAGATATCCGAGAATTCCGCGGAAGCCCGTTTTTCCTTTTCCCGCCTCGCCGTTAAGAAGAAGATTCTGTATCTTCTCGGGGAATTTCTCGAATGGAGTGCCAAGGTCAATGCCGTGGGTAGCAGCGGTAATATTCAACATGTAAAGAAGGCTTTGCGATGCTGATCCGGGGCCGAGGCCGCCCTCGAGCAATGGTTTGGACCAATCCACAATCACCTTTGCAGGGTCAAAATCGTAGCGGCTGCCGAGGCCGTGACACTCCGGACAAGCCCCATAAGTGCTATTGAACGAAAATGATCTCGGCTCCAATTGAGGCACACTAATGCCGCAATCAGGGCACGCCAACTTTGAGGAGTAAAGCTGTTCATCCCCTCCGACTACGGCTAACTGCACCAACCCGCCCGCGAGCTTCATGGCCAAGCCTACTGACAACTCAAGGCGATGTTCGATTCCAGGTCTCACCAGCAAGCGATCTATAACAACTTCGATCGTGTGATTCTTGCGTTTATCCAGTTGCAAATCGTCTTCCAGGCTCACCATTTCGCCGTCAATTCGAGCCCGGGTGAAGCCGTGTTGTACCAGCTTCTCCATCTCTTTTTTGAACTCGCCTTTGCGTCCCCGAACGATCGGCGCAAGGACCATGACACGGTCTTCCGGAGTCAGCGACATTACGCGCTGCACAATTTGCTCCGCCGATTGACGCGCAATGGGATGTCCACATTGTGGGCAGTGCGGGGTCCCGACTGAGGAGAATAAAAGGCGAAGGTAGTCGTAGATTTCGGTAATTGTCCCGACGGTGGATCGAGGGCTGCGACTTGTGGTCTTTTGCTCAATGGAGATCGCCGGGCTGAGGCCGTCTATGCCGTCAACATCGGGTCGCTCCATCTGGTCCAGGAATTGGCGGGCGTAGGCAGAAAGCGTCTCTACGTAGCGGCGCTGGCCTTCCGCGTAAATGGTGTCAAACGCCAGCGAGGACTTGCCCGATCCGCTCAGCCCGGTAATTACGGTCAGGGTATTTCGAGGGATTTCGACGTCAATATTCTTTAAGTTGTGCTGGCGCGCCCCGCGCACCGTAATCTTGGTGATTGGCATAAACCCGGATCAGAATGTCCTTCCGTAACGTGGACGGGCGCACAGAAATGTCGGAAAGTGGAAGTGCGCAGTTCTACTGACGTATCTTAGTTGCTAACAATAACAAGCGTCAACGCGGGTAAATTGAAAGAACGCCCGGAAATTGCGCGTAAGACTCAATAAAGACTTCTGCATCAGAGAGATGAACAGAATTTGAGCCACCTACTCACAGTGTTAATCGTCGCGTTGACCTCAATTGGAGTGGTTGGCTTGGGGATATTTTCCGCTTACGCAACGGTAATTTGTATTCTCCACGGAATCTCGTACTATTCGTCGCCTGCCAGGGCAGGGTCACTGAGGCTTGTTACCAGCGAATCCCCGGCTGGCGGGGATTAACCTTTCTTGCGCTTGAAGATATTCGCATTTAATTCAGGAATCGCGAAACCCTTTTCATTGTGGAGGTCCGCCTTGCAGCGCGGGTGTACCTTGCGGTGCTCCTGGTTGTCCCTGCTGCTGGACTTGCCGCTGCCGCTGTAATTCCTGTAGCAACTGTTGTGGAGTCTTGATAGCCGGCTGGGCGTTTTGGTCTCCAGCATCCTGGTCTGGCTGGCCTTCTGTATTTGGTACGGGATCGGTCATGTCTTCGGTATCGTCCTGAGCGTTCGTATCGTCAGAATCCTCGCTAGGCGGGACAAATGCACCCTGCCGGGGCAGCCCGGTGGGGAAGGCCGAAGCAGCTCGCGGTGCAGGGGCGGGTTGCTCCGAAGCGGAAGACTTGGCGAGGAGCACGACCCGTTGCAGGACCTTGGGATTTTGCGGCGATCCAAGAAGGACGTAGTTGAAGTGCGAGCCATTTAGCAAAGACGCGAGAACTTCTCCCGCCGGTCCGGGGCCGAACTGCCCGACGACTCTGTCTGACGGGGTCCCGGGCATGTCAACGCTAGCCCCGGTTTGTTCTTGTACCTCTTGCAGAATCGCGCCCAGGCTCGAATTCCTAGCCACTATAGTTAGCTCCCCGCCCTTAAATGACACTTGAGGAGCTGTCGCAGGCATTTGCTCGGGCGATAGCGAAGTTTGCTGCTGCGACGGCGGTTGCGTGGGAGCAACTACAGCGGCTGAAGCGGCGTTTTTGTGCGCCGAAGGCTTTTGACTCCCAAAGCATCCCACCGCCAGCAACAAAAATGCCGGCAAGATGCCAACGTAAACGAATTTGGGAGTCTTCCTGCCCATGAAAATTGTGGCCAACCATCCACTTGACGCCGTTACCAAAATTGTACACCGTGCACCATCCTGAGCGGCGGGGTCGTACATTCACGGCCAATTCTTACGTTTTGCTATCACCAGGCCGGAGTTAAGATGCTATCGCCGTGGTGCGTAGTAGCCCTTTCGGGCGCGAACCTGGAGGTCCTTTTTTAGAGCGGTGATTTGAATGGACCGATAACGCCCGTCGGCGTCAAAATCGGCGGGAAGATATGACACCACGTACTGGCTTCGCAGTTCGGTTTCAATGGCTGAGAAAGCATTCTTAACGTCCTTCATCTTAAATGGGAAAAAGGCGCGCCCTCCGGTGGCGTCGGCCAAGTCCTGGAGCACTTTGTCTCCGCGCAGAATCAGGCCGCTGTCATCGGTCGAAATCGCATAGACGATCACTTCGGCTCGCTCCGCCATTTCGATCGCCTGAGCCTTGCTGACTTCACTTTGATTGTCTTCGCCGTCGCTTACGATAATGATTGCGCGCCGCGTGGGGCGGTCGTTCGAATCTCTATTTTTCATGAATTTGTCATGGCACGCGCGGTAGATCGCATCGTAGAGTGCCGTCCCTCCGCCCGACCGCAAGCTGTTCACGCCTTGAGAGAGAAGAGCCACGTTATCAGTGAAATCTTGAGTGACGTGGCTGTGAGCGCTAAATCCCATCACAAACGCGTTATCGTAATTGGCGCGTAATGTGTGTTGCAAAAAACTGACGGCGGCTTCCTGCTCGAAATCGAAGCGGCTGCGGACCGAGCCGCTCGTGTCCACGAGCAACCCTAGTTGAAGCGGTAAATCGGTTTGACGAAGGAAATTGTTAATTGATTGCGGAGGCTTATTGTCATCGAGGAAGGCGAAATCGTCTTCATTCAGATTGCTGACAAATTTTCCGTGTCGGTCGGTGGCAATAAATAGAACGTGGACTTCGTCCACGCGCTTCTTAATGGTGAGGACTGAGTCACTGGGCTGATCAAGGTCAAATGCGGGCGCGGAGATGGATACGGTGGTTGCGGGAGATACATACGGCGTCTGCGACGCGAGAGGCACTCCGCTGCCGAGCAGAAGCACCGCAAGCCAGGAATACCGTGTGTAGTTCATTCCAAATCTACCCAAAAAGTTCAGTTTAAAACGCCGCATTCGAGTGCTCTATCGTTTAGATGCACGCAATGGGCCGAAAGCCGCGCCAGATGCTGCGTGTATTGACTCTAGATAACTACCTTAGACGTGCCAAGTTACAAAAGGAGCACATGCCGGGTCATCATGGAAAACTGGCGAGCTTCGATGTATTACCTGCAACACTCAATCGCTATTTGGTTTCGTAGTTCCTTCGCCTGCCCGAAGGCACCATTCGCTACCGCGCTGCTGTCGTGCATCATAAAGATTAATCGTGATTAAGTCAGGCTCAAAATCAGGCATATTTCCGCTGCTGTGCATAGTGCTGCTATTCTGCGGCCAAATGCTCTTGACCTCAGGGTCGCTCACGGCATCGGCTCCTGCGAGATGTCACGAATATGGGCATCGCGCGCCGTGCCACATGCCAAGCGGGCGTGTCTGCTGTGCGGTCGGCCATACTCCTTCCATATTGCCGACGTGTTCTTCAGCTCAGAATAGCCCTGATTTCTCATCCAGATTCATGCAGCAGCCGGACGAAACTCATAATCCCCGCAAGCTTGTGCTAGGCCCCCCAGAGCTCTTGTTTGGCGCTTCTCCTCCCGCCACTTCTCTTCGTATCTAGAACCGTCGCAGTAGGAAACGGGAATGTCTCAGTGTGAGCAGAAGCTCAACCCATTGAGGCACTCATCATTGCATTTCAACCAGGATGAGGAGACAGATGCGAACTCTACGAATTGTTTTGTGGTTCTTTCTGGCGGTTGCGCACTCAGTCGCGCAGGATGCTCACGAGAGCATGGATATGACCGCACAAACTCAGCCGAGCGATGCGATGCAGGGGATGCCGGGCATGAGCGGAATGAGTAGCCCCGGCACGAGCAATCAAGGAATGAACATGGAATCCCATTCGCTGATTGAGTTGCTGCAACATCACGCGACCTCGGGAACCGATGCCGAGCCCAACTCAACCCCTTTTGAAATGCTCATGACGACGAAAGGAAAGTGGACATTCATGTTTCACGGTACGGGCTTTTTGACTGACATTCAGCAGACAGGACCGCGTGGCGCCGATAAACTTTACTCCACCAACTGGATTATGCCGATGGCGCAACACAAGTTGGGCAATGGCACTCTCACGCTGCGAACCATGCTGAGTTTTGAACCCGCCACGATTTCACAACGCCAGTTCCCGGAATTATTCCAGCAAGGCGAAACGGCGTTCGGGCACCCAATCGTGGACGGGCAGCATCCGCATGATTTTTTCATGGAACTTGCGGCACTCTATGATTACAAGCTCGGCGAGAACACGATGCTATCGTTTTATGGTGCCCCCATGGGCGACCCGGCGATGGGGCCGGTTGCCTATCCGCACCGGGCCTCGGCTTCTGAGGATCCCCTTGCATCTCTTGGACATCATCTTCAAGACTCAACCCACATTTCCGACGATGTAATCACGGTCGGGATAACGCATCGCAACGTTCGGTTAGAAGCTTCGGGGTTTCACGGGCGGGAACCCGACGAATACCGATGGGACCTGGATTCCGGCAAGATTGATTCCTGGTCAACCCGTGTGACCGTAAACCCCGGCCAAAATTGGAGCGCGCAATATTCGATTGCGCAACTGCACAGTCCTGAGGCACTGGCGCCGGCGGAAGATGTGCGGCGTATGACCGCGTCGGTTATGTACAACCACCCAATTCACAATGGGAACCTGGCGTCGCTGCTTTTGTGGGGCCGGAATCAAAGTCTGTTGGACGGCAACGTTGGCAATGGATATTTGCTCGAGTCCACGCTTCAGTTCGAAAACAAGAACCGTGTTTGGACGCGCATTGAAAATGTTGACCGCACCAATGAATTGCTGCTGGGGGAGAATCCATTTCCACCCGGTTTCACAGAAAAATATTTCGCTCGCGTACAGGCGTACTCGGCCGGTTATGATCGCGAAGTGGGGCACATCCCTCATCTATCAACTGCCATTGGTGGGCAGGGAACTTGGTATGGAGTGCCAGATGTTTTGAGGCCAACTTATGGTCCCCATCCAGCTGGGTTCGCCTTGTTTTTGCACGTGTGGCCCTACTGACACGTCATATATCAGCAGGTCGTTTCCGGATACCTGGTCACTTGCAATTGGAGGGCGCGGGCCGGTTGGCGAACCGCGATTGAATCCAGTTAAGCTGATCTCTGACTGAAAAGCTGAGCACGGTTCCTGCGTCAACTTCCGGGTATTGTTCAAAGTCCACATGATCATGCTGACGGCAGAGTTGATCCGCCACCTTCGAGGTCATTGAGGCAGGGATAGTGGGGTCAATCGCGCCAACAATTACCAGCAGAGGACCGTGTGCGGGTTTCTGTCCAACTTCGTTCCTTGTGAGAAATCTCTGGACGAAGCCATTCTGTTCCCAATCGGGCTTCAGCATTGGCGCTTCAGAGCCGGCGGTCTCGGCAGGAGTCCCGCAAGTAGATTCGATTTCCTCGAATGTATCCAATCCTTTATCGGTAAACACATCGCTGAGCTTAAATTCCGGAAAGACGGCCTTTATTCCATGCGCCAATACCGAGAGCATGCCTTCTGAAGATTTTTGCGCCATCCTTTCGTAAAGATCTTTTGGATTCGCAACCCCAGAAATCGCGATGCTTCCGAGGTAATTGGCATCCGGCCCAGCAAGTTCTGCGACTTTAATTGCCACCATCGCTCCCTGCGAATCGCCCATCGCGATCCATTTTGAACTGAGAAGAGGCGTCGCAGCGTGCGCCGCCGGAACTGAATACACCACGTCGGCAGCATTTGATTCTGTATCCAGCGCCGCGAACCGGGAGTAAGTCCCCAAGCCAGCATAGTCAGTGGCGACCACTGCATATCCCAGCGAGAGATACATGGAAAGGAATGGTCCGTCCAAGATGTTTCTCATGAGGGATGGAGCGCAGCGGCGTGCGGTGCCGCTGAAGCCGTGCGCCCACACGATCACTGGCCAGCCGCCGGCCGGCGGTTTCCCTGCAGGGATTAACACCACTCCAGAGACTGCCACATCCATGCCGGAAGCGTCGCGAGAATGGTAAAGAACGCGCAGGGCCGACATATCGGCGGAAAGGTCGTAATCATCGAATGCCTCTGAGCGAATGAGCGTTCCCGGTTTCCCAGTAGGCAAGGGCGTAACTGCTTCGTAAAATGATGTACTGGGCAATTCCCGTCGCGACTCAGATTTTGTCGCTCGCGTGGGAGCAATCGCTGTCTGAGCTAAGATTGCGCTGCCGCCGAACGCAAGGCCGATTGCCAAAGCCGAAATCATCGCGAGTGTCCAGCGATGATTTGCATGGCCGTCTCCGCATTCCAGTTTAAAGATTGCCACTAGAAACGATGATATCTGATGCGACCGGGGGTGATTGGATTTCGGTACATTGAAGATCAATTTGCAGAGCGCAAAAATACTTTGTTTGAGATCGAAAATTGTGGGGCCTTCGTGTAAGCCGTGAAGCCACTGTACATTTAGTTGGTCGGGGCGAGAGGATTTGAACCTCCGACCCCCTGGTCCCGAACCAGGTGCGAATGATTGTTGTGAATTGTTGATTTTGTGAGATCGCAACTGATTGAGGATGAAACTGTTGCGAGCGTTGCTTGAAAGGTGTTGAAGCGCAATGCTTCGAGAAGCAATCAACGACACAAAATCGTCTACAGTTCTGGAGTCCTTCCAGGAAAACCCGCAACCACCGACCCCTTCCTCTCAGCTCACAAACACAGGCCAAAAATACTCGTTACCACGTTAACGACGGTTGCTGGATGAAGGCAGCGTCTGAAATAACGATGGGCTACTTTTTGATCTTGACTCTTTCATATCGAAATCTGCAATGATAATTTTTGCTTGACAGAAGAACTCCTCGCAATTAAGTTTTGTCGCAACCTTTGCGGGGAACGCTAAACGACAAAGGTCGCGGCGAAAGCCACTTCTCTACAGCCCATCCCCAGGCGGACCCCGGGATCACAGTTCTCGACATTTAATGTCCTATTTCGGAGGCGTCTATGGCCCGTGGCCGCAGTGCTGCGTCGTCGCACCGTTCTGCAAAAACTTCGCGAAGCAGTGCATTGTCGGAGATACTTTTTGGGCTGAATTGGCGCGGAACATTTCTGTACTACCCGCTTGTATTGCTCGTAGCGGTGTCCGTTTCATGCCCTCGTGCTAAGGGGCAAGTTCCGTCCACGGGTAATACTGTTAACGCCGAAACTGCAACTCCATCGCCGGGCGGTCATGACTATATCCACTTCCTTGGGGAGACCGTCAGCCCGTCGAACGGTTCTCTAAGTGTGAACATTCAGTTTCCTACTCCAAAGGGACGCGGCATTTCCCTGCCATACTCCTTTACCTATAATTCGGCGGGCCTCTATCGGCTGACAGAGACACCAACCCAATTAGTCGTATTTAAACCGAATAACCAGCGCCTTGATAATCTGCCGCAGGCGAGCTGGACAGAATCGCAATTTACGCCCCCACAGGTCACTTGCCCGCCGGCGTGTCCGCAGCCCCTACCTTTCGCGCAGTGTAATTATGCGACAAATTTCACATTTAACGGATTGTCCGGCGCTTCGCATAACCTCGGCATTGGGGTTCTCGTCCCTCTTGCTAGCCAGAATAACCAGAGCTTCCAAAGTGAATGCGGAACAGGAAGCACAGTACCGAGCGCAAACAACGGCATTGGAAGCAGCGGGGGTGGAGTCGGGGATGGGAAAGTATCAGCTATATTTTCCGATCAACCTACATCAGTAAATGATGTGTCGAATTGGAATACTTGTCCCAATTGCGATCCAGTGGCTACAGGGCCCGTAGGCGATTTCACGGTCACAGATGAATCGGGAACGACCTATTTCTTCCATGGGAATTGTAGTTACGATTCAACTGATGATGTATGCAAGGACACGCCATACCAAATTGAGGATCGCAACGGCAACCAGATTACGGCAAGTTCAGCATTGTACAACGACACCGTGGGACGGCAGCTTTTCGTGGGGAATCAGAGCAGTACAACGATTGGTGGCATTACCTATCAGGGTGCTTCGTGTCCGGGCGGTGGGTGTCCATCCTCCACTAGCGTAAATTACGCGCCGCTTGCGCAAACGACCGAATCGAGTGGGTGGGGCGAGGTCGTCGACTGCCCATGGGTTACTCCGGGAACTAGCTTTGTGGTTAGCGGTACGCAGCCAGCATGGGGTGGCATAAATCTGCCAAGTGTCCCTAGCACAACCCAGTACACCTTTTACTATGGAGGATTTAATCCGACGGATTCCTCCGTGCAGAATGTTTATGGCTTACTGAACGAAATTATCTACCCAAGTGGCGGGTGGGTGAAGTACACCTGGAAACTGAGCAGTAACGACCCAGGCAATCAATACACCGAGATGGCTACATTTTCGGGATTGGGTGAGACTAGCAAGACTCTCCATCCTGCTTGTTTTGCCCGCTATGCAACGCCGGTGCTTGCGAGTCGCACGGTCAGCTATGACGGGACTACCGTTGCCCAGACCCAAACCTTTACTTACACAACAGTGTGGCCATCCGATTCCAACTGGGCATCCAACCCAGAGGATTGGAGCACAAAGAGCACAACTGTCGTCACACAAGATAACATCCAGGAAAGAAGCTTTCAGACCGTTTACAACTACACGCGGCGGATTTCAGCCACCCGGCGCCCCACCGTTTGTCGTAGGTGGTGTTGCTTCGGAAGTGCCGGTCGAAAGTAGCACTCAGTACTACGATTGGAATAGTGGCCCGCTCCTGCGAACAGTGACAAAAAGCTGGTTCGATTTTTTTGATCTCGGCGAGCAGGACACAACCCTCGAGAGCGGACAGACCGCCAAAACTACTTACACCTATACTGGCGGTACTTGTGTGAACGCAGGTTGCGTTGCCAGCGGCGGCTTTCCCAATACGCCTGGCGACCAAGAACGAATACGGCTACGACGGCGCCTTCTCAGGAGCACTGCCACTAATTATCAAACCTTTGGACTGAGTCCCTACCAGACTGCAGTCACGCCAGAGCCGAGCAGTGTAGTTGTCTCTGACTCATCGGGTAAGTGGCAGAGACGGATTACCTGTATGACCAAGGTACGCTCACGTCGCCGAGCGTAATTCAGCACGACTCAAACTACGGCAGCAGCTTTACGTCACGCGGCAATCTCACGACCAAAACACAAAAATGCTTAGCCGGTACGGGATGCATGGCAGATTCCGTCACTAAATTCGCGTATGACATTGGCTGGCCAAGCCATCTCAATGACAGACCCATGCGGAAACGGAACCTGCACTTGACATCCCCGGCAACCCAAGTCATACAACGAATTATTCTTATGCGGACAGTGGGTCAAACTATCCCGGAAACTCGGATGCCTATCTGACCCAAATTGTGTACCCGCCAACGAACGGTGTTTCGCACACCGAAAGCTTCAAATACAACTATACGTTCGGGGATTTGAGCACCTCCGCGGTCTAAACAGCGCGACCCCGCCCACGACATATACATATAACGATCCGCTTGACCGGCTGACGCAGACTGTCTATCCCGATGGCGGAAAAACAACGATCGCTTACAACGACGTTGGCCCATCGCCTACCGTTACGACCACGCAGCTCATCACGACTTCCAATAAGAAAATTAGTGTCGCCACGATGGACGGGATGTTCCACGTGGTGCGCACACAACTTACTTCGGATACTCCATGCGTGGATACTACCGACGCGGTCTATGACGGAGAAGGCAAAGTACTCAAGCAATCGAATCCGCATTGCAGTACTGATACGGTTTATTGGACACAGAATAGCTACGACGCCATAGGGCGAACTTTGTCGGTTCTTCAGACGGACGGTTCAACGGCAGGTTCAAGTTACAGCGGAAATATCTCGACGACAACGGATGAAACCGGGAACCAGCGCCGCTCTACCGTGGACGCCCTTGGGCGGCTGACCGAGGTGGACGAACCCACGCAAAGTACATACCGGCGGGACACAGGCCAGCGGTTCAATCACGGTAAATGGTTCGGAGAAGAGTTCATCAGGTCCCGCTACTCCCGGCCAGGGCTCGGTGACCATCTCCGGCAGCGAACAGGGTCCTGCGAACGCTTGTCCGCCGCAATATTGTCCAATCTATGACACCGGTTCGGTCACAGTCGTCGTCAATGGCACGACAGTAGGAGGTGCCGGATTCGGCCAAAATGACACAAGTTCCACAATTGCCTCGGCCCTCTCGGCGGCGATAAACGGCAACGGGAACAGTCCGGTTTCTCCCTCGTTGAACGGAACCACGATTACCCTGACAGCAAAAACTACGGGGTCGGCAACCAACTATCCTTTGTCGGTCACTATGTCGCACAACACTACCTTTTTCCCGAACCCGTCATTCAATATAACTCCATCCGGTTCGCAGCTGGCAGGCGGGGCGGATCAGTCGACCACCTACGATTCCGGCACGGTGTCGGCCACCGTGGATGGATTCACGCAGTCAGTCACCTACGGGAATGGAAGCACCGCGACCACCGTGGCTGCCGCCCTTGCCAGCGACTTCACTAACGCTTCTGGTACGCCAGTCACTGCGACTTCAAGCGGGGCCACGGTGACCTTTACCAGCATAGCAAGCGGAGCAGGCGCGAATTATTCGGGATCCGATTCATCGGGGTCAACGAACGGATTCAATCCCGCCTCGTTCAGTGCGAGCCCCTCGAGTTTCAATCTTACCGGCGGAAGTGGCGGCACCCTTGGACCTTGGACGCTGAGCACTCCCGCAATCACGCTGTACAACTACGATGCGTTGGGCAATTTAAAGTGTTCCGAGCAACATGGCGGCGTGAGCGGGACCGGATGTTCCGCCGATCCGAGCAATGACGCAACCAGCCCTTGGCGCGTGCGTCGCTTTTCCTACGACTCGCTGTCACGCTTGGTGAGTGCGAGTAATCCGGAATCTGGCGCGATCCAGTATGCTTATGACCTCAATGGCAACGTTGCCAGCAAAACCGCATTGTCGCCAAACCAGCCGTCAACGGGATCAGCGACGGTAACGACAACTTATTCTTATGACGCCATGAACCGGGTCATGGGAAAGGTTTATACGGATTCTTTTCCAGGCAATCCCTCTACCGCGCAAGTGCAATATGGCTACGACGGGATTCCGCTCTCCGGCTGCGCTATCGCCGCGCCCAGCCTTACTGACAACTACCCGGTCGGAGAGCGCACCTCGATGTGCGATGGTTCAGGAGGAACTTCGTGGGCTCACGACAAAATGGGCCGGGTGAAGGAGGAAAGACGCGCGATCGGCAAAGCCACGATCAGCCATTACGTTTATTACACTCCCAACCTGGACGGCTCGCTCTCAGTGCTGGCGACGCCTCCCATGAAGAACCTCAATTACACTTACAATGGCGCGGGGCGGGCGACCACGCTGGTTGATTCGACCGACGGCATCAATTTTGCCACCAATGCGCAATACACGGCCGCGGGCCAGCCTCCTGGCCTGCTAATGTCAGTTACCCTTGGCTCGGTCTTCAATGTGAGCAACACCTACAATGTGCGGATGCAGCCGCTGATATTGAGCGCCACCGGGGCATCGGGGTCGGTATTGAGCCTGACTTACGATTTCCACGCGGGCAGCGGGGATAACGGGAACGTATATACGGTCACGAACGGAAATAATCCGAATCGCACGGCGAACTACACTTACGATGGCCTGAACCGGATCGCGTCTGCATGGTCAAGCGGCCCGCAGTGGGGCGAGACTTACACGATTGACGCCTGGGGCAATCTAACGAATCGCTCTGGGGTCTCCGGCAAGACCTACACGGAACCGCTGAACGCTGCGCCCGCGACAGTAAAGAATCAGTTGACTGGCTACGTCTACGACGCGGCGGGAAACATGACAGCTAACGGTGGCTACGTGTACGATGCCGAGAACCGGCTGGTGTGGACCTCGGGATACCGGTACGTTTACGACGGAAATGGCGAGCGAGTGGAGAAATGCGCGGCGGCTTCGGCGACGACGGCGTGTCCGACGAGCGGCACCAACGGCAAGCTGTATTGGAAGGGGACGGGGAGCGATCCGCTGGCGGAGAGCGACCTGGCGGGCAATCCGCAGGAAGAATATCTTTTCTTCAACGGCACGCGAATCGCGCGCCGGGACGTGTCTTCAACGGGTGCGACCATCGCGCTGCACTACTATTTTTCCGATCATCTGGGCACGCACGCGGTGGTCGAGAACGCAACCGGGACGCAATACGAGCAGGACATAGATTACTATCCGTACAGCGGGCAGCAGAACGACTACAGCACCACACCCGTCGCGCAGAACTATAAGTTCAACGGCAAGGAACGCGACAGCGAATCCGGCCTGGATAATTTCGGAGCGCGGTACGACACCTCGAACCTGGGCCGCTGGATGACGCCGGACTGGGCCACGAAGCCCACGACGGTGCCCTATGCAAACTTTGGAAACCCTCAGAGCCTGAATCTGTACAGCTTTGTCAAAAACAATCCCACGACGTTCGGAGACCCTGATGGACATGGGCCATCTTGCAACGATTACCCAGGACTCTGCGCAGCAATCAGGGACGCAGTATCTGTCGGAAAGTCTTTAGGAGAAGGGGTAGCCAATTACCTCCAGGCGCAAACGCAGAAGGCGGAGCGTGCTGCCAATCATGCCGGAGGGCAGATAACCGGGCGGGGTGAGTTTACAATGAAGGACCCGGCGGATCGCGCAGCCCTCGCAAAGAAGCTCGGAGGCATGGCGAATACAGCCGCCAGCATCGTCGTTCCGGCGGTGGTATCCGACGGGATGAGCCTTGAGGGGGAGCTAGGCGAGGTCGGCGCCGTGGAAGAGGACACGGCGACCGCGTCCAAATATGGATCCACGCCCGAGGGTCGACCATTCACCAAGCACTACGGGATCGAAACGGGCCCAGAGAGGAACATCCCGGGAAGCGTGGTAGATAATACGATTAATACCACCAAAGGTGTCCCGGTTGAGGGCGGCAAGACCGTGCACTACGATCCAAATAACGATGTTACTGTTGTTACTGGCGACGGCGGTTCGATCGTGAGCGTTCATAAAGGTGCCCCCTAACATGCCTAACGCGAAGGATTTTCCACGAGTGCGCGAAGACAGTGGGTCGCTTTTTGTGGAATTCGCTCATGTCGCGAAACAATCAGCCGGTCAACCCCTCAAGATGGTTTTGGACTTTGGCCAAGGAGGTGAGGTCCTTGGTGTCGAGATCATCAATTTGGCTCTGAAGGCGGGGAGGAACAGCCTTAGAACTATCGATGAATCTGTTCGGACTCAGGGGAGTGGACTTAGATACTCATATGATGAGGATTCCGATAGCTTTTACCTTCGACTGAAAGCAGGCAAGTCGGCCGATCAGAAGGCGGTTGAGGGCGTTATGTTCCGCGATGATGAAGGCCGAATAATAGCCCTTAACGCAGAGTGGGAGTGACGCGAAAACTCGCCGGTAGGCCCCAAAATTTTCATGGACCAGGAGACTCGCGGGGTGGCTGGCCTCGATAAGAGAGAAGGGCTGGCTGGCCCATCTTTGTGAGATTTTGATCTCCGCAGCGGCGCAACAAGAAACGGCTGGCCCACTCTTGCGCGATTTCGCAAGGTGGGGACGAGGTGTCGGCGATGGAGTTTGTCATATGCTCAAGTGACTGGAATTAAAACGAAGGTCACAATCCGCATCTCGATTCCGCGTTATAAACTTCACCTTCCCCTTACGATGTGCGCGCGTATCTCATCATCGATTCTGCTTGCGGTTCTGCTTGCCATGGCGCTCTCTGGCTGCGGTGGTGGAGGAAGCAGTACCGGCTCAGCCGGCAGTACTGGGAGAGGAGGTGGCGGCGGAGGCGGAACACCAAGCCTCGCAATTTCCGCGCTTGGGCCGTCCGCGGTGATGGTTGGAGCCCCAATACTTATGGTTACAGTTTTGGGACAGGGATTCGATGGTTCGGCGCAAGTGTTTATTGACGGCCAGCTAGCCGTCAACACGACCTATGTGGATTCCGGCACGGTTCAGGCGCAGGTAAGTATTCACGTAGACACGTTCAACGCGAACGTCGGCACACATCAATTTTCCGTGCACAGTGGCGGACACGTCTCCAACACTCTCACGTACACCGTCTATGCGCCACAGCAAGGGCCGCTCGTCATGGATGCGATTCCGGGGTTCCTGGTTGGCGAGGGCGCAAACGACTCCCCATTTATCGTCGCTGCGGATACAAACGGAGACGGGCTCGCCGATATTGTCATGCCAGGTCCGGGAGTCTCGAACTCATTGACCATCGCAATTCTCGATGGTCAGGCTGACGGCACGCTTTCTGCGCCGCATTATATTCCCGTTCCTATTCCACCGTATGCTCTCGCGGTTGGCGATGTAGATGGAAACGGAACCGCAGACCTAGTTTCGATTACAACCGACAACGCATCATTAACCACGGTGAGTATCTTGTGGGGCGACGGACACGGTAATTTTGAGCAGCCGGTAACGCAACAGACCTTCGACGGAATCTTTCCGTCCGGACCAGCGCGCCTGGTTGATCTGAACGGGGACGGTAAACCCGGCCTCATATTGAGTGTTCAACAGCGCACGGGACTCCTCTACAGTTTGCTGTGGCTCCAGAATACGGGCAGTGGCTTTGCCGCCCCGGTCATGCTCGCGACGCAGGCGGGAAACAACCCTGATTTTTCTGTGGGAGACTTCAATCAGGACGGGAAACCGGACATCCTCTACGTAGCAGCGGATCGGTCGTTCCACACCTTGCTGAATCAGGGCAACGGCCAGTTCAGTGATCAACCGACGGCGGGATTGACCGGTATTTTTGGCTTGGCGAACGTTCTTGATTTTAACCTTGACGGCATCCCCGACATCGTCGTGCAATTGAGTAGTAATAGTGGATCGCAATTGCTGTCATTCGAGGGGAATGGCAATGCCTCATTTACCCAAGTGGCGAGTCTTGAGTTACCGGCACAAATACGGCTTGTGGCTGGAGATTTTGACCATGATGGATTCCCGGACCTGGCGGGTGCGGTGGGGCACGAACCAGCGGAGCTTCTATTTCTTTGGGGAGATGGAACTGGCAAGTTCACTCCTCAACCCCTTATTGGCCCATACGGGCAGTACGCTGCCGTAGGCGATTTTAACGGCGACGGTCTTCCCGACGTGGTTGTGGCCGACCGTTTCAATTTCGTTTCGCTCGCTCTCGGACGCACTGACCGCAACTTTCCATCTGCACTCGTTCTGGCGACTCCAGCTGTCGCTGGTGCACTGTCGGCAGGAGACGTCAACGGCGATGGACTTCCAGAAATTTTCGTGGGTGGTATATACGATCCCAACGACGGCGCTATCTTTCCCGGAAGCATGTATCTGAACTCGGGCAACAGTTCGTTCCAACTTGTAGCCCAGACCGATGCCTCCTCTTTCGCGATTGCGGACATGACCGGCAAGGGCCTGTTTGATCTCATTGGCGGCAGCGCGAACGGGAATCTTGAGATTTGGCCAAATAATCGGTCACTGGATTTCTCATCTGTCTCGCCGATTACTGTTGCGGGGCAGCCGCCAAGTTTCGTGAAGGCTGACATGGACGGAGATGGCTTCCCAGATATTGTGTCGTCCTGTCAGACCGTGGATTGTGTGGCACCAGGGAAGATTCTTTACGGCAACGGGTCCTATGGTTTTACCTCGGTGACCGTGCCGAATATGAGTCCGCCATTTGTTGTGGGCGATTTCGATGGAGACGGGAAGTTGGACATCGCCACAGCCAACCGGACACTCCTGAATATGGGGGGACGAACATTCCGGGATGTAGAGAATAGCAATCTCAACCTGGGCTTTGGTACATCGGTGCTAGTCGCCGACTTCAACGGAGACGGAAAAGACGATGTGGCGCTTTACGATCAGGGCGACGTGAGGATCGTGATCTATTACAGCCGAGGCGATGGAACGTTTTATCAGGGCGCGATTGTAGATCCCGGTTCTGAGCCCGGAGCCTTTTTTGCAGGAGACTTTGACGGAGATGGCCGAATTGATCTCGCCGTTGGCTCCCAGTCCAGCTATCAGGTTTGTATTCTATTCAATCAGGGAAATGGACAATTCACTCGATCATTTTTTGCGCCTGGAGCGTTCGGCGCTCCGATCATTGCGGCCGACCTCAATCGCAGAGGCAAGATGGATCTTGTCATTGAGAACTACCAGCTCAGTTTCGCTCCCCCGAACGTGAACGTCTTGTTCCATAAATGATTTGTCCTCCACCAGACAATAGACTCTTGACAAGCAAATGCCGACCCGCATCGGCGATTATCGGTTCTCCCCTCTTTCGCGAATCGAAGAATATTCTTTCAGGCTAGCGCCTGTCCTGGCAAAGTATTTACTCCAGAATTCTTGCAACCCCTGCCAATAAAGTATCGATTTCCCTGACGCATCGACTCCTAAGGCATAAACTTCAAC
>CAVREG010000007.1:0-219624 GCA_963720075.1 uncultured Acidobacteriaceae bacterium | reverse complement strand
CTTGCCTGCGCGCCGCCAAGCTCGCCGCGTTGGATGAAGTGCCCGTTCGTATCGTCGACCTCTCGGACGCGGCATGTGTCGAAACGCAGTTGGTTGAAAATATACAGCGTGAAAACGCACATCCGTTGGAAGAGGCATTCGCGTTTCATGGCCTCTTGCACACGGATGGGCTTCAATACGACATCACCAGCCTAGCGGCGAAGACCGGGAAGAGTCCGGCATTCGTGGCTACACGCCTTCGGTTGGTCGAGTTGCATCCATCCATCGCGGACTCCTTCTGGCAGACGAAATCGGCGTGGGCCATGTCGCTCGAAATTGCCAAGCTGCCGCAGCAGGAGCAACAGCGGGCGTTTGAGGCAGCGTTTCACACCGCTTGGAACAGCAGGGAGAAAGAAACGCGCATTCTGCGCCCCGTTCGTGACTTGACGGCGTGGATCGAGCAAAACATTTTGCTCTCGCTCGAATCCGTGGCCTTCGACAAAAACGACGAGACGCTTGTGCCGGAAGCGGAGAATAGCTCGAACTGCCCGAAGCGCACCGGCTTTAACACCTTACTCTTCGATGCGGGACTGCAGGATTCCTGCACCGATAAAAACTGCTACAACAACAAGCTGACGAAGAACGTCGAGCGTCAGATCGCCGCGAAACCGCAGTTGGTGCAGATTACAAACGAATGGAGAACTCCCGGAAACAGCGCAGTGCTGGGACGAAACCAATACGTCTCCTTGAATCTCACCGCCAAGTCTGCGAAATCCAAAAAGCCACTCTCGCCCTACCAGAAACCATGTAAGAACATGAGCGAGGCAATCGTGGTAGACGGCACCGAGCGTGGACGGACTGTAAAGGTCTGCACCGAGCTAACCTGCCCCGTACACTTCGCCGACCGCCGCGCTCCTAACCCGGAGCAAACAGCGAAGGAACGCGCACAGCGCCGGAAAGAATTGGAGCAGCAGAAACTCGAAACCACGGTGCGTCACCGCGCATTGGCCGAAGTGCTCAAGCGCGTCGGTGCACCGCTTGACCGCGCCGACCTTGCGTTGGTTGCCAGTACGCTTTTGCACAAACTTGATCCATTGAGGAAGGAACTGCTGGCGCGACGGCACAAGTTGGTCGAAGGCACGGCCAGCGAAGTTACGCACCCGCAGGTGCAGCAGGCCATCGCTCGGATGTTGCGGCAGCCGGACGAGGGCGCACTTTCAAAACTGCTGATCGAAGTCGTTTTACTGGAATGCACAGATCGGGCGCCAACCAGCGACCCGGATGTGCTGATCGCAACGGCAAAGCGGCATCGCGTGGACGTGGACAAACTCCGCAAAGCCGTAGAGCAGGAATTCACCGCGAAGCGTGCGAAACTCGCCGCCAAACAGAAAAAAGGTGCGAAGAAAGGTACAACGAAGACCGCAGCGTAGCCTACTGTGAAACTAATCAGGCGCTCGGCAACTCCCCGAGCGCCGTTTTTGTCTCCGCTGCGACTCGGGATGACGGAGTTTTTTGCATTCAGACTTCAGACAGAATCGAACCACTCGTCTTCGACATGCACGAGTTCAATCTTCTCGGTGCGAATGCCGATGCTCAACTCTTTAAGCTTTTCAGCGAGATCACTGCCATCGAGCAGATCAATTGGCGGTGCGCCGTCACGCGTAGCCTCTTTGACGGCAGCTGGGGTGAACGTTCCTGTGGTGATGAAAAGGCCTTTATCCGCCCGGCCTACCATAGCCCCGCGGAAGTCGCGGATCTCACCTGGTCCTACGGAGCCGGTGTAGCGCTTGCATTGAAAGAGAACGTGGAAGCTCATCAGTCCATGGATGCGCGCAATGCCCTTACCGTCGATGCCGCCATCTCCGGTACGGCCCGTGACCTCTACCTGAGTGAATCCGGCTTCCCTGAGGACGCGCTGGACGAGCCGTTCAAATGCCGCCGGGGTAAGCTTGCGGGTCAGTATGCCATGAAGGCGCTGCCGCCAATCGAGTTCCTGGGGAGTGTCCGGAGCAGGAGGGGCTTGGTCATTTGCCTCTGGAGTGCCGCGCTGCGCTGCCTTGACCGCTTTGACGACTTCCTGCGGATTCAGCTTCTCAACATCCTTGGCTCTTGCCGTTAGCGACCATATGCCACGGCTTGAATTCTCCAGCATGCCGAACTTCTTGAGATAGGTGCGCGCCCATGCGAGACGGTATCCGACCTCAGTCTGGTTGCTGTGCTCGGGGTCATGCGGCTGAGAAATAACGTCTTCAGGCAAATGCTCAAGTTCAACAACCTTGTCATAGATTTCTTCGATGGACCCCGAGCCGCCAAGAGCTTTCATAGCCCGCCATAGGGGGACGATCAACTGATCGTAAGTCGGTACGTTGCTGGGCTTCGCCATCAACTCTCCTCAATCAGAACCGCGGCTATTTCATCCAGAGAATCAAAGACCTCCGGAGCGGCGTTGCCGGTTCGGAAACGAAGAAGCGACCAGCCGTCCTCTGACAATGAGGTGTATGAAGAGGAGAGCTTCCCGCGCGTGATGAGCGCGATTTTGAGGGGAGCAGGGACGCTCATAAGCTTGGTTCGGACCTTCTCCATGAGGATGTATTTGCCGGTCGGATCGATTGCCCAAACGGTCTTCTTGACCCACCACAGGAAATCCGGGTAGAAGTTCGATGAGCCGCCGCTCTTGATAGGAAGGGGTATGCCGTAATCGAGTCGATCCTTATTGCGGACCCAGACGTGGCCGGAGTGCTTATCGAGGGCCTTGGCTACTTCATATTCATCGCCCTTGAATGCCTTGCTATCATAGAACGCATGTCCCGCATTGGTAAATGGTTTTTCGACCGTACCTGAAGGCTGGTACGGTCCGGCAAAATAGTTTTCCTTGTCCGGGTCGGACAGTTGGCAGAGCCGGACGTGGTTCTCATATTCCTGAACGACTGTATTCGAAAGCTCGCGGTAGTGCTCGAGTGCCTTCGAGTTATAGCAGGCGCTCTTGTCCAGCTGCGGGCTGCTGAAAACTTCTGGCGGAATGGCGCTGCAGCAGTTCTTTGAATTCGAGCGGATCTGGTCGTATAGATATGCCCCGCAGCGCACGCGCATATCTTCAAGAAGGTCGCGCTTTGCCTGTGACACGTCACCTGTTTTGACGGAGACGATGTTGATAAGGGCCTTACCCTTCGCAGCGCGATCCTCGTCGCCGAAATCAAATGTCTTCTTTATTATGAGGTTCTTAAGGCGGTCGCCCGGCGGCATTTCCAGTTGCAAGTTTGGAACCTTGAGCTTGCTATCTAACTGATCCTTGACCCGTATTCTGGGAAGGGCCTTGCGCTCCTCGCGAAACTCGAAGGGCTCGAAGCCAGGTTCATCGTCATCGCCCTTGTAAATCCGAAGCTCTTCCTTCAGCTGGTCGGTGATCTTGTCGAGCATTTCGTTTGGACAATTGAAGAAGAAATAGGCGGTGTTCAGCTCGTTTTCAGCGAAGTGCTTGGCGTCCGGCTGGCGCACTGCCCGGCCAAGCACCTGCTGGATGCGCGTCGCGGACTCTGTCTTTCCATCGAAATAACAGAGATAAACAGAGGGATCATCCCATCCTTCCTGCAACTTCTTGTTGAAGATGATGTGCGTGTAATCATCTGATAGCTGATCGATGGTCTCGACGCGGTTGGCGTCTTTCGGAAGATCCTTGGTATTGGTGCAGACCGCGATATTCTCCGGGTCGATTTTGCCCTGATTAACGAGCGTGCGCCAGATTGTGATTGGTCGGGCCTCACCCTGCTTTACGTTGCTTGACTCGACCACGAAGATTGCCTTCGGGATGACGGTCGATCCCAGCTTGTTAAGCTGTTTTTCCAGTGAAGCACGCCGCTTGACGACATCGAGAATCATCTCTTCAGACGAACTGTCATAGTCGGCAAGCGAAATCGTGGACTTCAGCAACTCGGCATCGACGACATCGCGGGTGCTGACGGGAATGATGCGTTCCTTGCGCGCTTCTTCGGGAAGGCTGGACAGGTAAAACTGAAGTTTGCCTTTGATCTGGCTGGCGCTAGCGACGAAGAAGCCGACAGGGTTCAGAGTCATCAAGCTGCTCGACCTGCTCCGTCGTGGTGTTGTGGGCTTCGTCGTAAACGACCCAGAGCGGCCTTTTGCGGTCAGACTTCAACCTCTCCCAGCGGGTCTTTGAGCCCCAATCCGGGCATGGGCGATGGACATTGAGGCGCTCATCCTTCTCAGTAGAGTTCCACATCGCCACGGTCGAAACGAGAATGGTGAGGCCGTCCTTGCGATCTATGAGATATTCCCATTGCGCCGGGCTCGTGACATCGCTGAAATTGATGACCTCGGATATGCCGCTGCCAAGCAGGTGCGCATACTTGCCTTTGAGATTGGCAACGGTCTGGTCGACGACGCTTCCGAATTTCGTGGTCCAGAGGACCATGGCAGGCTTGAGCCTTCCGACCACATCGGCAAGGATGGGCGTCTTGCCGGCGCCGGTGACAGCCTTCAACTGGCCTACGAAAGGGACGGTCCGGCCCCCGATGATGTCGGGGCCTTTCTCGAAATAGCTGACCGCTGAGCCGAGCAGCTTGTTTGCCACAATCCGCTGAAAATCAAAAAGTTCTATGCCGGGCACTCGTCCTCGCTTAAGACCTCTTCCTCGATGTGCATCTGGGCCAAAATCTCATCGGGGATCTGGCAGAATTTCCAACTCGCTGTGTCTCCCACCCTGCAAAACGTGCCGTAAATACGGAATGGCCTCTTGAGTCCGGCCTCCGTCACTTCGCGCGCTGCTTCCTTGAGCCTGTCAGCTGTGACTTCGCTTTTATCTGCGCCATTCCAGAAAAGGCAGATGGCTTCGGAGCGATGATTCTTGCCGATGATGTACTTGAAACCAGAGACGGGAATAATGCCTTTGCCCCGGCCCGTTTCATCGGCCTGGCAAATAAGGCTGGCGAGCGAATCATGCTCAAGCGTCACGATAGCCTGCCGATCGAGCTTCTGGCCGGTCTTCAGGAACTGGAACCCTGATTTGTACCCGTGCGTATTGATGGCTGCCTTCAGGCGCTTGGCGGTAAGGGTACGCGTGTATTTATCGTCACGCTCACCATCTTCAATAAGGATGAAGGTGCGTTTGCCGTTGTCGGCGTGGTTTAGCTTCATTACTGCCTCGCCCGTGGTCCCGCTGCCGGCGAAGGCGTCCAAAATGATGCTGTCTTTGCGCGTGGTATACCCGAGCAGCGTCTCGATCAGCTCGACGGGCTTGGGATTCTTGAAAATGTCCCGGCTGCCGAAGAGGCGTTCGAGGTCATTGGAGCCTTTGCGCGAGTCAAGCTGGATGACGCTGCGCAGGGGAAACTCGACATCGATGAGATAGACCTTTAGCTCGGGGATCTTGGTCTCGTCCTTACCGAAAATAATACGGTCATCCTTGATGAGCTGCTTCATCGTGGCTTCAGTGAAGCGCCAGCCCCAAAAGGGCATCTGGCACACTTTTTTCGTCACAGGATGGATGACATCGTACTTGTGGCCCGGCTTGCCGGGGTTATCCATATTTCTGCGGGCGGCATAGGGTCCGCGCTTATCGACGCGCCGGTAGCGGTAGAGGTCTCCGAACGCCCCTTTGTTATCGGAGGCGAATTTCTGGAATTTCTTTTTGATCTCAGGGAGTGAAGATGACTCCGCTTTTATCCTGTCGAAGGCTTCAAGAAGCATCGCCTTGATCTCGTTGTCGCGGTTGGTCCATCGGCTCGCAAGCTTGTCCTTGTTCTTGGCGTAACAAAGGATGTATTCATGCTCGATGACGATCCGTGAGGGATTGTTGTCAGTCGTGGCCTTCCAGACGATGGTTCCTATCCAGTTGTTTTCCCCGAAAATCTCGTTGACGAGCATGCCGAGGCGGAATAGCTCAACGTCATTGATGCTAATGAAGATGACGCCGCGCTCGTCGTGAAGCAGCTGCCAGAGCATGTATAGACGTGGTGCTATGAAGTTCAGCCATTTCGTATGGCGGCCGCCATCCTCGTTGCTGACGTAAACGGCATCGCTGTCGTCGGCGTCCGGGTCATGGAAGCGTTTATCGCTATATCTGAAGTCGTCTTTGCCGAGGTTGTATGGAGGGTCGATATAGATGACATCGATAAGGCCGGTGTAGCGGGGCTTCAAAGATGCGAGCACCTGCAGGTTGTCGCCCTCGATCAGCATGTTCGGGCGGTCAGCGCCGTGGGAGTATTTTTCAACCGGCTCTAGCAGACGCGGGGTGGGCACCTGCTGGCGATACAAGCGCTTGCCTTCCCACTGCAGGTAGAGACCACGCGAGCTTCCGTTTATTTCGTAAAGCTTAGGCATGTTTGTGGTGGATGCACTCCGCTCAGGTTTCCTGACGGCGAACTGCCAATTGTAGGCTATTTCATCGCGCCTGGTCGAAGCATGTGTTCTGAGGAAAACAACGCAGAATTCTGGATCACCTGAGGCGCTGGCAAGGAATAACGCAAGTCGCTTCCGCTCAGCCGCCTGCCGGAACCAGCACATAAGTTTGATCCCGACTCGTCGGATCTGTGAAGCCAACCAGGGAAAGATTGAGGCCCCTGCCGCAATCTTTATGGGCGTTAAATGACCGCGTTCAACTTGCCTTGCCAGCCGAGCGTCGTCGCTCTGGCCCGGGGCTTGTCGATCTCACCGGTCTCTCCGCGTCGTCTTCGTCACCAATATGCCTCTTCCGTTCCCCCACTCATAGGCGGGTTCGGAGTCAACCTAACAGCCGCAGGCTAGCGTCAAGGCACTTTCGCGACATAAACGATGATTCCATACGGGCTACCCCTCATTTATTTCACGCTTGCCTGTGACGCCGCGCCTTCCGTGCGGCTGTTCCCGTTGCCTCTCTCGCCCCCGCCAAGGGGGTCACTCAAAACGAAAGAGGCATACCATGACGACAAAGACTCTCAGCAAAAGCGACCTCGCGCAGTTTACGGGCAGCGAGAATTGGTATCGGCACGGGATCAACCGCAACATTCTCTATACCGACGGCGCACAGTACGTCGCCGAGCACGGTGGAGCATATTGGCTTCTGGACGAGATCGCGATCATTCAGCCCTACAACAAGGCTGTTGCCGCCGAGGAATTTCAGGTCTGGAAACTCGCCGTACGTCCCGACCGAACCGCTGCGCTTACGTGCGACGACGGCAACGGCAATATCGTATTCACGAAGGAGATTGAGCACACCGATTTCCCGCTGGATGAAATCACCCTGTACTTCACCAACAACGTCATTTACTTGCCAAGCGAGTATTGACCAGCGCTCTGCCCGCGCTGGCGTTCTCGCTGGCGCGGGTTTTTCTCGCCTGCACGTAAGAACTGACGTGGAGCAAAGCTAACGAATTGACCCAGCTTTCCGCACAACGCGATCCATCCCGTCCTTTCTTGGTCCTATACTGTCCCCATGTGCGGTCGCTATCGCCTCGCCCGGAAGAAGGAAATTCTGGCCGAGGTCTTCGATGTAGGAGATGACAATGACTGGAGTCCTCGTTACAACATTGCACCCAGCCAGAGTGTGCCCGTCGTCCGCCAGGACGCTACTCGCCCCGTTCGGTCCTTTTCGCTGATGCGTTGGGGGCTAATCCCGTTCTGGGCGAAGGACGCCAAAGCCGGCTACAAAATGATTAACGCCAGGGCCGAGACGATTGCCGAGAAGCCTGCCTTCCGCGAGCCCTTGCTGTCTCGTCGCTGTTTGATTCCCGCCGATGGCTTTTACGAGTGGTCGAAATTCAGCAAGAGTGAGTCTCCATTCTGCTTTACCCTCGCGGACGACTCAGTCTTCGCGTTCGCCGGCATCTGTGACCGATGGAAGAACCCGGAGCGGCAGCTGGTCGAAACGTGCTCGATCATCACGACCTCCGCGAATGCACTACTGTCCGACATCCATGACAGGATGCCGGTTATTCTCAAACGTGATGACCACGATCGGTGGCTTGATCCGGGATTCAAACAAGTCGATGACATCCTCGATTTGCTCCAACCATACCAAGCAGGCTCCATGCGCCGTTACCGCGTAAGTCCCCGAGTCAACTCGGCACGGAACGATGACCCAGCTTGCGCCGACGAATACGTTCCGGACACGTTGTTTTAGAGTGGCCCCCGGAAATAGCTTCCGAGTTGCCGACGATCCCGGAGCAGTCAACCGGTTCAGCGCACGATTGGATCTTGGGGATCAAAGGGTCGCGATGTAGACTAGATCTGGTAGAGGATTCCCAGAGCTTCCTGAATAACGTTTTCGAGGGATGGTCATGTATACATTTCAGCAGCAGACGCTATTACCGGGTTCTGTCGTCAAGGTCTGGAGTAGACGCTATGGTTTCTGGCACAAGGGCATGATGGATCGGCCCGACCCGTGCACGGGCGAACTGCGCGTCATTCACAGCGAGAAGGGCAGCTTTGTGCGGACGACATCCCTAGCGGATTTTGCGCTTGGAGAAACGGTTTACGTCCTTTGGACTCCGCAGACGCTAGAGCAACAACACAACGCGATAAACCGGATGCACAGTCTTGACGGGAAGCCCTATGACTTGTTCATTGCCAATTGTGAGCACACGGTGAATTGGGCTCTAACGGGCAAATCGTTTAGTGAACAACTGAGTTTAGCAGCAGTCATTGCGCTCGGATTTGCGACCGTTGCCACTGCTGTGGCCGTAACCTCGCGAGCTTAGGTTCAATCCCCCGCGCGAAGAACGGAAAAGGGCCGGCATTTGCCCGGCCCTTTCTGCTTTTGGTTTCGACGCTTGATGACGTCAGGGTTTTAACAGCGCCGAGTCGGGGGACCACACACGCACGAAGTCCCGATAGCAGACCTGCATCGCCTCTTCCAACCCCTCGATATTGAAATGTTCGCTTTGAACTTTTATAGCGTCGAGGATGCAATTGTGGGCCGTCATTAGCGAACGGTCGACGATTTCCGGCTGTGCTTCCGCCTTCAGGCCCATTTGACCATCTACAATTTCTAGCCGCTCGGTCAAGCCTCCGAATGTCGGATGAGCGTGACGCAACGGCATGTAGTATCCGGGAATGATCAGCTTGCCTAGGTCGCCCGTCTTTTTCGTCATCGCAACAAAGTCCAGTTTGTTCCAAGTGTGATTCAGCCGCATCTTGGCACCGGGGTGTTCGCAAACAGGGACCATGAAATCTTCTTTGACCTCGGCTGCTTTGCCCCTCGTTTCCGCTATAAGCTCGGCTGGCAAGATGCTGTCGCCGAATGTCTCAATCAAGCGGCCAATCAGTTTGTCCTGCTGAACAAGGTGGTAAGCCAAGAATGTTTCAGCCTCCTCCGGGTGTTCATGCAAGTAGCGCAGCGTGACACCATATTCGTACATGCTGCGGACCAGTTTAGACGCTGCAACGCCGTAGCCGTGATAACAGACAAGCGTGATCTCCATGAAGTCTTCAAGGACAATTCTCCCGAAGAAGTAGACAAATTTATTCGCTGAGCCTTCCATTACCTGGACTCTTGTGAATGCGATGTTCATAGCGTGCACAAGACTCGGCATAATTTCGTTCCAGAGAGGATGCCGCTGTTCGAACTTACGACACTCATCCGGGAATCCATAGAACGTGAATTGGTCTGCCATGCGCAGATTGTCTCACGCTGCCTCGGCCAGAACGGGATGTCGCCAAGGCCAGGGAGAATGTTGCAATCCGCACAATGTCCCGAATCGCATTCCAAATCGTGCTCATCGGCAGCTCTGGAGCGGTCAGTGGAAGTCGTGGGATCGAACATTCATTTCGCTGACCTCCAGAGGGCGAACCACTTCCGCCTTCACCGAAATCACATTTTCCTGGTTTTGGAGTTTCCCCTCGATTATCAGGAATTTGCCGTAGGTGACAACGCGCCGGTACTGCTCATAAACAGCAGGAGTAACGATTGCGTTGGAGATCCCCGTTTCATCTTCCAGGCTCAAGAACACGAATCCCTTGGCTGTTCCCGGCCTCTGCCGGGCAATCACGCATCCCGCGATACGAGCCTTCGTCCCGTGTTTGAGATCTTGCAAATCGCTGGAACAAACAATGCCCATGCGTGACAGAGCATCGCGGTGATAGGCCATCGGATGCGGTCCTACTGTGACGCCAGTGCCGTGGAAATCAGCGGCCAGCCGCTCATCAACGGTCATCCGGGCAAGAGGCGACTGTTCTCCCTGCTCCGGCAGTTCGCGTAACAACGGGCCAGTAGGGCGGCCAGCATATTCCACCTGCCAGAGCGCATGGCGGCGATGGATGTCGTCCCCAAGCGAATTGAGGGCGCCGATCTGTGCCAGCATCGTGAGATCGCTCTTGCGCAATTCGGGTACACAGAGCGCGAGATCGTGGATGGACTCGAAAGCCCGGTTCTTGCGAGCTTGAACTAACACCTCTCCCACCTCTTGCCGCAACCCTCTGGCGTAGAGCAATCCGAGCCGCAGCGCAAAGCGATTGGTCGCGTTCCCGCCTTCCGGCTCAAGCGTGCACAACCAGTCCGATTGCAGTACGTCGATTGGCTTGATGCGTAGGCCATGAAGTTGCGCATCTTTCACCAGAGTGGATGGGCTATAGAAGCCCATCGGCTGATTGTTGAGCATAGCCGCGGTGAACGCCGCAAGATAATGGCACTTGAGATAGGCGCTGGCATAGGCGATGAGCGCAAAGCTGGCGGCGTGCGACTCGGGAAATCCATACAACGCGAAAGATGCGATCGACTGGATAATTTGCTCCTGAGCGTCGGAGCGAATTCCATTGGCAGTCATGCCTTGGCGCAGCTTGACCTCCAGTTCCCGCATTCGCGCCTGGGAGCGGCGCATCCCCATTGCCCGGCGCAGCTCTTCGGCCTCGCCGCCGCTGAAGTTGGCGACGATCATCGACATGCGAATCAACTGTTCCTGAAATAACGGAACTCCGAGAGTGCGCTTGAGCACTGGTTCCAGCAACGGATGCGCATACGTGATTGCCTCTTTGCCTTGTCGCCGCTTCATATAAGGATTCATCATTTTGCCTACGATGGGGCCGGGCCGGATGATGGCCACCTGTACTACCAAATCGTAAAAGCGCACGGGACGATTGCGAGGCAAGGCCGACATCTGCGCGCGGCTTTCAACCTGGAACATTCCCACGGTGTCGGCGCGTTGCAATGTGCGATAGACATCTGGATCGTTTTGCGGGAGTTGAGAGAGATCGAGTGGCTCCTTGTAATGTCGAGGAACCAAATCGACGCACTCTTCGAGTACGGCCATCATGCCGAGCCCGAGCAGATCGACTTTGATGATCTTCATGTCGGCGCAGTCTTCCTTGTCCCACTGGATGACGGTGCGCCCCGGCATCGACGCTCGTTCTAAAGGAACGACCGCATTGAGCTGCCCGGCGCAGATCACCATGCCTCCAGAGTGTTGCCCGAGGTGACGCGGAATGTCCTGCATACGTTCGCAGATTTCCAGATACTTGGCGATCCTGCGGTGCTGGGTGTCGAAGCCGGCCGTACGAAAACTGGCGTCCAATGTATCTGTCGGCCCCTTCCATTCCCATGCGCCAACCAATTTCGTGAGCCGGTCCAGTGTGTCGCATCGAAACCCAGCACTTTCCCAGCCTCGCGCGCGGCAGATTTTCCTCGATAGGTAATGACATTGGCAGTCATCGCCGCGCCGAGTTCGCCGTAACGCTGATACACGTATTGAATGGCGCGCTCTCGGTGGTCTCCGCTCGGAAATCCAGATCAATGTCCGGCCATTCGCCACGCTCGGCAGAAAGAAAACGCTCGAAGAGCAATTCCATCCCGACCGGATCAATGGCTGTGATGCCGAGCGCATAGCACACCACGCTGTTCGCCGCGGATCCGCGGCCTTGTACAAGAATGCCCTCACGCCGGCAGAACCGCACGATGTCCCAAACGATGAGGAAGTAACCCGCAAGTTCGAGTTGCCCGATCAGCGCCAATTCATGGCGAGCCTGTTGCTTGCGCTTTTTCAAACAGCTTGGATCCCGCTTCGGCAGATATCGTTCGCGCACGCCTTCCTCAGTGCGCTTTTCAAGGAACGACTGCATGGTTTCCCATCGGGCACGGGATAGCTTGGGAAGCGGTATCCCAGATCGCTCATCTTGTATGACAGCCGCGCGGAAAGCTCGATTGTGTTGCGGATGGCTTCCGGGAAGTCATGGAACAACTCCTGCATCTCGCGTGGGGAACGCAGATAGCGTTCGGAATTCAATGCGAGTAAATGGCCCGCGGTTTCTAGCGTGCAGTGGTGGCGAATGGTAGTGAGCACGTCCATGACTTCACGATCACGTAGGACTTCGCATGGCTTACGCCGTTGGTTGCGAGGACTGGAAGCGCAACGCCCGCGCAATTCGGACCGCTGCCTGGTTGCGGTATTCTTCAGCGCGGTCGCAGTGACGCTGCAATTCGACATAAACATTTCGATGCCCGAACAGGTTCACGAGCCTTTCAACTTCGCTTAGACCTTCGTCGAATCCGCCACGCGAAAGGGCGGACGCCAGCGGACCTTCGTCGCCACCTGTAAGGCAGATCAAACCCTTCGGCGTGCTCTTGAATATCAGCAACGGTCGCCGCGCCTTCGGTCTTCGTGGCTTCCCGTAACTTGTAACGAGTGATCAAGCGGCAGAGATTCTGATAGCCGGTGACGGACTCGGCCAGTACCGGGAAGCGCACTGGCTCAGCTGGCACCGATGGGGAGCCACTCTGGCGGACGAACGCGCACCCCGGCATCACCCACTGCGATCTCCGCTCCGATGTGTGCGCGTAGTCCCTGTTTTTCCGCCGTGATGTGAAAGCGCGGCGCACCGTATAGACCGTTGCGGTCGAGCAAGCGCCATAGCTGGCATCTCTAGTTCTCGCAGCGGGCCATCAGCATTTCCGGAAGAGAAGCCCCTTCCAGAAAGCTGAAGGCCGAGCGGGCATGGAGTTCCACATACATCGCGTGAATCTCAGTCGTAGATCCCGATCAGATACCAGCAGTTCGCGGCTGGGTCATAAGCGTACGCGGCAACATTATCTTTCTGGTCCACCAACGCCACGTCCCACTCCTCGCGGCACCAATCTGTGTGTGTCCACCAGGCTCCGCTGGTTTTCCAAGGCCCTGAAGCCTTATCAACGGAGAGCTTCTTACCATCGAAAAAGAGCGTGACGATGCGTGACCTTTCTATTTCCACTCGTACTGCGTGAGGAGGGCGCAACTTGCGTAGTGCTGATGTATGAACTCCGCTGACAATCCTTGTGGAGCAGCATTAGTGTTGGAGACGAAAGGGGACTAGTCGAAACGCATCGGGACGATGACTGTCGAGGAGTTCCGGGGCACCGACCCGATCCTCGCCGAGCAGTTTGCGGAGCCGTGCCAGCAAGACTTCCAATTGCCCTGCTTCCGGTGTTTGGGGAACGAACAACCCTTGCTGTCCGGTCTGTGGAGGTGCCGGTTGTGCCTGCATGTATAAGGCAATAACGGATGCTTGCGGTGGATACATCTCCAGATCAAGCTGGATCAACTTCAGCAGTGTGTGATGGTTGTACTCGGGCAGGGCCGGACGAACCACGCGGCGATGTTCTTTGCGCGATGTACCATCCAGTACAAGCCAAGTCTCCACATAAGCGATGGCCAACGCGCGTTCTGCTGCTCGCGCGATAATCTGCTCCAGCATCCTTCCCAACAGAAACAAAAGTGGCTCCAGTAGATCGACTGGATGTTCCAACTCCGCGCTTTCGCTCAGAATAGCATCGGTAGGCGGCTCCGCTGGTACCAACAGATGTTGATATTCGCCACGCGAGAGTGCCTGAAGCCGATAGCCCATCTGCCCAATCCTCGCGATCAATGCCTTTTGTGGCAGCGAGGCCAGCGCGCCAAGTGTTTTGATCCCCCATGATGTAAACCTCTCTTGCTGCTCCGTTTCGAGTTCCAGGACCGTGACAGGAAGCAACGCCAGTATGTTTGCTTCTTTCCCAAGAGGAATGACAGTGGTTCCATGAAATCCGCGCGCGGCCAGCACAGCCGCATAAGCGTTACCGGAAGTTGCGATACTTACCTCAAATCCAGCAGCATCCACATTTCTCCGCAGCGCAATTGCGATCTGTTCTGGAGTGCCAAAGAGTCTCTCCGAGTCAGAAACGTCCAGAATGAGCGTTGCCCTGGAAGAACGTTCTTGAGGAGATGCCAACGCTTCGATTCTGGGCGAGATGCGCTCCCCACAGTGCATCAGAACGAGGAAAGCTGAATCTTCGTGCTGCCTCACTCTTAGGGACAACGAAACTCCCTCGAAGGATTCGGCTTGCAGCCGACTCATGCCCAATACAATCCCCAGATTTCGTGCCCTTTGGTTCAGCGCGAACACAGCTTCAAGAGGAGGGTCGCCGTCCAGAATAGCCACAGGACGTTTTCGTAACTCAGGCCGAAGGCGGACCAGTGTTTGCGCTGCAAAATCGGGCACATGGAGGCACAGATACAACGGCATCGGCATCACTCATCTCGCCCATGAGGTCGTTCGCGTCCATGAAGTTTCGGCGGCAGACACAGGCTTTTTCCCAAACGAATAAGCCTCTTCTCGCATGGCGCGTTTACGCTCCGCGCTTACCCCGAATTGAAACCCGGTCAGCAACGGCCAGCCATCTTGGTCCTCAGTTGCGCATTGCCATCGTTCCTGTGCTTCCTTGCAATGCAACAACACTGAAGCACAACTGTTGGCGCACACTGTTTGGGTCAGAAGTAGGAAAAGAGCCTGAGATTTCTCCGCCTGCAGCCGATAGCGATACCAGGAGGCCAAAGGTACGCGCCGTACTTGTTCGGGGCGAACATCGCCCATGTCCAACACAATGACTCGAAAACCTCCTGTGGCGAGCAATAAGTCCGTCGCTCGTAGCGCCCGATCGAGACTTGTCCATATTTCCTTCGCCGAACGATTTTGGGACACAGGCAACGATGGTGAACGCCGCGAAGAATGAGCAGATTGAATCGGGACGATCATCCCGTTGTGCAATACAACTTCGCCCCGTCGTGCAGGCTGACGATCCATTGCAACCTGTTCGATCCGTTTTCCCGGAATCGGTTCAGAATAACGCGGCGTGTAATCGACTGGCTCGAATTCGCGGTTCGTTGTCCCTGGATTCCCAATGCGCTTATCGCGCAACAGGCTTTTATCAGTGCGAAACAGTTTCTTAACAGCCACGTCCATTCCCCGAATTTCCTTGCGAGGATGCCTCCCAGCACTGCCACAATGAACCTCCTGTGCCGATGACCTCGTATTCACTTTGGTTGGAGCCTCAACCCTTTCACAAATGGCTGTTTTCTCAGTGCGGCCAGCGCGTACCCAGAGCAGATGCCCGAGATTGATTCCAATAGCAGCGGCAGAAAGCGGATCGAACGCGTCAGCCACATCCACATACGCGCACGATGCGCCATGCTGTGTGGCTTCAGCAAGAATGGAAACAACCAGCGTGCTTCTTCCGGAACAAACTGGACCTGTGATTTCCGTTAGACTACCGAGCGGAAGACCGCCCTCCAGAAGAGCATCCACTTCTGCGATACCTGTGAGCAGTAGTTCCGGGACTTGATGAAGGCGGGGAGACAATGCTGCGGGAATTCGCGCCGCAAGAGACGATTCGATCTGTTGCTTGATCGCGGCTGTCGAGCGCATAGTATTCGCCTTTTGTTCGCTTATTGAGACTATGCACTCAGAGTCGTTTTGTCAAATCGGAGATCCCCTTCCGCTGTCCGCATCCGACTAGGGAAGGTTCTATATAGCGAACTTCAGCGCACCTCCGCAATGCACATCGTGACTGCCGTGACTCGACCCAGAATGTCCGCGTCCCCTGGGTAGCGAACATGTCTCGCGTGCCTTCCCGATTGGGCCGATGGAAGGAGTACCAACTGGCCGCCGTTCACTTCGCACCAACTGCATACATAGATATCCCGAAGCTCCACAAAATAGATTGGGCGCTCGAATTCGTCTCGCCAACCGTCAGGTTGCACTTTGTTCTGACGGGAATCGATCTGCACAAACGAACCCGGTCGCAGGAGTGGGTAAAGTGTGTTGTCTTCAATCCCGATGTACCCATAAAGAGAATTCCGCCAGTCCATGTGTTGGAGCAACGTGACTGGAATCTCGCCCCAGCTCTCGAACATTCGCGAGACCAAGTTGGTACTCCCAAAGTCAACTTTCTCTCGTAGATCCAGCGGGGCCACGAGTGTGCTCGGCGCGCTTCCAAGCGTGGGCGTCACCAAGTATGTGTGCGGTAAACCTACGAGTGCCTGTTCGGTGCCAGCGTCGCGGATATCAACACCGAAGAACGACAAAATTTCGTCGAGGCCCAGCCTATAGATCAGGCTCAAGCTCTTAAGTCTGTAGATATTGAGTTTGAACTTTCCCGCTTCTACATCACATAGCCAAGTGCGAGAGATGAAGTAATCCGGAGCGTTCTTTTTGAGAGCGATCTCCCTACTGAGGTCTGCCACTTCGCGTGTGGACAGGCGCAAACGTTCCCGTGCAGCTCTGAGCCGCTTACCAGCATCCGTGGCCGATGTCGAGGCCAACATCGCACTACAACCTCGGAGTTGCGCTATGTTACCGCACATTTCAGCCCGGCTCACAAATTTAATAGACTACTTGCGAAAAACGGAATTACCGCCACTATGTCGAAGTCCTTGCTGCTGGCGGCATTCATCGTGTCTGACCTCAATTCTGGCCACCTATCTGACCCGATCCATTCTTACCTAGGCCATCAGAACCATCCTGTTTCTTGGCGGTTCGGACCTAGTGTCCCCAATCGGGGACAGGTTGCGAATGTTTATGACGATTTGCAAACTCGCATTTATACCGAACAAATCCCTGCGAGCTCGCAGTTTGGACGCAGCCCGGATTGGTGTGTTCTTACACCACCCGTTGAGTACGAGCACTTCTGCGGCTAAATTCGGCACGCAACACGAACACCTCGCGGGAAAGATATAGCCAGAGGCCTACTCGTGGGCACCGAGCCAAATTCCGACAGGGGCGCCGACCTCGCCCAGCGAGTCCGGTCCATCCTCGCGAGCAAAAACCTTACCCTTTCGCAAATTTCCAAAGTATCGGTGGCGCGATTCGGCCGTTCTTCGCCACACTTCCTTCCCCACACTCTTTACCATGAGTTCAGGCTGGGGGCATTTAGTCCAAGCCTTCATCAGGTGTTTGCACTCAGCCAGATCTCCGGCTACCAGTTCTCTGATTGGCTGCGTGTGTTGGGATGTGATCCAGAAAACATTCCCCGTTTGCAGGTTATTCTGCCTTCAAAGCGGACAATGTTGCTTGATTCCTCTCTGGTAGATGCTGATGCATGGATTCCTTGGCTCCGAAACCGTACCCGCGGCGCTTCTTTGCCTCCGATTGCCCCTCTAACACAACTCCTGGAAGTGACTGCTCCCCAGCGACTTCGTTTGCTCTCTGAAATCAGCAATCGAGGATTCTTGTACGCAACGATTGGACGCCAAGATGTCCTATCTTTCCCCGATCTGATTCCTGGAAGCATTGTCCGCGTGAATCCAAGACCCTCCAACGGTAGTATGCCCAAGACAAATGGAACAACATCCGCCCAACTATTTCTGATCGAACATAACAAGGGCCTCTTTTGTTGCCGCTTGCGTGTTGTGGAAAAAGGAATCATCGTTCCGATCGGTACGTCGCTCTCGTATGCCCAAGTCGAACTCAAAGTCCCACGCGAGGCGCGACTTCTAGGCGTTGTGGATCTCGAAATTCGACCTATGCTTCGTGCCGAAGAGCCGGAAGTTCCTAGGGACTTGGGAAAACATTGGAAGCCGCGACCGCTTGTTATGGATAAGAACTTTGGTCAACTCCTCCGCGCCTCACGTACCAAGCTGCGTCTATCTTTACGGGAGGTTGCGCGAATGAGTCACACGATCACAGATCTACTTGGTGATGAAAGGTATTATGTTTCTCCCAGTTCTCTCTGCGATTACGAGCTGTGTAGCACGCCGCCACGGCACTTTCAAAAGGCGATTTCTCTCTGCTCGCTATACGGTTTGCAATTTCATGTGTTTCTGAAAGCGATCGGAATTAGCTTGGCAGAAGCCGGCACCCAGCCCATACCGGACCGTTTTGTTCGCAAAGTTCTAGGCACGGAGTTCATCGAGCACTCTGACCACGACCAGATACCAGGTCGGAGCGGATTCCTTGAGCATATGCTTGAAAGATGCGAGGAAATTCCGTTCTTCCTGCGGGAATCCATCAGGCCATTGTCTGGCCTGGAAGACGCTTCTCTGGATGACTTCTTCTGGATCGGCGGCGAATATGATGTCCTTCATCCTTGCCTAGCAAACGGGCTGCTCGCCCTCGTGAACCGTCGCGAGAAGAGGCCAATTCATTTCACGTCGAAACCGCCGTGGCAACAGCCGGTATATGTAATCCTAATGCGCAGCGGGACATACTTGTGTGCATGTTGTGGCGTCGAGAATGGCACTCTTGTCATCCATCCGTATTCCCATCAGTTCCGTCGTTCCGAACATTTGCGCTACCACCAGGATGCCGAGGTCATCGGCCGAATTGTCACAGTGATAAGAAAGCTTGGGTGATCTTGTTGCTTTATCGGACGAATTGAGTCGCTGGCCTGAACGCGAGTCCTACTGATTGCCGGGAAAATCTACCTAGTTGAGGGAAAAGCGAACGTTTCGCTCATTTTATCGACAAGCATTCCGTACCTGGTTAATCTCGGTTTCAGGTGGGACAGGTGTCCTCTCTCTTGCATGAACGAAGCCGTTGGGGGTCCTGGATACCGAGCGAACTCGATTGGCTTTCAAAACAGATTCGACCGCTTCTGCACTGGCACCTGGCTAGCTTCCTCTGCATCACAGCTGGGAGTCTTCTAGCGCTCCTTACTCCACTTGTCCTCAAGTGGCTTATCGATCAGATCATCCCCCAGAGAAAGACGGGATTGCTCTTGTTAGCGGTTGGCTTGATCTTTCTCGGCTACCAGGGCAGGATGGCGCTCACAAGCTTGGGCAGCTATTTCATGCTGACTGCCGCCCAGAAACTCACACTCACGTTGAGAATGAGCCTACTTGGACGCCTCGACGCGCTCTCGGCCGAGTATTACGACGACACGCCAGTAGGTAGCGTGATGTACCCACTCAAAGAGCCGATCGAAGAGGTTGCGTATTTCGGGTCCGACCTCTTGCCCGCAATCTTGCGCATGTTCCTGACAACTTGCTTCACCCTTACGACTATGTTCGTGCTCAGTCCAATGCTTAGTCTGGCCGTCCTCCCTCTGGTCCCGGCCTTCCTGATCGCGCGTCAGCACTTTCGACGACGGCTCACGGCCAACGCGGATGCCATGCAGGGGGATCGACTGGCATGGAGCACATTCCTTGAGGAACATCTTTCCTCGGTGATTCACATTCAGCTTTTGGGACAAGAAAAACGCCAGGAACGAAGGGCTTTCCGACTGCTGGTTCGTGGCGTCAGGTCACAACAAAAGCTATTCGCCACCAGTGTTTGGTTTACGGTATGGAGTTCGCTGGCGGTTGTTCTGGCTATGTGCGCTGTCATTGGCTACGGCGGGAAAATTGTGCTGTCAGGAACCTTAAGTGTCGGCGGGCTCGTGGCCTTCTATGGGTTAGTTACGCAACTCTTTGATCCGCTTAGTGGCGCGGCTGATCTCTACGCGAGAGCACAGAAAACCTTCGCCAGCGTCCGGCAGCTAAAGTCCGGGCTTGAGTTATGCCCCAGCGTGACTAATGCCGCCGCTGCCGTTTGCCTCTCACCACAGCATCCTCCCCAGATTGATTTTACCGAGGTCGCGTTTGGGTATCGGAGACAGAAAAACATGCTTCACGTCCCGTCGCTTCAAATCTTGCCCGGCGAACAGGTTGCCATCGCCGGGGAGAACGGAGCTGGAAAGAGCACCCTCGCAAAACTCATAGGGCGACTCTATGACCCCGATTCCGGATCGATTCGCATCGGAAACGTAGATATCCGGAACATTCAACTCAAGAACCTGCACCAATACGTCTGCTATCTGCCGCGCGACCCCGTTCTGTTTGATGGAACGTTGTCATTCAACCTTCTCTTCGTGCGGCCGGGAGCACCCGACGATGAACTACAAGAAGCCATTCACACCGTGGGCCTCTCGCAATTTGTTGTCGCACTGCCCGATGGCTTACGCCAACGGGTCGGACCCGGAGGCTGCCAGCTTTCCGGTGGTCAGCGCCAACGACTTGCCCTCGCAAGAGCGATTCTGCAGCAACCTCGGATTTTGATATTGGACGAGGCAACTTCCTGCCTTGACCCTTCTTCAGAGAAAGTCGTCCTTGGGAACATTCGCCGCGGTCTTAGAGCGTCAACGCTGATTGTCATCACGCACCGCCCATCAACATTCTCTACATTCGACAGACTTCTTGTTCTTTCCCGTGGAGAAATCGTTGAAGACGGCAATCCACATGCCCTCAAGTTTGCAGCAAGTCTGCTTTCGAACCGATCTTTTTGCACAGCATCTACCATCGACGAAGATCCCCGAGAAACTTCTCTGTAAATACAAGCTGCGGTGGACTCTCTCCGGTGCCGTCCTATCGGAGGGGAGTTGAGGAACGGCAATGCTGACTAAAAAGCGGACACGTTGATTCTTTCCACGCAAGAAGTCTGCAACGCATCTCGCTGTTACTAAGCAACTTTTCTTCAACCATGTTGGTTTACCGAAAGTTTTCACCTTTTACTGGCTTTCAAGTGGTGAAGGGTGTCACAGTGCGCTCAAGGCATCCGATCTTCCGCGAGAAATGTAGCCGACCGGGGTGAACGATGTACAGAGTTTCAGACGCGGTGCGCAGCACTCACAACCAGGACGGCGCAGTCGTGCTGGACATTCAACATGGCCGGATCCTTCGCCTTAATACAACAGCTTTCCTGATTTTCGACCAACTCCGACAGGGGCAAACTGACTCGCAGATCATCGACGAAATTTGCCGACAATTCTGCGTTTCGCGAGAACTCGCCCAGGCAGACCTCGCTGAGTTCGTTAATTCTCTCGCACAGCAAGGACTCGTCCACATCCAGGGTCCGGAGATGCATCAGTGATCCGCCTCCCAGAGACCGAGTCGCGATTGTCGTCGCGTGTCATGCCGCAGACTATGAAAAGCGACGCCCGAGAAGGACAACTGCGGACACCATTTCCAGTCTGGAAGGCCCTACTTGGCCTGCTGGTTTTTGATGTATTGAAGCTTGGTCGTAATTTTGCCAGGCTGCATCACCTCGTCAGTAAATGGAGAGTGGCCCCGCGAAGGGCCATCGTGTTCGAAGTCGATCGGGTCTGCCAAGCCATTAACTACGCCTGTGTCTGGTACCCCAAACGCGTGCAATGTCTACAGCGTTCGGCAGTGACAACGTGTCTGCTACGCACCTGTGGCGTGTCGGCCGAGATGGTCATGGGCGCGCAGACTCTGCCGTTTAAGGCTCATGCTTGGACAGAGGTCAACGGTCGCGCAATCAACGAGCGCAGGGACGTACAGAAGATTTATGGCGCTTGGGATCGTTGCTAGGAAGAACAGAGGGTGAACCTATGAGCGTGCAAGCCGGCGTTTTGCATTTCGACGGCAGGCCTGTCGACCAGGAAGCATTGCTCAATATGGGTCGGACGCTAGCTGATTTCGGCCCGGACGGCGAGATGACATACTTTCGCAACTCATTGGGCCTGCTGTATCGCCCATTTCACACCACCTCAGAATCACGAGCCGAACGTCAGCCGCTCCCCTTTGGCTCGGGCCGCGTAATTACCTGGGACGGACGCCTGGACAACCGCGACGAGCTATTGCTGTTGCTCGGGATTACGCAGCATGTTGTCCCGCCGGATGTCACGATTGTGGCAGCCGCGTTCGAGCGTTGGGGCACAGATTGCTTTAATAGACTCAACGGGGAGTGGGCACTGTGCCTTTGGGATCTTCGCGAGAACGAAGTGATTCTGGCCCGCGATTGCATGGGTGTCAGGCGCCTCTTCTACTACCCGAAACCAGACACAATTACATGGTGCAACCACTTGGCTGCTTTGGTCGTTGGCAGCACAGCGCTTGCAATTTGCGACGAATATATCGCAGGGTATCTCGCGTTTTATCCCGATTCCAATCTCACGCCCTTTGCTGAAATTCATTCCGTCCCGCCGGGACACTTCGTTCGGGTTCGACGTGGCAAAACAACAGTCCACTCGTACTGGAGCCTGACGTGCCGCGAGACAACACGGTATAAGACGGATGCCGAGTATGAAGACCACTTCCGGCATCTCTTCCGCCAAGCCGTTCGTCGTCGGCTGCGAACCGACTCCCCGATCTTGGCTGGTTTGAGCGGTGGCTATGATTCCACGTCAATCGTCTGTATGGCTGACGACATCATGGCCCATGACGGAGTGGGAATTCCGAACTTGGATACCTTCTCGTACTACGACTCCAACGAACCCGACGACGATGACCTTATTCATGTCACAAAGGCCGAAGAGAAGCGCGGGAGAGTGGGGTTTCATTGCGAGATGTCGGGATCGGGAGATTCGCTCTCCTTTGAATATCTAGCATTCGCCGCGGCACCGGGCTTCAGCCTCAGAGAAGAAATTAAGCCTGTGTTGTCCCGCATAATACAACAGCACGGTCATCGCGTTGCACTCTCCGGCATCGGCGGCGACGAGATGAACGGGCAGCCCTTGGACTTCCGTGTCCAGATGGCTGACCTGCTCGTCCATTTCCACCCCGTACAAGCTGCCCAACGGCTCGTGACATGGAGTCTGATCACGAGGCTGCCGTGGATTCAATTGTTCGCCGAGAGCATGGCCGAACTTCTTCCACTTTCCGTCCGCGTTCTCCTCGCGAAGCGTGGGCGAATCAAGCCTTGGGTTTGCCGAGGGTTTGCTCAAAAACACAGAATGGCCGCCCGGCAGTTGGAGAATGCGGAGGGGAGTCGGTTCTGGCAGCCCAGCAAACGCGATGCCGTGCAGACAGTCGCTACACTCTCGCGGCTCGTAACTCACATGACTCCGTCCGTTGTCGAACAGCGATACCCATACCTGGACCGGGATCTGATCGAGTTCTTAACTTCGGTTCCGCTAGACCAGTTGCTCCGGCCAGGAGACCGCCGTTCACTAATGCGGAGGGCGCTTGCTGATCTTTTGCCTGCAAAGACACTCACGCGTAAGACCAAGGCTGCGGCGGCCCGGTGCTATTCACTGACCTTGCAAAAACACTGGGACGCAGTAGACGGTCTTTTCTGCTCATCCTTCAGTTCGGACTTTGGGTACATCGAACAAAACCTGCTCCGCGAAGCACTGCTTGCGCTAAAGAACGGACAAGTTCCTCCCGACTTTACGCGCCTGCTCAAGGCCCTTTCCTTGGAGCTGTGGCTTCGAGATATGTGCGCGAGAGGTCTACTTACAAACACGTCACGATCCCCAGGAGACGGAGGTTACTCGGAATCCCGAGTACCGGGACTTTCGCGGCAAACACGCGGCCGGGACCTTAATCCGCGGCCCACTGTTTCTATGAAAGGAGGTGAACAACATGAAGACGTACAGCAAACCAGACGTTGCAGTGCTGGGTGATGCGGTCCTTCTGATCCAGAGCTCGAAACCAAGCTATGGAGAGAACGGCCAAGCGATGCAACCGAATGCGGCCCTTGACGACGCCGACTGAGAAAACGGGCCGGCAACGTGCAAGGGAAGCGCCGCCTACCCCGACCCGAAAGTTCTTCCGGTCGGTGGCCAACTGGAAGAACTTTCGGGCGGAAACAGAGAGTTAGCAAGGGCGAAACGAGCAGTGCGAGAGATCTCATTGATACGGACTACTTGCCATACAGAACGTAGTCGCGAAAGGAGGTGAACAACATGAAGACGTACAGCAAACCAGACGTTGCAGTGCTGGGTGACGCGGCTCTCTTGATCCAGAGCTCGAAGCCCCACTTCGGAGAGAACGGCGACATCACCGTGCCCAACGCTCTTTCGGAAGATATCGACTGAAAAGAGCGAACCGACAAGCGTCGGTTCAGCCTGCGCTCGATGTACCTCTTCTGGTGTTTGATCGAATAGGGGAGGTACATCGACGGGGCCTGAGAACCGAGACTTGATGTCGCGGCGTGTGACTGGCTCGAAGACTATTGAGCGGGCTTCAGATAGCTATCGAGAAATTCGTTTTCCCGTCTCCAAAAATCTCTCATCGCCTGTCCCGTGAAACCGTGGCCCTGTTTTGGATAGCGCAGCAGAGTTACGTCCTTCCCCAAATAGCGGAGGCCGTTGTACATCTCGATGCCCCCTAGCAAGAAGCCCCCATCATCGTCTCCATCGGCCAAAAGCAATGGGGTCGTAACATTGTTTAACCGGTAGATGGCTGATAGCTCTAAGTATGACTGAGAATTCTCCCAGGGGGATGTTCCTGCAAGGTCTATGACAAACTTAGCCTGGGTCCGCAGAAAAAACGAGGACGACCAGTCCGCAGCCACCGCTCCCGCAACGGAAATCGCGCATTTGAATTGATGGCTCTTCGTAATTACCTGATCGACGACGCCTCCGCCGTTGCTGAATCCGTACAAACACATTCGGCCCGGATCAACAATTCCCCGGTCGATCAATGTATTAGCGCCGGACACCACGTCGTCAACGGCAATATCCACGCCCGTGGGTCCCTTGGCACGAGTCGTATGCAGCATCGACCGCCACGGGTTCTCCCAAACGTGAGGCCCATCTCCGTCCGGAAAAAACACCGCGTATCCTCTCGATGCAAGGGCCTGATTTCCCCACATGGGATCCCCCTTGAAACTGTTTCCGAGCTTTGGATAGGCATCCACAATTAGTGGGTACAGATGTCCCGGCTGATAGCCAACGGGTTTGATCAATACCCCTTCCATATCGTCGCCATCTGCGTTTCTCCATCGGACGACCTCTTGTGCCCCGGTTTCCCAGTTCCTGATCTGAGGATTGAGATCGACCACTTCGTAGGAGGATTGTTTTCCAAAGGGCAAGTAACGAATGATCGCGGGACTGCTTGGATCGCTCTGACTCCATGCAAGCGCACCTGAGCTGGAGGCGGCCAGCGGAAATCTGACGGCGGCTTCTGGATCGCTAACCACGTCGATGCTTCCATCGGCAACACCCAGGCGCGCAACGGGCGAGTTTGCACCGTCTTTGTAATTTACGACAATCGATAGGCTATCGGGAGACCAGTAGGCAAAGAACAGGCGGCGATCCAGTGTCAGACTGAGATTGCGCGGCGCGCCACCGGTACTCGGAACCACAAAGACGTATTCCCGGTTGGGATGTTCCGGGGAGGCACCGAAAAACGCGATCGACTTTCCATCGGGAGACCATGAAGGAACCCGCCGGTAACCCGCGCCACTTGTCAGGGGAGACGGCATACCCGTGACAACGTCAATAGTAAGGATATTTGTAGTTGCAGACTGGCCGCCACCGAACGGTTGGCCTTGGTTGGACACGCATAGGATCTTCCGTCCATCTGGGGACCAAGCTGGCGCAAAATACCCATCGCGCCCCCGAGTCAACTGGTTCACCAACTTGGTGGTGACATCAACTATGAAGAGCTGATCCGAAGTCACAACCTGAGGGCTCGCATCAGCTGCACCGAAATCCAGATTCCCATTGGTCAATCTGACTTGGCTGAATCCGCCCACACGGAAGAGGCCAGCAAGCGTCCAGTCGGGCGGAGTTTGTGTTGTCAAGAGCAACGGGGTAGCACCGTGACCGGTTGCGGCTGGTCGAGTATTCTTCAAACGATCTGCAAAGGACTTTTGGGGGACGGAAACCTGTGAAGGGAACACAATTTTGTCGCTGTCTGGAGACCACGCGTAGCGTAACGGATCGTAGATCCACCCACTCATGCCAACCGCCCATGTCGCGGGATCGGGTCGAACCCCTCCGCGAAAGTGCGTCACCTGTTGCGCCCTGTCGGAGTCGAGATGGAGAACCCACAACTGAAAGGTTCCGGATGCAGTCGAGTAGTAAGCGACCTTTCTGCTATCGGGAGAAAAAACAGGGAACGTACCTTTGCCCAACGAATGAGGTACGCTACTTGGCTGCGTTCTTATCAGCCACAGTTCCGGCCGCTCATTCAGGGTGTACGCCGCCATCTTTCCATCGGGAGACAATTGCAACTGTGCAATCTCTTTCAGGCTTTTGAGATCGTCAAATGTGACCAGATGCTTGGCCTGCTCCTGTCCGCCAGCTTCCGGCGCCCAAAGGACCGTGAACGCAATCATACTTGCTGCCAGCGTGAATCTCAGAACAGACCAAGTTTGTCTGATGAGTGGCTTCATGGAAAATTTCGTTTCCTTGGATCGACAGTCGGCCGCTGAAAGAACGACCTGCGCTTTGCTGGTTCTGCGTCAGATGACAGCCAGTTCGATCGTCAAAACTGTAATTTGAGTGCACACTGGATCGATCTGGGGCCACCAATCTGGTACAGAGAGCTGAAACTGCCCCCGCCTTGATTTTGGTTATCCAGGCTCCTGCCGAGCATCTGGATTGCTTGGCCAAACTGAGTAACGTTGCTGATGTCGGCCACCGGTGGTCCGAAATTTGGATGGTTCAGAACATTGAACATTTCCGCCCGGAACTGCAATTTCATCGAGTCGTGCAGTGGAAAATCACGATGTACTGCAAAGTCCCACTGTGCCGCGCCGAAAGCTCGCAACGCATTTCTACTCAGGTCTCCTTGTCTCAGAGGAGCACCAGTCGTCGGGTCTATGGGAGGAGAGGCAAATGCCGCCGGGTTGAATGCCTTGCCTCCAGGATAGTGCGACGCTAACAGGTAGAACGGTTGTCCTGGAACGACATCAGGCCGAACATTCGCAATGAAGGAGCCCGTACCTTGGAAAAAGAGATTACTGTCAAAAAGATCGACGGGCGGAGCAGAACGGATCTGAACAATATTCTGCAGCGACCATTCGCCAAGAAGTACTCTCGCCAAAGTCCTGAGCTTCGGAGTTGGAACGGTATATGTAGCCCCTACTGAGAACGCGTTTCGAATGTCGAAATCAGACGGGCCCCGATTTGCTCGCGCGTCCGCTGTCAATGCGTTTGCCTCATTGCCGAACACCGACCCGGCAGAGGCGGTATCGATCGAATGCGCCCAAGTATAGGATGCAAGCACCTGCAGCCCCTGCGACAGCCGTCGCTGAAATTGCAGTTGAAGTGCATCATAATCCGAGGTCGCTATGTTGGTCGTGAGTTGTGCGTCACCAATATCGGAATTCGGCGAACCTATAAACGCTGTTTGTAGCAGGCGCCTTCCTGCGGCACCTAAATATGAGGCAGACACTGTTTGCTGTGTCCCTAGGGCTTGCTCCAAAGAGAGGTTCCACTGCACTGTGTAGGGGAGCTTGAGATGTGGATCAGTGGCAAAGAGGTCCCCTGATGCCAACTGCGCTGCTGTAATCGGCGGCGGCGCCGCTGCCGCAGGATCCAGCGGGAAACTTCCCCCGAGAGTAAACGCGATTGCCCCGAACGGGTAGACACCCTCGTGCAAACTATTACCGATCTCTGAAGTTGCGAGGTCATAAAAAATTCCCGAACCACCTCGAAGTACCGTTTGCCATTGTGGGTTCTGAGAAATCTGATACGCGACGCCCAATCGTGGTGCCACGTTGTTATATCTGGTATTAAATACAGTTGTCCCAGCTGGTGCCAGCGCAAGCGTGGACAGATTTCCTAAGTTGAAGCCTGTCACCGCCGCCAAACTGACACCGTCGCCAGCGGTGGGCGCAACATCGATGTCCCATCGAATACCGTAGGTCACCGTCAGCCGAGAGTTAACTCGCCATGTGTCTTGCGCAAAAGCGCCCACATTGTGGAAGAATAAGGTGCCTGGCCGGTCGGCTGTGATGATACTGAAGAGCGGACTCCCAGATTCTGCAGATGGCACATCCGCAAAAATCACTTGCTGGATATAGCTGCCGAACTCGAACGAGGGCGACAACCGTCGAACGTCAACGCCAAACTTCAGACCGTGGGAACCCTTCTGGATAGTCAGATTATCCGTTAGGTTGATCTGCCTTTGCACATTTTGTCCCAAAAGGCCCACGTTCAAACTGCTTTGCAAGGAATTGATGTTGAGCAGAAAAAGACCGTTCTGCTCGGTGAAAGGCGCAGGAAATGGAAGCGAAGTGAGAGGAACAGCGCCTCCGAAATTGTCGGATTCACCATGACTATTCGCGGTCACTCGGCTGTAGTTGAACCTGAGATCATTTGCCACCCTAGAGGAAGCCAACCAGGTCGATCCGAGCGTAGTGGTCTGTGTAGTAATGCGCGCTGGAACAAGCTGACTCAATGATCCGAGAGATCCTCGCTGGCGGAGGGTGGAAGGTGAATAGCTAAATCTCCCGAAGAGCATCAGTTTGTCCTTCAGCTTGTGATCAACACGAAGGCTATAAGCATCGAGCGCTGAATTGTTGGAGAAACTAGCATTAAGCTGAGCGATACCGTTGGATGTGTCATCAGGAGCACCAGGGGTAGGCAGAGGAAACGCGTTTAGAAATGGCTGCAACGCGGGCAATGCGTTCTGCCGAGCCAAAAGATCGGGAACGTTTGATTCGACTACCTCTGGCAGTCTGAGGCGGAGCCCTTCGTAAGAGAAGAAAAAGAATGTTCGGTCTTTCACGATGGGACCGCCCAGCGTTCCACCGAAGTCGTTCTGACGCTCCTCAGGTTTGGGCAGTCCATTGCGGTCAGCAAACCAGTCGTTCGCATCCAGAATGTCATTTCGCAAATAGTCGAAGGCCGTTCCATGAAACCGGTTCGTACCTGAGCGCGTCACGATGGAAATCTGTGCACCTGGAGTACGACCAAACTCCGGCGCATACGTTGAAGTCTGAATCCGGAATTCCTGCATCGCATCCACGGACACGAGACTGTTCGTTCCTCCTTGAACACTGAAGGATGCTGCTGCTCCCGAGATTCCGTTCCCTTGTGTAAAGACTGCCGGCACACCGATGTTGGCACTGACTCCATCCACCATCCAGTAATTTGCAGACGCTCGTTGTCCATCGACACTGAACTGTCCGGGATCGCTGCCATTACTCGCTACAGTGACTACGCCCGGCGTAAGCTGAATCAGAGTCTGAAAACTTCTTCCGTTCATTGGAAGATTTTCAGCAAACTGTCGATCAACAACGGTACTCACCGCCGCCGATTCAGTGTTTACTAGCGACGCACCACCCTCGACTGTCACTGTCTCGTATAACGCACCAATGGGCAACGTGAAGTTGATCGACAACGCATCCTGAACGTTCAGAGTAATGTCGGGCTTGATTAACGTCTTGAATCCAGATTTTGACACCTGCAGACGATAAGGGCCGGGCGAGATATTCGGTAGGACGTAAATGCCCTCGTGATTAGTTTGAGTGGAATACTTCACACCCGTAGCGTCGTTGACGATCAAGACGTCAGCACCGGCGATTACCCTGTTGGAGGGATCAAGTACAAGGCCGTTGATAGTTCCATTGGGGGACTGTGCCGCAAGGGGGAGGGTTAGCAACACAGTACATGCGAAAAGAAAAGCGAGGCGGGGGAAGCGCACGCGCACGGTGATTCTCCTGGGGCCGACGGATTCGGACATCCTGTTCGGGTCTACGGAGAGGGGTCTCACGTGGTACCACTCCTTCCTTAATTGTTTGAACCGTGCCAGCCAGAAAAGATGCAACCGAGATTAAGGATGGTTCGGGTCGACTCGCAGGTAAGCAAAGAGGAGGGGTTTGCCGCTTGGCTTGCGACTGCCACCATTCGGCTCGATCGTAACGAACACGGCATCAATTTGTGCTAGCAGTTTGGGGTCGTCCAGTTTCAAGACCCACCGCTTCTTTGAGGCATTGTCCTCGTAGAAGATACCGAGGGGGAACGCCTGTTCCCGGTCCGGTCCGCGCCGGCCCCACACTTGGAACGTGCTGGCGTTCTTCGCTACAGTCTGCTGATCCAGGTCATAAGCGTAGAAGATCAGTGACTTCCCCTTTGTGTAGAACACGCGCCCATAAGGCTTCTGGGTCGCTCCGGTGCGGGCCACGTCGTACACCTCCGCGACATACAGATCCCGCGCACCCATCAGTTCCCGAATGTCGCGGTCATGCGCGAGCAATTCCTGTTGCTGATCCATGGCGGTGTCACGCTGACGCAGCAGGTTCGTCAGTTCGTTGACTTTTGCGTCTGACGCTGCCGTCCGCTTTGCATCTTGGGAAGACTGTTCCGCCATTGAATCCAGCTTCTTTTGCAATGCCTGCGCACTCAACTGCGCCGCATTGAATTTCTGTTCCGCCTCAGTCCGCTGCTGGATGAGTTCCTGTCGTCCAGTATCAGCGTTGCGTAGCGCAGCATCCGATTGCTCCTGCGCTGCTTTCATCTGATCCATTTTCGCGGACTGCTGTTCCAATTGCCGACGTAGGCTGGCGATCAAGCTGTCACGTTGGTCCGCTTGGACGCGCGAGGCTTCGCGTTCATGGCTCGCGTCGCTTAACTTTTCTTCCAACGAAATCTGGCTTTGAGTGTCGGGAGGAGGCGCCGTAACCTTTACTATGCTCGTCCCGCGGCGAATCCCGACCTGATAAGCGCACACACCGAGAGCGACGAAAAGCAGTATTCCGGCAGCGTACAGAGCCCACACACTGCGCCAAGCGGCGGCGCTTTCGGGAGCGAGGGCTCGACGACGCGAGCTAGTTTCACGATGGGGCGGAATCGGTCCGTCACGCTCGATTCCGCCCCCCCCCTCATCTCGTGCGATGCGCTCGAAAAGAGCGGACTCCGCCTGTTTTTCCGACCAACGCCGCCCTGCTTCCATGTCTTGCGGGGTTTCTTCTGCTCCAATCGCTGGGATTGCGTGGCGAATGATGGCTTCGTATTGCCGCAGGGCCTCACGGCAGGAGGAGCAAACGACAAGATGCTCCCGAAGTCTCGTCTGGTCTTCCTCGGTTAGCTGGCCCGAGGTTGAAACAGCGCAGAGTTCTAGGAACTCGTCATGGGGTTCGGTGTGAGACAACGCCCCTGCTCCTCGGCTGAATGACGCCTCCTATGATACTGCTCAATTGCCCTCTTGTTTACAGCTAAAAATCTGCTTTCGCAGTTTTTCCAGCCCGCGGAAATAGTGGTGCTTCACGTTTCCTCGGGTCTGGTCCAATTTCACAGCGATTTCTTCAAACGTGTAGCCGTCGAGCAAATGAAGCCCCAGGGTTTGACGCTGGATCTCAGAGAGGACTCCAAACACCTTGCGTAATCCAACCCTTTCGAGCACTTCTTCAATCGAGTTTTCGTATCGTTCTGCCCCCGTCCCCGGACCGCTCAGTTCGTTTCCAACATCCTCCAGATCGACTTGGGTATAGAAATGGCGCGAGTCCAGATAGCGGCGACGGTCAATCGCACGATGGTAGGCCATCTGCACGATCCATGAACGGGCCGAGCTCTTGGAACTGTCAAACACCCCGCTCTTTTGGTGAATGAACAAAAATACTTCTTGGAGCAAGTCGTCTGCTTCGGAATCGTCCCTGAGAATTTTGTACGCGACCGACCGCACCAAGCGCGCGTAGCGGTGAAAGAGACAGGCTAACGCCTCCTTATCTCTGTCGCCGATGCGAGCCATCAACACTTCGTCTGGAATTTCAGTGCTGGCTACGGGACGCTCGACCGCAGTTGAATTCCCCTTGGAGGCTGAGATCAGTGACAACCGAGTTGTCACCGACGAACTCAAGCCGCCTCCAATCGCAAGGCGCTCGCCACCGCCCACAAAATGAGGAATGCATTCCGTAGGAATCTATTCATCATTATGGGACGCTTGTTGCACCCGTGGCAGGCCGCAAAAAACACGTTCAGCCTCTTTCTGGACCTGAAAAGGCGTTTGGCCAAGCGTTCCGGCGTATGAGGCAAAAACTGGGAGTGTCGCAAGAAACAGTGGGCTTTGAAGCCGAGTGTGATCGCACAACGGTCAGCCTGATAGAACGGGGCCTAGTTAGCCCCAAGCTAGAGACCATCGTGAAGATGTGTCGCGTCATAAAAGCAAAACCATCTGAAGTCATGCACAGAATGGAAGAGTCGCCCTTTTATCGGGCCTAGACGCTTTGTGTACCCCTAAAAGATCACTTTGTCAACATAAAACACCCCTATCAGAGCGTTTCAACTCGCTGATTCAGCCGTTATCGTCCTCTTGATGAAAGAAGCAGAACTCTTCGGTCAGCTTGTTCGAGCGGCTCGAAAAGCCGGCAAGATGGACCTGGGACAGCTCGCCGAAAAAGCCAACACGGGTGTCAAACATCTCGGCAGGATCGAGCGTGGCGAGAAACTACCGTCCTTTGAACTCATCGTCGCCCTTGCTAAGGCGTTGAACGTCTCGCCCTCGACATTCTTCCACTTCGAGAACGCGAACGTAGATCCCAAGTTCCTAACACAGCAATTACAAGCCCTGCTCGCAAAACGTGACGCCAAGCAGCTGCGAAAAGCCTATCGAGTCCTACAAGCGACACTCGAATCCTAGGTCCCACTACTGAATCAGTTTCCTGTTCCCCCTCGACTCGGGGCAACCCAGAACGATCGCCAAACCCAGGGGATCACTTCCGCTATGCCGACTTATCAGGAGTAATTTCCCAGAAGCCCGTTTCTGGCCATCTGGTATAGAGCCGCCAGCAGATCGCGGTGCATCAGTCATCACGCACAAGCGGCTACGAGGGACTGGCGTTTGTCCGCGACTACGTGTTTCCCCGCTCGCATGCCGCCCTGCTCTCGGTGCGCGGTCCTTACAAGAAGGGACCAAGACAAGAGGCCACCACGCTGCTGATGTCTGATCCGCGGAGGGGCTTTTTGCGGTTGGATTTCCAGTCTCCAACAACGTATTCCGTGGCTTCGGGGATACCAAGAAGCTCAAGTCCAAACCTCAACAGCCACTCCGGCTCCATATTGTCGATGATCGTGTCAGTCATCGTCCGGGCGTCCTGAAGCGATACAGGCTTGCGCCAGGGGCCGATGGCGTCGCGCACCGCAGCCGACATGGCCTGAAGGTCAATCTGCTCAATCGTCCTGCGCCAACGCTTTGCGATCTGGCGTTCGAGACCGAGGAAATCATAGCGGGCCCACCGCTGGACAGCATCCTCTTCTTCGCTGGGCTGAAGAATCATGCCCTTGGAGCCACCCAGCTCAACGATCTTGCCTCCTGATACAAACGGCCGAAGAAGAGCCGTGTCCAAGCTGAACTGCCCGGAGAGCTCACCGTTGAGGATGTCCATGTGATGAACGTTCGCCGAAGACTGGCAATCCGGCGTGCGTTCCGCAAGCGAACCCACGAGCTGTTCCGGCGTACCTTTCATCCGAAACATCTCGCGTTCCAAGTCCGCGAGGCACTCAACGAAGAAAAGCGGCGTGATCGTGGAGCGATAGAAATTGTCGAGCAGAACCGCCTCGTTCACGCTGAGGCTTTCGAGTGTCGACTTGTCGAAAAGCAACGACGGACCTTGCGACATAGACCGATTCTACGAGCGCCTGATGAATTGCCGGAAGCGCACACCTGACGATAAGTCCTCTTAAACGCGCTTGTGTCCACGACGGAGTAATTCGCGGTTTGGTAGGCGACTCGGAAACTGACCTCGACCACCGCTTGGACGCCTTCTTGACCCATTGGATACGGGCGCGTAGTATCGGCCCAAACTGCGGCCGCTCTGACAGTTTCGGTACAAGCGCGCATCTCATGCCGATCTGCATTGGTCGCGCTCGCGACCGCAGCTCCCCGAAAATGCCATGCGCGATGTTGACCAACCCCGTCGAGGATCCTCCGCTAGATGGATGGCTTATCCTCACTGGCCCCTCATTTCGGCAGGCGTTTGCGTTGTCTTCCTCGCTGTGCTCTTAGCAACATTCAGTACCAGACTTCGCGCGCTCGACGCGTTCTCCGCTTTCTTGCTTTTCGGGGCCGCCGTTCTTTCTGTTCTGATTGTCCTCTACACCAGATCTTTACGCCGCGCCCAACAAGTGCAGCTCGATACCGAAGAACGCCTCCAGCAGATGGCAGACAACATTCAGGAAATCTTCTGGATGATTGACGCGGAGACCAAAAAGGCCCTATATGTCACCGAAGCTTATGAGACGATCACCGGGCATTCGTGCCAAAGTCTACTAGAAAATCCGTCTTCGTACGAACATCTCATCCATCCCGAAGACCGCGTTCACGTGCTGGCAAAGCTTGGAGAAGCCACGCAGACAGGGCACTTCGATGAAAGATTTCGGATCGTACGCCCCGGCGGCGAAGTGCGTTGGGTCACGGTGAATGGGTTTCCGGTGCGGGATGCTGCCGGCAAAATCCACCGCCTTGTCGGTACGGTTCGAGAAATAACGGCACAGAAGGAAGCGGAGGATAAGGTTGCCGAGCACCTGTCAACAGCCGAGTCCGCGAGGGCAGAATCCGATGCACTGAGCAAGGCCACTCTCGCACTGACCGCAGATCTTCGGATGGACTTTGTCCTGGACACGTTGCTTCAATCCTTGATGGAACTAGTCCCAGGTGAGTGTGCACGTGTAATGCTCTTAGAGGGCAACTCACAGCTTCTTGTGGCACGAGAAAAACTGCGTCATGAGGCTCCCGAGAAAGCACCGGAATATCCACTGACTCTCGACGCAGCCGACTCTCCGTTCCTCTTGCGCATTTTAACGGCCCAGAACAGTGTCCTGCTTTCCGACACCAAACACGAGAAAGAATGGCCTACCTTCAAGGGCCATAGCAACATCCGATCATGGCTTTGCGTGCCGTTGGTTGCGTCCAAACAAACCTTGGGACTCCTTTCGGTTGGCCACACTCAGCCAGACACCTTGAGTCAAGATCACCTCCGGCGGACGGAGCTATTGGCGATACCGGCCGCTGCAGCAATCCAAAATTCTCGCCTCTATGAGCGGGCTGACATCTATGGCTCTGAACTTCAACGGCGTCTGACAGATCTTCGCCATACAGAGAAAGCGCTAGAACACTCAGAAGACGAACGCAGAATGTCCGAGGACAAGTTTCAAAAAGTCTTCCGTTCCAGTCCCATCCCATTTTCCATCACGACAGTCAATGAAGGGCGATTCATAGATGTGAATACCGCATTCGAGCGCCGGTACGGTTACTCCCGCGTTGAATTGATCGGCCGTACAGTCGCCGAACTTGCGATTTGGGAAAACCCTAAAGATCGGGCATTGATGATCGCGCAGCTACAACAACGCGGGCCGATTCGGAATATCATCACACAGCTGCGGACCAAGTCCGGCGCACTCAAGACCACGGTTTATTCCGCAGACAAGATTCAATTCGACGGTGAGTCTTGCATCCTTGCGGTTTCAGAAGATCTTCCTGACAACGACAAATTGTCCACTAACTGACGGTTCCGAGGCGTCGGGTCCCTTCGTCAAGAACCTTATAAATCCAGCCCTCTCTCCATTCGTGTCCCGAATTCGGGCCACCAAACAGAAAAGCGATCATTTGTGTTCGGAAATCGATCAGAATGTGCACACCTCGTGGGACGAAGCGCGGGGGATCAACCGCCTAGGCTTTTGAGCAATGTTCCCCAACCTCGAAGTTCGTCACCTGCACGCAGTCAGTACTTTGGCAGAAGATCTAAACTTCACGCGGGCCGCAGACAGATTGCACATCACCCAATCCGCACTCAGCAAACAGATCACTGAGATCGAAAGAGAACATAGATTTCGTCTATTCACTCGCAACAATAAGAAAAATGTGGAACTCACCGAAGTGGGCCGTATCTTCGTCGAAGAGGCTCGATCGGCGCTCTTGCACATCGACCGAGCCGTTCAGCTCGGGCGTGCTGCTCGTGAGGGGAGCAATAGCATTTTGACCGTTGGGCACTCGCCCGACACTGACCAAGCCTGGGTTTCGGCCATTCTTGCAATCCGTCTGCACCTGTACCCCAAGCTCCGCATTCAACTCATCAGCGAATTCTCAAACGAGTTGGTCCGGAGTGTGATGGCAGGCGAACTGAATCTGGCGTTGGTGACAGCGCCGCCGGAAAACTCTCAGATCACCGCCGTGACATTCGCTCAGACCCCTCTCTATGCGGCTCTCCCACAGACCCACGCGGCTGCCCAAAAGGAACACATCGCGCTCCAAGATTTGGCACGCGATGAATGGATTCTGTTCGGGCGACGAGTTCACCCCTTCGTTCATGATGCAATCCTGGATGCAGCACGACGTGAGGGAATCACTCCGACACACGCGCACGATATTCTTACGGCCCAAGAGGCGGTTCACTTGGTATCTGAGCACGTTGGCGTGGCAATCGTCACAAAACCCGCAGCCATTGGCTTCAGCGCTGTAGGTGTGGTCGTAAAGCCGCTATCTGACGCTTCATTGTGTTTCGAAACGAGCGTGATTATGAGAGCCGACGACAATTCACGATTAGCAAACGAGTTCGCCAGGGCGTTTCTCCGCCGATGCGAGGCCCAAATCCTGCCATCAAGGCAAATGAAACTGCCGCTGTCTGTCTGAGCTATCACCTTGAAAACGCCAATCCGGCCCGCCGCTTTCTAGCCGACGCCCAGCCCAAGATCCCGGCCCAATATGAGACTGTCTCCCACGACTTTTAAAGAACTTACGCAGCCACCTAAGACCTGTTAAGTCGTTGTAAATACTTATTAACGCCACTCTGAAAAGGCTGGCGTCGGGGGTTCAACTCCCTCCCTGGCCACCATCATTCCGCAAGACTTAGCGGAACTCCGGCGAACGAGAGTAGTCGAAATCGCCCACGTCGCCGTCAATCTGACCGTCTTTGAATCTCAGACCACGGAGCACTTCACGAGCTTGCGATTCGAGCGCGTAACCGCCTAAATGCTCGTACTCCTCCTGAACGTGACCGAAGCGATCAAGGATGCGGTCCATGTCATCAGCCTTGTCAGGGTCGGACATTTCCCGCTGCAAGGCTTCGAGCTCGGGGTAGAGATTGGAGATCTCCGACGCGTCCGCTACCTGCAATCGCTTCATCGAGAACCGAACGGCCCTGCATTTCCTCGATGTCATTTCCTCGACGTCCTGGCGAAAGTAGCCGATCGTCAACTTTTTGGGGACAGAGACCGCGCCCTCGTCGGGAGTTTCCTCGCCGACCACCACACGGAAGAGCGTTGTCTTGCCCGCCCCGTTGGGACCGACCAGTCCGACTTTTTCGCCGGGATTCAACTGAAACGAAGCATCCACGAACAGCAACTGCTTGCCATATTGCTTATTGATGTTTGAGAAAGAAATCATTTTGAAGGATTCAACCGGCGCACGGCGACTCTTCTGTGTGGCCCGGGCCCATTCGACAGGCTCAGGGCAAGCTTTGGATGGGCCACCGTCGCATACCCTAGAATTTTTCTCGGAATTCCCTTGCTGACCTAAAAACAGTTGCGACTTCAATCAGCTTATCTTGAACCCTATACACCACGTGAAAACGTCCAACAATGACTTCGCGAATTTGAGGTTCATCTCTCTCCGGAACAATACGTCCCGAGTGCGGGAACTGGATCAATTGCTCGACGGCAGAAAAGATGCGCGCCATGGTCAAACTTGCATAACGCTCAGACCTGCATAATGTTTAGAATCTTTAGCGATGTGTATTTCGTGGATAGCGTCAAGATCGCGCAGCGATTGTGGCGACCATAGAATGCGCACTAGAGTCCGAAGCGATGCTTGGCCTGATCGTGCGGAATGCCCTGGGACCCATCAAGCTCGGCCAACCCGGTTTCGACTTTGGCCAAAAATACGAGCCGCTCAATAGCATCGTCGATGGTGGCACTTGGCGGCATCGCCTGGAGAGCCTCGATAATGCGGTCGCGTGTAAATGGCTCCTGCATGGCTTAATTGTAAAACACATTTTGGCGTCGGTGGAACTACACGTGACGACCAATACCCGTCCCAAACCGCACCTAGCTTCCGCGTTTTCTCGCGATTTGCTTGCTGGGCGTAAAATAGTCCCATGAGTCCAGACGTTTCCGAACTCTTAAAAAAGGCCTTGGCTCTCCCGCCGGAAGCCCGTGCTGCTTTGGCTGGATCGCTGTTGGAAAGCCTCGACGATACCGTTGACCCATCAGTCGAGGAAGCATGGAAACACGAAATTGCGAGACGCATCGAGGAACTGGATTCCGGCAAAGTAAAACCAATTCCATGGGCAGAGGCGCGACGCCAGGTTACTGCCCTCCTCAATGGCCGCTAAGTCTCTGGACATTCACCCATCTGCACTCGCGGAACTCAAGTCTTCCATCAGTTGGTACCTGGAACAAAACGAAGCCACCCGGCGGGTCGTTGGAAAGAGGGAAATTGTATTTCTCAGCGATCAACCACGTACCTTCCACCGCTGAGGATCACGCCTGCCATGCAAGCAAGCGATCACAACAACTCTGAATTCCTCTATCTCAAAGAAGATGCCGTAAGGAAAGCGCCTCACCCCGGCGCGGCGAATTTTGCGATGAACAGCTGGAAATTGCAGCGGGCCTTCAGAAATTGTCTCAACGGTATCTTCTACCGCGTAAGCAAAGCGCTCGCCCAGTTCGGGTCGCACGTTGTCGTACCACGCACGTGCTTCTTGCAGGTCGGCATCGGCTTCAGGCAGCCAGACTACCGAAAGTGTCATGGCTTATGGAATAGGCCTGCCCGCACTTTTTCCCAGGGAATGACATCGGAAGGATTCTTTTCATGCCGGGCCAAGCGGGAGTCCAACTCTGCCCGCTGTGTTTCGGTCAGCGACTGCGCGTCGGCTTCAAGGCTCTCCCATACCGCGTCCAGTAGGTCCACTTTTTCCGCGGCGGAGAGATTCACTAGTTGGCTTCGAAGATCACTCATGGGCTCTTGCTTCCTGATTTAATCGTAAACTAGCGGATTGGGATGTCAAGCAGGTCGTTTTAGATAGGCAAGGGAAACGTTCCGTCTGTCCCCGAATTTTCGGGACCGACCAGTCCTACTTTTTCGCCAGGATTCAACTGAAACGAAGCATCCACGAAGAGCAACTGCTTGCCATACTACTTATTTGATGTTTGAGAAAGAGATCATTTAGAAGGAGCAACTAGCAAAAACGGTGCCTCTTCCAGTGTAGCCCGGCAAGAAAATTGCCGGTTAATGAGGGCGTTGGATTATTGAAGGTTTGCCCCGTTAGTCAGATTGTGCGCACTCCAAGGGCGCTGGAGGTACTCTGACTAGGTAGGACGCCCCCAAGTGCTCCCAAATGCAACAACGCCGAGGATGGTCGCTCGCACGAGAACGACCCGCAAATCTTAGAGTTCGTCCACGAAGGCCAGATCGTGCCGCGTTACATAGCGCTCGTAGCATTTCTGGCACATCCAGCGCTCTCCCGGATCACAATATCCGAACATTCCAGCGTCGATATGCTCATTGCACAGCTCGCAGTGTTCGTGACCCCACCCTGACGGAACTAGTCGAGTGCCGGAGCGAACGGGTAAGGTTTGGTCGGTTGCCGGATAATGTCTACTCTGACCACCACTTACGCCCGTTGGTTCCAATTTCGTCCAGACCTTTACCTCGCGTCCTCCTACGATTGATGCATCCTTCGATTCGTAGTCCTCGGCGACAGCATCGGTTCCCTTAAACTGCTCCCTTCTCCAGCCCCAAGTCGGGTCGAGAACCATCCAGACATTGAACGCCTGCCAGTAGGGGCTGAGATAAGCCAATTCCAATCCGACTACTCGTGGTTCCTCTTTTTCCTGACAACTGAGAATTGCCGTACCTGCTTCTTTGTCGAAAGACTCCAGCATTGGGGTGAGGTATCCGCGCTGGTCGAACAAGAGCCAAAACCAGCGTGGAACGGCATCCCCAACAATTTGCTCGAAAGGACCCTCAAGTCTGCGGTCAAAACTACCTTGAAGCTCGAAAGACGTATAACCCGCGTCGGACGTGGTGCCACGGTGCATACCAGTCACAACAAACTTGGGAAAATCTTCGAGCGTCTTTCGTTTATGAATTTCCATCTGCCGTCCTTGCCAATATACAAGGGAATCGGTGAACGTCCCGTCTATCCCCGATTTTCCCGGATTGTATTCCCACTCAATCGCGGAGAACACGATTGAATGGGGCACCCGGCATGCTCAATGAGTGGGCGGGTGGCCCAGCCTTTCGCGTTTTTTGCGAAGGCTGGGGATGTTCACTCGTCACAGAAAAGCCCCCGATTGAATCGTAATCTCGCTTCATGGGGGCTGGCCCACCTTTTGTCCCGCATGCTTTGATTTCCTAAACACTATAACCAAATCGGCTGCCCTACCCGTCGCGGTGTTCGACGGGTGGGTGGGCATTCGTGACGCCGGCATCACGCGCTTTGGGCGGGTCGCCCGACCTTATGTCGATTGCTTGCACAAACAGATCTAGGGCCATCCTCGGCCACCCCTGATATGAATCCCGCCGTGTCCCTACTGTTGCAATGACAATCCGCCCGGCAAAGCTGCCTCAAGATTGATTTGTTCTCCGGTGATGGGGTGTTGGAAATTGAGAAATTGGGCGTGCAGGAAATATCCTCCATCGCCCGGGAGGCCGGGGAGATTCTCAAGAGGCTGGCCGGTTAAGCCGTACAGAGGATCGCCTACCAGGGGATGGCCGATGGATGCCAGATGGATTCTGATTTGATGGGGGCGTCCCGAATTTAGGCTTACCTCAAATGTTGTGGTGCCTGATGTGCTGCTTGACGCCGTGCTGCTTGGCGCCCGTGAGATCACCTTCGCCAATGACTTTGACGGCTTGCCACTTGGGTTGGCGGCCCACACCGAACCGATGCGCGGGTGCGGTACAAGTCCGATGGGTGTGAGAATTTCGTAGGCATCGCGCTGGGCAATGCCTTGAGACAGCGCTCGGTAAATTTTTTGAATTCTGGATGTGTTCCAGTTTGCAAATAGTTTAGCGGCCACCTGCGGTGTTTTGGCGAAGAGGACGATGCCCGTCGTGGCTCGGCCCAACCGGTGCACAGGGTTTGCGTTGGAAATTTGCTTTTGCACCAGGCGCAAGAGCGTGTTTTCCATAAAGCCGCCGCCGGGGAGGGTGGGCAGCCCGCCAGGTTTGTTGACGGCCAATAGATGCGGATCATTAAACAGGACTTCGAAGTGCTGAGGACAGTCCGGTTCGATCCAGGGTGGACGGTTCCACACAAGGGTTTGGCCTGAAGTGAGCAATTCGCTTCCGGTCGCGGTGACGCCGTTGACGGTCACTTCGCGGTTGTTCAGATTTTGTTGCCAAGCCTCTGATGTTGAGTGTGGGTAAAGGCTTGCCAAGTGTGAGAGCACGGTTCGTCCCTGATGTTTGCTTCTGACGATTGTGGTATAGGCATATCCCCGGTTGAGCATGTGGTTTGAGTGTAAGCTAAGGCATCCGCGGCCTGCCCCGGCTTCGCCCACTCGTTGGCGTTAATCTCGGGCCATCAAAATAAAATTGTCATCCTGAGCGCAGCGAAGGACCGATGCATCTCCGCTTCACCCACAAAACACTTTTCAACAGCCAGTCGCTTCTACCCTGTGACATCTGACCTTGCCGTCCACCACCGAATCATTCCATCATTGTCCCAGCACTAGGACTAGAGGACGACCTCGTCCCGAGTCCATGAGGTGAACTGCGGTGGCAACTACATGATTCCAAAGAACTCAGGATTTAACTTCCTTAGAAATCGGTAGTTGGCAGTAAAAGCCCGCGAACTCTATGACTTTTAAATACGTTACAAAATGGGGAGGGTAGGGGTGGCCGCCGTCCCCTTATGCCAGCACTGGATGGACAACACCACCCGCTGCGGTTCCCCCGCCATGCGCCGTACCCGATATTGCTACTTCCATAAGCGTGCGCATGGGCAAAAAGCGAGAAAAATTGCTGAGCGGACCCGCCAGCGCTGGTTCGAATCCGCGCCGCTGAAAGGCGCCGAATCCGTACAGCGCGCTCTGACGCGAGTCCTGAACCGCCTGCTCTCAGGCGAGATTGATCACAAGCAGGCGGGGCAGATCATCACGAAGCTCCAGTCGTTGAGCGCGAACATCCGGCAAATCCCGCCCGGGACGCCAAACAAATAAATGGAAAACGTGAAAAAATCACGAGATGCGAAAAGGGTTTACGAGAAAACCGCAAGCGGACGAGCCCGCGACGCCAGTCAAAAACTACATAACTCCGAGCGGGCTGGAGCGCCTCAAAGATGAGCACCGGTTTCTGCTCAAGAGGGAACGTCCGGCCGTGACGGAGGTGGTGGCGTGGGCTGCCGGCAACGGCGATCGCAGTGAAAACGCCGACTATCAATACGGCAAGCGGCGGCTGCGGCAGATTGATGGGCGGATTCGCTTTCTCACGAAGCGAATCGAAGCCGCGGAAGTGGTGGACCCGGAAGGTCCGCGAGGAGGGCAGGCCGCCACCAGGGCATTCTTCGGAGCGACCGTGCGCTATGCCAATGCCGCGGGAGTATCGCGAGTGGTGAGCATCGTGGGCACCGACGAAATAGATCTCGACCGCAACCACATCAGTTGGGTGTCACCTCTGGGGCGCGCGTTGATGAAGTCGGCAGCGGGTGACAGCGTAGTCCTTCAATTGCCGGGCGGTACTGAATACCTGACCGTGCTGGAAGTGCGTTACGAGCGCATTTCTGTGGAACCATTCCGTGAACCACCCGGATCCGAGGCTAGGTCCGAGGCTCGGTCCGAGGCCTCGGCAAAGGGACTCCTTCGCCGACGCTAATCCACCTGACGAAAAAGAGCGAGAGTAGCTTATCTGCAACGGGGGTCGGGCCCACTCTTGCTTTCGCAAGGGTGGAAATCCCAACTGGGTTGCCAAGACTAGGATTCCAGCAGCGCCCGTAACTTGTGAGCGTATCTGCGGCTCGACGTGACCACCGTTCCTTCTGCCAGTACGATGTCGTAAACCCCATCGAACATCGGACGAATCTCGCTAATGCGGGCACTGTTCACGATGGCCGATTTCCGCACTCGGATGAAGTGGTGTGGCGCCAGCTTCTCTTCCAGGTGTGCCAGGGTTTCCCGCAATAGGTGACTGTCGCTGGCGGTGTGTATGCAGGCATAGTTTCCCGTGGCTTCGATCCACAAAACGTTGGAAACGGGCACAAAGAAAATTCGATTCTTGTTCTTTACCACAAAGCGTTCCAACGGGCGGAGGCTACGGAGGGATTGGAGCAGTGGTTCGAGACCTCGATTTGCTTCCCTGCGCTGTTCGAGGACCTGGCGTGCGTGAACCAGGGCCCTGGCAAATCGCTCTTTATCATACGGTTTCAAGAGATAGTCAACTGCGTGCACTTCGAATGCACGAATGGCGTGCGCATCATGAGCCGTGACGAAGATATATACGGGAGCGGGGCCGGTCGCTGGCTCCACATTCTCGACGACTCCAAAACCATCCAGATCAGGCATCTGCACATCGAGAAAAACGATGTCGGGATGAAGTTGATTGATCTGCTCCACCGCGCTTATTCCGTTCGCCGCCTCGCCTACAACTTCAATGCCGTTGTGTTCGGCCAGATAGCGACGGATACCGCGCCGGGCGATCGGTTCGTCATCGACGATGAGGACTCGCGTCTTCATGAGAACTCCGCAGTGGAATGGTGATGATGGCCTCACAGCCTCGACCGTCGCCCCCGGTAAGTTCCAGCGACGACTCGTCCCCGTAGAGCTGTTTCAAGCGTGACTGGACATTGGTGAGTCCGACGCCGAATCGCAGGCGCGATCCCGGTGCCGGACCGGGGCCATCATCGCGGACGCAGAGCCAAACTCTGCCGTTGTGGCGTTTGGCAGCGATCTCTAGCCGCCCTGCGGCGGAATCGACGCTGATACCGTGCTTGATAGCATTCTCAACCAGTGGCTGAAGCGCCAGGCTGGGTACATAGACTGCGAGAAGGTCAGGTGGCACGTCCACGTGAACTTTCAACCGATCATGAAAGCGTGTCTGTTCGATCTCCAGATACTTGCCGACGAACTCGAGCTCGCTCTGCAAAGTGATCTCGTTCTCCCGCCGTTCGAGGGCCATGCGCAGCAAGTCGCCGAGGCAGACCAGCAGATGGCTCGCAGCATCGACGTCTTCCTGCATCAGGACTCCAATGGTGTGAAGACTGTTGAACAAAAAGTGCGGATGTAACTGGCTCTTAAGGTTCTCAAGTTCGGCATGGGAGAGCTGCGTCTCCAGTTGCGCCGCTATAGTCTGGCGCTCCATAGCGGCGTGGTAAAAGTGGATCGACTGATACAGTCCCACAACTAACCAGTACGTAAGCATGCCAGTAAAGCTCATAGATAGAACACTGACTGCGAACGGCGGGAGAAGGCGCAGCACACCAGGGTCAGTTGTGCGAAAAACTGACTGCAGAAGTCCGCGGCCCAGAAAGTATTCGGTGACAGATGCCAGCGGAGCCATCATGAGCGACGTGATTGTGTGGATCGCTATATGAGGTACAAACCTCGGCCCCGTCAACGGGAATCGTTTGGCCAGACCGATCACAAGCGGTGTGTACGCCGCCCATACGTACCAGTAGACGAGTTCGAGCGCACCCACGATCACCCAGCTAGCGTGGATGCCCTGTACCTTCACCAGCACGATCCTGCGCACGGCAAACAACAGTCCCACAATCGTCCATGCACACAGGATCAAAATCCATCTCGTCCGTCCCATATCTGGTGTGGCCTGCAGCAATGGGTATGTCGACCCTCCGGCACGGATTATAGCTGAGCCTTCGAAGGAGACATCACTGAGGACAGGGCCGTCGAGAGTGCCAAGTTCCCTCGGCAATGCAATTTCACCGGTCCAGGTTGGGAGGGCAGCACGTGGAGTCTTGAGCTCCTTACCCTTCTCCCTTTGAATTCCGGTTTTGCCTTGTGAACGGATCCGTGGCAACAGTACTTAACGGCCAACTCTGACCGCTTGTCTCATTTCGGACACCGCATGTCACTTTTCCTGCGAACACTGGTTCTTCGCGGCATATGTTCCGTGAGCAGGAGCATCGCCAAGAACGTATTGGCGTTGGGATGACGCTGTGGCCGACAGGGCCTACAAGAGGAGAAGAAGCGAATGAAATCGAGATTGGCACCTTCAATACGCTGTAGCTTTCTACGCATGAATCTGGGGGGGCGCATTCTGGTCTCCACGTTGCTGGCGGTAATCGTAACGGCTGCAGCCGGGGCGCAAAGTGTTCCTGCCGTCAGTTCGGCAGAAGCGCAGGATGAGCGCGCGTATACTGAGGGCCCGGTCACTGACGTGTCCTATATACGAGTTGAGTATGGGCATTTTGAAGAGTACATTGATTGGCTGAATTCGACATGGAAGCCGACCATGGTAGCCACGAAGAAAGCTGGGCTAATCATCGATTACAAGGTCTTCAGTGTCCGTCCAAAATCACCGGATCAGCCCAATATAATTCTCTGGATCACCTTTAAAAACATGGCGGCTTTAGATAAAGGCGTCGAGCTAGAAGAAGTGGCCAAGAAAGTAATCGGTAGCACCGAGGTTCAGAACAAGGCCAGAGTGGGCCGGAATGAATACAGAAAAGTTATGGGCGGTGAACTGATGCGCGAACTTATTTTAAAATGAAATGTTATACGTGTTCAAAGAGCGACCCCGAGGGGGCCGGGGACCACTCCCCAACCCCCAGAGCGACCGTGCGCTATGCCATGCAGAATCAGAGGTGGCGCGATCCAGCCCGCGCGAGCCAAGAAAAGCGCCGCCTCCGTTTTTGCGGATCCAAGCACAGGAATGGGTCTTAACAGCTCTCTTTTCCGTCGAGCTCAGGCCACCTCAAACCGATCGTGATCCATCACCTTGATCCACGCCGCCACGAAGTCTTTCACAAACTTCTCCTTGGAGTCCATGCAGGCATAGACTTCCGCGAGGGCACGCAGCTGCGAGTGCGAACCGAAGATCAGGTCGACGCGGGTGCCGGTCCACTTGACCTGGTTTGTCTTGCGGTCGCGTCCTTCGTGCACCTCGCCAGAGCCATTGGAGTGATCGGACGGCTGCCATTGCGTGCTCATGTCTAGAAGGTTGACGAAGAAGTCGTTGGTCAGCATGCCGGGCTTGCTGGTGAAGACGCCGTGCTTGGAATTTCCGGTATTTGCCCCGAGAACGCGCAGACCACCGACGAGAACCGTCATCTCAGGCGCGGTCAGCTTTAGCGATTGCGCCTTATCGACCAGCAACTCCTCAGCCGACAGCCGCTGCTTGCCTCGCAAATAGTTGCGGAATCCATCTGCTTTTGGTTCGAGCGGTGCGAAGGATTCCACATCAGTTTGCTCCTGCGACGCGTCCATACGCCCCGGCTTGAAGGGGATCTTCACGTCGGTTCCGGCGTCTTTCGCGGCTTTCTCGATCGCCGCATCGCCGCCGAGAATGATCAGGTCCGCTAGCGAGACTTTCTTCCCATCAGAAGCAGAAGCATTGAACTCGTTCTGGATTGCTTCCAGCTTCGCCAGCACCCTCTCCAATTCCGTGGGTTGGTTAACCTCCCAGAACCTTTGCGGCACGAGGCGAACGCGCGCGCCGTTGGCGCCGCCGCGCTTATCAGAGCCGCGGAACGTCGACGCCGACGCCCAAGCCGTCGAGACCAGATGGGAAACGGACAGGCCAGAGGCAAGAATTTTTGCCTTCAGGGCAGTAGCGCCCTGCTCATCAATGAGCGGATGATTCACAGCAGGGATCGGGTCCTGCCATGGCAGTTGCTCCTTCGGAACCAGCGGGCCGAGATAACGCACGATCGGACCCATGTCGCGGTGCGTCAGCTTGTACCACGCCCGTGCGAATGCGTCCGCAAACTGATCCGGATGCTCGTGGAAGCGCCGTGAAATCTTTTCGTAAGCAGGATCGAACCGCAAGGCGAGGTCAGTGGTCAACATGGATGGCGCGTGACGCTTTGAAGGATCGTGGGCATCCGGCACCGTGCCATTGCCTGTGCCATTTTTCGGCGTCCATTGGTGCGCGCCGGCCGGGCTCTTGGTCAGTTCCCATTCGAAGCCGAACAGGTTGTTGAAGAAGTTGTTGCTCCACGTGGTCGGTGTCTGTGTCCAAGTGACTTCCAAGCCGCTGCCGATGGTGTCAGCTCCAAAACCTTTTCCAAACTTATTCTTCCACCCGAAGCCCTGGTCCTGAATGTCGGCACCTTCTGGTTCGGCGCCGACGTAGTCAGCGGGAACTGCAGCACCGTGGGTCTTCCCGAAGGTGTGCCCGCCGGCAATCAGTGCGACTGTTTCTTCGTCGTTCATGGCCATCCGGCGAAATGTTTCGCGAATGTCCCTTGCCGCTGCGACAGGATCCGGCTTTCCATTGGGCCCTTCCGGGTTCACGTAAATCAGGCCCATCTGAACCGCGCTGAGAGGACTCTGCAAATCACGATCGCCGCTGTAGCGCTCGTCCGCCAGCCACGTGCCTTCCGGCCCCCAATTTACCTCTTCGGGCTCCCACACATCCGCGCGTCCGCCGCCGAAACCGAAGGTTTTGAATCCCATCGATTCGAGGGCAACGTTGCCGGCGAGAATCATCAAGTCAGCCCACGAGATCTTTCGGCCATATTTCTGCTTGACGGGCCAGAGCAGCCGGCGCGCCTTGTCGAGGTTCACGTTGTCCGGCCAGCTATTGAGCGGTGCGAAGCGTTGCTGCCCAGCCCCGGCGCCGCCGCGGCCATCGCCGATGCGGTATGTGCCTGCACTGTGCCACGCCATGCGGATGAACAACCCTCCGTAGTGCCCGAAGTCGGCCGGCCACCAATCCTGCGAGTCGGTCATGAGCGCATGAAGGTCTTTGATCACAGCATTCAGATCAAGACTCTTGAACTCCTTGGCGTAATCGAACTCCTTACCCATCGGGTCTGACAGGTCTGAGTGCTGGTGCAGGACCTTCAGGTTCACCTGATTCGGCCACCAGTCGCGGTTCGTGGGAGCGGAGGCTCCGTGGTTGAACGGGCACTTGGATTCGGCTAGGGTGCTTTTGTCTATAGTCTCGGGGGAAACAGTCCCCGATGAAGAGGCAAGTGTGTTTTCCATATGTTTTGGATTTTCCATATGCTTTTCCTTATGAATTAGTTCACAACTGTGATGATCTACGAACCCATCAGACTGCGGTTCGCACAATTAAGTGCCGACGCGCTTTCTTGGTCCCGTTCAAAAAGTATCCATACATCTCCTGACCTAACGGGAAGCACGCTGAGCGCACTTCGCGCAAAGCCCACGGAAAATAAGTTGGCATTCACGAACAACTCTCTTGCCGAGAGAACGCGAGGCAGGTTTGGGCACGTCGTACCACTCCACGTCCTCCACATTGGCGCAGCGGTCGCATATGAAGTGGTGGTGCCGCAGACCTTCCAGATCGAACCGCCCGGCGCGGCCCTCGACGGCCACTTCCCGCACCAAACCCGCCTTCACCAGGTCCCGCAAATTGTTATAAGTTGTGGCTCTGGAGGAGCGGGGATCCATGCGATTCACGGCTTTGAAGATTTCCGCCGCTGTGGGATGCCCCTTGTGGTCCATCAAGAATGCCATCACGGCGTAGCGCTGCGCAGTGCAACGCAGCCCGCTGCCGTCCAAAGACCGTTTAATCGCCTCAGGGTCCACTAGTAATTTAGATTATGTCTAATATAAGAGTTTTTGTAAAGACCTATGCTTTTGGTTGCTGCTACGAGCAGAAAACTGGCGGATGCCGTTTATTGAGTACCCTTATCGAGTGGCCGCGCGGTCCCGATATTGCGCTCGTGGGTTATGAAACGATTAGGGGCAGGGGGCGACAGATTGGCATGGGTTCCTCATCAACTTCATTCGCAGCAACTCAGCGAAATGTGACCGCAAAAATCAGATGAAATCACCCACGGCCATCAACCACGACCCCATGATGCGGCCCGATCGTCTGCCAGCGAGGGGCAAAAACGAAGAACGCGTTCCTGAAAACCCATATGGCGAGACTTCCCCCAAGCCGACTTCGCTGGGCAGAATCGACAGTTAGACGGATAACAGCTTCTACTCGGTAGCAAAATTCTCGATACCGATCCACAACTGCGCCAGGAGTCCCAAGTTTTTCTTGTATGTACGGGTGGCTGTGAACTCCCTTCCTCCCCGCACGCGGAGTACATACTCTCCCGTGGACGATGGATGAATCTCTTCAACCAATGCTGCGTTCACCAGCACAGATCGATGAATTCGCACAAACCCGTGCAGATTGAGCTTTGCCTCCATGGTTGAGATAGACTCTCGCAGCATGTGCGAACTTGAAGTATGCAATAACAAGACATGGTTTCCTTTGGCTTCCACTGCAATAACGTCCGCCGCATCGATGAAGAGAATTCTCCCCTTGGCTCTGATCGCAATCCGCGCAGATTTGTCCATCGCAAGCGTCCGTTTCTGGGGTACGACTTCACGAATCTGCGGATCGCCGTTATCCAAAAGACCTCCATTGCCGGTTTCGTTATTGCTCTCTGCCCGATGTTCATCGCGACCTGAACAGCCGTCAATCGGCGTCTGGTTCCAGTTCATCCTGCCACCTCGACATTCTCAGGCTCTCGCTGCTATTGGTCCCGTTGCCGACTTCAGCTTCCCCACGTCTTACCTTCAAGACCCATAGGTTACTTCTGCGCACTGCTCACTGCTGACGGAAAGCTGGATTGCGCGCCGAAATAACACTCAATGGATTGCAGCTTTCCGTTCTTGATTCGGAGATACTCCACGTTCCGGAACGATTTTCCGTTCTTGGTGTGGCAAAGATACTTCACAAAAGCGTCATCCGCTCCGGTGACGACTCGCTCCAAGTCAAAATTTCCAATGAAATTAACCTGTGTGTCCCAGCATTGCGTTTTGAAAGTGCTTTTGCTGATGTGGTCGTCGCCGGCCGCGCTCGAGAAGGTGAAGTTGTCGGCCAGCAAGGCATCGAACGTGCCCAAGTCCTTATTTTCCCACGCCGCGTACCACTTACGGATGATCGCCTCGTTCGTTACGTTCTGCTCGCCCGATGCGGTGGCACTTGCCGGCCCCGGCAGGCCCACGGCACCAACCAACGCGCAGGCTCCCGTTGCGAGCAGATTTCTGCGCGACACTACGATCCTTGTCATTGTTCGTTCTCCTTAACCATGGTGTAGTTTGAAGCGCTTCGCTCGATCGCGATGAGCCTACGAACCGGTTGGTATGTAGCAATATATCAACCGCTTGTTACAACGGATGCGATCGGACCCGCTTGCGGTTGCCCGGCGGACGCAAGGACCTTAGCCAGGCCACGATGTTTCTGATCCCCGCTTTCATTACTTTCGGATTCTGAGCATTCTTTGCCAGCGAAGCATAGCCTTCGACCATCGCGATCAGTAAGCCAGCGGCGTCGGCGGGCTGCACCTCGCGGCGAACGCTTCCGTGGATCTGGCCCTCTCGCAAAACGGAGGCAACGGCCTTGCGCCAGGCATCGAAGATTATCGCCATCCGTTTCCGGAATCCCACGTCAAGAGGAGACATTTCCTGTGCAAGATTGTTCAGCTGACAGCCACCCCGCACATCGCCGGGCCGCACGGGTATACGTTGAACAGCACCGATCAAAGCGTCGATAGGGTCCTTGACGCTCTGTAGAGGCCGCACCCATTTGCCGTGGACGTCGGGGGCGATGATCTCTTCGACGACGGCGTATCCCAAAGCTTCCTTGCTTTTGAAGTGGTGGTATAGCGCTCCCTTGGTGACGCCAGCCGAGGCCAGAATTGTGTCCAGGGCGGCACTCTGAAAACCTGATCTGTAGATCTCGCGGGATGCCGCCCGCAGCAAGCGCTCCCGCGTGCGCTCAGGATCGCGCAACCTAGCCGCTCTACGTTTCGGATGTTTGTGTGCTGCCGACATACCAACCAGTATGTATCTTCGAATCACCGGAGTCAATCTCGGGAAGAATCTCCCGAAATGCGGATTTGTAGAGATTCGTTTTAATTTTGATGTAGTCCTACAGGACGCAGTGACAGTCTTAACAAACACGCAACTTCAAGCGCACGATATGCGCTGTGAGGGCAGTCTAGTTGGCATCCCGCATTTCATAACCGCAGATCTCCTCATTGATGTAACCAATTGAAAATTAGACGGCTCGGTTCTGGTTCGCCAATTGCAAACACTCTACGAAGTAGAAGTCGCGACTCCATCTGTTTTTCTCGGTCAGTCGCGACACTCAATCTTTGGTCGGAGGACAGTAATGTACATCCGCAGCGTGAAGTTGGCTCTGGTTCTGCTTTTGGTGGTTTGTGTGGGCAGTTCTCTGCCCGCCTGGGCGCAGTCAATTGATGGTAGTTTGACGGGCACCGTCTATGATCCTTCCGGTGCTGCGGTGAATGGCGCCGAAGTCACGGTTGTCAACGTTGCGACCGGGCAAACCCAAACTGACACGACCAAGACGCTGGGGGACTACCGGTTTAACGATTTGCCAGTCGGTACCTATAACATTACGGCCAGTTCGCCGAATTTTAAGACTACGACTCTCACCAACATTCCGGTGGAACTCAATAAGATCGGCACCGCAAACGTCAAGTTGGAAATCGGCAGCAGCGCAACCACCGTGGAAGTTTCCGGCGTTGCGCCTCCCGTGGATACGTCGTCGGCGCAATTGCAGAGCACTTATGATTCGAGTTTCTCTCAGGACTTGGGAATCGCGGGAACCGGGGGAACTGGATCTGGCGTCCTTAACCTGTCCCTGTTAAGTCCCGGAGTCACTAATTCAAGCGCGATGGGCGACGGGGTGGGGCCCTCGGTAGGCGGGCAGCGTCCTCGTGACAACAACTTCACCGTCGAAGGCGTGGACAATAATAATAAGACGGTTACCGGGGCTTTAATCACCGTTCCTAACGATGCTGTTGAGAATTTCACTCTGCTGGAGAACCAATTCAATGCTGAATTCGGGCACTCGTCTGGCGGCCAGTTCAATACTACGATCAAGAGCGGCGGCAACAGCTTTCACGGTTCGCTTTATGAATATTTCAGGAACCGCAACTTGAATGCGGTGGACAATTATTACGTGCTGCAAGGGATTACTACGAACCCGAGATTTGACAGCAATCGTTACGGTGGCACGTTGGGCGGCCCAATCGTGAAGAACAAGTTGTTCTTCTTTACGGATTTTGAGCGACAACCGGTAGGAACCACAGGCACCAGCGGACTTGAAGTCTTAAGTCCTACGGCCGCTGGATACGCTGCGATTCAGACCGATCCACATCTGAGCGCCAATAACTTCAGCATCTTCCAAAAATATATGCCGGTTGCTTCAGCGCCAATCGGGGCGGCAAACGGCGGTTGCATTGAGTACGATACGGCCGCGCGCTCAGGCGAGGCTGGCCAAATTGGGGCATTCAACGCTCCCGCAAACGGAAGCTGCCCCGCAGGGACAGTGGAAGTTGGCGCAATCACATTCGCCGCGCCGGCATTTACAAACTTTGAGAATTTCGTTCAAAGCGTTGACTTCAACATGTCCGAGAAAGATCAGATCCGGGGGCGATTTGTATACAACAAGTCGGATACCCTCGATACGACTGCAAACTTGCCTGCTTTCTATCTGAATGAGCCCGCCCGCTTTTATTTGTTCACCCTCGGTGAATATCACACTTTCACGCCTTCGGTGTTAAACGAGTTCCGTGTTGGTTATAATCGTTTTGCGACTAACGATCCGGCTGGAAACTTCGCCTACCCTGGTCTGGATGCCTTCCCGAATGTTCTTCTGAATGATCTGGGCGGCGTTAATATCGGTCCTGACCCGAACGCTCCGCAAGAGACGATCCAAAATTTCTACAACGGCGTGGACAATCTGACCTGGACCAAAGGCGCCCACACACTGAAATTCGGAGGCGAGTATCGCTGGTATATTTCTCCGCAGACCTTTACCCAGCGTCAACGAGGCGACTACGAGTACAACACCACTCAGATGTTCCTGGAAGATTTCTCTCCCGATATTATCGGTGAGCGCAGTCAGGGTGCGAGCGTTTACTACGGAAATCAGAAGGGAATTTACGGGTACGCAAACGATAGTTGGCGTATTGATACCCACCTCACGCTGAATCTTGGCGTGCGCTGGGAATACAACAGCATTCCTATCGGCGAACAGCGGCAAACTCTGAACGCAATATCAAACCAACCAGGGATCATTGTCTCGGGAGTAAACGAGCCTCTCGTATTCAGCAAAATTGACTCCCCGAAGAAGAACTTCGCTCCGCGTCTTGGGTTTGCTTATTCGCCGGGTGAGAGTGGCAACACTTCAATTCGCGGCGGCTTCGGCATGGCCTATGACGTTCTGTACGACAACATAGGCATCCTGGCACCGCCTCCACAGTTGGGTGCCACCAATGACGTACCGGATTTGAACACTGGAACTCCCAATTTCCTGGGCAGCGGCGGATTGAACGGCGGCGGTTCCGGCATAACCAACTACAGTCAGGCTGATGCGCTTGCGCTTACCTCAGCATGGATTCCCCCGCACACCAAATGGCCATATTCGATCAATTGGAATCTGGGAGTCCAACATTCGTTTGGAAAGAATTTCACAGGTGAAATTAACTATGTCGGTGACCGGGGCGTGCACTTAGACGCTCAGAGTCGCATCAACAGACAGTCTCTGGTTTCGTCTTCTGCCTATCTGCCTACTTATCTTCAGGCTCCATCGCAGGCAACCTTGGATGCTTTACCGAACACCCTTACCTCTTTAGAAGCCTCCAACGGCGCATGCGGATCAATGGTCGCAGCCTACTGCAACGCGGGTTTTGGAAGCAGTATTACCGCTGACGTGCCGTTGGGCAGTTCAAGCTACAACGGGTTGGAAACACAACTAAGGAAACGCTTCAGCGGTGGTTTGGCATTTCAAGCCGCCTACACTTACAGCCGCACCATTGACAACGATACGGCAGACTTCTTTTCCACCAGCTTAACTCCCAGACGTCCACAAGACTTCGGGAACTTCGCTGCGGAAAGATCTGTTTCTCCCCTGTCTCGTACTAATCGCTTCACCATCGCGGCAGTATACGACCTGCCGTACTTCAAGAGTGGAAACTGGCTCATGAAGAATGTGATAGGAAACTGGGGATTCAGCCCGATCTACACCTACGAATCGCCCGAATGGGCCGATGTGCAATCCGCATCGGATGCAAACTTAAACGGTGACAGTGCTGGTGATCGTGCAGTCATCAACCCGGCTGGTGTTCCCGGCACTGGAAGTGGCATCACTACCTTACTTAACAGCAGCGGCGCTGTGGTTGCATACCTGGCGACCACCCCGTCGGCTGAATACATCAAGGCCGGAGCCGGTGCTTTAGCTACCGCTGGACGAAATACCCTGGCTACAGATCCGACCAACGATGTTGACCTTGCCGTCTACAAAGATTTGAACCTTACGGAACGGTTCAAATTCCGCCTGGGCGCGCAATTTGCCAATGTCCTTAACCATCCACAGTTCATTCCGGGCGGCAATCCTGGCCTGGGCTTGGGCGTAAATGACGTCACTGGTTTCAATACTATCAGCGGTGGATATCTTAATTATCTAACGCCCGGCAACGTCAACTTCAATAACCCGAAGTCGGTGTTCGCCAGCAACGCGCGCACCATAGGGCTCGTTGCAAAGATAACGTTCTAGGAGTACTAGCAAGCATCTGAAGGGAGGCTGAGTCGAGCCTCCTTATTTTTTGCCGCGCAGAACTCTTCGTACTCGTCGTCCGAGCATGGGATAGTGGCTTGACGCGCCCATAAAGAACAGCAAAGGTAACACAGGGCCTATCCATACTCTGGTCCTATAGACTGAACCGGAATGCCTTTCCATACCCACACTGGAGCATCCGAATGAAACGACTAGCCATTCATCTGATCTATACCCTCGCGGTCTTCGCGGCAACTGCGAATGCACAAGAAGTGAAGGGCGCAGCGGAGCGCGCGGAAGCTCTTCGCGTCGTGGATGTCTGGCTTGACAGCGTTCAGGCATATCAGCACATCCCCGCCATCTCGGCCGGTGTGGTCGTTGGAGACGACTTGGTCTGGTCCAAGGGTTTTGGAACCATCGACGCCAGCCACACCGTTCCCGCCACACCTCAGACTATCTATTCCATTTGCTCGATATCCAAGCTCTTTACCTCAATCGCACTCATGCAGCTCAATGAGGCTGGTAAGGTGCGCTTGGACGACCCCATCACCAATTATCTTCCGTGGGCCACCTTCGAACCGGCCGCCAATAGTGGCCCCGTCACTCTGCGCGGCCTACTCACCCATTCTTCGGGGATTCCACGTGAATCCGAGTTTCCGTATTGGACTGGTCCAGACTTTGTGTTTCCAACGCGCGAAGAGATTCGGGCTAAGGTCGCAACCCAGTCGGCGCTTTATCCGGCCGGGACCTATTTTCAATACAGCAACCTCGGGCTTACGTTAATCGGCGAGACTGTGGCCGCCGTGTCGGGCAAGCCGTATGCCGACTATGTCCGGGCCAACGTCTTGGCCCCTATCGGTCTCAACGATACGCGGACTGTTATGCCGATGGAGCTTTACGGCAAGCGTTTAGCCGTCGGTTACGGCGCTCTGAAGCGCGATGGCACCCGCGACCTCCTTAAGCCATTCAACGCTCGCGGCCTTGCACCGGCGGCCGGCTTCACCTCCACCGTCGAGGATCTCGCCAAGTTCGCCTCCTGGCAGTTCCGTCTTCTGCGCTCCGGCCAGACAAACGTCCTAAAGGCTTCCACATTGCACGAGATGCAACGCGTCCAGTTCATGGACCCTGACTGGAAGACCAGTTGGGGACTTGGTTTTAGGATCGAGCACAGAGATGACCACATCTATGTCGGACACCCTGGCGACTGCCCCGGATACTATTCCGTCCTTTCCGTGCGGATCGACGATCAAACCGCTGTAATCGTTATGGACAACATCTCGGAGCTCACTGAGTCATTGGCGAAGGCGATCTTTGCCATCCTGGACAAGCGCAAAGACTACGCGTTCAAACCCCCGCTTCCTGTCGCTGGAGTGGGGCTGGAGGAGTACGCTGGCCGCTACTCTCCGCAGCCATGGGGTTCGGAATTGGTGATACTGCCCTGGGCTGGGGGGCTGGTCTCTCTCGGTTTGCCAACGGCAGATCCAGTCGGAGACATGTCGTTTCTCAAGCCCAAGGGGAACGACGTGTTCCGGCTCGTCCGCAAAGACGGCAGCGAAGCGGAAGAGTTCAGGTTTGTTCGGGACGCCTCCGGTAAAGTCACCAGCTTCGTTCACTTTAGCAACCCGACTCCCATGGAGTCGAGCTTGGCCAGCCCGAACAGCCAATAAGTGCTCCGCGGCTTCGGTGAAAATGACAGTGACTGGTTCTCGGCGGGAGTGACCTACGGCAAGCTCCAGGATGTGATGCCCTCTTTTCCAATAGACCAGAGGGCCGACGGCATAGTGTCCGATTAGTCGGCAACTCGGAAGTCATCCAGAAACGGGCTTAGAGGAGATCATTTTACGATCTCCTCGAAGCCGACTTCGGGGCAATCGACTGGGAATAACCCCAACTTCTGGATAGCCCGTAATCCGCCCGCGATCCTTCACCCCAACTGCACATCACGGTTTGCCGATTCAGAGGGCACAAACCTGCAGCCTGCGGTTTGTTTCGCAGCGCGCATTAATTCAACTTTGTGCTCCAGTTCAGGACCACAGACATGGGTGTGATTTCTGTTTTCAGTTGCGTGTTGATGATGAATTTCTGCCCGTCGGTGCTGACGTCGTAGGAAAATAGCTCGGAAGTAGCAAACATTTCACGAGGATTGGCCTGGAAAAGCGCCGTCGGCGTACCGGCGTCGAAGTTAGACCCGGTTTTCACCGGAACAGCCATAATCTTGTTGTCGGTGGAGAGGTAGAAGAGTTCCTTACCATCGCCCCGCCATCTGGGCTGATCCCCTCCGGTGTTCGACACCTGCCATTTCCCATGTGCTTCGGGAAAAGAGGTTACATAAATCTCCCATCGTCCACTCTCATTGGAGGAGTACGCTACCCACTTGCCGTCCGGTGAGAAGCGGCCGCTCTTCAAAGTGGAACTTGCTTTGAGAAACTGAGTGGTCCGGAGTTCCGGAAACGTTAAGAACCACAGGTCTGGGCCGCGCGCGTAGAGTACATATTTCCCATCGCGCGACCAGTCGGTCGGAAATCGATCAGGACCGTCCTGCGGAATGACCTTCTCCTCTCGCGCGCCATTAGTATCCTTCAAATACAAGTCGAACTTGAGTTCACGATTTGACGCAAAAACCGTTCGACTTCCATCCGGACTCCAGACCGGCAGTGAATCCAACGCCGGATCAAACGTCAGCCGTTTCGCACCCCCGGTTTCGAGATCATAAGTCCAGATGTCGGTATTTTGGCTAGCCAAATCGGTTGTATCTGAGGCCACGGCTCTGCCGTTCGGGGCCAGCATTATGTTGCCGTAGATGCCGGGGCTCAGCGCGACTCCGATTTGTTGACCTTTACGGTCAAACCACAGCACTTGAGTGGCGCCGGAATCGGCATTTCTTTGAGCTACCAGCAACCCGGCGGTGGAAGCCGCAAATACCGCTTGAGAAATCCGCGGAAAGAATTGGACATCCGTGAGGAGGGGAACAGGTTCTCCAGTAAGCTCGAATTTTCCGGTGTCGAAGTGTTGCGCGAAAAGAGTTTGATCCCGATAAAAGAGAAGGTATCCCGGGGCGGCATACGCCCCGTTGCCTTTCGCTTTCACCACAAGCCGCTTCTGATTCGAATTCAGCGAACCGACATAGATAGAATAGAGGTCTCTTCGTCCCGAAAGATTGATCGCGGAATACAAATAATGGATTCCGTCTGGCAGGAATACCGGCCAGCGGTTGCTGTCTTCGTTCAAGGTTTTGTCCGGAACTGTTACCTGAGTTGGCGTTCCACCTGAGGCCGAGATTCGATAGAGGCCGACTCCCAGCGTTCCGCTAGGAGTAAAAAGGATAACGCCATCCTTGTTCCAAGTGCCACCGCGACCTGTGGATGCATCGCACAGTGTCTGCACTGGGCCGCCAGCCAGATTCAGCTTCTTCAGTTTCCCATCTGCGAAGAACCCCAGCGACCGCCCGTCAGGAGACCAGAAGGGGAAGCTGGCACCTCCCGTGTCGGCAAGGCTGGTCGCTTCCGGCGATCCCGGTTCATAGATCCAGAGCACGTTATTTTGCTCGGATTCTCGATGACCAACAATAGCTACCGTATGGCCATTGGGAGCCACAGCGATAGCTCGCGCCGCGAACGGGAGGGGCGCAGAAAAATATGTCGTCTGCTCTACCCCTTTCGATCCATGCCACCAAAGAGCGACGGCGATCAGCATCAGGGCGAGTCCGCCTGCGATCAACCAGGCGGGTAGCGCGCGGTTGTTTCCCTTTTCTTCTATGGACCTGAGAACCGGTGTCCCGCTCTCAGCAATCCACTTCAACTGCAGCACAATGTCATGCGCGGTCTGAAAGCGGTCCTCGGGATTCTTAGCGAGGCATGCGGTGACCACGTGCTCGAACGCCGGCGGCGTGAGTGGCTGGGCTACAGAAATTGGTTCGGGTTCCTTTTCGAGAATCGCGCTCGCCACGCTGATCTGGCTCTTGCCCTCGAAGGGTCTTGCGCCGGTGACCATTTCATAAAGAACAGCGCCCAGCGCAAACAGGTCCGATCTGGCATCTGCCTCCTGGCCCTCAATCTGCTCCGGCGACATGTACTGAATCGTCCCGATCATCGTACCCGCTGTTGTGAGGGGAGAGACGGGACTGGCTTGGCTCATCGTCCGGGCCGCCGACAAAAGAGGCGCGCTCGATGCCGCGGAGCCCAAACCACCGGCCGCGGACTTCGCCAGCCCGAAGTCCATCAGCTTCGCGCCGCCCTTCGTCAGCATGATGTTCCCTGGCTTCAGATCCCGGTGTACGATCCCCTGGCGGTGCGCCACGGCAAGCGCCTCGGCCACGGCAATCCCAATCTTTAGAATTTCGCTCAGCGGCAAAGCTCCTTTACGAAGCCGCTCAGCCAGAGTTTCCCCTTCGAGAAACTCCATTACCAGATAGTCATTGCCGTCCTGTGAGCCGATGTCGTAAAGATGGCAGATGTGCGGATGGTTCAGCGAAGAGATGGCTCGAGCCTCGCGTTCCATGCGCTGCTTCAGTTCCGGCGAAGAAGAAAGGTGGGAAGCCAGAACTTTAACCGCAACGCTGCGATCCAGGCGGACGTCCCTCGCACGATACACCTCGCCCATCCCGCCAGCGCCGAGGGGAGATTGGATTTCGTAGGGACCGAGTTTTGTGCCAGAGGTCAGAGCCATGCGAGGGCACAATTATAGCCTGCGCAGCACGTTGGAGAGATGCGACAAAATTCTACGGTGTGTTGTCGGCGATCCGGAAGCTATCCAGAAACGGGCTTCGAGGAAGTTGGCCGGATTAGGAACGAGAAGCGAACCTTATTGGAATTCCCCAGCCAGGTTGCGTTGGCGTGGCAAGCAGTACGGCGTCAGTAGCGTGTGTCCCTCCATGCGATCATCCAAGTGAACAGGGCAGAAGTGCGCTTAAGCTTGGAAGTAGAAAGGCAAGGCAATCCCGATGGCCGCGATCAGGAAAAAGAGTGGATTGTGGTACTTATTTCGCGCGCCCGTATATCTTTATAGATGGCGCCTGGGATGGCTACTTGCAAAGCGCTTCTTGCTGTTAACTCACATCGGTCGCCGAACCGGCCTCCCGCGTCAGACCGTACTAGAAGTGGTCGAGTACCGGCAGGAGGGTCCCGAAGTTGTGGTGGTCAATGGTTTCGGCCCCAATTCAGACTGGCTTCGCAATATTGAGGCACAGCCGGGCGAAGAAGTAACCGTGGGCTCGCGCCACTTTGTTGCTTCGCATCGCTTTCTCAGTGAGGAAGAAGCAACACGAGTAATCGAAAGTTACGAGCATCGAAACCGTTTCATCGCTCCCATTGTTCGGCGTGCCTTGAGTTGGCTGCTTGGCTGGCAATATCGTGGCGGCGAGACAGATCGCCAGGCGCTGGTCAGACAGCTTCAATTGATCGCGTTTCGACCGCGGGACTTTGTGGGCTCGGATTAAACTTCCAATCCGTCGAGCGCGCTTCAACTCCAGACGAAGTTGCTGTCCAACACACTGCGTGCATAGTCGTCAGTCGGATTGCTTCGCGCCTCGCCCCTGACAAGAGCACACGATAGCTTCTGCGCCGATGCGGGCTGTTTCGGGGATTTCTTAGGAAAGCCTGCTCAATATCACTTAGAACCGCGCATCGTCACCGAGACTCCGACGCGCGTATGCTTTAAAACTAGTGGCGAACCAAACCGCTGGTATAGACAGCAAGCGTATGGGAAGAATCAAAAGGGTTGTTAGACAGCCTTGAGGAATCGGGATCAAACCGGCTTTTGATTGAGGGCGCTCAGGCTCCGGCATCGTGAAATTAAACGTATCACATGTTTTTCACCAAGCGAAATCGGGGCGTTCTCGAGTGCTCAGAATCGTGTTCCTTGTCATGGGTCAATTTCTGCCGTTTATTTTGTTGATCCTGCTGGGTTGGGGCTTCGACGATGTATCAACATTTTTTGCGAGCTGGGCGCGGATAGGACTGATTTCAGTTGCACTGGCCGGAGTGCTCGCCATTGCCTTTCTGGGCTTGGAACTCCACCCGCTCCGAAAGGGTACATCTGCACTTGGAAAGCAGAGCCTGGAAATCGGAATCTTGTGGTTTCTGTCGTTATTCCTTCTCTGGTTCTTGCCCTTTGCCGATCGTCGAGGGTTGCTGACTCTTCAGCACGACCGCTGGCGCGATGCGGGTCTTCTCCTTTGCTGCATTGGGGCGGGGGTGCGCTTACTGGCAATGAACTCGCTGGGTCAATATTTCAGCGCGTACGTCACACTTCAACCGAACCATTGTCTGGTGCAGGAGGGCATCTACGGCCACATCCGCCATCCTCTTTATCTAAGCCTGCTTTTGATGCCAGCTGGGATGGCGCTCGTATTTTCCAGTATTCTCGTCTTGCCTATACTCCTTCTTTCATTCGTCTTCGTTCTTGATCGGATTCAAAGGGAAGAGCAACTGTTATCAGAGCATTTCGGCCCGCAGTTTGACGACTATTCGCGACGAACCTGGAGACTGCTGCCTTTTTTTTGGTAACGAACTCCGCGTTGCATCTCCGAGCTGTAAAACTGGAAATAATGCGGCGACACCAGATCGTGAAAATTGCGCCATCCGGGATACGTATCCCTGCCAGATTTGGGATAAACGGCAGGTTCTGCAGGCATCAGGCTTTTGAAGCCTCTGCCAACTGATCTTTGCTGGCAACGGCGGGAGACAGATGCTCAGCGATTCGGTTTCGTGCGTTGCTTGAACCAATGATGAGTAGCCGGTCGTCCTTTTGCAAAACCGACTCTCGTGTAGGAAGCATTACCTCGCCGTTTCGCAAGAGGGCGACGATCTCGAGACGATCTTCGCCTGCCGCTTCATAACAAGCCTGTACGGTCTTTCCAACAAGAGTGCTCTGAGGTCGCAGCATCCCCACATTCAACTGCTTCCGGCCCGGCATGTCTATCGGGATTCCAGAGTCCAGAAGCGCAACCAGATCCAAATGCCCAACCTTGGCAGCGCGCGGAATCTGGCCAGTGCCGAGAAGTCTAAGCGCTAGTTCAACACTCTCGACATAGCGGGAGGGAGACTGAGCCCGTCCCAAGACCTGCGCCTCATACAGGCTGCCGTATTTCAGATGCGCTGAGATTTGCGTCTCGATTACGTAGCTCAGCAGCACGGCAAAGGCCGCCGGTGCGAGCAACTGGTATCCACCCGTCATTTCGGTGACCATCATCAGAGACGCAATTGGCACCCGGGCGGCCGCCCCGAATGTTGCGGCCATTCCCACCACCACGAACATCGCTGCGGGCAGGTGAAAGAGCGAAGCAAGAAATCCGCCCAGCATTGCTCCCACAAAAAGAGTAGGCGCAAAGACTCCGCCGGAGCCACCGGAAGAAACGGTCAAAGTAAATGCAATGATCTTTAGGAAGATCAGAACAAATAGCAGCTTGAGAGCCAGCTTGCCATCAATGGCTTCCTGAATCCAACCGTATCCACCACCCAGGATATGAGGGAATTTCAAAGCCAGCAGGCCGACTCCCAGACCACCGATCGCCGGATGGAAAACGCGAGGCAATGGAAGCGCTCGAAAAGCATCACGCAGGCGATAGAAAGCAACCGGTAAGAGCGTAGCGATAAGACCACCGCCGATTCCTAACACGCCGAACCAGATGTAATCCAGGGCGTGAAGATCGTTCACGATTCGGGGAAAGTAGAACAATGGCTGCCAGCCCACAAACAAGCCATTTACCGCGTAGGCGACGATTGAGGCCAGCATGGTATGAAGAAGCGCTCCAACCTCGAACTCCATGCTGCCGTAAAGCACTTCGATGGCGAAGAAAGCGGCCCCGATGGGCGAACGGAAAACCGCAGAAAGGCCCGCCGCCATACCCGCGAGAACCAGGATCCGCCGCTGCTCTTCCGAGCGATGCGCGAGCGTGGCGTAAATCGAGCCGAACCCCGCGCCAATCAGTGCCGTCGGTCCCTCGCGCCCTGCGGAGCCTCCCGATCCGATGGTGATTGCCGATGCCACCAGTTTCAGCGGTGCGACGCGCGCGCGTATGAACCCGCCGGCGCGGTGAAAGGCTTTCACTACCGTGTCGGTACCGTGACCTTCGGCCTCGGGCGCGAAGTTATACACCAGAAGTCCGGAGAGTAATCCACCCAAAGTTGTGGCCACCGGAATTAGCCAAAGGCCGTGAGGCCCTATGGCTTGCAGCACAACCCCGCCGTGTTCCGGTAATGCGGGAGGGCGATAGCCCGCCAGCCATATCAAAAAGAAGTGTTGGCAAATTCGCAGTGCCCAAGTGAAGAGTTGGGCGGCAAGAGCGCCGACAACGCCCAGAATTACAGCCTCGCCAAGCAGCCGCGGTTCGCTTTCTTTCAGCACGGGGTTCTCCGCAGAATGAAAACGCTATTTTGCATTAACGGAATACATATTCAACGCAATGTTCACTTCAGTCCGTCCGCGGCCTTCATTCCCTTCAGAACATTTAACTGCGCCGCAATTTGTTGCGCTGAAGGGCTGGCGGTTCCCAGGTGTGCGTAATATTCGATGATATTTTGCTTCAGGTCGGTAGGAATAAGGCGATCAGGTTTAGAAGTTATACGTTTAAGCAAGAGCCGCGTAGGTTTGGTCGGTAAGTGGATAATCTCCTAACTTGACGTGCTTTCCAGTGTCGAGGTCGAGGTTTGGGAGAGCGGCAGCGGCAGGCACGCCGGAATCTGCGGCCATGGTATGCAAAATTCCGCGAAATGCGTCTACTGTGTGGTTAACGCTACGCAGATACCATTCTTCGGTGTCATTGTTCGGAATCTTTATTGCCAGATCAGACGCGGCGCCAATCTTCGGGATAACGAACACCAGAACTGCCAGCAAATGTGCCCGGATGCCGGGCCCCCGGGATGTATGCGACCAGTGCCGCTCATAGTTTGTCTGGGCCACGCGCTGGGCAAAAATATGGTAAGCCTCGTCGTCCGGATTGGCAGGAAACTGATGGCGATGCAGTACAACCTCCGCCTCCGCGAACGCTGGAATGAAACTGCGCACTGACGTGCGATAGCTCCTCAGAGCAGGCCGGGCACGACCGAAGAGTTCGTGAATATCGAATCCGTAAGTATTCATGAAAGCCCGCTCCAGAAATTTTCGCGGAACCTTAAGACCGATAAATCGCAAATATGCGGGAGGGGCAAACGCGGTATCGGAGAGTTCGTCAATGTCGAATGCGAATTCAGTTCGAATGTGACCGTGAGGGCTTTCGTCATAGGTGACGGACGGGCCAAACTTGCGTTTCAGGTTCGGAAATTCGATCGCCGTTGCAGGATTGATTGCCTCTGAGTGTCCAATCGTGTCTCCCAGATAGTGAGATAGGGCCCCGATTGCGAATGCATATTCATCCATGGTGCGAGCGTTGCGAAAAAGCCAGGCAATGAAGTCACCGCTGCGCACGTAATGCGTGAGATTGCTGAAGAATTGTTTTCCGAAGGGATAGTAGCCCATGTCCTGAATCGCGGAACCGCCATAGGCGTATGCGTGGGCCTCGCGCAATTGCGCCTCGGTCGCGCCGGGAAACCGCGCCAATAATAAAGGACGTATGGAGCCGTTCCATGCGAGGTCAATCAGTTCTTCGTGAGTTAGAACCGAATACGCGGCGGCGGGTGGTACCGAAAATATTGCCGCCGAAAGCAGGGCCATTCCGAAAGCGCAAAGTCTCAGCAATCCAGTCATCGTGACTCGTAACATACAACCAGATGCCTTTAGATGTCGTCAAATCTTGCGCCGTGCTCACTGTGACGTGAAAAATTTCAAACAGTTCGCTATGCTGGCCGGTCTTGGTCTTCCAATTTTCTATCTCTTTTGGGTTATCTTTGTGGGCAGTTTCGCCGTCCACGAACTCCTGATCGGCGTCATCGCCACGCTAGTGGCCACTCTGGGATTCTTCATCATCAACCTGCAATATCCGGCCAAATTTTCGCCGAGCCTGAATGAGATGCTTTCTCTCTGGCGCATTCCCTGGTATCTGGTATCTGACACTTGCAAAATCTTTGCGGTCGCAGCCAGGGACCTGCTCGGCATTAAGCACGCCGGATCGCTCTTCCGCACCGTGCAATTTGAAGCCGGAAGCAAGAACGATTCCCGTGCCGTCGCCCGCCGTGTGCTCGCGGTTGCTTACACTACAATAACGCCCAATACTGTGGTTCTCGGTGTGAACGCGAGCGACCAAAAGATGTTGTTGCACGAACTGGTGAACAGCCCACTCCCGAAAATGGCCGGGGATTTAGGGGCGCGAGCATGAATATCTGGGAATTGTCGGCGCAGGTCATGATGTTTGCTCTGGTGCCGCTGGTTTGGACCGCGATGCGGGGAGATTCGCGGCACCGCTTGGTTTCTTTTTATATGGCGGGCGTCGTCGTCACCTTGCTGATGATGTTGCTCACTATGGCGTTCAACCGCATGCCAATGATGGATTTGGCGATCGCGATGGCCTTGATGTCATTCGGCGGTGGCATCGTGTTTGCCCATTTCTTCGCGCGGCTTTTGCGATGAAGACCATCGCTATTGAAGTGCTCCTGGCGAGCGCCGTCCTGGTGACGCTGCTGTCTGTTCTGAGCATGGTACGTGTGCGCGATCCTTACCAGCGGCTGCATTACATTGCGCCGCCAGCGTCACTGAGTGCCGCCTTCATCACCCTAGCCATTTTTCTGCACCGAGGATTCAAGCCAGAATCGTTCAAGGCCCTGTTCACGACCTTCATATTAATTGGCATGAACAGTGTGGTGACGCATGCGGCAGCGCGTGCCTTCCGCATCGCGGAAGTTGAGGACTGGCATCCCCAGGCGGATGAAGAAGTGCCAATCAAGGCTTCCGACAAGATGATTCTGCCGGGGCGGAACTCATGAGATTGCTGGAGTGGATGATTCTGCTGCTGGTAGCCGGAGTCGCCCCGGGCGTGGTACTGAGCCGCAATCCCAAGGAACAGGTCGTGACGCTCAGCGTTTACGGGCTGCTCTGCGCCCTGATGTTTTCCATCTTCCAAGCGCCGGATGTCGCGCTTTCACAGATCACGATTGGCGCGGTTATGCTGCCGCTGATGATCATGCTGGTGCTTACTAAAATGCGACGCCAGAACATTCGCCGAGAGCGCGAGAGAAAGAAATGACCCCGCGAGTACGCAGCGTGCTCTTTCTGATCTCTGCTATGGGTCTCGCAGCCCTTCTCGGGTGGGGATTCCGCGACCTGCCGCCGCTGGGCGATTATCGCGGTCCCTACGGAGACGTGGTCACAAAAGTTGTCGTATATGAGCGGCACACAACGGACGTGGTCAATGCCATTACCTATGACTATCGCGGATTCGACACCCTGGTGGAGGAATTCATTCTGTTCACTGCGGTATTGGGAGTGTTGCTGCTCTTCCGTCCCACTGGTCAAAAGGATAAGACTGCAAAGAAGCAGAAGCGGATCGAAGACGAATTGCCAGTTTCCGATACTCTTCGCGTGAGCATGCAGGCTGTTGCTGGAATTATGATCGTCTTCGGCCTATACATAGCAAGCCACGGACAACTCACGCCAGGCGGGGGTTTCCAGGGCGGAGTCATTCTCGCATCTGTCCCGCTCGTGGTGTATTTGTCGGGCAACATAAAAACATTCGAGAGAATAATTTCCAGTCCGCTGGTCAAACTGGCTGAGGCTGGTGGCGCCGCGGGGTATGTAATCATCGGAACTGCTGCCCTGTTTGTCGGCGCGCATTTTCTCACCAACTTCATTTCACTCGGAACCACGGGTGACCTGTTTTCTTCCGGAACGATCGCATTCATCAGCCTTTCAGTTGGGATGGAAGTTGCCGGTGGATTCGTCCTGCTGATGCAAAGCTATCTGCGAGAAGTAATTGAAGAGCAGGGAGGGAAATAATCACTATGCTCAACTATCTGCCCTACGTCGTAGCTGTGTGGATTTTTATTTGGGGCCTCTACGGCATAGTGACCAGCAAGAATCTGGTGCACCAGGTGGTGTGCCTGGCGGTTCTACAAACTTCGACTTACGTTCTGCTGCTGGCCATCGGATACAAAGTTGGCGGCACTGCACCGGTCTTCGCAGATATCCCCGTAGGCACGGCTGTAGTTGATCCGCTGGTGCAGGCCCTCATGCTCACCGACATCGTGGTCGAAGCTACCGTGATGGCGCTGCTGCTCTCCATGGTCGTCAAAGCGAATGAACTGGCGGGAACGGTTGATCCCGAAGAGTTGAGAATTCTAACCGGTTGAACTGACTGGCTGAGGCCCCTTAATAATAATGATCACAACGCTCATCCCGCTCCCAATTGCCGTGCCCCTGATTGCGGCGGCCTTTATCGCTTTGAGCGGAGAGTGGATTGGCAGGCGCGCGTCCGATACGCTGGCCATCGCCACCGCTGTCGTGAGCGCCTTAATGACAATTGTAATTCTGCTTGGAGTATGGCTTCAGCCGCAAGTTTATTGGTTTGGCAATTGGTGGCCTCGCAGCGGAGGCGTCGCACTGGGCATCTGCTTCACAGTGGACGCGATTGGCGCCGCTCTGGCGGTGCTGACTACGCTGCTTACCACCGCAGGCCTGATCTATTCCTGGAGAATCTTCGAAGAAAACGAAAACCACTTTCAGCCGCTGATGCTGATCTTCATGGCCGCTATGTGTGGATTCAGTTACTCCGGCGACCTGTTTAACCTCTTCGTCTTTTTCGAGTTGATGAGTGTCTCTGCTTTTGCGCTTTGCGGGCTGAAGACGAAGGAACCGGCGCCGCTGCAAGGCGCCTACAATTTTGCCGTTGTGAATACGGTGGGCGCCTTCATGATTCTCATCGGGATTGCGCTACTCTACGCCCGTACCGGCGCTCTCAATTTCGCGCAGATAGGCAGGTCGCTCGGCGCCCATGCCGATGCGCTGGTTCTGCTTGCATTCCTCATGATCTCGGTCGGCTATATGGTCAAAGCCGCTATCGTGCCATTCCATTTTTGGCTGGCGGACGCCCACGCCGTCGCTCCGAGTCCTGTGTGCGTGCTCTTTTCAGGAGTGATGGTGGAACTCGGCATTTATGCGGTCGCGCGTGTTTACTGGACGATATTTCGCGGTGCCCTCGCCGCGCACACACACGAACTTCGCGGGATTCTTCTTGCCGTCGCCGCAATTACCGGGGTGATTGGCGCATTGATGTGTTACGCGGAGCATCACCTCAAACGCCTGCTTGCTTTCTCCACCATATCGCACGCGGGCCTCATGCTCGCGGGGATCGCTCTGCTTACGCCGAAAGCACTGGCAGGATTTGTTATTTACGCCCTATCGCATGGCTTCATCAAAGGAGGACTTTTTCTCTGCGCAGGGATCCTGCTGCACCGGCTGCAAAGCATTGGAGAGGATTATCTGCACGGCCGCGGCCGGGGAATGTGGTTTACGGCTGCGCTATTCGTCCTTGGAGCCTGGGGTTTGGCAGGAGTCGCGCCGTTTGGAACACTATTGGGCGAGAGCATGATTTCCGATGCGGCGAAACACTTCCAGCAAGACTGGCTCGCCTACTTGTTCCAGTTTGTCGAAATCATTACTGCTGCTGCCGTGCTGCGCGTAACCTTCAGGATTTTCTTTGGATGGGGCGACCCTGCGCCGACCGACAAATCTTCTCGGGTAGACGAGCTACCGGAGACCGACAAGCAGCATGAAAACACTCCGGCCCTAATGTTTCTTCCCGCAGCATTCCTAATTTTAATGGGAATTGCCATCACCGCGATTCCTCAACTGCGCGGCACAGCCGAAGCTGCGGCCCATCTTTTCACCGATCAATCCGCGAATGCCCATATGGTTCTTGATAATGCGGAACCTGCGGCGCCAGTCCTGCCGCAGCAAATGACGCTCGCATCATCGGTAATTCGATCCAGCATTGCTGGAGTGCTCGCACTATTGTTGGCTCTGGGGACGGTTTTCCGCAAGCGTTTCGCGGTTGTTCTGGATTTCACGGGCAGTCTGGAACGCGGAAATTCGGTTTTGCGGCAGCTGCATAGCGGGCATCCCGGGGATTATGTGGCGTGGCTCTCACTCGGCACGGCTATGCTCGGCGGGTTGTTCGTTTTATTTCTGCGTTAGTCTGCTGCGGCTGTTCAGGCTTCCCCAAAACGGCGCTTGGTTCGCCGGAAGGAGTGTCAGTTTCCTCAATCATCTTAGATGCGGTTTTTGTTGACACCCAGCCATCGTGCATGGCTTGCTCGATTGCACTTTTTTCCGCGGCGCTCAGGCGTTTTCTTGCGACTTGGAACTCCTCCGACAGGCGGCCCTGATTCTCGCCGAAGATGGTGTCCACGGCCTGGTTTGCATTTTCGAGGCGCGCATCCAGTTCGTGCCGCAGTTGTTCACGGACCGGGCGCGAGATCAATTGCTGATTCGCCATACTCTCCAGCTCAGAGATGGCGGATGCGACGGCAACTTGGCGCACGCGGGCCCGAGAATAATCGTCTTCATTATTCTTTCCTATACCCAGCCAGCGAATAAGGGGTTTCATGGTGATGCCCTGGACCACGATGGTGAACGCAACCACTCCGAAAGTCATGGTCAGCAACTGGTCTCGATAAGGAAAGTTGTTGCTAATGCTCAGAATCAGCGCCAGAGAAAGCGCTCCCCGCATGCCCCCCCAGACCATGACGTGCTGCCAACGCAATGGAATTTTCGCCGAGAATAGATTGCTGACTGGGACCATGCCGTAAACCGTGAGGACTCGTCCCACAAGGACTGCGGCGATGGTCAGCAATGTCGCGTGCCACATGTGGAACAAATTGCCGACATGGACTTCGAGTCCAATGAGCAGAAATAGAATTGAGTTAATCAGAAATGATGCGTACTCCCAGAACGACCACAACGCAACGCGGGTCCGCCAACTCATTCCGGTGCGTAGACCGAAGTTGCCGATCGTCAGGCCAGCAGCTACCGTGGCGATAACTCCTGACATATGCAGCGACTGTGCCAGAAGATAAGAACCGTAGGCCAGTATGGTGGTCAGCGTGATCTCGATGCCCGGGTCGTCGATTCGGTGGGTGAATTGGCTGAAGACGTAACCGAGGACCACCCCCACGGTCAGCGCCACCCATCACGTCAATGGCAAAATCGCGAATGCCGGTCACAATGCTGAAATGCGAACCAACGACCGCCGCAAAAAGAATCCCGTACAGAACGACAGCCGTTCCATCGTTAAACAGGCTCTCTCCTTCAACGATGACCGTGAGCCTTTTATCGACCGCCATGTCCTTGAAGATGGCCAACACGGAGATAGGGTCCGTCGCCGCCACGATCGCGCCGAAAACTAATGCGATGAGAATCGGAATTCCTAAAGTCCAATGCAGCGCGAAGCCGGCGAACAAGGTTGCCGCCAAGACTCCCAATGTTGCCAGCAAACAAATTGGGACGAGACTCTCCCGCAGGTGCCGGAACTGAATCTTCAGGCTACCCTCGAATAAAAGGGCCGGAAGAAAAATAACCAGGCTCACGTCAGGCGTCAGCCACTCCGGAGGATGAGCGAAGAGTGAGTGGAGCACTGGCAGATGAAGCGATCCAAGAAGCAGACCTCCCAGCACCAACGCGACCGTGTACGGGATTCGCAACCGCGCCGCCAGAACCGCAATCACGGAGGCCGCAATAAGCATCCAGACCAGAAACTCGACTGTTGAACTGGGAGTCATTTCTTAGTTTCGCCGCCCTCGACTTTTTGTTCTGAAGAAGTGGCAGGGGAAGTTCCGGGTCGCGCGGTTAAGGCCGAAGTCAAACTCGACGAGGCGTCTTTAGAAACCGAGCGAATGTGAAGATCGCGCTGCGGAAATGGGAGCTCGATGTTTTCTTTCCTGAATGCCTCGAAGATCGCAAAGTATAGATCGCTCTTCAACCGGGACGGGGTCTGTACTTGCTGCACAGTCCAGACACGAAGCTCGAAATTCAGCGTACTGTCTCCGTACTCGGTAAAGATAACCTCCGGACTTGGCTCGCCAAGAACATCCCGATGAGCCCGCGCAACGGCAAGAATAGATTCCCGCACAGCTTGGGGATCGCTGTCGTAAGACACGCCAATGGGAAGCGATATGCGAACCTGGCGGTCATTGGCGGTCCAATTGGTCACGCTCTGATTAATGAACTCTGAGTTGGGAACGATAATGACTACATTTTCGTTGGTTCGTACCCAGGTGCTGCGCGCCCGCAGCCGGACCACGTCGCCGTAGGTATTTCCGATCTGGATGCGGTCGCCTAATTTGATGGGCTGTTCGATCAACAAAATCAATCCCGCGACAAAATTGCTCACTATCGCCTGAAGGCCCAGTCCAACGCCGATTCCCAGCGCACCGCCCACGACAACGAGGCTATTTAGATTTACCCCCAGCGATTGCAGGCCGATGACCAGCCCGAGAATGAACAATAAATATGAGATGACCCTCGCGACCGCATATTGTTGCGCGCCCGCTAGAGGCGTATGTGTGAGCACCCGTTTCTCGAGAAGTATCATTACGAAGTGCGAGAAAAGGGTCAGCAGCACCATGAAGATTGCTGCTTTGAGGATGAAAAACAGGGTGATCGGAAGGCCGCCCAAACTAAACAAGGGTTGAACCAAATAGTGATGCAGCCGCATGCCCGCATCGCCGAAAGCAGGGGCGTACCAGTTCCCGAATATCCCGATTGCAATCAGCACGAGCAGGCACAGCGCCAGGAGCGCAATTAGCCATGCTCGAGATATCTTCATGTCTAAAGCTCCTTATTCGCCGGGGACGCTACAATTAATCGCTTCATGTTCAGCCTCAAAGTTTCTCACAAGGCCTTGCTCGGCAGGTAACAATCGAGCCAGTTCTTCTCGATCCACAGGTGGCATCCGATAATTTGCATCTAACGCAAGTTCGCCAATTCCTACGTTCCGGAGCGGTCTTTGTCCATGTCTATACCGATAGAAGATTACGCCATGATTGGCGACTGTCACACGGCAGCGCTGGTTTCAAAGCACGGTTCAATTGACTGGCTTTGTTTCCCCCACTTCGATTCCGCAGCTTGTTTTGCCGCGCTGCTCGGAACCTCCGACAACGGGCATTGGTCCATCGCGCCCGACGAACCGATCAAAGCAACGCGCCGCCGTTATCGGGAAGGGACCCTGATCTTAGAAACCGAATTCGAGACCGAAAATGGTTCGGTAACGCTCATTGACTGCATGACCCCTCGCAATGACGCGCCGGATTTATTGCGAATGGTGGTCGGCACTCGAGGACAAGTCAAGATGAACATGGAACTGGTGATTCGATTCGATTACGGATCAATAGTTCCATGGGTACGAAAAACCGATCGAGGGATTTCAGCAATCGCGGGACCGGACATGCTTGGCCTGCGCACAGAGGTGCCGCTGCGCGGTGAAAACTTCAAGACTGTGGCAACGTTCACGGTAAGCGAAGGACAAAAAGTTCCTTTCGATCTCACCTGGTACCCCGCGCACAGGGAAGAGCCTTCAACCCTAAACGTAGATAGTGCGATCCAGGATACGGAGGACTGGTGGCGGGAATGGTCCGATCGCTGCTCGTACCAAGGCAAATGGCGCGAGGCAGTGTTGCGCTCTCTGATTACCCTGAAAGCCCTGACATTTTTGCCCACGGGAGGAATCGCCGCAGCGCCGACCACGTCGTTGCCCGAAGCCCTGGGCGGCGTGCGCAACTGGGACTATCGTTTTTGCTGGGTGCGCGACGCGACGCTCACTCTGCATTCCCTCCTCGATGCCGGATATCACGACGAAGCCCAGGAGTGGCGCGAGTGGCTTTTGCGCGCCGTCGCGGGCAGCCCGTCGGAGCTCAACATTGTTTATGGCATTCGCGGTGAGCGCAGGCTTACGGAACTCGAACTGCCCTGGCTGCCGGGATACGAGAAATCGGCTCCAGTTCGCACCGGCAACGCCGCCTATAAACAATTTCAGTTGGATATCTTCGGGGAAGTGGCTAACACGCTGTATCAGTGCCGGGAGGCTGGATTAAAACTGCCGCCGGAAGATGAAGGCGAGGATGTTGCGCAGGCCCTAATTGGATTTCTCGAGACCGGATGGGAGCGGCCTGACGATGGCATTTGGGAAATGCGCGGCCCGCGCCGGCATTTTGTCCACTCCAAAATGATGGCGTGGGTAGCTGTGGATCGCGCGATACGATCGGTGGAGAAGGGATGGTTCACCGGAGATACCAAAAAATGGACGGCGCTTCGAGACCAGATTCACAAACAGGTTTGCGACCAGGGATTTGACTCCGGCCTGAATTCTTTCGTGCAATATTACGGATCGAAACATCTCGACGCCAGCCTTCTCATGATGCCGCTGGTAGGATTTCTTCCCGCAACCGATGCGCGCGTACTTGGTACTGTTAAAGCCATCGAAGAGCATCTCATGGACAATGGCTTTGTGGCGCGGTACACCATGGACCCAAACGTGGACGGTTTGCCTCAGGGAGAGGCTAAGTTTCTAGCCTGTACATTCTGGCTGGCCGACAATTATGTTCTCCAGGGGCGGCAGGAAGAGGCAGTCAAAATATTCGAACGCCTGCTCGACGTTCGCAACGATGTTGGACTGTTGTCCGAGGAATATGATCCCGACGCCAAACGGTTGCTAGGCAATTTCCCGCAAGCGTTCACTCACGTCGGCCTGGTTAACACTGCCTTTAATATTGCCCGCGGAGAGCGCGCCCCGGCGGTCGGTGAGAGGTCGGCAGCCAAGCCGCGTTGAACGCGTTGCCTGACCTCGCCTCAACCGGCGTCGAGCCTCGTCTCCGAATCCATGCGATTCTCCATCGCTTTACGTAATGTTGCAATAGAATTGCGATGCGCCCTGGCCGCAGGAAGGATTGACATGATCAGTGACACGCCGTACCGCAACATAACTCGCGTTCTTGCGGCCGCTGTGTTTCTTGTTATGGCTGCCGGCCTAACTAGCGGCGAATCCAAGCCTAAGCAAAAAGAAAGTCCTCCAGTACCACAAGCGGCGGTTACCGTAAACGGAAAGCCGCTGTTCATGGTGCGAGGCGTCCTTTCGTTCCCCGCCGAGGCCCGCGCTGCCGCTATTAGCAGGCGGATCCAGGAACTATCAAAAGACGTTCTCTTCAAGCCCGAATCCCTGTCGGTCGCCGATTCCGAAAATACAACCGACATCATGGCGGAAGACGTCATCGTGATGAGCGTCACTGATCAGGACGCAGAACTGGCCAAGCAATCACGCGTCGCCCTTGCTTCTGACGACACCCAGCGCATCCGCTCAGCTTTAATGGCGCTACGCAAGGAGCACAGCCTCAAAAGCCTACTCGCAGGCGCCCTTTATACCGCGATTGCAACCCTGGCTTTAGTTCTAATTTTCTGGATACTCAGCCTCTTGTTCCGAAAGCTTTACAAGACTTTGAATTCTTGGCGGGGTACGCGCATTCGGTCTTTGCGAATCCAGCAATTCGAACTTCTTCCCGCCAACAGGATCACCGATTTCGCGATCGGGTTGGGAAAGCTGCTCCGCTTCATTCTCGTTCTCATTGCCTTGTACTTCTATGCGTCGCTGGTGTTGGGTTTCTTCCCCTGGACTCGCGGGTACGCACAGGTTCTGGTCGGCTACGTTCTTTCGCCGCTTCGCATCATGGCAAACGGAATTGTTGCTTACCTGCCTAACTTATTTTTCATCGCTGTGTTCATCGTTGTCGCGTTCTATCTGATCAAGTTCATCAAGATGATCTTCAACGAACTTGGGCGGGAGACGATCAGGTTCCCTAACTTTTATCCAGAGTGGGCGCAACCGACATACAAGATTGTTCGCTTCATGGTGATCGCCCTCACGTTGATCATCATTTTCCCTTATCTGCCGGGATCTCAATCGCACGCCCTGCAAGGAATTTCAATTTTCATCGGAGTTTTACTCTCCCTAGGTTCGAGTTCCGCCATCGCAAACGTTATTGCCGGGGTCATCCTTACCTATATGCGCGCATTCAAAATCGGCGACCGGGTTAAGATCGCCGACACCATGGGAGACGTTGTCGAAAAGAATCTCCTCGTCACCCGTGTACGTACAATCAAGAACGTCGAAACCACAATCGCCAACTCCATGGTGCTGGGGAGCCATATCATCAACTTCAGCTCCAGCGGAAAAGAAGGAGGTCTGATTCTCCACACCACAGTCACAATTGGATACGACGCTCCTTGGCGAACGGTTCACAAGTTGTTGATTGACGCCGCGCTATCGACTGAAGACATCTTGAAGCAGCCCGCGCCCTTTATTTTCCAGACTGCGCTCGACGACTTCTATGTTCATTACGAGCTGAATGCCTACACCGATCAGCCCAGCCGGATGGCCAAGACTTACTCCGACCTTCACACGAATATTCAGGATAAGTTCAATGATGCTGGCGTGGAAATCATGTCACCACATTTCACATCGGTACGTGATGGAAACCAAATTGCCATTCCAGACGACTATCTGCCGAAAGGATATGCCGCCCCCTCATTTCGATTGGGAGTGCTCCAGGATATCGTGGATGGTCTCGAACAGAAACCTAAGCCGCCTCAGAAAGACCGCGCAGAAGAGTGAATTCTCACTTCGTGGTGGCAGCAGGTTGACGCTGAGATTTGCGGGAGTCGAGGAATGCCACGATATTCTTCAGATCCTGGCTGCTGAGCGTGCCCCCGAATGCAGGCATATAGGTCCCGCCGTTCACGATGCGAATAACAATTTGGTCAGTTGAGAGCTTATCCGCGACATATGTGAGATCGGGGCCGCGATGGCCTCCAAATCCCGAGATGGTGTGACAGTACTCGCAGCCTTTCGAGTGAAATAATTGTGCGCCTTCGTAAATTGGTCCACTGCTCGCATTGATCACGTTCGCGGGCAAAGGCGGGGCTGTGAAATCCGGAGACCACGGGGCTTTCTCTCCCTCAATCCATAGAGTGCCAATCATCATCCAGCACGTGATCACCAGCAGAATGGCCCAGGGACGGCGCAACGCGCTGCGTTCACCCTTGTTCGCGATCAGCGGGGGCAAAATTAAGAACAGGACGAACACGAGCGGCGCGAGAACGATGACATAATTTTCCACCTTCGGCGGCGTCAGCGCGAGAAGCGCGAAATACCACAGCAGATACCAATCGGGACGAGGCTCTGCGTTTAAAATCGTTGGGTCCGGCGGTTTTGAAAGATGTGGCGCGCCGACGACCCAGGCAAGGACCACAAGCACCACCACCACAGCAACGCCAAAAACCACATCGCGCCACGCGGCATACGGCCAGAATGGCAGCCCCTCTCTTTTGAGCATCGCCTCATACCATGCGCGATAAGTTTTGGGATCGACGGGGCGTCCTTTTTCCGGAGGCTCCGAAATTCCGTTTCGGATTACGAAGTACAGATGCATGCCGATGAATCCGAACAGCAACATCGGAATGAAGAAAACATGAAAGGCGAAAAAACGGCTAAGCGTAGCGCCGCCCACCGTGTCGCCGGCCAAAATGAAATGAGCGATGGGTTTGCCAATGAACGGAACGCGCCCTGCCTGTTCGGCCGCGATGTAAACCGACCAAAAAGCAATTTGATCCCAGCGTAGAAGCTGTCCTGTGAATCCCATTCCCACGATAAGCAAGAGCAGCGCCGACCCGCTGAGCCAACTCATCTCGCGCGGATATTTATATGCGGCCATTAAGTAAGTCCGCGTCACGTGTATCCCGACCAGCAAGACCATCGCTGATGCGCCGAAGTAGTGCATGCCGCGCAGGAGGTGTCCCCACTTCGCTTGATTGGTGATGAACTCGAGTGTGCTGTATGCGTTCGCGGTGGAGGGAACGTAAATGGTCGCGAGCGCTATGCCGGTGACAACTTGAATAATAAATGCGACTAGTGTGGCGCTGCCGAAGACATATGCCCAACCAGTGTTAGGCGGCACGAGGTGCCCAGCCGTGGCCTTCCATACGGTTGAGGCGCCGGTGCGGTCGTCGAACCATCGCCAAAGTTTTATTAGCGCGTGCATGACGTGGTTAGGTGATCGGGGCTTCGCTGGTGAGAATTTCCACGTTTCCACCTTGCACACGTACGGGATATTTGGTCAGACCGCGAGGAGGAGGACCAGCGGCAACTTTGCCATTTTTGTAGTACACGCCTCCGTGACAGGGGCAGAGAAAAAGCTGCGCATTGGATTCCCATCGCACCGGGCATCCCAGATGACTGCAATTCGCGGAATACGCAACGAAGTCGTTCCCCTTCTGGCGGTAGAGCCACGCTGCCGTCTTCTGCGTAAGACCTGCCCAAGGAAGCGCGGAGCTGTCGTCGAAAGAGACTTCGACAATATCGCCTTCCTTGAAATCGCTGGCAGCACCGACTGGCCGCCAGATTCGGGGTACTTCTCGCAGCAAGGGTGCGATTAGAAAGCCGACTATGGGCACTCCCACCAGAACTGCTGCAAATCCGCTCAGCGCGAGGCTGATTCGATTGAGAAAACGGCGCCGGTCAGGTTGTTGCAGTTCGCGAGAGGCAACCTCTTCGGACTCGGGCGCCGCTTCGTTCTCATTCACGCTCATGGCGAAGTTCTCCAATCCATCCGGCTGATGCCAGGACAAATAAAACCAGACCTAATAATGAAATGAGGTAAGACGTCAGCAATCCCCAGAGAAGGCAGACTATTGCGAGCGCCAATACTGCGGGACTGTAAGTGTCGCGCGGAATCACTTGCGGACGGGGCGGGTTCCAGGCGGTCTCTGCGGATGAGTCCGCGAGTTTAGGCTGATCCGAAGTTGGATTATTTGTCATGACCATACTCCACGGTTGGGGTGGCGAAACTAAGCGCTGGGATTGGAGATGCCTCTGCCATCGGACCGGAATACCAGCGGATTATCGTGGCAAGAAGAAAGCCCAGATAGATGAGGCAAACCGGCACCCACATCAGCAGTCCGCCCAGTTGTTGATCCATGCGAGGAGTGATCCCCCAGTCGTTGCGCAGCAGCGGAAGAATTCCAAGCGAGTCGGCTGGCTGCAAGTAAGCCGGATAAATTCCGACAGGAGCAAAAGTAATCAAGATTGCCAGAACAGTGTGCGCCGTGCATGCGCCAAATAGATATACAACCGCACCCAGCGGAGATAAGCGGGATCCCTCCAGCGGACTCAGCACCGGCCACCAGAAAATCGTGGCCGTGACGAGAAACATAAGATGCTCGGCGATATGGATTCCCTCATGCGAAAGCGCGGCGTTGTAGAGCGGCGGCCAATGCCAGAGCCACATAGTTCCGACTCCAAGAATCCACGCGAGCAAAGGCTTGCTCAAAACATGCTCCACTCGTCCAGGCACTGAGTTCCGCAATAGTCGCTGGATATGCTCCTGCGGAATGCCCATGATCAATAACGGCGGAACTACGAGAATCAAAAGAATGTGCTGCACCATGTGCGCGCTGAAAAGGTATCCATCTGCAAGCGTATCAATCGGCGAGACCAGCGCCAGAAACAACACCAAAACTCCCGCCGCAAAAGATAGCGATCGCAACTGAAACCGAAATCGCAGGACGGCTGCATAACAAAACAGCAACATAGCGCATCCTATGATTACGGACGGCTCCCAGTCCCATCCCGATAAAAGCAGCTGCCAAGCAGTCATATCAAATTAAGCCTCAAAAAAGCGCCCACACGTAAATGACAGAGAAGATAACCACCCAGACCCAATCCACAAAATGCCAATAAAGGGCCACTGATCGGATGGCATTTGATCGTCCATCCTGAAAATCACCAGCCAGCGCCAGACCGAACAGAATGCAGAGGCAGAGCAATCCCAACAAAACATGCAGGCCGTGAAATCCGGTCAGGGTAAAAAACGAAGTGCCGAACACATTCCGGCTCACAGTTACATTTTCGCTATACAAATGGAAATATTCGCGCCCCTGGCCAAAAAGAAAAATCGCTCCGAAAATAATTGTCGTAAGAAGCCAGCCCTTAAAGCCGCGGCGGCTGCCTCGCCTGAGCTTTCGTTCCGCCATCCCCATAGTGAAACTGCTCGCGAGAAGAAACAGGGTATAGATACCAGTTTTCAGCGGGTCCAAACTGTTGCTTGCGTTCGGGCCAGAGGTCATCGAAACGTGGAAATATACGTAGGCAATAATCAGGAACGCGAAGAACACACCCTCCGAGATCAGGAAGAGCGTCACGGCGAACTCGTACGTATCCACGGTCACGAAACGTTCGATGGTATTTTCAGTGTCCATGTTTCCAGTCCGGATCTTCGGGATGCGCAATATCCCAAAGCGGCCGTCGGCTGCGTATCGGCGGCAAGAGATCAAAATTGTGCGGCGGCGGCGGAGAGGTCGTCGCCCATTCCAGTGTCCAGGCATCCCACGGATTATTCCCGGCACGTTGTCCGGCTATGGAGCTGACGATCAGGTTCCACAAGAAAATAGCCACGGCGATGCCCATGATTCCGGCTCCGATGGAAGAAGTCATATTCAGAGCAGCCCATCCCGGCAAATCTGGATAGGTAAATACGCGGCGCGGCATTCCGATCAGCCCGAGAAAATGTTGCACCATGAATGTCATGTTGAAACCCAGCAGCATCAGCCAGAAATGCCATTTGCCGAGTTTTTCTGAGAGCATTCGTCCACTCATTTTCGGAAACCAATAGTAAGCGCCGGCGAACAGTGCGAAGACCGTGCCTCCAAAAAGAACATAATGAAGATGGGCCACTAGGTAGTAGGTATCTGTCACCTGCCAATCAATCGGGAAGGCCGCAAAAGAAATTCCGCTCAGACCGCCGATTGTGAACGTCACCAGAAATCCGGTAGCGAAAAGCATCGCAGTCGTAAAGCGAATCGATCCTCCCCACATGGTCGCAATCCAATTGAAAATCTTTACCCCCGTGGGGACGGCAATCAACATGCTCCCTATGGCGAACACAACATCTATAGAATGACCCAAGCCAACCGCGAACATGTGATGCGCCCACACCAAAAAGCTCAACACGGCAATAGCCACAGTGGATGCGGCAACAAATTCGTAGCCATAAATAACCTTGCGCGAGAATACCGGGATCACTTCTGAGATCATCCCGAAGGCTGGCAGTATAACGATGTAGACCTCAGGATGGCCGAAGCTCCAGAAAAAATGCTGCCACAGCAAAGCGGAGCCGCCTGCATCGGTGACAAAGAAGTGACCGCCCATAAGGCGATCAATCAGCAACATTGCGAGGGATGCGTTGAGAGCGGGTAGCGCGAGAAGGATCAGTACCTGAGTGACCAGCACCATCCACACAAATAAAGGAAGGCGGCGTATGGTTAGGCCAACCGCGCGAAATCCGGAAATCGTGGCGATGAGATTGATGGCGGCGGCGATGGACGCAATCCCCAACACGAACAAACCAATCGCGAAGTAATCAACACCCGTAGTTGACGAGTAAGGTTTTTCGCTAAGCGGAGCATAACTGAACCATCCGGCAGCGGGTGCTCCTCCCGCGAGAAAGCTGAAGTACAGGAAAAGTCCGCCGAAGGCGAGAAGCCAGAAGCTGAACGCATTGAGCCGCGGAAACGCCACATCCTTCGCCCCAATCATGAGCGGCACCAGATAATTCGCCATGCCTGTAAGCGCTGGCATGGCCACTAGAAAAATCATTGTCGTGCCGTGCATGGTGAAAATCTGGTTGTATGCGCTGGGAGAAAGAAACGCATTGTTTGGAATGGCAAGTTGGATCCGCATCAGTAATGCTTCTATGCCGCCCGCTGCGAAGAATACGAGGCTCGCGATCAGATACATGATCCCAATTCGCTTGTGGTCAACCGTCGCCACCCAAGCGAGCATGCCTGTTTTCCCTTGCTCTGCCGTTGCTTTGGCAAGTTCCGATGTGGCTGGCACTTGCGGCATGTAGGGAACATCGCTCATTGCAATGTCTCCAGGTAGGCGGTGAGCTGATGCACCTGCGGATCAGTGAGCTGAAAATTCGGCATATGACATCCGGGCTTGATCGCCTGCGGATCCGCCAGCCAGCGGGAAAGATTTTCAGGAGTATTTTGAAAGCGCCCGGCGGCTAGAGTCCGGCGGCTGGCGATATGGGTAAGGTCGGGTCCAACTAAATGCGGTCCGACCAGGCTCGCCGCTGAAGTCCCCGCGATGGTGTGACAGTTGCCGCAAGTCATTTGCTGGAAGAGTGCGGCGCCCTTCGCGGCGTCGCCACTGGCAGGAACTTGAGCAGCGGCTTCGAGTTGATGCTGAGACCATTGCTCGAACGCCGGCTCGCTCTCAGCGACCACCCCGATTCGCATCCATGCGTGCTCGTCGCCACAATATTCCGCGCAGGTTCCAGTATAGAAACCGGGTGAATCCGCCTTCAGCCAAAACAAATTGGGATGTCCGGGAATCGCATCCATCTTGCGCCCCAGTTGCGGCACCCACCAGTCGTGAATTACGTCGGCCGATTCAAGCTGGACCAGGAAACGCTTTTCCGGCCGGTACGTGGATTTCGTTGGCGGCGACCACATGCGAACCTGCGTATCGCGCCTCCCACCACCATTGATGACCAACGATAACCAAATCCGGCTGGCGCCCTGGCGGAATCGCTGGGTCCGTGCCGTGCATGGCATGCAGCGTAGCAGTGAAGATGTAGATCAGCACCAGGAGCGGTACGACGGTCCATGCAATCTCTAATTTTCTGGCTCCGAATTTCTGCGGTGGATCGCCCGCTCCGGGACGCCGCCGATAGCGGATGGCAGCATAACAGACCAGTACAGTTACCAGCAGAAGGATTGCCATCATCACAATCCCCACCACGAACATTAAGTGCGCAATGGGCTGCGCCAGTGTTGAGGCCGGACTCAACGGCGAATTGCTTTGCATGAGTACAATCCCACCGAATGCGAGTACAGCTTAATCCCCTACTCGGAGCTTTGCATTAGTCCTTCATTGCAACAGCGAGCGAAGCGCGGCCCAGCCTTCAGAAAGTGCCATCGGCAACGCGGCGAATGTCGCGGCGGAACTTAGCAAACACCAAAAGCAGAATGCGCGATGATTCGACCATTCGTCGAATGTGTATTTCGCCGCTAAAGCGGAATCGAGCCCGACCTTGGCGGCCAGCGCTAGCGGGATCAGCGGTTGTTGGGTTGCCCTCGCGGACGAGCCCATTGCCGCCAGCGTCATAGTCGTCGCATAACTTCCCAACGCCAGCACGGCATCAGGCGTTTGGAGAAGCGAATAGGCCTGCGGGGAGCCAGTCACCCTCGCTGAATCAAATATGGATAAATGCGGTTCGGGGATATGTCTCAAAATCCCCAGTTGATATAGGGCGACGACGCTCATCGAGGCACTAGCGGCGAGGAATAATCCGAAAATACTTCGGCGGCGCTTCAGCGACTTCAGCGAACCGTGGCGAAGACTGATCCCTAGTCTCTCCGACTTCTTTCTGCCTTGAATCAGCTCCATCGTTTGACTCCCAACACGGTCGCGCATGCCAGAGCGGCCACGCCCACGCCGGCCGCGGTTACCCAACCACGATGTGTGGTTTGCCAAAGTTGAGCACTGTTGTCATGCGCCCGGCTGTCAAAGATTCCGTGTGCGCCGTGGTCTCCCGGCACCGGCTCAAAAAGATTATTAGGACGATCTGGCTTCACCGGCTCATTAGTCTGCTGCCCGTCGTAGCAGGTGCGCGCGAGATATAAGTCCAGCAATCCCGGAGCAACTTTGTTGGCCTCGATGGCTTGCACGGTTGGTCCGCCCACATAAACCTCCCGCCGCCTGTGATGCGCTGCCCAAACGACGGCTTCCGCGCCAACCTCCGGCTGAAAAATCGGAGGCACCGGCTGGGGATGCCGCGGCAGGCGAGTTTCGCACCAATTGAATTGTGGCGTGTTCAGCGCGGGCATCTGGACCATGGTGATGTGGATATTGCTGTGATCGTGAATGAGTTCCGAGCGCAAAGAATCGGTGAAGCCCATGATGGCGTGTTTAGCTCCGCAATAGGGCGATTGCAAAGGAATCGAACGGTAGGCGAGCGCCGATCCCACTTGAACGATCGTCCCCCGATTGCGTGGATACATTCTCTTGAGCGCCGCCATAGTGCCATACACCGTTCCGAGATACGTGACCTCGGTTGCGCGTTTAAATTCTTCGGGCTTGATTTGTTTCAGCGGAGAAAAAATCGTGGTCATTGCGTTGTTCACCCAAATATCAATCGGACCGAATTCCTTCTCGACAGCCGCAGCGGCGGCCTCGACCTGATCGCTGAAGGCGACATCGGTGGGGATTGCCAGGGCCTTGCCTCCGGCCGCTTCCACGTCCGCCCGCGCCCCTTCGAGGCCATCTTTGCCGCGCGCGAGAAGTCCAATGTGCGCGCCTCTCGCCGCAAAGGCTCGAGCCGTGGCGCGGCCCAATCCCGCCGATGCTCCGGTTATGACAACAACTTCGGGTTTGCTTCCGTTCCGTGACATGCACTTTCCTTTCTCTCCGTACCAACATTATTTCCGGCAAAGCCGACGGGTTTTTCTCTGCCGTCCGTTCAAGCAATACGCGGAACGCCTTTACCCCATGTTCCCGGCGGCGACAGGTCGTAGCGAATTGCCGGTTGCTCCATGCTGCGAGTTGTTCTGGTGTATCTCTCGCCACGTTGAGAAATCAGATAATCAGCAGTTCGTGCAGCGAGCGCTTGAATCGTCAGTCCTGGATTCGCCGAGCCTTGCGTCGGCAACACGCTGCCGTCACAAATAAATAAATTAGGAATATCGTGGCTGCGACCGAACCGATCAACCACCGAAGTTTGCGGATCGTTTCCCATGCGGGCGCCGCCAACCAGGTGCGCGTACCGCGCCTCCTGAACTACTTCCTTAGCCCCGGCAGCCCACATGATTTCCATCACTTTGTTCTTTCCGAACTCGACAAGTTTCTTGTCGTTTTCACGCAGACTGAATGTCACTTTCGCGACCGGGATTCCATGGCGGTCTTTTTCGTCCGCGATTTGAACCCGATTGTCGTCCCAGGGAAGAATTTCTCCCAGCAGCGCGATCGCGCCCCAATGGTTGTAATCCATCATTACTTGGCGCATGCCCCATCCCCACGCGCCTTTCGCCACCATCATTTGCCGGGCAAAGGAAATCGGCAGCGGACCGACCGTCTGCACCGCGAATCCCCGCGCAAATCCCCGCTTGGGATCGGTCTCGTAGAATTCTTCGGTCAGCGCGTGCGCGGGCGGAGCTTTATACATCCGCACCAGTTCGTCAAAGCGGCCAAGTACGACATTTCCCGCTTGCGCCATCAGATAGCGGCCGAGGGTTCCACTGGAATTTGCGAGTCCATTTTCATGACCAGGACACGCGGAATTTAGCAGTAGCCGCGGAGTCTCGATCGCATATCCGCACACGATAACTGCTTTGGCCTTCAGTTCGACTTCGCGCCCGTCGCGATCGAAGTACAACACTCCGATGACGCGTCCGTCTTTCCCTAACTGAATTCGCGAGGCCATGGAGTAATCGCGAATCTCCGCGCCGTGTTCGATGGCATCGGGAACATGTGATATCAGCGTGCTCTGCTTGGCGCCGACCTTGCATCCTTGAATACAAAAGCCGCGATAGATGCAATGCGGCCGGTCACCATGAGAACCCGCAAGGATAGCAACCGGGCCGCCGATGCTGACGCCTATGCCGAGCTTGGTGCAGCCTTTGATTAAGATGTCGCCGCATCCACCCATGGGATGCGGGCCATAAGAGTACCCATGCGGATCGCCCCAAGGATAATAAGCCGGTCCCGACACGGGGATTTCCTTTTCGAGCAATTCGTAATACGGCTTTATGGCTGCGTAAGAAATTGGCCAATCAACTGCGACGCCATCTTCCGAGTAAACACGGAAATCGGAAGGATGCAGGCGCGGCGTGAAGCCGGCCCAGTGCACCGATCCGCCACCGACGCCGTGACCACTATTGTTTGCACCAAGGGCGAGAGGATCTTGACCACCGGTTATTCGCAATTCGTTCCAATAGAGGTTGTAGGAGCCGGCTTCGTCGCTGACCCAGTCGCGCTCCGTATCCCAGAAGGGACCGGCCTCGATGCCAACGACTTTGAAGCCCGCGCGCGCCAGGCGCTGCAGAAGTACTCCGCCGGCCGATCCCACGCCGACGATGCAGAAATCCAGTTCCTCACCGTTGCCGTAACGGCGCATGGGAAATTCCATTTGCTGAATTGCGCCCAGCATGTGCTTCTGATCTCGAGATTGGAACGCGCCGAAGAGAGGCTTCTTCAATGCGTGCCTCCCTGGCCGGGGCTGCCTTTATGTTCCTCTAATCCCGCAACTGGAGTGAACTCCGTCGACGGCGAGCCTTTAGGTGCGGCCCATTCGTAGCGGCGTTCTTCGACTTCCCACGGCTCCGGTTCGCCATTCTCCAGGCGCATGTATCCTCGCGGATACGCCGGACCGCCGAAGCCGATTTCATCCCACGCATAAGGATGCGCATAATATGCGCCGACAACGTCCTGAACCAGCAGAAGCCAGAAACGGTCCACTGCCATCTTTTGCCAAATCTCGTGGCCGGCGGGAGGATCCCCATCATGGATGGTTTGGAGTACGGCCTCTTGCTGCAGCGAGGTGAGCTCCACGAATTGCCGCTGGAACATATATTGCGAGACTTCCGTGATTCCTAGCAATCCAAGCCGGTGCGCCTCAGGATCGGGAGGCATGCTTTCGAAGCGGTAGCCATCAATGCGGCCCGAGTGCAAGCGCTCGTCAATGATGTTCACGATTGGAATCTTGTGAGATTCGTCCCGGTCGTCTTGCGGAAGAATTCGATCGCAGACCGCCTTCATCAGTAGAGCTTCTTCGGGTGTGAAAAAGCGGATGGGCGGAACTTTCTCAACTCTGTCGAGAACTATTTTTCGCGTGGCTTCATCCCAGAAGTTGTTTTGCTGGAGCGTGTTAAACCCGGGATAATATCCAGGTTGCACACGCGGTTCCAGCGGCTCTCCCGTTCCTGGATCAACCGGTCTCGCATCCTTATTCGAACCTGACATCACACTTCTCTCCGAAACATGCTGGCTAATACACCGAGGAATCCGCAAGCCGCAAAAAGCAGCGGCGCAAATATTGGCGGCCCATATATTACGTTGTACACGGGATGCTTCAAGCCGCCGGGACGGCGAACGATGCCGCGCGCGTGATAAAAGAATCCCACGCCGCCGTCTGCGATGGCCAGAATCGAAACCGCCGGCAAATACTTCTTTGCAATTCGCGGACTCTGGACCGATGCCAGGGCCGTTCCCATGAGTAGAGCGGAGATCGCAATCGGGGTCCACTGCGCGGCATACTTGAAATTGTTTTTGTAATGCGAGTAGAGAGCTTCGATGCCGCTGAAAAAAGCGGCCGCGGCAGTAGTCATCGCCAGATGTTTCTGAAACCGGCCCTCTCGCAGTTCCTGCACCAGGGTGGTTTCGTGGTGGGCCAGCTTTTCCGGGAAGAATTTCGACCATGGCGGGACAGACCGTCGCCTCGCCTGCTGCGCCGAATTCTCGCGCCGCAAAAACGAAGCCACCAAGCCGAGGTATGCGCTGGTACCGAACAGCAGAGGCGCAAAGATGGGCGGCCCCATAATGATGTTCGTAACCGGCAGCCGCCATCCTCCCGGCTTGCGCTTTATGCCGCGCACGTGAAAGCCAAATCCGATAAGGCAATCCGCCAAGGTCAGCGCGGAGACGACCGGCAAAATCGTGCGAGCCGCACGGCGATTGACGGCGCCAGCCACCCCCGCCGTGAAGAGCGCTCCGCTCAAGATTACCGGCGTGTACATGATGGGATTGCTGTAGCTGCCGCGATAGTGCTCGTAGGAAACTTCAAGGCCCGCAATCATGCTCGAGAGGCCGGCCATGAGCGAGAGGCTCCGTTGAAATCTGCCTTCTCTTATGTGATGAGTGACCGAGTGCTCTATCTTGCTGAATTCACCGAAAAGACCGCGGCGGCTCGATTGATCATGCTCGGTCTTCTCGAAGAGATTCACGTTGATTCCGCTCTTTGTGCTTAGCGCCGTCGTCCTAGACAACCTCGCGGACCTTGTCCTTGAGCACGGTCTTAATAATCTTCCAACTATCTTTCTGTCCTTTGGCGAGGGACTCCGCGAATTTGAACGCCTGTTCCGAGGTGACATTGCCCGGGAGCGGCGGTTCGTTGGGATCAACCACTGCCTGCACTACCGCAGGTCCGGGATGCGCCAGCGCTTCCCGCAATATTGCCCCCGCCTGTTCGGGATCTTCGATGGTGTATCCCACAGCGCCGCAGGCCATCGCAACGGCGGCGAAGTCAATGGGCTCGAGCTCAACTCCGTACTCAGGATTGCCTTCCATCACCATCTGTTCCCACTTGATTTGTCCCAGCACATTGTTTTTTATGACGATCACTTTGACGTTGAGTTTGTACTTCACCAGCGTCGCGAGTTCTCCCATGAGCATGGTCAGGCCGCCGTCGCCAACGATGCACACAACCTGTCTTCCGGGAAACGCGACAGCCGCGCCAATGCTGTAGGGAAGGCCATTGGCCATTGTCGCGAGCGAGCCGGATAACGAAAACTTCATATCGCCGCGCATTTCGATATAGCGCGCCGACCAGGTCGCGATGGTTCCGCTGTCTGACGAGACGATAGCGTCGGGATTCAGCAGCTTGTTCAAATTCCACGTGACGACCTGCGGCTTCATCGGCTTGTCTTTTCGGGTGCCGCGTTCTTGCATCAGGTGATTCCACTTCTTCATGTTGTCCTGCGCCTGGGTTAGAAAGCTCTTGTCTTCTTTCTTTCGGATCAGCGGCAGAAGCGCTTGCAAGACCGCCTGACACTCCCCCGCCAAACCAACATCAACAGGATGCCGCAAGCCGATGCGTGCCGGGTCAATATCAATCTGCACCGTCTTGGCCTGACCGGGCTTGGGATAAAACTCCATGTAGGGAAATCCGCTTCCGGCAATGATCAGCGTCTCGCAATCTTTCATTGCCTCGTGCGAAGGCGCAGTACCGAGCAAACCTATTCCGCCTGTCGTATAAGGGCTGTCGTCCGGCACGACCGCCTTCCCCAGCAACGGCTTCACAATGGGAGCGGATAATTTTTCGGCGAGCTGCAAAATTTCAGCTTTCGCATTTAAGCAGCCGGCGCCGGCAAGAATGGCCACCTTGGAACCTTGGTTGATAAGTTCAGCGGCGGCTTCGAGCGAACGACGCGATGGAACAGGATGTGCGGCGGAATATGTATCGGAGCTGTGATGAGGGATGTTCGCGTTCGATCTCTCTTCATCCTTCGATGTCCACTCCTGAATATCTTTCGGAATCGTAATGTGGCTCACCGTGCGGCGGGTCAAGGATGTCTTGATGGCTTCATCCACGATGTTGTTCACGTGACCGGGTCCCATGATGCGCTGGTTGAACTCGGCTACGTCCATGAATAACTTGTCGAGATCAACGTCCTGCTGATAATGAGTTCCGATCAGGTCGTGAAACGTATGCCCGGTGATGGCGAGCACGGGCTGCATATCGCACTTGGCATCGTATAGGCCGTTCAGAAGATGCACGCCGCCCGGTCCGGAGGTGGCGATGCACACTCCGAGCCGCCCGGAATATTTTGCATAACCGCACGCAGCGAATGCTGCCGCCTCTTCGTGGCGCACCTGAATAAATTTCAATTTGTCTTTATGAGTGCGCAGGGCCTCGAAGATTCCGTTCACGCCATCGCCGGGGAATCCGAAGATCGTATCCACATCCCAGCTGATTAACCGTTCAACTAATAAATCTGCTACCGTCTTCGCCATGATTTTGTCTCCATCAATCTTTGTCAGTTTTCGTCAGATACCGTGAGGCCGTCAGCGTCCAACTGAAAGTCTGTAAGCAATTCATAGCCAGTTTTGGTAACCGAAACCATGTCGCAGTGACGCAGCCCTCCATAGCCCTCGATATACACCGCAGGTTCGACATTGAAAACCATTCCTTCTTGCAAGGTGTCTTGAGATTGGGCATGAATTTGCGGCACGCTGTATCCGCTCATAGGAGAAAAACCCACCCCATGCCCCGTTCCGTGCTTGAGGTACTGCCCGAGCCCGGCTTCTTCAATAACTGTTCTTGCGGCGGCATCAACTTCGACGGCTCGAATCCCTGGCCTAATCATTCCCAGCGCAGCTTCGCGTGCTGCGAAAACGGCGGCGTACATTTTCTCTTGCTGTTTGTCGGGAGATTGCACCGTGTACGTCCGCGTGATGTCGGTCCAGAAACCATCCACGTAAGAGTTGCAATGGATCATCACCAGGTCTTGTGGTTCAATTTTGCGCCATCGGGTTCGCGCGTAGGCTGCATAAGCTTTCGCTGAATTCGGACCCGACATGCAGAACGCGAATCCATCGCGGCGATGAATGTCGCGGCCGGGAAGTTCGGTAGTGCTGAGCGGCGCGCGAAACATTTGTGCGGCTTCGGGCTCTATGATGCCGGAACGCAGCTGCGTGGCTCCTACGGCGAAAGCATTTTTTGAGATCGCGCAAGCTTGGCATATTCGATCAAGCTCCTGCGCGGTTTTTACTGAACTCAGGCTTTGAATCAAGTCATCGGCGATGACAAATTTCCTATTTAGCAGCAATTCGTGAAGCATGGCGGGCAGATTGCTACCAAAAAGATGCATCGCCAGGTAAGACGCGGCTTGCGAGCCTGCGCCGGATTCAATACCGATTGGTTCGGACGCAATTGTGAGCTTGTGGAAAATATCGGCGAGCCGCGGCCTCACGGCCTGGACAACGCTGCGCATGTCATTGAGCGTCTCCGGCGCGAATGTCTCGACCGAGTCCGCGAATCCGTTTTGTGCCAGTTCCTCCTCGTCTTCAGGAACTAACAACACTGTGGGACCATCACGAGCGCAGATAGCAATACTCTCGCCAACAACCGGCCAGTATCCGGTGAGCAACAGAACATGCGAAGGAAGGGAGCAGACTAAAGCCGCCAAATTCGACGAACACAAACCGTCTTGTATGCGGGAGACGCGTTCAGAATCCATTAGCGTCTCTAGGCTGCATATCGTTCTGCGTCCGCTTTCTTGAATTCCAGGCCAATGCCGGGCCTCGAAAGGTCAGGATGAAGCCGGCCATCCACGGGTTGAATTACTCCGTCAAAAAACATGTTCTCGATTCGAACATGATCATGGAAGTATTCGATATTTCGCAGGCGCGAGAGTGCGCAGCAGGGATGCAGATGGATCGAAGGCGATGTATGTGCCGACATCGGCATGTTTGCCGCGTCACATAGCGCGCCGACTCTGAGAAATTCGCTGATGCCAGCGCAGCGCGTCGCGTCCGCCTGCTGAACGTCCACCGCACCGGCATCAATCATGCGCTTGAAGTACGGCAGGTCGTAACCGTATTCTCCGGCGGCAATGTCCATCCCCGCCGGAGCGCGGTCGCGAATCAGCCGCAAACCTTCCAAATCGTCGGAGGTGACTGGTTCTTCAAACCAGGTCACATCAAATTCCGTAAACCTCTCTGCCAAGTAGAGCGCTTGTTTACGCGAATACGCTCCGTTGGAGTCCACATATAACGCGACGTTGGGTCCTATAGCTTCGCGCGCCACTTTTACGCGGGAAATATCTCTATCGGGCTCGCGGCCAATCTTCATCTTTACGGCTCTGATTCCTTGCTCGGCCCAGCCTCCCAATTGTTTTCGGAGTTGATCGTCTGAATAAGAAGTGAATCCGCCGCTGCCGTAAATTTCGATGCTCGACTGGTCGGCTCCTAACAGCGTGACCAACGGAAGATTCAGCAGCTTGGCCTTCAGGTCCCACAGAGCGGAATCAACGGCCGCAATCGCCATCGAACAGATTCCGGGACGTCCCAGGTTCCGAATCGCGTGCCGCATGGCCGACCAGCAGGCGGGGATGTTCATGGCATCGCTTCCGCGCACGATAGGGATCAGTGTGTGGGATATGAGTTCCGCAGTAGCAAGATTGCCGTAGGTATAACCAACCCCAACTTTATCGCCAGCGCTCGCATGCACCAGGACCAGCGTCGTCTTGTCCCACTTAAGTGTTCCATCTGATTCCGGAAAGTCCGTCGGCACGGTATACGCCGATACGGAAAGCTCACGAATAATAGAAGGCTTGTTGAACACTGGTATGCAAAATCAAATAGTCTTAGCAACCCCAGTTGCGAATGGCTACATGGTTTCTTCAACTATTACAGGCGAAAACATCCCGGCCTGCAATACGCTATGGACATTACAGCCTTGATGATTCGAGGGTATGACTACCAAGTACATGACCTGATGTCGTATCGGAATCTCTCGCCATCTTGAGTCAACACGAGCGCGTTGTGCTAACTTGACCCGAGAGACATGAGCAAAAAAAGTCCCGAAGAAGACGGCATGAACATTCCGAGCGATCGCAGCGTCATTCAACTCGAACCTCGCCACGATCATCACTCCATCAGCCAGGGACGAACCGTCCTGACGACCGCACTTGATGGATCAATTCAGGCTGAAGGAGATCAGGGCCTTTGGGTTTATCAGACTCGCATGCTTTCTCGCTATCAGTGGAATGTCAATGGAAACGCGCCGACATTCAGTGCGCTCTCGGCGATAGAGCAACACCGCGATCTTGCTTACTATATTTTTGCGCCGCCCGAATGCGAGCACAAAGGAAATAAATGCGATGCTGCCCAGCAGGCAGTCGAACTTCGCATTGAACGCACCGTCGGGGAAGGTTTATTCGAAAGACTGACGCTGACGAATCATACCCAAATTAAAACCAGGTTCACGCTTAAGTTGAAGGTCTCAGCCGATTTCGCCGATCCTTCGGAGGCGCATGGACCGCGCCAACAAAAAGGCCACCTTTCAGTTTCATGGAATCACAAGAATCCAGATCGCTTGTTAAGCTTCGACTACAAAATAAAACACCGATACCGCCATCAGGGCGATTCTGGAACGGCTTCTCTACATCGCGGCATCTACCTTGGAATCACGCATGATCAGCAGAAGCCAGAATACCGCAAAGCTACCCTCCGTTTTCGCGTGACCCTGAAGCCAAAGGAAGAGTGGCGCGCAACCCTCCGATGGACAGCGCAACTCCAGGGCAAAGACCTTCCTTTCTGGGGAACTGAAGGCGACCGCCGACGGCGGCGATTCTTTGTGTCCTCTACTTATTACAGCGCAACTCAAAAGAAAGATTTGACGAATATCGCGTTGCGGACCCTTCATCAATCCGCCGCTGATTTGTCGGCTCTACGACTCTTCGATTTAGACGGCAGAGATGCGTTGGGGCCAACCTGGATTCCTGCTGCTGGCATGCCTATTTATTGTGGCTTTTTCGGACGAGATACTCTTTTTTCTGGCCGGGCAACAGCCTTGCTGAGCACAAAAACGATGCGTGGTTCTCTCATGGAACTTGCCAATCATTTAGGCAAAAAGATAGACAATTGGCGAGATGAGCAGCCCGGCCGCATGGTTCATGAGCTCCACACTAGTCCCTTGGCGGTGCTGAACTACACGCCTCATGGACGATATTTCGGAACCGCAACCTGTTCTTCTTTCTACCCATCGCTGGTAGCCGACCTCTGGCGTTGGACCGGCAAGAAAGATTTGGTGAAGCCGCTGATCGAACCTGCACTTCGAGGCCTGCGATGGGCGGATAAATACAGCCGCGACGAAAGCGGGTTTTATAAATACCAGACGCGCTCCAAGCAAGGCGAAAAAAATCAGGGATGGAAAGATTCCGGCGACGCCATCGTCCATGCCGATGGTTCGCAGGTGTCCGATCCGCTCGGCACGTGCGAAATGCAGTCGTATGTTTACAACTCTAAAGCAGGACTTGCGGAAGTTCTCAAGAGCATAGGCGAAGATGCCGAGGCGGCAAAACTAAAATCCGAAGCCGCCGAATTAAAGAAGCGCTTCAACGACTTCTTCTGGATGCCGGACGAAGGTTATCTGGCGATGGGTATTGATTCAAAGAATAGGCCAATTCGTTCCGTCGCCTCCGATCCTGGCCACTGTCTGCTCAACGGTATTGTGGACGATTCGTTGAAAAAAGCCGTGGCGAAGCGACTGATGAAGGAAGATATGTTCTCAGGATGGGGCGTGCGTACGCTTTCGTTGGAACATCCGGCGTTTAATCCATTTTCGTATCACTGCGGCTCGGTGTGGCCGGTCGAAAATGCGATGTTCGCATTGGCGCTGGCTCACTGCGGCTTATATGACGACATGAATCGGTTGGCAAAAGGTATCTTCGAATCCGCCTCTTTGTTTAAATATTGTAGGCTTCCGGAAGTCTTCGCCGGGCATCAACGCGACGATGAGCACGCCTTCCCCGGTCTTTACCCGAAAGCGAACTCACCTCAAGCCTGGTCCGCATCCGCCCCGTTTCAGATCATGCAAGCAGTGCTTGGCATTCAACCGGATGCTCCAACTCAAACCCTATTTGTCGATCCGCACTTACCCGCATGGTTGCCGGAAATTCATCTGAGCGGCTTAAGGGTCGGCGATGCGGTTATAGATCTTCGTTTCTTTCGAGACGAACGCGGGGTTACATCGTTCGAGGTGCTCAATCAGCAGCAGCAGACCCTAAGAGTTGTTCGCCAACAGCGAAACTTCTAAGCCGCCGCCGCGGACGGCCCAGTCTTCTTCTCTTTGTCTTTCTCTTTGTCTGGAGTTTCGAACTTGATTGGCGGCAGTCCCACAATGTCGTATGTGCTGGAAGCGATGCCGATGTTGGCATCGTCAAATCCGGAAAGAATCCCTCGGCTAATGCGATCCTTAAGCCCCCGAATGTCGTGCGTACGGCAGAGAAATCGCACCGAAAGCTCGACCCAATTGTCGGTAATGCGCAGGTAAACCCGTGGCCGGGTGTCTGCGGCCTCGATAAAAAATGAGCGCTTTAGCCGATCGAGTTCTGGCTGTGCCAAATTCGCAATGTCCCTAGTATTTCGCTCGACAACTTCGAGGATGATTTGTTCGGCACGTTTTCGGTCGTCCTTATAAGAAATTGGCAAGTGCATCTCTTCCCAGATATAGGGAAAATCCCGGCTGTAGTTATAAATGGGTTCTTCGAAGATGCGGGCGTTCGAGATCGTGACAATGCGGCCGGAGTATTGGCGGCTGCGAACCCACATGCCAGGATCTTCACTCTGCACCGAGGGCGGCTCGCCCATTTCCATGATGACAGTCTGAATAAAGTTAAGCGCGATAACGTCACCCCGCACGCTTCCCATGCTGATGCGGTCTCCTACGTTGAAGGTCTTGCCGCGCAGAATCACGAAGTACCCTGCGAAACTGGTAATCACTTTTTGCAGCGCAAACGCGAGGCCTGCCGCGACCAAACCGGCGCCCGTGGCAAGGCGTGCGGGATTGTCGAACCAGACCGATACGAAGCCGACTACGCCCAGGACGAACGTGGCAAGTCCGATTCCCTGGCGGGTCCAGAAGGCGATGCTTTGGCGCGCCCCGCCAACCTTTTTCGCGACCAGACGCAAACTCTTGCTAAGTAAATAGAGGACTAAAAAGAAGACAAGAGTGAGGACGAGCTTGCGTCCATTCGCTTCATTGAACCCCAGAAGTTTGACTCCCGCGACCTGTACCGTGTGTTCGGGTCCCACGAGAGAAACGATAGGGCCTGGCATGAACATGAGTTGTATTGGCGCCACCAGGGCACACCTCTGTCACGGATCAACTAAATGAGAGCCCGCGCGGCGCCCTGCGCGGGCTACTGCCGATCGTTATCCCCTCACCAGGCTTAGGATGCGTCTTTGGCCTCCATGGCATACCTGCCTATTTCATGTAGCAGGTGTCTGGCTGCCGCAGGAACCGGGACCTTGCCGTCAATGATGTCATGACGGTCCACATTGTCCCCGTACATCGCCCGATCCCCACTCTTGTCGGCCTGTACAACGGCTCCGTCCAAACTGACACCCGCAAATACGCCCTTCGAGCGCGAATAAGTGAGGATCTCCGCATTCATTCTCGCATCAGTCGCAGCCGCAGCATGCCGTCCTACAGGACCGGCCGCGACAGACGCTTCGGCTCCCAGTTTAAACTTATCGCCCAGAAGGCTGTGCAAAGCGTGATCATTCATAAAAAGCATTACTAAATCGGTGGATGATCCACCAATCTGGTAGCCAACGCTTCCGCCCTCTACCGCCAAAAATATGGGAGCGCTCCAACCATGCATGGTATGGCAAGTGACTAAACCGCGGCCATAGTTGCCGCCAAATACGAACGCGAATTTCTTGTCTCCCGGAATGATGGCGATGCATTTCGCCGATTCGAGAAGCTCATTGGGGATCCCTTTGTCAGGGGTGTCCATGATCTGCCGAAAGACCTCGGCAGCCTTGTTTACGCGGTTAACGTCATCTTCGCGATCAGAAGCGACCGCCGATAGAGCTACAAGAAGTACTAAAGCGTTCACGATCAAAATACGTTTCAGCATTTTTCTCCTCTCGATTTTCAAACTCGCTAAGCCTAAGTTCCCTGTGAATAAAAGTTTTTATTCGTTAAACTGCAATGCAGCCAGTCGCCCTGACTTTATCGCCGCAGTTCGAGCTGCCGAAATCATCGTTGCTTACAACCCTTCAAAGTCTACGGGTACAAGATGCAATAAACCCGCCTGCTGTTGTGTCATTTTTGATGACCAAGCGATCACGATGCCAATTATGGGAAACGCCGTGTTGAGTATCCCTCGTTCCCAGATGTGTGAGCTACAATTGCGCTCACAATGCAGATCAGAAATTACTGACCAGGAGATAAAGAATGAACGTCGGTCCCGCGGAGCAGGTTTTCGAAGAGTTACTCCCATACCTCGAGGTCTTGGATGCCCAAATTGGTGGCATCGTCCAACTATTGAAGGACAAAGGCATTACAACCAGCGAAGAGTTTGCTCAGTATGTGCAGCAAGCCGATAAAGCAAGCCATGTTAGAGAACGAGGCCTGCGGGTGCGTATGGAATATTTGTTTTCCTGCGCTGCCAAGCGAAGCGCTTCCATGAGCAGTTGAGTTGCTAGTTTCTAACAATAGCGGCGACCGCTTCTTTCTCACTGCAAGAATCCTTTCAGAATTTGTCGCTGATTCACTTCGAAGAACCGAGAAATGGAATCCAATCAACCATGACACTCCAAAATAAAGTTGCCATCGTTACCGGCGCTGCAACAGGAATTGGGAAAGCTATCGTCACTGCGATGGCAACCGAGGGCGCTGCTGTAGTTGTTGATTACGTGGGTGAACCAACTCTCGCGAATGGCGTTATTCAGGGCATCCAGGCGGCAGGCGGACGAGCACTCGCCGTCCTCGCCGATGTTTCGAACCCTGGCCAGGTAAATGAACTGGTTCGGAAGACCATCGAATCGTTCGGCCGTTTGGATATCCTGGTCAACAATGCCGGCCTCGAATACAAACATCCTTTTCCAGAGTTTCCCTTCGAGCTATGGCAGAAAGTCATCGCGGTTGATTTAACTGGGCCTTTCCTGTGCGCGCAAGCGGGCGCAAAAGCAATGATTCGCCAGGGCAGCGGCGGACGAATCATCAACATCTCTTCGGTTCACGAAGATTTGCCGATGCCGACCAATGCCCCGTACTGCGCGGCTAAAGGCGGCCTTCGCATGTTGATGCGAACCATTGCCGTGGAGCTGGCACCCCACCAAATAACCGTGAACAACATCGCGCCAGGAGCAATCTTTACTCCGATAGATGCGGATGTCGAAGCTAATATAAAGATCGAAGCCCAACTTATGGCGGAGATTCCACTCGGCAGATGGGGAAAGCCAGAAGAGGTCGCCGGACTCGCTGTATTTCTGGCCTCCGATGCGGCCTCGTATTGCACGGGCAGTACATTTTTTATAGATGGCGGAATGATTCGGCAGTCCGGAAGCTTGTAAATTTATCCCGTGTGGTCAGGCAGACGCGCTTTCGCAAATTGCCGGCGAAGAGGTTCTCCTAAAACAGCTATGATCAGAACCGCTGCCACGATCGAGATGGCGTCACGTCCTGTCTGCATTGCTCCTAGCGAAACCAGCAAAGTAGTGGAAAGAGACGCGGGCTGGCTTGCCCTTAGAGCTAACGTGAGGGCCGTGGTAATCACCACCGATAGGATGGCCGCCCAAAGACGCGACGAGCTTACAAATCCCGCCGATGCGACTTTTGGAGCGCTCCAGGCAACCAGCACCCAAAGAGAAAAAAATCCCGCGCCGAGTCCCGTCATGTGCCCGACGACAATGTTGTAAGTCCGGGCGCTCTTCGAGAGTGGCTTCTCAACCAGCTCGTATGCCGTTGGCCCCAGGCTGGTAAAAATCAGCGGCATCCTCATTATTAAGCCGATCGCGCCGATAACAAGGATAAGTGCGCCCTCAGCCAGTGTGACAAAGAACAGGTTCGTACCTCTCGTCATTGCCACGAACGCGTCACCTCTACGATTGAATGGAATTCGTGAACAGCTTAACTGAGAGAAGCAAGGAATGTTCTTTTAAAGGAATTTTTGCAGGCAGCGAGTGCAGGGAGTGAATCCCTGCTGGATCGCGTCACTGGCTAGGACGGTTCGGGAGGTATGACGGTTCAGTATGTATTTGCAGGCGGCAAGATGAAACAGTTTTCCGTTTCTCGAAACGATAACCTGCAAATCTGGCGGAACCGGCTTAGTAGCGCTCCGCGCGTGTTTCGAGCGAATCGGAGGTCCCTCTTGAGGGGAACGCCAGAGCTCGAGGCTACCCGCTACTAAAAGCGACGCGGCGAAGGCGAATGCCAAACCGAAAAGGCGTCTTCGCTGTGGCGGCATGTTGGATTCGATACGGCGATGCAGGCGCTGTGAAAATCCTGCCGGAACCTCGGCCATGCGTTCGTCCCCATACAGGGTCACGATGTTTCGCAGACCATCCATAACTGCCGCGCATGACTTGCAGCTCTTAATATGGTCATCCATGGCCACGCGTAAATCCGGGCTTAGTGTCCCGTCAATGTAGTCGGAGCTGTTGCGCCACGCCGTCTCGCAGGTTATTCCCATGGCTTGTTCCCCTTGGCAAAGGCCAGCTTCGACCTCCAGTTTCCGTCGAGCCCGGGACTGAGAAGATCCCGCAACATCAACCGCGCTCGCAGCAAACGAGTCTTCACGGAAGCAGGAGAGATGTCGAGAACTTTGGCGGTTTCTTCAATACTCAAATGCTGGATGTCGCGCAGCACGAAGACGGTGCGATATTTCTCTCCTAAAGATGCCAAAGCTCCAGCCAATGCGTCGCGAATTTCGCGGCGTTCAAGACTTTCCGAAGGAATCTCGTGCCAGTCGGCGAATTCGCGCGGCTGATATTCCCCCTCGTCGTTCTCATGATCGTTAATCGATTCCATGGCATGAGCCGCGGTCCGGCGTTTTCTCATACGAGCTTGGTTCACCGTAATCTGAAGTAGCCAGGTACTGAACCGGGCCTCTCCGCGAAACTGAGCCAGGTGCCGGAAAGCCTTAAGAAATGCGTCTTGCGCAATGTCTTCAGCGTCGGCCTCATTTCTCACAATCGCGAGCGCGGCCGCGTAAACCCGACCCTCATAAGGCTGGATTAACTCATAAAACAAATCGTGATCGCCGTTCTTGACGCGCTGTATCAACTCCTCTTCGTGAGCGGTTTCGACTGAATTCTGCGGCAAGGCCGTCGTTCCCCTCACAGAGCTGGCTTAGGCAAAGGCTACTCGGAAATATATTCCGGATTCTTCTTCCACCCGGTGAGCATGGAGACAAAATTCTGCCACCCATGCAGAGCCACCATAATAAGGTGACCGACAATGAACAGAATGATCGCGATCATGATGAGAAAATGCCACAACCGCGCCCAGTGAAAGCCTCCCATAAGCCAGGCCAAGCCTGACAGTTGGACGGGCTTCCAGATAACCAAGCCGGTAAGCACCGAGAGCACGCCCAGAATTACCACAGCGGTGTAGGCCTGCTTTTGCAGAGCGTTATAGGGCTCGCGCTGCGGCGGATTCGGCCCGAAGAAAAAATAATGATGAATCATGGGCCACAAGCCGGACACATCGCGCCAGGTGAAAAGCACTTGCCGATAATTGCCGCTGAATAACTGATAGCCGAGATAGACGATGCCGGTTCCGAGGTAGATCCACATGAAAGTGAGATGCCACTGCAAGGCGCCGCCCAACCATCCACCGAGTGCGAGGGATTTGGGCCAGTTGATTAACACGTGCTCGGGCACCTTGGCGCCGAAGCTGGGAAAAGCGCGAAAGATTTGCAGCCCGCTTCCGATGAGCACGAACAGCGACACCGTGTTCGCCCAATGGCATAACCGCACCAGATAAGGATGCTCGTAAACTGCGGTGACGTGCTTGCCAGTCTTAGGGTCCTCGAATTGGATAGTCTCGGATTTCACTAAGCTTCAAATCGAATAGAAGTCGGAGTATCCCTGATCTTCCCAGTAACCGGCTCTCGATAACACGTTGGTCACAGTAAAACTGGTCAGGTATTTAGCCTGCTTGTAACCAATCTTGGTGGGCATGCGAAGCCGCAATGGCGCGCCGTGCTCCCGAGTCAGCGGCTGGTCATACATTTCATAACAGAGCAAAGACTGCGGATGCAATGCCGTAGCCATGTCGATGGATTCGTAGTAACTGTCGGCGCATTCTACGAAAATATATCGGGCGCTGGTGTCCGCTCCGATGAGGTTGAGAAAATCCGAAACCCGCGCGCCGCCAAAGCGGCCGATGACGTCCCATCCTTCGACGCAGACATGGCGGGTATTCTGGGTAAACTTGGGCAGGCTCTTGAAAGTTTCGATTTTATACTCGCCGGGCTTCTTGGCCTCTCCGCCAACGGTCAGAGTCCATTGATCGAGATCGACCTCGGGATCGTCCACATCAAAAGTGTTCACGAAAAACTTTGACAGCGGAGTCAAAGCCGAGTCATCGAAAGTAGGCGCGAGATGATGAGAGCGGAAAAACTTATCCGACATCCAATCGCTGAACGCCAGGCCTTCCTTCAGCAGCGGCTTTTGCAGTTTGGGTACGGCGAAAGCCCCGAGACCAACCACTGGCAGCAATTTCAGCAGCTCACGCCGGTTTGCAGATTTTAGTCTCCGGATTTCAGTTCGTGGTTTCATTGTTCGCGCCCTAAGGCACGCGGGCTGCAACCTAGCAACCCGCATTTGTTAAATTCTCGCGCGTTTAACTACTTCTTCATCATTGCGTCGGGCATGGTGCATTGCTCGGAAACCATCTTCATGCTCGTGACTTTGAAACCCGACATTCCCATCTTGTCATCAGACATCTTGTCGTCGGACTTCATGTTATCCCCAGACATTGCGTTTTTTTCCATCATCCCGGTCACCCTGACTTTGTGACCGACATGCGCCTTCAGATCTTCCGAACTCATCAATTCGATACCATCAGGGTGCTTTTTGTCCATGAGCATGTACTTGCCGTCTTTTTCTCCGATGCAGCCAGTCATTGTCATCTTTTTGCCCATGGAGTCCGATTTGCTCATGGAAGAATCGCTGGACATGCCGGTCTGCGCAACCAATGAGACCGAACAAGCCAGCAGCGTCATTGCCATCAAACACGTGCTGATTTTCATAGTTCTCCTTTTATCTTCGTCCGTACACGCTTCGCTATCGGGAGAGATTCCAAATTGTCGAAACCGTGCGTACAGGAGACTAGCTGGCGGGACGGAAAGTTTCAAAGGCCGCCATATTTAATCACCCTAACAAGCAAGATAGGCATCAGTGAGAAATCTTCTCCGCGATTTTTCCATATCGCCTCCGAACCGCATGGTAGCTGAGCAGCAACCAAAATTTATACAATAAGCTGGTTATTTCTGTATCAATATCGTGGGCGCTGCGGGGCGCGTTGTAAAGGTAGTCGAACTTCTTTCCAAGCCAACGGACATGGATCAAGAAAGAAAAGAAGTAATAGACGCTCATCACCATCTGTGGAGTTACTCGCCCCGGGAGTATGCCTGGATTGACGACAGCATGGGTGTGCTGCGTCATGATTTTCTTATCGCAGACCTGCAGCGCGAGCTGGATGATGCAGGAGTGGACGGAGCGGTGGTAGTTCAGGCTCGGCAAACGCGCGAGGAAACGGACTGGCTGTTATCGCAAGCCAAAAATTCGCGACTGCTGCGGGGGGTGATTGGGTGGGCGCCAATCGCGAGTGATGACTTTCCGGCGGAACTGGACCGTCTGAAGTCAAACAACAAGCTGAAGGGGTTACGTCACGTGATACAGGACGAGTCCGACGACAACTACATCAATCGCCCAGATTTTAATCGAGGAATTGGAATGCTCGCCGGATCGAGCCTGGTGTATGACATCCTCATTTTCGAAAGGCACTTGCCTTCGACGATAGAGTTTGTAGATCGTCATCCCAATCAAGTTTTTGTGCTCGACCACATTGCAAAGCCGCGCATTCGCGAAAAAATGATGGAACCCTGGAAACACAATATTTCCGAACTGGCGCGGCGACCGAACGTTTATTGCAAACTGTCAGGCATCGTAACGGAAGCGAATTGGTCCACATGGTCGGAGGCCGATTTACGACCCTATTATGATGTTGTGCTCGCTGCGTTCACTCCTGCGCGTCTGATGTTTGGTTCCGATTGGCCGGTTTGCCTGCTCGCATCACCTTATCGAAAATGGCTCGATTCTCTGAGGCGCCTGATAAGTCAGCTTTCAACCACAGAGAAAGATGGAGTTCTAGGAACTACCGCCAGTGAGGTTTACCATTTGCAGGATTGAACAGCAGGGCGGTTGGTATAAGCAAGTTCATAAAAGCTAATTTTGGAGTAAGCCTGTAAGAAAGGCCTGCAAGAATGAATATGAAATGTAAGTGCTCGGGAAAGATTTTGTTGGCACGAAAGTGGCTTGCAGGACTCGCTACCGCAAGCTTGTTCGCTCTGATCGTATCGAGTGGATTCGCGCAGAACGCAGGCGCAGATAATCCGACTGCTTCTCAGGATCCAGCCGCGATTGACCAAGTCTGGCAGAAGGCCAGTTCGAAGTATGATGCGCGGCGGAACGCAATTCTCCAGGATGTGGATAGGGCCACGCATAAAGGACCTTTTCGCGCCGACTGGGAGTCGCTTAAGAATTACGAAGTTCCCGAGTGGTACAAAGACGCCAAGTTCGGAATCTTTATTCATTGGGGCGTGTATTCGGTACCTGCGTTTGGAAATGAATGGTACCCGCGCAACATGTATGTCCCGGGGTCGCCGGAGTACAAGCATCACATCGCAACCTACGGCCCGCAAGATGAGTTCGGATACAAAGACTTCATTCCAATGTTCAAAGCCGAACACTATGATCCCGCCGCGTGGGCAAAGCTTTTTAAGGACTCAGGCGCGAAATACGTCGTACCCGTATTCGAACATCATGACGGCTTCGCCATGTATGACAACAGCCTTTCAGATTGGACCGCCGTAAAGATGGGCCCGCATCGCGATCTTTGGGGAGACTTGGCAAAGGCAGTCCGGGCAGAAGGTTTGCATCTCGGCGCTTCGTCTCATCGCGTCGAGCACAATTTCTTTCTAGGGGTCGGGCGCGCGATACCATCAGATGTCAATGATCCTGCGAATGCCGCTTTTTACGGGCCCGCCCATAACTGGGTCGAGAATCTCAACGGCACTCCTTTGAGCGATGACTTCACTTATGTTTCGGAAGCGTGGACCAATGACTGGCTGGCACGCTCCGCCGAGATTGTGCAGAAGTACCATCCGGATATTATGTATTTCGATTGGTGGATCGGTCAGCCGTCGGTTCGCGCGGCTCTCACCCGGTTCGCGGCCTTTTACTACAACACATCGCTCGGATACGGCGATCACGTCGGAGTCATTAACTATAAAGACTATGCGATGCAGGAGGATTCCGCAGTGCTCGACATTGAGCGCGGGCAACTTTCCGACATCCGCCCCCTATATTGGCAGACTGATACTTCAATCAGCGATAGGTCCTGGGGCTATGTCGAGAATGATACTTACAAGTCGCCTGAGTTCATCGTGCATCAACTCGTGGACATCGTAAGCAAGAATGGCAACCTGCTTTTGAATATTGGCCCGAAATCGGATGGCACCATACCGGAGGCGGCGCAGCAGGTGTTGCTCGATATCGGAGCGTGGCTGAAGACAAACGGTGATGCGATTTATGGAACGCGTCCGTGGAGGGTATATGGCGAAGGCCCAACCAAAGTGACGGCTGGATCGTTTCACGACACGGATACCCATCCCTACACGGCGGAGGATTTCCGCTTCACCACCAAGGGCGGCGCGATTTATGCGATTGAATTAGGCTGGCCGGCGAATCACGAAGCGGTCATTCATTCTTTGGCAAGCGTTACAGGTACGCAAAAGATCGAATCCGTCTCCTTGCTCGGCGGCGGAAGTGCTCTTCAATTTCATCAGCAACCGGATGGTCTCCACATTCAACTTCCAGACCAGCCGCCGGGGAAATACGCGTATGCCTTTCGCATCAATGTAGCGAACGCGCCTTAGTTGTTAAGTTCACGATTGTTCTTCCGTTGGACTACGGCCACTTTATTTGCGAGGTAGTGTTTGGACCTGCAACTGAAAGATAAGGTCATTCTAGTGACGGGCGGAGCTAAAGGTATTGGCGCTGCCATCGTTCGAGCCAGCGCGGACGAAGGCGCAATCCCCGTAATTGTTGACCGGGATGCAGAAGCTGGCAAGCAACTGCGTGCGGAATTACGGGACAAAAACTCGCGAAGCGAGTTGCTCATCATTGATCTCTTGACTGCACAAGGTTGCTCAACTGCGGTTGAACAAGCAGTCAAGGCGTTCGGCCGCCTGGACGCCCTGATAAACAATGCCGGAGTGAACGATAAGGTTGGCCTGGAGCGGGGCAATCCGAACGATTTCGTTACATCACTAAATCGTAATCTGGTTCACTACTACAACATGGCGCACTATGCTCTTTCCCACCTCAAACAGTCGAGGGGCACGATCGTTAATATCGGCTCAAAGACGGCGGTCACCGGCCAAGGAGACACTTCTGGATATGCATCGTCTAAGGGAGGAGTGATGGCGCTTACCCGCGAATGGGCAGTTGAGTTGCTGCCTCATCATATTCGCGTGAACACCGTCGTTCCGGCAGAAGTGATGACGCCGCTCTACCGGCAATGGCTGGATACCTTCCCCGATCCGAAAGAAAAACTAAATACTATTCTCGCGAAAATCCCATTGGAACAACGCATGACTACGACCGAGGAAGTTGCGGCCGCGGTTGTATTTCTGATTTCCCCGAAATCCGGCCACACCACAGGCCAGCACATTTTCGTGGACGGAGGATACGTTCACCTGGATCGGGCGCTAACTTAAACGCACCATTTCAAGCGTTGTTGGATCGCCCAATCAATCGGACCAGCGTTGGGCTGTTCGATCCCAGCGATGGGCCTTGAGAGTTCGCAACAATGTAGCATCGAGCGGTCCCGCGTCCGATGCGGCAATGTTTTTCCTGACATGATCGGGCTCACGCATGCCGACGATAGCCGTACTTACCACCGGATTCGATATTATGAAGCGCAACGCCATCTCAGGCATATTCATTGTCGAAGGCACCGCTGATCTCAGTTTGTCCACATGCGCGAGTGTTTTCGGAAGATTCTCTGGACCGAAATACTTCGCCCGCCAATCATCGGCAGGAAATTTTGTCTCGGCCGTCATTTTCCCGCCTAAACTGCCTTCGTCGAGCGGAACGCGAGCAATCACGCCGATGTTCAACTTCTCGCAAACCGGAAATAGCTTGTCTTCCGGCGCCTGATCGAAGATGTTGTAGATCACCTGCACGACATCTACCAGGCCCGTGTGCAGCGCTTCGATTCCGTTCTCAGGCTGCCAGCGGTTGAGGCTCAAGCCAAAGAATCGGATCAAGCCATCGGATTTGAGCTTCTCAATTGTTTCTCGGAATTCAGCTTCGGAAGCCCAGCTATCGTCCCAAACATGAAACTGCAACAGATCAATAGATTCCGTTCCCAGCTTTTCAAGAATGAGATTGGCGAACTTGAACACGTGTGCTGAGGGAAAGACATTCGAATACTTCTCCTGCGGCGAAGCCGGCCATTTGTTGTTCATCGGTGGAATTTTCGAGGCAGCATATAAACGCTTTCCCGGATTCCGAGATAGAATTTCGCCCAAAAGTCGGTCGCTATTGCCGTTGCCGTAAGCCCATGCCGAGTCAAAGAAGTTGCATCCCAGATCAACCGCCAGTTGCAAAGCTTGCAAAGATTTCTTTTCCTCGGACCCACTCCAGCCGCTCATCCCCCAAAGCCCGTGAGCGATGTCCGATACTTCAATTCCAGTTCTACCCAGTCGCCGATATTTCATAGATAGATTTTCCTAACCTTCTTGTTCCTCCAAAAACCTTTCGGCTTCGAGGGCCGCCATGCATCCCGAACCAGCAGCGGTTATTGCCTGGCGGTAACGCCGGTCTTGCACATCTCCGCAAGCATAAACGCCGGGAATCTTTGTGAAGACGTAATTCGTGGTCACCAAATATCCATCTTGATCGGTTTCGAGCTGGCCCTCAAACATCTTGGCGTTCGGGATATGGCCAATGCCGAGGAACATGGCGCTAGTGGGGAAGTCCGAAGTCTCATTTGTCTTCAAATTACGCAGCTTCAGGCCAGTGACCTCTTTTTGCGCCACGTCGAGCACATCCTCCACAACTGTGTTGGTCAGGAAATGTACTTTTTCATTATGCTGAGCGCGTTCCAGCATGATCTTCGAAGCGCGGAACTCTTCCCGCCGATGAATCAGTGTGACCTTGGTCGCGAAGCGGGTTAGGAAAGTCGCCTCTTCCATCGCGGAATCTCCGCCGCCGATCACCACGATTTCTTTGCCCGAAAAAAAGAAACCATCACAAGTGGCGCAAGACGAGACACCATGCCCAATGAGTGCCTGTTCGCTGGGCAGGCCAAGCCATCGCGCAGAAGCCCCACTCGCGACGATCAAACTGCGAGCGTGAATAGTCTCTTTTCCTACATGAACCGCGAACGGGCTACTACTGAGATCAACCTTCGCAACGTGGCCGAGCTGGTATTGCGCCCCGAAGCGTCCCGCCTGCTTGCGCATGTTCTCGATCAATTCCGGCCCCTGAATGCCGTCCGGAAACCCAGGGAAATTTTCGACGAGTGTCGTAAGCGAGAGTTGGCCACCGGGCTCGTGACCCTCGAGTATCAGCGGCTTGAGATTGGCCCGCGCTGTGTAAAGAGCCGCAGTGTGGCCGGCGCATCCCGAACCAACAATGACGACGTTACGAACAGTATCCATGCAGTAAGTTTAACTGGAGAGTTTCAAATTGTGGCCGGACCGTGTTCATCAGAAAGCGCAAGATTGCGTAAGCTCGAAGTCAAGAGGCCGGGAGACTCAAAGCCATTACTCAGACTTAGATTAAATTATTGACAATCGGATTCCACATCGTCACTTGCCCGCGATGCCGTCGGCTATCCCCGCCGCGATCGGTACTCTGAAAGTCTCGTGTTTGTACGCCTTGACCATCAGAAGAATCCACAATACCAATGTGATCAGCCCGATCAGCATCCCAACCATCGCGGCTAACCCAAATCCAAAGAACCCGCCACTGGAGATGGTCATAATGCCCAATGCGATCCGTATAACGAACAGGCCACCGAACACGACGATGGACTGCGCTGCCTGAAAACGCACCCAAGGGCGTTTATCAATGAGCAGAAAGATGATGCCCGTTATCCAACCAACGAGATAGCACAATAGTCCGGCAACATTTTCGGACAGGCCTTCCGTAGAAGGCGCAGCATAACCGGCCGCTGGCACCGCCCCTTGATTCGCTCCGCAAGACGGGCAGAAGTTCGCGGTACCGATGTCTTTACCACACCTATTGCAAAAGGCCATATTCCCCTCCCCAAGGCTTAGTCGAGCGCGAGACTAACAAAAGGGCTGCTCGCTTGCAATGACCTTTTTGCAAAGTCGGAAGATAATGCCAGACATCAAAAGTCAAGATTTCTGCAAACTGTTTCCGAACAAAGACGGGAATGGAAATAGCCAATCACAAACCTCGAAACAGCCCGCAAACCACAATCATTTTCTTTTAACGGGGACGCTTTTCTTCCGCACAGGCGCTTTCTGGGGAACTACATTTGCGGAGTTCTTCGGGCCGTTTGAGGCTACTCGATCCAATTCTTCCGGAACAGTTTGCGGCACTCTCAAGAGGTTCCGATAGTCGGCGTCAATCGCGGATGCCGTTCGAAATAGCGGCTCATAGGCGCTTTGGTCCGGCGCAGGACCTGCCGCGGTCGCCGGACAACGTGCCAACACAACGGATGCTTTTCCAAATCGCTCCAGTCGGATGCGGCTCACCGGCGTATTCGTGCCAAGCATTGCCGCGGGGCTGGTTACGGCGGATGCGTCGTCTTCAATCGAAACCTGCAGCAAATCCTTAGGCTCGCGAACTTTGAATACCAACGTCTCAATCATGCTCTTGGGATCTTGGCTGAACGAATATTGCACCGTGGAATATAACGCTTGAACGGCAAATTCGCGGCGTATTCGCACCCAAGCCGCGCTGTCGGAATCGGTTGTGACGTGTGTCCTTTGGTTGACCGGCAGAAAGTCGGGCTGCTGATCCAAAGTGGAACGCCCTCGGTCAACTTCGAAGTCTTGACTGAATAGCGGTTGCTTGGGCACACGAGACAATGCAGAAGCGATCTGCTGTTGCTCCTCTTTCGAGGGAGTGCAAACATTCAGCATGTTCACGCGCACCTGGGGCTGCGATGATTTTTTCGCAGATGCCTGCGATGGTTGTTGAGCGCAGGCTAGAGAGGAAAGAGACAAACAAATAAAGATGGCGATTTCATTTCGGAGCACAAATTGCATTTTAGCAGGCGGTTGAGGTCCTGAGCACTGGACATGCCTTTACAGCGGGCATTCACTGTTGCTGAACGCGGTACAACTCGCATGCGTGGGGCGGCAATGTGACACTGATTTCTTTCGCCGCTACGAGATCTTTGTGCTCCCACAGATCCCGAAGTTTGTAATTCATTCCGCTCAGACCCAATTCACTCCAGGAATAGCGAAGCGTCTGAGTACTATCGCCAATGTTGAAGACGGCGACGTAGCTTCCATCTCCATCGTTGGGCCGCGAAGTCCAGACCACGGCTTTGTCGGTGCTGATCACGGCGCGTTCGCCCGTCGAGTGCTGATCAACAGCGATAACTTCTGGATTGGTAAGCAACGCAATCGTCCATTCGTCGCTTAAAAGCAGGTTCCCGCCCATGATCAGTGGAGAGCGGAACATGCTCCAAAGGGTGAATAGCGTCCGCTGCTCGTCATGAGTTAACCGCGAATCTCGCGGCTTACCCCATCCGGGCGACGGCCCGAGGTGGCCAAGAGGAAGCATGTCCGCATCCGGCCAATGACCAGGCTCAGTTAGCGGCGCCCACTTCGCAGCACGTTCGAATTGGTTTCCCACTCCTTGTGGAAAATCAGTATTACTTCGCCAGACGTCCCAAACGTCATCCGAGATTCGCCACATCTGGGCGTACTTCCGCATTTCATCCACTTTTTCGATGGGCGCCGCGCCCGGAGAAAGGCTCAGCACGATCGGGCGTCCCGTTTTCCTCAGCGCCGTGCTCAACATGCGAATATCCGCGCCAGCATAGGGACGGCTGCTGATGCAATCAACTTTAATGAAATCTACATCCCAGCTCGCATAAAGTTTTGCGATGGAATCGTAATAAGCCTGTCCCGCTGGCGAATCCTTTACCCCATAGTTGTCGGAATTCCACGGGCAAGGGGCGGACGGATCGGCTGCGTCAGCCGCCTTAAAAGACGAATCAGCGATGGGCGAATTACTTTCGACCGCTTGCTTCGGAATACCGCGCAAAATGTGGAAGCCGAACTTCAGGCCGTGAGAATGTACGTAGGCTGCGAGAGGCTTGAGTCCAGCGTCGCCCGCGGCTGAAGGGAAACGGCTCGCTGCGGGTATATACCGCCCGTAGTTATCCAGAGTAAATTGGCGATTTTGGCCCTTCCCATCAGCGCCGCCTTTCGGAATGGTCCATCCTTCGTCAACTACGACGTACTGCCATCCATAAGATTTCAAGTGCTGCGCAAACCAATCGGTAACAGCCTTGAATTGAGCTTCATCAATGGTGGTCCCATAGGAATCCCAGCTATTCCATCCCATTGGTGGGGTCGGGGCGAGAATGGGCTGCCCAGTTTGTGACCAAGCGGGCAATAAAAACCCGAATACCAGAAAAACTAGCTGCCAGAATCTCATCACTTGAGTCCTATTGTTGCCGTTTTGCGAACAGGAAAAATCACCGCGCTATGGTAAATGCCTGCACTCCTTTCAGCCGAAAAGTATTTTTTCGGCAAGAAAGTGCTCTTCGCGCCTTATATGACGGCGGCCGCATCCAATAAGGTCAATCGCGATTTTATCTGCGGAGGTGTTTATGGCAAAAGCTACGTTTGCGGCGGGATGTTTTTGGGGAGTTGAGGCTACGTTCCGGCAACTTCCCGGAGTGTCGTCAACGCGCGTGGGATACACGGGTGGAAGCCTCGAGAATCCTACCTACAAAGACGTTTGCACGGATTCGACCGGCCATGCAGAAGCAGTCGAAGTGGAATATGATCCCGCGAAACTTTCCTACGACAAACTGCTGGAAGTTTTTTGGGAGAACCACGATCCGACACAACTGAACCGGCAAGGTCCGGACTTTGGAAAGCAATACCGCTCGGCAATCTTTTTTCACGATGCCGCACAGGAATCGGCGGCGAAGGCTTCCAAAGAGGCTCTAGAGAAATCGCGCCGTTTCAGTAAACCCGTTGTTACGCAGATTGTTCCTGCCGTGAAGTTTTACGAGGCGGAAGATTACCATCAGCAATATCTGGAGAAGCGTGGCCTGGCCACGTGCCACATCAAGTAGTCAACCTCACCGAATGAGGTGCAGCTTCCACAACATGAAGCTGGCGCTCTCCCGCAGTAGCGCAACCCCGCGCTGCCACAATGAGTGAGGCCGCGAATCAGGACGCGGAGCGACGTACACGCGAATTCCCTCATGTTCCAGCAGATTGCGGATGCGGAAAACATGGTACGCATCACTGACCGCGATACAACTGCGCATATGATTGGCGCGCATGATGACGGCTAATCTCTTCGCTGACTGCGCCGTATCATTTCCCTGAGTCTCGGCAATGACCCTCGCTTCAGCAATTCCCTGGTGGACCAGATAATCGTGACCGACTTCACCTTCGCTATAGGAAGGGTCGCCGCCAGAGCCTCCAGTGGTCAAGACGGTGGGTGCGAGACCTTTCTGGAAGAGTTCGAAGGCGTGATCGAGCCGCGCGCGAAAGACGGGCGACGGCCGCCCGTCATATTCTGCGGCGCCGAAAACTACAATGGCGTCGGCGGGATGAAGCTCTTGTTTCGAGGATTCCGCAACAATTTGCGAAGAGATGAAGATCAGGTAGCCACCTACACCGATGGCAACAACGACGAGAGTGCGAATTATCCAATGGCTTTGTCGTTTGGATGGGGAAGCGCTCATCCTCGTGCGAAAAACTCTGAGATCTCCCGGGACGGAATCGCGCCTTCCCGCATGATCTTCCAGCGCGCTTCTTCGTCGGTCAAATCAATAATCGTGGAAGAAACCTCTCTAGGCGAGGGGCCGCCATCCACGATAATTGAAATACGGTCCTGTAGCTGATCGCGCACCGCTAAGGCTGTGGTGCATTCGGATTCCCCGCTGAGATTTGCCGACGTGGCAGTTATCGCAATCTTGGCCGCCTGAACCACCGCCAGCGGAATCGCGGAGCTGGGAATGCGCAGGGCGACGTTGCCTGTATTGGCGGTGACCTTCAAGGGCAGCCGCGATGCAGCGCGAACGATGATCGTCAACGGTCCAGGCCAGAATTTTCGCGCCAGAGCATGGAATTCTTCGGGTAAGGGCCTGGCCAGCTCCTCGGCCTGTTCCACGCTTTCAATCAACAGCGACAGAGGCTTGTGCCGGGATCGCGATTTTATGTCATACACCCGGTCAACTGCCCGCAGATTGAACGGATCGGCGGCGAGACCGTAGAACGTGTCTGTAGGCATGCCCAAAACTTCGCCGGCTCGGATCTGGTCGGCAGCGTAGCGCACCAGAGAGGCCTCCGGCATATCCCTGTCAATTTTGACGATTTCGGCGCGCACCGAACTCCCTTTTTGAATGTGAAGGAATTGAGAAACATAAGATAACACGGGACGCGCCCTAAACCGAGACAAACAGGTATGATTTGGGCCAGATGAAGAGCCAGACAAGCAAGCCGGGAAGCCGGTCAAGCAACGTGCATGGGCACTTGCGGCCCATTGAAGGCCGCCACAATGCCCTGGTCAAAGAGCTGCGAAGTGCTTTCTCCCGGGGCGAATTAACGGCGGATGGCTATTGTGCGATTGAAGGCGTACGCATCGTGGAGGAGGCAATCCGCAGCGGCCTGAAGTTTCGGGCCGTCTTTTTCAGCAAGGGGGGAGAAAACAAGGCCGAGAGGCTTTTGCCACAACTCGCCGCATACGTGGAGACATTGCTGCTTCCCGACAAGCTATTTGCCAGTGCCGTTCCCAGCGAAACGCCGCAGGGCGTGGCGGCTTTAGTGAAGTGCAAACAGTTCACGTTGGATGACGTTTTGACAAAAGTGCAGGCTGGCCCGCTGCTGGCAATTGCAGGAATACAAGACCCGGGAAATCTCGGTACGATGTTACGCTCCGCCGAAGCCTTCGGAGCTTGCGGCGTGGTTCTCGGCGAAGGTACGGCCAATCCTTTCAACTCGAAAGTAGTTCGGGCATCCGCTGGCTCGGTTTTCCGCCTGCCGATGGTTCGAGCGAACTTGCCAGGCATCTTGGGAACACTCCGCGAGCACGGTTTGCGTCTTTTCGCCACGTCTTCGCACAAAGGGACTCATTTGCGGGAAGTGAAATTTGTAGGTCCTTCAGCGATTTTTATCGGCAGCGAAGGCGCGGGATTGCCTCGAGAATTAATTTCAGAAATGGACGAGATAATTGCGATCCCCCATTCTCCAAACGTGGAATCGTTAAACGCCGGAGTCGCCGCGAGCATTCTGCTGTATGAAGTGGCGAGGCAACGCACTTAACGCAAGGGGCTCAATTTAAACAAATCTCTACTCCGACGTCATCCTGAGGGCTTCAGTCCCGAACGATCTCGCGTGTCGCACCATTGCTCTTGTGCTTAGAGCGTATCCGGTACACAAGATCCCTCACAATCTCGGGATGAGGCCGAGGTTACGGCAGAAATTTCAAACTGAGCCATTACGGACTTGACCAATGCCACGCGGAAAACTAACACTAGATTCGCCTGGGAAGAACACGGCTGCTTTGCCTTTGCCGACCCTCCTTTCCCACCTTCTGGTCGCGTTCACCATTGAGTTCGACAATGAGTTCGAACATCAGATGCCGCACCGGACGACGATGCTGGGTTCCTCAGGCGGTGGTCCATGGCTCGCGTCAATGGTGATGTGGTCGAACTTCATGCAATTCGTCAGCGAAAACGGAGTAACCGTCGCTGAACTTCAGCGCGTTGCGAAGACCGCAAAGTTGCCGTTGGCGGGTATGGAGCGATGGGGATACGTCATTATTGAACCCGATCAGTCTGATCCTCGTCCGAAGCCGCCGCTCCGTGATTGGTTGATTCGGCCCACTACAAAAGGCCAGAGAGCTCAGGAAATGTGGCGACCCCTATTTGGGGTTATCGAGGGCCGATGGGAGGCGCGATTCGGCAAAAACGAGATCGGCAGCCTGCGGGAATCTCTATTGGCGTTGGTCCGCCAATTCGCCGTCGAATTGCCCGAGTATCTTCCGGTATTAGGTTATGGGATGAGCGCGGAGATCAGTAATTCCAAGCCGCAAGCGCCGGTTGCGCGCCCGGACGCATCGCGTGAGAACCTCCCGACCCTCCTCTCCAAGGTCCTGTTGGTCTTTGCCATGGACTTCGAGCACGAATCTGATCTTTCACTCGCGATTAGCGCCAACGTTTTACGCGTATTGAATGAGACTGGGGTGCGGGTACGAGAGATTCCTCGCTTGTCCGGCGTTTCGAAGGAAGCGATCAAAATGTCGCTCGGCTTTCTCCTTAAACATGGCTACACCAAGGTCGAGGCAAATCCTGCAAGCCGGGAGAAGCTGGCTCGGCTCACTCCAAAGGGTACGAAGGCGCTGGACATGTATTGGACGCTGGTGCGCGTCATCGAAGAGCGATGGCAGGCGAGCTTCGGCAAGACCAACATCCACAACTTGCGGCGGTCGTTAGAAAAGTTAGTCGGGGAGCCTTCGGCGCAGCTTTCTCCTTTATTTCAAGGGTTGAAGCCCTATCCGGACGGATGGCGCGCCTCAGTCTCCGAACCGGATACTTTGCCGCACTATCCGATGGTGCTGCACCGCGGCGGCTATCCCGACGGAAGTTGATGAGCGGAATGATCCGGTCCGCTTTAGCCTGCGTAAACTCAGATGTCCTCGTCTGGGTGGTGAGCGCAGCTCACAGTTGTCCGAGACAATAGTCCACTAACTCTAGTTTGAACATCTAATGCTCATGGGTTTGTTTCAGGCCATTCCCGCCAGCGACAACGCGGCAGACCGCACCCGTCCCCTCGCCGATCGGATGCGTCCTCGCATGCTTGACGAATTCGTTGGGCAGGAACATCTTGTCGCGCCGGGCAAGCCGCTGCGAACGCAAATTGAGCGTGACGACACTGGCTCGCTGATTTTCTGGGGACCTCCGGGAACCGGAAAAACAACGCTGGCGCAGATTATCGCGCATATGACCAAGGCGACGTTCATTGAGTTCTCCGCCGTACTGACCGGAATCAAAGAAATTAAGCAGGTCATGGCCGACGCCGAGCGAGCGCGGCAGTACGGCACTCGCACCATCGTTTTTATTGATGAAATCCACCGTTTCAACAAAGCCCAGCAGGATGCCTTCCTTCCCCACGTAGAAAAAGGCAATATTCGGCTGATTGGAGCAACCACCGAGAATCCATCGTTCGAAATTATTTCAGCGCTGTTGTCCAGAAGTCGCGTTTACGTTCTAAAGCCTCTTGCCGAAGAACAGATTGCTTTGTTGCTGAAGCGCGCCATCGAGGATGAGCCTCGCGGCTTGGGCGCACTGAAGTTGCGTGCTTCGCAGGTGGTCCTGGCAAAGATCGCATCCTATTCCAGCGGCGATGCACGCAGCGCGTACAACGTGCTCGAAGTGGCCGCAACCCTGGCGCGCGAACACGACCACAAAGAAGTTGACGCGGAAATCACCAACGACATTGTTCAGGACGCCGTCCAAAAACGCGTCCTGCTTTACGACAAAGGCGGCGAAGAACACTACAACTTGATTTCCGCCCTGCATAAATCAGTTCGCAACAGCGATCCGGACGCTTCTCTCTATTGGCTGGGTCGCATGTTGGAAGCTGGCGAAGATCCGCTCTACATCGCGCGCCGCGTTGTACGAATGGCGGTGGAAGACATTGGCCTCGCCGATCCCAACGCTCTCGCGCTGTGCATGGCTGCACGCGATGCCGTGGATTTTATCGGCATGCCCGAAGGCAATCTAGCACTGGCGCAGGCGGTCGTTTATCTTGCCGTCGCGCCGAAGTCAAATGCGCTATACACAGCCTATTCCGCGGTACAAGAAGACGTAGAACGCACCGCGGCCGAGTCCGTTCCGCTGCACTTGAGAAATGCCCCCACAGGACTGATGAAGGGGCTGGGATACGGACAGGGCTACCAATACGCCCACGATTTAGACGCCAAAGTCGCGGACATGCAATGTCTGCCGGATAATTTGCGCGACCGGGTTTATTACCATCCCACTAACGAGGGGATTGAGAGGCGAATACGTGAACGCTTGCAGGACATCAAGAGTAAGCGCGGCTCCGTGGCCAAAGAAACGCCAGGTTAGCGTTTTGAAGTCTTGCCACAATCAGCGAAATCGCGCTCTGTGCTCCTTGAGAACGCACTGATCCATTACCACGAAAATTCCGGCCTTCCGTGCCTTTACCGCGGCCTTTTCATGGACGACCTGCTCTTGCATCCAAATGGCAGGGACTTTTAACTGAATCGCCTGATCCACAATTTCCTCCACAAACTCGGGCCGACGAAAAATGTTCACGATATCAATTTTCTCTGGAACTTCCAGAAGCGATGAATAAGACTTCTCGCCCAAGGCCCCGCTAATTTGCGGATTTACCGGAATGATGCGATATCCGTGCATCTGCATGTACGCGGAAACGCCGTGGCTGGGACGAAGAGGGTTATCGGAAAGCCCCACGACTGCGATCGTCTTTGACTTCTTTAGGAGCTCAGTGACGGGATCGGAAAGCGGAAGCGACGCCATAGCGTCAGTATTGTAGCGGGACTAGCAGATTCAAACTTCCCGGCGCAAAATTCAAAGCGCCTCAGTTGGTAAGGCTGCATGGAACGACTCCCTCACTTAACTGTCGGAGAATCTTCGGTCGCCGCCTTTTCCTCATCCGCGTGCATGACGCCGTCTTCGGCGGCATAGAAGGACCGATGCTGGGCGTCTAGCTGTTTCGGAGTCAGCGCCAGCTGATATCCATCTTTCCGTGGACGAAAGCCGACCGTGTAGTCGCCACGATCGGTCTGGGTCATGCGGCGGGTGAAGGTCCCAGTGTGTACGAGCTGAGTGAGGGACGTGGCATATTTACCATTTTTCCTTTGATACTGATTTTCGGCGCGGATCAGTGTGCGCATGTATCCCAGAGCATTGGCTTCCGAATCGGACCGTGCCGGATCGCCGCGAAATTTTGGCTGGTAGGGCGTTTGAGCCGCAGCCATGAGGCCCACAAACAGTAATGCGACCGTGATTTTCCCGCTAAACGATGCTTTCATCATTTCTCCTGGTTTCAATTAGATGCATATCATGTTACCCCCGTAATTCGGCACTGCTTACTTAGCTTTGCATATCGAGGGAATGCGGCTAACCTAACCGTATTCGACCTCGATAGGACGGCTATGAAAGCTGCGACTGCTGTGAAAACCGCGCTAATAAAGAAGCCGCTTATCCGGCTGGCGGTAGTTGAGAGTGATCCGCTGCGCTTTGTAGGATTTCGGGCGTTATTTGATTCCGAGCCCGATTTCGAGCTTATTTCGGCGTCTATTTCCGAGATCAGCGGATTGCAGGGAATTGACCTGATTCTGCTGGGAAATCGCAATGGCCAGAACCTTTTTGATTTAATGGCCGGCCTCAAAGCGGCTCGTCCCGACTTGCGCATAATCGTGACCGGCTCTGGAATAGACGAAGAAACCATTCTAAAAGCCATCGCTGCGGGCGCGAAAGGATACGTGGACGAGGCCGCGTCGCCCACGGAATTCGTACAAGCCATCAGGATTGTGAATCAAGGCTCGGTATGGGCGCCTCGCCGTGTACTTTCGATGTTCATTGAGCGGGTCAGCACTTCGCCGGGACGCATTTTCCCCGCGGGCCGCGTGACTTTTACGGACCGCGAAAAAGAAGTGCTGGAAATGCTGGTAGCTGGGCGGTCAAACAAAGAAATCGGTTCAGCCCTTGGCATCGAAGAGCGAACGGTAAAGGCCCACGTTGCAAAATTGATGCGCAAAGTGGGAGTGCAGAACCGTATCGCGTTATCGGTACATGCGATCACGCACTCGTTAGTCACCGCGAAATAGATCGCGGTAAGAAGTTTGTGCAGCTTGCCGCGCTTCTCTCCTGCGCGAGATCGACTTCATCCCCATCACGCGCTTAGAAAACAACTTTGCTGGATATTTCGCTCCGACTGCCCGCCACGGCGCACGTTACTTTTGGACATTCCCCTCGGTAATCTTGTTCGAGTTTCAGCCGTCCCACATACTCCATTCACCTACCACAGAACCTGGGAGACGGGGTTGGGAATGGAGATTTAGGGTCGCCATTTCTGGCCCCGATTTTTTTGAAGTGCCTAACTAGGCAACATATCTTCTTCTTCCGCAACAACTCTCCGGTTTTCCACGGGTTAATCCTTTAAAATCAGAGCGCCGACTTTCTGATAGGAACTGTGCGTTCGATTTGCTATTGGAACCCCACGAAAAGAGGAGCAATGAAAAGAGTTCTGATTGTATGTATCGTGTTCTGTCTTACTGCCGCCGCTTTCGCCGCGGATGAGGATGACCAGAATAAAGCAACTGACCGGATCAAGGCCGCCGCTGCGGTGCTGGATGAAATCCAGGGTACGCCGGATAGTGGCATCCCAGACGAAGTTTTGGGCAATGCCGAATGTGTAGCGGTTGTGCCTTCCATGCTCAAAGCGGGATTTGTGGTCGGAGCGCGCTACGGCAAGGGCGTCGCCAGTTGCCGCACTCACACTGGGTGGAGCGAACCGGCATTCTTCAGCATTCAAGGCGGCAGCTTCGGTCTGCAAATCGGAGGTCAGGCCGTTGATTTGGTGATGCTGATCATGAATCAGCAGGGCATGAATAATTTGCTCGCCAGTAAATTCAAACTTGGAGCGGATGCAAGCGTCGCCGCCGGACCCGTGGGACGTCACGCTGCAGCCGATACAGATTGGAAGATGCGCGCTCAAGTGCTCAGCTATTCGCGCGCCCGCGGCGTGTTCGCTGGCTTGGAATTAAATGGCGCGGTGATCAAGCAGGATCGCGACAGCACCAGAGAATTTTATGGGCGAGTAATTCCCTTCCGAACGTCTCTCGAAACTTCGGAAGCGCCTGCGGGGGCTTATCCGTTTTTGCAGACCTTGGCCAAGTGGGCGAAGAATGCGAGCAGGTAAGACGCGGTTCTTTCGGACAACCTGACTACAATAAGCGCTGAAGTTCAGTTTCGTTCTGGCGAGGGATTCGTTCCGATCCTTCGCCATTCCCCGGGAAATGCGTCAGCGACTCGAGTACGCGCTGGTCTGGTTAATCGTCAAGACCATCGGAGTGCTGCCTCGTCCGTTGGCGCGGGGCGCCGGTATTTCCCTAGCGTGGATGGTTTACCTGCTGCATCCGCGCCTGCGCTGGGTCGGCATGCGGAATCTTGAGCTCGCCTTCCCCGCGAAAAGCCGCCGCCAGCGCCGCGCAATTCTGAGAGGCACATTCACATCACTCGGACGCCAGCTGGCTGAGCTTTGTCTTTTCCCGAAATACACTGCCGCGAACGTTCGCGACGTTGTTATCTATGACGGATTCGAGAACTTCGAGCGTGCCCTGGCTCGCGGCAAAGGCGTGCTTTTCCTGACGGCGCATCTCGGAGCGTGGGAACTTTCCGCATTCGCCCATTCGCTGTATGGCCATCCTCTTCAGATCGTGATGCGATCTTTGGACAACATCTACATTGATCGCCTGGCTCGTCGTTATCGCACCATGCATGGCAACTCCACCGTGGACAAAGACGATTTCATTCGTGGCTTGCTGTCGGCAATGAAGGCGGGAGAAACTGTCGGCATTCTTATGGACACCAACATGACTCCGCCGCAAGGTGTCTTTGTGGATTTTTTTGGGATTCCCGCATGCACGGCGAGCGGGTTGGCGCGCATCGCGTTGCGCACGGACGCGGCTGTCGTCCCCGGATTCACCCTTTGGGACCCAGTTTTGCGAAAATATCATCTCCGCTTCGATCCCGCCGCGAAGTTAATTCGCACCGGGAACGATGATTCAGACATTGTTGCGAACACGGCATTGTTCACGAAGATTATCGAAGACTACGTGCGGCGCTATCCCGATCAGTGGCTATGGGTGCATCGGAGATGGAAGACGCGGCCGGAAGGGCAGCCGGGGCCGTATTGAGCGGTTAGATGGCGGGAAACGCATATCAAGATTTGAGAGTGCGTGGCTCACGCTGGGGAAAACTCTCAATCGTTGGGAATCGTTTTGAAGGGGCGGGGCTTCAGCCTCGCCGTTATTGAGATCGAAGTCTTACCGCGCGCCTGAAGGCGCGTGCGCCCTTTCAAGCGGCCGTAGGAATATGGATTTCGACTTAGTCGGCGACTCATCCGGAAACCCGGCTCAAAACCAGTCGCTCTTATACGCCACCCACCAGCTCACATAGACAATTGGGATCGTGGCTCCCAAGGCCCACCAGAGCGGCAGCGTGAAATCCGCCAGCAATCCTAAAAGCGTAAATACGATCCAGAATATTTTCTTTTCCATGGCGGCGGGATGAGGTTCCTGTCAACATTCTAGTCCCTTGCTTTTCTTTCCCTGCGCAAACGTATAAAAAGGTGCAATGAAGCTAAGAGCGATTGCCGATTCGGTCGGGGCGCAGGTCGCTGGCGATGAAACGGTTGAGATAAGTAACATTTCGAGCATTCGATCGGCGTCGGCGGGCGATTTGGTTTTTGTCGAGGACGAAAAAAATCTTCAGCTAGCTCTGCAATCAAAAGCTTCCGCCGTGATTGCAGGCAGCTTTGCCGGGGCGAAACCGTATTCCAAGCCGCTTCTGATCACAAAACAACCTCGTCTTGCATTTGCACACGCCGCCAAACTGCTGCGCGGCAAGACCAGGCAACCGTCCGGGATTCATTCCACTGCCGTGGTTCACTCATCCGCGCGGTTGGCACAGAGCGTGACCGTCGGGCCTCGCGCCGTCATCGAAGAACACGCTGAGATCGGCGATAGAACTTTTGTCGGTGCAGGGTGCGTCATCGGCGAGAATGTAACAATCGGACGGGAATGTTTGCTATATCCAAATGCCAGCATTTATCCCGGAGTTCAGATTGGCAACCGAGTGATCATCCACGCTGGTGCGGTCTTGGGCAGCGATGGCTTCGGCTACGTTCGAGACGAATCCACCGGCCACTATGAGAAATTCCCGCAAGTCGGCCGCCTGGAAATTGAAGACGACGTCGAGATCGGCGCCAACTCTACAATTGATCGAGGCGCCTTGGATACAACTCGCATCGGGCGCGGCACAAAGATAGACAACCTTGTCCATATCGGGCACAACTGCCAGATTGGCGAAGATGTTGTAATCGCCGCCCAGACCGGCCTTTCCGGCAGCATCACCATCGAAAACAATGTCGTCCTCGGCGGCCAGGTAGGCATTGGCGAACATGCCCGCATCGAAGAAGGAGTGATGCTCGGGGGGCAAGGCGGCGTCCTGCCCAACAAAGTGCTTCGAGGAAAGGGAATTGCGTTTTGGGGAACTCCCGCGCGGCCGGTGCGAGAGTATCTGAAACAATTGGCGGTACTTGAGCGTCTGGCAAAGAAGGAATAATGGCAATCGTTGTTATCGGAGGGCATTCGCGCAACGTGGGCAAGACCAGCGTCGTGGCCGGGTTGATTGCGGCCCTGCCAGAGTTTGCCTGGACTGCGATAAAAATTACGCAGTATGGACATGGAGTTTGCTCGAAAGACGGAAAGACCTGCCATTGCGCAACCGACGATCACACTTGGGCAATCTCAGAGGAAAAAGATCGCACTGGAAAATCGGACACGTCACGATTCCTGCTCGCGGGTGCTGCGCGGGTATGGTGGGTGCGAACTGAGCAGGGACGATTGGCCGAAGCCATGCCCACAATCCGTCGCAGGCTGGCCGAATCTCAAAATGTGATCCTGGAGTCGAATAGCATTTTGAAATTCATCCGCCCGGATGTTTACATTACGGTACTCGATCCCGCAACCGAAGATTTTAAGCAGTCCGCACAAGAATTTCTGGACCGTGCGGATGCGGTTATTCTGCACCAGCATGGCAACGAGAAACACTCCGCATGGAATGGTATTTCGCTAAGGCCGGTAAAGGATTGTGCAATCTTCCGCATCAAGCCCCCAGCGTACGTCACGCCAGAAATCGTGGAATTCGTAAAAGCCAAAATCACGTCAAGGATAGCAGCGGCTGAACTCGCGTAGGACGATTTTCGCGTAGACCCAGACGTCCATTACGTCTGGGTAGGCGAGCAAAAGCTCGCCAGTTCTCCGCTGCACTTCCCCTCCTGAGACCGCGTCACCCATCGCGACAGTCCAATCAGATACACATGCGACCCGGTTTGTTATCCTCTCAAAGTGTTTCGCATCCATAAAAGCGCGTGGCTTCTGGTTCTTCTGTCCGCAATCCTGCAAATCATAATTTTTCCTCTCGCGAATCTGTACGTGCTCTGCTGGTTAGCCGTTGCGCCCTTGCTAATAGCGCTCTCCCGCGCGCGTAAGCCCGACACATTACAGCTCACTGAAGGCATCAAACTGCTTCCTGCCACGCCCCTGCAAGGATTTGTCATGGGGTACATCTGCGGCATCTTGTGGTACGCAGGAAGCTGCTATTGGATCTACAGCACCATGCGCCAGTACGGAGGCGTGAACGCCCCGGCGGCTCTCGGAATTCTCATTTTGTTCTGCCTGTATCTCGGCCTTTATCACGGTCTGTTCGGGCTGCTGATGAGCCTGCTCGCCGGCAAGGGATCGTTCACTCCGCGTGCGTTGTTGCTCTCGCCGGTCGTGTGGGTCGCTGTCGAACTCGCGCGTACCCGTATCACCGGATTCCCCTGGGACCTCCTAGGCATCGCGCAGGTTGACAACATTCCTCTGGCGCGCTTTGCGACCGTGACTGGCGTTTACGGCCTGTCGCTGGAAATCATGATCGTGAATGCAGCGTTTGCAGCCAGTTTCCTGGTGCGTCGCGAAAAGCGTAGGACACTACTGTTGGCTGCGGTGTTCGCGGTCCTCATTTTACAAGCTGGACGCCTGATCCCCGCGCCGCCGTTTCCGGCAGACCGCGTTGCAACGCTGGTACAGCCAAATATTCCCGTGTTAGAAGGCGCTGACTGGACAAAAGAATACTTCGATTCCACGCTTCATGACTTAGCAGCATTAAGCAAAACCCCTATACCCCTATACGTCCCCTCGAAATCGGACGTAATTGTCTGGCCGGAAAATCCCGCGCCTTTCTATACTACTGACCCAGCTTTTCGCGACGCCCTAGGTCAACTGGCACGCGAAACTCACGCATGGATTTTGGCGGGAAGCATTGGAATCAAGAACGCCAATCCTCTCACTTCCGCGCCAACGCAGTTGTACAACTCAGCGGCCCTCGTGAACCCCGATGGAGAGTTCGTTCGCCGATACGACAAGATTCATCTCGTGCCCTTCGGCGAATATGTTCCCTTTAAGAACATCTTTTCTTTTGCTGGAGGACTAACCAAAGAAGTCGGCGATTTTTCGTCAGGTAAATCACGCGAACCGCTGGACGCAGGTGGCAGCAAACTGGGCGTTTTTATCTGCTATGAATCCATATTCCCCGATGAAATCCGTCAGCTTGCCAACAACGGAGCTCAAGTATTCGTAAACATCTCGAACGATGGATGGTACGGAGACAGCGGCGCGTACGCTCAGCATTTGAAACAAGCGCGAATGCGCGCAATCGAAAATCAACGCTGGCTCTTGCGGGATACCAATACTGGAGTCACCGCTTCGATTGATCCCTACGGACGAGTTGTCGCCACGGTGCCACGCAAAACTCGAACCGCTCTGCAAGCGCCATACGCTTCGTCGAACGCAACCACTTTCTATACGCGTCACGGAGATTGGCTTGCCTATCTGTGTGCGATAATTTCTATAGTGGCGCTATTTATGCGCCTCCCATTCCTCAAGAAGGCAGATCAAGAATGAGCGTTGAGTTAGAGCACGAGTATTCAGGTTTAAAGACAAAAGTGACCACACTTCGGGAGTATCTTTGACGCAGGTAATCTGCGTCCACGATTAGCTGAAATCGAAAAGCAGGCAGCCGACCCAAATCTGTGGTCGAATCCGCAAAAATCTCAGCAGATAATGCGCGAAAAAAAGCGCCTCGAAGATATGCTTGCGACCGAGGCTGAGCTCATCCGCCGTGACGGAGATATTTCCGCATACTTCGATTTGTCACGCGAGGGCGAAAGCGTTGACGCCGACCTGCGCCGCGAAATTGATTCTCTTCGCCAACTCGTGGATCGCCTTGAAACCGAGACTCTGCTCTCCGGACCAAATGATGCCCTCAACGCCATCGTGACAATACATCCTGGCGCCGGCGGCACCGAATCTCAAGATTGGGCGGACATGCTTCTGCGGCTCTATTTGCGCTGGGCCGAGCGCCAGGGTTTCGAGACGGTGCTATACGACTACCAGGCGGGAGAGGAAGCCGGTTTGAAATCCGCAACGTTTGCGGTGAATGGGGAATATGCCTTCGGGCTTCTTACCAGCGAAATAGGAGTGCATCGGCTTGTTCGCATTTCGCCATTCGATCAAGCCAAGCGAAGGCATACATCTTTCGCCAGCGTATTTGTCTCTCCTGAGATTGATGACAGCATCGAAGTAATCATCAAGCCAGAGGATTTGCGCATTGATACGTACCGGTCGAGCGGCAAGGGCGGGCAGCACGTCAACACAACGGATTCTGCGGTCCGCATAACCCACCTTCCGACAGGTATCGTCGCGGGATGCCAGAATGAGCGCTCGCAGCACAAAAATAAAGAGCGGGCGATGAGCATGTTGCGATCCAAGATTTACGAGTACGAGCTGGAAAAGAAACGCGAGGTCACCCGCAAGATTGAAGACTCCAAGCTGGATATTGATTTCGGCTCTCAAATCCGTTCGTATGTGCTGCAGCCTTACCGGTTGATTAAAGATCATCGAACTAAACTCGAAATCGGCGATGTGGATCGTGTGATTGACGGCGACTTGCAGCCGTTTATCCGGGCTTATCTGCAAATGCGGCGTGGGGAAAAGTCGGCGGCGAGCTAGCTCGGAACGTCCGGATTTTACTCTCTTCAGTAACCCCCAAGGGCGCAAAACGCTGGCAAAACAGGCTGGGTTTGCGTCATCCTGTAACTTCGAGAACTACGCAATGGAGATCGCAAACTAATGCCGCGCCTGATTGATCTCATTCGCGCTTCGGCTGTACCAGCGAACCTGGTGCAATCTGCGGCGCGAGGGGCCCTTGCTATTCCTCCGCAGGAGATGCTCGAAATTTTGGTCTATCTCGCGACCGAAAACAAAGTCTTCGGCGACCAGGCGCGGTTAACGTTAGCGGCATGGGACGAGACCATTTGCCGAACGGCAGTTGCGAACCCAGGTACGGACAGAGAAGTGCTTTCCTACTTTTCTGCCCCAGAAAACTTTCGGCCGCCGCTGTTCGATGCTTTGCTGGCGAACCCATCGGTGACGGAGGAATGTCTGGCTGCGCTGGTTGCATCGTTGAATCGGGAGATCGCGGATATTGCGCTGAACAATGACCGCGTCATTCATTCCGAAACAATACTATCCGCGCTGGCTTCTAACCCAAATCTAAATGGAATTCAGTCCGCGACTATTGACGAACGGCTGGCATTGCTAACACGCTCGCATGCGCCAACAGAAGCGCTGCCTCCAGCAGTTTTGCCAAACCCAGTTCCCCCCGATCCACAAACGGCGAAAATAGAACCTTCCCAGGAAGAGAAAGAAGCTGACGAAGATGTCGCCAAATATATTGCGGCGCACGCAGCCGAAATTACGGTTGACGCGGAGAAGCCGTTCCAGCCGGTCGGCGGAATTTACGAAGAGCTCCCAGCCGAGGCGGCAGCCGGTTCCCAAGAAGCCGTAGCCGCGGGCGAAGCCGCACTACGGATCACTTCGCCCACGGAGGATGGGGCCAACACTGGCATCGAGGCTGGTGCTGCCGCGAAGAGAGCTCCCGTCGTCGTGCAACAGCGAGGCAGCGCATTACAGCGAATCTCGAAACTCGATGTCAAAGGGCGAATTCAGCTCGCCATGAAGGGAAGCAAGGAAGAAAGATCACTGCTGGTTCGCGACGGCACAAAAATTGTTGCGCTTGCCGTTCTGGATTCTCCAAAAATCAGCGATGGCGAAGTAGAAAAATTTGCCGGCCAAAAAAATGTGCTGGAAGCCGTGCTCCGCGCCATTCCGATGAAGCGGCGCTACATGAAGCAGTACGGCATCGTCCGCAATCTGGTCTTCAACCCTCGAACTCCGATTGACGTTTCTTTGGGGCTGATGAAAAACATTCTGGTTGCCGACCTGAAGAATCTCTCTGGCAACAAGGAAGTTTCGGACACAGTGCGGAAACTCGCGCTAAGAATGTTCAAACAGAAGCTGAGCGTTGACAAGTAAAGGTGCTGCCCCTTTATCCCTCCCATACAAACGCGTCGAATACACGCTTCGTGTCGAAACCGAGGCGCTGGTAAAGCTCCACGGCGCGGGAATTGGCTTGGGTTACGGTGAGAGAAAGCAGCGAAAATGCGCGCTTCCGGAGGTTCGCTGCCGCGGCTGCAAGCAGAGCTTCCCCGATCCCATGAGAGCGGAACTCCGGCAGCACGCAAACCTGAGTCACGTGGCCAACATCCTGCCGGACTCGCGAGCAAAGAATTAGCCCCACGACCGCTTTCGCGCGGCGATGGAACGCGATGAACGAAGATTCCGGATCGAAAGTGCCGCATCCCGGGAATCGGACAATATTATTCAAAAATCTAAGCGACCCGCTCAGTGTGCGGTATTGGTCATTGATGTCCGCATCTACGTGGTCGCGGTAAGCAGATGTGATGACAGCCGCAGCGGACTGGTAATCCTGCTCCGACCAGCGCCGAATTTCGATTTCCTTATCCAAGGCAACGATCTGTCTCGCCGGCTCGCTCAATCGCAACAGCATGAAGATTCGTTCGTGTCGACTAAATCCTTGTTCAGTGAAAGCTTTTGCGACCGCTCCACTCTCGTGAGCAAGCAACTGCGCCTCAACCCTATGAATGCCGGGCGACTGTTGCAAGGTTTCGATCACGTGCATTAACAATCTCGACTCCACTTCGCTGGAGTCAGGAGTGCGATCATGATTGCTTACGAAGAGATCACCGATCACCCCTTTGTTGCCTTCATAAACAAAAAACGCGTATCCGCAAATTCGCCCGCGTTCAACCGCCGCATAGCCTGGCAGAATCCTGGCATCCACGTAGCGCAGAATCATGTCCGCCGAAGTGCTGTAATCCCACGAAAGCAGCTTCGCCCAAACTTCGATTTCCTCCTCCATCAGAGGACGCAGGTCGCCGGAAGAAAAATGTCTGAGGTCGAGAATCTCCAACGGACTCCTAGAGGCGGTGCAAGTAATGTGTATCGCCAAGAGCGAGTGTAGTTGCTAGAGCGAACGAGAGGCAAACCACTGTTCGCTTCTGGCCGCAGCTAGAACCGGGAAGCTTTCTTTCCCTCTACCCAGAAATAATCCAATGCCTGTGGCGCGAAGGTCCCGAGATAAGAAACCCGACGCCCTTGCACGGCACTCGCCACCACGGTTTGTGACCCCTCGGGCGCGACGACCAAATGGTCTCCCGCTGGAATTTCGTGCCGCTCATAGCGTGAGATCGGACGATTAAGGTAAAACGAGAGACCGAATTCCATTTCGCGCGGCGCTTCGAAAACCGCGACGGGCGTGGCCTCTGACTGATCTCCGAGTTTGGAGTTAAGTCCTACGATCTCCTTCGCCAATGGCCTTGCGGAAAGCGACGCATCGAGGATAGGCGAGCCGAACCGAAGAACTATTCCAACAATTAGAACCGTTGGAATTAAAGTTGCGAAGCGCAGCATACGCAAGCCGGAAACTTTTAGGATCAGAGCGATTGCGATCGTGCAGATAGCGGCAACCACCAATGGCACCGTCGCCCTCGTCCAAGGAATTCTGTGCTGCAACAGAATGTATTGGATCATCAGCGCAGGCACTAAAAGGCTGCTCGCCACAAACGCATGGACGACAATCTGCCAGAGCCGTGGCGATTTTTCTTTCGCACAATGTATCCGAATGTATTCCGCAACCAGCAATGAACCAGCAGGAATTGCTGGAAGGATGTATCCCGGAAGCTTCGATTTTGAAATCGAAAAAAATGCAATCGGAACGAGCAGCCAAATGAGAAGAAAAAGACTGAAGCGGCCCTCTGCCTCAACATCGCGCCTCTTCCGCCACTCACCAACCCTCTGGGAAAGCGCGACGATTACGAATACCGTCCAGGGAAGTAACGCGAGCAGCACAACCGGAAGGAAATACCAAAAAGGTTCCGAATGATGATAGAGATCCGTTCCAAAGCGTGCGAAATTATGCTCCAGAATAAAAACCCGAAAGAACTCAGGATTTCGAATTTGCACGGCAACGTACCACGGCAGCGCAACCGCAAGAAAAATCACGATTCCTGGAATCCAGAGCATTTGCCGAAGAAGTCGAAATTCGTGCTTCAGCGCGCCGAAGACAGTCACAACCAAAAGTGCTAACAAGACCGCAACCGGCCCCTTCGCGAGTACTCCCAACCCTAGAAATAGGTACGCCAACCCCAGGTAAATCTTCCTTCGACTTTCATACCATGCATACCACGCCAGCATCGCGATTGTGAACGTAGCGGCGAGAGGCATGTCGGTCGAGGCGGCGCGAGCGAACCCAATTACTCCAGCCGACGATGCGACAATCAGCGCCCCATCGAGCTGAAATCCCCGTCGGAAGGGGCGCAAAAACATATACACCGCAACCACCATCAGCGTGGCATCAACCCCCGAAGGCAGGCGTGCGGCCCAATCGTTCACGCCAAAGATGCGATAGGCACACATCGCTTGCCAGTAATATAGGACGGGCTTTTCCAGCCAGGGTTTGCCGCCGAGAGTGGGCGTAATCCAATCGTGGCGGCCCAGCATTTCGCGCGCAACCTGTGCATAGCGAGGCTCGTCGGCCCCGATCAATCCAAAGTATGCGAGTCCGAAAAAAAAGAAGAAGCCGCAAAATCCAGCGAGAAGAAAAATATCTGTGGCAACGCGTGATGGCGATTGCGCCCGCGCTGGCTCTCGAAACGTCATTCCACGTTCCAGCTTCGCGGCTTCAGGCTTCGACCCAGCGCGTAAAGGCTGACTACAACCCACGTCACTTCCATCACCACAAAGCCGACTTGAAACGGACTGAAAGCTATGTAAGCGAGAATTCCGGAACCCGCCGCGTTCAGCGCGTTATAAGAAAACTTGCGGGAATCCATCCATTTCAATTGATGGCCGATGTATCCGATTAGAACAAGAAGAGCCCCGGCAAAAGATGTGACTTGCCGCGCGAATGAAATATGCATGTCGCCTATTGTATGGATTCGGATGGACGGAACAGCTGCAAAATTCGGGACAAAGCATCTGGCAGCGGCCCGGCCAGCGAACATCCGCTCGCGCATTCGTGGCCGCCACCGCCAAACTGTTCAGCGACCAGCGCGACGTTCACTTCACCTTTACTTCGCAAGCTGACACGAATGCGCCCGTCCGTGAGCTCGCGCAACAGAATCGCCACTTGCACGTCATAAATCGAAAGCGCGTAGTTTACCAATCCTTCACAATCTTCTTCTTTCGCGTTGAATCGCTCCATCTCTTCCTGCGTCACCCAAAACCAGGCGAGTGAGCCTTCGCGCTCCAGATGCGAAAGCGCCGCCCCGAGCAGCCGCATCTTTGCCGTGGAGTGTCCAAAGTAAACGTTGCGGGCGCATCGCGCCGGGTCGGCCCCTGCCAACACCAGCTCGCGGGCCAGGGCAAAGGTGTGTTCGTTGGTTCCTTCGAACACGAACGATCCCGTATCGGTAAGCACACCGGTATAAAGACAGGTCGCGATTTCTGGAGACACCTCAACGCCGGCTTCTCGCGCGATACGATATACCATTTCAGCCGTTGCCACAGCATTGGGATCAATCCAGTTCACGTTGCCGAACGGACGTCCGCTCAAGTGATGATCAATATTAATGACAAACTGATTTTCAAAGCCGTCGAGCCCGGTTCGCTGGATGCTGTCACATTCCAAAATAATCGCGGCATCATATTCCCCGTTAATGCGTTCCGCTTGCACCACTTTGTCGGCGAAAGGCAGTGACTCATAGATGCGCGGCACTGAATCACTCAAGACCACTTGGGCTTCCTTCCCCATGGCGCGCAGAATCTCAGAACAGGCGAGCGCCGATCCAATGGCATCACCGTCAGGCCGAGCGTGGGACGTCAGCACAAACCGGTTGCGCTGCTCGATCTGTTTCAGCACCTCTTTCAACATATCTGCTGAACCTCGGCGGCTAAGGCTGCTCTATTCTGCTTTCTTCTTGCGCGTCCGTTTCAGAAGCTGATCAATTCTCGCGACGTGCTGTCCTGAACGATCCACCTGAAAATATAGCTCCGGAGCGCGGCGAAGATGAAGCCGCTGGGCGACTTCGCGCCGAATAAATCCCACGGCTGCGGTCAATCCCTCCAGCGTGCGTTCCGCTTCCGAGTCATCGCCTTCCACGGTTACGAAAACCCGCGCAGAACGGGAATCATCAGCCAACGCCACGCTGCTGACGGTTGCCAGGCCAACTCGCGGGTCGCCAAGCTCACCTTCGAGGATCGCGAGTATCTCCTCCCGAAGAGCCTCGCCCAAGCGTCCCCGATGGTATTTTGCTCCCCGGTTCTCCACGGCTCACCTCTCAGGTAAAACTGATGAGAATATCAGAAAAGCGACGGCTGAGGCCGTGACAGGGGATCTCGTTATGAATCCCGCGAGGACGAAACGCAACGACACCCTTTTCGAAACAAGAACAACCATGGTCCAGGAAAGGAACTGATCTGCGCAAAGAGCTTGCCAGCAGCGGTTTTTAGCTGGATATCCACAGCCCCTATCGCGTCCGGTCTAACATTCCACTTGTCGCGAGAATTAGAGTTTTCTAGGGAAATTAAGCGCAAAGCCCGGCAGCAGAAATTCGGCATCCATCGCCCTGCACCAAGCATGCTGCACACGCCTGTGAACCGCCTGCATGCGATTGAAAAATAAGCAGATAAAAGATTTCGATTTCAATTGACTACAGAAATAAGAAGAGTAAAAAGATAATCGTTCTTTGACACCCTCTGATGTTTATCCAGTTGGTGCGGCGTCCGGGGCTCAAGCGAAAGTCACCCTCTACATTGCGAAATGACTGAGGGAGGGCTAGCGAGGGTCTATAGCAAAGCGCTGGTTGAGACGAACAGGAAGACCCGTCAAAGGCAAGATAGAATCCCGAGGCGTTGGGTTGGTTTATCCGGTTGGCGGTAAGCCCGGAGCCCGAGCAACAGATCGCGCGTAGCATCCGCAAGGAAGCAACGATGGCAGGTCGGCGAGGGTCTAAAGCGAGCTACTGGCCGAGACGAATGATCCCAACACCACCTCGGGATTCTTATTTTTTGGTTTGTTGATTGCCACAGGCAAAGCCGCGAACGTGGCCCTCCCCCAAAGAGGATTAGTCCAGGCGATCAACACGTAGGGGCAGGTGTCCTCACCTGCCCTCTTGTTCGAATCCGAATCCCCTAAAACTGAGTTCAGGATTTCTGCGCTTAAGAATTCCATCCCTTATGGCACTTGCAGAACCTTTACGTTTGTCACCAGGCGGCCGCGAAAAATGCTGTTAATAGACGCAGCCTCCGCGATCACATCTACGTTCACGCTATACGCGCCGTAGGGAAGGGTTTCTCCAAACGGAATCTCAAAATCAATCGTATTCCGCTTGAGAGGAAAATGCTGATAACCAATCGCAGTCGCGCGGCCGTTTTCATTCACCGCCAAAACAACCATGGTCAAGTCAAAATCCTGCCCGGTCTGGTTGGAAACTTTGATCGCTCCATCCACTCGCGCGCCGGCAACCTTTGGGGGGCGGCTCCATCGCACAATCAGCGGGGTGACGACCAAAACATTGAACTCTCGCGAAATCAGCTGTCTCGGAATGCCGCTGTCCGTAATGGTTGCGGAAAACGAGAACTCTCCGGTTTGAGTTGGGACTCCGCTCAGCACCCCATCGGGTTCCAGCCGAATCCCGGCAGGTAACGCGCCGCTGGTCAATTTCCAGTTTCGCGGCGTAATTCCACCGTCAGCGTGCATCTCAAATCGGTAAAAGCGCTGCAAGTAGCCTTTGGGAAGCGTAGTAGTTTCTACGGTCAACGGAGGACCGGTGGCAGCACCTTGCTCGGCGAAACAAGGAATTGAACCCAGCGCTAGTACAGTTGAAATAAGTAGGGTGCGATCAAAACGTCGAATTCGCATTCATCAACATTATAGGCCCCACCGTTTGAGGTAAGCCTATTTGGATACGAAACCATTCCAGCATCACACGGAGGTTAACTCGAAGGCAGGATAACTCTCGGCAATCTCAGTGAAAGTCTCGACTGGCGAACCCGCCGGCGCGGGGAAAAAGCTTTGGACCTCACGCCTGAATTGATCCAAATAGGCTTTTAAGATTTCTGGCTTTTCAATATTCGCGACCGGTCGCAGGCGAAAGTTTAGCCGGGTGCTTCCTTTCTTAAGCGCGACTTCACCCGCCGCTTCCGCATTACGGACCCATTGTGTTCGTCCTCGCGGCGCCACCAAATACTGCTTCTCGTCAAGCCGCAGCAGATTGACGGGAGTGGAATAGATGCGCCCAGTCTTGCGGCCGCGGACTTGTAACAGATACTTGTTGGGGAAGCCGACACCGATCCCTATCAGGAATCCAAATGTCCAGTTGAATACGCGTTCGATCTGGGTCGGTTTACGAAACGCAGGCAGATTCGGGCTCATAACCAGAGCGGCTCCAGCCTTCGCCTAAGATGCTATTAGCCCCGATTATAAGGGTTACCGTCTTCAGGGATCGCTACCCACCTGCAAGAAGCAGACGGAAGGCAGCATCATCGGCGTTCTGAGTAGTGTGCAGCCGTCTGTCTGCCAGCCCACATTTCGCCAGTGAACTAAAAAAACGCCGCCCGTTTGGGGCGGCGCGGGTACAAGACTTATCTACCGCTAGCGGTGTCCTCCACCGTGGCTTGATCCATGTGAACCACCGCCGCCACGAGAGCCGCCGCCTGAGGAATGTCCACCGCCTCCGCCAGAAGAGCGTCCACCACCACTGCTATAGGAGCGTCCGCCTCCGCCGCCATAAGAGGAGCGGCTATAACTCCGTCCGCCTCCGTAGGAAGATCCGCTATAACTCCGTCCACTATAGGGAGAACTGCTGCGGCCGTAAGAAGATCCGCCGTAACTGCGTCCGCCATACGAAGATCCGTTGTATCGCGAAGAACCGCCATACCCACTCGAGCTGTAGCGTCCGGAACTCCCGCTATATGATCGCGAAGAATAACCGGATGAGTTCCCGCCCGACGAATAACTCCGCGGTGCCGACAATACGCGGCCGGTAGGTCGAGGAACGTTATTTCTGTATCCTCCCGAGGACGCTCCTGACCTGCTGTCAAATTGTTGCGAGCTTGCCGCGCCTCGATAGCTCGAGGAACTCCGTTGGCTGGCTGTCCCGCCCGCCGGGGGGCGAGGAACATTTCGGCTGGCTGACATCGAGCTATTCGCACCCCTGCTGTTGCCGGAGAAGGAACTGCGCGCGCCAGCTGAATTGTTGGACTGCCCAAAGCTCTGAGGAGGACGCGGCACAGACCGTCCCGCATTTGAAACATTGCGCGACGCCATTGCACCTTGTCCGTTCGACGTACGAGCAAATCCGGTTTGTCTTCCCGATTGAGTACTACGAATACCTCCCTGGTTAACTCCCGCGCGTGAAGACCCAAACGAATTGGATCTTGATGCCGCGGAAGAAGTCATCCGGCTGACCACCGGACGCGAAGCCATGCGTCCTGGAGTAGCAGCGGGACGTCCCGCATTCCGCCCCAACCTGCTTTGCATAGTCGGGCTGGCATTGACCCGGTTCAGTGCTGGCGCATTCCGCACTGCGTTGGCGGAGACATGCACTTCGTTCTGGCGAACCGGCAATCCGCGTTGCAGCGTTCCACGGGAGACTGCGGTAAATCCACCGCGAGCGTTCATGTTCGCGTAACGAAAGCCACCACGATTTGCGAAGCCGTTTCGAAAACCACCGCGAAAGCCATTGATGTTATTGATTCGTGTGTTGTAAATATTCACGTTCCTGAAATAGCCCCACCCGGCGTGGTACCACGGGATGAAGGGTTCTCCCCACCCGAGCGGGCACCATCCGAAACCGCCGCCGAAGCCGAAACCGAAGCCACCGCCCCAGCCGCCTCCGCCAAACCACGCGACCAATGCGGGCGCATAGTATCCTCGATCCCAGCCGCCGTAGTATGGGCCCGGAGCCCATCCCCAACCGCCACCGTAGGTAACCCACCGACCGTAGTGAAAGGGAGCGAAGCCCCATGGCGCGTAGTCATCCCAAGTCCAGCCCCACGGACTTTCGTAAATCCATTGTCCATCGGTGTATGGCGCCCATCCTGGGTCCACTTGGTTCGGAACCCAAACATGGCCGTATTGAGGTGTGTCACGCCACGTTCCATTCGCGTCGAGGTCTTCCGAGCCGATCACGTCGGGAGAAACATAACGAGCGGATACGGAATCGTCCTCACGGCGGTCACGCACTTCACACCAATCGTCAAACCCGTCCGGTGGCGGAGCCGCATGAATTTCATGTGCCAGTGAATTCCCGTTGCTGAAACGCGCTTGCTGGTGCTCCTTGATGCGAACGCTTTCGCCCTGTCCCGTGGATTCGCCTTCTCCATGCCACACAGTAACAAGCGTTGTGTCCGCATTGGGATCAACGTCAAACCTGTAATCGCCCGTTTTTAGAATCGTGAACGCCTGGTTGGGCGTATCAACTTCGTATATTTCGCCACTGTACAAATGCCTTACGTACACATTCATCGCGCCCTGATGCAAAGACAACTGAACCGAGTTGTCGCTAACATTAGTAAGCGTCAGGCTGGTTTCTGAACCTATGCGGATGAGACCTGTGCCAACATTAAGTTCAGCGCGCGAATCTTTATCAGCCCAAACATTGTCGGCGATCGTCAGCGGGCGGTTCACCGAGCCCTGCACCCACTGATCAGTGCCGTGTGGCTGAATGGAAACCGATCCGCTCGTGTATTGCAGACGCGCGACGCGCCCCGGAGGGTCATTCCGGTCGGACTCCTCCGACTGGCCATTGGCCATTTCATTAGAAGGTTCGTTTGCGGTTGCACTCGCAGATTCATCCGGAATTTCCATCGGCCGTCCCGCATCAGGCTTGTCGTAAGCTCCTTGATCCTGTGGCTGATCCGGGGCGACCTGCGCTTGTCCGGCGTCCGGCTTGTCGTAGGTCTGTCCTTGATCCGGCGGAGGTGGCGCCAGTGTTTGGTCGGGTGTTTGAGCCTCCTGGTCCGGTGCTTGAGCCGGCGAAACTTCATCTTGCTGCGCCGAAGCCGTTGAGGCTGTGATGGATGAAAAGACGAAGGACAAAATCAAAATTAAGAAACCTGCTAAGAGTGCATTCCTGAGATTTTTCATAACTTCCTCCACACAGCCCGGAGCGCGAATTTCTTTAGCGTGTTCCGGAGCACTAGCGTCCGCCGCTACGGCGAGCGCAGTGGTAATGCTTCTTCCTACTTGGATGCATAAACACCACTTTGGCACAGAAGTTGCGTCTATAAGTGAACTTTAAGAGGTTTGGAATCAAACCATGGCAGGCGATTGTGTGCCGAAATCTGGGGCGGCAGGAAAAGTGGAGTGCCACGAGGCTTTCACCAGAAGCATGCCGGGAGCGGGTTCCTTCCACGCTGCAAGAATCTTGATTATTTTTTGGTATTTGGAACCGGGAAGTATGGCAGCGGCATACCATTTACAATCGCGCGCGGATTGTCATCTACCAGGACCCGGGCCACCCGCGGGCCGGAAATTTCCTCCACCGCCTCTCGAGCATGCGATAACAGCGGAAGCCGGTTTTTAGTGTTGTGAGCGTCGGTGGCGAGAACATGAACTGCGTCGTGTTTGAGCAGCCATTGCGCCGCACGCCACGGCCGCTCTCCCCAGAATCCTGTAATCGCCGACGCGGTGACCTGCACGGCGCATTGCATCTCCACCCATCGCAGAACTCGTTCAAGATCTTGCTGAAGAATGGGATTGCGCTCCGGATGGGTGATTACCGGTATGATCCCTTTCTCGTTCATCTTGGCCAGACACTCATCTATCTTTGCTGGAATACTGTAATTGCTCAGCTCGACCAGCAGATATTGAGAGTCTTCAATGCAATATCGCGAAGGGGAGACTATTAAATCCTGAAAATTTTCGTACGAAAGATGGAAGTCGCAACCAAGACTGAAGCGCGGAAATCTGCCAACGCGCTGGCGAAGGCTGTTCAGCAAATCGGCTAAATATTGCCGGTCATAGTGATAGCGATCGTTGGCATGAGGTGTCGCGACAATATGCTCAATGCCATCCGCGAAGGCCATTCGACACATCTCTTCCGCCGTTTCCCATGACTTCGGGCCGTCGTCAACATCAGGGAGGATATGGCAATGAACGTCAATCACAGCTTGGTTTTCCGGAAGAAACTCATGACGCCGATTTAAGCAGATTTCCGCAGAAAAGGCCAAACGCGGATTCCAAACTCTCAGATGGCACCTGTCGGGCGCAGCATGAAGCACGTAGGGACAGCCGCCATCGGCTGTCCGGTTGAGCGAAGCTCAACAGAGTGTTTTCAACTAGCAGAAAACAGAAGCAGAAGGAGATGGTTGGATATGCTAGATTGACGGGCGGGGCCTGTAGCTCAACGGTTAGAGCAGCAGACTCATAATCTGTTGGTTGTAGGTTCAAATCCTACCGGGCCCACCAACTTGCGGTATTGAGTCGTTGCCAGTCTTGAGCTACTAGATTCGTAACGGGGAGGTGCTGAATGCAACAAGTTCTCCGGCAAGTTAAGAAACATGTTCATCCCTGGTTGCGTGTGCTCTTAGCGACCATCCCGATCCTGCTTGCTGCCAGCGCAGCCGCGCAAAAAGTCACCGTCGAATTCGACCGCGCTGCCGATTTCAGCAAATACAAGACATTCGCCATTCGCGATGGCCGCTTGAGCAGCAAGAATCCCGCCCTCAACAGTGACTTGGTCAAGAAGCGTCTCGATTCTGACATCGAACGCTATCTCACCGCGAGAGGTTTGACAGAGGTCTCCGAGCATCCCGATCTCAACGTCGTGTACAGGTTCGGAGCGGCTCGCAGAGTGAAAGTCGAGACCTATCCTGCAGGATGGTATGGATGGGGAAGACGAGCCGTCAGAGTACCCTATGCCGAGGGCACCCTAGTCATTGATCTGCGGGATACCAGCGCTCATTCACTGGTCTGGCGAGGTATCAGCAGCGAAGAGAAAGAAGATCCCAATAAGATCGAAGGCAAACTGGATGACATGGTGAAAAAGTCGTTCGAAAAATATCCCCCCAAACAGAAGTAGCGATCCCGCGCATCGGGTAGGACTCAATTCCCTTTCAAGGCGGCGGAGAGACTCAGTTATAGCATCGTAAACGGGTAGGGCCCGCGGCGTCGAGTTTAAGCAAGCTGTCAAGCGCTACGTCCCGTCTCGGCCGCGTGTAATCCCTTCCACCGCTACGCAAAAACGCCGTACCGTAAGCTCACTGAGAAAGCTAAAGCCTCTACCGGATTCCCTGCGGCGCCGCCTTGGACCTAGACTCCCTAAAAGGCCGAATGAAAACCTTCCGGAGGCGTTATCGATGACGAAATCCAGATTCACCCTTGCAGCAACCTTGCTCCTGGCTGCCAGTTTCGCTGTTGCCCAGGAAACGAACTCCCATAGCAGTACTTCAACGACGAGTGGACCAAGCTCGGGTGACGCAGTTTCAAGCCCGGCTTCTCCGAGTCAATCCTCAACTCCATCTGCAACTGCAACGACCGATTCGTCCGCGACCTCATCTGCAAGTCAGGCTGCGCAACCCGCGGCCGGCAATGCGGCGGTTGCATCGGCGAACTCCATAACAGGATGCCTTTCAGGTTCGGCAATAACCGGCACATATACTCTAAAAGACCCCTCCGGGACGGTTTACAGTCTCGCGGGTGACGATAATGATCTTCGCACTCTGATCGGAAATCAGGTTCAGGTAACAGGTCAAACGACGAACGCCAATGCCAATTCAATGAGTGGCGTCAGCGCTAATGCCGGATCGGGTTCAGCTCAGCCGATGGCAAGCAAGTCATTTCAGGTAACCGGCGTAACGAAATTATCTGACACTTGCGCGGGTAGAACCGTGGGTAGTGGAACCAAGAGTGGTCCGTCCGCCGCCAACTTCGGCGAAACAGTTGAGATGGCTGCCCTTCAGGCTGGTGCGGGAGCGGGTGCTGCCGCCGGAGCAGGCACAGGGCAGGCTGGAACCTCAGGTTCGGCCTCAGGACAGACCGGCACTTCAGCTTCCACTCCGAATGGCACCCCCGGATCCAGCACTGCTGGCCAAGCGGGGTCATCTACTACATCAGTGAACCCGCAAGCCGGGTCTTCCACCGAAAGCACCACGCCTGGAACAATGCCATCCACGACGCCGGACAATAACACTACGCCTGACGGCGCGACAGCCGCTCCTGCGCCTGACACTGCCGCTCCTGCGCCCGACACTGCCACTCCAAATCCCGGAACTGCGGCTCCGAATCCAGATTCCGCAACAACACCTGAGACCGTTCCCGGTTCACCTCTGCCTGGTTCGACTACAACTCCAGGAACCGTTCCAGAAACGACTCCGAAAACTTTGCCGTCTAGCCCTCCCCCAACAGCAACACCTCAGCGCTAAGCCGGCGATTTTTTCGAAAAGGTCCGCTAACCGGCGGACCTTTTTTATTTCCGTTGCCGTCCCGAAGAACCAGATCCAGCGCGGTGTGAGATAATTTTCTTGAACTTGAATTGAGGATCGTAATGCCCGATCACAAAGTTTTCTGCGCCAAACTTCACAAAGAACTTCCAGGTTTGGACGAGCCTCCGTTCGATACCGAACTGGGCAACAAAATTTATAACCAAGTCTCGCGCGAGGCGTGGACTGGCTGGACCGAGTTCTGCAAAATGCTTTTGAATGAATACCGCCTGAATCCTGCCCGCCGTGAAGATCAGGAAGTAATCGTGAAGCAGATGGAACAATATTTCTTTGGCGAGGGCTCTGCCCTGCCCGCGGAGTATGTTCCGCCCGCGCAGAAATAATATTTTCGCCTCTTCTTCACAACCCGCCGCTGCATCCAAAGGAAAAATCCCCTCGGAGGTTCGACTCGCTTATGTGCCGCAACATTTTGATCTCGTTGCTTTCTGTTACCGCACTTATCAGCTCCGCTGTCGCTCAATTACCGACCAGCGGGAATGTCTTCGTTGGATACTCATATCTCAGCAGCGATTTGGATTCCGGGAGCCGCGCAGGTTTAAACGGCTGGAACGGATCATTGGAGGGAAAGGTCTTACCCTTCGTCGGTATTGTGGCCGACCTTAGCGGCCATTATGCCTCGGAGAATTTTCCGGTCTCTTGTGGTGGATTCGGGTCAGGTTGCCTCGTGAATGCGAACGCCAAAATGTACAGCGTCATCTTTGGCCCCAGAGTCTCGGTGCCAATTAAGAAATTCACCCCGTTCGCCGAAGCCCTATTTGGCGTCTCACACATCAGCGGAAGCGCGTCTGGATTTTCAAATTCGAATACATCATTCGCCGAAGCCTTCGGCGGTGGCATTGATTACCGCATCATCCACGGACTAGGATTCCGCTTCGAAGGCGACCTTCTCCAAACCCGCTTCTTCAGCAATACGCAAAATAATGTTCGAATCTCCACCGGCTTGGTGCTCAACTTCTGAACGAAGATTTAAATTCCATCCTTACCATATGCTGAATACATTTGGGCTTGTTTGCTAATCTAAGCTAGGCAATTTTCAGAGGGAAGCGCATGTGGTCCGGTGATCATCCCAGTCTTCAAAACTGGCGGACGGCGGGTAACCCCGTCGCCGGTGGGTTCGACTCCCACTCGCTTCCGCCAATATCGAGAATGGACGTGTGGTGCTGGTTAAGCGCGGGCATGATCCGTTTATCGGCGAATGGTCTGGGGGGAGCGCTCGAACTCGGAGAAACCGTGACTGATGCAGTTCGGAGGGAAGTTTTGGAGGAAACTACCCTTGTCGTTGAACCAGTCTCTTTGTTGAATGCCTACGAGTCGCGTAATCCTGGATAACGATGAACGAATCCTCTATCACTACGTGCTGATTGATTATCATTGCAAGCAGATCTCGGGAGATTTGCAGGCGGGCAGCGATTGCGATCGGGCGCGTTGGTTCACGGAAGAAGAAGTGTCGAAATTCTCACTTCCTGCCGATACGGCGGAAGTGATCCGGATGGGATTCGAGAGGGCGGGGCTGGAATCGTCCACGTAGGGACAGCCGTCACCGGCTGTCCAGCCGAGTCTGCTCGGCAGGTCTGGGTGATTGGGAAGTATCAGATAGGATAATGCCGGCGTAATTGCTCAAGAGGACTCAGCTTGGCATCCCCGCGAGTGCTTTGCGAGAGAGCTTTAGAGACGAAGCGCGGTTAGGTCAAAGCATTCGGCGATGTAAATGTTGGCTACAACGACTACTCTCGCGTGGCTGGTTGGACAGTGTATTTTGTAAGCATGCAAATTATGAGTCCGCATGACGCGCCCGCCGCAGTCATCATGGGTGTCGGCTTTTTCGCGTTCGGACTGATCATGATTCTACGACCCGCGAATGTTAGAGCAAACCTCGACCGGCTTGCTGACAGATGGAAGGAAGGGAGTTGGCACCCCTACAAGATGCCTCCATGGGGATTGCGCTTGGCGGGTGCCTGTGTATTGGGAGTGGCGACATTATTCTTTTATATCGCCTACGTCTCCTTAACTAACTAGCTGGCAACAAATCGGAATTAAACTCATGGGCGGAGTCGGCAGCGCAATTGCCCGCTTACAGCATTCTCTCGACCCTCGAGATGCCCCCGAATTGTCGCAATTACGCCAAATAACTCGGGGCAGGCTGCGCCCCTCGAACGCTAAATGCGGGCAGCCGCCTAGGTGATCGGCGTTACTCTCTTCTGGCTTACCTCGTCGCGTTCCACCACTCCGTCCTTGATGTAGACGACACGGTGGGCATATTCCGCAATGTCGTGCTCGTGGGTCACAACGATGATGGTGTTTCCTTCAGCTTGCAGGCGGTCGAACAGCGCCATGATCTCGTTTCCGGTCTCTTCGAAGCGTCGTTTTCGTTTGTATTCTTCCAGTGCCATAAAAACATTCTATCCGACGGATGATTTGCCGCGCGTGTTTAGAATCGTTCCCAAGTCACGGGGTTTTCTGGAGTTTGGTCCTAATAAACGTGACTAATCTTGTTGTCGGTATGAATAACCGGTCTTGCTGTAAGGATTCCCAAACGGACAGCGTCGGCCGAAAACCAGCTCCGAAGGAGCGAAATACAATAGCCCCGGACGCGAGTCAGGGGTAAAGTTCCCGGAAGGTTCACGCGGGCGAGGGCGCCCGCGCCACGCAACCAAATGAAACGAGAATATCCGGAAGCGCCGATTGTCGGGGTCGGCGCTGTCATTATCGAGAATGGACGTGTGGCGCTGGTCAAGCGGGGTCATGATCCGTTTATCGGCGACTGGTCTCTTCCGGGCGGGGCGCTCGAACTTGGGGAAACTGTTACTGATGCAGTCCGAAGGGAAGTTTTGGAGGAAACCACCCTTGTCGTTGAACCAATGTCTTTGCTAAATGTCTATGATCGAGTGATTTTGGACAACGATGAACGAATTCTCTATCACTACGTGCTGATTGACTATCTTTGCAGGCGGGTATCGGGCGAATTGCAGGCGGGCAGCGATTGCGATCGGGCGCACTGGTTCACTATTGAAGAGACTACAAAGCTTTCGCTTCCCGCGGATACGGCGGAAGTGATCCGGCTAGGATTCGCAAGGGCAGGGCTGGAATCGCCTGCGTAGGGACGGCCGCACCCGGATGTCTAGCCGAGCTTGCTCGGCAAGTCTTTGTAAGCGAGGATTTATCAGATAAAGTGAATCCGATGAAAACTCTTCTCGCGCTTGCTGCAAGAGTGGCGTTCGTACTTATGTTCTGTGCGACTGTCATGTTGGGCCAAACTGATGACGAGGCACGTGCAAACGAGGCCGCCCAAGCCCTCGTGAAGGAACATATTGCGTGGAAAACGAAGTTGTACAGTCCCGGCGCTTCGGTTCGGGTCGAGGAGGTGGAACGTGAGGGATCGGTGGTCCAGTATTACCTATACGTCTCGGGGCTGCCTCGCGATAGGCTCTACTCATACGTCACCTGGCCTGTCACTCAGGCGAAACCGTCAACAACAATGCAGGGTATTAGCCTTGGAAAAGATGGGATCGCGATGTGCGCGGGAAGAACGCAGGAGCAGTGCGGAGACCCGTCGGCGAAGGATGACCCTATCGGTTTTGCCTTCGACCCTGTCAAAGGAGAACCGTACCGGGTTGCATTGGTCTCCCAAGACTACAGAGTCGCAATTGTGATTGTGCCCGACCCGATTACGGCCACTGACAAGGGCTGCACTCTGAGCGTCGAACGCCTCCTGCCTCGATTCGAAGTAGCCTTCTTTAGCGGAAGTGGATTCCCCGCCAACGCCGAAGTGTCTTTTGATAGCGAATCCTATGGTGAAAAGCGCGCGGTCAAAACGAAGACGGATAGCGAGGGTAATCTGAAGTTTGCCATCTTGCCAGCCGTAACAGGCCATAGTCAAGGCACCACCACCGTGAAAGCTGTGGGATTAGGATGCGAGCCGTCAATCAGATTTGACTGGGGGAATTAGGGGTTCACCTAAGTGATTGGCGTTACTCTCTTCTGGCTCACCTCGTCGCGTTCCACCACTCCGTCCTTGATGTAGACGACACGGTGGGCATATTCCGCAATGTCGTGCTCGTGGGTCACAACGATGATGGTGTTTCCCTCAGCTTGCAAGCGGTCAAACAGCGCCATGATCTCGTTGCCGGTCTGTGAATCGAGGTTCCCGGTTGGTTCGTCAGCAAGAATAATTGACGGATGGTTCACCAGCGCTCGCGCGACGGCTACTCTCTGCCTCTGACCTCCGGAGAGTTCATTGGGTTTGTGCATCATGCGGGATTCCATGCCTACTGACGTCAATACATCCTTCGCCCTTTGAACCCGCTCGTCGGAAGGCACGCCGGCGTAGATCAAGGGCAGTTCAACATTGTGAAGCGCGGTCGCCCTGGCGAGCAGATTGAAGGTTTGAAAGACAAAACCAATTTCCTTATTTCGGATACGAGCCAGTTCGTCATCATCCAATTCGCTGACGCGCTGGTTGTTAAGCCAGTATTCGCCTTTGCTTGGTGAGTCGAGGCAGCCAATCAGGTTCATCAGCGTTGACTTGCCGGAGCCAGACGGGCCCATGATCGCGACATACTCATTTCGGCGAATCTGAAGGTTGACGCCACGCAACGCGTGCACCTGCTGCTCCGATCCCATGTCGTAGGTCTTCCACAAGTCAATAGTGGCGATCATGCACGACTCAGGCGGCGCTGCCAACACGGGACCTGGGATGTTGAGTATTTCTGCGGTTGCCATTTTGTTCTCCTGACTTTCTGGGGACACTCACCCGCTCCGATCTTCTGGCATTAAGACTTTGACGAACTGACTCAGCTAAGGTTAGACGCTCTGTACCCGCAATTCATGCGCCGCACGCCGAGGCCGGCTTATCACGAGCTTTCTTCTTCCTTCTTCGGCTCAGAATTATCTATCTTCACGTTGACTCCGGGGCGCATCGTCCGCAGCACTTTGTAGCTTCCCGTGACAATCTCGTCGCCTTCCTTCAATCCGCTTAGTACCTCGATGTTAGTAGTCCCTGCGATTCCCGTATTAACTGGGACAAATTCGGCCTTATGATTGCGAATCACGAAGACGCCCTGAATCTCTTTGTCCTCTTTTTTTCTTTCTGCTTCAGTTTGGGATGGCGCCGCGGCATGCACCGATCCACTTTCCTGACCTTTCTCGATCAAATCCACAGGACGGCGGACGGTAAGCGCCTGAATGGGTATCGTCAATGCATCGCTGCGGGTCGCTGTGGTGATTTTGGCCGTCGTGGACAGACCTGGACGAATGTCCTGCGGCGGATCAGTGAGTGTAACGACAACTTTGAAATCCTTCGCCTCCTCGTTCGCCGTGGTTTCCTGAGACGTTGCGACACCGGTTGAGCGGACGATGGCGTTATCGCCGATCTCGCTGACCACTCCTTTAAAAGTCTTGTTTGGAATCGCGTCTATGCTCACTTCCGCTGGCTGGCCCAGCTTCACGCTGATGATGTCGGTTTCATCCATCTCCACTTCGGCGGTAATCACAGACATATTCGACAAGGTCATGAGCGTACTACCCGGAGAGTTTTGAATTCCGATTACAACGGTTTCTCCCTCGCGCACTGGCAGATTCGTGATGATTCCATCAAATGGCGCAATGTAAGTCGTCTTTTGCAGCACGTCGGCGGCATGGGTCAGATTTGCGCCCGCCAGAGAGATATGTTTCTCGGCAGAATCCTTCTCAGCTTTGGCCTGTGCGACTTTGGCTTGGGATTGCGCCAATCCCGCTTCGGCAGTTTGCCATGTTGCGCGCTGAGTGTCGTAGTCTTGCTTGGCGATGAGCGCGTCCTTATAAAGGGCTTGCGTCCTGCTCCAGTCAAGGCGGGCGCGTTCGACCGTAGCTTTGGCCTGATTCAAGTCCGCTATAGCCGTATTCAGTGCTGCCTCCGACGCAATGGCGTCGGTCTTGGAAGCATCCACGGATGCCACATCCGCGTTCACATCGGCAGAAGATTGCACATTTTCAAGCTGGGCCAGCAACTGGCCCTTTTTGACCCGATCCCCTTCCTTTACATACAGGTGGGTGATTTTCCCAAACGCATTGGCCCCGATGTTGACGTAGGTCTTCGGCTTGATCTCGCCCGACGCACTGACCACCGACGCCAAATCCAGTTTCGCCGCCTTCGCCGTTTGCACCGTGACTAGATTTTTATGACTCTGGTGAACAGTGAAGCCCACAATGCTGGCCAGCACGATAACGATCCCGCCGACAATTGCAACTTTTTTCCAAGTCTTCATTTTCTCGCTGCTTCACCCCGTTCCGATAGTCACCTATGTTTACAGTAAATCACATCTGCAACTCTTGACACCACAAGAGGAGATTCGGGCTGAACTCATTCCGAGATACGACAGAAGCCAGGTGAAAGTTCCCATCAGGTCAGCGCAATAGCCCTAAAATCGAGAAAACCAGCCTGAAACTATAACTTGCCCATAATCTTGCGGTCTTTTCAAGCCACCCCTGACCCTTTGACCCTCCGAGGGCCGCGACGCTAGAGGCACCTATACCTTGCATCGGTGCATCCGATAGTCATAGAATCAGGATTATCAGAGTTGTCTCCAAGGAGTTCCCAAGTATGTCCCCATCGTGTTGGCGAAGCCGCCTCATTTTACCGTTCCTTTGCGTCCCACTAATCGGCTTCGGAATGGTGGCTGTCGCCCAGCAAACTTCCCCGGATACGCAAAAAGACGCGACAGTGTCGGATCAGAGCCCAGATGCATCGCAGGGCGATGTGCTAAAACGTCCGATCAGCGAGAAGATGAAGAAAGAGAATGCCAAATCCCTCAAACAGGAACTAAGTAAGACCTATAAGAAGTGGCTGGATGAGGACGTGGTTTACATCATTACCGATGGCGAACGCAAGGCCTTTAAGCAGCTTTCCAATGACGAAGAGCGCGACCAGTTTATTGAGGCCTTCTGGCAACGGCGTAATCCCAATCCCGACAGCGAGGACAACGAGTTTAAGGACGAGCACTACCGCCGGATCGAATACGCAAATGATCACTTCGCGGCCGGCATCCCCGGCTGGAGGACGGATCGTGGCCGTATGTACATCAAGTTCGGTCCCCCTGATGAGATTGATTCCCATCCCTCTGGAGGAACCTACCAACGTCCAATTGACGAAGGAGGCGGCGAGACTTCCACATTCCCGTTCGAAGACTGGCGATATCGCCACCTCGACGAAATCGGCGAACAGGTCGAAATCGAGTTTGTGGACGCATGTATGTGTGGCGACTACCACATGACGATGGATAAGAACGAGAAAGACGCCTTACTGCATACCCCGAATGCCGGATTGACTATCTATGAGCAAATGGGCTTGACCTCCAAGGCGAACCGCATAGATAACGGCATTATGTCCACTGGCATGGACCCGATGGATCCTCAGCAGCAGAACACAAAAGAGTTCGACATTTTGGAGCAATACGCAAAATTGAACGCCCCACCGCCGGTGAAGTTTAAAGACTTGGAAGAGGTAGTAAAGACCAGAATCAAATACAACCTGATGCCGTTCGATGTGCGAGTTGATTTCGTAAAGATTACCGGCGATACCGTTCTAGTGCCCATAACCCTCCAGATGAAAAACCGGGACATAACGTTTGTAAACAAGGACGGTGTCGAGCTTGGAACCGTGAATATATTTGGCAGAGTTACGACTCTAGCCGGCCGAACGGCGCAGACTTTTGAGGACACGGTGCAGGTTGACGTTCCGGCGGAATTGCTCGCTAAATCTGCGGAACATTCATCGGTATATTGGAAGGCCCTGCCACTTCGCCCCGGCCGCTATCGTGTAGATATCGTGGTGAAAGATGTAAATGGCGATCGCAAGGGGACATGGAGTAAGGGCGTATTGGTGCCGGATTTTGCTGACGACCGCCTCGATGCCTCGACGCTCATTGTGGCCGACCAGATGGAGCCGGTCGCCTCAAAAAACGTGGGCACTGGAAGTTTTGTGATCGGATCCACCAAGGTTCGTCCGCGGGTCGCTTCATCCGATGGTAAGCCCGTGAGTTTTAAGCGCGACCAGAAGCTTAATTTCTGGATGCAGGTATATAATCTTAGCGTTGATGGTAAGACCCATAGACCATCAGCTACCATTGAATACGACGTAGTGAACGCGGCAACGAATAAGAACGTAATTCACACCGTGGAATCAACTGAGCACATGGGAAATATTGGAGACCAGATGACGCTGGAAAAGACGCTCTCGGCCTCCAATCTTGTCCCGGGAATTTATCGCATTCAGATCAAGGTGAATGACAATCTTTCAAAGCAAACGGTGGATCCTTCGGCTACCTTCTCGGTCGAGTAGGTATCAGCAGAAAGGCGGTATTCGGCATGCTTCGTAAGCTTGGCTGCTTCTTGATTGCCTTCGGCCTTGTAATCCCGGCCTATGCCGCCGAAGGTCCTGGGTCCATATCTGGATACGTCCGCAGTTCCGCAGGCGCTCCACAGATGGGAGCAGTGGTGGAGGTGATTGGCTCGGCGATGCAGAGCCTGAAAGTATTTACTGACGAAAAGGGATTTTATTCCGCCAGCGGCTTGCGACCTGGATTGTACAGCATCAGAGTTTCCGCGCCATCGTTCCTCACGGCGGAGCACGAAGGGGTTGGGCTGCGTTCGGGCGCTATATTGATACTTAACGTAACTTTAAGCACCCTATTCGATTCCGTCCGATTGGCGCCTGTAGGAAGTGCAAACGACGAAGACGATTGGAAGTGGGTTCTTCGCTCGGCGGCAAACCGTCCCATTTTGCGGGCGTTAGATCCGACTTCGGTGCGCGCACGCGAGTCGAACAATGGAAACCATGACCTGACCGGCACACTTTCATTCCTGGCAGGATCTCCCTCAGAAGGTTTCGGAAGCTCCTCCGATATGAGCACCGGTTTTTCTGTTCAGAGATCGCTTTTTACAGACGGCACAGTGGCTTTTCGAGGCGATGTCGGATATGGCCAGGTTTCACCTGCCACGGTACTGCGGGCTTCGTATAGCCGAAAGATGGCAAACGGTTCAGAGCCACAGCTCGCGATAACGTTTCACAATCTCGCTTCGCCAGATATGAACTTGCGAGGGGCGGCGCTGCAGGCTTTAGCTCTGACTACCTCCGACAATTTGACTCTGGGCAATCTGGAACTCAATTTTGGCAGCGAGATGCAGACGGTTCAGTTTATGGGCCGCGTGAGCGTGGTCCGCCCCTTCGGAACTGCGGATTTTCATGTTTCTCCAGATACGGTTGTGGAATATCAATACGCCACTTCACTGCCGGACACCGCATTAGGGACTGATTTCCAGGACTTCGGATCTTCCTCCGGAACGTTCGATAATTCCACCCCTCGGATGAGCGTTGCCGGATTTTCGGCCGCGCTGGAGCATGCGCATCATCAGGAAGTTTCTGTCTCCCACCGCGCGGGCAAGAATAATTTGCAGTTCGCAGTGTATTCAGATCGGATCTCAGATCCTGCGCTCATCGGCGTCGGGTACCCCTCTGGCGATACCGGCCAGGTACTTCCCGATGTTTTTTCTGGGACATTTACTTATCGGGGTAAGAATCTGGATACTCACGGCGCGCGGGTTGTGTTTCAGCGCAAGCTGAATTCCGATGTCACGGCAACGATGGACTATAGTTACGGCGGCGTTCTTGATCTAGACAGCGGGACCGCCACTCTGGCAGACGCCAGGCAATTGAGCTCGGTGCGCAACCGTCATAGCGCAACTATAAAGATGAGCGGAACGGTTCCGGCAAGCAAATCGCGCTGGATTGCGTCTTATGGCTGGGTAAGTGGCAGTGCGCTGACGCCCGTGGATTTGTTCAACACATCGGCTGGTCGCGCGGATCCCTTTTTTGACGTATTTTTCCGCCAGCCTATTCCTGGTACCGGTTTCATACCGGAACACATAGAAGCGCTTCTTGAGGTGCGGAATCTGTTGGCTCAGGGTTACGTCCCTGTCCTGGGAGGCGACGGCAAGACAGTTTACCTGGTTCAATCGGCACGCACAGTCCGTGGCGGGCTTGCTTTTAGCTTCTAGTTTGTCGTCATGCTCTGCTTTTCTTCCTCTTCCTTTGCGCACAATCGCAGCGCAAGATCGCCGTCCGACGTTTTGAGCTCCGAAACGGGTTCTTGAACCGCGCAAATCGTGCTCCTAAATCGAAAGAAATTGTTGAGCATCCAATCGAGAGGGAATTACAGAATGCTAGTCAAGTTGATGAAGTCGAAGATTCACCGCGCAACTGTGACCCGCGCCGATCTCAATTACGAAGGCAGTATTGCGATGGACGTTGCGCTTTTGGACGCGGCTGGTCTTCTCGCGGGAGAAGCCGTGAATGTTTGGAATGTACATAACGGCGAGCGGTTTGAAACCTACGCGCTGCCTTTGGCCCGTGGATCGGGCGAAATCTGTGTAAATGGCGCTGCTGCTCGGCTGGTGCAGGTTGGAGATCTGGTGATTGTCACCGCTTTCTGTTGGCTTGAAGAAAAAGAAGCTCGCACTTACGTGAGCAAAGTCATCCTTGTGAATGAAAAGAACCACCCTCTCGACTAGCGGCTCTTCAGTCGGGCCGACTGTTGACTCGGTGATGCGCGGCCCCACCGGAAGCCGAACCTTGGGCTTTTCGGGCGAGGATGGAGTCGCCGCAGCCAGTTATTCCGATCTCTAGAATCAGTGTTCCCCGCAGTGCAGACCGGGCACATCATTTGTGATACACCTATCCTTCAACTTGGGAACCATTCAGCGTCCCACACATGACCAATCAATCGAGAGCCTCTCGCTGTCCCGTCTGCCGTGGAACCGGCAAAGACGAGCATGGAAAGCCCTGCCGAACTTGCGGCGGAAATGGTGAGCTTCGCCCGAAAAAAGTCAGCCTACGCTAACCCCTAGCGACTCACCAGGCTGGAAATCATCTTCTTGACTCGTTCCACGTGCTTTCTCTTCTGCGGGATCTCACAGCCCAGTCAGGCTTGGGGACTGCCTCTACTTTTCGGCCCTTCCTAAACATCCTGCGTGAAATGAACGGTCATCCAGGCGATGCAGCCTTTTCTCCATCCCTGCGGCGAGTAGCCGGTAATGATGGATCTCGAATAAATATTCGGCGACAAACCATAGGGGCTTGTCTGTCGTCATCCACTCCAGATGGTCAAAGCGTGCGAGATTTACTGGGCGCGAAAAGGTGCGAAGCGAACGCTCTCGCCGAAGGTTGAAGTACACATCGAAATAGCTTAGCGCCAGTTCGCGCAGTGAGCGATAGACAGGCTCGCGATAGCGGCATCCAGTGTAATTTGATTTTGCAATTGCACCCCAATGACTGCCTACGCGATAAATCGCGATTACATGATCCGTGTCATTTTCAGCTTCGAGATCGAGGACTAGTGGGGGATATCCGTTCGCTCGCAGCGCGGCTGCGGCAAACGTCGCACCTTCGAAACAGTGCGCCGTGTTTTCGCGCAAAATCCGGCGGGGCGACCATGCGGTGTTCGCAAGATGATAAGGCATGGCATCCAATAAGCGCTGTATGCCGTGAGGATTTTTCAGGCTGCGAAGTTTGCGTAGTTCCGCGGGCGTGAAGCCGTTATGGGGGTCCATCATGTTTCAACGCAGTGTACCCGAAGAACGTTCGCCAATGATGAGCGAGGACGAAACCCAATCCACCGTTCGCGCTGGAGAGCAGCATCGTTGCCGTCAGACGTTCCTTGAACGCTTCCTGGAACCCTAGGATTCTTTAAACAAGCCCGGAAGTTCTTCCGGCCGGTCAATCAAAACATCCGGCGGGGCGATGCTCAAAGTTTGCGGAGCAAAACCATAAGTTACGCCGCAGGTCCAGATTCCCGCGTTGCGGCCGGTCACAATGTCAGTGGATGAATCGCCAATAATAATGGAATCCTCAACGCTATAGCCGGTTTCATTTAACAACGTATTCACGCCCAAAGGGTCGGGCTTCTTTGTTTTGAAGCTGTTCCCACCGTACACCCCGACAAAGAAATCATTCAGTCCGAGTGCGTGCACAATTGCCCGAGCCGGCATTACGGGTTTGTTAGAGAGCACTGCCATCTGACGGCCAGATCCGTTGAAGGTTCGAATTCGGCTCAATGCGTCCTTAATGCCAGGATATTCCACTGTGTAGTCGAGTTTGTGCTCCCGGTAATAGGAAAGAAAGTATTCCAGCCCCTGTTTGAAAAACTCCTCGTCGGTGGGGTCGCCGAGAGCTCGGCGGACCAGCATGGGAGCGCCGTCTCCAACATAAGAGGCCACCACGTCGCCGGGGAGTTGGGCGAGTCCGAAATGGTGCAACATGGCGTTGACGGAATGAATCAAATCAAGCCGCGAATCAATCAAGGTGCCGTCCAAATCGAAGATTAGAAACTTGATCTGGTTGGGGTCGAACTTTCGGTTAAACTTGATCATTCTGGCTAGAGGAGGATTGACGTTTCACGCTAACCCAGTATATTCGGAACCGCTGCGCTGGATTTACAATGCCCAAGGACCGCACCGCTCATTGAGGGAGCCTGAATGGCTACCATGAAGGCAAATCCGAAATCCGCCGGACTCACCAATAGTGGGATTAAAGACACCGGGGATCCCAACAATGGAACTACTAATAATGTGCGGCGCATCACCCGAAATTACGAAGGCCTCTCACGCGATCAGTTAATTGACGCTTACCGGATTATGTATACCTCCCGTCGCCTCGACGATCGGGAGATCATGTTAAAGCGCCAGCAAAAGATATTCTTCCAGATCTCAGGCGCGGGTCACGAGGCGGTTGGAGTCGCGGCTGCCTTCGCAATGAAGGCTGGCTATGACTGGTTTTATCCCTATTATCGTGACCGGGCCCTGTGTTTGGCGCTTGGGGCAACCCCGTATGAAATGTTACTGCAAGGTGTTGGGGCGGCGGACGACCCCAGTTCCGGCGGGCGCCAGATGCCTTCGCATTGGAGCTACCCGCAGCTGAATATTGTGACCGGCTCTTCTCCAACTGGGACTCAGATTTTGCAAGCGGTGGGCTGCGCGGAAGTTGGACGGTATCTCTCCACGCATTCCAACGCGGCAAGAAAAGTCGAGGGCGATTATAGGCAGTTTAAAGAGGTTGTTTCTCATGAAGATGAACTGACGCTGGTTTCGCTCGGGGATGGCACGACCAGCGAAGGCGAGTTCTGGGAGGCGCTGAACACTTCGTCGAATCAGCGGTTGCCGATAATCTTCCTGGTCGAGGATAACGGATACGCAATTTCCGTCCCAGTCGAAGTACAAACTCCCGGCGGCAACATCTCGCGGCTGGTCGCGAATTTTCCTCATTTTCATTTCGAAGAAATAGACGGCACCGATCCGATTGCGGCCTATTCCGCCTTCGTTCGATCGGTTAATTATTGCCGTGCTGGCGATGGTCCGGCGTTTGTACATGCCCATGTCATTCGCCCGTACTCCCATTCGCTTTCGGACGACGAGCGCCTTTACCGGGCAGACGCCGAGCGTGAGCGGGATGCCGCGCGCGATCCAGTGCCGCAAATGCAGATGTTCCTGATCCGCGAAGGCATCCTGGATGAAAAGGGCATAACCGATCTTGAAAAGAAAGTGGGTGATGATTTGCAGATTGCGGTGGATCGCGCTCTGGCTGCGCCTTTTCCTGACGCTAGCACGGTCGAAAATTACGTTTACTCGCCCGATCTGGACCCCACTTCCTCAGCTTTCGAAACCGCCGTATTAGCGGCTCCTCCAGACACTTCTGCCGATGCAAAGAAGGTCGCTCCCAAGACCATGGCCGATCTCATCACTGCGACGCTGCGCGATGAGATGAAGCGGGATGAACGTGTCATCGTCTTCGGTGAAGATGTTGCCGATTGCAGCCGGGAGCAGTATTTGAAACAAAAAATGGTGAAAGGGAAGGGAGGCGTCTTCAAGCTTACCTCGGGCCTCCAGTGCGACTTTGGATCTGATCGGGTTTTCAATTCTCCCCTTGCCGAAGCAAATATCGTCGGTCGCGCAACCGGAATGGCAACTCGCGGCCTCAAGCCGGTAGTGGAAATTCAATTTTTCGACTACATTTGGCCCGCGATGATGCAATTGCGAAATGAGCTGCCGGTGATTCGTTGGCGCTCGAACAATGGATTTTCAGCGCCATTGGTGATTCGAGTCGCAATTGGCGGATACCTTACTGGAGGCGCGATCTATCACTCCCAGTGCGGCGAAAGTGCGTTTACCCATATTCCCGGACTGCGCGTTGTATTCCCTTCGAACGCTCTTGATGCTGCCGGATTGTTGCGCACGGCGATTCGCTGCGACGATCCCGTGCTTTTTTTGGAACACAAGCGTCTGTATCGAGAAACCTATGGGCGAGCAGCCTATCCCGGTCCGGATTACATGATTCCGTTTGGGAAGGCGAGAGTCGTACAGCCGGGGACAGATTTATCTGTCATCACCTATGGCGCGGTCGTGCCACGTGCCCTTCAGGCTGCGCAAAAATTGGAACGGGAGCATGGAATCAAAGTGGAAATCCTTGATCTGCGATGCTTGAATCCTTTTGACTGGGATGCAATTTCCGCTTCCGTACAAAAAACTAATCGTGCCCTGGTAGCGTATGAAGACACCTTGAGTTGGGGATATGGCGCGGAAATCGCCGCCAGAATCGCCGATCAGATGTTTGAACACTTAGACGCCCCGGTGCGGCGCCTGGCAGCCAAAGATGTCTACGTTGCTTACCAGCCCGTCCTTGAAAACGCGATCTTGCCGCAAGTTTCGGACCTGTTTGAAGCGATGAAGCAACTCGCCGAATATTAGCTGGTGTTCTGAGAGCTAATGCCGGCAGGACAAAAGACTCACCTACGCCGAAGGGAATATCCAGATTTCCAGCCGGTCATAAGCATCCCAAAATCAAAAAAATCGGCCCGACTAGTGTCGGGCCGTAGCGAGCGGTTGTCGCTCAGTTGTTGCCCAGCTTGCTAATTCACAGTCAGTATCGCGGTTGCGCTAACGCCGTTTAGCGTAGCCGTAATAGTCGTCGTGCCGGAACTTGCACTGATCGCAACTCCCAGTGGATTCATTACTGCGACGGTTACGTCCGAGGACGTCCACGAGGCCTGTGTGGAAAGATTCATCGTGCTTCCATCGCTGAAAGTTCCGGTGGCCACAAACACTTGTGCCGTGCCAAGGTTGATGATGGGACTGCTCGGTGAAACGCTAAGCGAAACTAAGTTAGCGTTTGTGACTATTGCGTTAGCGGTGCCGACCTGGCCCCCAAAAACGGCTGAAATCGTGGAGGTGCCAGGCGCGACTGCCGTTGCAAAGCCCCTTGTTCCGGCTGCGTTGCTTACCGTTGCGACAGAAGCCATCGAAGACGTCCAAGTGACTGCTGATGTCAAGTCCTGGGAACTGCCATCGGCGAATGAGCCGATTGCGCTAAAGCCGGCAATTATCTGCTGTGGAATGGTTAAAGTGGACGGGCTGACTGTGATAGACGTTAAAGCCGACGACTCCACTAAGACATCGGCACTGCTGCTGAGTCCCTCGTAGGACGCTGTAATCGTTGCCAGCCCTGGGGATTGTCCGGTGGCCTGACCGTAGGAGGTAATCGTGGCGAGGCTCGTGTCGGAAGAACTCCAGGCTACTATCGGACTCACGAATTGAGTCGTGCCATCATCGAAACTTGCAACTGCGGTGTATTGCAGCGTGGACGCGGGAGCCAAGACCGCGGTTGGAGGGCTGATGACGATACCGGTCAGGTTGGCGCCGGTGACGTTCAACTGCGCAGAGCCTGTAACTCCCTCAAACGCGGCGGTGACAGTGACGCTTCCCGTGGCGACGGTCTCCGCGATGCCGCGAGTACCCGGGGTGGTGCTTACGGTTGCTACCGTACTGTCGCTGGAGGACCAGTTGACATCGCCTGAAATAATCTGCGTGCTTGAATCGCTAAATTGGCCGGTGGCCACAAAAGTTATCTGTGTTCCCGGCGCGAGCGATGAAATGGACGGCGTCACCGAAATGGACACGACCGTTGCGTTGGTCACGTTAACTGTGACCGATACGCTCTGCGATAGAAGAGTTGCTGTAACCGTGGTCAAGCCAGGATTTAGGCCGGTCATTTTTCCGTTGGTTTGAACCGTCGCAGCGGCGGGATTTGATGAACTCCAAGTTGCCTGAGTGCTGACATCTCTGGTGCTGCCGTCGTTGAACAGCCCAATCGCGCTCAATTTCGAAGTGGTGCCGTCCGCAATTGTCATGCTGTTCGGCTGAATTGAAAGCGAGACCAGGTTAGCGGCATTCACCGTGGTAGTTGTGCTTCCGGTAATCGTTCCTGAAGTTGCAAGAATATTCACTGTTCCGAGGTTGCGGCCAGTCGCTGCTCCACTCACTGTTATGGACACCAGAGTTGGTTGTGACGAGCTCCATGAAACCGTATTGGTGATGTCCTGAGTTGTCCCGTCAGAGAAAGTTCCCTGTGCCGTGAACTGTTGAACGACTCCAAGAGGAATCGTGCCGCTTGCCGGAGTCACCCGAATCGAGGTGAGAGTGACACTACTTACCGTTAGAGTCGCGGAAGCCGAAATACTGCCGGAAGATGCGGTAATGATTGAAGAACCTGATTTCAAGCCGCGAGCCAAACCACTTGTAGGTAGGGAATTGCTAACGGTCGCTTTCGTTGGGTCTGAAGAATTCCAGTTTACCGTCCCGGTTATATCCTGCGTGCTCCCATCCGTGAAGGTTCCTGTCGCTTTGAATTGCTGGTCCGTGCTGGGGGCAATAGTTGGAGAAGGCGGGGTAACGCTTATGGAAACAAGAGATATTGTGACGGTCAGCGGCGACGTGCCGGTAATCGCTCCGGAAGTAGCCATGATAGTGGCGGAGCCATTCGATTTTGCCGTGACAAGTCCAGTGTTGGAAATCGTGACCAGAGCAGAATTCGAGGTGCTCCAGATGACCGAACTACTAAGGCTTTGAGTACTGCCATCAGTAAAATTGCCAGTAGCCGTGAATTGATCGGTGGAACCTACCCCAACCGATGGACTAGCGGCGCCGATAGTAATTGAAACCAGCGAAGGCGGCCCGACCGTGAGGCTGCTGGTTCCGTTGATCGTCCCGTCGGTTGCGGTGATGACCGCAGAACCAGCAGCTTTGGCAGAGACCAGTCCGCGGCTGGAAATTGCGGCAACAGCGGAATTAGAAACACTCCACGTAACTGAGCTAAGACTTTGGGTGCTGCCATCGCTATAATTTCCGATCGCTGCGAATTGATCGGTAAGGCCCGCAGCGACCGAAGGGGTGGCCGAATCTACGGTTATCGAAGTCAATGCAGGCGGTGCTACGGTTAAGGCAACTTTTCCGGTAACGGTGGCCTGATTTGCAACATTAGCTTGCGCTGCAATAATGGAACATGAACCCTGCGATATTGCCTTGGCAACTCCGTTGCTTACAATCACCGCCACATTGGGATTGGACGAGCTCCAGGTTGCGGTTTGAGTGATGTCTTTGGTACTGCCATCGCTATAGGTTCCCGTTGCGGTGAATTGTTGACTGACACCGACTGGAACGGACGAATTGGTTGCGACGACCTGGATGGATTGAAGGACGACACTCGCGTCAGATCCCGTGCTCTTACTGCTATTGGAAATTCCGCCTCCGCCGCACGCCGTCATGACTCCCAAAAGAATCAACGAAACACATCGAAAAAATTTCGCCATAGAACTTTGCCTCGCGTCCAAATCGAATTAAAGGTGTTGATAAACCCCACTACTGCGCACGTTGCGCCTTTGTGCCACTATCGGGCAGTTACTTAAACCAAAAGCTCGTGCATCCCGACCTTCAGAACCTGCAAACAATTAAGCAAGACGATCACCATTTGCGAAATCGTTTAGATTGAATTGGCTGGGCGCCTGCGCGCTCTCGACAACTGGCGAGGCCGCGCGCGGAGGGGAAATGCTTTTCCACCGAGAGAAAAACATTGGAGCTTATGCGTGGGAGAAGTAACGTTACAAAGGTAATCGCGCAGAGGAATCTCTTCCGGGCGAATGACTTCGATTGCGTGCTGGTTACCAACGATTCGAGAAACTTATCTGGTACGTCCCGCAGATGTAAGATTGATAAATACTCGTGCGGGTCGAAAGCGATTTCAGGCTACGCACAATAGAAGCTGATTGGGGAACACGGCGAATGCATTTTATCCCCTTGCGACTGTGCGCATTCTTCTGAAAATGTCCTTAGCGAGAATGCAATACGCATGTCATCCTTAGACATACGCAATGATGGATATACGCAATGATCGAAATCTGAACCTTACCGAATAAATGAGATCGAACTTGATAACAGATCGGCCCGCAACTGCAGCACATTCGTTTGCGGGCAGCTCTTCTAACACAGGCCGAGACCGTTCGAGCACGGCATTCACGTGGCTCTGCGCGTTTTATCTGGTCTATTGCGCACGGCCTGAGGACTGGATTCCGGGATTAAAGTCTTTCCCGCTGGCGAAGATTTCAGTTTTCTTCGCAGTTATGGGATTGTTAATGGCGGCTGGAAAAACCCAGCGCAAATTTCGCGATCTTCCAATGGAAGCCAACTACCTGCTGGCTTTGATCGGTATATTGCTCGTTTCCGCAATATTCTCGCCTGTATGGAAGCTTGGCGCTTTGCTCCACACTCTTGATTTTGGCAAAGTTTACGTGGCGTATGTACTCACTTTTCTCGTAGTCACAGATTTCAAGAAACTGAGGCGCATAGTTTTCATACAGGCCGGTTCGGTAGCGGTAATTGCCGCGGTCTCGATAGCAAAGGGTTACTCCCATCCCCGATTGGACGGGGTTCTGGGAGGCATTTATGGAAATCCTAACGATCTGGCGTTTGCCATTGTACTTACACTTCCGTTTTGTCTGGCTTTCCTGGTCAGCTCGAAGAGTGCGTTGGTAAAGGCGATGTGGACGTTTTCCATGTTGACTATGGCTGCTTCTCTTTTTCTGACAGCCTCCCGTGCGGGATTTATAGACCTGGTTATTGCAGGAGCTGTCTGCTTGTGGCACTTCGGAGTCAAAGGCAAGCGCGCTTACTTAATAGTGATTGCTCTAGTGTTCTCAGTTCTGCTGATGGCCGTGGCCGGCAGGCAACTGAAGGATCGCTTTACCGCGATGTCGGGAGAAGATCTAAACACTGATATTGAAGGAAAGGCTTACAGTTCTTTCGAGGCACGCCAGATGCTTATGCGTCGCGCCGTGGAAGCGATCGAGCAACACCCCATATTGGGTATCGGCGCGAATAATTTCATGACTATTTCGGGAGATTGGCACGAGGTTCACATGACCTACCTTCAGATTGCGGTTGAAGGAGGTATTTTTTCGTTCCTTCTCTATTTAATGTTCTTTGGGCTGGGATTTTCAAACCTCAGAAAACTGAGGCGTATGCGGAATTTGGATGTTGAAACCACTCTTTTCTCGGGAGCATTGCACAGCTCGCTGATTGGTTTTGCGGTGGGCGCTCTTTTTGCCCCGGAAGCGTATCAATTCTTTCCTTATTTTGCCGTCGCCTATACTTCCGTGCTCGTCGGCCTGCTAGAGAAACCTCCCATAGTAACGCCCACGTTCAGACCTTCGGATTTGGTTCAAGTGCCACGGGATAAATATGCAACTCAACCAAGCCCAAGCTCCCACGTCGCGCGGTTCTGAGCTGCGGACGTTTTGTATTTAGATCGGTGCAGCGGAGGATCCGCGTACGTGAAGAGACTTCTAGCCGCATGAGTATTTCCGCCAAGCTGAGGTATGGCGCCAAGTGGCTGCCTGGTTATTTGTCGCAGAGCGTGATGCGAAGAGCTACTGTGGGACGAGTCCATCTCATGATCGCTTTGGCTGATCACTTCGAGCCCTCGGTTCTTCCCTATGAAGGTGCTCCGACTGTTTCTCGCGACGTTCAGGAATGCAGGCTCGAAAATTGGTGTCAGGATTATCCCAAAGTTGCAGGTCAATGGCGAGACAGCGATGGCCGTCCCTTTCAGCACACTTATTTTTATCCTGCTGAACAGTATGACAAGAACCTTATTGACCGGCTTGCGCAACATTGTTCGGCGGGATGGGGCGAGATCGAAATTCATTTGCATCACGGAGTAAATGGCCGCGACACTGCTGAAAACACGCGGCGTCAATTGATTGATTTTCGGGACGCCTTAGCCACCGACCATGGGGCGCTTTGCTACCTCGACGGATATGGCTCTCCACGCTACGCTTTTGTCCACGGAAACTTCGCATTGGCAAATTCTGCAGGAGGTGTAAATTGCGGCGTGGACGACGAGATGCAAGTGCTTGCAGAGACCGGTTGCTATGCGGACCTCACTCTTCCTACTGCCCCTTTTCATCCCGGCCAAATCGGAAAGATAAATTCTTTGTACGAATGCGGCCTTCCACTGGACCAGCGCGCAGCTCATCGCAAGGGTCGCGATCTCAAGACCGGCCGGATGCCCGAGATTTTCCCGCTCATGGTGCAAGGCCCGTTGCTCCCAGACGTTAATTCGCCGAACAGAGTTCACTGGATGGGCATCGAGAATGGTGCTCTGACCAAACCGAATCCTCCAAGCTTGCACCGGCTGCGGTTATGGAAACGGGCGGCCATTTGCGTGCAAGGCCGACCCGACTGGTTGTTTATAAAGCTCCACTGCCACAGCATGGACCCGACTCAAGAAGACGCGGTATTAGGCTCTTCCATGCAACGATTCCTTCGCGATCTGGTGGAGGGCGCACCAAAAAGAGACGAAACTCTCCACTTTGTCAGCGCACGCGAAATGGTGAATATCATTCTCGCAGCGTGTGATGGGCGGGAAGGCAATCCGGGCGAATACCGCGACTACCGGCTGAAAAGAAATCCAGAGAATTCATTTTCTTCGCCTGCGGGTCAGTCTTCGCAAGCCGTGGTGAAAGGTTAGAGCGTGTGTGCCGGAAGATTAAACGCTTCAAAGTACGGTCTATAGGGATTCATGCTGCGATTCGGAATCTTCAAACCGAACGAATACCTGCGAGCGCGGGACCGCCAGCGGATCGCAGGATCTCGCGTCTCCTATGATCTTCTCGACGTTGGCGATGATCCCACCGAACAGCAGATTCAGATATTCGAGGATATTAGCCGTACATTGCGTACTTCAAACGGAACGTATCGCACCACCTTTCCCAATCGCTTTCGTGATCTCGACGAGGTAGCGATTCGCTGGATAAAGAAATCCTATTGTTCTGACACCGAACTGTTAGCGCAAGACCGGGCCGCATCTCACGCTTTGACCTCGTGGGAGTGGGCTACAAAACTGTTTCAAGCTTTTCCGCTAGCCATATTTGAAGCTTCTGACACACTGTTCAGCGTTATTAGGCTTTCGCTTCCTGGCGGCCGAACCTATTTCGTCGAGCCTGGCGGCCAACCACTTCAATTCATAAAATGGCCGTTTGTTGTATCCCTGCAAAGCCGGGAGTCCTGGCGATACCCAATCAATCGTTTCGTCGCTGCTCGCGCGAAGCGCCAGTTTGACCGGCTCCCACTGCCCGAAAATTGGATGGAATCTTTCGGCGGAGCTGCCTTGCGAGTCAGCAAAATTCCCTACGTTCATCCCAAGGCATTGCAACTCAGCCAGAGCAATCCGAAGTTTCAGCTGCGAGCGCGCTCAGTGTTCGAGCATCTCCCAAACTCGTGTCATGTGCTGCGCACAATGAACATCTTGAATGCGAGCTATTTTTCCTCCGAGCGCCTCGCGGAGGGGATCAACGCAGCTTTTCATACCGTTAAAGTGGGGGGCATTTGGATCGTGGGCCGCACGCTTGAGGAGGATTTCAGCAATCACGTCACGCTTTTTCGAAGAGAGCAAAATGGTTGGACGGTGCTTGAGCGTCTCGGAAAAGGATCCGAAATCGAGGACTTGGCGCTTCAAATTTCGGCGACTCATGTATCGCACGTTTGATCGCGACAGCTTGCAACTAAAATGAAAGAGTCCATCCCGCGTCGCTCTGCCGGTGAATCGAATTTGAGCAGTCCAGCCAAGCCATCCGCTCCGGGCGTCTTCCTGATGACTGATAGTTTCGAAACTGGAGGCAGCGAGCGCCAGTTCGCAGCTCTTGCCCAATCTCTCGATTCATCTCTGTTTCGTGTGCATCTTGGATGTATTCAGCGGCGAGGTGCCTTTCTTGAGGGACTTGGTGAAGTGCCGCAATTCGGATTGGGCGGCAGCCTGTACGGTTTGCACTCGATCAGGGCACGGCTGAGGCTTCGCCGCCATTTGCGTTCGCTGAATATCGCTGTCGCTCACGCATTTGATTTCTACACCAATCTCACGCTTATTCCGGCAGCACGGAGCGCCCGCGTGCCCGTACTGATCGGAAGCCAGCGTCAGCTTGGCGACTTGCTCAGCGCCACGCAGTCCCGTGCCCAAATGGCAATGTTTCGGTGGTGCGACGCCGTGGTGTGCAACTCGCGCGCTGCCGCCGAGGTCCTCATACAGCGGGGAATCCACGAGAGTCGCATAGCTGTGATCGGGAACGGGCTTCCCGCTTCCTGTTTCGAGGAAACCGCTCCGACACTGACGAAGACGCCTGGGATTCTGCGCGTTGGCATGGTCGCAAGAATGAATAGCTCGGCGAAGAACCACCGCGATTTTCTTCATGCTGCTGCCCGCATTCGCGAACGTTTCGAAAACGTAGATTTCATTTTGGCCGGCGATGGCCCTCTGCGCAAAGACCTTGAGCGCGAGGCGCATGAACTGGGGATCGCAGGCAAGGTTTTCTTCCTGGGTGATCGGCGGGATATTTCTGCGGTGCTCGCATCTCTCGATATTTCTGTGGTGCCTTCTTCATCTGAAAGCTTGTCCAATGTAATTATCGAGTCCATGGCCGCCGGACTCCCGGTTGTGGCTTCGCGAGTGGGCGGGACTCCGGAACTGATAACCGAGGACCGTGGAATCCTTGTCAGCGCGGGCGACGATCAAGCTTTGGCTGGCGCAATCGAAAGATTGCTTCAAGATCCATCGCAGCGCACACAACTCGGACGGAAGGCCCAACTATTCGCACGATCGAACTTCACAATCGAGCAAATGCAAAAGCAGCATGAAAGTCTCTACACCAGATTGCTGGAAGAAAAAGCATGGCGCCCGAAGGCCCGCAGTTTTAATCCGCGGCGAAGAGTCGAAGAAGATAACCGGATTCGCGTGAGCATCGTGGCAGCATCACTGCGCTATGTTGGCGGGCAGTCCGTCCAGGCGGACTTGTTGCTGCGCAACTGGCAAAACGATCCCGAGATCGAAGCCAAGCTTATTCCGATTGATCCTCCGTTTCCGCGTGGACTCAGATGGGTTGAACGCATCCCATTGCTGCGCACCATCGTGCGCGAGCCTCTTTATCTGATGGCGCTTTGGCGCGGTTTGAAGAACGCAGACATAGCGCATGTCTTCTCGGCATCTTATTGGTCGTTTCTCGTCGCGCCTGTGCCCGCATGGCTAATTGCGCGGCTTCTGAAGAAAAAGGTTCTCATTCACTATCACAGTGGCGAGGCAAGGGATCACCTGAAACGCTTTCGAACCGCTGTCCCAGTTTTGAGGAAGGCTGATGCTCTCGTGGTTCCCTCGGGCTATCTGGTGGACGTGTTCCGAGAATTCGCTCTGACTGCAATAGCAATTCCAAATCTTGTTGATACCTCGCGATTCTCGTTTCGGCTGCGAACACCTCTGCGTCCGCATCTTGTATGCACTAGAGGATTCCATCCATACTACGGAATTGATGTGGTGGTGCGCGCCTTTGCCGAGGTGCAGCGAACTTTTCCTGAAGCCCAGCTGGACTTGGTGGGCGGAGGACCGTTAGAAGAGGAAATCCGAAATCTGGTAAGGCAGTTAGGCATTACCGGCATAAATTTTGCCGGGGTCGCATCCCGCGATCAGATCGGCGAATATTACGACCGGGCTGACGTTTTCATCAACGCGTCGCGCCTGGACAATATGCCAGTTTCTATTCTTGAAGCATTCGCGGCCGGAACTCCCGTCATTAGTACTGCTCCCGAGGGCATGCGGTATCTCATTGATAACGAGCGCACTGGATTGCTTTCAGAGCCTGGCGACGCAGTGTCCCTGGCGCGAAATGTGAATCGTGTATTGAAAGATCCGGACCTTGCAGTACGCTTGGCCATCAACGCACGCGAGGAGTTGCGGCGCTATTCGTGGGAAGTTGTCCGGAAGCAGTGGCTGGATCTTTATTATTTATTGGCTAAGAGAACTTCATCACAAGGGCAATCGGAAGAGATACTCACGGCGGGAAATGACTACCGGCCATAGTCTCTGAGCGCATGAAACCACCAATTTTTATCGTAGGCTGCCCGCGATCCGGCACAAGCTTCCTCTATCATCTGCTGCTTTCGGCAGGCGGATTCGCCAGGTTCCATACTCAAATGAATGTCTTTGACGTCCTTGAGCCTATTTACGGCGACCTCAAGAAGACGAAGAACAAGAGAAAAATGATGCGGGACTGGATCGGGAGCAAGGCCTTCCAAGTTTCCGGATTGGATCAGCATGAGATCGAACGGGAAATCTTCTCGGAGTGCCGGGGCGCTAGCGACTTCCTGAAAATAGTTATGGACGAGATTGCTCACAGGCAAGGTGTTGACCGATGGATTGATTCCACTCCGACGAACGTTCCGCACATGCTGCGAATACAGAGAGATTTTCCGGACGCATTGTTTATTCACATTATTCGCGACGGGCGTGACGTCGCCTTGTCATTGGACAAACGTGAATGGAGCCGGCCCCTCCCGTGGGACAAAAATAATGGGCTGCTTGCTGCGGGATTGTACTGGGAATGGATTGTACGCAAAGGTAGAACCTCCGGCGCGACGCTGGGCTCCCATTACATGGAGGTCCGCTACGAAGACCTGGTGGAAAGCCCCGCGAAAGAACTCGATCGATTGGGGAATTTCATCCAACATGATCTTGCGTATGATCGGATTCAGAAGGCCAGCGTAGGTTCCGTAAAAAATCCTCTGACGTCATTCAGTGAAGATCTTAGCGAAGGCAAGTTCTCTCCGATAGGTCGTTGGAAGAGCAAATTTTTGCCTGAGCAATTGGCATGGTTTGAAGCCCTGGTCGGGGACTACCTTCAAGAGCTCGGTTATATTCTGGGCGGAAAAGTTTTGCTCAATCGTCCTGGCGCTGTACGCAGAAAGCGTGGTACGTATAGAACATTTTATGAACTCAAGCAGTGGGCGAAGATCAATACCCCGTTATCGCGCTGGATGGTCAGTTATGCAGATATCCTGATTGACAAATAGATGAAGAATGCCGGGCTAGCGAAATGACTCTGCTTTTTCAGATTCTTCAGAAACGGCATCTGAAAGTTCCAGGGCCGAAATATTTGTCAGCTTTCCTGCCGGCGTATTAATTTTCAGCCATTGCTTTAGATTGAGGAATGCAGGGTAGAAAACCTTGAGATATTTGTGTCGAAGGTTCCCGGCTCTTTCTTCAGGGTTGGTCACCAGGTTGTAGCCATATTGCGATAGACAATCGCCGACCAGCGCTTCGATTTCCGCAATTTGTGCGGAGGACAATTTCTCCTTCCAGCGATTCACCGGATTCCGCTGATCCTCCCTCGCGAATGACGAATTCGATTCGCGCAACCTGCCCAGCTTCGCAGCTTGAATTCTTTCGTAATCCAAATTCTGATCCAGAAAGGCGCTGAGAGTTTTTAGCGTCTGTCGGGGTTCGCCAACGAGTTCCTCGAAACGAACCTCCAGATAGTCTTCGGGGATTTGTTTGCCGTTTTCTCTGCCGGTTTCGACCATCCATTTCCAATACAGCGCCGTGGCTTCCAGGCTGGCCGGTTTCCGATTCCATGGAAAGGGCCGGAATTCCCCCATCGTTTTTAGAGATAGCGCAATATCCCGCCCATCGCGGACGATGTGAACAAATAATGCTTCTGGGATTTCCGCTTTAATGCGCCGCATATAAAGCACGTTATCGGGATCGTACACAGCCCAGCGGCCAACATTCTGCGCTTGCGCAATTTCATTCATCACGATGCGAATGAAATCACCGCCATTTTTTGCGCCTCTAAGCAGGTTGCCAGCCAATTCTTCGCCGTCAAGTCCAGATCGGCGAAAACCTTTGCTGCGGACCCATGCGTGGATAAGATCATGGCGATTTTGGGCATTACTCAAGCGTCCGAAACGCGGAATTAGCATCTTGTGAACCGGCAGGTATCCGCGATAAATCGCGAAGCCGCCCGCCGACAATAAAGTGTCATAAAGCAAATTCGTTCCTGAGCGGTGGCATCCGACCACGAAGACAGGCCGAGTGTTCCTGGAATGCAAATTCGATTTGTCCTGAGAACCCATGCGAGTTGAATTTTAACTGCTTCGCGCAAGGTTGCACATTGCGAATCTGCTAACTCACACCCAATCGTGCTGTTACCTCCGCGCAAAGTATTAACGCTGCTTCGCCGGATTCTCGACTTGTACCGGCTCCTTTTGCCGACATGACGAACGGAACTTGCCACCAAAACTGCGCCCTGTAACCTTGATTCAATGGCTATTTTTGCGTCCATAGGCCGGCAAGCAACCCATGTTTTTTGACAGCCCAGCGTATTTCTTATTTCTTGTAGTCGTCGTGGTCTCTTACTGGCGGCTGAGTTGGAGACGCCAAAATGCGTTCCTGCTTGCAGCCAGCTATTTCTTTTATGGCTGGTGGGACTGGCGATTCCTGCTCCTCATGATCGCCTCGACAACGATTGACTACTGGATTGCCATTTTTATGGCGGAGCGCCCTCGGGGCAGGTCTCGTCGCAATCTGCTCATCATTTCTCTGTGCATTAATTTCGGGATTCTGGGCTTGTTCAAATATTGCAATTTCTTTGTCGGCTCATTCTCCGTAATGCTCAACTCGGCGGGAGTTCATAACATTCCCGTCGCTCTGCTGACGGTTATCCTTCCGCCGGGAATCTCGTTCTACACATTCCAGGAAGTGGCCTACATAGTGGACGTTTATAAAGGAGAGATTCAACCGTCGGAATCGTTCCTGGATTATGGCCTCTTCATAAGTCTATTTCCGCACTTGATCGCCGGGCCGATTCAACGTCCGTCGCATCTCCTGCCGCAAGTACAAAGCCCCCGCGAATTCGATGACCGCAGGTTCTTCGACGGTTGCATGTTGATTATTTCCGGATTGTTTCGAAAGGCGGTAATTGCAGATAGCTGTGCGAACCTGGCAAATGCTGCGTTCGACGGTCGCCTTGGATGGAACGCGTGCTCGGTGCTCATCGGCGTGTACGCTTTTGCCTGGCAGATTTACGGAGATTTTAGCGGCTACAGCGATTTGGCTCGTGGCAGCGCCCAGCTTCTCGGCTTTCATTTCATGGTCAACTTTCGGCAGCCATACCTGGCGGCCAGTTTGCAGGACTTTTGGCGGCGCTGGCACATTAGTCTCAGTTCGTGGCTCCGTGATTACCTCTACATTCCGCTGGGCGGTAATCGAAAAGGGGTAGCGCGCACTTACGCGAATCTGATGATCACCATGTTGCTTGGCGGTTTGTGGCATGGCGCGAATTGGACATTCGTGATCTGGGGAGGAATTCATGGAGTGTGGCTCGCAATCGAGAAAGCACTTACCGGAGGAAGAGATAAAGTTCGTTGGCACAGCCGCATCGTGACACTGGCCGTCGTGGCGCTAAGCTGGATCTTTTTCCGGGCCAAGACGGTTCGTAGTGCACTGCACATGCTGGCAAGCCTGGTCCATTTTGAATGGCGTCACGAATACGGACCCGAGATGGTATTTTTGGCGGTTGTTTCAGCGGTCATGCTGCTAATTGATCTTCGTCTCGAAAACTACGATGAAGAATATGTATTTGAGCGGGGAAGCCTGCCAGTGCCGGCATGCGCGGCTCTGGCCATGGTCGTGATTGTTATTGCGTTTGCAGCGAGTGAAACCAATGCCTTTATCTACTTTCAATTCTGAGATCCGCATCAATCGGGAAGCAGTATTGCCGGACGCCCGTCATGCCACACGCATGGCTACAAAGGTCGTCCTTGGGATGGTTCTGGCGATTCTGTGCATAACTGAACTAAGCTCAAGATTTTTATTTCCTCGAATCAGCACAATCCAGAACAGAATCAGTAACGATCGCAGGGAAGTGATGTCGCTGCGCAATGCCAAGTCGCGCGACTTGCCAACTGTTCTCCTGCTGGGCAATTCGTTGCTCTTGCATGGCGTGGACTATTCCAGACTTCAAGCCGCAATGCGCGGCCGCGCGCGAATTACCCGGTACGGCATCGAAAATACTGAATACCTGGATTGGTACTATGGGTTGCGCCGCTTGTTTGCAGAGGGAATTCGTCCGTCCTCGGTCGTGCTTTGTCTAAATCTCGGTCAGACCCTCAGCCATGGAATTATGGATGAGAGCGCCCGCCGTCTGGTCCAAACTTCCGATCTGCTGAAGGCGAGCCACGATGCCGGAATGGATACAACACGAACGAGCGGATTCGTAATTGCTCATTGGAGTGATTTTTACGCTTACCGCGCCACCATTCGAAACTACGTTATCAATAAGAGCGATCCCGCTTTTGCTTCCGCGCTGCACGCCCTGGCGCGACGCCCGCCCACATTTCCTTCCGATGCGGCGGTCATGGAACAAACCCGGTCCCGCCTTGCAACCCTCCGCGACCTGTGCCGCGAGAACGGTGTGGAGTTTGTGCTGCTGGTGCCGCCTGCGTTTGCCGATAGGAATAATGATGTCCTGAAAAAAGCTGCCTTTCTCGAAAACGTTGGGGTGGAAGCTCCGGTGACAAACGTGCCTCTAACCGCTGAGTTCTTTCTTGCAGACCGCTTTCATTTGAACGGGCAAGGTCAGAGGCTTTTCACGGATGCTCTTCTTCGCGATCTGCAATCTCGCTTTCAGAAATCTTCCATGCTTCCAGCAGAACGATAGAGCATTTCAGTATCGTCAGTTTGCCGCGCTGGCCGCCTTTTCAATCGCGTCAATGTCCGCACCAATATTCTTTCCACCCGAGCCCTTCGCCAGCGCAGGAGAGGGCTTGGTGCAATCTCCGCCATCGCCTTTTCCATGGCACAGGCGATAATCCCCGTTGCGTCCAGCGTTCGACTCGCGAAGGCCAGCATCACGGGTGTTCTTTACGAAGGTATTTCCATGCGGCCAATTACCGCTGCTGCCAATGATCAGATTGTTTGTGAACGCTGAAGCGGAGAAGCAATTTTTCAAGATCTCATCAGGATTATCGCGAGCTTGAGCGCAGTTGTCAGGTCCTCCTCCTGCGGCCATAATCTGGCGGTTTCCAGGACTAAAAATGCTGTTTGATATTGCAAAATCCTCGATCTTCGGACCTCGGTTAAGCACTGACAAAATAGCGCGTTCCGGAAATGCGGTTACGTGATCTATATGAACGCTCTTCAGCGGCGGTGCGACAGACATGATCAACAAGAACACGCCGGTGCCGGCATACTTCTCGCCATCAATGTCATCCACTAACAGGTCGTGGATGCTATACCTTTCGCCATCGGCTGATGGAGCGTTCTTGCCCGTGCCTACATTTGCAATATCCAGCGCGCCTCCAACGTGACGAATCAAATTGTCTCGGATTGTAATGTCGGTAACGCGACATTGGGGACAATGGCGCCCCTGATTGGATGGGAGAAGCACAATTGAAAAGCCTCTCTGGGTAAAACCGCCCCAACAGTCTTCCAGCAGGTTGGCTTCAAAGAGAACTCTCTGGGCGTTCTTAAGCTCAAAATTGTTCTTCACAACGAAAGGATCGCCTGTGTAACCGCCGGCGAATCCAGCTTCTCCTGGCTTCCAGGTTAAGGGTTTAAACAAATGATTGCCGCGTATTTCTATATCCGCAGGCGTCGCGGTTCCCGACGCTCCTCCAAACATGATTGATTGCCCTGATGCCTCAAGGAAATTATTTTCGATCTTGTAGGGCCCGCCAGGTTCGTCTCCTCCTCCGCCGTTGATCGCCTGGGCGTCTGTGCAAGATCCTTTCCGGGCAATACAGTGAAAATCGCTGAAGTACGAATCAACAATTGCGACAAATGTAGTGCCGGTGAGGTGTATGCCGCCCTTCGTCTCGTCTTGAGCGGTTCCATGCAACCACAGCCGGTCGAACACAATGTGGTCGGCAGTATCCTCCGGACCTTTCGGCTGGATAAGATTGCGCAGGTGCTCTTGGGGCTTTCCTCGCGTGACTTCCAGACCGATCAGGCGGTAATGACTTGCGTGCGACAGGAATAAGATCGGCCCCGAATCTCCGTCGCCATCAAATTCGATTTTTGCCATGACGTTACGCACGGAGGCACAGTGAAAATCCGGGCGGCCCGGCAGCGAGGCGACTCCGGCATAGCAGGGGGAAATTCGCGTGCCTTCCGGAGGCAGCATTTCATCCGGAGCGCTCGTCCGGATGATGATCCAATGAGAATCGTCACAAGGCTTGGCGGGCAAGCGAAAGAGGCCATGAAAGGTCGCCCCGGCTTCCAGTTTCAAGGTGTCGCCACACTTCGCGCCGTCAATTGCCTTCTGCAGGTCGTCGCTCGCGCGAATGTTAATCACCCGGCCAGCCGCGGGAGTCGAACTCAGCGAGCTCTGAACGTACAAGCGTGGAAGTTCCGCCGGACCATCAAAACCCCCCGCGGGCGCGGGGTGTGCATCGGCCTGGCCAGCATTGGCGAATACAAGTGGGATAAAGAGCAGAAAGGCGAGCGCCCCGGGAAAGCTATTCCGCAAACTCATGTATGAGCAGGACCCTTCGGCAGCCATGAAACTTTGCCAGAAGCCATAAATATCTACCATCTGGCGTTATCGCCGAGATCGCTCGATCGATGCGAAAGCATGACCTGAGCGAGACGGTTCAAGGCCTTGGTCGCGAAGCTCTGAAAAAGATGCCGCCGCCGCTTGCAAAAACATTGCGCAGAGCTTTCGGCAAAGACAAAAAAGACAAATAAGGCCAGCTTGAACGAGCCTGACCCATTTCACGGTTCGTTAGGAACTCGCGAACGCCTTATTTCTTCTTAGGCGGTTTTTTCTTTTCGCGTTTCGGAGCGTCTTTGTTTCCCATGCCCACAGTTTCCCACAGGATGCGAAAGTTCGCCAGTGTTTCGGCGGATCACGGCCAGCGAAACTGTGAAAATTGGCCAGCCGCCAGAGTTCCGCATGAAACTTCTCTGACGTACATCCCGGATTAGCCACGCTGCCGCTACAGATTTGCGATTCTCTCGGCGAATGCGCCTGCGATGACGGCGTATCCAACATCGTTCGGATGGACGTCGGGACCGAAGGGCGGGGGCGCGCCGATCCACGTCCAGACCAGCTCAAGAAACACGTTTAGAGGAACATTCAAAATTAAAGTTGGGTTGTTGATCCGGTATGCTTCCGCGACGTCCGCAACAGGAACGTCGAACGCCTTATACGCCGTCTCCAGTAAGCCGTTGAACGCGTTCGTCGCCGCCAGCGATTCAGAGGCTAAAAATTGTCCGCTGGGTCCGAGCTTCCATGCCGCGAGGAATGGATCGTAATAGTTCATGGCGACAATAAGCGTGTCCGGGGCCGCTGCGCGCAGTTCCGCGAGGATCTTCGGCAGGTTTTCACCCACACTTGTGAAAGCATCTGTCACGCAAGTCGCGCCGATCCCGGCCAGGCTAATGCATTGATCAATGTCGTTCGCGCCGATATCCAATGTGACGAAGGCTACGTGGTGCGTCTGGAGGAAACTGGTGGCCGCCGCCAGTTGACTGCCTTCGTCGTAGTTACAAATCCCGCCGTTAATCATCGTCGCCGTGGTCTCGCCTGAGCACCCCAGCTTGGCGAGCTTGAGCCCTCGTACGCGGGTTCGGAACAACGCATAGAGGTCGTCCGCGTATCCATGGTTCGTGGCGACATCGCCGCTTGCGGATGGCTGTATACCCACAGCCAATGAATCGCCCAGGGCCAGATAGTAGTACGTCGGTCCTTCGGTCGCGCGAGCCAGCGCCGGTCCAAAGAGCATCACCAATACAGAGAGAGTAACTAATCGCTTTCGCATTTTTGCCTCCGGGGAGAGAAAGTGCAGCGCTCGCGTCCAGCCGCCGACTTCGAACCGCACCCTTTTCTTGGAACTCAAAAACGGCGGCAAGTTTACACCGATTACCCGTACTTTGACACTATGAAAATGTTTCATCTTGAGGAGGGGAACCTCTGGGGGCCAAAAGAATTGGGGTGCGTCCCGTCTGTCCCCGGATTGTCGGAGCTATGTTTTCTGTGAACTTTACCTTTACAAGAAACGTAAAGGTTAGCAAGCCACCACTTCACCGCAGTTTTCGTGCGGTGTAGAGTTTTGAGCTGGCGACTCACTGTGCGGCAATTAGTTTCCGAGCACACAAGAGAAACGCAATGACTTACCTGCGAGGTCTGCGATGAAAGCTGCAGCCGTGTTCTGGTTACGGGTCCTTGTCCTCACCCTGATTCTGATCATTGTTTTCATAGTTGCCACTAACGTGGCTGGCATGGCACCGTCACCGGTGCCGTCACCTTCAGCCCAGGCGGCGTCGACTCCCGCAGCTCAGGCGCAACAGGCCGCTTCGTTGCTCGGACCACTCCTGGCATATACATTCTTGGTTTCGCTGGTGATTGCCTGGATCATCCAGAGATCGCGCTGGCGCGGGTTGAAGTTGATTACGGCGCTCGTCTTCACCTTCTACGGCCTCATGACCGTTATCACCCAGATAGAAACCATCGTTTACTTGCGCGCGAAAATGCCGCCCGGGCTGATTAAGAACCTCTTTGTAATGGGAGCGATAGTCGCGATTCTGTTTGTTCCGCTGGCAGTCCTGATCATGGGGAAAATACGCGGCCCCGAGCAGCCGCCCGCCGATCGCGCTCTCACCTTGAAGAGCAAAGCGGTCCGGTTCGTCATTCTAGCCATCGTGTACGTTGTCCTCTACTACCTGTTCGGATATTACGTGGCATGGCAGAATCCCGAGCTGCGCCTCTACTACTCCGGAACAACGGAGTTGAAAAGCTTCTACCAGCAGATGCGCTCCACCATGACGGGAACGCCGTGGATGCTGCCGTTTCAGTTCGGACGGGGACTCCTGTGGGCCCTGTTCGCGTATCCCGTCGTCAGGATGTTGAATACCAGGAGACTTGAAACCGCGGCCATCATCGCGGCGCTATTCGGAGTCGGGAGTTTCGTGCTGTTCATTCCCAACCCACTGATGCCCGCCTCTGTAGCGCACAGCCACTTCTGGGAGACACTATGCTCGGACCTTCTCCTGGGCGCAATCGTGGGATGGGCGCTGGCAACAGAAGCGAGCCCACGGCGCGGGGATTGAACGCATCTTATAATTCGGAACGTAATGCTATGGCATTCCGCTCCAAGTAGCCGATGAGAAGGCCTATCGCGACGCTGAGTACTCTCCTCGTGACGGGGATTCTGACTGGCCTTCATTATGTCTTCCCTCAACTGTTGTCATGCCTGGAGCGAACTCCCTCAGCCTTGGCGCAACACCAGTATTGGCGCCTTATAACACCGCTGTTGGTACAACCAGACGGGTGGCGCGCGATCGTTTTCGTTTTTGCGTCAATCCTAATCGTCGGAGGGCTGGCGGAACGCCTTTGGGGAAGCCGGCGCTGGCTGATTCTGTACATCGTGTCCGGCTTTTCAGGAGAAGTCGCCGGCTACGCCTGGCAACCTCACGGTGCCGGAGCATCTGTAGCAGGAGCCGGCCTGCTCGGCAGCCTCGCGATATGGCTTGTCTACAAGGGTCAAACTCGCCCCGCTCAATTCGGCGGACTCATCATCCTGCTCGGCGCGATCATCCTCACCTATCTCCGCGATATCCATGGCATTCCGATACTGGTGGGCGCTTTTCTGGGATTCGCCATGCTTAAGGCGGATGATTCGCGGTCCGCCGCGCAGGTCCCGCGCTTCTGAGATACTCTTCGAGTGTGTCCCGTTCAAGCTCGCTTGAGCGGGGATTGCCGAGGTTATCTTAGGAGAAATCAATGAAGCCGAAAACCCTCAGGGCGACCACAGTAAGGACGATCACCGTAACAACCTTCGCGCTGCTCATCATGCCTGGCGCAACGTGGCAAGCGCGAGCGCAGGACGCCAAAGCGCCGTATCCCGCCATGGCCCCGCTTGAGCAATACCTGATTGCGGATCGAGACGCCGAGATCGCCCTGGCGCGAAGCGCGGCCCCGGAATCCATTTCACATGATGCCGAGGTTTTGGTCCTCGGACGGCACGGCTACGAAACCGCAGTCAAAGGCAAGAACGGTTTCGTGTGCTTTGTACAACGATCATGGGCCGCCGGACCCGACGATCCTGAGTTCTGGAATCCCAAGCTGCGGTCTCCGATCTGCATCAATGCGCCCGCCGCGCGATCCTTCCTTCCACTCATTACCAGAAAAACCGAGTGGGTATTGGCTGGACGATCCAAAGCTCAGATCGCCGACGATCTCCAACCCGCTTTCGACAAGAAAGATTTGCCCACGCTGGAACCTGGCGCGATGAGCTATATGCAGTCAAAGGAAGGATACCTAAACGATAGCGTCGGGCGCTGGCATCCCCATGTAATGTTTTTCGTTCCGCTGGCCGAAGCTCAAACCTGGGGCGCAAATCTACGGGGCTCCCCGATTCTGGCAACTGAGGTTCCTCTGGAGCGCATGACAATATTTATGATTCCAGTCGCCAAGTGGTCGGACGGCACGCCGGATGACGGTACGCCTGACTCCCAGCATAAGCAGTGACGCGCCCATGTTCCTTGTCATTCCGAAGCATTGCGGCGATTTATGTAGGGCGGACACTCTTGTCCGCCGCCTTTGAATTTAGGTTTACGCCCCGCAAGTGCCACGCAGCCCCAACAGGAACTCGGAACATAAACGCGGGGACAGTCGAGACATTCCCCAGTATCCGGGACTACACAGTAACGGCGGTGGAGAAACTCGGACCAAAAGACTTTGGGTACCGCCGTCCGTCCCGGGAGATCATCCGTTACGAAATGCCTGCCTCCTAAGATTACTTTCATAACGCGTTCTGTATCTCTTCGGTACTCTTTCCCGTTTTGATCCCTTCACCTAGTTTAGGAACGATGAAGCGCTTCCCGTTCCTCATCCTATCCATACTCGCCGTACTGGCGAGCGTCCAACCGAAGGCGTGCTTCGCGCAAGCCCACCAGAACGCCAGCGGACGCAAAGTGGTCAATAAAGTTGTGCCGATGTACCCGCAGATGGCCCACTCCATGAAGCTGGGGGGCACTGTCAAACTGGAAGTACTGGTGCAGTCCAACGGAAGTGTCAAATCCATGCAGGTGAAGGGCGGGAATCCTTTGCTTGCACAATCGGCGCAGTCCGCGGTTCATAATTGGAAGTGGGAAAAGGCCGACCACGCGACCACGGAATTGGTCGAATTTCACTTCAACCCGTAAACCACGAAAACCAGTGGGCGGGCCGACCAACCCTCGCAAGGTTTTGATTTCGTAAGAACTATAACGAACGAGGATGCCCCATTCCTTCGACTTCGCTCAGGGCAAGCTCTTGCGCGGTTTTCGCAAGGGTGGGAATCCCACCAGAGTGGAGAGAAGGAGTCTGATTCTTTAAACCAAAGGCCGAGTGCCCAGTTCAAGCTCTGCTTGAGCGGAAAAGGTTATGTGGCGCGGACACTCTTGTCCGCGAACCGCGCGCATCTCAGACACCCAGCCCAAAGGGGACGACCTAACTTAGGGCAATAATATAGTTGACTAAGTAAATCCCTTAAATGCTAGGGCTGATGTTTTGTGCCCGCGCTTTTTGCCACGAGCAGACCTCTTTCGGACAGGAGCGGAACCCGGAACCGCTATAACAGCCCGGAAAATGTTGTCGAAGCGGTCAAACTGGTTAGGAGTGTCACACTTCGCTTCTAGGGGGCACTTATGGCGAAAACAGTGCTTCCTGGGAGGGCATGGGGATTCAATTCGCAATCAAAGCCACATCCGTCCGAGCGATTGTGGAGCGTCTCTAATCCTGAGAGGTACGAGGACAAGAACGGTGGCCATTGGGAATTTCAGGTTCGCTACGCAAACTCGGACGCAAATAGCGTTCTCAAAGTCTCGAACAGTCCAATGCCCATCGAAACGCCGCCACCTACCTGCGCTGCTCAAAAGAAGATCTGCACTTGGAGGTTCTCTATCGCCTCCAAAGATATTATAAAGTGGTCCGATCGGATGGACCTGTCTTTTGAAGACGACCTAGACGACCTGTGGCAGCTCCTGAACATCAAGAGTCAAATCTCTCCCTACGTGACGGTGATGAGCTCGGACTTTTCCTTCTGGTCCGGAAATAACCTGACATCGGTGTTCACTTCTCCCACAGGGAAAACTGTGGACACGGGCCTGCTGATCGGAAACACCCTTGTGCCCATTGAGCGTCCCACCCTTACCAACTGCAAGGTGACCGACACGAAAAAATTTCCGAAGGATCCCGGCGGCGTGATGTATCTGCACGCCCTAAATCAGGATTTTCCGCTGCTGCAACGTAACCTATAAGAGGTCAGACTTAGAAAAACTGCAAAAGCAAGGTGTTCACGTGGTTCTCGTTCCCAGAGGGGCGGTGCGGGACCAAATAGCGCAAGCCCGTGAATCCTGTAAGGACGCGAAATAGTCTGTGAATATCGGACTGTTAATATCCGATAGTCGAATCGAATAAGACCTTCGCGATTCCTCAACGCCCTTTGCGTCCTAACAACGCTTCGCCTTGTTCCGAAGCTTCTTTCACCAGGAACCCCATCTTCGGATGTGTTGGCTCCAGGTCAACTCCAACCCCATGCTCTCGCAACGTCTCAGATGTTACCGGACCGATCGAAGCAATAACGGCAGCGTTCAAGCCACGCAACACTTCGTCGCGCAACTTCATCTCTTCGGCGATTTGTAACAGATGAACAAGTTGTACCGAAGACGTGAATATGACGACGTCGAATTCCTTGCGTGAGAGAGCGGAAGCGGCTGCCCTCAGCGGCGCCGTGTCCTCTGGCAAAGACCACTGATAAACATGAACAGGAACAACCTCGGCGCCGCGTTGCCGTAGTCCATCGTAAAGTTCCTGACTGGGAGCACCGTGCTCCTGAACGGCGATCTTTTTGCCTTTCAAGGGAGTCTTTTCTTTATTTTGATCAAGCACCAGCAGAATCTCGCGCCAGGTATTTGGTTCGGGTACGGCGAGCGTCACGGGGACTCCCAACTCACGCAGCGCCGCGATTGGTTTGGGGCCGCGAGCCACCACGTTTGTCCGGCTGAGAGCAGCCACGAATTGAGGACGGGAGCATACTGGCTCGACTGCTTGCACCAGCGCGCGCGTGCCCACTCCGGTCATGAAAATCACAGCGGCGAATTCGTCTTGCAGCAGACTGGCGGCGAACTTTAATTCCTCGGGATTTGATTCCGGGACTTCCCGCGTGGACGGCGCAACCGTAGGCTGGCCTCCATTGTTAGTGATCAATTGCGCGATTTCTTTGGATCGCCGGCTCTCGAGTGACAGCACTCGCAGTCCGTTGAATCCGATATTAGCCATAGATTTTTCCTCTTCATCACGCCGGGAAGACGAAGACCGTGCCCGCCGGAACCTACTTCCTACCTAAATCCCCGTATCAACAGGCTTTTAACGGATAGGCCTTCCATGATATAACCGCCCCTGAGCGATTCATCGAACTTTAATAGGAGAAATATATCGCGGACCTGGCTTTTGCCGATAAGAATGGTCAGGAGCGAGGAGGTCTTGTGTCCGAAGCACGGACGGGAAAAAGATTCCCTTTAGAACTGCCGATTAAGATTCACCGGGCCGAAGAGAGCGCAGATCATGCCGGAATGACCGGGAATCTCAGCGCGGCTGGCGTTTACATTCGAGCCGACGCCAATCTCGAAATCGGATCGAATGTTGAGTTTGAGATTTCACTGCCGCCAGAAGTTACAGGCGCCAAAGAACCTGTAATGGTGAAGTGTAGCGGGCGCGTTGTGCGCAGGGACGAGCCTACTTCGGGAGGCAAGAATTCCGATACACACGGCGTAGCCTGTGTCATTGATTCCTACGATTTCGTTCGTCACGAGTAACATTGAGGTGTTGACGCGATGCTGAAACTAATTCTGGCCGATAACCAGGCAATTTTCCGGGCGGGGATCGCCAAAGTGCTGGCGGTCGAAGACGAAATGCGCATAGTGGCCCAGGCGCAAACCCAAGAGCAGATGTTTATGGCGCTGGATAAATTCCGCGCCGCCGTGCTCATTGTTGCGGGCGGATTCCATTCCGACTTCAATGGAATTCTCGCCGCCGCAACCAAAGCTAAAACTCGCGTGGTCGTGCTCGCCGACACCGGCGAAAGCGCGCAACGCTACATGGGCGCGGGAGCCAATGGAGTGGTGTATCGGAACGTGACGAGTGCGGCGTTGGTGGATTGCGTCCGCAAAGTAGCTCGCGGAGAAAATTGGGTGCAGGACATCGCGGTGCCCAGCGAGTTGACCGAAAACGATATGGTGGGATTGCGCGTGCGCGATCGTCTGACCGCAAAAGAACTGCGCATCGTTGCGCTGATCGTTCAGGGATACAAGAACAAAGAAATCGCCACGCAACTCGGAACGACCGAGCAGGTCATCAAGAATTATCTTCGCAATGTGTATGACAAGATCGGCGTCTCGGATCGGTTGGAGTTGGCGCTGTTCACTATCCATCACAGGATACTGAACGAAGCAGCGGCGGCGACGACCGCAGCCGCAATGCCGCAACCGGGGCATGGCGCGGGTGTTCCGTCGTAAGGAATGAATGAGGTCGTGAAAGGGCCGCCTTGAGGGGCGGTTTTTTTACGCTATGATTCACACAGCATGAGACGCTGGCCCTTCCCGCTACTGATATTAATTCTGAGCGCATTGTCCCGCGTGTGCTGCCCGCCACGTGCGGCAAGAGCAGGCGCGGCAAAAGCGCGAAGACAGTTACCAATCCGAGTTACGCTCGTATTCCGCTGTCCTGAAGCCCGGGGTGACTCGCAAGAAGGTGGAGGACTATCTTCACGGCCGGAACGTTGCTTTCCTGCACATGTGCTGCGTTGATCCAGGCGGTTCCCAAAATGTGTTTGACGATCTCGCAAAAGTCGGACAGGAAAAAGCGCCGTGGTATTGCAGCGAAAAGGATGTCTATGTCGCTTTCCAATTTCGCGGTCCCGAAGCGAGCCACATAATGCCTGAAGCACATCCTTTGGATACTCTGCGTGCAATAACGTTTTATCGCTGGCTAAGGGGCTGTTTGTAGGAACGGTCATTTGCGTCCGATTGCGAAGACTCTCTTTACCTTTAATAAGCGGCTTCGCACGACACTGATTCCTGAGACGAGGAGCATTCCTATTGCATCTAATCAACAGGTGATACTGCGAGCTGATAGTTTGAAGAAGACTTTTCAGACCGCTTCTTCGCAGCTTGTGCTCTTTGAAAATTTGTCGTTCCAAGTTGCGCGAGGAGAAATGCTCGCGATTGTCGGCGAGTCGGGATCGGGCAAGAGTACCTTGTTGCACATCCTTGGCGCTCTTGATAGAGCTTCTTCGGGTGACGTATACTTCGCGCAATTGCGATTGAGCGCGCTCTCGGAGAATGATGCTGCCGATTTTCGTAACCGCGAAATCGGTTTCGTCTGGCAATTTCATTATCTGCTGCCCGAATTCACGGCCCTCGAGAACGTGGCGATGCCATTGCTTCTGCGAGGACGCTCAAAGCAGGAAGTAGAAGCAGAAGCTTCGCGATGGCTCAGCGAAGTGGGTTTGGCGGCGCGAGCGCATCACCGCTCCGGCGAGCTTTCCGGAGGCGAACAGCAGCGGGTCGCCTTGGCAAGGGCGCTCGTGACCAAGCCGAAGCTCTTGCTTGCCGATGAGCCTACGGGAGATCTGGATGCCCGCACAGCCGATTCGGTTTTCGAATTGATCTCCAGATTGCATCGGGAGCATCAATTAACTTCCTTGATTGCCACACACAATTTAGCTTTTGCAAGGCGCTGCCATCGCGTCTTGCGGCTACAGGGTGGGCAGGTCGAGGAAGTCGCACCTGAAACGTTAGTGGGATAGCACGGAACGGCAATTGACAATTCGTCGGCAACGTGACGAAATAGTAAATGACGCGTGGGGGGAAACGATTCCGCAACCGATTGCATTAGAAAGTTTGCAATTAATTGCTTTCATGATCTTTATGGGGTTCTTTGGTAACTGAAGTTTCAGATACCAGCAGCCTAATTCCGTAGTCGGGGATCGTTGGCAGCCCGATTGCATCAATGATAATAGGGCCAAAGGGTTCCGAAGAGGGCTGTGGCTATTTAGAGCTCGCAGCTTTTCGCGGAACTCGGGGGAAAGGGCTATATGTTTGAACGTTATACGGAAAAGGCAAGGCGCGTCATATTTTTTGCGCGCTATGAAGCCAGCCAGTTCGGGTCTCCTTATATTGAGACAGAACACCTTTTGCTGGGACTTTTACGCGAAGATAAGGCCCTTACGAACAGATTTTTGCGCTCTCATGCCTCGGTAGAGTCCATTCGCAAGCAGATCGAAGGTCACACCACCATCCGGGAAAAGGTTTCCACGTCTGTAGATTTGCCGCTAAGCAACGAATGCAAACGGGTTTTGGCCTATGCCGCTGAAGAAGCGGAACGGCTTTCTCACAAACACATTGGCACTGAGCATCTTCTTTTAGGGCTGTTGCGCGAGGAAAAGTGTTTCGCCGCTGAGATTCTGCATGAGCGCGGATTGCGTTTATCCACCATCCGCGAAGAGTTGGCTCGTACCAGCCAGGAAAAATCTCAGCCGCAGCGTCAGCGCGAATCCTCTTTATTGAGCGAGTTCTCCCGTGATCTCACGCAGTCTGCAATGGACAACCAGCTTGATCCTTTAGTCGGACGCGACGGCGAAGTCGAACGCGTTGTACAGATTCTGTGCCGCAGGACAAAGAACAATCCGGTCTTGATCGGCGAGCCCGGGGTTGGTAAGACAGCCATTGTTGAAGGATTAGCGCAGCGCATTGCCGATGGCGAGGTTCCGTCATTCCTCGCCGACAAACGCATTCTCGCTCTGGATCTTTCTCTGATCGTTGCCGGCACCAAATATCGTGGACAATTCGAAGAGCGTCTAAAGACCATCATGAAAGAATTGATGGAGTCGCAAAATTCCATCATCTTTATTGACGAGCTTCACACTCTGGTCGGAGCAGGATCGGCCGAAGGATCGCTCGACGCCGCTAACATCCTGAAACCCGCACTCTCTCGCGGAGAAATTCAGTGCATTGGCGCAACCACTCCGGGCGAGTATCGCAAGTCAATCGAGAAAGACCGCTCGCTCGAACGCCGTTTCCAGGCAGTGAAAGTTCCACCTCCGAACGAAGCTGACGCTACAAAAATTTTATTTGGAATTAAAGACCGCTACGAGAAGTTTCACGCCGTCACTTACACCGACGACTCGATCAACTTCGCGGTCTCCCATTCCAACCGCTACATCCCGGATCGTTTTCTCCCGGACAAGGCTATTGATCTGATTGACGAAGCCGGAGCGCGGGTAAAGCTGCGCCAGACTTCGCTGCCGGAAGAAATCACCGAGGTACAGAAGCGGATCAAGTTCATCGTGCACCGAATGGAAAATGCCATCGCGAATCACGAATTCGAGAAGGCGCGTTTCTATTCGGACGAGGAACGCAAGGAGCGCGAGAACCTGCGCGCTCTTCGCGAAAAATATCATTTGGATGAATCGGCCACGGGAGTCGTCGGGCGCGAAGACATTGAAGACGTAGTCTCGCGCTGGACCGGCGTGCCGGTGATGTCCATCAAAGAAGAGGAATCGGCGAAGCTGCTGCGCATTGAAGAAGAGTTGCACAAGCGCATCATCTCGCAGGATAAATCCATCGTCGCTTTGGCGCGTGCGATTCGCCGTTCGCGTGCGGGACTTAAGAGTCCCAACCGGCCTATTGGTTCGTTCTTGTTTCTCGGGCCTACAGGCGTTGGCAAAACCGAAGTCGCTCGTACTCTGGCGCAATTCATGTTCGGCAGCGAAAAATCGCTGATCCGTTTCGACATGTCCGAATTCATGGAGAAGCATTCCGTATCAAAGCTGATTGGCTCGCCTCCCGGATACGTCGGCTACGAAGAAGGTGGACAGCTCACCGAGCGTGTGAAACGTGCGCCTTATTCCGTCGTGCTGCTGGACGAAATCGAAAAAGCGCATCCCGATGTATTCAACATCCTGTTGCAGGTCTTTGAAGACGGACAGCTCACCGATGGCCTCGGCAACACGGTTGACTTCAAAAACACCATCATCATCATGACTTCGAATATTGGAGCGCGTCACTTGCAACGCCGCGAAGGCCTCGGCTTCCAGTCGAGCAAGGAAGACATGATCTCCGAAAAAGTCGAAGACTTGGTGAAACAGGAAGTGAAGCGCACGTTCAACCCCGAGTTCCTGAACCGTCTCGATGAGATCATATTGTTCAGCGCATTGAGCGAAGCCGACCTCATCCAGATTCTCGAACTCATGGTCACCATGTTGAATCAGAACCTGGCCCAGAAATCCATCACGGTGACAGTGACCGACGAAGCCAAGAAATGGATTCTGAGCCAGACCCTGGGAGACCGCAGCTACGGAGCGCGTCCCCTGCGCCGGGCTCTTCAAAAATACATTGAAGACCCACTGTCAGAGGCCCTGATTCAGGGAACAATCACAACGCGTCCGGCGTTCATAGAAGTCTTCCTGGAAGGAAACAAGCTGTTCTACCGTCCGGTAGACTCGAAAGAAACCGAAGGCGTGCTGCTGTACGAGAGCCGGTAAGGCAAGCTTTCAGCCTTCAGCACTCAGCTATCAGCCGTCAGCACAAAAAGCTGGCGGCTTTTGTTTTTTGCTTCTGACTGTGTGGGGACGGTCGCCCTCGCCCGTCCAGGCCGAGCAAAGGTCGGCAGTGTTGGCTTCGAACCGCGAAATTATTGAGGTCCGATGCTGCCGCTTCGCACAGAAACTTTCATACCCCCACTTCGCTGACTATGTAGCGGCGGGCACTTTTCGGATTTGAGTCGCTGATAACCTTTCCTTCGACCTTTGCTCGACCGGAAGCCGAGGGCGGGTGTCCCTACGCGGGCGGTCTATCCGACTTATATGCGATCATCTCGTCCTTCAAACGCATGCTACTGCAGCACTACCTGATCGCCTTCTTTTAATCCGCTAAGGACTTCTGTTTTCGCTCCATTGGATATCCCAATATTCACGGCAATCTTTGTCATGCCATCTTTCGCTTTTGGCTGGGGAATCTCGACAGAAGCTTTTTTGTCTTTGTCGTAAATAATTGCGCCCTCTGGAATCTGCAACACATTCTTGTGCTCTTCGAGAATGATTTCCGCGTTGGCGGTCATCTCTGCTTTTAGCTCCCCACCGGGATTATTGATGGAGACACGAACTTCGAAGGTAGTGACGTTGTCTTTTTCGACCCCCATTGGGGATATTTTTGTTACCACTCCATTAAAGGTCTTGTCCTTGAAGCTTTCTACTTTGATCCGCGCGGGCTGCCCCAAATACACTTGCCCAATGTCGCTCTCGTCAACTTTGCCCTTTACGTAAACCTGGCTGGTGTCGCCCAAAGTCATGACCAATGTTGCGGACGATCCCAGAACCAGGATTGAACTCACGGCGTCTCCGAGTTCGACGTCGCGCGATAGCACCACGCCATCCATCGGTGACTCGATATCCGTGTAACTGAGTTGTTCCTCAAGCTGCTTCAGGTTGGCGCGGCCTTCCGCGATTTGCGCTTCCGACTGAGCGATTTTTGCCTGCAATACTGTGACCTGGGCCTTTGAGACGTTCTGCTTATTCAGGGCCATCTGGTAATTTCTGTTGGCGTCATCCAATGCGGATGTGGAGACAATGCCATCTTTCGCCATCCCCAGCGAGCGTTCGTATTCGCGCTTCAATAGCGGAACATCCGGGCCTTCGGCATCCACCTTGGCTCGTTGCCAGTCGGCCTGTGAGCTTGTCAGATTTGCCTCGTCCGCCTGTAGCGCGGCGCGGGACTGGTCAACCTGAGCTTGAATCTCAACCTTATCTAACTGGGCGAGAAGCTGGCCTTTCTTTACTTTGTCGCCGGCATCAACGTAGAGTTTCGTAACAATGCCGCTTGCCTTAGATTTCACTTCGACTTTGGTGATGGGCTCGACTTTTCCGGTTGCGACGACGCTTTTGGCGAGGTCCCCTTTTTCAACCTTGGCCAGCTTAGACGGATCAATTTTTGTGCCACCGCGGTTGAAGGCGTAGAGCGCGCCTGCAAATACCACGATCACTAATACGACGACCGTGACTATGATGATTCGCTTACGCCGCTTCTTCCTGCCGTTCGTATTGCCGTTCACATCGCCTCCTGATTTGAAGCCAACAATTCGGCCCACACTCGTTCTACGCGGACGAACCCAATTAAGTTCCTAAAAACTGCTTTCCCTGGACCAAGAAATCTTGGCGCGTCGTGCGGAGTGCAAAACTCTTCCTCATTAGACCCCGAGATCCCCAAAAAGAAAGCAAGAAAGTCCAGACTTGCTGCGCGGACACGGAGTGGGCGCAAGTAGTAGAAAATCCGCCTAATTATCTTCAATTCTACAGGTCCAGCGCCCTGGATGAAAACGTCGCTCGCGGCTTCAAATGCTAAAATTGGCCATTCATGGTCGCCTTTGTGCTGCTCCGGGTATTCCTGGTGATTCTTCTGGTCGCAGCCAACGCTTTCTTTGCCGCCGCCGAATTCGCCTTAGTGAGCGTGCGCGATACCCGTATCCAGCAACTCATCGAAGCTCATCGTATCGGCGCCAGAATTGTTCAGAGACTGCACCGCAATCTGGATGAGGTAGTCAACGGCGTACAACTTGGAATCACGATCGTCAGCCTCACCTTGGGATGGATCGGCGAACCGATCGTCGCCCACATAGTCGAGGGATCACGGTTCATTCGCAAGGTTCCGCATGCCATGGTCTACGCACATGGCATTGCTATTGTCGTGGCGTTCAGCATGATCACGTGCATGCACGTGATTCTCGGCGAACTGGTGCCAAAATCGTTGGCACTGCAACGCTCGGAGCAGGTTGCCCTCGCCGTCGCGGCCCCGATGGAAGTTTTTCTTACCCTCACGCGGCCGGTACTGTTCTTGATGAGCCGTGCCGCCGGTTCGGTCCTGCGCGCGTTCGGTTCTCACAGAATTCCCCAAGGTCCCATTCACTCCCCTGATGAGCTAAAGCTGATCGTGACCGCCAGCCGGCAGTTCGGACAAATCCCGCCCTTTCAGGAAGAGATGATTCATCAAGCCCTCGAACTGGATAACATCACGGTTCGCGAGGTAATGGTGCCTCGTCCCGACATTTTTTCGCTTCCGGGCAACTTGACGCTAGATGAAGCCCTGAAGCGGGTTGTCGAGGAACAGCACTCGCGCATTCCGGTATATGACCCGCAGAGCGGGCCGGAACATATTATTGGCGTGCTTTATTCGAAGGATTTGATGCGATGGACCCGCCTGCGGCTCGCCGGCAATTCTTCTCAGCCGATCGCAACACGCATTTCTAACATGAAGATCAGTCAAATTATGCACGACGTTTTAGTCGTGCCGGAGACTAAAGTTCTAACCGAGCTTCTTGGAGAATTCAGAGAGCGAAAGCGGCATCTGGCTGTGGTAGTGGATGAATTTGGCTCGACCGCCGGCGTGATAACGGTAGAAGATATTCTTGAGCAATTAGTCGGTGAAATCGAGGACGAGTTCGATATTGCGCCCTCAGATCAGGCAATGATAAACGGTGAGGATAAATCTCTTTTGTTGGATGGCTCGGTGAACATCCGCGATCTCGAATCGCAATATGACTTATTATTGCCGCGAGATCGGGGGTTCGAGACCCTAGGGGGATTTGTGTTGGCGCAATTGCAAAAGATCCCAACCCCTGGAGAAGCATTTGAATATGAGGGTCACCGCTTCGTCATTAGTGAAATGGATGGTCATCGCATAGCCAAAGTCAGAATCGAGAGGTTGGAATCAAGAGCGGTTGGCAAGGCGGTGACATGAACGGCGCGAAGGGTCCAGGCAGTAGCCAACGATCAAAGACGAACGACCAACGACGAATCTGAATGCTCCGTTATCTTTCACTTCGCGTTCTTTACACGCTGCCGGTCATCTGGCTCGTCGTCTCCCTCGTTTTTCTGCTAATCCATTTGGTTCCCGGAGACCCGATTCTGCAAATGCTCGGCGAAGGTGCGCCAGCGACAGATATACAAGCCGCCCGGCACGCATATGGTCTCGACGTGCCGCTGGGGCAGCAATATTTTCATTATTGGAAAGGCGTGCTGCACGGCGATCTCGGACCGTCTGTGCGGTTCAATCAAAGCGTCACCAGCCTGATCGAGCAACGCTATCCTTACACGCTGCAATTGACGATTGCGGCGCTGGTTGTTGCGATTTTGTTGTCAATTCCCGCTGGCGTCCGGTCAGCGCAGAGGCGAAATCGCTGGGACGACCGCACGCTCAGCGTGGTCAGTCTCTTCGGATTGTCGTTCCCGAACTTCGCGCTCGGGCCAATATTAATTTTATTTTTCTCAATCAAACTGGGATGGCTTCCGGTATCAGGCTCTGGCAGCTTCGCGCACCTGATCTTGCCAGCCATCACCATGGGCGGTGCATTGGCCGCAATTCTTACTCGCATGGTTCGCACGTCCATGCTCGAAGAACTCGGCCAGGACTACATTCGCACCGCGCGCGCCAAGGGACTGTCTGAGCGAACGGTTGTTTACAAGCACGCATTGCGAAACGCAATGATTCCCGTGATCACGGTCCTAGGATTGCAATTCGGCGCGCTGCTCGCCGGCGCAATCGTGACCGAGACTATTTTTTCCTGGCCTGGAATCGGCCGGTTGACGATTCAAGCAATCAGCAATCGCGACTACTATCTGGTGCAGGGCTGCATCCTCGCGATTGGGTTGACGTATGTAGCAGTAAATTTCCTGACGGACTTGCTGTATTCCGTCGCGAATCCGAGGATAAGGCAGTGAGGAGAGACGACCACCCAATTCGTCGCATTGTAAGGAAGCATGGACTCCTGTCAATGAATACACCGAAGTGGTGTATAATGGTGCCATGCCAACAACAAAACATGTCCGGCGAAGTGTGTCGCTTCCTGCTCCTATTGCGAAACAAGTGGATCGTCTCGCTAAGAGTCAACGATTGAGCGACAACCGTGTTCTGGTAGAGCTTATTGAGTTGGGCATCGAAGCCCGAAAGCAGAAGGAGAAAGCATTTTTTGATCTCGCCGAACGTTTTCGTGCCGCAAGCGATCCCGAGCAAGCGAAACATCTGGGGGACGAGTTAGGACGCTTAGTTTTTGGTGAGTGATGCCCCAGATCGAGAGCTGGCCGCGCATTCCAGTAGCTATCCGCGACCATCTGATCGAGCGCATGCGCGACCGCGGCATCAGCCTTGATGACCTCAATCAACTCCGGATTTGGCCTGAGACTAAGCCGAATGTCCCCGCAGGGCCGTGGTACAAGGGTTTCGGCTCATTCAAACTCTGCGGCGATGACAAGTATCCGAAAACGTTTCTTCTTCCAGGCCAAATCGCAAAGGGCGAAAAGGTTTAAGGTGCGGTTATCAGGTTTATCAGGACGGATAATCGGTTAGTGGGGAAGGCGGTAAAGCCCCTGAGGGCGAAATTTCAGAATAAGGCGGGTCATGTGGCGATCAGGGAAGCCGCCGCGCTGAAACGTTTCAAAAGTTTGATGAAAAGAAACGCAGGGAAGCTCCGATTCGCCGAGCACGGATAGTGATATGGTCGTTTAATCGTAGAGATTTTGAGACTGCCCAGACTTCACCATGTCCACTGCCGCAATTTCTTTCCAGCGTGTCGCCCGCCACAACATCCTGGCCGTCATCGGAATCGTCCTCGTAACGATCTTCACCTTCTCTGCCGTGTTCGCTCCCTGGCTTGCCCCTCAAAATCCTGCGCACATAGATTTGCCAGCGCGACTGTCCGCTCCGTCGCCCGGTCATTGGTGCGGCACCGACGAACTGGGCCGTGACATTCTCTCGCGCCTGATTTACGGATCGCGGATTTCTATGCTTGTCGGGACCTGCGTGGTCGCAGCATCACTAACTCTCGGATTGATCGTCGGGTCAATCGCCGGATATTACGGAGGCGGCATTGACCGCTTCGTGAACGTCCTGGTGATGAATGCATTTTTGTCGTTTCCCGGGATCCTGCTCGCAATCGCTTTCGTCGCATTTCGCGGACCCGGGATCTTCAATCTGATATTGGCGCTCTCTCTCGGCGGATGGGTGGGCTACGCGCGGCTGGTACGCGCTCAAGTGCTGGCCGTGCGCGAGCGCGAATTTGTCGAAGCGGCAAAAGCGCTCGGAGCGACCGACCTGCGTGTGATCGTTCGTCATATTCTCCCCAATATTATTCAGCCGATCGTGGTGCAGGCGGCGATCGGCATGGCCGGCGCAATTCTTGCGGAAGCCACGATGAGTTTTCTTGGTCTCGGCGTTCCTCCGCCAACCGCGAGCTGGGGAGCAATGTTAAATGACGGCCGGGCGCACCTGTTTGACAGCCCGCATCTGGTAATTTTTCCTGCCCTGGCAGTCATGCTCGCAGTCTTGTCTTTTAATTTTATCGGCGATGCGCTCCGCGATGTTCTTGATCCCCGATCCCGTATCGAGGCGGGCTTGTGATCTGTTCGTCTCTCGCGTGCCTTCGGCTAAGCTGAATAGCCCAGGCTGTAAATCCTACGTAACATATTGGTCCCATTGCCCTTTCAAAACGTCGCCCATACCTCCAACGCTGCAGGGTCGAACCGCAACATTCCTCCCCAGCATGGGTTCAGACGACAAGCAGCCACGCTAGCTATTACGGCTGACGTTATTACCGGGAGGCGTTGAACAATATGAAAACTTATTTCAGAGCCTTGTTTTTTGGAATGACACTGGCTGCATTGGCTTTGCCGGCACTCGCGCAGACTGACCCACAGCCAAAGAGTGAGGTGGGAAAGCGCGCTGAAAATCAGCAGGACCGCATTGCGCAAGGCGTGAAAAGTGGTCAGCTCACGCCACGCGAAACCGCAAATCTGGAATCGAAAGACGCTCGCATCAACCATGAGATCCACAATGACCGTGCCGCTAATGGTGGCAAACTGACTGGCGCGGAAAAGGCGCGAGTGAATCGTCAACAAAACAGAGTCTCGCGAAAAATTTATCGCGATAAGCACAACGGAAGTACACAGTAAGATGAAATCCCTACCAGGAGCCTCTGGCCAATCCAGAGGCTTTTTCCCATGCTTGCTGGCCCCAGGCTTGCTGTCTGCCTTACATCCGCTCGCCTCAGATCGGCATCTTTACTTATCGCCATTGTTACCAGGTTTGATTCGGAGGAGACCCTATGAAGAAATTCGGAATTTTGTTAGTCATATCGCTCGGGTTCATGCTGATTGGATGCGGTAATTCAAGCAATTCAGGAAACATCAACGGAAATTGGACCGCACAATTAACTGACCCGACAAACAACACTGGTCCGGCTTTCGCATTTACGACTTCTTTTGCCCAGAGCAGTGGAAGTAACGTGAATATCGTGAATCTGACGTTCACTACTGAGGACTCGTGCTTTGGAACGTCAGGTACGGAAACCGGATCGTTTGGGCTCGCCGGCGATTTCAACGGTAACGTGACTGGCACATTTGGCATGACAATTCAATCAGCAACGCCAAGTGGAAACACCCTTACCCTCAACGGAGCGGTGACGAATAACCAGATCACCGGCAATTGGACTTTAACCGGAACCGGATGCACCGGGTCAGGCACATTCACGATGAGCAAGATGTAAGCTGTCTGAGGTTGAAATTCAAGAATATCGCCGGTGCATCGGCGCTCACGCACTAGCCTTGTCTGTTAGTGGCAGAGTGGCATCTTCGTTCTTTGGGTCAAGCTCTAATTGCTCTTGTCCACTGAGGACGGTCACTCGCCCGCGATAAGTCTTCAAATGTCTCTGCGCTGTTTCAAACGCGTCCTGCGCCTTGTTTAAGCTCTTGCCGACGTTCTCGAATTGACCCTGGAAGTGGTCGAACGATTTTTGTGCTTTGGCCAACTCCACTCGGCTCTTCTCGAAGCGGCTCGCAACTTCATACCATTTGTGGACGAGAGCAATTGTCTGCAAGGTCATCAACAAAGTATTTGGTGAAACTGGAAACACGTGCTGTTGATTGAGCCAATCGGCAAGTTCGCGATTCCGCACAGCTTCCATGTAGAGGGTTTCGCTCGGCAGATACATGAGCGCGATTTCTGTTGTCCCATGTTCCGGCTGAATGTATGCCTTGATCCGCTTTGCTTCTGTCTTCATGACTCGCACGAATTCGTGGCGCGCAAGCTCGATCTCGGCTTCGACGTTGCTTTCAAAAAGCGCCAGCACTTGTTCACGGGGAAACTTCGCATCAATAGGCAGCCGGCGGTCTGGGAACTGAATCATGGCGTCAACGCGTCCGCCGCCGTTCACCGTGCATTGCATTTCAAACATGTGCGCCGGTAGAAAGTCTGCGAGAAGACGTTCCAGGCTTGCTTCCCCGAATGTCCCGCGAAGATGAGGCAACTTCAGCAAATTATTTAAATCGTTGATGGAGTGCCCAAGGGCTCCGACTTCGCGCAGTTGTTCCTCAGCGGCTTTAAGATGTTGCTGGACTTTTTCAAATTGAGCGAAGCCCTCTTTAATATTTTGGTCCAGCTTTTGCTGCACCTGATCGGTGATTGCAAGCAGCTTTGCGTCCACGCGGTCGCGAATCGAATCCAGGCTCTGCATTGTCTTTTGAGTGAGATTGTCGAAGTCGGATTTGAGCTGCGAGGTTGTCAAGGCCAGCGACGAGGTTAGTTCCGTACGGGCCTCGGCAAGCCTTCCCGCTTGCTCGTGACGTCCAGCCTTCATCTGTTCTTCAACCCCACTCCGGATCGAAGAAAAGCCGTCCCCCAAACGATCCGCAACCTGCTGGCGAAGGTCGCCCTTAGTCTGCTCCAACCGCATGGCCATATCGGCGGTTGACGCAGCGAACTGCTTCGACAACGTCTGATGAAGAGACTCAGCCTGGCGGGCAAGCTGCATCAATGCCTCAGAATGCCCGCTGGACTTGGCAAACCGCTGATATAACAACACCGCAAGCACCAAAAGTACTAGGTTTGAAACGAGAAGAAAGCCGAGCAGTAATGTCTCCATTGTAATGATGCGTGCCTGAATTCTAGAGCGTATCGTCCTAGGAACAAAGTAATAAGTTGTATCTCCCGATTCTGAGCGTGGGCAAAAACCATGTCTCGGATGATCATAATTTGGCTAGGCATTGTGTTGGTTGCAGGTGCTGGCGTGGCTCAAAACCCGCCGCCAAAGCCAGCCACAGTAACCAGCGTGTCGCTCCATCAGTTTCCATCCGGGGCGAACTCTTTCCCCTTTGGATCCGACGCAGAGCGAAAGCTTTTTGATCTGGCGAACCAGGCGCGAATCGAGGCCGGACTTTCGCCCTTGCAAGCAGAAGAGGGTTTAACCAAAGCAGCTCGCGCTCATGCCGCTGCTATGGCAGAACAACAGCAACTTTCGCACCAGCTAGCCGGCGAGCCTGCACTGCCTCAACGATTAGCCGCTGACACGAAGTTGCATTTAGATGTCGCGGGCGAAAATGTAGCGTTTGCCGGAAGCGTAGAGCAAGCGGCGGACAGCCTGATGCATTCTCCCGAGCACCGCGCAAACCTATTGAGCGCGGATTACAATGTGGCAGGATTTGCAATCGTCCAAAGCGGCCCAAGGCTTTATGTAGTACAAGATTTCGCGCACAGCTTGCCGTCATTTTCTGACAAGCAGGCGGAAGAGGCCATTGCCGGTGGCATAAACCGCATGCGCTCCGAAGCGCGTCTCCCGCAATTGCGGCAAATAGACGCCGCAGCGGCAAAATCAACCGCATGTGCGATGGCTGAGGCCGATTCCCTGAAAACCCCATCCCCGCAAGGCCGCTACATCATGCGATACACCGCAATGCAGCCCGACAATCTTCCATCCGGAATTTCAAAGATCATCTCCGATCGTACGGTGAGCGGGTTCGCAAAAGGAACTTGCTACGCGAAAACTACCACCTATCCTAATGGCGCGTACTGGGTGGCGTTGATCTTCTACTGAGCCGCGCCTCGACTCTCAACTGACTTTTTGTCATCCTGAGCGCCTGTTCTTCTTCGCTTGCGAAGAAGAACCAAGTCGAAGGATCCCTCTACCAACAATCGGCGTGAAGTTCGTATGGGTGTTTCGACTTGCTGAACTTCCGCGAGCGGCAGCTCAGCCGCGCCCAACATGACAACAACGAATGTGACATCGGCCCGCCATGAGTGGGCAAGATGCTGATTGTGCTAACCTCGAATTTCCCAGGAACATGGAGAAAGCTCCTCAAACCCGCGTCGGCACCGCCGGCTGGTCTTACAAAGACTGGGACGGCATTTTCTACCCGCCCGGAATGCAGCGGCGCAAGGAGCATCCGCTGGAATATCTTGCGCAATGCTTCGATATGGTCGAAATCAATACGTCATTCTACGGACACATTAAGCCCGAGCTCGCAAAGCTATGGGCGCGTCGGGTGTCATCGAATCCGAATTTTGTATTCACCGCCAAGCTGCATCGCTCGTTCACACATTCTCCGCTGGCCGTGATGGAGCCGACATCCGCCGCCAGCATCAGGCCCAATGACGATGATGAGAAACTGGCCCGCGAGGGATTGGAAGCTTTGGCGTCCACCGGGAAATTCGGCGCGCTTCTGATTCAATTTCCAATCTCATTCAAGAACACTTCGCTCAATCGTGAGTACGTTGAAGTGCTGCTTCGACAATTCATTGAGTATCCGCGAGTGTTGGAAGTAAGACATTCGAGTTGGGACAATCCCGAAACCCTCGCCTCCTTCACACAAAATAATGTCGCCTTCTGCAACATTGATCAACCTTTGATCGGAAGATCTTTGGAGCCGACCGAGCACGTAACTTCGTCGGTTGGATATGTTCGCATGCACGGACGAAACTACGACCAATGGTTCGAATCCGAAAAGCGCGACGACCGATACAACTATCTATACATCGAACCTGAACTGTCCGGATGGAAGGAAAAGATAGAGCGCATCGCAAAGAAAGCGGAAGTAACCTATGTCGTTGCCAACAATCACTTCGAAGCCAAAGCCGGCGTGAACGCGCTACAACTGAAACACATGTTGACAGGTCAACGTGTCAGGGCACCCCAAACATTACTGACGCATTATCCTGAGTTGAAGGGTATTGCCGATCCTCTCCCAGATGCCGCATCCGGCGCTGACTTGCCACTCCTCGCGTAACGAAATTCACATTACTGAAACAATTCTCATGGAACATTCGCGATAGTGGCGCGTATCTCTACTAACGTTTGACCGCGGGTTTCGTCAAATGAGAGAGCAGAGGAGAAAGTCATGGACGCAAAATACAATTTCATAATTGACAGTTGGAGATGGCGGATTGCATTGAATGTTGCAGGATTCGCGCTGTGGCTGACCGTAGCCGTGGGCTTGCTTAAATTAGCGGCGTGACCGGGTCTGAGATGTCGAAGATAGAAACAAACTAGGGGTCAAAGATAGAAGTAGGGGGTCCTTCGAGTTGGTTCTTCTTCGCTAACGAAGAAGAACAGGCGCTCAGGATGACAAAAAGGGGGCTTGTGGCGTCACGGGCGCCCTCGCCCGTCAAGCAGACCTACTGAACGGCGACCGCTTCCCGTGCCGCATAGTGCGACTGAACGTAGTCATCGAGAATCTGAATGAATTCCGCGACGATTCGGTCGCCTTTCAACGTCGTGAACAGTCGTCCATCAACATAAACGGGAGCTTTCGGCTCTTCGAATGTTCCCGGCAGCGAAATGCCTAAACTGGCGTGCTTCGATTCGCCCGGGCCATTGACGACGCAACCCATTACCGCGACTTTCATTTCTTCTACGCCTGTGTAATTTTCTTTCCATACGGGCATTTGTTCGAGTAGATAAGTTTGAATTCGCTCTGCCATCTCCTGGAAGAACGTGCTGGTAGTGCGGCCGCATCCGGGACAAGCCGTCACCTGCGGGGTAAAACTACGTATCCCTAACGATTGCAGAATCTGCTGCGCCACTCGTACTTCTTCGCTTCGATCACCACCCGGCGCTGGCGTCAGTGAGACGCGAATCGTATCTCCAATTCCTTCTTGCAGCAAAACTCCGAGCGCGGCACTTGAAGCAACGATCCCTTTCGCCCCCATTCCGGCTTCCGTCAATCCGAGATGCAGCGGATAATTACAGCGCGAGGCCAGCGATCTGTAAACATCAATCAGATCCTGCACGCCACTCACCTTGGCGCTCAGAATAATCTGATCAGGACGTAATCCGTACTTCTCGGCCAGCGCGGCTGAGTTCAGCGCACTTACCACCATCGCTTCCATCGTGACTTCGCGAGCCCCTTGCGGCTCGGGCAATCGCGAATTCTCGTCCATCATGCGAGTGAGCAGCGCCTGATCGAGCGATCCCCAATTTACGCCAATGCGGACCGGCTTCTGGTTCTCCGCCGCGACTTCGATCATGGTGCGGAAGTTTGCATCATCCTTGCGCCCGATTCCTACGTTGCCGGGATTGATTCGATACTTCGCAAGAGCGCGCGCGCATTCAGCATACTTCTTAAGCAGCAAATGCCCGTTGTAATGAAAGTCGCCAATGATGGGAACTCGCACACCTTGACGGTCAAGTTGCTCGACGATAGGCGCAACAGCCGCCGCAGCGTCATCGTTGTTGACGGTTACTCGTACGAGTTCAGAGCCAGCCCTCGCCAACGCCGCAACTTGTTGAACTGTTGAAGCAACATCGGCGGTGTCAGTATTGGTCATGGATTGCACCACAACCGATGCATCGCTGCCGACGCGAACGCCATTAATCGAGGCCGTTACAGTTTTCCTGCGTTGAATGTCAGCCATCGGGAAGCTCTATTTTAGCATGTGAACAAAAGGGCGGGGTGCAATGGAGCGACGGACGTCCTCGCCCGTCCGGCTATATGTCGGTGTGTGAATCGCGGTCAGCCAGCTACTGCAATCGCTGCGCAAAGCCCGGCATCATCTTCACGATGTCGTTATAAATTACGACCACTGTGAACAGCACCAGGAATACAAATGCGACTTGATAGATACGCTCTTTGATTTGAAGGCTGATGTCGCGGCCAATCAGGGTTTCGACCAGCAGCAGCAGGATCACGCCGCCATCGAGAATTGGGATTGGCAGCAAATTGAGAATACCGAGATTGAGACTGATGCCAGAAGTTAGGCCCATCAGCGGAGTCCAGCCTTTTTCCTGCGCGGCTTCGCCCGCATCCTGGGCAATTCCAATCGGACCCGAAAACGCCTTGATCGAAACTTTGTGCTGAACAAGTTTCTGTACCAGTTGAAGAATCAGAACAGCATACGTTTTATTTTCCTGCAACGACTGGTCGAAAGCCTGTATGAAGGGCAGCTTCTCCACTTTCGTCTCCGGCTTGTCTTTGAAACCAATGCGATACCGTTGCTGGCTCGGATCCTCGGTGTTAGCCAAAACCGGTTGAACTTTAAAGTTCAGCGTCCGACCATCCCGAAGCGCAGTGAGCTCGACAGGTCTATCTTTCGACTGCTGCATGCTCTCGATCATGGCTTCTATCGAGGGCACCGGCTTTCCATCCATGGCGATTATCTTGTCGCCTTCCTTAATTCCAGCCTTCGCCGCGGGCATATCAGATTCGAGGTCGCCGACAATTACTGGCTCGTCGGGATACCATCCAGCCGACCCATATCCGTCATGGGATATTTGCAAATCAGGTACGACCGTCTTGTCGAACGACTGGCTTCCGCGCTGAATGGTGATATTCAAGGCCTGGTTCGGGTTAAGCATTTCCTTAAAGGAAACCTGCTCCCAGGTCGGATTATCAATCCCGTCAATACGTGTAATGCGGTCGCCGGGCTCGACTCCGATTTTGGCAGCGGGGGAGTCAGGCTTAATCGAAGAGACGACTGCCGGCTTATCCAGATAAACCTGCTTCTCAAAATGCACCATATAGACCACCGTGAGCAATCCGATAGCGAACACGATGTTCATGGTGGGTCCCGCGATCGCAATAATGAAGCGATGCCAGCGAGGATGAGATAAGAACTCTCCAGGATCGCCGCTGCGCGCATCCATGGGATTCTCGCCGCTCATCTTTACATAACCACCCAGCGGCAAGACGTTGATGCGATATTCGGTCTCACCTTTGCGAAACCCAACCAGCTTTTTGCCGAAACCAATGGCGAATTGTTCCACTCGAACGCCCAGCAGTTTCGCTGTCGCATAATGGCCAAATTCATGAATCAGAATCATGAATCCAAGGATGGCTATGAAAGCGATTGCGGCAATGAGGAACTGAGACATGATTTGAGTATTAACCTCTTCGGCGGCTCGCCGAAGCTGGTGCCAGACGCTGCGCTGAATCCTTTGTTTTTTCTTGTGCCAATTGGCGGGCGATCGCGTCCGCTTCCAACACTTCTACTATAGATTCAATTTTGCCCGTTCGCGTTTCAGAAAGCACTTCTTCTATGACTAAAGGAATCTCGTGGAAACCGATGTGGCCATCTAAAAATGCGGAAACAGCGATTTCGTCGGCGGCGTTAAGTGCAATAGTTTTCGCACCTCCAGCCTCTGCCGCTACATACGCCAGCCGCAAACAAGGGAATTTTTCCATGTCCGGTGGCGAGAAGTCGAGGTGCCGCAAGTTCATGAGCGGAAAGTGCATATCGGACGGAAGCCGCTCCGGATAGGTAAGTGCGTACAGAATGGGGAGCCGCATGTCCGTCACTGAGAACTGAGCAAGTATACTGCCATCCACAAACTCGACCATGGAGTGAATTGTGGATTGCGGATGCACAATCACCTTCACCCGATCCGGCGACAAATTGAATAACCTGCACGCCTCGATCACCTCAAAGCCTTTGTTCATTAACGTGGCTGAATCCACCGTGATGCGCCGCCCCATCTTCCACGTAGGATGGTTCAGCGCCTCGTCCACGGTAATGGAAGGGAAGCGCGAAGCGGGAGTATTCAGAAAGGGTCCGCCGGAAGCTGTGAGCCAGATGCTCTTCACTTCGTCCATTCGCCCGGCGCGCAGGCACTGATGGACGGCGTTATGCTCGCTGTCAATCGGCAGCAACGGTTTGCCCTGGCGTCGCGCCTCGCCGGTGATGAGTTCCCCGGCGGCAACCATACATTCCTTATTCGCCAGCCCAACAGTCTTTCCGGCGCGTACCGCCTCGTAAGTCGCCTCAAGACCCGCCACACCCACGATCGCGCTGACCACAAAATCCACTTCGCGATGCGTGGCTATCCTCACGGTTCCAGCGGAGCCATGAACGACTTCGACGCGATCCTGACCAGCCGCCTTAAGCCGAGATTTTAGAAGTTCAGCGTCGGCTTCCGAAGCGACAGATACAACGCGAGGCTTCCAACAGCACGCTTGTTCAAAAGCGGCATCTATATTTTTGCCCGCCGCCAAGGCGGTTATCTGAAAACGCTCCGGATTGGATTCGACCACGCTAAGCGTGCTTTGCCCAATCGAACCAGTCGAACCGAGAATGGCAATACGTTTCATTGGATGGGAGTAATACCAGTTTATCCGATTATGCTTCCCCTCTCAGCCTTGTCATCTCGTCGAAGGACGATCGTCCGCTCGCGGACGATCCTACGAAGTCGGGAGATCTGCTTTCCTTCGCTACCGAGAAATGCCGGGTGCCCCAGGTCTCGCCGCATTTGCGAGACCTGGGAATTGGAATCTTGACCACCCCAGGGTGTTCGGAGGGCGTTCAAAGTGGTTTTCGCCCTCCCCACGCGAAAACGGATTACTACTGCATCACTCTCCAAGCGGCATAACACCACAGCACCGGAGCCGCGAACAACAGCGCGTCTATGCGGTCCAGCATGCCTCCATGCCCCGGCAGAATCGCCCCCGAATCTTTCACTCCGGCACCCCGCTTGATCAGCGACTCGACCAGGTCTCCGAGTTGCGCTGCGATATTAATTGCCGCCGACAACACAACAATTGGCCATAACTCAGGCTTCTGCAAAGAGAACAAACCATCCTGCCTCTCGATGAGATGAGCATTCAGTAACGCTGAACTGATCGGTAGAGCGTAGTGAAAAAGCAACGATCCCACCAGCAAACTGGCCGCGAAAGACGCCGCCGCCCCCTCCCACGTTTTTTTCGGACTCACGCGCGGAGACATCAGATGACGGCCCAGGGATCGTCCCACAAAGTACGCGAAAATGTCTCCGGCCCACACAATCAACAGCAGGTACAACAGCAAAAAAGCGCCGGACCATTGCTCTCTTACCTGCACCAGAAATCCCAAAGGCAACGCCACATAACAAAATGCGAATACCGAAGTGAGCGCTGCGGGAAAGGCGGTGCTCAAATCTGCGCGGTTCATTCCGATGCACAGAAATAGAAATGCCGCGAACGCCGCGGCGAAGCCAGTGCCGTAAATAAAACCGGCAGCGGAGATTACGGGTTTCTCGCTAGCCGAGCCCAACGCCAGCAGCACAAAAAATGCCGTAACAAAAATGTAAGTCGGCCAATAAAACGGTCTGATCGCATACGCTTCCGCCAGTTTCAGCAGTTCATGCGCGGCAAGCAATGCCACCAGCGCCGCCACTATCGCCAGCACGGGGATGGGAGCCCGCAGCACCAGCAAAAGGACGATTGGGATGAGTACAACTGCGGTCAGGACACGCTTCAGCAGATACAAGCCTTAACTCCGGCCAATCTTCACGGATTTATGAGAAGCCTGAGTGTGACTCGCATCGCCGCTCAACCCGCCATAGCGGCGTTCCCGCGTCTGATATTCAGCTATGCCCTCGAGCAGATGCACTCCGCGAAACTCAGGCCACAGCGTTGGAGTGACATAGATTTCAGCGTATGCAAGCTGCCACAGCAAAAAGTTACTTAACCGCATTTCGCCGCTGGTGCGAATCACCAGATCAGGATCGGGCAGATGCTTCGTATAAAGATGCCGTGATACCGACTCCTCATCAATTTCCAGGTGCTCAATCCCGCCATTGCGTGCTGCAGATTCAACAATTGAACGAAATGCGTCCACCAATTCCGTCCGCGCGCTGTAATTCAGCGCCAGCGTCAGCACCGTCCCGGTGTTTTGCTCGGTTGCTTTCCGCGCCCATTCCATCTTGTCTTGCACCGACGGAGGCAGTTCGTGCAGCCTGCCAATATATTCAAGCCGGATATTCTGTCGGTTCATCGTCGCGACTTCCGATTTCAAATACCGGCATAGCAATGCCATCAGGAAGTCAACTTCAGTCTTGGGACGCTTCTTCCAGTTCTCCTCCGAAAAAGCATATAGGGTTAGCGCGGGAATACCGATCGAAGACGCCGTTTCCACAGTTGAACGCACAGAAGTGAGCCCGGCGCGGTGCCCGGCAATGCGCGGCAGGTGCCGTTTGCGCGCCCAACGGCCATTGCCGTCCATAATGATGGCGATATGTTTCGGAAGTTGGTCCGGATCGAGGCGCGAATAAGCTTCCGCTTCCTTGCGGTCTAGTCCGGCAGGAATTGTCGTTCGCACGTCAACCTCTGCTGCTCGTCGAACCTAACATAGCAGGGAAACAGCCGCAATGACAGTAGGGAGTACTGCGATCCCGCGCGCCATCTTTTCAATATCCCTTACTTTTGTCCACGATCGCAAGAAGCGGCTGATGACTCAGATAGCGGCGAAGATTTTCCGTGAAAAATGCATAATGCCTGTCCCACAGCTTTTCCGAAAAGCCGGCGATGTGAGGAGTAATGAGCAAGTTTTGCAAATCCCATAGCGGTGACTCGGGCGGCAGCGGCTCTTTTTCAAAAACATCCAATGCGGCGCCAGCGATTTTTCCCGAGCGCAAGGCTTCGGCTAGCGCCGATTCGTCCAGCAACTGGCCGCGACTGACATTGATCAAATAGCCGTCCGGCTTCATGCTGGCGAGCCGCTGCGCGTTCATCATCCCGGCGGTGGACGAGGTCAGCGGTGCGGCGATTACCACATAGTCGGATTCACAGAGCATCAAGTCAATCTCGGACGACGCAAACACCTGCTCAACGTTCGCAGGCTTTTCTGCTTCCACCCTGTTGCGAACCGCAATCACTCGCATGCCGAGCGCCGCTGCGCGCTTCGCCACTTCGGTTCCAATGCTTCCCAATCCAATTAGACCCAGCGTTGCGCCAGCAACTTCGCGCGGCTGCGGTCGCGATTCCCAAACTTGATTCTGTCCCCAAACGCGCTGCTGCTGACATCGCATTGCCAGAGGCAGCTTCTTCGCTAACGCAAAGATCAGCGCAATCACAAGCTCGGCCACGGTTGCCCCGTGGACCTCGCGGCCATTGGTCAGGATTACATCGCTCTTGATCAGTTCGGGGAACAGCAGTTGATGGACCGCTGCCGCAGGAGAATGTATCCACCGAAGTTGTTTTGCGGCATTGAATTGATTGGGGCGAAGAGTCCAGGTCCCCACGATTTCGGAATCCTTGATCTCCTTTTCGATCTGGTCGCCGTCACTTAGGTGAACAACTTCAAGCTGCGGAAATTCTTTCCGCAACCGCTCGGAAAACCAGGTCGGAGCATTCCAGAAACTACCGCGATGGTAAGGAAGAATCAGAAGCTTCATGGATTGATATTAAAACGAGAGTGTTTCACGGCTCGGAAGATTTTGATCTCGTGAGCACCACATCAATCGGGGTGCCTGTGATCTTTCAACACGTTGTTCCGCTTCCCGGACTGCACGAACACCGTCGTCGCAGGAGCGGTGCGAAAGTGCAAATCGGCTGTAACGATTTGCAAGGCGCGGACTTATCGCGCCGTCTTTTGCACGGCTCGATGCCAAAACTAAGCACGGTCGGCTCGGCTTCGATGAGTACAACGTCTTGATAATCTACAGGTGCCCCATCCTTTCGCGTACTTTGCGAAAGGGTGGGAGGCGATGCCGCCGTCGACATTTGCTGGATGTGCTCTCTTCGAACGCCACGAAGTGTGGTTGCACCCGGAACAAAGCAGGTCCCTCGACTTGCCTCACCGCTGGCGCGGCTCGGCGGCACTCGGGATGACAGTTCACTAGAGGAGGATGAGGAATTTTTTCGTGCCTTCAGACCTTCAGCACAACTCGCAGATCATGCCCTGTCATGTCTTTTGGTTGAGGGATGCCTAACATTCCGAGAATCGTCGGGGAAATGTCGCGCAGGGAACCATCCGGCTTCAGCGTAATTTTCTTGCCATTCTCTGCGATCACGATGAAGGGGACCGGATTCGTGGTGTGCGCTGTGTGGGGACCGCCGGTGACGGGATCAATCAGCATCTCGGCGTTGCCGTGGTCGGCGGTGATCAGGATTGCGCCACCTTTCGCGCGCACGGCTCGCTCGACGCGATCAAGACATCCGTCCACGGTTTCGACGGCGCGGATCGTCGGTTCGATCTTGCCGGAATGTCCGACCATGTCGGCGTTGGCGAAATTGACGATGATAACGTCGAATGTGCCCTCTTCGACCACTTTGACTACCGCGTCGGCGATGCCTGCGGCACTCATCTCCGGCTTCAAATCATAAGTAGCGACTTTTTGCGATGGAACGAGCAGGCGATCTTCTCCGGGAAAAGGAGTCTCTACTCCACCGTTGAAGAAATACGTCACGTGCGCATACTTCTCGGTTTCCGCGACGCGAAGATTGCGCAGATTCGTCTCGCCCATGACATTGGCAAGAAGATTGTTCATGGATTCTGGCGGGATGACGACCGGCAAACTGAAATGCTTGTCGTACTGCGTCATGCAGACGTAATGCAAATTGCTGGGAACTCGATCTCGCGGGATTGCTGCGTCGAGGTCATCGGCGCCGGGCAAATCGCGCCCAGCTTGAGCGTTCAAACGACTGTTGCGGGTCAGGGCGCGCGTAATTTGGCGGACTCGGTCGGCGCGAAAATTGAAGCATATGCAGGAATCGTTATCGCGAATGGTTGCGACTGATTGCCCGTGTTCATCGGTACAGACAAACGGCACGATGAATTCGTCGGTAACATCTTTGTTGTATGAATCCTTCACGCCTTGCACGGGATCGGCGTACTTTCCGCCTTCGCCAACTCCGTTGACCATTGCCTTGAACGCTTTGTCAATGCGCTCCCAGCGGCGATCACGATCCATCGCATAGTAACGACCGCTGACGCTGGCAATCTTGCCGGTGCTGTACTCCCGCATTTTCTGTTGGAGGAGTTCCAGGTATCCCGCGCCATTTGTTGGCAATGTATCGCGGCCATCCATGAATGCGTGGACGAATACGCGATCCACTCCATTTTGCTTTGCCATTTTCAGCAACGCATGAAGATGGCTCTGATAAGAATGAACACCTCCGTCCGAAAGCAAGCCAAATAAATGCAACTGCCTGCCGTCGAGCCGAGCATTCTTCATGGCCGCGAGCAGCACCGGATGCTGAAAGAACTCGCCATTCTGAATCATCAACTCGATGCGCGTGCTGTCCATGTGAACAATTCGACCGGCGCCGATGTTGAGGTGTCCGACTTCGCTGTTGCCCATTTGTCCGTCAGGCAAGCCGACGTAATGCCCGCTCGTGTGAATCAAAGTGTTGGGGTATTCGCGCAGAAAACGGTCATACGTGGGCTTGCGAGCGAGGGCAATGGCGTTGGCTTTGGTTTCGGCGCGGTATCCCCAGCCATCGAGGATGATGAGGACGAGAGGTTTGGGATGAGTCATAGGCTTCTAGCTTTTGGCACCTGGCTTTTAGCTCTTGGCGATCCGGAAGAGAAGGCATCAATTATACCGAATGCGCAACTCGGCTTGTTCTACTGATGCAGCGCTGGATTTTCGGCTCTATGCTCGGTATCTGTATGCTCGATATCCCGAGGAGAAACTCATGTCCGTCAGCGAACTTCTACTAATTGAATTTGATGAAGAAATGAAAAGGACGCGGACTGTGTTGGAGCGTGTTCCGCCGGACAAGGGGGACTTTGCCCCCCATACAAAATCCATGCCGCTGCGTAGGCTTGCGCCGCTGGTTGCACAACTGGCCGGCTTCGGCCTGTCCGTACTCACAACTCCTGAGTTCGACTTCGCACAGGGGACCTATAAGCCGTTGCCTTTCGAGTCCACGGCGCAACTTACAAGTGTTCTTGACGAAGGCGCGGCCAAGGTTCGGACGGCGCTGCAAAATACGCCCGATGCGGCATGGAAGGACAACTGGAAGCTGAGTTCTGGAGACAAGACTATTTTTAAGGGCTCGCGTTTTCTCGCTTACCGCGAGATGTTTATGAATCACCTGGTGCATCACCGCGCACAGCTCGGAGTATATTTGCGATTGAACGATAAGCCCGTGCCCGCGACTTACGGTCCTTCGGCGGATGACACGATGGGATTCTAAAACAAACTTCAAAGTTTTCTTATACATCTTTTGACAGGGGTCGCGGCATCCGTAGTGAAATATTCATTAGACATCACGCATCAACGGGAGCAGCTTCCATGAACGTTAAAGCGGCGAAGGTCGTTAATGGGCTGGCAATTCTAGTGATTTCTGTCGCGATTTCGCAGCCGCTGCAAGCGCAGAGTTCGCAGCAGAGTCCACCCGCCGAACCTGTGCCAGCGCCTCAGGACAAGACCTCATCGTCTCAAGATAAGGCGTCAACACCTCAGGACAATCTGCCGAGCGCACCTTCGAGTAGCCAGACGACCGAGCCCTCGCTGGGTGATCTCGGCTTCCCATCGGCGCAAACCCAGAGCAATCCGGAAGAACAGGCGCGGCTCGACAAACGCACCCACATGCTGAAGATCCATCAGAAGATGGGGTTGATCACGACCGTTCCTCTGCTTGCCACGCTGCTCACTTCCCTCAACGCGGGCGGCAAGAACACAAGCTCGACCTCCCGCAACGTGCATACCGCACTGGGAGCGGTGACGGCGGACTTGTATTTCACTACCGCTTACTTCGCCATTCGCGCACCCAGGATTCCCGGAACCGAAACCAAAGGTCCCATCCGCGTGCACAAAGCTCTGGCTTGGATTCATGGACCGGGGATGATCCTGACACCGATCTTGGGGATCATGGCGTACGATCAACGAAACCGCGGGGAGAAGGTTCACGGGCTTGCGTCAGCGCATGCGCCGGTAGCGATCATTACGGCGGGGGCTTTTGGCGCTGCTCTTCTATCTGTCTCGCTTAAGTTCTAAACAATTTTATGAAGAAAATTGTGCTGATATTTCTGTTTGTCCCACTGCTTCTGGCGCTGCCGGTTTTCGCAGCGGATAGCCAGTGGGTTCTTGAACAAGGCACTCTTACGTACCATGTCTCTCACCCGCTGCACCAGACGGACGGCGTCAGCCATGCGGCTCGCGGCAAGGGCGTCTGCCATGACGGACAATGCGATTTCCTCATCGCGGTCCCAGTCAAGTCGTTTGATTCAGGAGACAGTAACCGCGACCTTCACATGCTTCAAGTGACGCGCGGAGCGCAATTTCCCATGGTCACGGTGCGAACGCGCCTGCCCGAAACAGCCGCAGGCTCTGCAACCATTCATGCCGATTTGGAGATACAGTTTGCCGGCCAGACGGCCGACTATAAGCAGGTTCCATTCCAACTGACGACTCAAGGGAACGAAAGCAAAATCTCAGGAGTAATTCCGGCGACGCTATCGGATTTCAAAATTGATCCGCCGACTCTGTTAACAATGCCGATTAAAAATGAGATTCCGGTACGCGTGGAAATGACCTGGCATAAGCAGTGAAGGGGTGCGGCCTGCACCACGTTTCTCCAATCCAGACGGATTTCCGTTCACCAAATCAATTTTGCGGAATAGCGTTCGAATACCGGATCCGCTGTGATCAAAGGCAAGTTCTCTTCCAGGCTTTGCGCGATCAGGATTCGATCGAAGGGATCGCGGTGATGAGCGGGCAAAGATTCGATCCTCAGGACATGATCCAGCTTAATCGGCAGCACCCCAATTTTATTCTGCGCCAGCTCCTTTACGATATAAGGGCCCGTCGGCTCGGGAAGGGGCAACTTGCCGGCCCGCATTTTAATCAACATCTCCCAAATGCTTGCAACACTTAGCCAGAGATCATTTGGGTCGGTGTAGATTTGTTGGGCACGACGCGAAAGCCTTCCGTCATCTGCGATTGCCCACAAAAAGGTGTGCGTATCGAGAAGGGCTTTCATTCCCCGTAAAAGAGATCTTCGATTTCCTTGGGCAGCGGATCGTTAAAGTCGTCGGGAACCACGAATTCTCCCTTGGCCGATCCTAGCATTCGTCTTTTTGATCCGTTCCCGATCGGGACCAGCTTCGCGACTGGCTTCCCGGCCTTAGCGATGATGACTTCTTCGCCCATGGCTACCCGTTGTAGGAGGCGCGAGAAGTTTGTCTTAGCCTCGTGGATATTGACTTCCATGAAGTCAGTATAGCTAAGTCGTGGACTAAGTCAATGATCTCTCTATTTGACTTGATCACGTCCTGGGCGCTTTCGTTTGCGCCGAAGCACCCAATCCGAACCGTAGGTGAGAGCGGCCGCAAATGCGATCAGAAGCAAGATGCCCAGATACTCTACGATCGACCCGTTTTCGTAACGCTTTGCACCGGACCAAAAGATGACTTCAAGAAGCAGCAAGGTTACTAGGAGTCCGGCTCTCAACAGTAAGAGCTCGTCCGCTACTGCCGACTTGTCATGCCGAGCACGCCGGGCCTTCCAGCCTCTTCTGAGCACCCAGAGACCCCACCCAGGGAAGACAGCCATTCTTGCCAAGCCAACCATGCGTGGTCCATTTGGTCATCCTTTGTAGTTGAGCGCCTTCAACCCCAGAAACCTGGCCGAATCCCCAAGCTCCTCTTCAATTCTCAACAACTGGTTGTACTTTGCTATGCGGTCGGTACGCGAAGCTGAGCCAGTCTTGATCTGTCCGGCTCCCGTCGCTACTGCCAAGTCAGCGATAAATGTGTCTTCGGTTTCGCCCGAGCGATGCGAGATGACCGACGTGTATCCATTGCGCCGCGCCAGATCTATGGCATCCAGCGTCTCGCTTACCGTGCCGATCTGGTTGACTTTGATGAGGATCGAATTTGCCACGCCTTGATCAATTCCCTGCTGAAGGCGTTCGGTATTGGTAACGAAAAGGTCATCGCCGACCAACTGAATCTTCCCGCCGACTTCTTTCGTCAACATTTTCCAGCCGTCCCAATCGTCTTCCGCGAGGCCGTCTTCCAGCGAAACGATCGGATAATCATTCACCCACTTTGCCCAGAACCGAACCATCTCTTCGGAAGTCTTCGACGATTTGTCGGACTTTTTGAAAACGTATTTGCCGTCCTGATAAAACTCGCTGGCTGCGGGATCGAGCGCGATCGCAATTTCTGCGCCGGGTTTGTATCCGGCCTGCTGAATCGCCTCCAAAACAACTTCTATGGCTTCGACGTTCGATTTCACGGAAGGCGCGAATCCGCCCTCGTCGCCGACAGCCGTGTTGTATCCGCGCTTCTTCAATACGCCCTTCAGCGTATGAAAAACTTCGACGCCCCAACGAAGCGCCTCGGAAAACGACTTCGCGCCGACGGGCATGACCATGAACTCCTGGAAGTCCACATTGCTGTCAGCATGTGCGCCGCCATTAAGGATATTCATCATCGGCGTCGGCAGCGTGTTCGCGCCTGCGCCTCCCAGATAGCGATAAAGCGGCAGATCGAGACTCGCGGCCGAGGCTCGTGCCGCCGCCATGGACACCGCGAGAATTGCGTTCGCTCCCAATTTTCCTTTGTTGTTCGAGCCATCGAGTTCGATCATTTTGTGATCGAGAACTCGTTGCTCCGCGGGATCCATTCCAGTCAATGCTTCATTGATCTCGCCGTTCACATTTTCCACGGCTTTGAGCACGCCTTTCCCCAGAAATCGCTTTTTGTCTCCATCGCGCAATTCGACGGCTTCGTGTGCTCCCGTGGAAGCGCCGCTGGGAACAATGGCACGGCCTTTTATCCCATCATTGAGCGTGACGTCGGCCTCTACCGTGGGATTGCCACGCGAGTCAAGTACCTCGCGCGCATGGATGTGGCTAATGATGCTCATGAAACTCCTCTCTATGGTGGTTAACCGGCTTGATGCAGCCCGGAGCTCTGGATGATGAAACCCGCGATTATATCAGCCAGCCGTGGAATTCAGGCTTGCCACTCGTCCTCGCCTTCCAGTTGCAGCTCAATCCATCCTTCTTCTGGCAAGGCATCTACCGGCAACCGGTTCTGCCAAACGCTGATCCTGAGCCGCAGCTTTTTGGGCGGAGATTCTTGAGCTTTTCGATCATTTGCCGCGTCATGCGAAGACAGCCACGTTATAGGAACCCGAAATTCAAAACTTCGAGCCAACGCCACCTGCAAGTCATTCTGAGGCTGAGCTGAAGTGGTCAAAGCCTCCTGCTGGTCCTGGGCACATAAGTTCCACGAACGTATCGTCCCGGCTCCCACGGATACGTCGAGTCTCAAAGCGCGTTGCGAGTCCTGCTGATTCGAGGGTGTGGATTCGATGTTCACGACCACTTCGAAATCATTCGAAGGAACATTTTCGGAAAAATCCAGACGTCCGTAAACGAAAGCATCATCTATGCCCGCATACATCGAATCCAGCCAGAACTGTTTGCCATGCATGGCTCCGGCGCGGCGGTCGGGAGTGTAAACCGCGGCGCCCATCCATTCAAAATAGCGCACTGAATCTCCCGTAATTCGCGGATGAATGTGTCCACTCTGAGGCGTGAAAAGAGGATTGGCACCCGTTCGATTGATCGGTTGCGCGAGATAATCCGGAGGAATGGCCCCCAGAGCCTGATAAACATTGGAAAGGTGCTTGCGATAGAGCTCATCAAATTCACGGTCATTTGCCGATGAGTGTTCCGGGCCGTACCACCAATTCCAATCGCTGCCTTCGGCAATCAATAACTCTTCGTACGCCAGCTTTCGTTGCTCCACTGTGCGATTCGGGGACAGCTCAGAATAGAAATTCCGGGCGTTGTACAGATAGTCCCATGCGCGATTGTCTTCGCGGGCGCCAATCCAAACGTTGAAATTCGCCCGAATCCATGAGCCGGGAACCAGCGTGTTTAATTTCTCAACATCCTTATGCCGCTCGATCGCCTCCGATACAGTAACCGCTTGAATTCCGGATTCTTGACCGGAACGATCCTGGTTAAGACGGTCATAAAACCGGCGAAGAAACTCGCGACCCGAACGGGGAAAATATTCCCATGCGTTCTCGCCGTCCAAGATAATCGAAACCAATGCATCGCGCCCGCTCGCAAGGACTGGATTCGCGGCCTCTTGAATGCTTGTGATGAGATGATCGGCGGCGTCCTGCGGAGGCATCCCGGAATAAACAAATCCGATCAGGTCAGAAATCGTATGGTCGCGGAAGATGAGGTGCATGGCGGCCGAACTATTTTCGTACCGATAAAGCGTGTAGAGTTTTCCAGCCGCATCGGCTGGCAAGCGTCCGGAGCCGTCGCGGGAAAACGAAATTCCCAAGGTTCGGCCTAGCACTTCTTCATCTGTGGCCATCCAGTCCACGCCGAGAGTGGAGGCGATGCTTATCACTTCTTCGGAAACGCTTCCCTCCGAAGGCCACATCCCATGGGGCTTGATTCCGAATACTTCTTGATGCAAATCGAGTCCTCTTTGAATTTGTTCACGAGCATCTTCGGGATGGCGAAAGCGGTGAGGCAGCGGCAATCCGGGAGCAGAAACCGCGCCAATATTCGTGTCGCAGACTAGCGGCAGAATTGGATGATAAAAAGGGGAAGTTGAGATTTCGATTTGTCCATTTTTCGCTGCGTCGGCGTGTGCGGGAAGGACTCTGGCGAGCAACTCACGTTCTCGGGCCACGATAAAGCTCTGATCTTCGAGTGAGTAGTTTCGGCCTTTCTTGACCAGTGCCGCAACATCGGGGTCTTCCAGGAAAAACTCGTCAAACCATGCGATCTGGGACAGCACTTGAAGATCTGTAAAGTCCTGCGCAAGAAAATATTTATCGGCTTGCTGGGGATCGAAATTCGCACTCCGCAAGGTTTCCCATAATTCCTGATATCGAGGATACCGCGCGATCATATTCGTCTGATTGGCTTGAAAAAGATAGAGCAGGGCAAATCTGCGCTCCTCTGGAGTCAGGTCCCTGGCAGGTTTTGTTGCCACTTCTAGAAATGGATCTTGCGCCGTTCCCGCCACGTAATCTTGCATTTGGGTTATCAACGAAGGAACCAGATTGAAAGTCTGATGAACGTTTGGGAACTCATCCAGCAGTTTGACCATTCCGTAATAATCTTTTAAAGCGTGCAGGCGCACCCAAGGCAGCCGATACTGGCCCGTGACCAAGTCTTTGTAGAATGGTTGGTGCTGGTGCCATAAAATGGCGACGCGCAGAACGGGCATTTAGCGGGGATCCCGTCGGTCAGGTGAAGAAATGGGCAACATGCAGTCTAGCATTGGCATTCGCGACGGAACAATATTCAGGCGGATGCAGAATCTCACGATTGCCGACTCTCCGATACACTAAAGGACGCATCTCAGTAAGCTGATTTTTGGATAGCCCGTTTTCCAAGTAGGAATAGGAAACTGCGATCACGCGAAATGATTAAAACCACGCCAGCCGCAGCTCAAAGCCCCGCCGCAAAAAAACTCTTCCTTAGCGATCAGGACGTTTACCTGTTCAACGAAGGGCGCCAATATCAGGCGTACAAGAGCTTAGGCGCTCATCTCACAAAAGTTGGAGATCAGGCTGGCGTCGCATTTGGCGTCTGGGCACCAAACGCGCGAGAAGTCTCGGTAATCGGCAGCTTTAACGGATGGAACGTCCGGTCACATCCACTCCATCCCCACGCGAGTTCCGGCATTTGGGAAGGATTCATCCCGGGCGTCAACAAGGGCGACACTTATAAATTTCATATCCTATCGAATGAGCGCGCATACACCGCCGACAAGATGGACCCTTTCGGCATTTATCACGAGATTGCGCCACGCACCGCTTCGATTGTTTGGGACTTGGACTATAAATGGTCAGATCAGAATTGGATGCAGTGCCGCGGCGAAAAAGACGCGCTGCAAGCGCCAATTTCGATTTACGAAGTGCATCTCGGTTCATGGATGCGAGTCCCGGAAGAAAACGAGCGTTCATTAACTTATCGGGAAATTGCTCCGCTGCTCGCCGAGCACGTTGAGCGTCTGCGGTTCACGCATGTCGAGTTGTTACCGGTGATGGAACATCCCTTTTACGCTTCCTGGGGATACCAGACGACTGGATATTTTGCGCCGACATCGCGTTATGGAACGCCGCAGGATTTTATGTATTTGGTGGATTATCTCCATCAACGCGGAATCGGCGTGATCCTGGATTGGGTTCCATCCCACTTTCCCTCTGACGAGCACGGGCTCGCTTATTTTGATGGCACGCATTTATTTGAACATGCCGATTCGCGCATGGGATTCCATCCCGACTGGAACACGTACATCTACAACTATGGCCGCAACGAAGTCCGCAGCTTCCTGCTTTCCAGCGGCATGTTCTGGTTGGACAAATATCATGCCGATGGGCTTCGCGTAGATGCTGTCGCCTCCATGCTTTATCTCGATTATTCGCGCAAGGCTGGGGAATGGATTCCGAATAAATTTGGCGGTCGCGAAAATCTTGACGCCATTGATTTCCTACGGCAATTGAATCAGGAAGCTTACAAATCGTATCCCGGCATTCAAATGTATGCCGAGGAATCCACGGCGTGGCCTATGGTTTCGAAGCCAACATATCTGGGCGGCCTTGGCTTCGGAATGAAATGGGATATGGGATGGATGCACGATACGCTGCTGTACTTTTCGCATGATCCCATCCATCGGCAATATCACCAAGGCACGCTAACATTCCGCATGCTCTACGGATACACCGAGAATTTCATTCTGCCTTTGTCACACGACGAAGTAGTGCACGGAAAAGGATCCTTGCTCGATAAGATGCCCGGCGACATATGGCAAAAATTCGCCAATCTGCGGCTCCTATTTGCGTACATGTTTGCCCAGCCGGGCAAAAAGCTGCTGTTTATGGGAGATGAGATTGCGCAGTGGCGGGAATGGTCTCATGATCGAAGTTTGGACTGGGATTTGTTAGTCCACGCAAGTCATCGCGGAGTGCAAAACCTTGTCGAGCAGTTGAACCGCCTATACCAGAGCGAACCCGCCATGCATATATTCGATAGTGATTCCGCCGGGTTCGAATGGGTGGACTGCAACGATAACGCTTCGAGCGTCCTTTCCCTGTTGCGTAAAGGGAAGTCGCCGAAGGATACCATTCTGGCTGTTTTCAACTTCACGCCTGTGCCACGTCAACCATATCGCCTCGGAGTTCCTTCCGGCGGATTTTGGCGCGAGCTTCTCAATAGCGACGGGCAGGAATACGGCGGGACCGGATGGGGCAATATGGGAGGCAGGCAAGCCGAAGCCCAGCCTCTTCATGGGCGTCCTTACACGCTCACGTTGACGCTTCCGCCACTGGCTGGAATCTTCCTCAAAGCCGAATAGATGGCAGCGTGCCGAATAGTCGGCAATTGTGGAGTCCGCTCCTACAATCCTTAGGGAGGCGAATTTGGCGACTCGAATCCTTCGCCCTTCCGTCTTAGGAACCCCCAATTGTAAGTCCGCCGACGCGTAGGGCCCGACTAACCAGGCGCGGAAAATTCGAGGTTGCGGTAGTTTTGGGGTGGCGCAGCGGTTCACCGCTGCGATAACCAGCTTATTTTCAACTCCGGCTTTAGCCGCCGAGGCATAGATGCCCCAAGATCGGGCACTCTTTCGCTTCTTTGAAGCCGGGCCCTACCGAACAAAATCTGCATAGGAGGCAAAAAAACGAAGAGCCCGGTGTCGGCCGGGCTCATAAACACACAGTAGGAGGAGGGCTCAAATTCCTCTCCGCTGAGGGGGTCTGCGAGAGGTTAATTTATCTTAGGCACGATGGATGCCAAACCTGCGGCCAGCCCGTTACGCCGTTTGTCCGAACCGCGGGCTTGATTTAGATTGATTGCTCATGCCAACTACAGGCGACCGTTTCGAGCGGGCAGTCGCAATCATGGCTCGCCTTCGTGCTCCCGGCGGGTGCCCTTGGGATCGCGAGCAGACTTTCGATTCCATCAAGCTGTACACGGTCGAGGAAACCTACGAAGTTCTGGAGGCCATTGATAACCGCGACTGGGACGAATTGCCGAAAGAATTGGGTGATCTGCTGCTTCAGGTCCTCTTCTATTCCCAGATGGCGAATGAGGAAAGCAAGTTTTCCATTGACGATGTGCTGAACCAGCTTTCTGACAAATTGGTGAGCCGCCATCCTCATGTTTTCGGAGATGTAAAGGCAGAGACCTCGTCCGATGTTCTGCGGAATTGGGAAGCCATCAAGAAAAAAGAGAAGGCAGAGAAGCAGCCTGGCAATCCCGCTGGCGAAAACACGGCGTCGTTGCTGGATGGAGTTTCGGCGGGAGTGCCGGCGCTGCTCGAAGCACACAAGTTGAGCTCGAGGGCTTCCAAGGTCGGGTTCGATTGGCCTGACATTGCGGGATTATTCGAAAAGCTGCAAGAAGAAATTCGAGAGCTGCAAGAAGAGTTGGATCAATCGGCCGAAAAGAAAACTGCACGCGTTGAAGAGGAAGTGGGCGATCTCTTTTTCGTTCTCGTGAATCTCGCCCGCCATCTATCGGTTGATCCCGAATCAGCATTAAAGAAAACAAATCGCAAATTCAGGCGACGCTTTCAGTGGATGGAGCAACAACTTCGCGCTGAAGGCAAAAGTCCTGAGCAGGCAACGCTTGCAGAGCTTGAATCGCAATGGCAAAAGGCCAAGAAATCAGAACCGCCCGCGTAGGGACAGCCGCCCTCGGCTGTCCCTACGTGTTGTTATTGATGTCAAGACATGAAAGTTGAAGCCATCACGCTGCGCGAAATCCAAATGCCGCTCCTTCATTTTTTCGAGACGAGCTTTGGCCGCATTTCCAGCCGCCGTATTCTTCTTGTCACTGCGGATTGCGATGGCGTTGATGGATGGGGGGAATGTGTCGCCGACGACGGCCCTTTCTATAGCTCTGAATGGTCCGAGACGGCTTGGGCGACGATCATAAAATTTCTGGCTCCGGCCGTCTTGGGCCGGGAGCTGAAATCGGCGGGCGACTGCGTTCCCTTGATGGCTAGAATCCGCGGCCATCGGATGGCCAAAGCGGCGCTCGAAAATGCGCTTTGGGATGCTGAGGCGAAACTAAAGCAGATCCCGTTGTGGAAGCTGCTGGGCGGTACACTCAGAGAAATCTCATGCGGAGTATCCATCGGAATCCAGGATTCCATCGAACAACTGCTCGAGAAAATCGAAATCGAACTTGCTGCCGGTTACCAGCGAATCAAAATCAAAGTTAAGCCCGGATGGGATTTAGCTGTGCTAAAAAAGATTCGCACGCGATGGCCGCAGATTACACTCAGCTGCGATGCAAACTCGGCGTATACGTTGAACGATATTGATCATCTGCGCAAATTCGATGAATTCAATCTGCTCATGATCGAGCAGCCTCTCTGGGATGACGATATTTATTGTCACGCTCAATTACAGCGCCAACTGAAAACCGCGATCTGTCTGGATGAATCCATTCACCACGCCCGCGATGCGGAAGAGGCCATCGAAATCGGCGCTTGCCGGATCGTAAATATTAAAGTTGGACGAGTCGGCGGCTTCACAGAGGCAATAAAAGTTCACGATGTTTGTTCGTCGAAAAACATCCCGGTCTGGTGTGGCGGAATGCTTGAATCCGGAATCGGCCGCAGCCACAACATCGCTTTGTCCACGTTGGCAAATTTCAAGTTACCGGGAGATGTTTCAGCTTCGAAGCGCTATTGGAAGGAAGACATTATTGAGCCCGAGGTCGAAGTTACTTCCCGAGGGACCATCCAGATTTCTGATAAGCCAGGCACTGGATACACGGAAAGAGAAGATTTCATCGAGAAACTGACGACCCGTAAAGAAGTGTTCGAAATCCGCACAAAATGATCCTATTTTTCCGTTTTCATCTTCCGGGCGGCTGATTTTGCGCGATTAACGCCTCATGCTTTTTTAATAGTTCCACGCCTTGGGCGAATGTCAGACCACGCGGGGCAGGTTGAAAATCGCTGTAGATTTCTTTGTCTTTAATATTCAAAGTCTTAAAAAAAAGAACCTTGCCGGTAAATGAAAGATCCATTCGCGTTATTTCCCAGTGTCCTCCGCCCATGTCGCCCTGCTGCACAATAAAATGACCTCCGCGATCAAGGTGCCCCAATATTCCCCAGCCAAAGCCGACTTCTTTCACCAAGGTGCCGTCAATCTTTGCGATGCGATACTGCTTGCTGTCAATGAGCAGCGTCCCCTGAAGACCGGTCAGAATTAGCTCGACGTGCGACGGCGGCGAATATTTGGGATTCGGACGGAATTTCAGGCGAACTAGTCGGTCGCCAGGCGCGCCAAGCCCTTCTTCGCCAGCAGCGGTTCCATCTTCTTCATACAAGAACGCATCCGGAAAAGCGCTCATAATTTCTTGGGTGCGGTCGGCGTCATCCTTTTCGCGCTTGCACTTCTTCGCTAGGTCGTCAGGATCACTAACGAGATGTTCCAGCCGGTTCTCTTCCGCCTGCCGCTGCTCCGCGGTGAGAGGATGCCCATCGGTGGCAATTAGCAAACCTGCCATTGCATCCCGAGTTTCAACGAGAAGTTTGGTTTTTGAGCCATTTGTTCCTTGGCTGACTTCTCGAAACATAAAATTCGGACCGCTATGGCCGCTGCTGATCTCATTTCGGACCGCCTCGCGCACTAATTGAATGGCTGAGCTTGGCGAGCTCTGTGCGACTAAGATCTGTGTGCACATGAGGAATAGCGGAGATACAATCACCGCAAGCTTGCACACGGATTGCACCGACCTGACTTTCATATCATAACGCCACGAGTTAGAGTGGAGATTCAAGAGTTTGTGTTGTATCAGACGTCAACATAGGAGCGAATCTAGCGCAGCCAATCTTCCAATTCTGTGCCTCGATCCGTTTTCTCATCCCTATATTTTACGATCACGGGCGCGTATAAAGACAAGTTCCAATCTGCCGCATGGCCCTTCTTTACTGCACGCGAACCAGGCACAACCACAGCATTTTCAGGGACTTCCAACGCCTTTTCTGGAGTCGCCCGGTATATTTCACCGCGCACAATATCATAAATTGGGGTCGAACGTGTAAGGATTGTTCCAGCCCCCAGAACAGCCTTTGTGCGAACAAGTGTGCCTTCATAAACTCCGCAGTTTCCGCCGACGAGCACATCGTCTTCGATGACCACGGGAACAGCGCTGATCGGTTCGAGGACACCGCCGATCTGCGCGGCTGCGCTCAAGTGAACTCGCTTGCCGATTTGTGCACAAGAGCCTACGAGAGCGTGCGAATCTACCATAGTGCCTTCATCCACGTACGCGCCAACATTGATGAACATGGGTGGCATGCAGATTACGGTCGGCGCGACGTATGCACCTAACCGCACTGACGAGCCGCCGGGAACGATGCGCACTCGATCTCTCACCGTAAATCGCCGCGCAGGAAACGTATCTTTATCCACGAACGAGAGGCTTACGTCTTCGCCCATTTTGCTGAGTTCGCCGAGGCGGAATCCCAGCAAAATCCCCTGCTTCACCCAGATATTTACTTTCCATTGGCCGTCAATTTTTTCGGCGGCGCGAATCCTGCCCTCGGTGAGCGCGTCGCGGAAATCCATGAAAATTTGCCGGGCATCGGACTCGCGCTCTACCTCAGGAAGCGACGCGAGGTGTTCGATGGAAGATTGAAGAGATTGCATGGGAATGCAGTATAGAGGAAATCGAAGAGCAGGATGTTAGAAGCCACTCAGCGTTCAGCACTCAGCATTCAGTCACTCACGGCCAGAAAACCGATTAAGACGCGCCGGTAATCAAACGCACTTACATTCGCTGCGGATTAACACTGAAGGAATATTGCGCGCGGCCTCGCGCGCTTCCTCCGCTGAGTGGAAAGGACCATGCCAGCGCGAATGATCTGAGGCTTGTGCGGCTGCATGTCCGTTGGGATTGCATTGGTTGCAATTCGACCGGTGCAGGACGACTTTGTGAGGTCCAGCTGCCCAATTCTCGTAAACGTAGAAGTTCGCAGCTTCCACAGTTTCACCCGCTTTTTTCGGAAGCAAACCTAATTCAGCTGCGATTTTCTGTAACTTCGCTCGCGTATCCCTCCGCATTGGCACAATCGGCAGGCGGTACACTTCTTCGATCTTCCCCATCATTGCGAGAACTGCCTTTACAGGCGCGGGATTCGATTCGATGAAGTTAGCCCGCATCAGTGGCAAATATTTTCGATGAACGCGGCGAGCTTCTGCCCATTCGTTGTTGACTGCGCATCGAGCGATCTGTGCCATTTCCCGCGGTATCTCATTCGAAGCCACGGAGATAATCCCTACGCCACCAAGGGAAATTACCGGCAGCGTAACGGCGTCGTCGCCAGAGAAAACTAAAAAATTGTCTGTCACAAGGTTGCACATTTCGGCGACTTGAGTCATGTCGCCGCTGGCTTCTTTCACACCAGCAATGTTGGGCAACTCAGCCAACCTGGCCAGAGTCGCAGGCTCAATATTTGCTCCAGTGCGGCTGGGAACGTTGTAAAGAATGATCGGCTTGTCCACGGCCTCGGCAATCGCGCGAAAATGCTGATACTGGCCTTCCTGTGTAGGCTTGTTGTAATACGGAGACGCAGTAAGAATCGCATCCACGCCCGATCTCGCAGAGACTTCTTTCGCTTTCGCAACAGCATCAGTTGTTGAGTTCGAGCTTGCTCCCGCAACGATTAGGACTCGACCCGCGGCACTTTCGATAGTGATGTCAATCACCCGCAACCATTCATCGTGGGAGAGGGTGGGAGTCTCGCCGGTGGTTCCACAAGGAACCAGAAAATCAATTCCAGATTCCACCTGCCACGCGACCAGATTCCTCAGCGCAACCTCGTCAATCGAACCATCATGACGGAAGGGAGTTACGAGAGCGGTGCCACATCCCCGAAGTTGCATGCTACTAAGATACCGCGAAGCTGGGCGTCTGCAAACTGACGGTTGTCGGGGCGAAAACAAGTTTGTCTTTGATATTGCTCTGCATCTGCCAGCCGTCTCTGGGTAGGCTTCGGTAATGTACACAACTAGAAACGCGACGCAATCACCGTTCGGATCTCCCGGCCGGTAATCATTACCTGGGTAATTTGCCCACCACGCCTCCGCGAACGACGATGGACCATATCCTTCCCCAGGCGGAGCTATCATTTGCACGACACAATTCTTCTTTCCGAAGTTGTTTCCGCTCTCTCAATGGCGCTGGATCTTACCGAAGGACAGCCCATGGGACACGCAATCCGGGGTTGCATTTTAGGGATGAGGATTGGGGAGCAACTGGGACTTGAGAGCCAGCAACTTTCCGACCTCTACTATGCGTTGCTGCTCAAGGACTCAGGGTGCAGCACCAATTCCGCCAGGCTGCAAAAGATTTTGGGCTCAGATGACATCAAAGCCAAACGCGAAGTGAAGCTCGAGGACTGGACCAAGGTTTCGCTATCTGGACTACGGTATTTGTCGAGGAATGCTTCTCCTCAAGCTTCGCCATTGCGGCGGATAAAAAAGATTTTGACAGTGGGTCTGGCACAAAAACGGAACAACCTGGAATTAATTTCAGCTCGCTGCGAACGCGGCGCAGAGATCGCGCGAAAAGTCGGGTTTAATGAAGCGACTGCCCACGCCATTCGATCACTGGATGAGCACTGGGACGGGGGAGGCTACCCAGAGGGACTCGCAGGACAGCAGATCTCTGTGCTGGCGAGAATTATCAATGCAAGTCAAACCCTGGAAGTATTCGCAGCCGCTTACGGTCCGTCTGAGGCGCTGAGAGTCTTACGGGAGCGGAGCGGCACGTGGTTCGATCCTGAGATTGTCCGCGCAGCTAGCGCTCTTGAGTCTGACGAGGGGCTTTGGGACTGCCTACAGGGCTCGAACGCGAACGACGCCGTGCTCCGGCTGGAGCCGGGTGGATGCTTGCCTGCATCTCCTGAAAGAATCGACAGCTTATGCCAGGCTTTCGCAGAAATCGTTGATGCTAAATCGCCTTTTACATTTCGGCACTCAGTTGGGGTTACTCAGATCGCAGTAGAAGTCGCCGAAACGCTGGGACTAGCCGATCCTAGGGTCACGATGATTCGTCGCGCTGCGTTGCTCCATGATGTCGGGAAGCTCGGAGTTTCGAACACAATCCTGGATAAGCCGGGTAAGCTTACCCCGGAAGAATGGCTAATTATGAAAGTGCATCCGGTCCATACAAGGAAAATACTTGAGAGGATCACGGGGTTTGAGGAGATTGCATCGGTGGCTGCCGCGCATCACGAAAGGTTGGATGGAAGCGGATACCCAGATGGTATGACTCAACGCGAATTGACGCTGTCTGCGCGAATCGTTGCCGTTGCGGACGTTTTTCAGGCGCTCTCGGAAAAGCGCGCTTATCGAAATGCGTTGCCGTGCGAGGTAGTGCTCAAAATGATGGAAACCGACGTCCCAGCGAAACTTGATTCCGATTGTTTCGACGCTCTGAAATCTCAACGCGGCGCAGTATTGGCCACCGAATCCAAGGCCCACGCGCACACCGCTGGCCAATAGAGGAACGCAACAATATCCCAAACTGCGCAGCGGCGGCGCCCCGCCGAAAGACCTTGCTTCCGAGGGCTAGTACAACGTCAATCGAGCGGCAGCTGGCTACTTGGGTTGAGGCACCACCCGCAAATACGGCTTCAGAGTCTTCCAACCCCCAGGGTATTTCTTCTGCGCTTCCTCATTCGATACCGCCGGCGGAATGATCACGTCGCCACCCTGCTTCCAGTTCGCTGGCGTCGCAACTTTGTGATTGGCAGTAAGCTGTAACGAGTCAATCACGCGCAAAATTTCGTCGAAGTTCCGGCCTGTGTTCATAGGATAAGCCAGCATCAGCTTGATCTTTTTGTCCGGCCCGATTACGAAGACGGTGCGGACGGTCGCGTTATCCGCCGCCGTGCGGCCCTCGGAGGTCGTACCGCTCGATGCTGGCAGCATGCCGTAGAGCTTCGCGATCTTGAGGTCGGTATCGCCAATCATCGGATAATTCACCTTGTGGCCCTGAGTCTCTTCGATGTCGGCCGACCACTTGGTGTGATTGCTTACGGGATCAACGCTCAATCCGATAATTTTGGTATTTCGTTTTGCAAACTCAGGCTGAAGGCCCGCCATGGTTCCCAGTTCGGTCGTGCATACCGGGGTGAAATCCTTGGGATGCGAAAACAAAACTGCCCATCCATCGCCGATCCACTCGTGAAACTTGATTGGTCCTTGCGTTGTGTCGGCGGTAAAGTCGGGCGCCGTGTCATTGATGCGGAGGGCTGGCGGTGCTGCGGTTGGCGTCATCGTATCTGTGCTCATCATTCTCTCCTAATAAAATTAATCTCCCGGAATGACCGGGGCTGAATTGCTCAATCGCCCGAAGCTCGTCAGGGCAAGTTCCTTGCAAAAAGAAACCCACCCGATGTGCGTCGGGTGGGTTACGGAAAACTTACTGCGCTACCCACACACCGGCGCCCGCGTACAACAACACAGGTCTGCCGGAATGGAGCTTACACGCATGTGTACAGCATACTCAGAGGCCGGAATTCAGTCAACGAGGGCACGAGGTAATGGGCCAGTTTTCGCTCATCCGGCCCAATACAAAGTGACGTTGTTACCTGACCATCGAACAAATCGGGTCCGAGGATTACTTCCGGCTTGCCGACAACTCAGCCGCTGTAGGCCTTCTTAGCGTGGGGATTTGGTGACTCACGGTATAATCCTGCCTGCTTCCCATGCCCCTGATTCCCGGAACGATCCTCGGGCAGTATGCAATTCGCTCACCGCTTGGCGCTGGCGGCATGGGCGAGGTGTATCGCGCGCACGACACCCGGCTGGACCGCGAAGTCGCGATCAAGGTGCTGCCGGAGTCTCTGACTGCCGATGCCGACCGCTTGCACCGTTTCGAGCAGGAAGCGCGTGCCGCGGCGGCGCTGAATCATCCCAACATTCTTGCGGTTTACCAGATGGCGACGCACGAAGGCGTGTCGTACATGGTGTCGGAGTTGCTGGAGGGCGAGACGCTGCGCGAGCGGCTGAGGCGCGGGCCGATACCCCTACGTAAAGCGATTGATTATGCCGTGCAGATAGCGCACGGCCTGGCGGCAGCACACGACAAAGGCATTGTCCATCGCGACGTGAAGCCCGACAACCTGTTCGTCACCAAAGATGGGCGGGTCAAGATTCTGGACTTCGGCCTGGCCAAGCTGGCCCAACCAAGGGACGCCTCCGGAGCGGAAGCGACAATCGCCGAGGGAACTGAGGCCGGCATGGTGATGGGAACCGTGGGCTACATGTCTCCCGAGCAGGTTCGCGGAAAGATGGCAGACCACCGCTCCGACATCTTCGCCTTCGGCACGATTCTTTACGAGATGGTGACGGGGAAGCAGACGTTCCGCAAGCCCACCTCGGCGGAGACCATGACGGCAATTCTGAATGAGGACCCGCCGCCCATTTCGCAAGTCGCGGCAGCTACGCCACCAGGTTTGCAGCGAGTGGTGCACCGCTGCCTGGAGAAGAACCCGGAGCAACGCTTTCAATCGGCCTCCGATATGGCGTTTGCGCTGGAGGCGTTGTCGGATACGGATATGACGCCTTCCACCGGCGGTCATGCACACCTGGGTGAGCCCGCGAGTCGTCGGGGAATTGCGATCGCTGCAACGGCTCTGGCCGTGTTGCTTGGCGTTGGCGCGCTGGCATATTTCTGGATCAGCCCCGCAGCCGTGCCCAAGGTCTCCAATTACGTTCAACTTACGCACGACGGCCAACCGAAGTACTTGGTGGGAACGGAAGGTTCGAGGCTCTTCCTGTACGTGGCATCCGGTGATAACCAAGGTATGGCCGAGATGTCCACCTCAGGCGGCGAGCCCAGAAAAATGCAACTTCCTCCGTTGAGTTTCAACTCGCCTCAGCCCTTGTCCCTGTCGCCGGACGGATCCGAACTTCTCGTGATGGACGGGCATGGTGTGCCACTTTCGGGACCACTATGGAGCGTGCCCGTCGTTGGCGGTTCGCCACGCAAGTTGGGAGACATCGCCGGGCAGAACGGCGCATGGTCGGCTGACGGTAAATTCATCGCCTACAGTAACGGTAACAGCTTGTTCACGGCTAAAGCTGACGGGACCGATGCAAGAAAAGTAATCACGGTTGGGGATTTTAGGTTTTGTCTTTGACCCAGTCTGGTCACCCGACGGGAACCAGTTGCGATTCATTTATGGTACGACGCAGGACGCCCCGTCTTATTTCATGGAAGTTTCGCTGGACGGCACGGGCTTGCATCGCCTCATGCCAGGGTGGACCAACCCGCCGATTCCCGATGCTGCGGCTCGTGGACTGTCGATGGGAAGCACTTCATCTTCATGACGCGCGACCAAATTTGGGTGTTACCGCGAAAGGCAGGGTTTCTTCACCCGGAACCAAAACCGAGTCAGTTGACTTTCAGTCCCATGCCGTTATCTCCACCGCTTCAAAGTACAGATGGTAAGAAACTGTTCGTGGTGGGGAGCACCTTCCGCGGGGAATTGACGCGCTATGACTTGAAGTCTGGCCGCTTCGAGTCCTACCTCGGAGGTATCTCCGCTGAATACGTCTCCTTCTCGAAGGATGGCCAGTGGGTGGCCTACGTCTCTTTTCCGGAAGGCACTCTATGGCGAAGCAAAATGGACGGTAGTGAGCGTTTGCAACTGACGTATGCGCCCTCGCAAGACCTGCTGCCTCGCTGGTCCCCTGACGGCAAGACCATCTTGTTCTATGACGCGGGTACCAACAAGCCTTCTAAAATCTATGAGGTGTCACGGGAGGGGGGAAGCCCGCGGCCACTGATGCCCGACAACCCTGACCCTCAAGTGGACCCAAACTGGTCGCCAGATGGAAGCAAGATCGTCTTCGCGGGCCGTACCGCGGACCCTACATCCTCGATCCGGATCTTTGACTTGGCAACCCGTCAAGTCTCCACGCTGCCCGGCTCGCAAGGGATGTGCTCGCCCCGTTGGTCTCCGGACGGGCGATATATTCCCGCAGTCTCGGTTGACTCAAAGAGACTTCTCCTATTTGATTTCCAGACCCAGAAGTGGACGGAACTTGCCCAGGGCAGCATGGGCTGGCTGGAATGGTCAAAGGACGGCCAGTACCTTCAGGCACGCGATGGCAGTGGAACCGGTGCCATCATCAGGATTCGGCTGAGCGACCATAAAACGGAACGGGTTGTGGACCTCAAGAATTTTGCCACGGCGGGATTTTACGGAAGTTGGTTTGCGGTCGCCCCCGACGATTCGCCGATCATGCTCCGCAACGCCGGAACCCAGGATGTTTACGCCCTCGACTGGGAAGAGCCGGAATCGGTTCACTAAGGTGAGGCACAGGTTCGGGCGAGGAGACTGGCCAAAGTTCGGAACCCGAATTACGGGCACACCGTAAGTTGGCTGTCCACAGATAATGATTGCTGGCGAGAACAGCCCATCTCACACTCCATCCGTCTCGGACAAATTGATCACCGAATTTCCCATGTCTCATT
>CAVREG010000006.1:0-384852 GCA_963720075.1 uncultured Acidobacteriaceae bacterium | reverse complement strand
CGGTCTCTTCAACGTAAAAGAACCTCAGGCGAGCATGTATCCTGATGCTTCCGGCAACGTGGTGCTGCCGAGCGTTCTTCCCAACGGCAACCCGCTTAACGTGGTGGTTCCAGCCAATATTGCTCAACTTGCTCCGGGCTGCGCCGGGCTCGTCCCCGGAGCGCAGTTTCCGGGCAATACCATTCCTGCTTGCGCGGTAAATCCTAATTCTGCCGCTCTGCTGTCGGCGGGACTCTTTCCCAAGCCGACCAGCGGCTTTAACTTCATCGGCGGAGCCAATCAACCTACTTCCGGAAAAGAAGAGATTGTCCGTATTGACCACACTTTTACGGATAAATTTTCTATCTTTGGACACTGGATTGACGATCAGGCATCGCAAACTTACGGTACGACACAGTGGAGCGGCGATAATGATCCAAGCGTCGGCGACACCTTCGGCAATCCCTCTTTCAGCGGAGTAGTTCATGCGACTTACGTCATCAGTCCGACTCTGTTGAATGAGACCGCCTTCGCCTATGACGGAAACCGTATTCACATTTTGCCTCTTGGTGTATACAAACAGCCGTCAGGATTCACTGAGGGTTCGAACCGGATTTTCACCGGTACGAATGTGGATAATCGAATTCCTGACATCAACCTGTCGCAGGCAATGGGCGACAACTACACGGCAAACTGGACTCCGTGGAACAATACCGCTGATGATTATCAGGTCCGCGATGACGTTTCCTGGACGAAAGGCTCGCACCAATTCAGGTTTGGCGCTGGTTGGGCGATCTACAAGAAAGTCCAAGACTACTTCGCGGAAACTCAAGGCGGGTTTGCCTTCGATGGATCGGCTACTTCTCCGGCAGGATGCTCGTCCTCCAGTACTGTAAGCTGCGGCTTTGATTACGCAGATTTCATTCTTGGGGATGCCCAGCACTATGCTGAGAATGGTTACAAGGGTACAGGCTATTGGAATGCCATTTCCCCGGATGCCTACATTCAGGATAACTGGCGTGCCACGAAACGCTTAACCCTTAACCTGGGTCTTCGGTGGGATGGAATTCCGCATACCTACGAGGCCAACGGTAATCAGACTAACTTCTACCCCAACCTCTACAATCCGGCTAATGCGCCTGCATGGACAAATGCCTCCGACACTCAAATCTCATCCAGCAGTCCGGGATTGGGAACGAGTCCGGTCGCGTCTCTGCAAGGCTATCAGTTCTACCTGAACGGGATGGGTTTTTCAGGCAAAAATGGCGTTCCTAAGGGCCTGGCGAAGGACTCATGGTTGAACTTCGGGCCGCGTCTGGGTTTTGCTTATGACCTGACCGGAACTGGCAAGACTGTGATCCGTGGAGGCTACGGCCTGATGTATGAACGCATCCAGGGCAATGATATGTACAACGGTGCCACCAACCCTCCATTTGGTTACAGCCTTGGAGCCACGAACGTACTGTTCTCCGATCCTCATACCACTCAGACTGGCTCGACGATAACTGTTCCCATCGTGCCAACCGGAGTGGTGGGCATCAATCAGAACTATCCTACGCCGCGAACCTCGCAGTACAGCGCGGGTGTTCAGCAACAACTTGGTGGCAATGCGGTTTTGTCGGTTTCTTATGTCGGTAGCCTCGATAGGCATCAGAGCTACTGGCAGGAGATCAATTTGCCAGCTCAAAGTTCGCTGGCCTGCTTGCAGGCCTCGGCGAATTGTACCGGCGCACAGCCAGCCTTCAACGGTGTGGTTCCCTACCAGGGCTACACCTCCATCAAACAGGCGTTTAATGGCGCCAACTCGCATTACAACTCGCTGCAAATGGAACTGCGTGGCCAAATCTCGCATGACCTTCAACTGCAGGTCGGCTACACTTACTCCAAAGCAGTTGATGCCACCACGGGAAGCAGCGGCAATGGTTTTGACTTAGACGCTGATACTAATCCATACGTAGGGTGGAGATACGACGTCGGGCCGGCGCCATTTGACCGTACGCACGTACTCTTCGTCAACTTCGTTTACCAGGTTCCGTTCCTGCGGGACAGTTCCAACCGCTTCATGAAATCGGCTCTAGGCGGATGGTCACTGTCCGGCATTGTTACCATCCAATCGGGTATCCCCTATAACCTTGGGATAAATGGTAATAACGTCGCCAGCGTCTTCCCCGGCGGCGATGTGGGCAACCGGCCGGATCTGATTGGGCCTATTACCTACGGCCATACTCCGGTCCTCAACCCCGCGGGTCAGGTAACGGGTATACAGTGGGTCAGTTCCGGTGCATTTAAGCCTTCCGCTGCCGGAACCTGGGGAAATCTGCCGTTCGACGCGCTACGTGGTCCGGGTAACGACAACTGGAATCTCTCACTGTTTAAGAGCTTCCTGATTAGCGAATCACGCGGCTCACGGTTTGAGTTCCGTGTCGATGCCTTCAACGCCTGGAACCACACGCAACTGGGTGGATCCGGACAGAATGGCGGATTCAGCAACAATTTCGGCTCGGGGAATTTCGGCCAGATAACTTCTGCCGCTGATGCTCGCGAATTCCAACTGGGTGCCAAGCTGGTCTTCTAGGCATTCGGATTACTCACTACCCGCTCGTCCTCTGGGCCGAGCGGGTTTTTTCTTGAAGCCAGAACTCTTTACGGCGCGGGTCAAGCAATCTGAGCCCGTTTCGTACGGTAGAATCGCGGCAGTTGCTATTGCTATGAATAAGAATGTGGCTGGGAGTTGGCGGCTGGGCCTGGCTGTAATGCTTTTGTTTGCCTGCGCTGTGGCGCAAATGCCAAGCCCCTCGGACGCGGTCGCCTTGGAGCAGGAAGGAAAGCTCTCTGATGCGGCTAGAGCGTGGCGTAGTGTTACTCGGCAAAATCCCCGTGATGCCCGCGCATTCGCTAGCTTAGGACTGGTGCTGTCCAAAGAAGGAAACTACGCGGAAGCTGTTCCCGCGTACAAGAAGGCCCTTGCGCTCAATCCAAAGTTGCCGGGGGTTCAACTCAACCTGGGATTGGCGGAGTTCAAACAAGGACGCTTCCAGGCTGCGATTGGGCCTCTAGGCACCGCGTTGGCATCCGATCCGAGGAGCGCGCAAGCTCGCACTCTGCTCGGCCTTAGCTATTACGGCGCTCGCCGATTTGCCGAGGCATCCAAGTATCTCGATGCCGCCGCGAAATCCGACCCCTCTAATATTGAACTTCAGCAGGTGCTGGCGCAGAGCTGCTTGGCAGTTAAAAAATATTCCTGCGCTCTCGACGCGTTCCATAAAATCTTGACACAGAATCCAAATTCCCCTTCCGCGCACGTGCTCGCTGGCGAGGCCCTCGACGGCCTGGGCAGAACGCCCGAAGCTATCCTTGAGTTTGACGCTGCTATAAAGTCTGCTCCCCGCCAGCCCGATTTACATTTTGGTCTCGGCTACCTGCATTGGAAAAGCCATCAATATGGCGATGCCAAGGCCGACTTTAAAGACGAATTGTCGATTAATCCGAATAATCCCCAGGCGCTGGCTTATTTGGGCGATATTGAAATGAAGGAGAATAATTTCGCCGAGGCGCTGTCTCTCCTCAAGAAAGCTGAGGAGGCGAGAAGCGACATTCGTATCGCCTACATTGATATGGGAGCTATTCTTGCGGAGCAGAAACGTTATCCCGACGCGATAATCGCATTGCAGCATGCGGAAAAATTGGATCCTACGCAACCCGACGCACACTTCCGGCTGGGACGTGTCTACCAGGCCATGGGAAACAAGATTGCATCCGAAAGGGAGTTTGCAAGAGTGCGGGAACTGCATGAAAAAGCTGATGAAAGCGTAAACGCGAAAATGCCCACTTCCCCGCCATCCCTAAATCCGTAGGAGTCTGGCGCGATGTTCTCCCATAAGATAGGTGTTTGCCAGAGTCCTCAATCTCGACGCAGCGTCCTACGGGGGTTACAGCGGTCGCGGTCGTATTTTTCTTAGTGGGCGCCTATCTCATTATTCTCTGCGGATTGATGCTTGCCGCGCCCGGAGCCATCTCCATGACCATGGGATCTCCATTACTAAACGGATTGGAACTCGCCGGGCCGTATATGTTCCTGCTGATGGGCGCAATGAGTGCAGTGATCGGATTCGGACTTCTGAAACTCAACAATTGGGCGCGGCGGGTGGCGATCATTGGTGCTTTATTGGGAATGGTGATGTTGATTCCCAGTGTTTCTGCTGCCGCAGTGGATTTTCGTCCGGCCTTGTTTTGGGGCGGATTGGGAGTTGTGGGAAGGGTGGTGATCGTTTGGTATCTCTATCAGACTCCTGTAACGGAGGCTTTTCGGAACAAGCCGGTTCGCGGCTAGAGGTTTTTCCGGTTGCGGGCCTGTAACGTGCGGATGCCCTACACAGGAGCTCCCACTCTCTGGCTGACCTCGAATTTCACTTTCCCACCGCCAGCATCCACAATCACGTGATCTCCATGCAGCACTTCGCCATCGAGAATCTTTAGCGCTAGTGGGTCCTGGATTACTTTCTGGATCGCTCTCTTCAACGGTCTGGCGCCGAAGTTTGGATCGAAGCCTTCGGCGAGCAATAGATCTTTGGCGGAATCGGTAAGTTCGAGCGAAATCTTGCGGTCGGCTAGCAAACGACGCACATCTTCTAGTCTTAGCTCGATGATTTTTACCAGTTGATCTTTGGTGAGAGGGCGGAAGATGATCATGTCATCTACGCGGTTGAGGAACTCTGGCTTGAAGTGCGCATGAAGAACATTCATGACCTGCTTGCTGGCGGCCTCGAAGTCTTCTTCGGTTCGTAAATTCTCGGCCTGAAGGTAAGTCGAACCGAGATTGGACGTCATGATGATGACAGTGTTGCGGAAATCTACGGTCCGGCCTTTGCCGTCGGTCAGGCGGCCATCATCCATGATTTGCAGCAGAACGTTGAAGACGTCGGGATGAGCCTTTTCGATTTCGTCGAAGAGAATTACCGCGTCGGGACGCCGTCGCACTTGTTCGGTGAGTTGGCCGCCCTCTTCGTATCCGACGTATCCGGGCGGCGCGCCGATCAGCCGCGAAACGGCATGTTTCTCCATGTATTCGGACATGTCAATGCGCACTAGCGAGTGCTCGTCGTCAAAAAGAAATTCGGCCAGAGCGCGCGCCAGTTCAGTCTTCCCGACACCAGTCGGACCCAGAAAAATAAACGATCCGATCGGTCGCTTCGGGTCGCTTAAGCCGGCGCGCGAGCGCCGGATGGCATTGGCGACTCGCTCCAGTGCCTCGTCTTGCCCGATTACACGCTGGCGCAACCGGTTCTCCATCGTGATCAGCTTCTTGACTTCGCCTTCGAGCATCTTTGACACCGGAATGCCGGTCCACTTGGATACAATGCGGGCAACATCTTCTTCGTCCACTTCTTCTTTCAACATTCGAGACTGGCCTTGCACATCCATTTGCGCGCTTAGCCGTTGAAGTTCTTCTTCGGTCTGCCGCAACAGGCCATAGCGGATTTCGGCAACCCGCTGAAGGTTTCCTCTCCGCTCTTCGGTCTGTTCTTCTAGCTTGAGCTTCTCGATCTTTTCTTTCAGCTCGCGGGAATGGGCAATCACATCCTTTTCTTGCTTCCACTTGGCTTTTAGCGCGTTCGCATTCTCGCGAATTCCAGCCAGTTCCCGGTCAATCACCGATAGCCGTTCCTTGGAATTACGATCGCTCTCCTTCTTCAAAGCCTGCCGTTCGATTTCAAGTTGAGTTGCCCGGCGCTCCAATTGGTCAATCTCGGTAGGCATGGAATCAATTTGAATTCGGAGCGATGCCGCTGCTTCATCAATCAGGTCAATAGCTTTGTCAGGCAAAAAGCGATCGGAAATATAGCGATGGGAAAGCGTCGCAGCCGCAACGATGGCGGAGTCTTTAATTCGGACACCATGGTGAACTTCGTAACGTTCTTTCAACCCACGCAGAATTGCAACTGTGTCTTCGACATTCGGCTCGCCGACGAAAACAATCTGGAAACGGCGTTCAAGGGCGGCATCTTTTTCAATGTACTTGCGATATTCATTGAGAGTGGTGGCACCGATGGCGCGCAGTTCACCCCGCGCCAGGGCTGGCTTCAACATGTTTGACGCATCAATAGAGCCTTCCGCAGCTCCCGCGCCCACCAATGTGTGAAGTTCGTCAATGAACAGGATGATTTGTCCTGATGAGTCCTCGATGTCTTTGAGAACTGCCTTCAGGCGGTCTTCAAACTCGCCGCGATATTTTGCGCCCGCGAGCATCGCGCCCAAGTCGAGCGCAACAACCCGCTTGTTTTTCAGAGCTTCGGGTACATCTCCAGAAATGATGCGCTGGGCGAGACCTTCAACGATGGCCGTCTTCCCGACGCCTGGCTCGCCGATTAATACTGGATTATTTTTCGTACGTCGCGAGAGAACTTGCACAACGCGACGGATTTCTTCATCGCGTCCGATTACGGGATCGAGTTTGCCGCGGCGGGCTTGCTCGGTCAGGTCCCGGGCATAGCGCTCCAGCGCCTGATATTTCGCTTCGGGATTCTGGTCGGTAACTTTTTGCGAACCACGCACGGTGGTCAGCGCTTTTAGGATAGCGTCGTGAGTTGCGCCATTCCGCTGCAAGAGGATTCCCGCAGCATCGCGTTTCAGTTGTGTGGCCGCCAATAGCAAGTGCTCGGTGGAAACGTACTCGTCCTTAAAATTGCCGGATTCCTTGAACGCCTGCTCCAACAACTGATTCAGCGGAGTGGATAGCGTTGGCTGAGCGGCACCCCCGCCCGATAGCTTTGGCAGACGTTCGATTTCGGCTTGCAATTCACGCGAGATCGCCGCCGGGTCAATGCCGATCTTTTCCAGGATTGGGCGAACGATTCCTTCCTGATCCTCGAGCAAGGCAGTCAAAAGATGAACGGGCAGAACCTCGGGATTGCCATGTTCGGACGCGAGGTTGCTCGCGGATTGAATCGCCTCTTGCGCTTTTAAAGTTAATCTGTCGAAACGGATTGGCATATCGTTCCTCTAACTCAGGACAAAACGCTTTAAATTGTGTATCCGCACCGGACAAAAGTTTAACGGGAGGCGGCAACATACGCCACCTCCCGTTCGAAGAATCGTCGAGCTTCGCTCGACTGGACAGCCGAGCCGGCTGTCCCTACGCAGGTTTTGCCGATTTAGGCTGCTTGGCTGGCGCTCTTTGGTTGTTTGCCTTCGAGCGTCTTTTCGCTGCCGACGTTTACTTTGATTTGTTTTGGTTTGGCTTCGGCTTTCTTCGCAAGGCTGATCTTGAGGATGCCTTTTTCGTAGTTGGCTTTGACCTGCTCCGGGTCCACTGTGTTTGGCAGAGTGAACGAGCGGGTAAAGCTTCCGTATTGACGTTCGACGCGACGGAAGTTCTCCTCTTTTTCTTCCTTCTCGAACTTGCGTTCGCCGTGCACGGTCAGCGTGTTGTTTTCGATCCGGACGTCAAATGTCTTTCTCGTCAATTCCCGGAACTTCAATCTTCAGGCTGATGCTGTGCTCGTCCTCATAAACATCAACGGGGGGTGCAAAGCTGGTAGTGGTCAGCGACTCTTCCTGGTCGGTTCCATACGAGCCGCGGAACAACCGGTTCATGCGATCTTGAAGTGTGTTGAATTCATGGAAGGGATCCCAACGGGTAAGTACTGTCATTTCAGTCTCCTTATCAGATATCTAGTTATAAGATTATATGGACGGCCAACTATTCTCCTGATTATTTAGCCTATACAAAGCATATAATCTTAGTGTGTTATTGTCAATTACATCTTGTGCTTACTTTTCAAGCGCTTACATGTAATACAAAGCACTTGAGGTAGCTCGTTTCTGGCACTGTTGGCAAGATCGGATGATCCCTGGCTTGTCCCCGGTTTTCTACGATACGAATAGTTCTGTGGACATCCTGGGACGCCTGGGTAAGAACTTCCAGGAATTCCGTGGGGCCAACATGGTGCGAACACGAGCAGGAAATGAGCATTCCGCCGGGTCGCAGCATTTTGAGGGCGCGAAGATTCAGTTCTTTATATCCGCGCAAAGCGGTATCGAGGGTTCGCTTGCTCTTGGCGAAGGCAGGCGGATCGAGAACGATGGTGTCGTATTTTCTTCCGCTGGTTGAATAATCCCTCAACAAATCGAAAGCGTTGGCTTCGATCCATTCGATCTCTCGGCTATTCAGAACGGCGTTGCGGTCGGCCTGCTCCAACGCGGGGCGGGAACTATCTATTCCGGTCACACTTGAACAGTGTGGGGCCATATGCAAAGCAAAGCCTCCCTGATAGCAAAAAACATCGAGTGCCTCTCCGCGGGCATATTGCGCGGCCGCGGCATAATTCTCGCGCTGGTCGAGGAATGCGCCGGTCTTCTGCCCTTCGAGGGCATCGTAGTGAAATCGAATGCCATTCATTGAGATTATCGTGCTGGTCTTTTCTCCCTGAACCAGTCCTGAGGATCGTGCAGGAAGTTGTTCTAACTCAAGAATGCGTGAATCGACCCGCTCAATAATCGCCGCTGGATTCATCGAGCTGATGAGTTCTGAAATGACCAGTTCGCGTGCCGAATCTGAGTCCATAGCCTGTGTCAGCATCTGGAAGCAAAGGATGTCGTTGTAACGATCCACGATAAGGCCCGGGAGAAAGTCGCCTTCGCTAAAAACGACTCTGTAGGCATCGGTGTCGCGTACGACCCGTTCGCGGTAGGCAATTGCCTGGCGTATTCGCTCCCGCAGCAGTTTTCCGAGGTCAAGGACCGCCTCAAATGAAATCATTCGGATGGCGATTTGAGAGGCACTGCTGTAGAGGGCGGTCCCCAGGAACTTGCCGCGCTCGTCGGTAACACGCGCAGGAGTTCCGGCAAGAACTCCGTCGGCTGACACAATGTCAGAGCGGTAAACCCAGACATGTCCCTGCTTGAGCCGGGCGGCACCGCGGCCGGAAATTTTGAGGGTTCGCGGCTGTGTAAGATCAGGCGTTAATTGCATTCTCCGATCTTAAACTGTAAGTCCACGGTGTTTTTTTAAAGCCATCCTTGGCCCCCGCAGAATGCGCACCTGCAATGGCTTTGGCCATCCGTTGGAACTAAAATAATTGAGTTCCGTATCTGTCTATGTATTCATTGGCGATAAGCGAAGGAGGAAGAACCATGCATAAAATCATGGTAGCAGTTGCTTCAGTTCTTGCGGTCTCCATGATCGCTACTTCTCCCGGCGTCGCTCAGTCAGCTTCCTCTCTCCCGGACCGTGGTTCGATAGTGGTGGTCTTCAAAGATGGGCACCGGAAGAGCTTCCTGATGTCTGACGTCGCACGCATTGAATTTCCAAGCAATCCGACCGCCGCTTCGACCGGAGGACAAGGCCGCTTCCTGGGAGAATGGAAAGTTGGCGATTGCTCAGGCGGATATTTCAATATCAGACTCGATCGTGATGGCGTCGCAACAAAGACTCTTGGGGCTCCCCACGGAATATGGATTGTGGTGGATGGAGAAGCACGTATCACTTGGGAAGATGGCAATCGTGACACGATACGCAAAGCTGGCGATACCTATGAGAAGGCTTGGTACGCGCCAGACAGGTCGTATGCTGAAGAAGCCTCATGCACGGCGAGTGCAGAAGGCATAGACCGCAAACCGATCTGACGGATTTGGTTCAAGTTGGAGAACGTCTGAGCTCTCCACTCTTGACAATCAATCCTGAACATTGTTGACTTCATCTGCTGCCATCGGAAGGGCCAACGGGAGAAGTACCCAATGAAAATAACGCGTTTCAGAGTTCTCCACTCTTTTCTGGCTCTATTCCTCACCGCCATTCCAGTTTGCGCTCAGCAACAGTCGTACCCGTTCCAAAATCCTAATCTGCCGGTGGAAGATCGCATCAACAACATCCTGTCGCTGATGACGTTGGATGAAAAGATCAAAGCGTTGAGCACGAATCCCGATGTGCCGAGGCTTGGCATTCACGGATCGGGGCATGTGGAAGGGCTTCACGGCCTGGCTCTCGGCGGGCCGGGCGGATGGGCGGGAAGAGGACTCAAACCCTTCCCAACCACTCAATTTCCGCAATCGGTCGGCCTAGGGGAGACTTGGGACCCGGCGCTTCTTCGTCAAGCTGCCGCTGTGGAAGGGTACGAGGCTCGATACATCTTCCAGAGCGAAAAATTCAACGTCATGCGATTTGGTGAACTTCGTCCTCGCGGCGGCATCGTAATTCGGGCGCCTAATTCGGATTTGGCGCGCGATCCCCGTTGGGGACGCAGCGAAGAATCGTACGGAGAAGATCCTTATTTAACAGGAACATTGGTCACCGCATTTGTTAAGGGACTGCAAGGAGACGACCCAAAATACTGGCTCACTGCGTCCCTGTTGAAGCATTTTCTCGCCAACAGCAACGAAAACGGGCGTGGGGGATCTTCTTCCGACTTTGACGAACGGCTCTTGCGCGAGTATTACTCTGTCCCGTTCCGCATGGGCATTGTTGACGGCGGAGCCCGCGCTTACATGACCGCGTATAACGCCTGGAACGGCATTCCCATGGCCGCTCAGCCCATCCTGCGAGATATAACCATGCATGAATGGGGATTCAACGGAATTATCTGCACCGACGCCGGCGCTCTTACCAACATGGTGACGCAGCACAAATATTTCCCAGACATTGCACAGGCCACCGCCGGAGCTATCCACGCGGGAATCAATCAGTTTCTCGACCGCTATCAGGATGGACTTAAAGAAGCTCTCAAAGAAAAGTTGGTAAATGAATCCGAAATTGATGAGAACCTGCGAGGCGTTTACCGGGTCATGATCCATCTTGGGCTGCTTGATCCGCCGCAGATGGTTCCCTACAGTACCATCAAAGGCGACACGGAACCGTGGGACAATCAGCAGCACAAAGATCTGGTGAGAAAAGTCACGCAAGAATCCATCGTACTTTTGAAGGATTCAGATCACTTTCTGCCGCTGAACAAAGGAAAACTAAAATCCGTCGCTGTGATTGGGCCCTATGCGAATCAAGTTTTGCTGGATTGGTATAGTGGGACGCCGCCCTATGCGGTCAGCCCTCTTGACGGCATCAAGAACAAATTAGGAAGCACGGTCGCCGTCAACTACGCCTCAAACAATGACAACGACGCAGCGGTGAATCTTGCGCGATCGGCCGATGTCGCGATTGTTGTCGTTGGAAATCATCCAACATGCAATGCCGGATGGGCCAAGTGCCCGCTGCCTAGCGATGGAAAAGAGGCCATTGATCGAACCTCCATCACGCTCGAACAGGAAGAACTGGTGAAGCAGGTTTATGCAGTGAATCCCCGCACGGTTGTCGTGCTCATCTCCAGTTTTCCGTTCGCGATTCAATGGAGTAAGGATAATGTGCCCGCAATCGTTCACATGGCGCATGACGGTCAGGAAGAAGGTAACGCGCTGGCTGACGTTCTTTTTGGCGATTACAATCCCGGCGGCAGGCTTGTAGTTACATGGCCGCAGTCGCTGGGCCAGCTTCCGCCAATGATGGACTACAACCTGCGCGACGGCCGGACATACATGTATTTCAAAGGCGAGCCGCTATATCCCTTCGGCTACGGGTTGAGTTATACGACGTTTGACTATTCGAATCTAAAGGCTAGTTCGTCGCAGCTACATAATCCGGGAGAAGTAGTGATTTCGGTTGACGTGCGCAATTCTGGAAGCATGGCAGGCGACGAAGTGGTTCAGTTGTACGTGAAGCACATCGGCTCGAAGGTTGAAAGGCCGCTCGAAGAACTAAAAGGATTTGAACGAATCGCTCTTCGTCCCAGACAAACCAAGACGGTTCGCTTCACGCTGAAAAGTAGCGACGTGGCTTATTGGGATGCAGACCAAGGCAGCTTCGTGACTGAGCCTGATCGGCTGGAAGTGAGGGTGGGTAGTTCGTCTGCGGATATTCGCCTGAAAACTATGCTCGACGTTAAGCCAATAATCTAGTTGGTTGCCCCCCAGGGATTCGAACCCCGATAGGCAGATCCAGAATCTGCTGTCCTACCATTGAACGAGGGGGCAACGAGGCGCGGCTGAAGCGGGGTTCATTGCGCAGTTTTGATTTTATGGGCGGAGCGAGTTGCGGTCAACAATCACCCCGCTTACAAGAGGTCAGTTTCCGCGAATTTCCTTGTTTGTCAAAGACCGGTAAGCAACGGCTTCAGCGAGGACCGAATCTCAACCTTGCTCGTACAAAGCTTTCCGTATGTCGGATTCCGCGCTAAGCACTACTCAACAGATTTACTCAATCTGGAAGCTCGGCGGGCTCACGCCTTGGCAACTCGCGAAAAAGGTAGCTTACGAGATCAGCGACGACGATCTTCTGGGCCGCGCCTCGGAGCTCGCCTATAACTTCCTGCTGGCCGTGTTTCCGCTAATGTTTTTCCTGTTGGCATTGTTTGGTATTTTCGCCTCTCGTGGCATCATGTTGCGGAGCAGGTTGCTCCTCTACTTTGCCGATATGCTGCCGCCGATGGCCTACAATCTGTTCAATAAAACCGTCAACGAGCTTGCCAGTAACGCGGGTGGTGGAAAGCTTACGTTCGGAATCGTGGTTGCATTGTGGTTTGCAGCAGGCGGAATGAGCTCCATGATCTCGACCCTGAACACCGCCTACCACGTGCGAGAAGCACGATCGTTTTTAAAAGTGCGCGCTATCGCTGTGGTGCTGACCATCGCGATGTCCATTTGTCTCATGCTGGCATTAGCTGTGGTTCTGATCGGAAACCACCTTGCGGATGTAATCGGCGCTGCTTTGAACCTGAGCGGCCTTTTCGTCACGGGATGGAAGATTTTGCAGTGGCCCGCCGCATTGTTTTTCGTCGTGGCTTCATTCTCTCTGGTTTACTACTTCGGCCCGGATCTTAAAGAGCGGCATTGGTACTGGGTAACCCCCGGCTCAGTTTTTGGCGTTCTCCTATGGCTCGCCGCTTCGGCAGGTTTTCGAGGTTACCTGCATTTTTTCAACTCTTATACGCGGACATACGGATCGCTCGGCGCAGTCATTGTGCTGCTCGTGTGGTTTTACGTAACCGGACTCGCATTCTTAATCGGCGGCGAGATCAATGCCGCTATAGAACATGCCGCCGCATTGCGAGGGCATCCTGAGGCGAAGGCTCCGGGCCAGAAAGCAGCGTAGGGGTAACTTTTTTACTTCAGCCTCGTCAGTAGCCGCGCATGGGCGCTGAGGAACTACGAATAAAGCGCTTCACCAAGCCGTTGCTGACATTCGTCCAGGATAGTTGCGGTTCGAGTCGCCCCCACCCGGGTGACCCCTATCTCCTTCACAGCAAGGAGCATGTCCAAATCTCTCACCCCGCCCGCGGCTTTTATCTGGACGCTAGGCGGTGAATATTTTCGCATGAGCCTGAGGTCTTCCAAGGTTGCTCCGGTCGCGGCGTAGCCGGTGGAAGTTTTCACCCAGTCAACCCGCGCTTCTCCGCATATTCCGCAGAGGCGAATTTTGGCGGCCTCGTCGTGAAAAGCGTTTTCAAAAATTACTTTTATCCTAGCTCCACTTGCGTGGCAGCGGTTGGTCAGCTCTTGAATCTCATTGGCGACGTATGTCCAGTTCCCACTTCGTGCCTGGCTGATATTGATAACCATATCCAATTCCGTCGCGCCATCTTCAATCGCCTGCTCCGCTTCAGCCAGCTTGACAGAGGTATGGTGCCCTCCATGCGGAAAGCCGATTGTGGTGCTTGGCTGCACCGTGCTTCCAGCGAGAAGTTCGACGCACCGTGCCAGATAGTATGGCAGGATGCAAACGCTGGCAACGTCGTACCGCACCGCCAGTGCGCAGCCCGCCTCCAATTCGGCGATCGTGAGTGCCGGACTCAGAAGCGAGTGGTCAATCATTTTCGCTATATCAGCGTATTGGTACCCCTCATTCATGAATCCCTCTATTTCACCGAAAAACTTGGATCCGAGGACCGCCTCTGGAGCTGGATTGCATCATAGTCCAGGCAGTGAAAGTTGCTTAATCTCACGTAGGTGCAGCACAAATGATAATACGCGGCAGTCACCGGGCGCCAATAGTTCTGTTGATTGGATTCGTCGTCATCGTTATCTCAATGGTCTTTTTTGGCGTCCATCATAGGAGGGGTAATGTGACCGAGCAGTCCGCGCCGCTTCATCAACAAAATTAGGACTGCGAGGAGATTTCAACGAGCGGGACGGCTAAAGTTATGTTTTCTTCCGATTACAGATATCCACGTATTGCTCGGCGCTCCGGTCAGGTCTTTTACTTATTGTCGTAACAGAAAAAAGAAAGAGAGAGAAAGACAATGAAGAAACTTATTTTTGTGATGGTCTTCGCCGCGCTCGCGACAAGTCAAATCATGTTCGCGCAGACGGCGGAAACCGCTCGTCTAGATCAGCGCGGATTCCAGCGAGTTACGAAGGAAGTTCATCACGAACTGATGCTCCTTCCATACTATGGAGTATTCGATAACCTCGCCTATCAGGTGTCCCCGGACGGGACCGTAACCCTTCAGGGACAAGTTGTGGACCCTGTAACTAAATCCGACGCGGAGAGGGCAGTAAAGAACATAGAAGGCGTTTCAAAGGTGGCAAACAACATAGAAGTATTGCCTCCTTCCCCGATGGACAATAGCATACGGCGTGAAACTTTTAGAGCTATCTATGGCAACGCATCTCTTAGCCTGTATGCAATGAGGGCCATCCCCCCGATTCATATAGTCGTAAAAAACGGGCACGTCACCCTAATCGGAGTAGTCGCGCGTCAGATGGACAAGCAGATGGCCGAAATGCAAGCCAAGTCCGTTCCTAATGTTTTCTCTGTGACGGATGACCTTCAAGTGGAAGACAACAAGTAAGCAGCTCTGCACAGTGGGTTCGGTCCACAAACGTGGTGCGCACATCATTTGAGATTGTCGCACCGGTCGGTACCGAACCTGCGACCCCGCCCTAGTACGCCATCATTCTGGCTCCGAAAGCTTTCACTTTTGTCGTCGAGTCTCAAATAAATCATTGTTCTGCTCGCGCATATTTTTGGCTTGACAACGTCGCCGGAGTCAACATATTGTTCGAGGCACAAATTTAATGAGCTAGAGCTCAAAGTGAAACTTGGTGGGCCGTAGTTGATTGCTTTTTTTGTGCGAACGCCATCGTTCGAGCGGGTCTAAATGCGTCGAATTGATTTTACCAACACGCAGGTAGCATCCAGCGAAACCGCAAGAGATATCAATCGCGGCGTGGTGCTTAACCTGATCCGGCGCAGACAGCCCATTTCGCGGGCCAGCTTGGCGCGTGTTTCCGGCCTTCAGAGAAGCACCGTTTCGCTGATCACCGAGCAGCTCATTCGCGAACGGTGGGTGGTAAAGGGTCCGACCGGGCGCTTGCCTCGCGGAAGGCGTCCGACCTACCTGAGGCTGAATGATTCTCGTGCCATCCTGGTAGCAGACGTCAGACCGATTCAGAGCACCGTTGCGGTCGCCGACGTTAATGGACGATTCCTGTCGCAAGAGGCCATGCCGACGCCGTCCGATCCGCGAGTCGCAGCCGAGAACCTGGCGACGAGGCTTCGCCACCAGATGCAGCTCCATTCCGACCGTGTGTTTGAGGGAGTCGGTCTTAGCCTGTCAGGCCGTTTTGATCTGACCACCCAGCATGTGGTTTTTGCTCCCAATTTGAAGTGGTCCGAATTCGATCTTAAAAAACCGATTGAAGATGCCACAGGAATGCGAGTGGAACTGGAGAACGCGGCTAATGCCTGCGTGCTGGCCGAGGTTTGGTTCGGCCATACCGAGGATGTGCGCGACCTGGTGGTGGTCACCATTGCCGAAGGCGTGGGTACCGGGGTCTTCGCGAATGGACAGTTAGTACGCGGTTTAAATGGGATGGCGGGGGAGTTCGGCCATGTATCGCTCGACGCAAACGGTCCCATATGCGCTTGCGGGGGACGCGGATGCTGGGAAGTGTACGCTTCCAACAGGGCAGCCTTGCGCTATTACCATGAGGAAAGCACGGCCTCCAATGATATGACTTTCCAAGATCTGCTGGCACTGGCCGAAGCGGGTGATGCGATGGCGCTAACGGCTCTCGACAAAATGGCGCATGCCATTGGACGAGGGATGAGAATGATAGTCGCGGGACTCGCACCTGCAGAGATCGTTGTGGTCGCCGAATTCAGTCGGCTGTGGTCGCGGTTCGGACCAGTGATCGAAGCCGAAGTCGCGTCGGGGGTGCTGATAGGGAAGGCTCCTCGAGTGCGTCCAGCTCTGGCGGAGCCGAGCCTGGCCCGTTTGCGTGGCACCGTGGCCCTCGTGTTACAGCGACACTTCGCTCCTTCTGCCTATGGGCTGGAGGGTGAAGAATCCGCGGCATCAGGGTTGAGAAGCAAAGCAACAGCCCGGCAGGTCGGATGAGCCAGCAGGTGGGACATCGCGACTCGGCACTAGAAGTTAATCAGTCAAAGTAACGGGAGGCTTTATGTTCGGATCTGGATCAAAGGCACAAACTAATTCATATAGTTCGCGACAACAACAAATTGTGATTATGTTAGTGGCACTATCGCTACTCGCATTTGCGAACTTGTGCTGCGCACAAGTTCTTTATGGATCGCTGACGGGCAACGTTACCGACCCGACGGGAGCCGCTGTGAGTGGTGCAAAGGTAGCAGCGCTCAACATTCAAACCGGGGTGACTACGGAAGCGGCCACAAACGCCAGCGGGGTGTATTTGTTCACCGACCTGCAACCGGGCACATACAGGGTGAATGTCTCATCCCCCAATTTTAAGCAGGAGGCGACAGAGAATGTCCTGGTGCTCGCCAATACGGTTCGGCGCGTGGATGCCAAACTGGAGCTTGGGCAAGTTCAGGAAACCGTAACTGTCAGCGCAGCTCCGCCAGAACTCCAGACCGACAAGTCTGACGTCCACACGGATTTTCAGGCGAGCGAGATCGAATCCCTTCCCACAATTTCATCTGAGGGAAAGAGCTTTCAATCACTTTACAAGCTGCTGCCGGGAGCCAGTCTGCCAGCCGAAAATAACTCCGCTGGAGGAAACCCTCAGCGGGCGATGACTTCCAACGTGAACGGCCAATCGAATCAGGGAAACAACACGCGTATTGACGGTGTGACCGATGCCTATCCCTGGCTGCCACAGAATATTGCTTATGTGCCGCCGGAAGACGCGATTGAAACCGTAAACGTTGTCACGAATTCCTTCGACGCCGAGGAAGGCCAGGCAGGTGGAGCGGCCGTGAACGTTCAAATTAAGTCGGGAACAAATGATTTTCATGGGGATTTGCACGAATTCCATACCGACAATTTCCTGTCGAACCAGAATTACTTTAACCCCCCAAATTTTCGCAAACCGCTGAATGTATTCAATCAATTCGGCGGGGCTATCGGGGGCCCCATAAAGAAGAACAAGCTATTTTTCTTCGGTGACTGGGAATCAACCCGGCAAGCCCAAGCCCCCAATGGCGGCAATCCACAAACTGTTCCTGCAGGTGGTCTGCTTTATCAAAATGCTCAGGCGGCGGGGTTCTATGATTTCCGAGGACTGTTGACAGATAAGGCCGGCAATCCTGTCCATATCTACGATCCGAGGACAGGTACGGCCAATGGCGCCGGCCGAACTCCGATCTCGTGCAACGGTGTTGTTGACGAAATTTGCCTCAACGCGGTTGACCCTGCCGCACTGGCAATGGATCAACTCATCCCATCGCCAAATCAACCCGGATCTACTAACAACTATTTCGTGAATAAGTCCGGATTTTTCCACCGCGACGATCTGGATACCAAGGTCAATTACATGTTGAATCAGAAAACATCACTATTTGGACGTTACAGTCTTTCAAGAAGCGACATTTTTGATCCGCCCGTACTGGGTCCAGCGGGCGGAAACGCCACTCTTGGCGGGCAGAATGGCAACGCCTTTTCCAGAATTCAGATCGTCGGATTAGGCGCCACCTACACAATCGCTCCCAACCTGCTATTGGATATGAACGGAGGGTTTACTCGGCAACGAATCAATGCCGAGGATGTTGATATTGGTTCAAACTTTGGCCTGAATACGTTGCATATTCCGGGCACAAATGGAACTGACCCCCTGCAGGGTGGGCAGCCGGCTTTCCAGTTCGCTACGTTTTCAAATCTGGGGAATCCAAACACGGGCAATCCATTTGTGTTCCGAGACAATCAGTACGTTGGCAACACGAACCTTACATGGATCAAGGGGCGTCATCAGTTGCGTGCCGGGATAGAGTATGACCACGTCCAACTGAATCACTTTCAGCCGCAAGGTGGATCATTCCAGACTGCACGTGGTAGCTTTCGGTTTACCGGCGCAGCAACGGAACAGGTTGTTTGTCCGGGTGGCAAGTGTTCGAATCCGGATTCTCCGACCCAAGGCCTTCAATACAACTCATTCGCTGACTTCTTGCTAGGCTTGCCCGACGAAGTCGGAAAGGCGGTTCAGAACATTGACCCCATCGCTCTTCGCTGGTCGCAATGGGCGTGGTACGTACGCGATCAGTGGCAGGTAACGCCAAACCTCACCGTGAACTATGGTGTGCGATGGGAGTACTACCCCATGGCGTACAGTGACATCGGCGGTGCGCGTGTTCTCGATACTTCAAATATGGACGTGATCGTCGGCGGCGGGAGCAGCGGCTTCCCCGTTGACGATGGCGTGGATGTCGGCCACGGACAGTTTTTGCCTCGTCTCGGATTTGCTTATCGCGCGACGCCGAAGACAGTGATCCGTGGAGGTTATGGCATGACTGCGGACTCCAACAATTGGCGCTTCCTGAGAAACGCTTATCCTGCCGACACGATATCGGATTTCGTCGGTAATACTTATCCTCAAGCGTTGAACTCAGCTTTTGCCCCCGCAGCGAGTCTAACGGGAACGAATGCGACCGGATCGTACAGCTACCTGCCAATCGGCATAACGCTAATTCCAGTAAATGGTGGAACCAGTCCCGGAGTCTTTCCGCTTCCCGCAGGTGTCGGCACGACGACAATCCCCCGAGATTTCCGGCGTGGATACATCAACTCCTTCAACCTTACACTCGAACAAGAGTTCGCTGGTTTTGTGGCCGATGTGGGTTACGTCGGGTCGAGGGGAATAAGGCCACTGACAAATATGAACGTGAATCCAGCACCGGCAGGCGGCGGACAGACCGGGCGCCTATTGAATGCTCAATTCGGCCAGGTCTGGTCGGACATCAATCAATTGACGCCCTTCGGGAACAATTACTATGACTCGCTACAGACGAAGCTGACGCGACATCTTGGTGGTAATTCACAGATAGGAGTGGTGTACACATACTCCAAGGCAATTGACTACGAGGATAATGAGGAAATCAACTTCCTCCTCTTTCCATATCCAGCATATCTCAGCAAAAATAAAGCCGTCGCTGGCTTCGATCGCACTCACAACTTCGAAGCCTATGCTGTGTACGATCTTCCATTCGGTCACGGGCAGCGCTGGGCACAAAGTGGTATTGCGAGCAAAATCGCCGGCGGTTGGCAGCTAAACGGCATTTTGACCGCGATGAGCGGAACCCCATTTACGATTACTGACAGCGGGGCTGGAGCGTCCGCTTTGAATGCTCCGGGTAACACTCAAACAGTTAATATTGTCGGGCCTATCAGTGTGATAAATGGCCAGCCGCAGCAGAATCCGAGCAATTGCCCGTTGGGGAGCGGTTCCTGTAGCTACTTCAATACATCGGCCTTTGCCAGGGTAACCACCCCAGGGGTGCTTGGAGATTCGGGGCGGAATATCATGCGAGGACCGGGATATTTTGATCTCGACGCGAGTCTCTTTCGCAATTTCAAAATCACCGAACGATTTACCTTTCAGCTCGAGACAGATGCTTTTGGCGTGACTAACACGCCGCACTTCAACAATCCAACCTCTGACATTAACAGCAGCAACTTCGGAAAAATTACCTCTACCCTCGTGACTACCAACGCCGGGTTAGGCGGCAGCGGAGGTCAGCGGCAATGGTGGTTTGGAGGGAAATTGATTTTTTGAGAAGAGCTGTTGGACATTGCCGTCAGTATACGAAAGGACAGCCGTTGACAGCGCGTCTCCGCAACTCTCCGCGTGATTAGATCGGAGCGCCTTCCGGCGGTCGTAATGCGCTGTCTGGTGTAGGGAAGAGATCGTCGGCTCAATGCGGAATTTTCTTGGACAACCAGAGCGGTTATCGCCGCACGGTCCTTAGTATTTCTTTTGCGGATCTTTTTCCGCTCGCTATTGCGCCGTGCACAGTGCCCGTATGGCCGGTAGTGTCCGTTGCTTCGCCAGCGAAGAATAATGTCTTTTCTACGGCGTTGCCGAGGATCCCTGGGGCATTCTTTCCTCCGACCTTCACGTAGCTGTAAGCTCCACGTGAAAATGGGTCACCTTGCCAATCGTGGAAATGACCTTTCTCCAGCAGAGCCCCCAAATCTTTCTTCGGGAGACTCATTATCCGGCTTAGGGTAGTCAGCGCTTTATCCACCACAAATTTTGCGTGATGACCGGAAAGCCTGTCCGCGCAGTTGAATGGAGCCCATCCAGTGATGATGGGAAATGTTGCCGGCATTTTTGTCCACCACGTCGGGAACCATTCGTCATCGGAAAACAGAAAACTCAGATCGGAAAGGGTCTTCTTCGAAGGTGCATTGGAATTCTCGTTACCATGCGGATAAACCTTTTCCCAGAACCGCTCTTTGAACTGCAAAGTGATTCGCAGAACGTGACCCATGGCAAGTTTACTCAGCGCTTTCTGTTTGGAAGATGGCAACTGAGGGCTGAAATGAAGCGCGCCTTTTTCTCGTGGATTAGCGAGCAGCACTCCGAGTGGCACCGTGATCAAAACTCGTGGGGCTGCGTATCTGAACTGCTTCCTATGCGTGTGACCCTTGATTTCAACCTTACCGCGACTCCATCGAATGCCCTCAGCGATGCTACTGAGATTGATCGTGACATTCAGATCGTGCAACCGTCGCACCAGTATCTCGATTAGCGCTTCGTACCCACTATTGATGCGAAACGCGCGGTCACCTTCGATCTGTTCTTCAGCATCCATTTCTTCAGTCAGCCAATTTACGCTGACTTTGCCAGGATCAGCCGCATTGAATCCGGTTACATAGCCCAGGGCCCAGGCTTTGGTTGCTCTTAACTTCTGGTCATGTTTGGCATTGGGGAATTGCTGTTCTAGAAATTTGAGAAATGATTGGTCCCGCGAATTCTCTTTCATCTTGCGCAGGATTTTATCTACATCACCAAAAAAATCGCACGAACAGAGGTTTCCGTCTCGGGAGCACCAGTTGTCGCCGCTAACTTCAGTTACATCCAGATTGTTTTCTTGAAGGGGCATCCAAATTTCAGGCGGAAGGCCATGGACGAATTCAGCGCCAAGCTCGATAGGACTTTGGGTGGCAGGATCGCGCACAGTTAGAATACGCCCGCCGATTCGGTTGCGCGCTTCCAGAATGGTGATTGACAATCCGGCCCGCGCGAGCTCAATCGCCGCAGATAATCCTGAGACCCCTGCGCCGAGGATGAGTACATCTGGGCTAGCGGACATCAGAAGTTAGAAGATGCGGAAGGACGAGAAGCGGCTGCTTGGGAAGAGTTTGCATGAAGAAGGGCAGGTGAGGACACCTGCCCCTACGTGTTTCATTTACCGGGCGGCTAGTGCTGGTTCGTGCTTCGCAGATTTGAAAGTCTCCAGACGCTTGTTCACTTCGTCCCAGTTCACTACATTCCACCATGCGGCCAAGTATTCGGGGCGCCGGTTGTTATATTTCAGATAGTAGGAGTGCTCCCAAACGTCGTTGCCAAAAATTGGAAACAGGCCTTGGGAAATGGGATTGTCCTGGTTCGGGGTGCTTATGATCTGAACGTCACCGTTCGATTTTCCTGCCAGCCAAACCCATCCGCTGCCGAATTGCTTCGCTCCGGCATCATTAAATTTGGTTTGAAAGTCTTTGAAGTTGCCAAACGATTTGGTGATAACCTCGGCAATCGGGCCGTTTGGATCGCCCCCACCTTTAGGTTTCATAATCTTCCAAAACATTGTGTGATTCACGTGTCCCCCGCCATTGTTGCGAACAGCGCCGCGGATGTCTTCCGGAATAGCGTTCAGATCGCGAATCAAATCTTCCGCGCTTTTGGATGAGAGCTGCGGATGTTTCTCGAGAGCCGCATTTAAATTTTTTACGTACGCTCCGTGGTGCATGTCGTGATGCAGCTTCATGGTTTGCGCATCAATGGTAGGTTCTAGTGCAGAGTAGTCATAGGGAAGCGGGGGTAATTCGTGCGCCATAATTTGTCCTCCAATGGAGAGATGATTTGCTGAGCGAGAACGATTCAAGGAACAACGTGGCCGGAAATATCAGAGATCCAGGTCCAACTGTGTTGCGACCCAACCTCATTGTCCACTAAATCCGCTCGTATTGCACGATGGTGCAGTTGACATTGAGAGTATTCATGAACTGCTCCGCACTTGAAACTCACGCGGAAGGCGCCGCTATCACAGGAACCATCGGTCGAAAATTCGATTCCCTGTCAGGCTTATTTTGCTCCGGACTGCGTTTTTCTTTCAACGCATTCTCCCGCTGCTCCAGAGCCTTATCCAGTTCTTCGACCAACTCGAGCAGTTTCTGGGGATCTTGTTCACGGCTGACAGCTTCAGACAGTTCTTTCCAGTCCTTCGGCATGTTAACCTCCTGTCACAGAACTCCGTAGCATCTCGATCAAAGCATTTGATATGCCATTCGGGAACCCTAGGCTTGCGTGGAGGTTAGAAGGACTCTGTGCATTCTCTGTTTGCGAAGTAAGTAATTAGTTCACGGATCATTATGAGACTCTAGAATTCTACAGTTGAGTACCGCGGTTTATACAGTGAGGACGGGAGTTTGATTAAATAGCATATCAATCGGTTCAATCTACATAGTCTCTACCTTGCTTGGCTGGTTCCTGTACGCCGAACAGATAAGAATGTTTGAAACTCAATGACCAAATTTTCCCCTAAGCAAGAGCATGGCTCAAAGAGCATGCGGCGATTCACTCGTTATCCTGTGGATATCCGCATCACCGTCAACGTCTTCCGGTCCGGGAAGCGGTTCTCCTTGTGGGGACGATCGAATGAGTTCGGCCAGGATGGAATTGGCGGAACCCTCTCCGGCGAATTGGACTCAGGCGAAGTGGTTGCTTTGGAACTCGCTTTCCCAGGCATCACGGCCCTGCTGAAAATCAGAGCCGTTGTGCGGTATCGGGATGGTCTGCGGCATGGTTTCGAATTTCTAACGAGAACCCCGGAGCAAACCGACGTAATCGCGCGTATTTGCGAACAGTTGGCGCTGAGACAGTAGGAGCCGTTTTTAGCTATTGGCTCTTAGCTCTTGGTGCATTGTTTTTCTGTTTCGGCCAACAGCGGAAATCCCGGGAGTTTGGGATTCAAGCCAAAGGCTAAGAGCCAAAAGCCATCTATCCCATTAACATTCCACCGTTCACGTTTAGGACGTGCCCGGTAATGTACGAAGATTCCTCGGAGGCGAGAAATGCGACTGCAGCCGCTACATCTTCGGGGGTGCCGATGCGGCCGAGCGGAATGATCTTTAGCGCCTCCTTCTTCAGGTCGTCAGCAAGTCCGGCGGTCATGGCAGTTTCGATAAATCCGGGAGCGACCGCATTGCAGGTTATATTTCGAGATCCGACTTCGCGAGCAATCGCCATGGTTAGGCCAATTAATCCTGCTTTCGATGCAGCATAATTCGCCTGCCCGGCTTGTCCCATCTGTCCGAAGATGGAAGTGACGTTAATGATTCTTCCCCAGCGCTGCTTTAACATGGACCCAATTACCTGCTGAATGCACAGATATGCCGAAGTCAGATTGGTGTTTAAAACGGAGTCCCAATCGCTGCGCTTCATCCGCATTACGAGTTGATCGCGGTTAATGCCGGCGTTATTTACCAGAATATCTATTTTCCCGAACTCGGCTAGCGCGGCTTTAATGGCAAGTTTGATTTGGCCTTCGTCAACCACGTCCATTGCAAATGCCGAGGACTTTCCTCCGGCCGCATTTATCTCCTTCACCAAGTCATTTAATTTGTCCTGGCTGCGGGCGGCCACCGCCAGAGCTGCTCCATCCTTCGCCAACCTCAGCGCGCAGCTGCGACCAATGCCTTGGGATGCGCCGGTGACAAGCGCAACCCGGCCCGATAGGTCCATAGTGTTCTCCTTGGGTGAAGAAGCAAACGGGATTATAGCTGCATGAGGATAACCACGGTTGCTATATAGTTTCGACGACGAAGGAGCAAAAATATCCTCCTAGGTTGGCACCCTTTTGGAGGGCAATAATCAAAGTCGGCTTCATCATCTTCCTGTTTTACTCCAACCTTTTGATGGGAGAATTTACTCACGCAAACGGACACGGAAAGACCGTAGCCTTCGCTGTTCAAGATATTTTTAGTCTCGCCAATTTCCTCATTGCCATAGTTTCCGCATTCGTCGGCTATGCAGCTTTTGAAGATTTACGGAAAAAATCTAGATTCGCAATTTAAGCCTTGCCGCCGCTATCGCATAGAGCGTAATACCTCGGTCCATAAGCTGGACATTTGTCGAAAAAGGGACCTCTCATTTCTCTTCTTTTATGCCGAGCATTTTGTCGGCAAGCGACAAATAGTAGTCCATACGGGAGGATGTGGAGCTCTGGGTATGACTATCATCTAATGGAATCAGGCGCGGACCCTCGTCACGCGCCTCTGGATCCTTTGGCGAAAGAATTTTGACAAGCTTTTTCTTCCGGGATCGTAATCGCATGGGACACCTCTGGTGCCGAATGCTCGTTTAACCAAAAAGAAGAATTCTGATCAATTGTAGTCCGACGAACGCAGTTACCTGCGCGAGAAATTTTACGCAAACGTGCGGATACCTTTAGCATTTATACTTCTCTTACTTGGCCATAGTTCAGCACACTCACGATGATCACGCCGCCAACGATGTTCCCAAGAACCACTGGCAAGAGCCAATGGAAGTATGTTGCCGCAGGAATCGCTCCCGCGAGGACGGCCGAAATTATCTCGCCGCTGCTCGCGATGCAGTGGGCGAATTTTCCAATGCCAACCACAAACGTTAGCAGCCATACCATTGCGAGTTGACCGATCGTCCAGTGGCTTGCAGTGACCACCCATGCAACCAGTGCGATTACCCATCCTCCAACCACCGCGCTCCAGAAAAAGTGACCCGCGGAGCCATTGACACCTTCAGTGCCGAGACGGATCAGTTGGGAAAGAATGTCGGGAGCTAAAGCGCTTGATTTCACCACAAGCAACGCAAACAGAAGCGCCCCCAAAAGGTTGCAGAAAAAAACTACGCCCCAAAGGCGTAAAGTTTGGACGAGATAGCGGTGTTCATCGAGAATTAAGACTACGGGATACAAAGTGTTTTCGGTAAAAAGCTGCGCGCGTCCGATGATTACTGCGATGAAGCCGACGGGATAAACCAGGTAAGAGGCAAGCTGTTGCCAACCCCCCTCGCCCACCAGAGCGCGGACCGACGCGACAGCCAGACCGGTGAGGCCCATGGTGATTCCTCCAGCGACGGCCGAGAAAGCCAGCGTTTGCGAGGATCGTTTAATCTCCTCGCGTCCATTCTCCTCGACGGCGCGAAAGATTTGCGGAGCGGTGAGCCGCTTGGATTCGGCGGTGTCTTCCTGTTCTTCCGGCGGTTTCTGGTGCCGCGGTTTGACCATGGCGCTTAGATTCCTGATTGAAATGTAGGGTTGATCTTTAATGACGTTGACGAAATATTGGCTAAATCGCCGCCGGAACGCGCGTCTCATCCAAGCGGCGTGTCAAGAAACCTAAATATTCATCCATCCCGTCTCCCGTCTTGGCGGACAGCCTCAAGACCTGCATGCCTGGGCGAACAGCCTGAATGTTGCCGTATGCGGATTGCCAGTCGAATTCGACGGCCTGGGCCAAATCCATCTTTGTGACGATTGCCACGTCGGCACTGTTAAAAATTGTGGGATATTTTAACGGCTTGTCCTCACCCTCAGTCACCGAAATAAGCACCAGCCGGAGATTTTCGCCAAGATCGTATGAGGAAGGGCAGACCAGGTTCCCAACATTCTCAATGAAAAGGAAATTGAGATCGTTGAGATTCCATCCCTCCAAAGCATTCTTGACCATGGCCGCCTCAAGATGACATAGAGTGCCGGTAGTGATTTGCTTGACTAGAGCTCCGCTGCGCGCCAGTCGCGCCGCGTCATTTTCGGTGGCGAGATCTCCGACTAGAGCAGCAACGCGATAATTTTGACGAAGCTGCGTCAGGGTCTTTTCCAAAAAGGCGGTCTTGCCCGAGCCGGGACTGGATACGAGGCTCACGACAAATACTCCTGCGGCACGGAATTGCTCGCGAAGCGCTCGAGCCAGCAGATCATTCTGTTTGAGAACGTTCTTCCTGACTTCGATTAAGCGGGGTTGTGAGCCCATTCTTCTATCTCCAATGCAACCACTTCGATTTCCTTGCCTTGCACAATTTCAGATGTAGGGGTACCGCACTCGGCACAACAGAATAATTGAATAGAACTTATGGGACGCTGGGCTTGACAGCCAGGACAAAAGACGATTACCGGAACCTCTTCGATAATCAGGCGTGAACCTTTTAACGGGGTGTTCTCACAAGCCATTTCAAAAGAAAACAAAAGCGCATCCTTCACGACCCCGGATAGAGCCCCCAACTTGAGGTGTACGGCAGTGACTTGAGCGTCTCCGCGCCGCTGCGCTTCTTCCTGCGCGAGTTCTACGATGCTCATTGCAATGGAAAGTTCGTGCATAGATTCTTCTAGTCCACAGCAAACGCGGCCATAGCAGCCTGACCGAGGCTGATCCCACCGTCGTTGGTTGGAACCACGTGATTCGTCCAAATTTGTAAACTGTCTGCTGCAGAATAATCGCGTAGGGACAGCCGCCCCCGGCTGTCCAGCGGCGCGCAGATCCCCAGTTTGATATCTTCCAGCAACAACTCGTTCTGGAAGACTCCTCCCGCGAGAACGACGGTGTCAAGATTATGAGACCTGCATATCGAGAGCACAGCTTCCCACGTGCCTCGCGCTATGCCACGCTGGAAGGCACCTGCAATTTCTCCGACGGGTCGGGCGCGAAGGCGATCAAGAATTATAGATTGCAGCAACGGCCGGAAATCGAGTTCGTCGCCAATGCACGGGAACGGGTATGGCTCCGCCGCAGGTACGCTGCGGGCTAGTTGTTCGAGCCACATTGCTGCCTGCCCTTCGAATGTGATTTCCCGCGTGAAACCGAGAAGCGCGGCCGCTGCGTCAAAGAGGCGTCCGACAGAAGTAGTAGAAAAAGTTCTCAGATTATTGTTAACAAGATTTACCGCCTTCTGGTAGCGGGCTGGAAATCCGAAGGGCGCGGCAGCCAGATCGGGCAAGTCGTCCATTTGCGCCAAAAAACCAGCGGCGGCCTGAACCGGATATTGCGCAGCAGCGTCACCGCCGGGCAGCGATGCGGCCCGCAGATGAGCGACGCGCTCAAAGCCCTCCGTGACGCTTCCAACGAAAATCTCGCCGCCCCAGATACTTCCATCGTCGCCATAGCCCGTGCCGTCGAAGCTGACACCCACGACTCGCTTGTTCCACTCGCTGCGTTCAGCCACGACGGACGCTACGTGTGCGCGGTGATGCTGGACAGCCACGCGCTGTTGAGCGTCGAGCGAAAAGGCATGAGCGGTGGAGGAGTACTCCGGATGGGAATCGTGCACCACCAGCAGTTCTTCCTGGCGTACCTCGTACATCGAGACCAGATCCTGAATAGTTTCCCGAAATGCCCGGAGCGACTGATAGTCTGCCAAGTCGCCGATGTGCTGGCTGACGAATGCCTGACCATCCACCACGAGGGTTATTGTGTTTTTTAAATCCGCGCCTACAGCCAATATCGGACGCGTGCTTGGAATCGTAGCCACGGCACCCGGCGCATAACCGCGAGCCCGCCGGAGAATAGTTGGGCCGAAAACTCCTGCACGAGCCACGGAGTCATCAACCCGACGCGCAATTTGACGCTCTCCGATCAGGAATGCGTCAGCGATTCCAGAAAGGCTCTTGATCGCAGCATCGTCTTCGTAGGCGATGGGTTCGCTCGACCGATTCGCGCTGGTCATCACCAGAACGGACGGCGCGTCCGCGGCGAAGAGCAAATGGTGCAAGGGCGTGTATGGCAACATCACGCCAAGTTCGTTATTTTCTGGCGCAACATTTTCGAGTATTACCCTGGCCGGTGCAAGGACGATCGGACGCGCGATAGACCTGAGCAGCGCCTCGGCGTCCGATGAAAGCTTGACTAGACCGCGAGCCGTCTCCGGGTCTTTTGCCATGACAGCGAATGCCTTTTCTTTGCGAAACTTGCGCTCGCGCAAAGCCGCCACAGATACAGCATTACGGGCGTCGCAGGCGAGGTGATATCCGCCGAGCCCTTTTACCGCGACGGTGCTGCCGCCTTTTAGAAGCTGAGCGGATTTGCGAATACTTTCTTCGCTCTCGTGAACGACGTGTTCGCCCGTCCGTAGCGAATAGCCCGGTCCGCAGCCGGGGCACGCCACCGGCTGTGCATGGAAGCGGCGGTTGTCTGGATCGCGATATTCCGCTTTGCAGTATCGGTCCAGAGGCCATTGCTGCATTGTGGTGTTGGGCCGGTCATAAGGCAGACTGAGGATGACGGTATAGCGAGGACCACAGTTCGTGCAATTAATGTAGGGATACCAGTAGCGCGGATCGGCTGAATCAAAAAGCTCTTTCAAGCAAGTGTCGCAGACGGGGAGGTCCGGCGAAATGCGGACCGTCGGATGCTCGCGCCGCTCGCTCTCACGGATCGTGAACTCATTTAGACCGGCTGGCTGCGCTGAACGGATTTCGATTTCCGCAATGCTGGCAGCGGGAGGAGTCTGTGTTTTCAGATCGCGGGCAAACGCCTTCAATCCCAACTCAGTGCCTTCAACGTAAATTTCAACACCCTCTTCGCCATTCAAGACCCATCCTGCGAGGGTGTTCGCGCGGGCTAAGCGATAGACGAAGGGGCGGAACCCGACGCCCTGCACCACGCCGCGAACGCGAATCGAGCAAGCGCTGGCCATTATTAATCCGGGTCCACCATGCAGCTCTGCCCCTGCCAGCCGATTTGTATCACCTTGCCGTGCTCGACTAACACGGGAACGCTTCGTTGTCCGGGGGCTAGGCCGCTCATTCGGCGGCGTGCCTCATGATCGGCCTCGACATCGTACTCAACAAAATCGGAGCGCTTCCATTCCAGCCATTCCCGCATTTCCTGGGTGTGAGGGCATCGCGCTGTGCCGTAGAGTTCAAGCTTGGCCACGGTTCAGCACCTCCAATGTCTCGCGAATGATGTGGTAAATCGAGGCTTGTACTTCCTGGATGCGCGGAATGTAGTCGCATTGGACAACGATCGGGAAGTCGGCGATTCCTCTACGCTTGATCTCGCCGCCGTCATAGCCCAACAACGCAACGGTCAGCATGTTCCGTTTGCGCGCTTCTTCGAGTGCCATGATGATGTTGCGCGAGCCGCCGCTCGTGGAAATTCCGATGGCAATGTCCTCGGGCCGGCCATGAGCAATGAGCTGGCGGAGGAAAATGACTTCGGTGCCAACATCGTTGGCGATCGCACTGATATTCGCGGGTTCGAGAGAGAGCGAGATCGCGGAAATAGGTCGATAGTCGGATGGTGGAAGCACGCAGTCAATGGCCCAATCGTTAGCGTCCGTCGCTGATCCGCCATTGCCAAAGATAATCAGCTTGCCGCCTTTCAAGATTCGCTCGTGAATCGCGACTGCCGCGTTGCTGATCTGCTCGGATTGTTCCCGTGCCACTTGCGCGCGGAGCCTCGAATCATCTTGCACTTTCATGAGGATCGAGGCTGCCACTTCGGATACCAAATCGCCGGTCTGCTGTTTTTCCTGGCCAAGGAAGGGGTAGAGAAATCCCGAAGCTCCAACGTCGTGGCCAAGTTCTCGATGTTCTAAAAAGACGTGAACGCTTTCCCACAGCGTGTGATAGAGGATCTCAATCATCTCTTGGTGAATGAAGGGATCACGAGTGAAGGATTCGATTGCATAGGACCCTTTTGTGCCGGGAAGAGCAAAGGTCAGCGCATTTTTTGTTTGTGCAAACTCGAGGGCAGATCGAATCTCCGGGTCTCCATCCGGAGGACCAAATCCCATCACGATATCTTCAGGATGAAGAATGGCTTCCAGCCATGCCCGGAATTCGATAGAAATATCCAGCGCTGGAAGCGCTCGCTTTCCGACGATTACTGGATGGACAAATTCGACGGAAACATGCTGAGCGTCGGTGGCGTAGGGGCCGCGGCCGAAGGCAAGCAGACGACCCCCCGTGAGAAAACGCTCGGACATGGAGCGGCATGCTTCGGCGAGACGGACGGCCTCGCGAGAGAAAAACTCCTCAACGATCTGATTTCGCGCGCGCAGGCGCTCTTCCACAAGGGAAGTTAACTGTGATGTCGGCGTACCTACGGTTGCCATGGGACTCTTTCCAAAAACAATCTAACAAATTCGTGGTAGCGGATCGCCGACCAGCATGTCCACAATCCTGCTGCCGCCGTAGCGCGTTGTGACCAGAACTGCGCCAGACGGCTGTTCGCGCACTTCTCCGATTATCTGGGCATCCTCGCCTCCGGAAGCGAGACTTAAGGAGTTCAGTGCAGCATCGGCGTATTCGGGCGCGACCACTGCGAGGAACTGGCCTTCATTCGCAATGTGCAGCGGGTCGAGTCCTAACAATTCGCAAGCGCCGCGAACCGCATCATGCACCGGAATCATCTCTTCCGCGAGCACGATCCCGAGTCCACAGTCGCGAGCTAGTTCGTTAAGAGAAGTGGCTGCCCCGCCGCGCGTCGGATCCCGCATCCAGCGGATGCCCGGACCTGCGGCGTTCACCAGAGCTTCGATTAATGGAAGCACTGACCGCGTATCGGAATGAAGATCTGCTTCAAGGTCAAGCTCGCCTCGTGCCAACAGAATGGTGATTCCGTGATCGCCAATCGGGCCTGAGAGAAGAATCTTGTCGCCGCTGCGAACCGATCGCGGGTCAATCTTCAATCCATGCAGAGGACGGCCAATTCCTGTCGTCGTTATATACATAAAGTCGGCTTTGCCATGCTCGACAACCTTCGTGTCACCACCGGCAATCACTACACCGGCTTTGCGCGCCGCGTTTCCCATGGCGCGCACTTCCGCCTCAAGCACAGGCGTAGGCAGCCCGGCTTCGAGCACATAAGTGACGACCATGGCTTCGGCCCTCGCTCCCGATACGGCGAGGTCGTTCACGGTTCCGTTTACCGCCAGCTCTCCAATGGACCCACCCGGGAAACTTAACGGTTTGACTACGAAGCTATCTGTTGTGATGGCAATACTGGTACCGTTGAAATCCAGGTGGGCCGCGTCTCCCAACGGTTCCGAACAGGATGCAAAAAGGAGAGGCGCGAAGAGACCTTCCACAAGCCGGCGGCTGGCCTTGCCCCCGGCACCGTGAGCCATTTCGATCTGCGGTTCGCGAAAACGGACTTTCGGCGAATCGGCCGCGGCCGAATTGTTGACCGCGAGGTTCAAGCCACCGACGCGATTCTCTCCACCATTGCCGTTTTGCGGTGTTCGTAATTGAAGTACGCTGCGCATGACCCCTCGGATGAAACCATGAGTGCGCCAATTGGATGTTCGGGCGTGCACTCCTTCCCAAAAAGCTTGCACTGATGCGGCTTGAGAACGCCTTTCAGTACTTCTCCACATTGCGCCGCCTTGGGATCGGTTACCCGTACTCCGGGAACATGGAAGCGTCGCTCTGAATCCCACTCTGCGTAATTGTCGCGGATGCGAAGAGCCGACTGAGAAATGAAGCCGAGTCCTCTCCACTCAAAATAAGGACGCAATTCGAAAACGTCGGCCATGGCTCTGAGCGCGGCGGAATTTCCTTCCCATGGCACCACGCGATTGTATTGATTCTCGATCTTCGCCTCTTGCTTTTTCAGTTGGCGAAGCACCATAACGATGGATTGCAAAATATCGAGCGGCTCGAAGCCGGAAACGGCGACCGGCTTATTCTCATTCTTAGCGATCCACTCATAGGGACGGCAACCAATCACGGTCGAGACGTGACCAGGGCCGATGAAGGCGTCAATACGCATGTCGGGAGAATCCAATATTGCCCGAATCGCCGGAATGATCGTTACGTGATTGCAGAAGACGGAAAAGTTGTGAACTCCGAGGGCCTTCGCCCGCACAAGCGTAAGAGCGGTTGAAGGAGCTGTCGTCTCGAATCCAATGGCGAAAAACATGACGTGCTTATCCGGATTCTTTTGCGCAAGCTTAAGCGCATCGGAGGGCGAATAGACGATGCGCACATCCATTCCGCGAGCCTTGTGTTCGAGCGGGCTTCCCTGAGTGCCGGGAACGCGCATCATGTCGCCGAAGGCGGCGAAGATAACGTTGGGCTGCTGAGCGATGGAAAGCCCGTCGTCAATTCTCCCCATGGGAAGCACGCAGACTGGACAGCCCGGGCCGTGAATGAGTTCTATGTTGTCGGGAAGAATATCTTTCAGCCCAAAACGATAAATGGCGTGAGTATGTCCACCGCACACTTCCATAATGCGGTAATGGCGAGCGGGATCGGCGAGCCGGCGTATTTCCTGCGCGGTCTTGGTGATGACCTCAGGCTCACGAAATTCGTCCACAAACTTCATAATGCCAACAATCCCTTCCCGAATTTACTGAGCGCTCTACGAGCCTTTCGTATTCTCGGCATCTTCCAGCCCATAACCTTCGATCTCTTGCATCGCAGCTTCCGCTTCTCCCAACATTCTGAGAGTGCGCATTTGGTCTATGGCATTTTCCTCGCTGATCTTGCTCATCGCAAAGCCCACGTGAATGAGAACCCAGTCTCCAGCTTTAGGCGGGTCATCTTGCAAAAGGCCCAAATCAACCTTGCGGCGCACGCCCACTACATCAATGAGTGCGGAATTCGGCTGGTCGGAGAAAATCTCGACAATCTGACCGGGAATGGCTAAGCACATGGTGGTTCCTCTTGCTCTGATGACTGATTCCCAGTAATGGTGCCCATGCATTCACTCTTTCTCTCGATCTAAGACTTTCGAGCCAGAATGTTAAACGAGAATTTCAATTCGTCCTTTACTTTCAGTGCGCCGCCGGCGACGGACGCCAGGTTCAGCTCATAATCAGTCTGCTTGAGCGAGAAGGCCCCGAAGGCTCGCAATGTGTCTTCGGGTAACATTACCCGGGCGGCGACGGTCTGCGGGCGAGTGACGCCGTGCATTGTCAAATCGCCATTAAGTGAAACTGAGTACTGCCCTTCGGCCGCTTTGGCGGCGGTAATATTCGAGCATTCATAAATGATTTCGGGATATCCCGAACTCTCAAGAATATCCTCCTGCATGGCCCGTTCGATTTCGCGGCGATCCTTGTCGGATAGGTCGTCCTTAACCGCCAGCGACGACGCCTGGATCGTGACTTTAAGGGAAGACTGCTCGAGATGGTCCGGATTCACTTCGACTTGGCCGTCGAAGTCTCTAATGGATATCGTCGGGCTGTGTCCAAAGGACGAAAGGAATCCCCCGGCAAGGACTTGCACCGTGAACTGACTGGCTCTCGTATCCATAATGTAATGCACGCCGGTTTCCGTCGTTGCTCCCATTTTGTCCAAGCCCTCACATGGCCCGCAACTTCAGATACTTATCAAGATCAGGCAGGGCCGCGGTAACCAGATTTCCGACTCCAAGTTTTCCGAGATAGCGTCGGACCATTGGGTTGGAAAGTATTAGACCCGTCCCAAATAGGATTAGGGCTGCTCCGCTGAGCATGAACAATGTGTCTTTATCACTTCCTGCTTCATTCCTATATTCAGAAATATCCACGGCCATGGTATCTCCTCTCATTGAATATCATTTGGAATATCATTTGCAGACTTTAGGTCTGAGTCATCCCCATTGATGATTTTGGAAATCAACGACTCGACTAACTTCACTGCGTCGTCTAAGACGGCCTCAATCGGCGCACTCATCCCCATCTGGCCTTCCTCGGGGCCGAGGGTGTCCGGTTCACAGCCCACCAGCAGGATCCGCTTCAGCGGTCCACCCATGGAAGTTGCGAGACGCAGCACATTCAGGGGGTTCATTGTGTGGGCGTCGGCTGGATTTTGATCTTCTTCCGAACCGTTGGATTCGTTCAGGTCGGGTTCGATGACATATAGGGTGCCAGCCGGTTCGCCGCGCGGACAAGCATCCACTAGGATGGTGGTGTCGTATCCGTCGAGTAAAGCGTAAGCGAGATCGTATCCCCGGATGCCGAAGTCAGTCACTCGCACGTTCGGCGGCAACTCACGAGCCGAGAGTCGCCTCGCTACCTCGACTCCGAAAGCGTCATCGCCAAGAAAAATATTTCCGATTCCTGCCACGAGAATTCTCGGCATTCCCGCTTGACTCAGTACGATGTCAACTTCGCCCCCGAGAGGTTCGACTTCTTCTGCGTCGAAGAAGAAGCGGTGTCCCGGTTGCCGCATCAGGCCGATATCGCGCCCGGGATCGTCATCCACGACGACGCAAACGTGAACTTTACCTTCGTAATCCTGTTCTATCGCTTCCACAACCGCAGTTTTGCCGGTGAGCGCGATGTCCATAATGTCGCCGCCCGCCCGGGGCCGCAAAAGCACGCGACTCCCCGGCTTCACTTCAATCCCGCCGATGCGCAGGTCTTCTACCGGCTTCTTATCTTCGAGGAGCTGCCATTCCCATTCGTTCATGACATCTCCTCTTTCACCGAACGCAATTCGCGCAGAGTGGCGTGGAGCTTCATCAAATGCTCCATCGGCAGCGCTTCAGTTCTTTCGAGGATCCTGCGGGCGCGTTCGTCGGTGTTGCGCATTTCGCGCTTCTCGTCGTCGGTCATCGTCATGATGCGCAACGCGAGGATCTCATCAATCTCCGTGCCGTCGAATAAGTCGCCTGGGCTTTCGGGCGCGATCTGAGGGTAGTCGTACAGAATGATCGGCGACGCCAGCATCATGTTTCGCTCGCCTTCGGCTCCAACTAAAACCGGCCATGCTCCGAGATTTTGGCAGCTTGCGGCAACTTCTTTCAGATCGTCGGGGGGCTCAAGCAGAGAAACGAACTGGCCGTCTGACGCGCCCAACAAGACGTGGGCAGAAACAAGTGAGCGCATCAACGCCGCATCGCGCGCGGTCTGGCCGTCCGCATCCGACTCTAACTGGGTCAGATTCTTCACACGAACCTGGATTTTAAACAGTCCGTCAGCAACGCGCGTCGCCTTAATTTCAACTGTTCCTTCAAGCGATTCCTGGTGTCTGACGATCTCTCCCACCAGATGGTCGTTCGCGTTACGTTTAGCCCCGGTTTCTTCATCTGCCGGGAAAGCGAATTTCCAGTCCAAGGGCGCGGCGGTAAGAACCTCTAGATTGTGACGAGGAACTGTTACCTCACATTCGATAGCCTCTTGCCAAGGCGTTAATGCGTCGCCGTCCACGACCGAGCGGGCTACCAGCTTCAGGAAACGGACTTTCACCTCGACCGATGTGGAAGAGTCGCCCTGAATAAGGCACTCCGTCTGCATACTCCATGCATCCGAACCGAGTTGCGCTTCGCTGTAAGATTTCGGATAAAGCACGCCGAAGTTGAACCGCTGGCGATTCTTCACCGACGAAGCGCGATAGGGATAAAGCATGTAGCCCTCGTAGAGCACGGCATTCGCGATGGCGTCAATGAGTTTCGTATTCATTGCTTCACTACTTCATGCTTCGCTACTTCTTCAGGTGCAGGAAGCATCCTCTCCAACGCCTGCTCCCAGGTAGGAATGCCGTGCTCAACCTTGTACTGATAAAGACGCTCGAAAACATCGCGTCGCAAACAGAGCCACGCACTATTGGGATAGTAAATATCCATCATTTCATGCCATGACTTCACCGGAAGGCGGAAGCGGGCTTCTTTGTCCCATGGAATCGGGACTACTTGCATGACTCCGTCGGCATCGGCGTAAAAAACCGTTCCGCTGAAAAGAAAATTCAAAGGCACGTCGCCATCCGCGAGGCCATGGAAATATTTCGTTGCGGCCACGTTGAAATCGAAGGTGCACGGCACGGGAACATCAACCACCGCTGTGCCTTGAAATGCCGGTGCTACCACGCTGGCGTGCGTCCACAGCATAGTTTTCAGAGTCTGTCCCCATCTCTCTGTTTCTCCAAAGAGGTCACGCAGTTGATCTTGATCGTCTTCGCTGTATTGCCGCCTGGCTACTTCAAGCTGAATTTGACATCGCAGAGCGACAGAGTGGACCATTTCGCCCGGCACAGCGTTAGCGATGCGAAGCTTGAACAGCAGGGTGGGGGCCACGGTGAAGCGTTGCGGCTCCGCTTTCTCGATTTGGAAGCTTAGATCAGGCATTTACTTGTTCTTTCACAACTGTGGCCCGTTGTTTCAGCCCGTCGAAAAAGTTGCCGATCTCGCGCCAGACCTCGGTTCCTCCGGAAAGACCTTTCCAGTTGGCGCGAATGAGGCCAACCAGCTTGTAACATTCGTCAATCGGGAGGACATAATACTCCGGCGCACCAAATCCGCGAACATGTCCAATACGGTTTACCAGCAGGGCTTCAACATCGGGTTCAACTTCCCTGATCACCGGATTTGCGTCCTGGATGTCCGTCCATGTTTCGAGCGGCAGCAATGACTCCGTGGCGCCCGCCGGGCTTGGATAAAAGGCAACCACTCTCGCATCCGGTGTGCTGCGGAAGAAGAAAGCCATGCTGATCGGAATCATCAGGCTTTCCCACTGGCCGTCGGAAAGATGGAAATCCTGCAAAGCTAGCACGCGCCGCGGAACCCGTTTGTACTTCGTCCCGATTCCGCCAAAGAGAATGGCGCAAGCATTGCACGAGCAAAGCAACTTGCGGCTCGCCGGTTCAATCAGATGGGGGTGATCGGCGACAACCTCAGCGCTGCACAGTTCGCAGCGTTCCACGTCGCGTTTTCGCCGGACGAATTGGCGAAGCGTGCCAAAGACGCTCTCGTACCCGGTTTGGGTTTCATTCATCATCTATGGCCTTCGATCGTTGCATGACGTTGTCCGGTTGGGGCGCCAAATACCTGATCAGAGGGGAGCGCTTGCGATCACGCCGCCGAGTTTCCCCAAAGGCACAAAGCCCGACGACCCTGCCTGCTCTTCCAGGCCCTCAATCACTAAACTGTTCATGTCCGGCGCTGCTTCGTACAATGCATCTTCAACCATCGTCTTGAGGGTTTTTCCGGTGGAACCGCATGCGTGTCCGATAATCTCGAGCCGCAGTCGAACGATGCCACCCTCGGCGCCCAGCAGATTCAATTCGCCACCGCCCTTGCGCACTTGTGGCGAAACTTTCTCCACCGCCCGTGCTACCCGACTCTCCAAGTCAAGGGGATGAAGGCCGTATAAAACCAAAAGGCTGCTAACCAGGCGATCTCCGCCTAAATTGTCAATGGTGTGCTGGCCTTGCTCGCCGTTCGCGACGATCTCCATTACCCGTTCCAGACCCGCGGCGTGCAAGTCAAGCACTAATTGGATCAGGGCCTTCGCGCCGGCGCGAGCTTCGGCATCGGGAATGTTCTCAAGTTCGCCGACCAATTCGCCGATCCGTTGAACCCTCTGCTGGAACTCTTTGTCGTCTTGCATAATATTTTCCGGCCAAAATCTCATAGACAATTAAGGAGTGAAGGCTCAAACCCGGCCCTCACTCCTCTAAATTTCCCACCACTCTCAAGGTTGAACGCCAAACATCGGGGAATGATGAGTCTTTAACACCTTCCCCTTGCCCAGATACATGTGTACACCGCAAGGCAGGCACGGATCGAAGCTTCGCACGGTGCGCATGATATCAATCCCTTTGAATTTCTCCGGGCCGTTCTCCTCGAAGATCGGAGTATTTTGCACCGCATCTTCATACGGTCCTGGGGTGCCATAAATGTCTCGCGGGTTGGCATTCCAGGGCGTCGGAGGATACGGATGATAGTTGGCGATCTTGCCTTTGCGTATTACCACATGATGTGAGAGCACGCCTCGGACTGCTTCGTGGAAGCCGCATCCAATGGCCTCCTCCGGCACTTTGAAATCCGACCAGGTTTTGGTCCTGCCGGCGTGAAGTTCTTCCAGGGCTCTCTCCGCGAAATAAAGTGCGCACCCAGCCGCGTAGGCTTGGAAATAAGTGCGGGCACGGTCGCGTTCGATCGCGTTACTCCACTGCGGTATTTTCCACTCAAACTCGACTTCAGGCTTCGACATGGTTTTCGGCAGGTAAATCTTCACGCTCTTGCCGGTGGCTTTGATGTAACCGATATCCACGATCCCGGCAAGCGCAGTGGCCCATAGTCGGGCAATCGGGCCGCCGCCTGTATCAATTGCGAGGTGGTCACCCGTCCGCTTATCGAGCCAACGCGGCGACATCACCCACGTGTATTTGCCGCCGAAGTCACGCTTCTGCGGGTGAGGGATGGTGGTCTGATTCCACGGGTGATTCTTATCCACCGGATTTCCCAGCGGATCAGTCTTTACGAAGGTCTCGGAATTCTTCCAATCGTCGTAATATGAACTGCCCAACAGTATCCGAATATTAAGGTTGATGTCCACGAGATCGGTGGTGACGAGTTTGCCGTCAATCACGATGCCCGGAGTCACGTACATCGCGCGGCCCCATTCGGTCATGTGTTCGTATTTGTAATCGCAGACTTTGGGATTTTGGAATGATCCCCAGCAGCCGAGCAAAATCCGGCGACGTCCAACCTCTTCGTATCCCGGCAGAGCGTCATAGAAAAAGTCGAACAAGTCGTCATGGAGCGGAACGACCTTCTTCATGAACTCAACGTACTTCATCAGGCGCACGATGTAGTCGGTAAACAGTTGAACCGTCGGAACGGTACCAACGCCGCCCGGATACAGAGTGGAAGGATGCACGTGGCGTCCTTCCATCAGACAGAACATTTCCCGAGTCATGCGGCTCATTTGCAAAGCTTCGAGATAAAAAGATCCCTTGAAGGGATTGAGAGCACGCATAATATCCGCGATGGTCCGGAAGCCGTGCTCGTTGGAGTGGGGTGCGGGTGTGGCTTCAGCTTTCGCCAAAACCTTCGGATTCGTTTCTTTGACCATCTGCTCGCAGAAATCAACACCGACCAGGTTGTCCTGGAAGATATTGTGGTCGAACATGTATTCGGCAGCCTCGCCGAGATTGACAATCCATTCCGCGATATCCGGCGGCCGGACTCCGAAAGCCATATTCTGGGCGTAGGTAGCGCAGGTTGCGTGATTGTCGCCGCAGATGCCGCAGATGCGGCTGGTGATGAAGTGGGCATCGCGCGGGTCTTTACCCTTCATGAAGATGCTGTATCCGCGAAAGATGGAAGACGTGCTGTGACATTCCGCCACCTTCTTCGCGTCGAAATCAATCTTTGTAAAAATACCCAAGCTCCCGACAATGCGAGTAATCGGATCCCAATTCATCTCGACCAGATTCTTCTTCTTGCTGGGAACATCCTTCATCGGTGCAGTCGTGGTGCTCATAAGTATTGCTCCTTAATATTTTCTCAGTCGAGATTCCAACAACACCGCTATCTAGTAAGACCTTGGGTGATAGCCCGTCGTTAACTCCGCCCTGGGGTGCCGCCATTTCGGCTCTGCGTTGACTGTGTGGTTGGTAATCGAACGCAGGGCTCGAATTGCCCGCCCATACACACCAATCGCTGCACTCGAAACGTGAGCGCCCGGCGGTTCATCCATGAACGGCATAAATTTGTCTGGGAAGCCCGGCATGGTGCAGCCGATGCAGATGCCGCCTACGTTTGGGCAACCGCCAATTCCTGCCATCCAGCCACGCTTGGGAACGTTGCAGTTCACTACCGGCCCCCAACACCCGAGTTTCACGATGCACTTTGGAGAGCCATACACATCCGCGAAATCGCCCTGCTCGTAGTAGCCGGCCCGGTCACAACCGTCATGCACCGTCTTGCCGAACAACCATGTGGGGCGCAGTTGGTCGTCGAGAGGAATCATGGGAGCCAGCCCCGCTACCTGATAAAGGAGGTACAGCACGGTCTCCATGAAGTTGTCAGGTTGCACCGGGCACCCCGGCACGTTCACGATCGGCAACCCCGCTTTGGATTTCCAATCCCAGCCAAGGTAGTCAGCCAGACCCATGCAACCCGTGGGATTTCCTTCCATGGCGTGAATGCCGCCGTAAGTAGCGCAGGTTCCGATGGCCATGATGGCCAAGGCCTTCGGGGCCAGCCGGTCAATCCATTCCGTCGTCTTGATGGGTTGATTTGTGGTCGGATCGGTGCCCATAGCGGCCCAGTATCCTTCCTTCTTAATCTTTTCATTTGGAATCGAGCCCTCGACCACCAGCACGAATGGCTCGAGATTGCCTTCTTCGGCCTGATAGAAGAACTTCATGAAGTCATCTCCGACTTCATAAGCCAGCACCGGGTTGTGAAGGTGAACCTTGGGCAAGCCCGGGATCGCGCCCAACACAACATCTTCGACGCTGGGCTGCGTGGCTGCGGTAATCGAAACCGAATCTCCGTCGCACCCGAGTCCAGCCGTGATCCAAAGGATATGCACCTCTTTAACTGCTGGCGCTTTCTGTGTAACCCGACCGTATGGAACCGTCGCTGTGCCCATTGCGGAATTGCTCCTTTCCAATCAAGATCGCCCGCGACGAGATCCGCACGAACTTCACTCGGTCACGGATCAACCACACTACGACACACCGCTCGTTAGACTATTTGCAGTTGAACGATATGTGTAATTCAAAAGTCCGATATCAGAATCGGCCTATCGCCAAATGCTTACAAGGGCAGCACCCCTGTTTTATTTCCCCAAGAAAGTCTGATAAGTAGCATCGGGGATTTCCTGTCGCCTTTGAGGTGAAGGTTGGCCTTCAAATGAGGTCGGATTTTGAGACGAGAGGTGCGAGCAGAATTCCTATCTGCGGGCGATCAAGGTATTCTCTTTCCGTGCAGATTTCTGTCGTGCTCATCACCCATAACGAGGAATCGAATCTTCCTCGTACACTCGGCAGCGTTCGGCCTCTACTAAGTGACGGGCTGGGGGAGATCATTGTGGTGGATTCGGGTTCAACAGATCGCACGCTGGAGATCGCGCGGGAGCACGGAGCGAGAATATTCGTAGAGCCGTGGAGTGGTTTCGCCGGGCAGAAAAACTCCGCCATGGATAAGGCTTCCATGGATTGGGTGCTTCAGTTGGACGCCGATGAGACTGTGGAACCAACGCTTGCAGACGAGATATTAGAGACGTTGGCTGGCAATTCAACGAATGTCGGTTTTTGGATCCCGCGCAAAAACTTCTTTCTGGGAAGGTGGATCAAGCATGGCGGCTTTTATCCCGATCCGAAGCTGCGGCTAGTCCGCCGAGGGGCAGGGAAGTTTGAAGAATATGGCGCGCATCCGACGATGAAAGTGGAGGGACCCACCGGTAAATTCTCACATGCGTTGCTGCATGACGCCTACCCCACATTGCGCAGCTATATTGACCACATGAATAGCTATTCTTCCATGGGCGCGCAACTCGCCGTGGAAAATGGCCATAAGGGCTTCAGTCTGGCCAATATTGTGTTTCGACCGCTGCTCACGTTTGCCTACAACTATTTATTCCGCATGGGCTTTCTGGATGGCCACGAAGGTTTGCTACTGCACCTTTACCATTCCGTATATGTCTCCTGGAAATACGCCAAAGCATGGGAAATAAGCGTAAACCGCCCGCGTTGAACTCACACCGGACTCTGGCTGAAAATCGTGGAAGGGGCAGGTGCGTCATTGATCGATTATGGAAGACTTCCCTGCCTCATTTCTTCGTTGCATCCCACTGCGCTTGAGGAATCGGTACTGTCGGAGTGCACGCGGATGCCAAAGCGTACCATCGAGCACTACGCTTGATGAACGTGTCGAGGCAGTTAACCGAATACTCCCCGTTCAAAGCTTGATTCTTGTGACCGCCGTCGGTGGTGATCTGTTTATAGCCAGCCAGCGCGGTATCCCCGTAAACGTCAACTTGGAAATCAGAGACCATATAAACCGATTTCGCATCAGGGTCCGATGGGTCCGCCTTTGCCGCCACCGCAACGACCTCGTTCTTATCCATGCGGTAACGTCGGCCAAACGGGTCCAGAATCGAGACTTCGCCATCGTAAAGGTATTTCTGGAAGGCTGCGGACTCTTCAGGGCCAGCAACGCCGGTTGTTGCGGCCAATTTCTGTTCGATTTCGATGATCTTCTGCTGGTCGGGTGTGCCGGCAAAATGCGCGCCGCCATCATTCAGTTTCGTGTCATTATTTTGATTTTGCGCCACGGCAAAAAACGAGCTGCACAGCAAGAATAGAACCAACCCTTTGCATGTCATAGTTCAGGTCTCCCCAGAAGCCGATAATTTAGAGCTGCCGACGAGAATCTGTCAATGGGTGGCGGCGGGCCTCAGATGTGGGTCTCCTGCTCGACTTCGCTAACTCGGCCTTCTATCATCAAAGAGAGGCGCGTCGGGTCATGGCCAAAAAAGATCTCTCCTCGAATTTTCCTCTTTCCGATAGCCCGGTCTCTGAGGTCTTTGAAGGGCGTCATCCTTCCGCCGCCGAAACAGGCTGGGCAGAAAATGTTCTCGCGCCAACGTTGGAGAAAGCTCCGGAGCGGCCAATCGGAGCACCCACCGGTACGAACCTCGATGAACATGGGCAGGCCCGTTTCACGACCGTATCCGGTGTGCCTGTACGCCGCCTGTACACTCCAGCCGACCTTCCGGAGGATTGGAGCCACGAGAAGTACCTTGGATTTCCGGGGCAGCCGCCATTCACCCGCGGCATTCACGCAACAGGATATCGCGGAAAGATGTTTACGATGCGGCAATTTTCCGGCTTCGCATCGCCGGAGGAGACCAACCAGCGGTACAAGTATTTACTGAAGAGTGGCGGAAGCGGGCTTTCTGTCGCCTTCGATTTGCCCACCCTGATGGGTTATGACTCCGATCATCGTGCGAGCGAGGGCGAAGTCGGGAAATGTGGCGTTGCGATTGATTCCCTCGAGGACATGGAAATCCTTTTCACTGGGATTGATTTGGAGAAGACGACTGTTTCAATGACTATCAATTCTCCGGCGTCCGTGCTCTGGGCGATGTATCTGGTCGTTGCGGAAAATCAGGGGGCGGATTGGAAAAAGATTTCTGGAACTATTCAGAACGACATCCTGAAAGAATATATCGCGCAGAAGGAATACATTTATCCACCCGCGCCGTCAATGCGTCTGGTGATTGACACGTTCGAGTTTGGATCGATGTTCACTCCACGGTTTAACACGATCTCGATTAGTGGATACCACATTCGAGAAGCGGGTTCGACGGCACTTCAGGAGCTGGCGTTCACTTTGTATGACGGAGTGGAATACGTCGAATGGGCACAGCGGCGCGGTTTGGACCTGGACGAATTTGGTCCGCGATTGAGTTTCTTTTTCAATGCGCATAACGATTTCTTCGAAGAAATTGCGAAGTACCGTGCCGCGCGAAAGATTTGGTACCGCGTAGTGAAGGAGCGGTTCGCGGCAAAGAACCAACGTTCCGCGCTTCTCCGCTTCCATACGCAAACCGCGGGTGTGTCTCTACCCGCGCAGCAACCGTTGAATAACATAGCGCGGGTGGCCGTTCAGGCGATGGCGGCCGTCCTCGGCGGAACTCAGTCTTTGCATACGGATGCGTACGACGAAGCCCTGGCTCTGCCGACCGAGGATGCGGCGCGGATTGCGCTCCGCACCCAGCAGATTATCGCTTACGAATCCGGTGTGACACAGACTAGCGATCCGTTGGGCGGGTCTTATTTTCTTGAAAATTTAACGCTTCAAATGGAAGAAGGCACATTCGGTTACTTCAAAAAACTGGACGCGATGGGCGGAATGGTAAAAGCAATCGAGCGCGGATATCCGCAGAAAGAGATTGCCGAAGCTTCGTATCAATACCAGCGGGCCGTCGAAGCAAAGGAAAAAATCATCGTCGGTGTAAATGATTTTTCGGTTCAGGAGGACCCGCACCATATCCTCTATATTGACGACACAGTTGAGCGCCACCAAACCACCAAGCTAAAGGCTCTTCGATCCCGCAGATCAAACAACGAAGTTCGCCGCCGTCTTGATGCGCTAAAAGCGGCGGCGGCGAAAGAGCCGGGAAGAGGAAGCGCCGGTAACATTGCAGAATCGAACACTATGCCTTATCTGATAGAAGCCGTGCGAGCTTACGCGACGGTGGGCGAGATTTGTGCCGCTCTGCGAGAGGTGTACGGAACATACACGGAGGTAAGCGTCACCTAGTTACCGAAGTCATACCGAAAAAAGGCAATCGAACTCAGGTACTCACCCGATCCCACCGATCCATTGGGTTTGAGAGGATTCATTGGGTGAGTTATGGATCTCGAACTTATTGAATGGCTGAATATGGTTTATGGCGCGCTTGAGGAGGCAGATTCCGAAAAGCGCGCGGATATGTTGGTCCACGCGAACACCTTCCTGGAACAGACTCAGAGCCTCGCCTCTGCAACCGCCGAAGTGCATGGAGATTAAGCCCGGCATTAGCCTGCGGTGATATCCTTGTGCTCGCGTGACTTTCCGCGGGCCTTCATGCGCAGAGCGATTAACCATCTCAAAAAATCTGATCCGGTGATCCGCGAGATAATCAATCGCGTCGGGCCTTATCGCATTGAGTATGGTGATCCAGTCTTTCACAGTCTGGCAGAGGCAAGCGTCTATCAGCAATTGAACGGCAAAGCGGCACTCACCATCTTTAAGCGTTTCGCGGCACTTGCAGGCGAACCTCTGACCCCAGAGGGAATTATTAAGGTGACTGATCAGCAGATGCGGTCGGCGGGACTGTCCAAACAGAAGACCTCATATCTTCGCGATCTCGCCGAACGAACGCACCGTGGGGATCTTAATTTCGCGGGCCTTGCAGACCTTTCGGACGAACAGGTCATTGAGCACCTGACTCAAGTAAAAGGAATTGGCGTTTGGACCGCCCACATGTTTCTGCTGTTTTCGCTGCGGCGCCCGAATGTTCTTCCGACCGGCGATTTCGGCGTGAAGATGGCGATCAAGAAGCACTATAAGAAGCGCAAGCCGCCGAACCCGGAGCAGATGGAAAAAATCGCCAAGTGTTGGGAGCCTTACCGCAGCGTTGCGTGCTGGTACCTATGGCGAAGTTTGGATATTAAGACGATATAGCATTTAGTGAGCGGCGAAATATTTTGGTGGTTTGATCTCGAAATGCTGCCCGAAGAAAAGATTCGCGTGCTCGTCGCCAAGCCTGGCTTGGATGGCCATGACCGTGGCGCCAAGGTGATCGCCAGAGCACTTCGCGATGCCGGCATGGAAGTCATCTATACCGGCCTGCGCCAGACTCCGGAGATGATTGTGAGCGCGGCGCTGCAAGAAGATGTACACGTGATTGGGCTTTCGATTTTATCTGGCGCGCATAATGCAATCGTCCCGCGGGTGTTAGCTCTTCTCAAACAAAATAAAATGGATGACGTGCTCTTGGTTTTGGGCGGGATCATTCCAGATCAAGATATTGCCAACTTGAAAAATGCCGGCGTTGCGGCGATATTCCTGCCCGGGACGGCGATGGATCAAATTGTCCAGTTCATCCGCGCGAATGTTAAACCTCGTGGAGTTCCCACATCCGGTTGATGGACGAAATCAATTCCCCAAGACTCCGCGAGAATCTGGCCCGAACTGTCGGTCCTGCGCCGTGGTATTGGAAAACTTTCCCTGTGATTGATTCGTCCGGCAGGCGATTCGCCTGGTCCCATCATGGTGAGGAGGGGGCATTGGCGCATTTAATTACTCTGAATGTTGCAGACAAGAGCGATCAACCCCTTCTCGCTTTGAATACGTATTGCAGGCCGTTCGTTATTCCACCATTGCACTTCGGAGTCTGGTGTCCCGAGGGGCGGAGCATTCGACTGGCGGCTTTCGACCCAGGGGAACTGAAACCATTCGACCTCTCCGAAATTGCCGGATGGTTCAAGCAGTCAAGCGACCGCATATACGCGACGACAGCCCCCGTGGCGGAGTTTGAGATACCGCTTGCGTTATCCGCGGGCATGCATAACATCGAGGTTCCGCAAGAGCTGCGAAGTGTGGATGAATTGATCGTGCCAACAAGTTATCCCGCCAAAAGTCATGGCGATCCCGCATTCGCGCTGTACATTTTCTATCTGCAAGCTGGATTGCTGGAAGTCTTGCCACAGAAATGGTTCACGAGAAGCCAGTATGAAATAGGAAAGCATTGGATTACTAAAGCCGCTCGCGACCCGGAATCACATCGTATCTTCGGCGAATGTTTCGGCGTGGGAAACTTTGTGCTCGAAGAAGATGGCTGCCGGCTTGAGCGATGGATAGACCGGGCCCCATAGCCCCTTCGTTGCGCACGTTTATGTCTCTGGTATACCGTTAGCACTTTCGGACAATCTTGCATGGCTGAACGCGTTGAATCCGTCACACCGCCGAAATCCCCGGCTATCGAGAGCCGGGTGGACCCTACGTCGGCGCGATTCGAGGCGAACATGCGGTTTCTGGCGGACCTCGTCTCGCAAGTTCGCAATGAAGAAGAGACTATCCGGGAAGGCGGTGGCCCCAAGGCGATTGAAAATCAGCATGGAAAGTCACGATTGACAGCTCGTGAACGAATCGCTCTATTGGCGGACCCGGCAACATTCTTCGAACTCGGCATGTATGCGGCACAGGGCATGTATGAAGAGTGGGGAGGCGCGCCAGCCGCAGGAGTGATTACCGGGCTTGCGCGCATTCAAACGCGCATGGTGATGGTTATCGCTAATGACGCCACGGTAAAGGCCGGAGCGTTTTTTCCAATGACCGCGAAGAAGGTTATTCGCGCGCAGAATATCGCGATTGAAAATCACATTCCAACGATTTATCTCGTGGACTCGGCTGGGGTGTTTCTTCCACTGCAAGAAGATGTTTTTCCCGACACCGATGATTTCGGGCGAGTGTTTCGCAACAACGCGGTGATGTCCGCGATGGGTATTCCGCAGATTGCAGCGATCATGGGCATGTGCGTGGCCGGAGGCGGCTACTTGCCGGTGATGTGCGATCACGTTTTGATGACGGATGGCAGCGGGCTTTTTCTTGCCGGACCAGCATTGGTACAAGCTGCAATCGGCCAAAAAGTTTCCGCTGACGAATTGGGTGGAGCGGCCATGCATTCGGCAATCAGCGGGACCGTAGATTTCCGCGAACCGAATGATGAAAGCTGCCTGGAGCGAATCCGCGCCATTGTTGACAAGTGGGGATACCGCAGGCAATCGCCGTGGGAACGCAAAAAGCCCGAAGCACCAGCGCTGGCAGCTGAGGAAATTTATGGAATTTACGATTCTTCCCCTGCGCGCCCTTATGACATGAAGGAAATCATCGGACGCCTTACCGATGGAAGCCGCTTCGACGAATACAAACCGGAATACGGCAAGACGCTAATTTGCGGTTATGGCAGAATCGGTGGCTTCGCCGTCGGAATTGTTGCTAATCAGAAACTGCATGCGCAAAGCATGGACCATGAAGGAAATAAACGAATTGAATTCGGCGGGGTGATCTACACCGAATCCGCGAAGAAGGCTGCCCGGTTCATTATGGATTGCAATCAGAATCTGATTCCCCTCGTCTTCATGCACGATGTAAACGGATTCATGGTTGGCCGCGACGCGGAGTGGAGCGGCATTATCAAAGCAGGCGCGAAGATGGTGAATGCGGTTTCAAACTCGGTGGTTCCAAAAATTACTGTGATTATCGGCGGCTCCTTTGGAGCCGGCCACTACGCGATGTGCGGCAAAGCATACGACCCGCGCTTTGTGTTTGCATGGCCGACTGCCCGATACGCTGTTATGAGCGGCGATTCGGCGGCGTCAACCCTGGTCGAAATTAAGATTCGGCAGTTAGAGCGCGGCGGCAAGAAATTGAGTGAAGACGAACGAAAGGAATTATTCGAATCGGTGAAGCGGACATACGACGAGCAAACCGATCCAAGATATGGTGCGGCGCGCCTGTGGATAGATAAAATCATTGATCCGATCGAGACTCGGGATGCAATCACACATGCTCTGGAAGCCGCCGCGCTGAATCCGGATGTGGCGGAGTTCAAAGTGGGAGTACTTCAAACATGAATTACCACGGAAGCACCGGGACACAGAGAAAACTGATTCATCAGGAGATCAGCGAACAAAGCTTTGACGTACCAGTGCCGGCACGCGCGGCGGTTTCGTCAGAAGAGAATTCATTTTTGCGAGCTGCAGTGTCTCCAGGGTAGATAATGCCTGACTCGATCAAACTCATAGAATGTCCGCGGGATGCTTGGCAGGGCCTGAAAACGCAGATTCCCACCAACATCAAAGTTGAATATCTTCGCGCACTCATCAGCGCTGGATTTAAACACATTGACGCAGTCTCTTTTGTTTCAGCCAATGCCGTGCCGCAGATGGCTGATTCGGAAGAAGTCATGAAAGAACTGGATCCGCCCGACGACGTAGAGCTCATTGGAATTGTAGTGAATGAGAAAGGTGCGATGCGCGCGATCGCGACAAATTCCGTGCGGACGCTGGGATTTCCGTATTCCGTTTCACCGACCTTCTTGCAAAACAATCAGCGCCAAACGTTAGACGAGGCCATTGATGAAATGGAAAAAATCAAGAACAAGGGCGAAGACGCAGGACTTGATACGGTTGTGTATGTTTCAATGGCTTTCGGGAATCCGTACGGCGACGAATGGACCGTCGAGGAAGTTATCAACGCGGTAGACCTTCTCGAATCGTATGGAGTTCGAACCATTTCGCTGGCGGACACGGTGGGATTAGCGACGGCGGCGCAAATTGGGGAGATTTTGTCGGGAGTAATTTCAAAGTTTGGCTACCTGGAAATTGGAGTTCACCTGCACGGCCGTCCCGATCAGGCTGCCGAAAGAGTTTTGGCCGCGTATGACGCTGGCTGCCGCCGTTTCGATTCGGCATTGGGTGGATTGGGAGGTTGTCCCTTTGCCCAGGATGCTATGGTCGGCAATCTTCCCACTGAGAAACTAATCGAGGCACTGAATTCCCGGAGAGCGGTGTTACCGCCGCTGAAATCTTTGGACGTATTGTTGCGCGCTTCCGCTGAGATCGGCGTGAGGTATTCAAATGCTTCCGCGGCAGACTAACTCGGCCGTGGCTTAACAGACTTGTGGTCACCAAATGGCTTTTGAAAACCTAAAACTTGAATATACCGACGGCATCGGGACTATTACTCTAAATCGCCCCGAAAAGCGAAATGCCATCAGTCTCCAACTTGTAGTTGAGTTGATGTTCGCCTTCGATGAGATTGAGAACTCGAACGCGCGCATTTTGCTCTTAACGGGCGCGGGAAAGGCCTTCTGCGCCGGCATGGATTTGGAGGAACTTAAGTCGCTAATGGGAAAGAGCCATGCCGAAAACGTCGAGGACTCAGCGAGAATGGCTCGAATATTCCGGCGGCTTTACGAATTTCCCAAACCCACCATCGCTGCCGTAAATGGAGCGGCTATTGCCGGAGGGACCGGACTGGCAACCATGTGCGACTTCACGCTCGCCGTGCCCGAGGCAAAGTTTGGATATACCGAAGTTCGCATTGGATTCGTTCCGGCGATTGTATCTTCGATTCTTGTATGGCAAGTGGGGCACAAAATCGCTCGCGACCTGTTAATGAGTGGGCGATTGTTCGACGCTTCAGAAGCTCACAGCTATGGTTTGGTGAACGAGATTGTTGACTCGAACATCCTGATGTCGCGCGCACGCGAACTCGCGGCGCAGTTCATGGAGAACAGCCCTTCTTCGATGTCGGCCACGAAGCGGCTGATCAATGGCTTCATCTCAACGCAACTTGACCGGCAAGTCGCGGAAGCAATCGAAGAGAATGCGCGCATCCGGACTACCGCAGACTTCCGCGAGGGAATAACCTCATTTCTCGAAAAACGCAAGCCACGTTGGACCGGTCAATGACTATCCGCGAAAGGCGTTGGCCAGCCATCTGCGAAACTAAGTTACGAGTACGCTACGCCGAAACTGACAAGATGGGTGTCGTTTACCACGCCAATCATTTTATTTGGTTTGAAGTAGGCCGCGTCGAATTTCTAAGACAGTTAGGATTTTCCTATCGCGAAATGGAAGAGAAAGACCAATGCTTTATTGCCGTCGTGGATGCGCGGTGCCGCTACAAAGCCCCGGCGCGTTACGACGATGAGATTAAGGTACGAACGTATCTGAAGAATGTTCGGGAATCAGTGATTCATTTTGGATACGAACTGATGAGGGAAAATGATGGCGTACTGTTGGCCGAAGGAGAGACGACGCATATAGTGACTAATTCGGAGATGAAAGCTACGACACTACCGGCGAAATATGCGAACGCATTTCGGAAGGCAATCGCCAAGCGAACTGCATAAAATAAGTTTTCTGCTTTGGCGCTCTTACTGAGTAAGACGGTCCGATTCTTTGCAAGCTCTTCACATTAACGGCAACGATCTCACGCTGGAAGCTGTCCTCGAAGTCTCTTTGTCTAACCGTCCTGTGCTGCTCGCTTCCGATGCGCGCAAGGATGTTACGCGCGCGCGAACCGTGGTGAATGCGTTGGTCGCAGACAACAAACCTTCTTACGCGATCACGACCGGAGTAGGCAAGTTGAGCGACGTCCGCATCGCAGGCGAACAGATTCGCCAACTGCAACTAAATTTGCTGCGCTCGCATGCCGTAGGAATGGGGGAACCTCTGTCTTCAGTTGAAACCCGCGCCATGATGCTTCTCCGCGCCAACTCCCTTTCCAAAGGACACTCGGGCGTGCGACCGGTGGTCATTGACACGCTTTGCGAAATGCTCAATCGTGGCGTGACTCCGTTCGTTCCTTCGCAGGGCAGCGTTGGCGCAAGCGGCGACCTGGCTCCTCTGGCACACCTGGCATTGGTGATTATTGGCGAAGGTGAATGCCTCGATGAAAGGGGCGTGCGGATTCCGGGCAATGAGGCTTTGCGCCGTGCCCAGATCAAGCCGCTCACACTTGAGGCGAAGGAGGCGGTTTCGCTGATCAACGGCACGCAAGCCATGCTTGCGCTGGGCGTGCTCGCCATTATTGCAGCAGAGACGCTGGTTGATTCAGCCGACGTCATTGGATCCCTCACCCTCGACGCGCTTCATGGCACGGACTCGGCCTTCGATGCGCGAATTCATCAAGCGCGTCCTCATGCTGGACAAGTCTTAAGTGCAGCTAACTTGAGAAAAATGTTGGACGGCAGCGAACTTCGAGAGTCGCATCGGAATTGTGGACGAGTGCAGGATGCGTATTCGTTGCGATGCATTCCGCAGGTACACGGTGCGGTCCGCGACGCAGTGGCGTACGGCCGCAGAGTCATGGAAATTGAAGTCAACTCTGCAGTTGATAACCCATTAGTATTTGTTAATGACCGGGCTGAAGCCGGGGGAGATGTTATTTCAGGCGGGAATTTTCATGGCGAACCTCTGGCCTTCGCTCTGGATTTCTTGGGAATTGCTTTAAGCGCGCTAGCCGGAATCTCCGAACGGCGAGTGGAGCGGCTTGTTAATCCAGCTTTGAACGAAGGCCTGCCGCCATTCCTCGCCTCGGGCGCAGGGCTGAATTCTGGCTTCATGATGCCGCAAGTCACGGCGGCAGCGTTAGTTAGTGAGAACAAAATTCTGGCGCATCCCGCTTCCGTGGATTCGATAACGACATCAGGCAACAAAGAAGATTACGTTTCAATGGGCATGACGGCGGCAGTAAAACTGAAACGAATTGTCGAAAACGCGCGAAACGTTCTGGCAATCGAGGCGATGGCAGCCGCTCAGGCATTAGACTTTCTGGTTCCGCTGAAAACAGGAAAACGCGGCCAGGCGGCGCATGCCGCCATCAGGTCCGTTTCCCCAGCCATCGAAAAAGATCGCGTGATGTATGAAGACTTCGAACGGATCGCAAAGTTAATAGCTGACAGGAAGATTGCCGAAGCGTTGAAGTAAAGATTACGAGAGCACAGATTCGCTTTCTGCCTCTGTTTCCTCTACTTTTCCGCCGCGCTCACGCCACCCTTCGATGATCAGATACAACACCGGAACAAAAACGGGTTGAGCATGGTGGACATAATTAATACCACCGAAAACCGTCGTACCCACGGGAATGGCGGCCGGCTTCACCGGCGCCACTGGCCAGCAATATCGGCGCGGGATATCAACATTCTGGATAACTTACCATACATGATTCCGAGAGCTACAAGAAGACACTCAACGCATGTTTTGTCTGCTAAATTGATTCGACATGAAACCTGCACGTAGCTTCGCCAGCGATAACAATGCCGGAATTCACCCGGAGGTGGTGAATGCTATTGCAGCGGCGAACCAGGGTCACACAGTGGGTTATGGCGATGATGCTTACACCGAGTCGGCCGTCCGGAAATTCAAAAAGCATTTTGGGAACGACATTGAAGTTTTCTTTGTATTCAACGGCACCGCTGCGAACTGTCTGAGCCTCAAAGCTCTCACAGAATCTTATAGTGCAGTGATCTGCGGCGAGGCTGCACACATTTATGTGGATGAATGTGGCGCGCCCGAAAAATTTACCGGCTGCAAGCTGATCCCAATCGCAACCACTGACGGCAAGCTAACGCTGGATGCAATCAGTCGCGCCTATCACGGCATTGGAGACCAGCATCACGTTCAGCCACGCGTGATTTCGATTACCCAAGCCACCGAGGTGGGGACGGTTTACAAGCCTCGCGAGATCGAGGCGATTGCGAGGTTCGTGCACGACCGCAATATGTTTCTTCACATGGATGGAGCGCGCATTGCCAACGCGGCGGCGAGTCTCGGACAGAACTTGCGGCAAGCAACACGTGATCTCGGAGTTGATGTACTCTCGTTTGGCGGAACGAAGAATGGCTTAATGGGTGCGGAGGCCGTGATTTTCTTCGATAAAAAACTTGGGCGCGATTTTTTGTACTTGCGTAAGCAGGGAATGCAGCTGGCATCGAAAATGCGCTTTATCGCGGCGCAGTTTGATGTGCTTTTATCCAACGAGCTCTGGCGGAATAGTGCTCGACACGCAAACAAAATCGCCGGCTTGCTTGAAAAAGAATTGCGCAAGATTCCGCAGGTCAAGATCGTTTATCCGGTCGAGGCGAATGGAGTTTTCGCCCAAATCCCTCGTAAGGCCATCGCGAAAATACAAAAACGATACTTCTTTTATGTTTGGAATGAGGAACAATCCGTAGTGCGGTGGATGTGCTCGTTTGATACCACCGAAAACGACGTCCAGCAGTTCGCAAAATTTGTGAAGGAGACCGTCAGAAGCTAGTCTACTTCGGCGCCGCCCACGCCAAGCCATCCGCTCCCGGTCCCGCGTCAATTAGTCTCTTGATCGTCCAATTCGAAACACGAATCACCGCGATTTGTTTGCTTGCATCGCACGAGACGTAAGCTGCGCCGCCATCCGGGCGGATCAAGACCTCTTGGGGAGAGGCGGGAACGTCAACGGTGCGCGCGAGCTTCATAATACGAGGGTCCACAATCGCGATTTTGTTGGCGTTTGGCATGGCTACGACAAGCCAGCGGCCATCTGACGTGGATGCAGTTCCGTAACCCGCCGCAGGCAGCCGAACCCAAGCCTTCACCTTATTTGTCGAGGTATCAATAACCGCGAGTTGAGGTTTCGCCTGATCCGACGTAAAAGCCTCGTGACCATCCACCGAAACGGAAATACGCTGTACCTGAGATGAAACGGGAATCACCGCGATGGTCTTTCGCGCTTCCATGTCTAAAACGGAAACGGTACCGGGACCAACGTTGGCAGTGTAGCCGCGGCGACCGTCGGGCGAGATCGCCAACATGTGGGACTCGGGTTGTCCGGTGGGAATTGAACCTAGAATTTTCAACGTTGCCGGATCAATGATACTGATCGCGTTTTCCAGTTCGGTGGTGACGTAAAGCAGTCCGTCCTTCGGGCCAAAGACGGCGCAGTGCGGGCGGACGCCATGTCCGAAATTAATATTGCCGACCTTTTTTCGCGCTGCGATGTCAATAACAACGATATTGTGCCCGTCAGTCCCCGGTGAGCCGACGCCCGAGTTGCCATAGATCGGCACATAGGCAAGACGGCCATCGGGAGAAACGGCAACCTCGTGCCCGGTAATGCCGCCCTCGGCAACGGTTGCGACTTGCTTGCCGGCTTTCGGGTCCACGATACCTAGAGTGTGTTCGCCTTTGTTGGCAACGAGCAGGACTGCTTCATTGGAGGCGTTCGCGGAATGAGTTTCAGTAAGGCCTGGCATAGTTAGCCCAATCATGATCAGCAGTAGGATGAGACATGAGAATCGCATGGCGAACTCCATCAGTCGGCGATTGCAACACGGGAAGTTTACCTCACCTTCCGTTTATCCTTCGGTGGATTACTCTTTTTCAAGAGTGCCGCGTCGCAGAGCCCGCTCTTTCATTAATACGAAGAAAACCGGCACGAGAATCAGCACGTGGATTGTTGAAGTGATCATTCCGCCAACAATAGGAGCCGCGATTGGCTTCATCACGTCGGAACCGATTCCGCTCTCGGATAAAATCGGAATCAGGCTGGCGAGTACGGCCGTGACCGTCATCAATTTTGGCCGCAGGCGCTGAACCGCTCCTTCGATTATGGCGGCCTCGACATCCGCGTTAGTGAGTGGAACTCCTGACGCCAGCTTCCGGTCGAGAGCTTCGTGAAGATAAACCACCATGACCACGCCCGTTTCAACGGCGATACCAAATAGCGCGATGTATCCCACCCACACCGCTACGCTGAAGTTGTAGCCGAGGAGCCACTGCAAGATCAGACCCCCGGTCATTGCGTAGAAGGTCGGGAGGATGAGCACTATGGATTCAGTCACGGAATGAAAAACCATGTAAAGGAGCATAAAAATTACGAAGAAAACAATCGGCAGTATTAACTTGAGCCGTTGTTTCGCTCGAACCTCGAACTCATATTCACCGGACCATGTGTAGTTGTATCCCGCTGGCAGCTTGAGTTTCTGGCGCAGCAGGCTGGATGCCTGGTGCACGAATCCGCCGTAGTCTTTCGTGTTGAGATCGAGGTAAACATAGCCTGTGAGCTGCCCGTCCTCGTCGCGAATCATTGCTGGTCCGTTCGAGAACGAAATCTTTGCGACCTGACTGATGGGAATCTGCGCGCCCGATGGCGTCGCCAGAAGCACGCGACCGAAGTCAGCGAGATTGTCGCGGAAGTCGCGCTCGTAGCGAACGTTCATGGGATAACGTTCGCGGCCTTCGATATTTTCTCCGACATTCATGCCTCCGATGCCAGATGAGACCGCTTGCTGTACATCGGCAATTGTCAATCCGTACTTTGCAGCTTCAAGGCGGTTCACATCTACGTTGATGTAGAAGCCTTGCGAAACGTGCTCGCCAAAGACGGATCGAACCTGTGACGTCTGAGAAAGAATCTGCTGAATCTGCGCGCCCAGTTGCTGAATGCCCTCAAGGCTCGGTCCCTGAATTTTCATTCCGACGGGCGTCTTGATTCCTGTGAGTGCCATGTCGAGACGGTTCTCTACCGGCATGGTCCATGTATTCGTCAGTCCGGGAAATTGCAACTTGTCGTCCATCTCGCGAATCAGCTTCTCATACGTCATGCCTACCGGCCATTGTGCGCGATCCTTGAGCATGACCGTGGTGTCGTACATATCCAAGGGAGCGTTGTCGGTCGCGCTGTCGGAACGTCCGACCACGCCGAATACGGTTTTGACTTCCGGGAAAGATCGCAGTATGCGGTCCTGCTCCTGAAGCAGCGTTGAAGCCTGCGTGATGGAAATGCCGGGCAGGGCCGTTGGCATGTACAACGAAGATCCTTCATAGAGCGGCGGCATGAATTGGCTTCCCAGCCGCAACACCAGCGGGAACGTCAAGGCCAGAAAAAGCAAGTTCAACAACAACGTTGTTTTCCGGAATTTCAGGCAGAGGCGCAGGACTGGAAGATATATTGCCTGTGTCAATCGTGAGATAGGATTTTGCGATTCTGGACGAAGCTTTCCTTTAATGAAGATAACCATCAGCACGGGTACCAGAGTGATCGCTAGCAGAGACGAGAAGCCAACCGCCAGAGTTTTTGTCCAGGCGAGCGGGCGGAACATACGTCCTTCCTGTGCTTCTAAAAGAAAGACGGGGAGGAACGAGACCACAATAATGATTAGCGAGAAAAATAGTGCCGGGCCTACCTGCTTCGCGCCGTCAATTAGAATCTTCCGGCGTTCGGGCTCGGCGATGGTGGACCTGTTTTCTCCTGAAGGTGCGGAGGTGTGCACCGGCCGCTCCGACAGATGGCGATATCCGTTCTCAACCATCACAATCGCGGCGTCCACCAAGACTCCAATTGCCAGTGCGAGGCCGCCGAGCGACATAATGTTAGAGCTGACTCCGAGGTAATACATCGGCAGGAACGAAGCGATGACGGCGATGGGAAGCGTGATGATTGGGATTAGAGCCGAACGGAAGTGAAACAGGAAAACGATGATCACGAGGCTGACAATCGCAGCCTCTTCCAAAAGATCGCGTTGCAGCGTCTTGATGGAATCTTGAATCAGCCCAGCGCGGTCGTATCCTGCGACGATCTCTAAGCCCGGTGGCAACGAAGGCTTGATTTCGGCGAGCTTCCTTTTCACTCCCTCAATCACGTTCAAGGCGTTCAACCCATAGCGCATTACAACAATGCCGCCAACAGTTTCGCCTTCGCCTTGCCAGTCCGCGACACCTTCCCGAATATCTGGGCCGAACGAAACTCTGCCAAGGTCTTTGATCAATACAGGTGTGCCGTTCTTCGCCATTACGGGTACGTCTTCCAAATCCGAAAGCGAGTGCAGATAACCGAGTCCCCGAATCATGTACTGCGTCCCACTCAACTCCAGCACACGCCCGCCAACTTCGTTAGTGCTGGATTTGACTCGATCTATAACTGTCGAAAGCGGAATCCCGTACGCGAGAAGTTTGTTCGGATCAAGCTGGACTTGATATTGCCGCACAAAACCGCCGATGGTAGCCACTTCCGCCACGCCCGGAACGGTTTCTAGTTGATAGCGAAGATGCCAGTCCTGAAGTGTCCGCAAGTCGGCGAGGCTGTACTTGCCGCTGTGATCAACCAGCGCATATTCGTAAACCCATCCAGCGCCAGTGGCGTCGGGACCAATTGCCGGGTGAACTCCTTCGGGAAGCCGCCCGGCAATGGTCTGCAAATATTCGACGACGCGCGACCGCGCCCAATACATGTCCGTGCCATCTTCGAATACAACGAAAACGTACGAATCATTGAACATCGTTTGCGCGCGCACGGCCTTAACGTGCGGCGCAGCCAGCAACGCAGTCACGATTGGATACGTGACCTGGTCCTCAATGATGTTTGGCGGCTCGCCCTCCCAACTGGTGTGGATGATTACTTGAACATCAGAAATATCCGGCAATGCATCCAGCGGGATGTGGCCCATCGCCCAAATTCCCGCCAATACCAACAGTAAGACGCCGGTGAAGACGAGGAACCGATTGTGAGCGCACCATTCAATGATTCGGTTGATCACGCTACATGCCTCCCGTCGCATTGAGGGTTGACTGCTTGCTCAAAATCACCTGGCCGTTCTGGATGGCGGTGATGGTCACTTGCCAAGTTCCTCCCGATCCCAGATCGCCGCTTCCTTCGTACATGCCGCTGCCTTTGTCGCTGGTTGTGACCAGGGTTTTCATCGCGGCCATTCCCATGGCTGGCATCGCAGCCATAAAAAAGGTAACGGTCACTTGCGCCCCGGCAATGGGCTTGCCGTCGTTTGAAGCGAGCTTGACCCGCACGGTGTTTCTTCCTTTGTGCGGAGGGGTAGGGTCGGTCGTCAGTTCAGTCGTGGCCTGCGTTTGCGCTGGCGCATTCATCGCGGCGGCCGCACCGGCTCCCGGAGGCGGCGGCACGAATGCGCCCGCTGCTGCCTGCAACTGAGCTTCGGAGTCAATCAGGAAATTCGCGGAGACAACAATCTGTTCTCCGGCTTTGACGCCCTTAGTAATAATTTGTTGATCGTTCACAGCTGGGCCGAGTTCGACCTCGTGCGGTTCAATGTTTCCTTCGCCGCGATACGCGAAGATCAAATTCTTGCTTCCAGAATGGAAAACCGCGGACGCTGGAACCACCAACTGCCTGCCCAGCGGAAGTTTGAGGCTCACATTCACAAACATTCCCGGCCTCAGCTTCATGCCTGGATTCGGAATCACCAACCGTACGGGCAGAGTGCGCGTGGTCGCGTCAATTTGCGGCAGCAGGTAGTCCACGCGTCCGGCAAATATTTTCCCGGGGTACGCATCCACCGTAACTTCTGCGCGGTCGCCTGGCTTGATTTTGCCCGCGTCGTCTTGGAAAACCTGCACGAGCACCCAAACCTCCGAAAGATCTGAAACGGTGTACAGGTGCGTATCGGGCTGCACATACATGTTTGGCAATGCATTCTTTTCTGTAATGTAGCCCGATACCGGAGAGTTGATGGTCAAGTCGGTGATCACTCTTCCGCTCGCATCCAACTTCGCAATCTCGCCGGGAGGGATTTCCCACTGCATCAGCCGGTCTTTAGTTGAACTCAGCAACGAGGCCGCTCCTGACGCAACACCTGTAACCGTGCTCTGCTGCAAGTCGGCCTGATTCTTTTTTGCGATCAGATATTCCTGTTCGGTGGTGACCAGGTCGGGGCTATAGACTGTGAAGAGAGGCTGTCCTTTGTGAACGAAGTCACCAGTGGCGTCGGCGTAGAGATTCTTGATCCAGCCGGCAAAGCGCGTTTGCACGTAAGCAAGACGCCGCTCATCCGCCTGAACATTTCCATCGAAACGCAGTTCGTCGTTCACGGATTGGAATTTAACTTTGCCGATCTGCACGCCGATGCTCTGCATCCGTTGCGGGGTGAGTTGCATGGGCCCGAGCGGCGTCTCAGGCTGCGGGGGTTCGGATTGCTCGCCTGACATGTTTTGCATGGGATGTGCAGCTTGACCAGCCACCGTCTCGGTGGATTCCGTTCCGGGCGCCGCCGGCTCGTGGTTCGAAGTATGCAATCGCCACAACAATCCAGGCATGCCAATTGCAAGCAGCACTGCGGTAATCAGCGTGATTAAGAAAGCCCGGCGATACTTTTTGCCCGCCGCTGCTTCCCGCATCATTTCGTCGTGTTCGTGAGAGCAATCAATTTGGTCTTTCATGGCAAACTCACCCCCGTGAGCCGTTCCAGCCGCGCCAGCGCGGACTCGTGCTCGGCCAACTCGCGCTGATATTCCAGATTCGAATTCAAAACATCCTGAAAGGATGAGAGCAGGGTTTCGAAGTCCTGACGGTTTGATTGGTAGGCCGCCATTCCTGCTTGAAACGCGGCCTCCGATTGAGGAATCAGGCCTTCGGTATAGATTTTGAGTTGGTCTTCTGAGCGACGCACCAGAACGTATTGCTGCTCGACCTCCGACTGCACCCGCTGAACTTCTCCCTGAAGTTCCAGCTTCGCGCGTTCTTTATTCTCGATGGCCTCGGCGAGAGCCGCAGACTGGCGCCCCCGGTTTGGCAGCCGAATGCCAAAGGTGGCCATGTAATAGTCACGAAACTGGTCGGCGTTGTGCTGATACATGTAGGAAAGGTTGAAGTCTGGCCTGAACTCCTTGTGTGAAAGTTCAACCTGTGATTCCTCACGATGAACCATTTCGGAGCGTGATTGCACGTTGGGATTCTGGTCGCGCACACGCTTTAACAGATCGGCGTCGCTGTACTTCAACACAGTTGGCGACAATGGCACGGCGACAATATCCGGCGTGCTTTGGTCTCGATTCAGAACTTGTTTCAGTTGCGCCTGAAGCTGCTCTTCGTCCTGATGGTGCATGGCAATTTCCTGCAATATCTTCGTGCGCTGAAGTTGCGCTTTGAGGACTTCTTGCTGGCTGCCCTGTCCAACCCGGTACCGTGATTCGACTGATTGCTCCATCTGGCTGAGTAGTTGGTCATTGCGCTCCAGTACAGGGAGAGCCTGCTGAAGGTAGGCGAGCTGGAAATACTCGAGCTTCAATGTCTCGATTGCCTGGCGAAGCACGCCGTCAGATTGCGCTCGCACCGAGTCCGCCTCGTACTGGGCAACCTCCGATCGCAAGCGGCGTTTACCGGGATATGGCAGCTCTTGCGAGGCGCCAATACCGATGTACGCAAAATTGCTATTGGAATATCCCGCAAATGGTCTTGGACTTCCCACGCTGAATTGCTGTACCGTCACTTCGGTTTCGGGCAACGCCGACATTTGCTTCGGGACGTTTGTCGCAGCCCTCCACGCATGAACAGAAGCCGCAATTTCGGGATTGCGGTGCTCCAGTTCTTCCACTAGCTTCTGAAGGGAAGTGGGCGCAACGGCGGCGTCCTTTTCCTGATGATTCATCGAAGTGGGCGTTTGTGGAACGTCAGTCGCCGATTGCGCAGCGAGCCTCGCCGGCAAAAAAGCCACTCCGGACACGAGTGCGGTTATCAGAAAAATCCGACTTGCTTCGGACACGAGCCAGTTCACACAAATAGATTTCATCTTCCCTCCAGATTGGAAACACAATTGGGCGCAGACGCACGAGGGCATCAACGCAAAGGAGGAAGGAAGATCAGATTCTGAGGATTACGGTGGATGTAGCAGCTAGCGGAGGCGGACTATCCGTGCTTGAAATCCGATATGAATCTCGCCCAAACAAGCGGCTCATATCGCCTTGCGCAGTCAGAGGAAATGCATGAAGTAGAGCCAACCCGAGATGATCAGCATGGAAAGAGGCTGTCTTTACAGCCTGAAAATCAGCCGGCGTCGCAGTTGCCTTGCAACAAGTATGTGACTTCGCCATATTCGCCCCGCCACATTGCGCCGCCATTTTCTTGCAGCAGGCCCGCTCCGCTGGCGTCATCTCAGCGGACGGCACGGCACATGCCATCACCGGCAATGCGGCGAACAACACTGCAAGACCGAAAGCACCGATTTTGCTGCAAACTCTCACCATTTAAGTTAACTACACCCGGCCATTAGACGCAATAGGTGATAAACCGTTTCAGATTACCCCAGTGACACAAATTGGCACTCTTCGGGTCAGCGCCAACTCCGAAAACTCTCGCACTATAAGAGATCCCGTCACATACCGACTGTGTGGGACGTCACGAATTTGCAGTGGGATTATTCGGATTCTCCGGGGTCATTGCTCTCCCACTCATTGCCGCATGTGCGGCATTTCCACCCCTTGCGCTGGAATGGTAGTGGAACACCTACCCACAAACTGGCGTAGGCGACCGGCTTGTAAATTTCCTGAAAAGTGACGTCCAATGATTTGCACTTGGGGCATTCCGGCTGGCGATAGTCGCCCACGCCTTCAATCTCAAACCCCTCGGGAATTGGTTGATTGAGCATTTCCGTTGCTTCGCCAGCATCTTCAGCCCTGACTTGAAGTTTGATTCCTCCGACCGCATTGGACCATAACCAGTCCAGGCGCACTAAATTGTCGTCCAGCAAAACGCCTTCAATTCCTGCGGAATTTAGATTGCCTTGCGCCAGAAGAGCTTCCGGCAAGTCTCTAAATTTAGCAATCGTTAGCATGTGACGGAACTCGACTTCATCGCTCTGCCCACCGGCTGACTCTAATCCGCGACGGCCCATTTCATCGTCTAACGCACGCTGGGCAATATCCGTCAGTGCAGAACGGTCCTCGGCAATTTGAAGTAATTCGTCATTCGTCCGGCTCGAATACAGTTTCGCTAGACGTTGGAACTCCTGCTCAGGATTAACGCTTGCCATGCCGCACGAATAATACGGGAAAGGATTTGCTTGTCAAATTAAAGAGCTCAACAAACAGAACGGCCCGTGTTTTACACACGGGCCATTCCGGTGGACTGCTTGGGATTGACCAAGAGGTGGTCACTCATCGTGGCTACCTTCGGCGGAACTTCCGGGTTGTTTTCCTGAAACCCAGCGCGACCTCACGCCGGGCGGAAATCAATCCTTACTCACGGACAGTTGCGAAGCACTCAGAGCGACCGCTCTAAGTCTCAGCCACCTCACCTGGTCTTTTGGATCTACCGCTACAATCAGAACTTGTCATCCGACCACCTCCTTTCCGGTGTAATTGCAGATTAAAACGAAAAGGATTCCGGAGTCAATAAGAGGATTCTTGATGCCCGTTACTTTCGCAGCCCGCGAAGCGGAAATATCATGCGTAGTGAGATAGAGTGCGTGTGCGTAGCCGATGTACTTGTAAATCGGGGCGCGGGCGTGCTAACGTGCGCCCTTTGCATAAACTGCCGCGCAACGCTTCGTGAGGACGTTATTTAATGAGCCAAACTCCTATTGATCCAAATCTCGGCCCAAAGAAGCACCAGCCTTACGTTCCAGAAAACACTGAGATGCGGGAGTTAACGCTTCGGGCAGTGCTACTGGGGTTGGCGATGACGATAGTCTTGGGCGCGGCCAACGCTTATTTGGGCCTAAGAGCCGGGATCACGATTGCCGCAACCTATCCTGCCGCCGTTATTGCGATGGCTGCAATGCGGGCCTGGAAGGGATCGCTGCTAGAGGAGAATATTGCGCGGACCTCCGGCTCGATCGGCGAGGGCATCGCCGCTGGGGCAATCTTCACTATTCCCGCATTTCTGATCGCGAAGGCATGGCCTTCTTTCCGTCCCGCCGATGCTTACTGGAAATCTACCGCGCTCATCATGGTGGGCAGCGTTCTCGGCGTGCTCTTCATTTCTCTGGTCCGGCGTGGCATGGTTGAAGACCCAGAGTTGCCGTTCCCTGAGTCGGTGGCAGCCTCAGAAATCCACAAAGCTGGCCAGCGGGGCGCGGAGGCCGCGAAATATCTTTTCTGGAACATTGGCGTTGGCGGTCTGGTCTACCTGCTCGGCCGCTTCGGATTATTCGCCGCCGATCAGGATTTCCATTTCGCGATAGGACAGCTGGGCCGCAGTCAGGTGCGGCTTGGTCAGGCTGGAAGTGCGCAAGTTGTCGCGACCGGTGGTACGGCTATGTTTTCGGCGCCGAGTATCAGTCCCGCCTACCTGGGCGTCGGCTACATTATCGGGATTCGGCTGGCAGCCCTTCAATTTTCAGGTGGAGTGCTCGCTTGGGGATTGATGGTTCCGCTCATGATGTACTTCCTCGGACCGCAGCTCCGACACTACCTGCCCGCGGATACTCCCGAAAACTGGTCCGGCATGGCAACTTCGGTTTGGACATTCATCATTCGTCCCATCGCAGTCGGTGGAATGCTGGTAGGCGCAGCCTACACTTTGTGGGGAATGCGGAAGAGCCTCACCGCCGGCCTCGGCAAAGCATTCAGCGACCTCCGCCAGACCGCTGACGACAGAGCGAAACTCATTCGCACCGAGCGCTACATGAGTTCGAAGATTGTTTTTAGCCTGATTGCCGTGACGTTTCTGCTTATGTGTCTGCTCTATATACGAATCTCAGGATTGGTTTGGCCAGCGGTGCTTGCCGCAGTCGTTATGTTGGTGGTGGGCTTCTTCTTCGCCACGGTATCGGGCAGTTTGGTGGGGATGATCGGGTCTTCCAATAATCCGGTTTCTGGATTGACGCTTTCCACTTTGTTGATCGCCGCCCTTCTTATGGTTTCACTTGGGGTGTCCGGAATCTCCGGGGTCGCGGCTGTGTTGGGGGTGGCTGCGGTGGTTTGCGTTTCGGCTTCCGTCGCGGGCGAGCTGTTACAGGATTTCAAGGTTGGCTACATCCTGGGAGGTACGCCCAGCAAGATTCAGATTGCCGAGTTGATCGCCGTAGTGGTCGCCAGTCTGATGATGTACTTTCCGCTCATGTTGCTGAACACAGCCTTCGGCTTTGGCAGCCGCCAGCTTCCTGCGCCCCAGGCGGGATTGATGGCCACCCTTGCCATGGGAATAGTGGGTGGCGATATGCCGTGGGCGCTCGTCGTAGTGGGAATCTTCATGGGGATCGCGCTGATCATGATGCGTGTGCGCAGTCCCATGCTAGTGGCGGTCGGAATGTATTTGCCCTTCGAAACTACATTCGCCATCTTTATCGGCGGAGCTATTCGATCGCTCGGAGATTGGGCGGCTAAGCGGCGCGGATTCAATGACGCGCAGATGACGCGCGTGGACAATGCCGGAGTTCTAGTAGCTTCCGGGTTCATTGCCGGAGAATCTGTATTTGGGCTGGTTTGGGCCGGGGTGATCGCATTGTCCTATGTACACACGCCATGGTTGCGGTCCGGCGCTGAATGGATTAAATCAAAGCAATTCTTTGAGCACCCCTCTTACATCGCGGGAATCGGCGTATTAATTGCCTTGACCGCGTTACTGGTTCGGGTGCCGATATCGAGCGCTGGCGATCCGAACGACCCTGCGCCGCCAACCGCGATGATGTAAAAGACTGTGGCGCGACCTCCCCGCCCGCGAGATTAACCAGAGTAGTTAGCGCCCGCGTGGCTTTGCGAAGCTTGCGAAGACCGGAGTGATTCCTTCGTGTTTCTCCGTGTCCTTTGTGGTCTATTGTCTGTCTATCTATGTCAGTCGAACAAAATGCGCAGATGATTCGAGAGCGCATATCATCTGCGGCGAGGCGAGGTGGACGCGATCCCTCGAGCGTTTCTTTGATGGCAGTCAGCAAGACTTTCCCGTCAACTTTGATTCGCGAAGCCTACGATTGCGGCCTGAGACTGTTCGGCGAAAGCCGTGTCCAGGAATTCGCGGAGAAGTCCGAGACTCTGCTGCATTTGCCAGGCGCACAGTGGCACATGATCGGGCATCTGCAAACCAACAAGGCCGCAAAAGCAGCAGGATTGTTTGCCGGCATAGATTCAATAGATTCCTTGCGCCTCGCCGAGAAAGTCAATTACGAAGCCAAGAAACTCCTGAAGAAATTGGAAGTGTTGATTGAAATCAATATTGCCGGTGAGTCGGTGAAATGCGGCGTTGCGCCCAGCTGTCCAGAATTGGAGGAACTTCTTCAAGCAGCGCCCAGGCTGGAGCACCTCGAATTTCGAGGCTTGATGACGGTGCCTCCGCTTTCAGAGGATCCGGAGCAGGCACGACCATATTTTCGCAAGCTCCGTGAGTTGCGTGATCAGATCGCAGCACGCCGCTTTCCGTCGGTGAGCATGGAGGTTCTGTCCATGGGCATGTCGCACGATTTCGAGGTGGCGATCGAAGAGGGGTCTACCTGCGTGCGGGTGGGAACGGGGATTTTCGGGGATCGGAAGCCAAACCATGAAATATCTTGATTACTTGTTCCTGGACCATTCTGGTTACATCTGCCATCTTCATACTCGTAACTGAGACTTATCATTTATGCGGCGCCATCTTAGATATCCCATTCCTATGGATGATTATTGCCATCCTGAATTTTCTGCGGATCCGCAATACTCAAGTGGACGTGAGAGGGCTCCGTGTTTCTTGCGTGGGAGCCAACTTGATTGCCTTAACGCTGGAGGTGGCGCGTCTGAGTTGTTTGGCCGAGCCATTTTGAAAAATTGGGGACCTTACACCGTGATCGTAGCGATCGCAGTTTTGGGCGAAGTGATCTTCTCTATATTCCAGAAGAATGGCTCTAATTTCCTACGCGACTCTGGTGTTTCATCCTCCGCTTCCTCGCGCAATCCAGCCAAGTAATTTAGAATAATCGCTTGCCCATGAATCTCGCCGCTATTCAGGCTGCGCTGCGCCAGCGCAACATTGATGCCTGGCTTTTCTACGATCATCACCATCGCGATCCAATCGCCTATCGCGTGCTTGGATTGCCGCAAAAACTGATGGTCACGCGGCGCTGGTTTTATCTCATCCCCGCCGAAGGGGAGCCTCAGAAGCTCGTTCATAAAATTGAAGCAGGTCATCTCGATACGCTTCCCGGCAAGAAACACCAGTACGCGGGATGGCAGGAATTGTTCGAAAAAATTAAAGGCATGCTGGCGGGTCATCGCGACATCGCAATGCAATACTCGCCAAATAATGCAGTCTTTTATATTTCGTTGGTGGACGGCGGAACGCTGGAACTGATTCGAGGATTGGGCAAGAATGTGGTGAGCGCGGGTGATCTAATAGCATTATTCGAATCAACTTGGACGGAGGAGCAAATCCAGAGCCACTTTGCGGCACGCGACAGCGTTGACAAAGTGACCGCAGAAGCTTTTCGTGAAATTGGTCATCGAGTTCGAAACGGCGGCACTCATGAACACCAAATTCAGCAATGGTTCATGGAAGCGTTTCGCCGCGAGAAGCTGACAACCGATCATCCCCCTATTGTGGCGGTCAATCAAAACAGCGGGAATCCGCACTATGAGCCACGCGTAGAGACTTCGGCTCCAATTCGTGAGGGGGATTCCGTCTTATTGGACGTTTGGGCCAAGAAAGATCAGCCCGACTCTGTTTATTACGACATTACATGGATGGGATTCGTCGGCAAAGCGCCATCGGACAGGTTTCGGCAAATATTCGAAGTCGTAAGCGGTGCGCGTGACGCTGGCGTGAAGACGGTGCAAGATGCGATAGCCTCCAGAAAAAGCATCGCCGGTTGTGAAGTGGATCGGGCTGTTCGCGGGCACATCGCGAGCGCTGGTTTTGGAGAATATTTCATCCATCGTACCGGACATTCGATCGGTACAGAAGTGCACGCCAACGGCGCAAACATGGACGACCTCGAGATTCACGACGAACGCCAAATTCTACCCAACTCGTGTTTTTCCATAGAACCAGGCGTTTATTTGCCTGAATTCGGGGTGCGGAGCGAGGTTAATGTGTTAGTTCGCCAACATGCAGCCGAAGTAACTGGTAAAATTCAACGGGAAATCGTGATCATCTGAATGGCAAATTCTTCGCTTGGCAAGAAGACCTCGGCGGATGCAGCGGCAGTGCCGGCGCAACCCATCAGCGTAATCTCAATCGTCGCACCGGCAGTGGGGTGGCTGATCCCGGGCGCTGGGCATTTAATTCAGAAGCGATGGATTCGCGGGCTGCTGCTGATGGCTTCCATTGTGACCATGTTCGTTCTTGGAGTTCTGATGGACGGACGCATCTATCGGCCCAACGGCGGCGACATTCTGGACATTCTAGGATTTGTTGGCGACGTGGGCGCGGGGGGACTTTATATCGTGAGTCTGGCTCGCGACCTGGGACAGGACCTCATAGCTCATGCTACGGCTGACTATGGGAGCAAATATATTATCGTTGCTGGCCTGCTGAATTTTATCAGCGTCGCAGACGCTTACCACATTGCGATTGGGAAAAAGCCATGACCCTGGCGCTATCTCATTTCAACGCTGCGGTGCTATTCGCTGTGTTCGCTTCTGTTGTTTTCGGAATCACTCAGCGGAGTGTGGCGCGGGACCAGATTCGCTATGGTTTGTATTGCTTCGCCATGTTCGTTGGCGGTGTTTTTGTCGCGGGTTGGCTGATGTGGTTTCTGCGCCGCTAGCGTTTATTGATATTTCGACGTCTCAAGCGCTCCATCGCGAGATTTTTATTAGGAATCAACGCTTCTTGAGCATCTTACCTTGTTGATAATGTTTAGGGTTCTTTCGCTGAGTTTTCCAACATTGACTTTCTATATGCGAACAAGCTCGCCTTCAGAGTCTGTGCAGGCGAGGAGGATAAATGGGTAGGTTTGTCCCTGTTTTGATTGCTGCGCTTTCTGCATTTTTTCTGGGAGCGGTTCTGTCTGGTTGCGGCAGCGGCAGCGGTGTTTCCGTGGCTACTTACCCAACTCCAGCGAACGTTGCTCTGACGCCTTCTACAACGGCGTCGATGGATGTTGGCGCCACCCTATCCTTCACGGCGCAGCCGGAAGACAACACGAACACTCCTATAACTCAGCCAGTCTCCTATTTTTCCAGTAATTCCGCGGTGGTCACGATTGCGGCCACTGGAGTAGCCTGCGCGGGGACGTGGGATTCAATCAGCAATCCGCAGGTATGCACACCCGGTCCCACGGGGGTAGCGCAGGTGACCGGATCCGCTCAGGGGGTAAGCAGTCCGCCCACCACAGTGTACGTTCATCAACACATAGACAGCATTTCGATTAGCCCGGTACTGACGCAGAGTAATTCCGGAGAACCGTGCGCCACGAAAGGCCAGATAGTGGAATATGAGGCCAAAGCTTTCAGCCGGGGATCGGATATTACTTCCACGGTGGGACGCTTCGGCTGGAGCACGACGAACGCCACAGTTGTAATCCTCGACACCACCGCCGCCGGCCTCTCACAGAATCAAGTACAAGCAACTGCCGGTGCTCCGGGAGTTAGCACGACGTTCGCGACTCTTGGGACTGTAATTGGTGTACCGTTCAACTTCGTAACTTGTCCGGTTCAGTCCATCACGCTTTCAGTGAACGGAAGCAGTGTCAATCCATTAATTTTGACGCAGGGTGCATCCGAGACCATCAGCGCGACAGTTAAAGACAGTCTTGGGAACCTCATCACCGGCGTGCCGTTGACGTGGACCTCATCCGAACCAACTTCAGTATCCGTCGCAGCCGGATCGGTTTCGCAGAGCACACCGTCAGGGACGGTTTCCGCAACCACACTCGGTGGCGCTTCGGTCATTGCATCGTGCACACCGCCCAGTTGCAACATCGGCTTCCAGCCTTCCTTGCCTATCTACCCGGAATCTGCGGTTGGTATTGTGGTCAATCCGACTTCTGCAAGTACCACTACCGCAGCTACGCTTTACGTAACGAGCACCGGCTGCCAAACCACGTCTGGGTGCACTTCAACGCTCGTTCCGGTGACGATTCCGGCGAGCACAGCCGGAACAGCGATCACAGTGGGAGGGGCGGTCGCTTTGCCGTCCACTGCTAATTCGTTAGTTTTTAGCCGGGACGGCACCAATGTTTACCTTGGAACCGATTTGGGAGATCTCGGTACTAAGGGATTGATGAAATACGCAGTTTCCTCAACGACGCCGACGGTAACGCAGAATGCATCTGTCGTTGGAAAAATCCTGAGTATTTCTCCGGATGGAAGTAAAGCCGTAGTCTCCGATATCGCAGACCCAAATTCAGCGCCGCAAGCATTCATCTTCGACACCGCCGCAAATACCGCCACGGCGATACAGTTAGCTTCTGGAACCACGAACGTGGCAGCGGATTTTTCTCCCGACAGTTTGAAGGCATTTATCGTAGGAAGTAGTGGAGCCGCCAGCACTTTGTACGTTTATTCAAAAGTGGATGCGTTACAGACGATTTCGTTGAGTGCCGGAACGAACGATGTCGCTTTTCTGCCGAGCGGAAATTTCGGATATATTGCTCAGGGAACGCCCTCGCAGCTATCGCTCGTACCTACGTGCGATAATCCGCCGCCTTCAACTCCCGCGCTGGTGGAGACGACGGCTACGACGGCGACGCCATCCATCATCCGGCCGCTTGTTGATGGGAGAATGTTGGCCGTGGAACCGCCCGGTATCCAAATATTTACTCCGGCGATCGGCGGAACTGGTTGCGCTTTTCCGCGCCTTTATCCCGGAACGCCAAATTTGATTACCGGCGACCTCACCGTTAGCAACACTTCCTCATTCTTTAACCTGGGACAGGGAAATTTTATTTTCCGACAGCTCATAGTTTCCCATGACGGATCTACGGCCTACATCCTGGCTAGCGATGCGAATAACAATCCGCTTGGCGTTGTTCTGGTGTTCAATATTGCTAACCGGACCTCGTCGGCAATCAGTTTGACGGGGAATGCGATCCCGCTGCGGGCGGAGCTAACGCCTGATGGCACGGTTCTTTATGTGGGTGCATCGGATGGGACTGTTCACGCCGTGAGCACGGTTGCCGGAGGTGATTTTCAGCAGATCGCGTTTCCCCTGGGGCTTTGTCGCAATGCGTCGGGCGCGCCCTTCGCCACAACCTGCAATCCAGACCTGCTCGCTTTACAACCGTAGATTCGGAGTAATTACGACGCCGTTTTGGCTTTTTCCAAATCGCGGCCCACGCTGTCGAGCACTCCATTGATGAATTGAACGGATTCAGGGCTGGAGAATTTGCGGGCAATTTCGAGTGCTTCATTGATGATGACGGCGCGCGGTGTGGTTGGAAATCCCATCAACTCGGCCACCGCTGCTCGCAGGATGTTGCGGTCCACAGCGGACATACGCTCCATGCGCCAATTGTCGGCATGGCGCTCAATCAATTCATCAATGTCAGAACTCCGGTCGTTCGCCACTTGAAACAGGTCTTCGGCAAATCCCTGAACATCCTCGCCAACTGAACCGCGCTCATTCCAGAAAGTCCGGCGCACATCGTCCGGACCCTGCTTTCCCATGTCTGCCTGGAAAAGCATCTGAAGAACAAGTTCGCGGGATTTGCGGCGGGTTCCCATAAGAAGCTGTCAGCCTTCAGCTATCAGCTTTCAGTTTACAGGAGAGGAGAAGCGATGGCGGGAATCACCGGGCGCGTTTCTTCGTGCGTTTTGGTTCTCGGCTTTTGCTGAGAGCTGATAGCCGAGAGCTGAGAGCCTTTGGTGTCGCACCCTTGCCAGCGACAGCTTCCTTCAGATCTGCCATTTCAACCGCAGCTAACGCCGCTTCAAATCCTTTATTACCCATTTTCAATCCAGCGCGATCAATTGCTTGTTCAAGGTTGTCGCAAGTGAGGACCCCAAAAGCATGTGGAACGCCAGTTTCCTGCGCAGATTGCCCAATGCCGCGTGTGACCTCGTTGACGATGACGTCATAGTGGGCCGTGTCGCCGCGGATGAGACAGCCAAGGCAGATGATCGCGTGGTATTTTTTTGTTTCGGCAAGAGTACGCGCAGCGGAAGGGATTTCGAACGCGCCGGGAACGCGGACGACGTTGATGTCTCCCTTTACCGCACCTGAGCGCAAAAGTCCATCATGCGCGCTTTGCAGAAGACGTTCCGTGATGAAAGAGTTGAAGCGTGAGACAACGATTGCAAAGCGCTTTCCTGCGGCGCTCAGATTGCCTTCAATCGCGTTCAGGCGGCGCTTCGTCATTTCTAAATTATTTACCCTTGAACTGCGCAAGACGCTTTTCCAGAAATGCCGTCGTTCCTTCTTTCTTGTCGTCGGTGCCGCAGCACAGGCCGAAGAGTACGGCCTCCAAATATAGGCCTTCGGACAAGTTCATCTCCATGCCTTTGTTGACTGCTTCCATTGTGTATTGCACGGCCTGCGGCGCATTCGCGATGATCTTCTGCGCAATTGCCTCCGCTCGCGGGATCAAATCCGCTGGAGCGGTGACCTCATTTACCAAGCCAATGCGGTGCGCCTCCTGAGCGCTGATCATTTCTCCCGTCAGCAGAATTTGCATTGCGATTCCTTTGCCGACAAGTCGTGGCAAGCGTTGACTGCCTCCGTATCCCGCGATAATTCCCAGCTTCACTTCGGGCTGTCCCAACTTCGCCGTTTCGCTCGCGAGACGCATGGTGCAGGCGAGGGCAATTTCGCATCCGCCGCCGAGGGCGAATCCGTTGATGCAGGCGATGACTGGTTTGCCAAGATTCTCAATGAGATTAAGAACGCTCTGGCCGCGATGCGTGTATTCCTTGGCGGTGATTGCGTCCTGCTTGGAGAGTTCAGCGATATCCGCGCCCGCGATGAATGCCTTTTCGCCCGCGCCCGTGAATATGACCGCCCGTACGCCTTTGTCGTTCTTGATCTCGTGAAAGGCAAAACGCAGCTCCTCCATAGTCGGCATGTTGAGCGCGTTGAGAACTTTCGGCCGATTGACCGTGACGTAGGCGACGGAGTCTTTTGTGGAGAAGAGAATGTTTTCGAAGTTCATAAGTCGAATCAAGAGTGCCGCTATGATTCCATCCAGAAACGATGCCGCGGATTCCTCGGCAGCTTTGGCCAATTGATTTTTCGGATCAAGAAAAAACTAATCAGCCCGTAATAGATCAGGTTAACGGTGAGGGCTATCCGCCCAAAGCTACCGAGAGCCTCCAGAAGGCTCGCCCCCGACGCAAGGTGCACTCCAAGCACATAGCCAGGCGAAAAAACGTATCTTATAAGCTGGGGCGTCCCAACGTGGTCAGCAATTGCAAGCGAAAAGTAGGTTAATAGCAATGTAAGGAAGCCGCCGAGAAGTAATTGGGCCAGCGGGAAACGAACGGAATTACGATTAATGATCATTTTGATCTCGCCGTGGGAGCAGTCTTGCTATAAATGTATAGCACGGGGAAACACTATGCTAGCCATTCGCCTTCCCGAAAAGATTGAAAAGCGCCTTGATCGTCTCGCCAAGCGCACGGGCCGGACAAAGACATATTACGCTCGTGAAGCCATCCTCCAGCATTTGGATGACCTTGAGGACATCTACTTGGCCGAGAAGCGTCTCGAAGCTATACGCTCCGGTCGTAGCCGGGCGATTCCCCTCGAAAAAGTAATGCGACGCTATGGCTTGAAAGGCTAAGTGTTGCGGACCTTCGCTCCGCCGGACAGATGGGGACACCTGTCCCTACGAAATCTTCACAGTTTATTTGCCTTCGGATTACCCGGGTCTGAATAATCGTAAAATCCTTTTCCGGTTTTCCTGCCGTACCACCCCGCCATCACCAATCTTTTCATGAGCGGCGGCGAGGCAAATCTTCGCTCTTTGAATTCGTCGAACATTATGTGAGTGATGTAGTAGGTAGTATCCAATCCGACGAAATCGAGCAATGTGAAAGGCCCCATGGGGTAGCCGCATCCCAGCTTCATGGCGTTGTCAATGTCTTCAATTGAGCCGACGCCTTCTTCGTAGGCGCGGACGGCGTCCAACATGTACGGCACCAGCAGCCGGTTCACGATGAATCCGGTTTTATCGCTGGTGCGCACTGGAACTTTGCCCAGCTTCTTGGCAAATTCATACGCCGCTTCGAAAACTTCATCGGAGGTCGCAATTGTGCGAGCGACTTCAACCAGCTTCATCAACGGCACAGGATTGAAGAAATGCAATCCAACAAAATGCTCTGGCCGCTTGGTCGAAGTCAAAAGCTCGGTGATCGAGATAGAAGAGGTATTGGAAGCAAAAATCGCGTCCTTCTTGACGATACCGTCAATCGAGGCATACATCTTCTTCTTTTCGTCAACGTTCTCAATAATCGCTTCAATGACGATGTCGCGGTCTGCCAGATTCTGTTTGTTTGTAGTTCCGTTGAGGCGCGAGCGAACCGTCTCTACGGACTCTTTCAGCGTGCCCTTTTCGGCAAATTTCGCGAGAGACTTTTCAATCGCCGCAAAGCCTTTGTCCAGATATTTCTGCTCTACTTCTAAAATCGTAACTTCGAATCCGGCGGTGGCGGCGACTTGAGCAATGCCCGAACCCATCAATCCGCAGCCGAGAACTCCAACTTTCCTGATCTCCATGACTTCCTCTTTGACAACGGCGTTAGTCTAGCAGCGGCAAAGCTGTTTTAGCCACACCCGGGAAAGGCATCGGCGTCAAACAGAGCCGCGTAGCATTCTGTTGGTTGGATTTGTGTCTGAAAAGAACGATCTAAGCAACAGCCGCAGTCGCCAGTACAGCGGCGAGAACCTCGACGTGTCCAGAGGCTTGCGTCATACTGGCGGTCAATGCGTGTTCCGCGCGGTTGATCACTTCGGTGACGATGTCCACGGGATCGTATTGTTCCCGCATGACTGCTTCAGCAAGTCCCGCATGGAACGGGATTGCCGCCTCTTTTTCGAAGACAGTTAATGTTGAAATCAGTTTTCGAAGCTTTTCCGCCGCCACCATGCCTTCAGTTGCCGATGTTTCTCCGAGAACAATCGCAATGGTCGTAGTTTCGTAACGAAATGCAAGATCGTTCTGCCGTATGTTGGCCGCGAAAAGCTGTCCAATCTGGCGCATGGTTGCTTCCACTGCATTTTCGCCAAATTCTTTTAACATGGCAGCGCGGTCTCCGAGACGGACCAACAAAACACTCAGCGGATTATGGTGCTTAATCGCGCGGCCAGTTTCCGCCATCAGAAGATCAAGATAGGATGCGCGCTTCAGCAGTCCCGACTTCTCATCGGTGACCGAAAGATTCTTGACGAGGCGCCGTAATCCCGCATTGTTTACGGCAATTACAATTTGCTCGCCAATCGTCTTAAGCATCATTACGTCGTTGGCACTCCACTTATGCGATGCTCTGTTCATTAACAGCAAGACGCCCACATGGTCCGCGCCGTCGGAAAGGCAGATTGCCAACAGGGACCCTACGGACAAAATCCCCAGATTCTGGCGGACTGAGGCCAATTGTGAAGCAGTGATCGCGTTAGAGACCATCAGCGTTCCGGTTTTGACGGCTTGGTCCTGGGTGGTAGCTACAACTTCCTCCAACGAGTGAATATTGCCTGCGTCCAATGCCTCGCCACAACGCTCTTTCAGCAGGGTCGGCGCAAGCCCCGGCTTTCGCATGGCTACTACGCAGCGATCCACATTCCATTGCGAGCCGATTTCGTTTACAGCGGTGGAAAGTACAGTGTCAGCGTTGGTTTGCCGGTATAACATGCGGGTAATCTCGGAAATGCGCGTGAAACTGCTCATCTCCGCGGAGTCATCTGATGCGGCTGCACTTGCCGGTTGTGGAACTGCGGCCGGAGACGGCGGAGCAACTGGAGCGGCCGATGGCGCGGCGGGCGTAGGATGGGCCGAAGAGTTGTAGGACTGTGTGAGTCCGGCAGCGAGATAGAGTTGCTGTAAATCCTGATTGCGTTCCTCCTCGCGGGGGAACAGCTCCTGAATGCGCTGCAAACGCTCTAGCGCCTTTGAGCGCATTCCGTATTGCACCAGAATTTCCGCCTGCAACATCAGGTCTTGCAGAGTTGAGGCGCCCAGCATTTTCTCATCGCCGCGAGTCTGGCTGCTGGAAGTGTCCAATCCAGCGAACCTGGAAGCGATTACCGTGTACCGGTTTTCATCAATCTTGCCCCGCACCATTTCCAGGCGCCTCTGCTGGCCAAGCTCGTACGCGTCAATCTCGGCGGAGCGGTCCAAAGCTTCCGCTGCTTTGTCGTACTCCTTCAGGCTGATATGCAGATCGAACAATCTGATCAGGGTCTTAAAATAGTCGCCTTCGCGATTGGACGCATTGAAAAGCTCGCTCATGAATTCGAGAACTTCGGCGGAGGCTCTATGAGACGCAACCACTTCTTGCATCATTGCCAGATAAGTACGACGGTCGCCCTTTATCCTCTGATGGTCGCCGAGTTTGCGGGCTAGCTCAACCGCTTCCGCATCCAGTTCGGCGTCAATAAGCGAGCCGATAAGATTGACCACATTTTTCATTGTGCCGGGGTCAAGCTCAAACAGTTGCCAAATAATGACGGCCGCTTCGGTAAGACGGTTCGCTGCTAAAAGCGCTTTTGCATAGGTCTCGCAGAATTCAGGAGGCGCCGAGGGCGCAGTTGCAAGCGGGGCAAGAACAAAAATCGCGGCACCCACCTGCTCTTGCTGCAGTAAGTTTCTTCCATACGCGAGCGCAATTTGCGGATCTGTGGCGTCTTCAGCGTAAGCACGTTCGACCCATTGGACCGCGTTGGGTCCCGAGTTTTCAGCAAGCGCCGCGACTTTCATATAGCTTTGGGCCGCTTGTTTGTGGTTTCCCAGGTCTGACGAAAGTTGCGCGATACGAAGCAAGTTTTTTTGGCTTGGTTCCAGAGTCGCTGCGCGCTCAAGCACGGTCATCGCATCTGCTTTGCGCTCAAGTTTGATCAGTTCCTGGAAGGTGTCTTCGTATGTCTCAAGAGCCAACTTGGGATTGGACCCTTCGAGCAATTGTCCGAACCGAATCCGCTGCTCGCAGGTTGGCTTGGCAAAACGTGCCAGCTTCTTATATGTGAGGCTCGCGCGGGTAGCGTCGCCTGCCTCGGTTTGGCGCTGAAATAATTCGCCCAGAAGATCGACTGCCTCCGGAACACGTTGCAGTGAAAGACATATATCCGCAGCCATCTGGCGGACCGTGTCATTGGAAGGATCGGCACCGAGCACTTGCAGGTACTCTTCCAGGGCCTCTGCCGGTTTTCCCTTTTGCAACAGTTTCTCAGCCCGCTCCACGTGCTTGGGAATTTCGGTGCGGTCGAGTCGTCTGGTCGTGTCTGACATTGAGAAATTGGGCGCGGGGTGGGCCTCTAAAATTCTAGGAGCAGGTTAGCGGTGCATCAATCAAGTACGGCTCAGCGCGATTACCAAGGTCACCGCAGAACGAGCCTTCGACGAAATAGCGGCCCATCATTACCGAAGTAAGTTCAAAACTGCTCTTTCGGCTGCGCCTGTTGCTTTTCTTGGATACGCTCGGAAGCGGCGCCAGCGTAGTTAAGGCTGGCATCTCAAGGAGCACTTTTGAGCGTCTGCCTGGCATATCTGGTGGCACAGGTAAACGATGGCAGACTGCTTGCCGCTGCCGTAGTCGGTGTTTTTGGAGGCGTGTACCTGTTCTATCGCGGATTTCAAATCCTGCAACGAAAACGGTTGATAGAAAATACTCCAACGTCGAAAATCCGCGGCGCGGCCCTGGGACTGGTGGAAGTGAATGGACTGGCCACCGGACCATATACGATTCCTGCTCCAATCACCGGCGTCCCCTGTTATTACTACCGTTCGGTCGCATGGCAAATCAAGCGAACCGGCAAGAATGAACACTGGGAAAAAGTCGCCGATGAGAGTCTGCACGTTCCCTTTTATATAAATGACAATACCGGGTGCTTGCTCGTGGATCCTCAGGGCGCAGAGATGGATATTCATCGCGACTTTTGCGACACCTACAACAATTCAATATTTTCCGGCAACATCGGCGTCTCATCCGGCGTCGCCGGGTTTCTGGCGCGGTACGGCGTTGGCTGCGATAAAAAGACCAAAGTTGAAGAGTTCTGCATCAAGCCGAAAAACAGCCTTTTCATTCTGGGAACGCTAAGTCAAAACCATGGCGTCGCGGTTACCGGCACACCGGTACGAAGTCTCGTTATCGATCTACCGAGATTTTCTTCCACAGCGCAACAGCCTTTTCAGCCATTTCTTTCTCATACGGCTCGGATTGGCAGGGCTGCGGAGAACGGCTCTCCGGCGCAAGTCGTCCGGTTGCAGGGCAGTCACGGCCCGGATGATTCTTCGGGTATGACGCAGCAAGAGAAGATAGCCTCCGCGCTATTAAAGGCAGGGATCACCAATCCAGCAGCCTGGGGCGTGGCAGGAGTGATGGACATGAACGTGTCTGCACCACTCTTATCTTCCCAATCAAGTACCTCTGCGGTATCGGGCGGCGCTGCAGTTCGGACTGCACTCGAACCGTTTGACGCCCATCCTGCAACTGTATTGACGAAGGGGACGCGCGATGCGGCGTTTTACATTTCATGGCGCAGTCAGCGGGACGTGGTGAAATCCCTGGGGTGGAAATCGGACCTTATGATCTGGGGAGGACCTGCGTTGACGTTGCTCTCCGCTTATATTCTTTCGGCATGTTTTGGCTGGTTCTGATTTTTTACGAGGAAGGAAAGACACTTATGAGCTTACCGCTAATTGTAGTTTTGTTCGCTGGGGCTGGAATTATCTGGTACGTGGTGATGATCTTTAACGGACTAATCGCCGTAAAAAACGACGTTGATAAAGCGTTGGCGAACATTGACGTGTCGTTAAAACAGCGGCACGATGAATTGCCCAAACTTTTGGACGTCTGCAAGGGTTACATGGAGTTCGAACGCGATACATTGCAGAAAGTCACCCAGGCTCGCAACATGTATCAACAGGCAGCGTCTATTGACCAAAAAGCCCAGGCCGACCAGAGCATGACCTCCGCCTTACGCGGATTTTTTGCGGTCGCAGAAAATTATCCGGACCTGAAAGCGAATAGCAACTTTATGCAACTTGAGAAACGGATCACGGACTTGGAAAGCGAAATCGCCGACCGGCGCGAGTTCTATAACGATGCGGTAAACACATTGAACATCCGCATCCAGCAGATGCCGGATACATTGGTGGCGAGCTTTATGAACCTTGCGCCACGCGAGATGTATAAGGTCGAGGATGCCGACAAGGCCGACGTCTCAATGGCCTTCGCCGCAGCCCGCTGACCGCAGTTCTTACGAACTCGGCCGGGCAGGTGTCCTCACCTGCCCGGCCAGCAATCCTTCCCAAAGCTTTTTCTTTAGGAAGGATTGCGCAGCAAATCTATCGCTGCTGACTTATTCTTCCAATCAACTCCGTACCCGAATCGTCCTGCAATACGTAACCATCTGTGTTTGAGATCATGTAAAAAACCAGATCATTCGTATTGACAGAAAGACTATTGATGGTGCCAGTCGCCCTGCCGTTCGCGGTAACCGCGTACGTGCCGGTAAGGATCCCTGGGGCATTCGTCGTTCCGCTATCATTCACAAATTCATTTAGCTTCAGGTTGCCGGCGCCATCCCACTGCAAAGTCCCGACCCGGTTAACTGCGGCACTTGGACTGAAACCATCCATCATGAATGCGAACTGCCCGTTGATGGAGCTGTTAGAGAACGCCGCCGTCTGCTGCAGGTTGGCGGTTCCGTCTTCGACCAAGGAATTGTCAGAAGTATTCGTGGCAGTCAGGAAGAAGGCTGTTGATGGGCTCACCAACCAGAATACTTTGTTCACAGTACCAGAAGACGATGTGAAGCTTGCGGTAACGCGGCCGTTTGAAGTCACTTGATAAGTTCCACCAGTGATTGGAACATTGCTGAGGGGCGTGGCGTCCTCAACGGAATCATAGGCTCCTGCACTGATCGTTCCGCCGGAAGCCGTGAATTGGCCCACAGTGTTGACGGCGTCAATTCCAGAGTTGTCGTCGCCTTTGGCGCCGAAAACGTAACTCCCGGAAAAAGAGGAAGCGGAGAATGGGCCGCCAGTTTGCATTTCGGCGCGGCCGTGGCCTCCAATATTTGAAGTCGAGTCGGTGGCAAGCAAACGGATGTTGTTGCCGTCCACAATGTAATAGTTGAATGCGGAGGCGACGCCAGAACTGTCGCTGAAACTTCCGGTACCGCGGCCGTTGGAGATCGGGGAGTTGAAAGTGAAGTTTGTCAATGTTGGCGAGCTTGCCGTCCCTGATTGATTCACATCAACACTTCCGCTCTGGAAAATTCCGCCAGAAACCGTAAATTGGCCTACGGTGGCGACCGAACCTTGCGCCGACGTGGTATGCATCTTGAACACAAAGGTGCCGGTTGGAGCAGCGCTAGCCGCAGAGGCATTTTGCAGTTCGGCAGTACCCGATGCGTTCAATGCGTCCGCCTCAACCAGGTATGCGGTGGAGGAACTGGCCAGTGTTACCTCAAGGTTCGTGCTTTGGAAGGCCGTACCGGTCAGGGTAATCGAGCCGGTGCCATTACTCGAAATCGTATAGGTGCCAGTAATGGAATTCCCCAACGACACTCCATTAGCCTCCTCAGTGGCGTCGTCAATACCGCCTGTAATGTTCCCTTTTCCATCTGCGGTGAACACACCCGCCTCTTCGTACGGCGCGCTGGTGGAATCATCTACGCCAGAAAGGTGATACACATAGGAGCCCGACAAACTTGCATTGGAGTAGCTACCGCTGCCGGGCGGGATGCCGTTGATGCCAGGGCCAGATCCGCAACCCAAAGTAGAAGCTAGTCCCGCCAAAGCCAGCGTCAAAATTAATTTCTTCATAAAAGAAAAGCGCAGCCTATGCTGCGTAACTCCTTGTAAGGTTAAAAGCTTAAACTCGAATATGGATTTCGGGAAGCTAAGTTCGTTGGTATTAACACTATTCGTTGGTATTAACACTATTCGTTGGTATTAACACTAATTGATGCAAAAAGTTCTCCCGAAGTAGCCCACAAGACGCGAGACAGAAGTCCCCTCCGGCCATTGTATGCTGCTCATCCGTTGCCGTGTTTCGCCCCTTCTTGCAATTACGGCGAAGATTTTGATGAGCGAACCATTTCGTTGATCCAGCTGCCTTCGAGGGCGGCGTGCTGGATTCGGGCGGCAATTTGGGCCCGCAATTCCTCTCGCCAGTTCGGTGGGAGCGTGTCTGACATTTTTTCCAGGCTTCTTGGGGCTGAATGTTCCGGCAGCGCGAGGACCGGGTTCTCTTCCAGCGAATTGTTTTCGTCGCCTGCGTCTTGCGCGCCGCCGTCGTCGTCTTTTGTTTCAGTCCGGCCTTCACCTTCTTCTGACTCTTCTTCACCGTCGTCTTCTTCTTCTTCTTCGTCTTCATCTACGACGTTGAAGTCGGAGTTTTTCCAGATCTCTTCGCCCAGGAGGGCGTCATCCACCGTGTCGGGATCTATGACGACGGTAGGAGGGTATGGGTCGAGCGTGGTGTGGCGCAGGTTGGACGATGCGGTTTGCAGTCCGTAGAGAGCGAGGGCGGCGGTTTTGTGCTCAAGTTGTCCGGTGAGGAGCAACTGAATGACCTGCATGATGGCGACCTGGATGGAGTTGGCGTCCTCGAGAACGGGCATACCGAGGGCAGGGGCAATGCTTACTCCTGCGGGTATTCTGGCAACTGAATCGGCGATGGCGAGGCGTTGTGCCTGCCACCGTTCGTGGAAGAAGCAGAGCTTTTTGCGGCGGAGGGATGGCGATCCGCATTGGGTGCCGTTAGCCTTTATGTGCTCGCAGCGGTGAATATTGGGATGGTATAAGAGCATGGCTACCCTCCCCCCTATTTGACCGGAGTATTGGAATCATAGGTTTAGGGGGTGCGTAAAATTCCGATCTATTGATATGAATGAGTTGCGGGTAAAATCTTCTCGGCAAAGGAGTTGGTGGTTTCTTGGTGCGATCTAGGTATGACAGGAGCATTTTTTGGCCCCTTTCTGGGTGCGTCCTTAGCTAGTTATGGCGGATTTAGAAAACGAGGTCAAACTCGGAAGGGCATGGGGGCAGCGCTTTCAATCCGCGCGGGTCATGCGCGACTATATGCTCAACGACCATGCGGTGTCAGTGACGGCCCGGTTAGCGCCACAGAACGGCGCGAACTTGGGGCACCAAGCAGATATCCAGCGTCGTAATAACGATGCAGCGTCTGGGCATCGGGAATGCTTACCATTGAACCGGAGGCTTTGAATGTGCTGAATGAACATTGGGGCGAGAGCACGAGTGCCCACCCGTCGAACACCGCGACGGGTGGGGCAGCCGTCGGTGGTTATGATGTTAAGGAAGATCAAAATCTCAAGGGTGAGCCAGCCCGCCCTCCGCATTTTCCCTAGCAGGCGGCGCGCGAATCCCTGTTTCAGCGCCTGCATCAAAACTGACGGATTGCGCCGCTCTGGTTCGCTCAACAGTAGATGCAAGTGCTCCGGCATCACCACGTAGCCGATGACCGCAAACCGATAGCGGCGGCGGACCTGCTCCAGAACTTCGAGAAACAAATCCCGATCCTGCTTTTTCCCCAGCAATGCACGTCGCTGATAACAGCTGGTGGTGATGAAATGCAGATATCCAGCGCCGTAATAACGATGCAGCCGACTGGGCATCGGGAATACTTATCATGGAACCGGAGGTTTTGATGTGACGAATGAACAATGGGGGCGAGAGCACAAATGCCCACCCGTCGAAAATCGCGACGGGTGGGGCAGCCGTCGGTAGTTATGACGTTAAGGAAATCAAAATCTCAAGGGTGAGCCAGCCGGCCCGATCACATCCACATGCTGGCACGTATTCGCCCCGCGCATTCCGCCGCCGAGGTCACCCGCGTGATCAAGGCAAACTCCTCAAGATGGGTCCATCAAAAATGGACTCACGATTTCAGCTGGCAAACCGGATATGCTGTCTTCAGCGTGAGTGAATCAAACGTTTTGGCCATTACGAAATACATCTCCGGCCAGGAAGAACATCACAAGAACATTCGTTTCAAGATGAGCTCGTAGCGTTCCTTAAAAAGAACCATGTCGCCCACGACGAGAAATACATTTGGGAATAGTTTCTTTCGCCCCTTCGGGGCTCGCGAAGAATTTCATGGCTACCCACGGCTTCGCCGTGGGCTGCATTCTTGCGCCGCTTCGCGGCTCTTGCCACCCTTGCCTACGTCTCAAGCCAATTTTGAAAAACTGTGCGCGGTCCAACAATTAGGGTTTGGAATCCGAACTGTGCGTTGAATTCCTCGGCCCATTCCGTATCCTCTCTCGAGGATACTCTGTCTAGTTGCCATATCTGCATGTCGCTCTGCCGGGAGTAAATTCCATAGTTTTGCATTGGCGGGGCTGGGCCACTTTTGTGGGATTTTGACCTCCTTAACATCATAAATACGGACGGCTGCCCTACCCGTCGTGGTGTTCGACGGGTTACGGCTGCGTTGCAATTGGTTTTGCTGTGATTAGGGCGGTCTGGCCGAACTTCGCGCCGAGCCAGACGGCGACCCGGTATCCCAGCAGAACGAACAGAATAAAACCGTATTCCAGAGGCTTTGTCATGTCGGCTTTGACCAGCCAGAGGTAATGGATTACTCCGGCAATTGCGCTCAGGTAAATCAGCCGGTGCAACGCTTGCCAGCGCTTGCCACCTAAGCGGCGAATCCACCCCGCCGTGGAAGTGATCGCCAATGGAATTAATAAAACGAAACCGGTGAACCCCACGGTTATAAATTTTCGCTTAACTACATCCGCCAGCATAGCGTGCACGTCGAAAGATTGATCCAGCCATATGTAGGTGAGAAAATGGAGCGAGACATAAAAAAAAGCGAACAATCCAAACATGCGGCGAAAGCGGATGAGCCAGGGCTGTTTTAGAAGCCTGCGCAATGGGGTGATAGACAGGGTGATCAGGAGAAACCGCATCGTCCAATCACCCGTAGCGTGGGTGATTACCTCGATCGGGTTGGCCCCCAGATCTTGCTGGTAAGCTTTCCAACCGAGTCTCGTCAAAGGCGCAAGGCAAAGGACAAAAACAATCACCTTTAACCAGCGGATTTTGACTGGAGTGCTCAGAAGTTTTTCTTCAGATCCATCCCGTTATACAGGCTCGCGACCTGATCGTATCCGTTGAACATCAACGTGGGACGCTTAAAAAATTCGCCCAATCGGCGCTCTTTGGCCTGGCTCCAGCGCGGATGGTCCACGTGAGGATTCACATTGGAATAAAAGCCATATTCAGTCGGTGCCGCACGATTCCATGTATTCTCCGGCTGCTTCTCAGTGAAGCGAAAACGAACGATAGCCTTGGCACTCTTGAAACCGTACTTCCACGGAACAACCATCCTTAATGGCGCCCCATCCTGGTTCGGCAAGGCTGCGCCAAACATTCCAAAGCAAAGCAGAGCTAAAGGATGCATGGCTTCATCCATCCGCAGCCCTTCGACGTATGGCCAGTCGAGGACATTGGTACGCTGCCCCGGCATCTGCCTCATGTCCAATAGCGTTGTGAACTCAATAAATTTTGCTTTATCCAGCGGTGCGGCTCGCTTGATCAACTCACTTAACGAGAAGCCAATCCAAGGGACTACGATGGACCAGCCTTCAACGCAGCGGTGACGGTAAATGCGCTCCTCGGGAGGAGCCATCTTGATGATTTCATCCACCTCGAGAACTTGCTTCTTCTTCACCAGGCCATCAATCGTGACCTTCCAAGGACTTGTCCGCAAATTCTTGGCGAGGCTGGCGGGTTCGTATTTATCGGTTGAAAATTCGTAATAGTTGTTGTAGTTCGATACGTCCTTAAAGGGTGTGATTTTCTCGGTCGTGGAAAACGGACTCTTTTGGATTCCTTGTATCGGGGCAAGTCCTGAGCCGCTATCCGCCTGCACTCTTGAAGGCGAGATCAAGTCGCGGACACCCAGTCCGGAAACCGCAGCCGTACCCGCGACCGCTATACCGGTGAGGAATTTTCTTCGGTCCAGATATACCTTGTGCGGCGTAACGTCAGACCATTTTGTGTCGGAACCCTTTTTTATCAACATAAAACCACTCTCTCTTCAAAGTACGAGCATGACAGCATGCTGGATTGGTTGAAACTATTCTCTGCTAGATATGACTCTTAGTAGTATCGAAAAGTTGCACGGTGGACGGGAATCGGAGGCGGTAATAATATCTGTTACAGCGGTGATGACCCAGACGCCGCTCGGGACGCGAGAGCCTTCGTTGGACAGTGTATCGAAGACCGAAATCCTTATCTCTATCTCTGCGGCGGAGTCTCCTCTGGAGATCGCTGAAATCCGCGAGCTCTTTACTGAGTATGCGGAATCTCTCGGGTTTAGTTTGTGCTTCCAGGGTTTCGATCAAGAACTCGCCGGACTCCCCGGGGACTATTCACCCCCCAGGGGAAGACTGTTGATAGCCAGGTGTCGTACCGAGCCAGCAGGTTGCATCGCGTTACATAGTCTGGAAGCAGATATCTGCGAGATGAAGCGGTTGTATGTGCGGCCGCGATTTCGTGGAAGTGGGCTGGGACGTTTGCTGGCGCAGGCGGTCATTGCAGATGCGAAAAGCATCGGCTACCTGAAAATGCGACTGGACACCGTAGAACCCAAAATGAAGAATGCGGTGACGCTTTATCGCGCACTGGGCTTCCGGGAAATCGGTCCCTATCGGCCAAACCCAATTGAAGGGGCGATGTATATGGAATTGGAGTTGTGATTCTACGATTGTCCATAGTCGCCGCAAGGCAGACGATAAGACCTATTTGTCTCGCTGGCTATTATCGGAGCTAATTTTTTAATGCCTGCGCCGGTTGCTTTGTGCAGCTTTTTTGATGCAACCAATTTTCTCTTGCCAGAAGGTACTCTTCTGGTTACTATGCAGTCCATCCCTTCACCTGTCGGCTGCTTTCCTTTATGAACATCGGCGAGACCATTCGAAATTACCGGTTGCAAAAAGGAATGTCCCAGGGAGACATCGAAAAGCGGACTGGCTTATTGCGCTGCTATCTGTCCCGTGTGGAGAACGGCCACACAATTCCTTCGCTCGACACCCTTTCAAAGATCGCGGGTGCGATGGCGCTGCCGCTCTGGCAATTCTTCTCCGAAGAGGGACACACCAATGGATCGAAGGGTTTGCCGCAACTCTCGGACGATGAACTACGTTTTTTAAGCCAAGTCCGCAGGTATGCGGTCAGTTTGAACGATAGCGACCGCAAGCTCGTATTGGCCATGGTCAAGAAAATGGCCGCGAAGTAAGCTTTTTGGCCATTGGCTCTTGGCAAAACCAGAACTCCATCTTGGTTAGAGACCGCGGTATATCCTTTCATCTTTTTCCTAGAGCCAAAGATAGCAGCTGACCTGACGCTAAGAGCTAAGAGCCAAAGGCCAAGAGCTGCCTTCGGTAACTTTCGTTCCATCCCTCTCGTGTCCGCCGGGCACCTCGCTTCATATAACCGCACCCCATAAACTGTTTAGGGAGAGTGTCCGGTGGTCATTGACGACGAACTTACGTTACTCGAGTCGCACCTGCGGCGACTGAAGATCGAGTACGAGGTATTCTTCAATAATCCGACCAAGAAACCGCCCACTGATATTGAGTGGAAAGTGCTAAGCCTATTGCGGAAATTCAGCGATGGTGGCGGCAGAATAACCTTTTCGCAGCGATACCGGTACAACGCAATCGCGCAACGCTATGCCATTTACAGCGATCTTTGGCGCAAGAAGGCTCGAATACGAGAGGAAGGCTATCGGCGCCCACAAGACGCTCTTCTCTCAGTGCAAGGAGTCCGGCCTGAGCAACACGAGCCGGAACACAAAGTGTACGGTGTTTCCCAGGCAGCCCTGGCAATTGTAGCGGGAGCAGCGGCAGCTGCCGCACCAGCGAAAGAGGAGCAAGGTTTCACTGTGCAGTGCTCTGACGCGCGCGCGGAACGGGACAAGGTGGAAAAGTTGTATAGGGCGCTCACGGAAGCAAAGAAAAAAGCGGGCGAGGATGTTGCGGGAAACATGGATAATTTCGCATCCTTCGTGCAGAAGAAAACCGACCAGATTCGCAAGCAATACGGCTGCCATACTGTGGAATACACGGTCGAAGTGCAGGACGGCAAAGTGCGGCTGAAGGCAAAAGCGAAGATATAGTTTTCAGATAGTTGATAGTTTCGATCCACATCCAACCAAAACCCACAGCTTCCCTACCTGATAGAATTTCCTCCTGCTGTTATTTCGCATTTGAGATCCCCTATGTCCATTAAGCGCGCCATTCTCAGCGTGACCGACAAGACCGGACTTGTCGAATTCGCTAACAAGCTTTCCAGAATGAGGGTCGAACTAATCTCCACCGGAGGGACGGCAAAATTATTGCGCGATGCTGGAATCCTTGTGAAAGATATTTCAGAGCTGACGGGATTTCCCGAGATGCTCGATGGCCGGGTCAAAACGCTGCATCCCAAGGTTCACGGAGGGATTCTGCATCGCCGCGAAAATCCGGCGCACCGGACTGCGGTCGCTGAGCATGACATACAACCGATTGACATGGTTGTCGTTAATCTTTATGCGTTTGAGAAAACCGCGTCCAAGCCTGGCGTGCCATTTGAAGAGATTGTCGAAAATATTGATATTGGCGGGCCTTCGATGATCCGGTCGGCCGCGAAGAATTTTCAGGATGTCGCGGTCGTCACTTCTCCCGCTGATTACGATGCGATTGCAAAAGAGATGGCGGGAGCGAATGGAACATTGTCCCAAGAAACCAAGTGGCGTCTTGCGCAGAAAGCCTTTGCCGTGACCGCAGCTTACGATTCAGCGATTGCTTCCACATTGGAGCGTGTAAGCTCGAACGGCCATTTTCAGCTTCATCCCGATGGCGGTTTTCCGCAAACGCTTCGCCTCTCATTCAGCAAGGTGATGGATCTGCGCTACGGCGAAAACCCACACCAGAAAGCCGCAATGTACTCCGACGGTTCATCGGGGGGAGCCGCCAATGGACGGCAGATTCAAGGCAAAGAACTTTCCTATAACAACATCGTGGATATGCAGGCGGCATGGGACTTGGCACAGGAATTTGAGGAACTGGTCTGCGCCATCATCAAACATACGAACCCGTGCGGAGTGGGGACGGGGAAGTCTCTGGCCGAGGCCTATAAAAGGGCACTGGAATGCGATCCAGTTTCGGCGTTCGGCGGCGTAATCGGAGTGAACCGTACGATAGACGCTGAGGCAGCTGAAGAGATGGCTAAACTTTTTCTTGAGGTGATTGCCGCGCCTTCATTCGATGATGGGGCGAAAGCCAAATTTGCCGCGAAGAAGAATCTTCGGCTGGTCGAAATAAGTCCAGTCCCTCAGAAATGGGTGCTGAAGAATATCTCTGGAGGCATGCTCGTGCAAGATGCCGACGCGCATATCTTGGAAGAAAAAGATCTGAAAGTGGTGTCGAAACGGCAACCGACTGCGGAAGAAAAACGGGCCCTGCTTTTTGCGTGGAAGGTTTGCAAACACGTGAAATCCAATGCCATCGTGTACGCTCGTGACGGACAGATGGTGGGCGTTGGGGCTGGCCAGATGAGCCGGGTGGACTCGTGCAAAATCGGCGCCCTCAGGGCCGTATTGCCGCTAAAAAGGTCGGTTGCCGCCTCAGACGCCTTCTTCCCTTTCCCTGACGGCGTGGAAGAGATCGCAAAGGCCGGCGCTACCGCGATAATCCAGCCGGGTGGCTCGGTGCGAGATCAAGAAGTTATTGAAGCGGCCGACAATCTGGGATTAGCGATGATACTTACCGGCGTGAGGCATTTCCGGCACTAGCGTGGGATCCGATGATGAGCTCAACCCAAGAGGAGAGGATGAATTCGCGAAGAAGAAAATGGGCGGCAATCGCAGCAAAGGGCAAGACGCACTATCTGGTTGTGCGAGGGGTCCTTGGTTTCGGAATTGGAACGACAGTCCTCACCCTCTTATGGGAGCATGTTAGCCGTGGCGGGGCTTTAGGGACTCGTCAATTATTTCTTGATTTCTTAATTCGGGTGCCCTTTTACATGTTCGGCGGATAACGTTGGGGGCCTTTTGACTTGGATGTGGTTTTGTCGCCGCTACGGCGCAGAGTGAGGCGTGGGTGCAGGATTTAGTGACTGTGCGTAGCTGTGAAGTCCTTCTAGGCTTCGTCCTTCGTATATAATTCCGCCTGTTTGGTTCAAATTCGCTGATCTGAGGCCCACCTTGACTGACGAAACCGACAATCCAGAGTGGGAGCATTACTATCACTCCGCACTTCTGGAATTGGATCCGCAGAAGTTGGAGCAGCGGATTCTGAAGGCCGAAGCGGCAATTCAGAAGAGACTTCAATCCCCAAGTATTAGTGGGGAATATCAAGCGATCAGAGATGCGCTCCAGAACTTGCGCGTCCTGAAGCAAGAGCTGAAAACTCCCAGCGCGAGCACGCTTGCCTCCGGCCACGATCACCCTGAAATCAGTGGCGAATACGTGGTTTTTGTGGACTCCAATCGCCGATATGTGGATGTAACTGACAGTGTTTGTTCCTTGCTCGGGTATAGCCGCGCAGAGTTGTTGGGCAAGACCATTGATGACGTCACCGCGCCCGAGATCAGAAGCACCGTGAACGAGACCTTCCAAAAATATGTCAATGCAGGGGGCTTGTCGGGCCAATTTCTGCTGTTGGCTCGCGATGGACGAAGAATTCCGATTTACTATGAATCTAAAGTGTTCCCCGATGGCTGCCTGGTAGCCCGTTGGGAGCCTCTTCCTTCCGCCGCTTAGTTTGACGCCGGCCGCAAGTTACAAACCAAGAGGCCTGTACCTATGGTTGCAAGATTCTTAGCCGGTATGGGTGCCTTTGCTCGTCTGCTGGCAGTCCGTGGGTTTACAATATCGAGAGCACCCGCATCTCCTGGTTTGGCATCCAATTCGTTTGGGTTCGCACATCTATAAGGTACTCATGAAAACTATTTACCGGCTTCTTTTCTTGTTTTTTGCAGTAGCGAGTGGCTTGGCGCAGCAAGCAGCGACCCCAGCCAAACCCGCCGCGGCAGCAACCCCTCACAAAGTGGACAGGGCGTCTTCGTATTACCACTACGCGATGGCTCACATGTACGAGGACCAGTGGTCGGTATACGCGAGGAGCGATCTGGCAAGTAAAGCTATTGACGAGTATCGCCTTGCCATTGAGGCAGATCCCGACTCCGAATATCTCAACGCGGGGCTGGCTGAGCTTTACGCCAAGACGGGACGCATTCGGGATGCCGTGCAGGAAGCGCAGGACATCCTTAAGCGGGATCCGAACAATCTTGAAGCCCATAAGTTATTGGGGCGGATTTATCTTCGTTCGCTCGGCGATATGCAAACCGGTTCCGGTTCCGACAATGTGCTCAAAGCTGCCATTGATCAGTACGAGCAGATCCTGAAAATTGAGCCGGATAACGCCGACGACCATCTGTTGTTGGGGCGCCTGTATCAGTTGAATAAGAATTTGCGGAAGGCTGAAGCGGAATTCAAGACCGCGATTAAATTGCAGCCCGATTCAGAAGAAGCAATTACCACTCTTGCCCTGCTTTATAACGACGAAGGCGATGCGGCACGTGCGGCGCAAACGCTGAGTTCTGTTCCCGACTCCGCCCGGTCAGGCAAGCTTTATTCGGCTTTGGGTTATACCTACGAGCAGCAGAAAAACTATAAGAGCGCGATTGATGCCTACAAGCACGCAATAGAACTTGATCGCGACAATCTGGACGCGATTCGCGGACTCGCGGACAGCCTCCTCAACGACAACCAGACGGATGCCGCGCTGGATCAATACAAGATTGTTGCCGAGGCCAATCCCGAGGATGCCAAGACCTATATTCAGATCGCAGAGATATATCGCAGGAAGGGCAAGTTTGATCTGGCGCTGGAAAACCTGAAGAAAGCCGGATCCATGGTTCAAGACTCCGCTGAAGTCTCCTACAACATAGCGGCGGTTTACCAGGCGCAGGGACGCTATGACGAGGCGGCACAAGTCCTGCAAGATCTATTGAAGAAATCCGAGAAGACAGATAATTCCTACTCCCAGGAGGAGAAGGACAGGCGATCTGTTTTTCTGGAGCGGCTTGGGTCCGTCGAACGGGACAATAATAACGATCCCGCTGCGATCGAGAATTTTCACGAGATGTTAGCGCTGGGTGACGACAACGCCGCTCGTGGTTATCAGGAGATTATTGATACTTATCGCGAGGAAAAACAATGGCAGCAAGCCACTGATGTAGCAAAAGAAGCAGTGGAGAAACTTCCAAAAGACAATGATCTCAGAATGGTGTATGCCTTGCAGTTAGCCGATATGGGCCAGGCGGATGAGGGCTTAAAACAAGTTAGGTCCCTGCTGAATGGTACCCCCGCCGACCGCGAGATTTACATAACTCTGACTCAAATGTACACGCGTCTGAAGCGCTGGCAGGATGCGGAAGACGCGTTGAATAAACTGGATCAAATTTCTACCAAGCCGGAAGAAAAACAATACGTCAATTTTTTGCGTGGTTCCGTTTATGAGCGGCAAAAAGAATATGGTCCTGCGGAAGATATGTTCCGGAAAGTGCTGGCTGCGAATCCGCAAGATGCGGGCACCCTTAATTATCTGGGATACATGCTCGCCGATCGCGGCATGAAATTGGATGAAGCTCTCACTCTGGTCAAGAAGGCAGTTGATCTCGATCCTACGAATGGCGCCTATCTTGACTCCCTCGGTTGGGCTTACTTCAAGTTGGGCAAGTACGACCAGGCGGAAGATAATCTCAATAAGGCATCGCACTTGCAGCGAATGGGTTCCGATCCTACGGTCCAGGAGCATCTTGGCGACCTGTATCAGAAGACCGGTCGCTTAAAGCTTGCGGCAGCGCACTGGCAGCGCGCCATTGAGGAATGGAACAAGACAGTCGCTGCGGAAATTGACCAGGACGACATCGCAAAAGTACAGAAGAAGCTGGATTCCGCCCGGGTGAAATTGGCCAAAGAAGATTCGGCACAGAAATAAGCCGTCACTTTGATTGGTCTTTTGCAGCGTCGCCTGTGCTCTTATTGGCCGACTCTCGCTCCAATTTCCACGGCTTCGGGGCGGACACATTTGGTGGAGTGACCATCTGTAGCTCGGCTTGGCGGTCTCCTGTAAGTTTTATTTCTGCTTGAATACTGTCGCCGTCTTCGTCTTTACAAGTAATGAGAAGGGTCTTACCGATAACCTTAGCTTCGATGATCGGATCGGTGCCCCCATTTTGTTCGGCGCTGGTGAGTTCGCCGTTGTCGTTTAACTGAATCTCCCCGCGACTCACAGTTCCGGTTATTTTGCCGTCCTGATTATTCAAAACGATCGTTTCGAATATTTTTCCTTTGAATTTCGCCTGCCACGTGCCGACAAACTGTTGGAGACCGACGTTCGCGTCATTGGTTGGCGTGGCTTGGACAGAGAATGCGGAACCGACAAGAGAGGTGGCGATCCACAGAACGAATCCACCGATGGCTAGCGCAAGAGCGCAAGACTTGCCGATACGATTACGTTTTCCAAATATCTTCATGATCCAACCCTCTTTGCTGCGCGCCGCCCGCCGAATGGCTGATGGCAGCCCTCTGCTAGACTTCCGTTATGGTCGCCGATAACGCGGTTCAGAAATCTAGTGGACGACGATTTTCCGAACCGCCTCATCCTTATCGCAACGACTTTCAGCGAGATCGTGACCGCATAATACACGCGCGGGCCTTTCGGCGGCTAGAAGCAAAGACCCAAGTTTTCACCCGGCGCTACTCAGATCACTTTCGCAATCGGCTTACTCACACACTTGAAGTTGCCCAGATTGCCCGTACCATCGCCGCGCAACTCGGCTTAAACGTCGACCTGGTTGAAGCGCTGGCGCTTGTGCACGATGTGGGACATCCTCCTTTCGGTCATGCCGGCGAACAGGCATTAGATCGCGCCATGCGCGAACACGGTTCTTTCTTCGATCACAATCTGCACGCTCTTCGCATTGTCGAGGACTTCGAGCTGCGATACCCGTCGTTCCGGGGATTGAATTTAACTTTCGAAATCCGCGAAGGCATCATCAAACATTCTCGCGACTATGATCCGGCTCAGTACCCGGAGCTTTCGGAATATTTGCTGGAATTGCGTCCGCCGCTGGAAGCGCAGTTGATTGATCTGGCCGACGAAATCGCATACAACACCGCCGACCTCGACGATGGATACGAGTCTCATTTGCTAAGACTGCAACAAATACTTGAAGGCGTCCCAATATTTGCGGAATTCTATCGGGAGGCCGATGAAAGATATCCCGATGCCATTGAAAAGCTGAAATTTAATGAAGCACTGAGGCGTGTGCTCGACCGGCTCGTTACAGATTTGATTGAGCATACCAGGGCGCAGGTCTCGGGCTCTGAGGTTAAGAGTCTCGAAGGCGTACGGGCCTGGCCTGAACGCCTTGTTGCGCTGAGTCCAGCGGTAGAAGAAGAAAGACGTGGCATCAAACGGTTCTTACATACCAATCTTTATTTCAGCGAAGCACTGAATCCAGACAAGAGTGATGCGGAACGTGTGATTGGAGAGTTATTCAAATTCTGGATGGCACATCCTGATAGTTTGCCATCTGCCTACCAGGAGAAAACGCGCGAGGAGCCGCTTTACCGCGTGGTCTGCGATTACATCGCTGGGATGACCGACAACTACATTCACGGGCAGCATGTAAAGCATTGTGGTAAGAGCGGTGTGGGCAGTGGCGCGGGGGTCTAAGGTCAGTTCTGTTCGGCGCATTCCTACGGACAACTTTCATTCAGATATTCTTGCGCTGCGCACCAGATCCCTCGGCCCGCTGGAGAAAACGCGGGCATTCGGGATGACTCCGGTATAAGATTTTAGTGCTGTTCTTCGCTGGGGGGAGCGGTACTTGGAGTGTCCACTTTTTGCGCCAATGGATTTGGGGGCAACTCCGGTGGAGGCGCGAAATTCTCCGATTGTTTTCCGGCCATTGCAACTTTCATAAAATCCATCCAGATCGGCAGTGCGGCTCGCGCTCCCGTTTCTCCACGACCCAACGATTTCTTTTCGTCGTACCCCACCCAAACTCCCGTTGTTATCGAGGGAGAAAAACCCACAAACCATGCGTCGGTGAAATTGTTTGTAGTGCCGGTCTTTCCAGCCAACGAATATTTCATGGTAGAGGCGGAAATCGCAGTTCCGTGCAACACTACCTCCCTTAGCATGGAAGTCATTATCAACGCCGTTCTGGCAGTCACGACATCTTTGCCATCGGGAAAGTCCTCCTCCAGAACACGGCCATCATAGTCGGTGACCTTTGTTATGAAGCGCGGAACGATGCGTACGCCGTCATCAGGAAAAACGCTGTAGGCGGACGTTTGCTCGAGAACCGTAATTTCCGCAGCCCCCAAAGCTACAGGCAGATATGGAGGCAGGTAGGACGTAATTCCGAAACGATGGGCGTAATCAATCACCATTTGAATCCCGAGTTTGTCGGCGAGCTTCAAAGCCGGAATATTTAAAGATTGAGCTAAAGCCCGCTCAAGCGTAATCGTGCCTTGAAAGTTCTTTTCGTAATTGTGCGGAGCGTAGGGACCGGAAGCGGTTTGAAAAATTGTAGGCGCGTCAAGAATTGTATCGTCGGGTCTCGCGCCCTGATCAATTGCTGCGGTATAGACGTAGGGTTTAAATGATGAACCCACCTGCCGCAGGGCCTGAGTGGCGCGATTGAACTTGGAAAGATTGAAGTCACGTCCGCCCACCATCGCCTTAATGCTTCCGTTCGCATTATCAATGGCTATCAGTGCGCCTTGAACGCCGGAATCCTCCTCCAGACTTGTGGCGAGTTTTCCCGAAGGACTGAATGAAAGGACTTTCACATAAACAATATCTCCCGGCTTCAGGATCTGTTTAATTGTGCGATGGGTCCATGCGATTTCGGCCTGTGGCAGAAGGGAACCGTACCGTCCAATCCTGATCTGGGCCGCAGAGGGTGACGTGGATACCACCAGCGCGTGCATGTATTCCCCTGGTTCGGGATCCTCCTGCCAATCTGGATGTTCGTAGTTAGCAATGGCTACGCCATCCGCGAGCACATTCTCCAGATGTCCCCGCCAGCCATGTCTTCGTTCGTACGCGGCGAGGCCATCGAGTACAGCACGATTAGCGGCATTCTGCAGATCCATATCCAGCGAGGTATAGACCTTCAACCCTCCCTCATGAACCTGATCACTGCCGAACTTGCCTTCCAGATAACGCCGGAGTTCTTCGACAAAATATGGCGCCAGGGAGTTGGGATCGTGCGCGACATTCAATACAACGGGTTGATTGCGGGCTTCGGCCGCTTGCCTGCGAGTAATCTCGCCATCCTCCAGCATGGAATTAATAACCAGGTTCCTCCGGCGCAACGCATGGTCAGGATGATTTATCGGAGAATAAAAAACAGGAGCCTTTGGCAATCCGGCCAATAGTGCGGCTTCATCCAGGGTGAGCTGCTTAGCAGGCTTGCTGAAGTAGAACTCCGACGCAGCTTCGAAGCCATAAGTTCCATGGCCTAGAGCAATTTGATTCGCATATAGGGTGAAAATTTGCGGTTTAGTGAAGCGACGCTCGATTTGAATGGCTAACAAAGCTTCCTGAATTTTGCGGCGGAATGACTTATCTGGAGAAAGGAACAGATTCCGCGCCAACTGCATGGTGAGCGTGGAAGCACCCTGAGCTGTCCCCCCCGATTTAATGTCGCGGTAGGCAGCTCCCGCGATTCGCCAGAAATTAATTCCGGAGTGACGGTAGAAGTCCTTATCCTCAATGGAAACGAGAGCGTTTCGCAATACTGGCGGATAGTCTTCGTAGGAAGCCACCACCCGGCGTTGCAACGCGAAGGAACCGATGATGCGTCCCTGGTCGTCGTAAAGTTCGGTGATGGAACTCGGCCGGTAATGCTCAAGTTCTTCAATCTGAGGCAGGTCGGTGGAATAAACGAGAATCAACCCAGCCGCAGCGCCGGCAATCGCAGAGATTAGAACGAGTACCGCAAAGAATAAATGGCTGAAGAGCTTGTTGCCCGCAGGTTCAGTTTCGGGAACTGGCTCAGATAGCAGGGGCATCGAGATTTAAATCGGGGGCCACGGAGTGCGATCTTGGCAAGGTGTCATCCTGAGCAAAGCGAAAGACCGACGCATTCCCGTTCCGCCGAGAGAAATGCATAGGCTCTTCGCTGCTCTCGGAATTACAGTTCTCCCGCAGAACTTCTCAAATTTAGCTACGTCAGCGTTTTTTATGTGCTCCGATTCTTTAAAACTTCGATAGCCTTTTGTAGTTGCAGATCCGGCTGGGCTGGTGGCTTCGCATCGCTGGTCGAAGGCGCGGAATTGTCGTCCTCATCCGGAAGTCCAGCGTCATCGTCGGTATCGGCCACCAAAACGTTGGGGGTTATGGCGGAGTCCTGGATCGCTTTGCCGCTGGGCGTGTAGTACTTCGCGATGGACAAAATCAGCGCCGAGCCGTCCTTCATCTCGATTACTTTCTGGATCGTGCCATTACCAAAAGTCTTATCGCCAACGACATCGCCGCGCGCATTTTCGAGAATGGCGGCGGCCACAATTTCGGCAGGACCTGCAGTTCCTTTGTTCACAAGCACGACCAACGGGAGATCCGAAAGGTCCTTGGAAGGATCGGCGTTGAAAGCCTGTCGCGGATACTTTTGTCCCTGGACGTAAGTGATGGTTCCGTGATTGAGAAACAGATTCGCGGTAGCGATACCCTCTGATTCGTCACCTTCAGCACAGTTTCGCAAATCCAATATCAACTTCTTCGCGCCGGTTTTTTTCAGTTCCTTCAATTTAGCGGCGATTTCCTCGGTCTTTCCTTTGGTGAAGGCATCCACCTTGATTTCGGCAATCCCAGGCTCAACCGTCTTTTCAACGACCGGCGGAACTTCAACCACAGCTCGGGTGATCACCGTTTTCTGAGGCTCGGCACGGTTCGCCCTCACGACGGAGAGAGTTACGGTGGAACCGGGATTTCCGGAGAGCAGATTGTGAATTTCGGCCAATGACATCTCTCTTGTGCTTTTGCCCTCAATTGCTTCGAGAATGTCAGTATCCTGAAGGCCAGCCTTATCCGCGGGGCTGCCTGGAATCACGGAAATCACGGAAGCATAGCCGAAGCGTTTCGACACGGCAGCGCCGATGTCTCCTTTGGCTTCGGTCTTGTGCGACTTGTAGTCCTTGTATTCGGCGGGACTCAAATAGCTGGAATTTGAGTCTAGTGATTCCAAAAGCCCGTGCAGGGCGCCATTGGTGACCTCGGGTATATTCGGCTCCTCCACGTATTCGCTGTGCACCCGCGACAGCACTTCGCTATAGACCTGAAGCTCGCGATACGCGCCATCGTTATTGCTGGACGCACGAACACCGGTCATGCCACCTACAAAGGTGAAAAGTAATACCGCGGCGGAGGAAAGCAGAATTGCAGATTTAATTTTCATGGACATTCGACTCGATTACCGTGATGTTAGACACTTCTGGCGGAAGCCGTTCCTATTATATCTTTTTGATGCCGTTTTCCGCTGATTTGCTGCGCAGAATCGTTCGACGGTAACCAATTTTTTCCGGTTTCAACTCGCGAAGGCACCCCGGGAATGAATTTAGGGTATTTAGTTCTGGTTTGGGGTCACTGAGGAAGGGTCGGGAAGAGAAGATTTATCGCCCACAGTGGAAGAATCGGTTCGACTTACTCGAGTGATTTGATAATCCGAGTAGTCAATAGTAAGCACTGCAGTCCCTCCGAGGCGCACTTGGGTGATGGACTGATTATGCTCCGGGAGCCAGAATTCTCCAATTTTGGTCCAGATATATTCAATTCTGGTACGGCTGATCCAGAATGAGGGATTCTTGGCTGGTTCGCCTTCCATTCGGGTGACAGCGAAATCGGTTGCATCCACCCAAATCTTGCCGGTGTAGAGAAATTTCGTTTTTTCGCGGGGCTGTACGTTGAGAACGTAAGCAATCCCATGCGCCGTTGGTTCCGTCCCAACAAAGCTGAAGTTGTAGTTCTCGGGGGTAAGTTCCAGCCGCTTCCGGTTTTGCTGCTGAAATGCTTCTTTTTCGCTATCCAGCAACTTCAATAGAACGCGGTTGACTAGAACTTTTGAGCCACTCTCCGAGATCACTTTGAATTCCTTCTTGTCAGGAGCGGTATAGGTAACGTCCACCTGCAATTGAGCGGTGTGAGTCCCAAGGAAACCGTGGTAATCCAAGTGGTAAAGTCGTTTGCCCCGGTAGCCGCGCAAATTTTGAGCCCGCCATTGGTTCGCCGCGACTAGCCTGGATACGATAGTTTCCAGCGGCGGAATTTGGACGGAGCGATGCTCATCTCCAAAAGCCGCGGTAAGGCTCAAGAGGAAGAACACCGAGACAAAACCTGCCGTCTTTGTACGGACCGGAAACGGGACAGGTGTTTTCATGACTTGGTTAATCCCAGCAAATCAGACCCACCGGCCCTGGTCTGGCGTTATAGGTGCGAAAGTTCATCCTGCTCTTCTTTCTTATCCTTATCGTAAACGAATCTTTTTTCGAGATAACGTCTCGCAAGTTCCTGGCCCCCCAAGCCAAAAGCAATTGCAAGTCCCAGCATGAGTGCGCCGAAAACCAGGGTGAAAGCGACCAGCACGGTACGTGCTGCCACTCCTATTTCCTCGAAACACATTGACAGCGTAAACACGATAATCAAGGTTCGGACTAAGGAACTCACCAGCCGAGGCGACGGCAGGTTAGCGTTCACGGCGGCCAATAGCGCCGCGCGGGAAAAGAAGCTTGCGCTCAGGAGTCCTACAAATAGCAGGAACAGACCTGCAAAAAGACGAGGCAGGAAACTGAAGAAATCATAAATGTGCTCCTGCATGCCAACGATATCGAGAACGCCGATACCAATCAGAATGAATCCCAGCCAGGCCAGCCAAAAAGCGAAGCGGCTCAGAAGCTCGGATGGCGCCGGGAGGGCGGCTTTGTTGAGAAGTTGGGCCGCGCCGGCATGTTCCGATATCTTGTCAAACCGGATCAGCCGAAGAAAACTGCGCAAGATGTATCTCAACAGGTACGCAATAATCCCACCGGCGACCACAATGATCAGCATCTCCAGAACGTGCGGCAAGAAGCGCGCCATACTCGCCACGATTTCGCGCGTAGCTTGTGTCAACTGTTCAAAGATCAGTTCCCCCATGTTGTCCTCACTTCCTTCTATTCCATGTTTCCAGCAGGTACGGTTTGAACCGTTCAAAAGTCAGGCAGAGGTTCTCCACGTTCTTCTCAACATCCACGGCCGATGAGTCACGATTCTCAACCAGAAATGTGTACGTCTTGCCGCGATACAGGGGTGCCAGCGCCTGGATAACATGATCAGGGCTGATTACTTCCTGATGGTAGGCAGCAGCAAACTCATAGACTGTTCTTGCCCACAGCTCATCGGAGTAGCGGAAGCTATCTTCTCCAGCTGCCGCAGCCTGCTTGAGTTCTGCGAGAGTTGAGAGAGACAGAATGGAATTCAATACCGGATTGAGCTCCTCCAGGCCATGGACGAACATTTCGTATAAACGCTTGCGGTTTACACGGACGTACTCCAGGCTGACTTCGCCTTCCGCGCTGGTAGCTGGTGTTGCTTCCGATACTGCATTTGCAGGGCACACAGGAAAATTCTTTCCTAACGCCCAGAACAGCACGGCCACACTTTGCCTCAATGCCAGCACAAGATCTCCGGAGGAGTGATCAACCCGCGGCCTAGGACCGAGAAACGATTGCGCGAGTCGAAAGCCGCCAGTGATGGCCGAGATGACGAGATATGTTTCGGCTCCATTTTGGGTTGCAGGCTGCGACCAGATGTCCTGCTCGAGGAAAAAGTTTGCGAGGCGTCCCGAAAAAGCGAAATCCGCGGGGTGAGGTTCGCGCACAGGTTTGCAGTAAAGGGCACGGGTCATCGGATAAACAAGATTGCGGACCAATAATCCGTCAAACTTATTCCTGCGGTAGATAGGTGTAACCAGATCAACATTGTCCCGGCTCACGGGCCGCAATAGGCGTTCAATCCATTCTGGCTCAATGCTGATGGAATCCGGAGAAACAACAGCACAAATTGTTGCGCGCACCAGATCGGCTGCCGCAACTATAGTGTGGAGTCCAGTCCCGTTCTCGCTGCTTCCTTCGTAACTTGTGCTTATGCAGTGGAGGGTCCGCAACGCGCTGGGATTCGTGCCCTGAGCCAGGTCGCTGATGGACGCAGCTCGAACCAGGTCTTGGGTGGAATCTCTCGATCCTCCATCCACATTGACGATTACAGAACGTTGCCGGGGAAAGTACTTGAGCAACCCCGCGCGTATGCATTGCACGACCTGCCCAACAGTTGCAGCATCGTTTAGGGTAGGCACTCCGATGAGAATGTCCACTTCCCCGACATTCATCAACTCGCGAAGAAAATCATCCGTAAGAATGCTTTCTTCGGCCAATCAGTTTCCTCCGGGCAACATAGTGGGAGCCACAATTTGTGCTGTGCGAAAATGCAAGGTCAGATCTTTCGTAAACGGAACCAGTAGAACTGGTAAGGGCCCATAGTCAACAGATATGGCCTGTCGGTCACTCGCGGAAAGATGTTTTTTCCGAACATCTCAATCAAAATATCGCCTTTGTACGGCTTCAAATCCAATTCCACAACCTGCGCCGAGCTTGAAAGATTGTTAACTGCCAGAATTCGGTCCTTCCCCAATTCGCGAAGATAAGCGAGCACTCGATGGTTCGCGGGATAAAGAAATTCCATCGAACCGCGGCCGAACACTGGCATTGATTTTCGCACTCTTATGATGCGCTTCATCCAGGAAAGGAGTGAATGGTCAAAACGCTTTTGAGAATGGACGTTGACGGCCTGATATCCATACACGGGATTCAGCATGATCGGCGAATAGAGGCTTTCCGGGTCGGCAGAGGAGAAGCCACCATTCCAGCCTCCGTCCCACTGCATGGGAGTGCGAACTCCATTGCGATCGCCCAAGTTCACATTGTCTCCCATTCCGATTTCGTCCCCGTAATAAATGATCGGCGTTCCGGGCAATGACAACAGCAGGCCATTCATAAGCTCGATGCGACGACGGTCATTATCCAGTAGCGGCGCGAGCCGCCTACGGATGCCTACATTGAGGCGCATGCTCTTGTCTTTGGCATACTCGTCATACATGTAATCCCGTTCCATGTCGGTCACCATTTCAAGCGTAAGCTCGTCATGATTGCGTAAAAACAGGCACCACTGGCAAACATCGGGGATGGAAGGCGTCTGTTGCAAAATTTCCGTAATTGGCTTGCGATCTTCGAGCTTCAGTCCCATGAACATACGGGGCATCAGGGGGAAGTGGAATGCCATGTGAAATTCGTCGGCGTTTCCGAAATAAGGACGCAAATCCGCAGGCCACTGATTCGCCTCTGCAAGCAGCATCCTTCCGGGAAACTCCAGGTCTAGCTTGGCTCGCAACTCTTTCAGAACGGCATGAGATTCGGGGAGATTTTCACACGATGTCCCTTCTCGTTCGACCAGGTACGGCACCGCATCCAGCCGGAAGCCGTCCACTCCCATATCCAGCCAGAATTTCATTACATTCCACATCTCTTCCCGCACGGCTGGATTGTCATAATTCAGATCAGGCTGATGGCTGAAGAAACGATGCCAGTAATATTCTTTTGAAACAGGATCCCACGCCCAATTGGAAAGCTCGGTATCAGTAAAAATTATGCGGACGCCGCGATATTTCGTGTCGGTTTCACTCCACACGTACCAATCGCGTCGTGGATTATCACGAGAACTTCGCGATTCCTGAAACCAGGGATGCTGATCGGAGGTATGGTTCAGCACCATTTCGATGATCACGCGAATGCCGCGCTGGTGTGCGGCGTCGAGAAATAATTTGAAGTCATCGAGCGTGCCATAAGTGGAATGGACGGACCGATAGTCGGCGATGTCGTAACCGTCGTCGCGCAAGGGCGAGGGAAAGAATGGCATCAGCCAGATTGCGTTAATGCCAAGCTCCTGCAGATAATCCAGCTTCTGAGCAAGGCCGCGAAACTCTCCGACGCCGTCGCCATTGCTGTCGTAAAAAGTCCGGACGTGGACTTGATAGATGATGGCGTCTTTATACCAAAGCGGGTCTTGCGGCAATGCCAAAATTTTTCCCTCTAACGCGGCACTGAGTATTATAGAGGCTCCGTGAGTTCATTCCCCCAGCCAGCTGTCCCCGCAGATTCACGCCCGCGAAAGCATGCCCCGAGCCTGTACGAATTCTTCGGTCCTGGCGGAGTGCTGTCACGCACTCATCCAGCCTTCGAGTTCCGTCGCGGTCAGCTTCAGATGGCGCAGGGGGTGGAGCAGGCGCTGGACGAGAAGCGGCACTTAATCGTGGAAGCGGGGACTGGAACTGGCAAGACCCTTGCCTATCTTGTTCCGGTGATTCGATCTGGGAAGCGCGTGATTATTTCCACCGGGACGAAGAATCTACAAGAGCAGCTTTTTCACAAGGACATTCCATTTCTTGAACAAGCTCTCTTCCCGAATGCTGAAGGCAAATTAAGTGTTTGTTATATGAAGGGACGTAATAACTATTTATGCCGAAAGAAGCTTTATGACATTACCGCTCGCCCGGTTTTGAGCGGGCTGGAAGAAATTGACCATTTCGGAATCATCGCGGCTTGGGAGAAAACGACCGGGATCGGCGATCGTGCGGAACTAACCTCCGTCCCAGAATCAAGCGCGGTCTGGCACAAGCTCGACGCGCGCGCGGAAGCATGTACCGGGCAAAAGTGCAGCGAGTGGGACCGCTGCTTCATCACCGAAATGCGCAGGCGGGCTATGGAGAGCGACATCGTGATTGTGAATCATCACCTGTTTTTCGCCGACCTTATGATTAAACAGGCTGCCGAGAATGCTTCCGACGCTGGCATTCTGCCGGATGTGGGCACGGTAATTTTTGACGAGGCGCATGAGCTGGAAGATGTCGCAAGCGCTTATTTTGGCGTGAGCGTAAGCAATGCGCGCATGGACGAATTGGCTTATGACGTGGAGCGCTCGCTTCAGCGCAACCGAATGCTTTCGGCAGGCCTGTCAGGCGCGATCGGGAGTCTGCGTGATTCCTCAGGATTATTTTTTTCTCTCCTCCCCGTGGGCAAAGGGCGCTTTGCTTTTGAGAATCGCCGGGATTTTCTGGAGGAGAATGGCGAGGAGTATCTCGCGTTGCGGAATTCGCTACGTTGGCTTGGTTCGGAACTTCAGGGGCTGCCGGAAAAGCCCGAAGAGATTTTTGCATTTTCACGCCGCGCCGCCGAACTCGATCACTCGCTGAATTTCGTGATGGAAGACCAAAGCCTCAATACTGTGTTCTGGATTGAGCACCGGGCCGCGCGTGGTGCGGGAGGGCGCGAGAAGTACAATGTATTCCTTCAAGCGACTCCCATTGATGTTGCCCCCATTCTTAAAATGGCATTGTTCGACAAGTTGGATTGCGTGGTGCTGACATCGGCAACCCTAGCTGTAGGAGGCGGCTTTGACTACATGAAGCAGCGACTGGGACTTGAACATCCGCGAGAGCTGTTCCTGCCTTCTCATTTCGATTACGAGAATCAGGCTCTACTGTATGTTCCTCCCGACCTGCCAGACCCGCGTACGTCGCAATTTGTGGCGCAGGCGGCGGAGCGAATTCGCGAACTTCTGGAGATCACCCGAGGCCGCGCCTTCGTGCTGTTTACCAGCTATGTGCAGATGAAGGAAATTCACTCACGTTTGTTAGGGCAGATGGACTTCACAATGCTTCTTCAGGGAGACGCACCCAGGAGCGCCTTGCTGGAAGAATTTCGACTCACCCCCAATGCCGTACTATTCGCCACATCATCATTCTGGCAAGGCGTGGATGTCCAAGGCGAACAGCTTAGTTGTGTGATTATTGACCGTCTTCCATTTGCGGTGCCGACCGATCCGATCGTCGCAGCCAGAGTTAAGGCGATTGATACCGACGGAGGGAATGCATTCTTTCAGTATCAGGTTCCCGCCGCGGTAATCAGCCTCAAGCAGGGATTTGGGCGGCTGATCCGATCCTTGCACGATCGGGGGTTGTTGGCGTTGCTGGACAATCGTATTTTAAAGAAGTCCTACGGGAAAATGTTTCTCGAGAGCTTGCCGAACTATCGCAAGACAACCGCCATCGCTGACGTGCAGGATTTTTTCGGGATTCAGCCGTGACGGGCGGCGATTCCATCTCCGCGATACAATAGTTTTGGGGGGGTTCTGCGAATCTCCAAACTATTTTAAGAGGATTATGTACGAAGTCACGGTTGAAGACTCTTTCGCGGCGGGGCATTACCTGCGCAACTATAAAGGTAAGTGCGAGAATCCGCATGGTCACAACTATAAGTTGCGCGTCACGCTGGCGGGCAACGAATTGGATAAGGCAGGCTTGCTGGTTGACTTCAAAGACTTACGCGAAGTCATGAGGCATGTAACCGACCGGCTCGATCACCAGATGATTAACGACCTGGAACCGTTTACCGTGTTGAATCCGTCGGCTGAAAATCTGTCCAAATATTTCTACGAACAGACAAACGCGAAGCTCAACGTTGTGACAAGCGGGCGCGTTTGGGTAAAGAATGTCACCGTATTCGAGACGGACACAACCACCGCTACGTATTCGGAGTAGTGGCGCATCTAGTGCAGCTTCGACCGAACGCTCCTCCAGTGATTCGGGCAGGATTCTTTCATGTACATCACAGAAATCTACAAGTCAATTCAAGGCGAGTCCACGTATACGGGCTTGCCATGCATTTTCGTGAGGCTGACCGGATGCAATCTGCGATGCGACTGGTGTGACAGCGAGTACACATTTGCGGGTGGGCACCGCATGACTTTGCAAGACGTGTTGGAGCGGGTAGGGCAGTTGAGTCCTGCCAGCGGACTGGTTGAGATCACGGGCGGCGAGCCGATGCTTCAGGAGCGCGAAGTCGTTCCACTCATGGAGAGCCTGTTAAATGAGGGTTACACGGTGCTGCTTGAAACCAGCGGCGAGCGGCCTCTGGAAACAGTTCCAAAAGCAGTGGTTAAGATTGTGGATGTGAAGTGTCCGGATTCAGGCGCCGCAGACAGCTTCCGCCTTCAAAATCTGGACACTCTCGATTCCAAGGACGAAATAAAGTTTGTGATCAGAAGCCGAGCGGACTACGATTTTGCGCGAGCTTTTGTCTCGCGGCACGTCCTCGACCAGCGTGTGAACGCGGTGCTGTTTTCCCCTGCATTCGCAAAAGGTGCGACTGGTTCTCGAGACGCCTCCCATTGCTGTGTGGATCCGCGCGAGTTGGCGGAATGGATGCTGGGGGACAACGTTCCCGCTCGATTGGGGTTGCAGTTGCACAAATTCATCTGGGATCCGGCGCTCAAGGGAGTTTAGAAGGCTGCTGCCAGCCCGTTCGAGTTAGTATATTGAGGCGCTGAAGCCGGAAATGACGTCCAGACCGGAACAAAAATCGCGAGCGGTTGTGCTTCTGAGTGGCGGGATGGATTCCGCGGTGTGTGCCGCCTTTGCCGTTCGGGATCACGACGCGGCAGCGGTGCACGTCAGCTACGGCCAGCGCACTGAGCAGCGCGAGAGACGGGCCTTCGAAGAAATTTGCGACCGCTTACACATTCGCGACCGCCTTGTCGTGCGGAATGATGCATTGCGAGCCATAGGTGGCTCGGCGCTGACTGATATCAACATCGCCGTGCCCATCATGATGGCGTCCGCACATTCTTCCGCGCCCGAAATTCCCGTGACGTATGTGCCGTTCCGAAACGCGCATTTCTTGTCAGTCGCAGTAAGCTGGGCTGAAGTGCTCGGAGCACAAAAGGTTTACATTGGAGCGGTAGAACAGGACAGTTCGGGTTACCCGGATTGCAGGCCTGCTTACTACGAGGCTTTCAACGAGGTTATAAAAAAAGGAACGAAAGAGGGTAAAATTGAAATTGCCACCCCGTTGATAAAAATGCGCAAGGCTCAGATTGTCAGGCTTGGGCTTGAATTGGCTGCGCCCTTCGATTTAACGTGGTCCTGCTACACTCGCGAAGATCAAGCCTGTGGGGAGTGTGACAGTTGCATTTTGCGGATGCGGGCATTCCGGGACGCCGGCGCGCAGGATCCTATTCCTTACTATCATGTTGAAGAGCGTACAGCCGTGGGCAGAAATATCGAATCTTAGTGTGGCGAAACGATAAAGATCTGAATCGGGAGGGCAAGATGAAGCGATCCCTTATAGTCCTGTTATTGGCGATGGTAAGCGCAGGCGTCTTGGCGGTCCCAGTGTTCGCACAGGATTTTGCCCAAGTGAAGGGTGTTTGCAAAGACCGGGACGGAAAACCTCTTACCGGCGCGATAGTCGAATGGCTGAATTTGGATAATGGCCGCAAATATGACCTCAAAACCAACAAGCAAGGCAAGTACTTCTCATTGGCCCTCGATCCGGGCAATTACAAAATAACGCTTTTCAAAGATGGCAAAGAACTTTTCCATGAGGACAAGCGCGAAATCAAGCGCAACCTGGATCCCAGCGATACGAATGAGGTGAATTTTGACTTGCAACAAGAGCAGCAAAATGCCGACAAGGGAATAGGTCTCACTCCGGAGCAGGAAAAAGCGCGCCAGGAAGCCCTGGCTGAACAACAGAAAGAGGTCACCACCGTAAAGACGCTGAACGAAAAACTGGTAGCGGCCGATCAGTCAATGAAAGGTGGGGACTACGATGCTGCTATTAGTACGCTAACCGAGGCGACGCAAATGGATGCGACCAAGGATGTGATATGGGCCGCTCTCGGCGAAGCGTATGCGGCTTCGGGTCTGAAGCAAACCGATCCTGCGGAGAAGACGAAGAGGCTTGACGCGGGAATTGAGGATTACGGAAAGGCAATAGAGCTCAAGAAAAAGGCAATGGCAACTGGCGCGAAACCAGACGCCAATGCAAGGCTGGCGGGCCTCTATAACAACATGGCCCAAGCGGAAGCGAATGAGGGAAAGGTGGACCAAGCAGTAGCGGATTACAATCAGGCGGCCCAGTTAAACCCGGCCGGGGCTGGGTCCTACTATTTCAACCTGGGCGCCACGCTCACCAATGCCAACCACACCAATGACGCGAAAATGCGGCAGAGCGCGATTGACGCTTTCGATAAAGCCATTGCCGCCGATCCAAATCACGCCGATGCTTATTACTATAAGGGCACGAATTTGGTCGGAGGCGCCACTCTTCAGGGAGACAAGATGGTCGCTCCGGAGGGAACCGCAGAAGCATTTAACAAGTATTTAGAACTCCAACCCACCGGAGTGCACGCTGAGGATGCTAAGGCGATGCTGACCAGCATCGGAGCGCCTGTAGAGACGAGTTTTGGGAAGAAGAAGACTAGTAAGAAATAGTTTCTGGAAAGGTTCAAGTCTGGACGGCTATGGCCGTCCTTTTTATTTTGGCGAGAAGCTTCTCCTGTCTTCCTGTATGAGCGTCTTCACAGTCATTACGAAAGTGTGTGTGCCTCAGTTCGTAGAAGTAACCTTGCTGCTTCGCTACAGTATGAGCTTGGTGCGTCTGCTCGTCTCCAATCCCTCCATGACGCAATCCACTTTTGGTTTCAGATTATGCCAGCGCCGGGAAAAGCCTTTATTTCGAATGAAGCCCCTACGGAGGACTTTGGTGCGATTTCCACCTCCGATATCCTGAAGCTGATGCTGCGGGAGCAGGACCACGTCAGCGATTTGATTTTCTCGCCGGGACGCATGCCGCAAATCGAAATCCACGGCAAATTGACTACCGTGCAATCGTTAAATATGCGCCAGCTCACTACCGACGACACACGCCGAATTGCGTCAGACTTGATCGGCAGCAACAAGGCAGCTATCACCATGTTACGAGAGCAGGGATCCTGCGATATTTCGTATGGATTGCCAGGGCTGGCTCGCTTCCGGGTGAATATTTTCATTCAGCGCGGCAGTTGCGCAATAGTCATGCGGGTGATTCCCGGAGCGATTCCGAATCTGGTTTCCCTCTGCCTTCCGCCTCATTTGAGAAACATCGCTGATCTTCGAGATGGAATCGTTCTGGTTACCGGTCCGCGGGGGTCTGGGAAGTCTTCAACGCTGGCTGCAATTCTTGATCACATCAATCAGGAGCAATGCTGTCACATCATCACCATCGAGGATCCTATCGAGTTTCTCCACAACCACAAAAACGCAACCGTCCATCAGCGGGAGTTGCATAGCGATACGCCCAGTCTTCCATTGGCCATACGCGCTGCACTGCGGCAGGCGCCGAGAGTGATCATGATCGGCGAAATGCATGACCGGGAAACCATGGAAATGGTTCTTCAGGCCGCCGAAACCGGGCACGTAGTGCTGACGACGATGAATACCGTGGACGCAGCGACAACCGTAGAACGCTGGACAAGTTCATTCTCAGCAGGCGAACAGGCATCGGTGAGAGAACGCTTCGCGAAAACGTTCCGATACATTATTTCTCAACGCTTGATGCCGAACCCGCATGCCCCGCGCCGGGTGCCCGTCTTTGAAATTGTTATGTCTTCCGAGGAGACCCGGGCGTGCATCTTATCCAGCGACAATCTCAGGGAAAACCTATTGCGAGCCATTAAGATCGGACAAACCGAAGGGATGCGGCATTTCGAATAGCAAGATGTTCATTGCCCATCGGAGCAGCTCCGCAGCCTACCTTAATTGCAAAGAATCTTCTTTTTCGGATGGAAGGTAACTTACGGCAGCGGTCCGCTCCAATTTATCCCATGCGAAGCGCTCACCTTGGATGGCACGCTTTATCGTCTTGAACAATACAAGCGAGAACAGTTGACGATACGCGAAACGCTGTAGCCATATCTGACTTAACAACGATACATCTTCACGAGCTTCCGGTTCACGACGCTCCAATCCGAACGCGATGGCTGAAGTAATGAAATCAATAAGCAGGAATACGGCGAAGAAGACTACCAGCCGCTGAAAACTGGCAGGATCAGTGGATTCAGGGTGGAACCACTTCTGAACAAAATACCATCCTGTGCCCACTAGAAACATAATGTCAATAAAAGGAGATACCAAAGGCAACAGAATTTGAAAGATCAGGATGTTAGGAAGAGCGATCCATCCCAGCACGCCTTTGCGGGCGAAAACCGCTCGATGTTTCCAGACTGCCTGAAGAATACCAAAGGACCAGCGAAAGCGCTGTCGCATCAACCCATTGGCGCTTACTGGCGCCTCGGTAAAGGCCAGTGCCAGATCCTCATATTCGACGCGATAACCGCGCCGCAACAGGGCCATGGTTAAGTCAGCATCTTCAGCTACGGTATCAGTATGATAGCCACCGGCTTCACGCACGGCCGAGGTTCGCCAGGCACCGATTGCCCCGGGCACGACGCTGACTGCCCCCAGAACGTTCAGCGCACGACGCTCGAAGTTTTGGCTGGTGATATATTCCAACGCCTGCCAACGCGTCCACAGATTGATTCTGTTGCCAACTTTCGCGTTTCCGGCGACTGCGCCCACTTTCGGATTCAGGAAGTGCGGGATCATGCGCGAGATCGCATTTGGGGCAATCACTGTATCCGCATCAATTCCCAGAAATATTTCATCCTCCACATGCTGAAGGCCAAAATTAAGAGCCTCGGCTTTGCCTGAATTCGGCTTGGTGAGGATGAGTACCCGGCCCGCCGCTTGTTCGGATGCAAATGCATGGCGGGCGATTTCCAATGTGTCGTCGGTGGAACCGTCGTCAATGACAATCACGCGGAAATTGGGATAGTTCGAAGAAAGCACTCCGCGGATTGTCCGTTCGATTACCTTCCCTTCGTTGTACGCCGGTACCAGGACAGCTACGGAAGGTTCGTAAGAGGCCGATTCTCCAGGAAAGCCATATTTTCGCTGCCTGAAACGATCAAAAATCGCAAATGTGCCAATAAATAACAGCCGCCCAGTCATCAGCACATCCCCTAGAAAAAAAGTCCAGACAATCGTTAGATTGACGATTCCGTAAAGCCAGAAGGCGATGCGGATTGCCGTGGCCGCCCAGCGTTCATTGGGGGAGATGGATGGCATGACGTCAGCCCGAGTCTTGCCAATCAATTGATAGACCGGCACGATTTGCAAACCCTTGGCCCGGATTCCATCAATGATTTTCGGCAAGGCCAGGAGGGTTTGCGATCGGTTGCCCCCGCCATCATGCATGAGGACTATATTTCCGCAGCGCAAATCGGTGGGAGCGCACGGGGGAAGATGATCCAGGACATCAGACACAATCTGAGCCGCCGATGGGCCCTGCCAATCGTTGGTGTCAATCTTGTCTCCGACCGTGATGTACCCCATGTCTTGAGTGAACTCAAGCGGACGAACCTGGTCTTCGGTATCAGGCTCGGCATCAATGGAATATGGGGGCCGGAAAAGAATTGTCCTTATGCCCAAACGACTGGCAAACAGTTGCTCAGTGAGGTTTACCTCCAGCTTCATGTAATAACCGGATAGGTTACTGATGTCGGGGTGAGTGAAGGTGTGGTTCCCAATCCCGTGTCCTTCACGCAAGATGCGGGACGCTAGCCCAGAATTATTCTCAGCCTCAAGTCCGATCAGAAAGAATGTTGCCGTTGCGTTCTTCTTTTTCAGGACGTCAAGTATCTTGGGCGTCCATTGAGGATCGGGGCCGTCGTCAAAAGTCAGAGCGACTTCGTTAGCGCTTGCGCCGTAGCGCGCGACCCGATACGGCTCGGGCAACGGATCAAAAGTCTCATCTATGATCTGGCCAGACGAATCTAGTTTGATGGAACGTTTTCCATTGCTGGGGCGCGCCTCAATCTTGAGGATCTCGCCGGTACCTTCCATATCCACGTCTTGTCCGGGGGGCACATCCCTTAATTTGTCCGCTGAAGTTGGATCTTCGGGAGAATCCCATATTCGCCAAAGCGTGCGGTCTTCCGATCCTAATCGCCAAAGAGCAAAAGTTTCTATGCCCAGGCTTTGTGCTGCTCGCATCTGATTTAGAGCAGTGGCCGCGTCAAGAAACCACACATCATGTTGCAAGTTGTTATCGTCGAGATAACTGATATGAGGGTTCAGGCTGTCGCCGTCAAAGTCCACATCTTCTTCGGAATCCCTTGCTGTCAGCCAGGCATCCTGAACGGTTACGTTGAAGTCCTTTACTCCTGGCGGCAACTTGCCATTCTTTGGCTTGTGCACCCAGTCGTATCCGTAATTTGCTATCGCACAGATTAACTTGTTCCTGGGGACCTTTTTCGCGGCAGCTTGAAGGTTTCCGACGAACCAGTCCTGAGACGCAACTGGGCCGGCGGTGCCGGGCGATGGATAGTGCTCGTCGTAATTCATGAGAACCACGCCGTCCGCCGCGGCGGCGACAGCCGGATAATTCCATTCATCATTTTTTGACGGCACGCTGACGTAAAGCTTCATCCCTTTGCCGTGCAGGTCGGAAGACAGCTCATTGAGAAGGGCAAGAAAGCCCGGTTGTCCTTTTCTGGGGAAGGTTTCAAAATCAACCATCAGACCGCGGTATTTGTCGCTCGCAAGGAAAGTATCAACCTGTTGCCGGAAGCGGGCACGAGCCTGTGGATCGTTCAAGAATGCACTTATATCAACCCAATCACGACCGTCGAAGTTGTTAACGAGTGGGTAAACCTCTGTTCCCGTGTCTTCCGACTTCAGGAACGACATAACTTTGGCATCAACCGGATGGATGGAGGAACCTTGTATAAGATCGAAGAACTTATTGGTTTGAGGGTCCACCCCTTGCAAATGACCGTCGGGAGTGAGAACGTGTAGCCATTCGGGGTAAAGAATATCTATCTGGCGTGCATACTCTCGCAGCGATGAGTAGCTGGCGGCATCCCAAGAGACGTAAAAAGCTGCACGGACGCTCTGCCCGGCATTTAATTCGATTTGTGAGGCGCGAGTTCCAGGCTTTAAATGTCCTCTCTTGAATGCTAACCGGCGCCGCTCCTTCGCTTTCTCTCTCTCGTTGTACTTCAAAGCATGATAAGGCTTCTTCTCAAATTGCAATAGAAGTTGCGGCAATGGCTGTCCCTGCAATGTGCTGTAAACGAAGAAAATTACCAGCAGCGTGAAAGCCACGCCCAGCACGTCAAAGACACTTCTCAGGCGCTTCCACCGCGCTTGTCGAGGATCGTAGAAGACAGATTCGGCCATTTAAACCAATCCCATCCTAAGCTGTGAGGCGTGAGGGGTCAAACGATGGACTGTGGCCTTTCTTCGAGTTTGCCGACATACTTGAAACAGATAATCCTGCAAAAAGGTTATATTCCATCGTGCTTAAGATTCTTCGTGAATCCAAGAAATTTTTCATTGCGACAACGGTAGCCGCAATTGTTCTTCGGCTGGTTTTCATTTTTCGATTTTCCAGCATCACGACGGATTCGTTTATCTATGGAGATATCGCAAAGAATTGGTTGCAGCACGGGGTCTATGGCATCACCTGCGCCAATGAGGTTTTACCGACTTACATCCGCCTGCCGGGATATCCCGCATTTCTCGCTGCTATTTTTGCAATCTTCGGGATGGAGCACTACCGAGCCGCACTGCTTGTGCAAATGGTCGTAGATGTCGGCACCTGTTTTCTGATTGCAGACCTGGCGCGACGGGTGATCGGTTCACAAGCGTCAAAAGCCGCGTTTCTATTGGCCGCGCTTTGTCCTTTCACCGCCAACTACATTGCGACCGCGCTTACTGAAACGCTGGAAATTTTCTTTACCGCACTCTCTTTGAATCTTGCATTAGCTGGACTTGAATCTGAGGGCGCGCGAAGTACCGCAGCTTGGATAGGATGCGGGCTCGCCACCGCCGCAGCAATATTGCTCCGACCCGATGGCGGCATCCTGCTGGCCGCGATCGAATTCTTTTTTGCGTGGGCAGTGATCTATAGGTTACGAAACAGATTGCGAGCTGGTTACTTGTTGCGGGCGGCGCTTGTTGTAGGAATAGTGTCCTTAGCGCCGCTCATTCCGTGGACCTTGCGAAACTTGCACACTCTGAACCGCTTCGAGCCGTTGGCGCCCCGCTACGCTAACGAAGAGAGCGAGTTCGTTCCGACGGGGTTCAATCGTTGGGTGAAGACATGGATTGCTGACTACGCGTCCGTGGAAGAGATTTATTGGCCGATTCCGGGCGAGGCAGTAGATGCTACGAAGTTGCCGGATCGCGCTTTTGATTCCCTGTCACAGCGAAAAGAAACGCTGCAACTGTTCGGTCAATACAATTCTGCCCTCGAGATCAGCCCGGAACTGGACGCTGAGTTTGCAGCGCTCGCAGCGCGAAGAATACACAGCTCCCCTTTGCGATATTACGTATGGCTCCCGGCATTGCGGATTGCAGATATGTGGCTGCGGCCCCGCACCGAAATGCTGCCTTCCGACAGCAGATGGTGGGAGTTCGACGACGACCCGAAGTGGTCAGCGCTGGCGGTGGGACTGGGTGTGATCGGGATTTTCTATGTGGGCACGGGCCTAGCAGGATTCTTGCGCAAAGGACCGTTCAGATACGCGGGTCTGCTGGTCACCTTCGTGGTGGTGCGATCATTATTCCTTGGCACACTCGAGAACCCTGAGCCCCGATATACGCTCGAGTGTTTTCCGGTAATAATTGTCTTTGCAGCCGCTGTATTTCGGGCGAAGACAGCAAACAGCAATTCCCCGAATTAGCTCAGAGGGGAATCGGTCATTCTGAAGCGAGTTCGCACGTGTTCGGAAAGTAATTCAACCGCGCTACGATTGCTGACTGGATCGGACTGGGCAAGGTATTTCATCGCCTCCACCAACAACCGCTGCCCATCCACATAGCGAGGATCGGGACTGCGCTCGCGGCGCTTGCGTCCCATCTTGGGGGGAACCGGAATCGTGAAGACCTTGGCCATTGGAAAACGAATTATGCGGAGTGGCGGACTTTTTCAGCTATAAGTTCGACCGCAGAGGACTCGTCTCGCAGTATAACGCTCCATTCTTGCTTTTTCAGTCTAAATCTTATCACTCTGATAGTCAGTGGCTCTCAACCGTCGTTTTGCTGGTCGTCTTTAGTTTAAAAACGCTATCAGGAATCTTCTGGTTCAAAACAATATCGGAATACTTATTGAGACGGTAATCGCCTTCTGGAGTAATGAGCTTTTGCTGGATTGATATTCCCCGGGAGTCAATCCATAGTTCAATCTGACTGAACATGCTCTTAATCTTCTCCGCTTTCGGAGTTAGTTCCAGCCTGTCGGTATCGGCGCCGTCTACCTTTTCGCGTCCGCCGTAAGCGACATCGAACAACTTGAGCATATCCCGCGACGAACCGCCGAAGCCCAAAACCAGAAAGCTTTCAACGGCCTCATTGCTTTTGCCAGTACCGTAAATATCGAGGTGATCGGCGCTTGGCTGAAAAAGTTGAACTTTCCCCCCGCTAAACAGTACAAATTTTTCTGCGGCGGACGCTGCGGAATTTTCTGGGGCGTCGGCGGGGGCAATGACGTGGGCGAACATCTCCACCTTCCCGCCCGCCTTGCGAAAATATACTTTCCCCTGTTGCTTGTCCATTTCGTCAACCGCTTTTGTGTACTGATCCCACTCGAAACTAGCTTCGGCGGAGCGAAATTCGAGTGCTGCTTTATCCAAACGGGCAAAGACACCCTGTAGTTCACTAGACTGCGACGCCGCGGGCTGCTGTGCGGAAACAGGCCCCGTCAACCACAACAGCGCAACAGCCAGCACGCAAAGTGCAGTTCGAGATTCCATACTCAATACCCTCGTCTAGATCCCGCAAATCTGGCGCTTATTGTTGTTTATGTGCCCAAACCTTGTACTCGACACCATGTCCGACGCGTTGGCGTTCATATTTTGTAATCGCAACCTTGCCCGATATCGGCTCGATGATTCGCGACAATTCTGCTTTCACCTCGCCGTCGTCCCTACCTTGAACTTCCGAGCCGTCAATCTGAAAAATCAGTCCAGCCTGCCCGTCGGCAACAACAACCACCTCGGTACGATGCGGACTCCGCTGCACTGGTTTGTCTTTGAAATTGATCCAATAGGGGGAAAGAAATATAAAAAGCAAAATCAACGTCACCATAACGTCATATTGGATCGTGCCACGCTCGTAAGACCAAAGAATGTAATCGCGAAGAGTGCGCCAGATTCCAATCATAGAAAGGTGGGTGCGACGGAGGGTAGCGCTGGTATCGTCTTTCGTGCCCCGGTCCTGTGCAAGTCTAGTTACTGTTCTTTGTTCTTGCAATGTGGAGTCAGTTGCTGAGAGTACATGCCATTGAATGGATTGTCAGAACTGCTTACGAGAGATCAAGTCCGTTCCCATGTCACCGCGCAGAACTTCTGGGACTGTAACATTGCCATCAGCTCGCTGATAGTTCTCAAGGATTGCCAGCCACGTCCGGCCCACCGCAAGCGCGCTCCCGTTCAGGGTATGGAGAAACTCAGTTTTTCCCTTTCCCTCCCTCCGATAGCGAATATTAGCCCGCCGCGCCTGGAAAGTTTCAAAATTTGAACACGAAGAAATCTCGCGAAAAACCTTTTGCCCGGGCAGCCAGACTTCGATGTCATAGGTTTTGGCGGCGGAAAACCCAATGTCGCCGGTGCAAAGAGAAACCACGCGATAGTGTAGCCCCAGCTTTTGCAGAACTGTTTCCGCGTTTTGAGTAAGTGTTTCCAATTGCTGGTAAGAATCATCTGGGTGCGAAAACTTAACCAGTTCAACTTTCTGAAACTGATGTTGTCGAATGATGCCGCGGACGTCCTTCCCGTACGAACCGGCTTCACTCCGAAAGCAAGGAGTGTACGCGGTTAGCGAGACCGGCAGCCGCGAGAAGTCGAGTACTTCGTCCCGGTAAAGATTGGTGACAGGGACTTCGGCGGTGGGAATCAACCATAGGTCTTTATCGCCATGGGGCACGCGGAATAGGTCTGACGCGAATTTTGGCAGTTGGCCGGTTCCATACATGGAATCGGAGTTCACTAGATATGGCGGCAGGACTTCGGTATAACCGTGCTCTTTAGTATGCAGATCGAGCATGAAGTTTGCCAGCGCTCTTTCCAACCGGGCACCCATATCCCAATACACCGCAAAGCGAGAGCCCGTCAGCTTAACTGCGCGCTCAAGGTCGAGCACCCCAAGTTGCTCCCCGATCTCCCAATGAGGTTTAGGAACAAAATCGAATTCGGGCGGCGATCCCCAACGGCGAACTTCAACGTTGTCTTCTGCGGACCGGCCAACGGGAACGCTCGCGTGGGGAAGATTGGGAATTCCGACTAGAACCTTGCGGAGACGGTCGTCATATTCTTCGGCGGCCTTTTGAAGTTGCTGGATTTCTTCCTTGAAACTTCGGGTTTCCTCTATGAGTTCCGTGGCGTCCTGTCCGTTCTTCTTTAATGAAGCGATTTCCTCAGACACACGGTTGCGGTGCGCCTTCAAAGTTTCGGCGGAAGAGATAGCCTGACGCCTTTGGGCATCCACTTGGCCGAAATCCTTCAGTACCTGAGATGGATTCATCCCTCGCTGGCGAATTTTCTCTTCGACGAGTGGCAAATTGTCACGTACAAAATTCAGATCAAGCATAGGAATTCACTACTCTACAGAAAAAGCCGTACCGAGTGCACGAGGATAAACGATGGCGGCCGCTGCGAGTTTGGGTTGAGCCCGATGCGACGCTCAAAGATTGCCATGTTTTTTCCCCGCGCTGTTCTGGCGGCTGTAAACTACCAGCCAATGAGATTGTTCACAGATAACGGAATCATGTTGATTCTGGCCTTCCTTGGAACTGGCTTCGCGATTTCTGTATCTCTGCGGCGGGAACAGCGCTGATGGGTGCACGCGAAACTAATCGCCGTCCCGACTTAGGTGTTGCCTTCGCGGGAGTCCAGATTAAAAATCCCGTGATCGCTGCCAGCGGAACCTTCGGCTACGGTGTTGAGTTCGAAGATATTCTACGGCTCGACAGTTTGGGCGGCTTCGTAGTCAAGGGGTTATCGCAAGAACCGATGGCAGGCAATCCGCCGCCGCGCCTGTATGAGACCGCGGCAGGCATGTTGAACGCGATTGGCCTGCAAAACATTGGAGCCCGTGCATTCATTGAAGAGAAGCTGCCGCGACTGCGCGAAATAAAGAATATCGTCGTTTTCGCCAATGTGTTCGGCTACACGCGCGCAGATTATGAGAAGACCATCCAGATTCTGAACGAAGGGGAAGGCATCTCGGCCTACGAGTTAAATGTTTCGTGTCCCAACACGACCCACGGCGGAGTTCAATTTGGAGGAGATCCCAGGTCGCTGGACGAATTGGTTAGCTCTTGCAAACGCGTTTCGCAGCGGCCCTTAATTGTGAAGCTCTCCCCCAATGTGACGAGCATTGCGCAAATGGCACATGTCGCGCAGGAAGCGGGCGCTGACGCTATCTCCCTTGTAAATACCTTCATTGCAATGGCGATTGATGCCGAAACCCGAACTCCGCGAATTGCGAACGTGACCGCTGGACTTTCGGGACCCGCGATCAAGCCGATTGCTCTGCGAATGGTGTATGACGCCTATAAAGCTGTGAAGATCCCAATCATTGGGATTGGCGGCATCACCACCGCCAAAGACGTCATAGAGTTCATGCTCGCTGGGGCTACAGCTGTACAGATTGGAACTGCCAGCTATTGGGATCCGCGCGCAACGGAAAGACTAGTGAATGAGCTGAAGGGTTGGTGTGTTGAACACAAGGTGGAACGCCTGGCTGAACTCACCGGCGGATTAATTACGGGCTAGCTAAAGCAGATGTTACAAGCAAGAAAGCTACTGCTTGTTGCTGTACCAGATTGAACCGGGCGATAGAAAGTTCTGGCCTTCGCCCCAAACTGCCTGGGTTCTACCGTTGCTGTCAATGGCCAGTTGAAAATAATCGCCGAAGGGGAAACTGAAGCCGTTCTCATGAATGTAGCGATAGCCTTTAACATAACTGGAGATTTGTTTTGGTGCACGCCAGGCGCGCCCGCCATTAGGAGACTCTCTATAGTACGTATTCCAATTGGGATCATTTCGCAAATCCATCCACGCGATCCGCACATCCCCTTGTCCGCCGGCTACCAATGCTGGAAAGGCATGTTCTACTCCTTCCGGAGCATCTGAAACATCGGCCTTCTCAGCCCAGCTTGAGCCTTCATTTATCGAGAAAGAAAAATAAATTCGTTCCGGGCCTTTGTCCGCCTCGCCGGAATTCCACAGCGCATACAATTTGCCGGTTATGTCTGAGGCAATCGTGATCTGTGCCCCCAAGTATCCCGGCTCGCAATGAGCAGCAGAACAGTCGGGTGGAACTCCGGAAAGGTCCATGAGGGTTGACTTCCAGGTACTTCCTCCATCGGACGACTCACTGACATATAAATTCGCTCGTCCATTCAGCCCGTCATTCTGCGGGTATCCTGTCCAGGAGACAAATACGTTGCCATCCGGAGTAACAGTTGCTCCGCCGGCCAAAGCTTCGGCAAAGCGCGAGCCTGAGTTTACGTTCGCCGCATTGAAAGTCAGGCCGCCATCATGCGATGCCGCAACCCAAATCTCTCGAGAGCGGCTGAATCCCACATATATGTCTTGGCCGTGAACCGCAAGAACAGGCTTGTCGGATTCGTTGCTGGAATGGTCGGCAATCGCGACCGACCAGCTTTGTCCAAAATCGGAAGATTTCGCGACAACGGTTTCTTTCTTGTCATTCTGCAACCAGGCTGCATATACCGTTCTCTGGTCAACAGGATCAATCACGATTTGCGGGTCGAATTCGCCCGATTGAGGAGGCGATATTTCGCGCGGAGGCTGCCAGGTGACGCCGTCATCCTCGCTAACTACCAGCACCATGGACGGATTTGGACACGAAGCGCACCCGGGGATACGACCGTACTGTGGGTAGAGGATGTAAACATGACCAGACTGATCTGCCGCAATGGCGGGTTCCCATTGATCCCCAGTCGGGAAACCGACCCTGGCTTGCGGAGCGAAACCTGCATTCTGTGCGAAGAGACGAGGGGTAACAGCGGCAAACTGGAGAAGTCCAACTAAGAGGCCAATAAGGAGCCGGTATCTCCCACGATAGTGCCTAGGTTTGAAAGCCACAGAACCTCTAGGCGGCTGGGGGTACCGCGCTATTTGACTGTATCTGGGAGGCGGGCGGCAGTCAAGCGATTGGCGATTGGACCATTTCCACGCAATGCTTCGCAAACTAAGGCTAGTCTGTTAGATACGGGGATCGGCGAACTGAGGCCTATCCGCAAAAGAAAAGAACTGATAGAAGTTTCTCGTCGTTTGGGATCCAATATCTTCGGTCGAGAGGCTGCGTATTTCACCCAATTGCCGCGCCACCTCGGTGACGAATGCAGGTTCGTTCCGTTTGCCCCTATGCGGAACGGGCGCAAGGAACGGGCAGTCAGTTTCAATCAGGATGCGTTGCAGGGGTACTTCTTTTGCCGCGTCGCGAATCTGTTGCGCTTTGGGAAAGGTAATATTGCCCGCGAAGGAAATCATAAAACCCATGTCGAGGGCCCGTTTGGCATGGATGATAGTTCCCGTAAAGCAGTGCAGTATCCCGCCGAACCCACTCGAAGACCAATGATCCCGTAAGAGACTGAGGCACTCTTCCCAGGCATTCTCGCTGCCCTCTGACGGCCTGCAATGAATGATGACCGGCAACTTTGCGGCCCGGGCTAATTCGAGTTGCTTGAGAAACACGTGTTGCTGGATGTCTCTCGGCGAGTGATCGTAATAATAATCCAGGCCGATTTCTCCCCACGCAATTACTTTCGGCCGCTTTGCTAGTTGTTCGAGTTCCGAAAAATCCGCATCGTTTGCGAGTTCGGCTTCGTGAGGATGAATGCCGACGGTGGCGTAAATAAAATCGTGCAGTGCCGCCAACTGAATGGCGCAATCTAATGAGCCCGGACCTGTACCGATTCCGATGGCGAGAATGGTTTCTATGCCGCTTTCGCACGCACGGGCAAGCACCTGTTCGCGATCGGCGTCGTAACGTTCTCCGTCGAGATGTGCGTGGGAATCAACGAACATGTTTATTCTTGGATGGAGACGGGCACCCTTGTGAGCCTGCCCTGAGCGAAGCTGAAAGGTCTGGGCCGAGAAGCTGGGCAGCGATTCTCTATTTCAGTCTCGTTCCAACTGGTACATCTTCGAGGAACCCCGCCAACACTGCCTTTCCCCCCTCCGGCGACGCAGCCACGATCATGCCGTTCGATTCCAATCCGCGCATCTTCCGGGGAGCGAGGTTGGTTACGACTACGACTTTGCGTCCAATCAGCGACTCCGGCGTGTAGGACTCGGCAATTCCCGCCAGAATCTGACGTGTTTCGGTGCCTAAATCCACTTCGAGCCGCAGTAATTTATCCGCTTTGGGCACGCGCTCCGCCACTTTCACGAGAGCGACTCGCAATTCGACCTTGGCGAAATCATCAATGCTGATTTTCCCTTCGGAGGCAGCAACGGCTGCCTTCGGGGCAAGAGTCTCGGCCATTGGCCTGGGCGCCTCCGCAGCTGTTTCACGTGAAGTATCTGACGCCGAAGACTTCGCTTCGGTCACACCCACTCCACCTCGTTCTTGCTCTTCCATCTGTTGCATCCTTTCGACTGCACTCTTGTCGGCGCGGGGAAACACCGCTTCAACATTTTCGAGCTTCGTTGCCGGCTGGAGCTGTCCCCACTTCAATCCAGATAAGTCAAATTTTTGAATATTGCCCAGCCCAAGCTGGGACCATATCTTCGCCGTCGCGTCGGGAATTACCGAATGAGTCATAGCGGTGACAATTCGAAGCGCCTCCGCGGACGTGTAAAGAATTGTTGCCAGGCGGTCCCGACTTGCTTCATCGGTTTTTTCTCCCAGCGACCACGGAGCGTTTTCGACAATGTATTTGTCCACCGCCGCGACCAATCCCCAAGCCGTTTCCAGAGCACGCGAGAACTGCTGTTGGTCGAAGAAAGCGTTGTAGCCGCCAATGACCTTTGTGGCCAATTCCGCAATGGCGCTATCGCCGGGCTCAAGCCTTGGCGATGGACGCGGAATTTCGCCACTGCAATAACGCCTAATCATGGTCAGCGTTCGACTGGCAAGGTTTCCTAATCCATTCGCCAAGTCTGAGTTGTATCGCTGCACAAGCGCATCGAATGAAAACGAACCATCCTGACCGAACACGATTTCGCGCAACAGAAAGTAACGCAGCGCGTCCGCCCCGAGCACGTCGAGAATCGTCTCTGTCCGCACGATATTTCCGCGCGACTTTGACATCTTGCTCTCTTCAAAAAGCAGCCATCCGTGCGCAACGATGCTCTTCGGAAGCGGCAATCCGGCGGCCATCAAGAATGCCGGCCAATACACGCAGTGGAATCGGACGATTTCTTTGCCGATCATCTGCACATCGGCCGGCCAATATTTTCGAAATGCCTCTTGGGCTCCGGCGTGCGAGGACCCGAACCCAATTGCCGTTATGTAATTTGCCAGCGCATCGAGCCATACATAGATCACGTGCCTGGGATCGTCCGGGACAGGAATGCCCCATGAAAACGTGCTGCGACTGATAGAGAGGTCGCGCAATCCCGAACGCACGAAAGAGGACACTTCATTCCGCCGAGTTTCGGGTCGGACAAAGTTCGGGTCGGCGTAAAGCGCAAGCAGTTGATCTTGAAACGCCGAAAGCTTGAAGAAATAATTTTCTTCGTGAACTGTTTCGGTCGGGCGTCCACACTCCGGGCAAGGTTCCCCGGGGCCGACATCTACGTAGAGTTCGTCAAACACGCAGTACTGGCCGGTGTAACTGCCTTTGTAGATATAACCGTTGTCCCGGATAAGCCGCCACAGTTCCTGCACCCGCCGTTTGTGCCGCCCTTCAGTAGTGCGGATAAAGTCATCATTGCTGATGCCCATGCGCTTCCACAAAGCCCGAAACTTATCTGAGACTTCGTCGGCGAATTCCTGCGGAGTCTTTCCCGCAGCTTGAGCGGCGCGCTCGATCTTCTGCCCGTGTTCGTCAGTACCAGTCAGGAAAAATGTGTCTGCGCCAAGCATGCGTTGCCGCCGCGCAATTGCATCGCACGCGATGGTGGTGTACGCATGTCCGATATGAGGACGGGCGTTGACGTAGTAGATCGGGGTCGTAATGTAAAACTTTTTGCTCATTATCTACAAATCAAACACTGTCATCTCGAGCAGTCCGCCAATCGGCCTTTACGGGTTCTCCATGCAAACAGCAGGTGCTTTGACCGCACTCAAGATGACGAGTTAAAAGGAAATGACGAACCTGTTTGAACTAGAAAAAATCTCTTACGACTTCGCGCCTTTCCCATACGCGCTCAACGCCGCCTGCATGACTTCTTTCAGCGGCACGTGATTTGTTGTCGCAATCCTTCGGCAATCTTCATACTCCGGCGCGTAATTGGTGATGGTCCCATTAATGTTCGCGACCTTTAACCGGACGTCGCCCCATTGCGTTGACACGTTAATCCACTTTCGCGTGAGCGTTTGCCGCTGTTCATCCCGTCGCCGAATGCCCAAAGTACTGGTCTCAGTAAAGATTAAGTGAGAGAGTTTCGCAGCGTGCTCGGGTTTGCACAAAACCGTCAGCAGCATCCCCGGGCGATTTTTCTTCATTTGCACCGGAATTCCAAATGCATCCAGAGCGCCTTCTTCCAGAAGACGATCCATCACGTAGCCAAATACTTGTGGATTTAGATCGTCCAGATTCGCCTCAAGCACTGTGATCGTCTCGTGCGAAGATAATGCGGCAAGGTCAGATTGGGATTCGCCGATGGTCAACCGGAGTACGTTCGCATGGGCGGGAAAATCGCGCGCGCCCGCGCCATAACCTGCCCTTTCAACTTTCATTCGCGGAAACTCGCTGAATCGGGTGACTAAGGTCTTTACGATCGCAGCGCCTGTTGGGGTCACCAGTTCAGCCTGAATGCCGGATGAATAGACAGGCGCGTCTTTCAGCAATTCGAGAGTTGCGGGTGCTGGGACCGGGAATACTCCGTGAGCGCACTCGACCGTACCTCCACCGACGTTCAAAGGCGAGCAGATAATTTCGTCAACGCCCAAAGCCTCGGCTCCAACCGCCGCGCACACAATATCTATCATCGCATCAATAGCGCCGACTTCGTGAAAATGCACGCTTTCAATATCTATGTTGTGAATCCTCGCTTCTGCCGCCCCCAATACTTCGAATATTTTCAGCGCGGTGCGCTTTGCTGTGGCGCTGATTGCTGATGCGTTCAGAATGATCTCGCCGATTTCTTTGAGCCCGCGATTGGGCCCGCGCGAATGATGATGTTTATGACCCGACGTGTGTGTTTTCTCTAGAGCTGATCCTCGCGGCCGATCTTTTCCTTCAGGAGTGCAGACATCGACTTTGGTGGCGCTGATGCCGCTGCGATTCAGCCGCGAAATTTCCAATCGGGCTCCAATATTCAATGCCGCAATCGCATCCTCAAACACCTTCGCAGGAATCCCCGCGTCGACGAGCGCGCCGAGAAACATGTCGCCGCTAATTCCAGAAAAGCAATCGAGATAAGCAATTCGCATGATTCGGATGTTGAACCGCAGAGGGCGCGGAGACCACGGAAGAAGCTGCGAAAAAACTGTCGCACCCTCTGCGTTTCTCTGTGAGCTCGGCGGTTAGAAGTTGAATTTTCATGATAGGGAAGGCCGGTAATGCCGTCAAACGTGGCCACCACCATTTGCTCTGCTACAATCACTATCTTCTTTAATCACTTAGAGGGATCTTGTACCTCCATCTCCAGCATAGCCTTAGCGATCATATCCGCGAGATTCTCCGCCGGACTTATAGCCTCGATCTCGCGGACATTGTGATTGAACAGCCGCCCCGCGTAGAGCTCGGCGAGTATGCAATGCCGCTGGCTTTTGAATTGGCTAAAAAACTCCGCAAGCCCCCGCGAAAAATTGCAGACGAGATTGTCGGCGGCATCGGCCCGATTGATGGTTTCGAGAAATTTACGGTCGCTGGGGCTGGATACATCAATGCTTATCTGAAGCGCGGGCAGATGGCGGCGTCTATTGCAAAAGATGAAACGCCCCGATCCGAAATTAGGGACGGCAAGGTTCTCGTCGAGCATTCGAGCATTAATCCGAACAAAGCTGCGCATATCGGCCACCTGCGAAACGCGATTCTCGGCGACACTTTCGTTCGTTTGCTGCGATTTTTGGGTAGAAGGGTGGACGTTCAGAACTACATAGATAACACTGGAGTGCAAGTCGCCGACGTTGTGGTTGGGTTTTTGCACATACAGAAAAAGACGCGCGACGAAATTGAGCAGCTCGCCCGCGAGCCGCGTTTCGATTATTACTGCTGGGATCTCTACGCCCGCGTATCCCAGTGGTATCAGGAAGATGAGCGAAATAAGCAACTTCGCCCGCAAACATTGCATGACATCGAGCAAGGCGGGAACGAAGTTTCTTCGATTGCGGAAGTAATTTCGCTTGCGGTTCTACGCCGGCATCTCGAAACCATGGACCGCCTCGATATTGAATACGACTTCCTGCCTCGCGAAAGTGAAATCCTGGCGCTGCATTTCTGGGACGCGGCGTTTGAAAAACTGAAAGCCGGAGGTGTGCTTTTCTTCGAGAGCGAGGGCAAGAACAAAGGATGCTGGGTGATGCGGCGTGCCGGAACATCCCAACCCGCCGAGTCCTCGGCAGACGCGGAAAATGCGGGCGAAAATACTATTTCCGAAGAAGACCAGAAAGTGATCGTGCGCTCGAACGGGACCGTCGGCTATGTCGGCAAAGACATTGCCTACCACCTGTGGAAGTTCGGATTGCTGGGACGCGATTTTGGATATCGCAAATTTTATCGTTATCCCAGCGGCCACGATTGCTGGATATCGAGCATAGGGGGAGTGCCGGATCATCCGCATTTCGGAAATGTCGCGGAAATTTACAACGTGATTGATGCCCGTCAATCCGAAGCGCAGAACACCGTCATCGATGCATTGCGCGGCCTGGGATACAACGATCAAGCCGATCACTACACTCATTTTTCCTACGAGATGGTCGCCCTCACGCCGCGATGCGCCGCGGAATTGGGCTACGAGCTTTGTGACGAGGACAGCAAGCGTCCATATATTGAAGTCTCGGGACGCAAAGGGTTCGGAGTGAAAGCCGATGACCTGCTTGATCGCCTCATCACCTCTGCAAAAGCCGAAGTGGATTCGCGGCATCCCGAACTGAGCGGGGAAGAGCGGTCAACCATTGCCATACAGATTGCGGTCGGCGCGCTGCGTTATTTCATGCTCAAATTCACGAAGGGGTCAGTAATTGCCTTTGATTTTAAGGACGCGCTCAGTTTCGAAGGCGAAACCGGGCCCTATGCACAATATGCAGTAGTGCGGGCGACCAATATATTTCGCAAAGCGGGAATTGAATTGGGCAGTATTGCAGGAGACGTAGCAAGCTACGTCTCTACCGAGGGGTTCGATAAATATCTCAGCCCTCCAGCTGCTAATGATATTTGGGAACTATGGCTGACGGCCTCAAAAACTTCCTACGTCATTGACCAGGCCATTGTCACGACTGAGCCGGCTTATCTGGCGAAACACGCATTCCAACTGGCGCAGCTTTTCAACGTTTTCTATCACCGGTATCCCGTACTTGGCGAAGTGGATGAAGAACGCAAAAAGTTTCTCCTTGCGACGGTGTTTGTGTTGCGTCGTGAGTTGGTGCGCGTTCTCGCGGTGATGGGAATTTCTGTGCCGTCTGTAATGTGACCGCGCTCGCGGTAGCTAAGCTAGCTTTTCCCTCGTCCGCCGAGCATCAATCCCGCGCCAACAACAAGCAGCACGATGCTTACCGCAGGAGGCACGCGATCTTCGTGATGGGTGGTGATGCCCATATGCACGTCACCGGCGCTGACTCCGTGATGTTCAGAGTGCGGCACGGGAACGAAGAACGAGATGATTCCCAAAATCAAGACAATCAGTCCGACCGTAAACAATGGTTTCATAGAATCTCCTCAGAAGAAACGCCTGCGCTGATCTCACCGCACCAGCGGCCATCAGATGCCAGCCGAGCCGAATGGTTGCATCAGCCGATCGTTACTCGTGCTGAAACCGCGACTGATGTTACGAAAATTGTCTGGCAAGCTCGATCAAGGACCTCACCGCAATTCCCGAGGGCCCTTTCGCGATCCATGGCTTGTTGTCTTCCATCCAGGCTGTTCCCGCTATGTCCAGATGGAGCCACGGCGTGTCTTCGGCGAACTCTTTCAGGAACATTGCCGCGCTGATCGCGCCTCCCCAGCGTCCGCCAGAGTTCACGATGTCAGCGATGTTCGAATTCATGATTTCTCTGTATTCGTCGTCGAGCGGTAGGCGCCAGAATTTTTCTCCAGCGTTATTCACGGCTTTGCTGAATTGTTCATACAGTTTGTCGTCGTTGGCAAAGACGCCAGCGTTGACGTGTGCCAGCGCCACGACTACAGCGCCTGTCAATGTTGCCGCGTCAACCAGGTGCGTGCAGCCAAGTTGGCGGGCGTAGGAGAGGCCGTCAGCGAGCACTAATCGTCCTTCGGCATCGGTGTTGATGATCTCGATGGATTTTCCTGACATCGAAATCTGCACGTCGCCAGGCTTCTGAGCTTTGCCGGAAGGCATGTTTTCGGACGCGCAAATAATCGCCGTTACTTTGATTTTCGGCTTCAGAAGAGCGATACCGCGCATGACTCCCAGCATGGCCGCGCCGCCTGCCATGTCGTATTTCATCTTCTCCATTCCGTCGGCTGGCTTGATGGAAATTCCGCCAGAGTCAAAAGTGATTGCTTTGCCAACCAATCCTAGTACCGGCTTTTCCGGCGCTCCCGCAGGCTCATAGCGCAACACAATTAGCGCCGGGGGCTCGTCCGATCCCTGCGATACCCCCCAAAATGCGCCCATCTTCAAGCCTCGAATTTTTTCACCGTCGAGGACTTCACACTTCAGGCCGACTTCCGCGGCCATCTTTCGCGCGCGTTCCGCCAGCATCGTGGGAGTCAAGTGGTTCCCCGGTTCATTCACAAGTTCGCGAGTAAAATTCTGCGATTCGCCGATGATGCGAGCCTGGTCCATTGCATGCTGCAAAGCCGCTTGATCGCCGCGGGCGACAACCGTCAGTGAATCAATCGCCTTGTCCTTGCGATCGCTCTTGTAGGTGTCTGGGTCGAAGTTGCCAATGAACGCGCCTTCCACAATCGCGGCCACGGCTTCTTCGCTCTTAATATTTCCATTGGGCCCAAGGAACGCGAAATTGCGGATTCCCTTCGATTTCATGAATCGCGCCGCCGCACCAGCCAGCTTTCTTAACTCCGACGCTGTGAAATTCTTCGCTTTCCCGCCGCCAATTAACAGCAGCCGCCTGGCTTTCAATTTCGCGGGATGGTGCAGCAACGTCGTTTCGAAAACCTTGCCAGAAATTTCGCCGCTTCCAATGATTTCGTGGGCGGCGTCTTTCAGTGTGGCATCGCTAGTTTCGATAAATATTTCCGTCTTATCTTTTGTGCCTCGATCGAGCACAACAGCGACGAGACATTCGGTTTCAACTTCCGCTGGATTCGCAACAGAAAGATTTGTTTTCATGGATTGAAACAGTATCGTTGGGAAGAAGGGAAAAGTGCAAGAGGGGACACAGGAATTCACAATCACACTGAGAAGTTGCAGGACTGAAGTGCCAATACTATTACAGCTACGGATCGTAAACCGAACTCCCATACCCTTGCTGTCTTGCTGATTCCTGCATATCTTCCAACCGTTTCTTTTGCTCCGCCAGTTGACCACGCGCCCGCTCGACTTCCTGCTGCTTTGCTTGTTGCCGTTCATTCCACTGCACACAGCCCGCGACGCAATTGCCAGGGGCGAAGTGAATTGAGTCATTCAGCCTGGCAATATTGCTTTGCAGGGAAGCGACAGCATTCTTTTGAGCCTGAATCTGAGACTTCCACTGCTCTGCGGGTATCTTCGCTCCTCCCGCGGCGGAAGTGGAAGGCCCGCTCTCGTGCTCTTGATCAGCAGGCATCGAGGCCTGGGCGTCGTCTTCGGGATGCTCCGGGATATCTTCGTTGGTGACGACTTTGGGTGCCTTGGATGCCTTTCCCTTGGCCTGATCTGCTTGTTTCTGCTTCTGTTCTTTCGCCAGTCGCGCAACATCGCCCAGGGATTGCGAGTCCTGGCCATGCGCCGCAAGCGTGAACAGTGACGCGGCAGTTGAACAGACAAGGAAAGCTGTACAGACTCGAAGCATTTGAGCCCCCTCTAGGTTGTCAGCGGAGCAGGCGAACGGCGCGCTCTGGGCAATGATATTTTCAGAGATGATGGAAGGAGAGATTACGTTGGTGCAGCATCCTTAGCTCAGGTGCCACATCAAAAAAGGAATTGTTACGAGCAAACAATACACTCCGGGGATGTCCCGGAGTGTGGAGTCAAAAGCGTGTTTCATGCCGACGATTAATGGTTATCCTGATTATGGTCGTTGTGATTTTGGTCGCCTCCATGACCGTTGTCGTGATTCTCATGATCCCAGTGGCCCTCGTGCAGTTGCCACCCTTGTTGGTAATGGTCGTAGTGTGGATGATTCCAATAGGCCCCTGCGTATGGCGGTTGCTGCCAGCGTCCCGCAACCCATCGGTAATGGCGGCCGTTCGGTGCCCAGTAGCCTTCGACCCAACTGTAGCCAGGCCCGGGCGCGTCTCCCCGCCGCTCGTAACGAAGGGGCGGTGGAGCGCTTCCGATGTACAGAGAAACCTGCGCAAAAGACGGGAGTCCGATTGCCATCATTAATAACAGGCCACATAACCATTTCAATTTCATGTTTTTTATCTCCTCTAGTAGTCAAGTGTGAAACGCGATTGCTATGACGTCAGAGCCTTGCGAATCAATCCAAAGTGCCGAATCCTTCTGGCGAGTCGCCTTTACTCCGGTCAAAATTCCTATTCCCACCAATACGATTCCGCCCACCACAATCCAATGTGCGGGCACGTGCAACAGCGCCGCACCGTAGATCAACCCGGCAACCACGATCACAAAACCGGTAATGTAAATTCCAAATGACATTCAGATAATCGGCGCCGCACCGATTTCCTGCTTTCTTTCAAAAGGGGAACGCCCTTGTTTTTGTGGACAGGATTACAGTCTTCACAGCGTAGCTAAACGCTGCTACACAAAACTGTTCCATATTGCACACGTTGGCGAAACCTTCGACACTTCAGAGTCTGTGTGGGAACTGCTGTTGCGCCCCCTGGGCGCGTGATCTTGGTGCACTTCTGCCCCGGACAGTGGGGACGCTTTCGTTGCCAAAATAAAACACTCCGGATTTGGCTCCGGAGTGTTCCCGAACCTTCAATTCGATTTGGTTTAGTGATGATCGCCTTCGTCGTGATGGTCGCGCCAGTGGCCGTTGTCATGATCCTCGTGATCCCAGTGTCCCTCGTGCAACTGCCATCCTTCCCGGTAGTGGTCGTAATGCGGATGGTTCCAATATGCGCCTTCATACGGCGGGCGCTCCCATCGGCCCGTAACCCAGCGATAGCGGTGCCCATAGGGCGCCCAGTATCCTTCCACCCAAACAAAACCCGGACCCGGGATAGGGCCGCGACGTTCATAGCGGAGCGCTGGCGGTGGCGTCCCGATGTAAACAGAAACTTGTCCGAATGCTGGGACTGCTATAGCGGCTGCCAACAGTGCGGCACATATTCGCATAGATTTCATATGGTCTCCAGTGTTTGACCGTCTTAAATTATTAACCCACTCCCCCAGAAAAGTTGTATTGTCTCATGCGAACCCAATCCACTGGCGACCGCATGTTTCGCGAAATTGCACTCGGGACCTCACCGTGCTCTGCGGCTTCGCGCTACCGCATCTCTAGCTTCTTTGTCCGCAGTACGGCGCCTCTCGGTCTCGCGCTTGTCCCACAGTTGCTTGCCCTTTGCGAGGGCGAGTTCCAATTTCACTCTCCCATTCTTGAAATACATCCGGGTAGGGATCAGTGTCAGGCCGCGCTGCTGAGTTTTACCGATAAGCTTGCGAAGCTCCTCTTTGTGTACAAGCAGCTTTCGGGTGCGCAATGGCGCATGGTTAAAAATATTCCCATGGTCGTAGGGGCCTATATGGCAATTTAACAGCCAAAGTTCGCCGTCTTTAATCAATCCGTAGGCGTCTTTGAGGTTCGTCAGGCCGCCGCGCACCGATTTCACCTCAGTACCGCTCAAAACAACTCCAGTCTCAAATTTTTCCAGCAAGAAGTAGTTGTGAGCAGCGATCCTATTAACAGCGGCATCGCGCTCGCCCGCGGCCGTGGGATCTCGCCGTGGGTTTTTTTCGGGATTAGGCTGAACTTGGTGGCTGGATTGGCGGGGCATATATGGGTCTGAATAGGTTACCGCATCTCCGAGCAATCAGAAAAAGATGCAGCGCGCATCATCCACCAGGTGGACCGGCATGAGCTACGGGAGTAGTACCAAAGTGGCTAAAGGTAATCAAAACAGCAATTTCGGTTGCTCAGAACGCAATGCTATAATCAGCCATCTCACGTCTTCTACAGCAAAAATCGGGTTGCCCCACCTCGAGTCATGCTTGATCCGCGAAGAAGACTTGCCTGCGAGGAACCAGTGATCAGAAGCCAGTTTCGACCGGCAGTTATAGCCCTGCTCGTTCTAGCCGTGATTTTACCTGCGGCAGCCGAAAGCGCGAAGTCCTTATATAACAAGGGCAGAGACGCCGAGGCCCGCCAAAACTACGAGCAGGCTTACGACTTTTACAAGCAGGCATACAGCCAGAAGCCACAAGACACCAGCTATCGGTCCTCTTACGAGCGGCTGCGATTCCTTGCGGGTGCTTCTCATGTACACCGCGGACAATTAATGCGCGAAGCAGGAAAGTTGGATGACGCGCTGCTCGAATTCAAGAAAGCAGTTGAAATTGATCCCTCTAGCGCCATCGCTCGCCAGGAAGTCGTTCGCACTCAACAGATGATTGAGGCTGCCAAGACACCCGGCCCGCAGGCTACCGTGCGCCCTTCCGCGATAGAAAAAAGGTTACAGGAGGCCGCTGGCCCGGTTGAGCTGGCGGCCATCCCGAATATCCCGATCAATCTGAAAATCACGGAAGACACAAAGGTTATTTACGAGACAGTCGGCAGACTCGCCGGAATCAATGTGCTGTTCGATCCGGACTACACTTCGCGTCGAATAAAAGTTGAATTGAACTCAGTCTCGCTGGCAGAGGCTTTAGAAATTATTGCGATGGAATCCAAAACCTTCTGGCGGCCCGTAACGCCAAACACCATTTTCATCGCCGCCGACAATCCTGCCAAGCGCAAAGAGATCGAACAAAGCGTTATCAAGACTTTTTATCTGGCAAACCTTTCACAGCCCACCGAACTGCAGGATGTAGTCAATGCGTTGCGCCAGATTCTGGAAATTTCACGGATTCAGCCTTTACAGTCAGAGGGCGCCATTATTGTGCGCGGTACGCCCGATCAGATAGCGCTCGCGGAAAAACTTGTAGACGATCTTGATAAGTCCAAGCCTGAAGTGATCGTTGACGTGGCGATCATGCAGATCAGCCGCGATAAGAGCCGCACTCTCGGTATTAATCCTCCAACCAGCGCCAGCGTGCAGTTGCAGCCGAATATCAACACCAACACGACTACGGCCACCAGCAATGGAACAACTACGCCGACTTCTTCCACTACCAACGGAATCACGCTCAACGCGTTGGGAAATTTGAACGCCACCGATTTCCAGGTCACAATTTCGCAGGCGACCGCCACGGCACTCTTCAGCGACAGCAATAGCAAGCTCATTCAGAATCCGCAAATTCGCTGCGTGGATGGCCAAAAAGCGTCGCTTAAGATCGGCGAACGCATCCCGATCGCCACAGGCTCCTTCCAGCCTGGCATTGGAGGCGTGGGAATTAACCCGCTAGTGAATACTCAATTCCAGTACACCGACGTGGGCGTTAACATTGATATCACACCAAAAGTGCACGCCGACGGCGATGTCACTTTGAAGATCACGATGGACATATCAGCCGTTGACTCCTATTCCAATATCGGGGGTATCAGCCAGCCTGTAATTGGACAGAGAAAAATTGATCATGAAGTGCGTCTGCGAGAAGGTGAAGCAAACCTTTTAGGTGGGATGTTGGAGGATTCGCAGACTCGCTCGTTGAGCGGCATTCCCGGATTGGCCCAAATTCCAATCCTGAAATATTTATTTGGTCAGACAGCAACAGAACGGCGGCAGACCGAAACGGTTTTCGTTCTTATTCCTCATATTGTAAGAGGGTTGGTTCTTACCGACCTCAACCAGAGGGGCATTGATGTTGGCACGGCTAATGCCATCGAGTTGCGAGAGGTAGCGCATGCCTTGGCATCGGACACTTCAACAGCGCCAACAGCATCTTCAACATCTGGGACGACCGCACCGTCAACTATGGTGTCGCCGCTATCGCAATCACCCGCTGAACCAGCGATTCCGAATCCCAGCGGGGCCCGTTTCGCATTTGATCCTCCTTCGATCTCGCAACGTACAGGATCTACTTTCGCAGTAAATGTAGTGCTCTCCGGCGTGCAGAACGCTTATTCGGTTCCCCTGGAAGTGAATTACGACCCGAAACTTTTGGAGGTCGTAAATGTCTCCAATGGGCCGTTTCTCTCTCAGGACGGGCAAACCGTAGCCCTGATGCATCGCGATGATGACACTACCGGTAGTTTGCAAATTAACGCAACTCGACCGCCTGGCGCGAATGGAGTTTCTGGTCAGGGAACGGTTGCAACTTTGACCTTCAAAGCTAAGGCCCCTGGTCAATCAACATTAGCAATTTCCCGGGGCGGCGCGCGTGACCCGGCGATGCAGGCGCTTCCCGTGGCCGGAGCCGTAGCTCAGGTTGCGGTTCAGTAGGAGAAATAGCCATTCAAGTAGTCAGTAAAACTCGAAAATGATGTCTATAAGAAATACTTTCGATGTTAGGAACGGTTCCAGGGGATTCACCCTTATCGAGCTAATTGTTGCGACCACGATCTTGACAATTCTGACCGGTCTGGCCATACCCATGGTTCGCGTGACGATTAAACGTCAAAAGGAACACGAATTGCGAGCAGACCTGTGGGAAATGCGCGACGCTATTGATCGTTATAAAGATGCCGCAGACCGCGGCGCATTTCAAACCAAGCTGGGATCGCAAAATTATCCCCCAGATTTGGATACGCTCGTAAATGGCGTGGATGTGAGTGGCAAAAAATTGAAATTTCTGCGCAGAATTCCTATAGACCCCATGACAAACAAGCCTGACTGGGGACTGCGCGCCATGCAAGATGATCCCGATTCCGACTCGTGGAGCGGAGACGACGTTTTCGACGTGTACACCAAGTCGCAAGATACCGGGCTTGATGGCACCAACTACAAGGACTGGTAGATGGCAGTGCCTCCGAATAAACGTAGCCGCGGCTTCACCCTGATCGAGTTGATGATCGTTATCAGCATCATTCTCATTCTAGTGTCTGTAGCTGTGCCAAATTATCGAGCCTCCGTGGTCCACGCGAGGGAATCAGTTTTGCGCCAGAACTTGTTCACGCTGCGGTCAGTTATTTCGCAATATACGTTGGACAAGGAAAAAGCTCCTCAGTCACTGGATGACCTGGTGCAGGCTGGCTACATGAAACAAATACCCAACGATCCAATGACCTCAAAGCCTGATTGGACCGTTGAGCAGGAAGATTCAACAATCATGTCCGTGGATCAGGAAGATTCAGGCATTGACGACGTACATAGTTCATCCGAGGCAATTTCCACAGACGGTACGGCGTATAACACCTGGTAGCGAATCCGGACGCATCAGGCAATGGCGATGCGCAAACATCGCAAGCAGAAAAAGCTGCCAGCTCCCTATTCCTGAGCGCCGGGCAGTTCCAAAACGCGGATCATGTGCGTCTAAGCAGCGTCTAATTACGGTCAGATTTGCCTCTATTTTTCCGCATCCTTCCACAGCCAACTTTCGTCATGCACAGTTTCTCCACAAACACGCACATGATTCCTCTTGCGGACGATCTTCCGATCAAGCACAGTGCGGAAAGTGAAGTTGAGATGTCTTCAGAGAAGGCTTATTGCGATTAAACGGCGGTGTGGCAGTTTCGAGGAGAACTGCGGCGAGTTTCCAAAGTTCGCTTCGGCGAAGCAGAGGGAATTCCGAGTCATTGCCTCCTCAGAGGGTCCTCCTCCACGGTCATGACTGTGCCGCTGGAGTCGCAATCGAAGCTGGTCACTCTCCGGAAACGGAGTTTGGGAGACGTAAGCGCTTGAACTCGCATTCTTTCAGAATGTGATTTTTAACGCATACGGCGTCGAATTGAAGTGACATTCCGGCGAGACATCCATAAACACGGCTCAGGTGGCTGGCCTGGGCCGTATTTATCTGCGACTTGTTAAGATATCGGTCAGGCGAACGGTGCCCGGAAAAGCAGAGCTGGCTATGCTGGTAGATAACTCGGCAACCCGTCACAACTCAATAACGCCCGCGACCTCCGCCACCACCGCCGCGTCCACCACGATCGCTACCCCGGTCTCTTCCGCCGCCGCCAGCGCGCTCGACCTTTGGACGCGCCTCGTTTACATTCAGTGCGCGACCGCCAACCTCGCTGTTATTTAGGGCAGAGATTGCCTTCTCACCCTCCTCAGCATTCGTCATCTCGACGAATCCGAAGCCGCGCGACCGGCCCGTATCGCGATCGGTCATGATGCTTACACGATCCACTTGTCCGTAGGCAGCGAAGAGTTGCCGCAGATCGTCTTCTGACGTGTTGAAATCCAGGTTCCCCACAAAAATATTCTTCAAGCGAGTAGCCTCAGAGTGAGCTATCTGATTGTGCTTACTTCGGCGGAAGCTGGCTAGTTATCCTCGCTAGATTGCCGGAGTTGGAGGACAGTCAAATGCGGGTGGAAGTATAGCAGGTCCTGGATTTGTCCCAACAGCCCCACTCTAAATTTCCCAAAGGACGCGAACTTTAGAATTGGGCCACCGGGGACCCTAAGACGTGAAGACCTCTGCCGCTGCAATTATGGTGTTGCAATGAATCGTCACCGTATCTTCGATGCGCCGGGCATATCCCCCTGCGAACGTCACCATGATTGGAATTCCCCGCGTTTTTGCCACCTGAAACACCAGCAGGTCGCGTCGTTTGAGACCTTCAATCGTCAAGCTCAACCCGCCGAGCTGGTCTTCACAGTAAGGATCGGCGCCCGCGATGTAGCAAATCAAGTCTGGCGAGAATTGACGCAATCCTGAGCTCAAGGTGTTGTCGAGCCAAGCCAGATAAGCTTCGTCTCCGATGCCGTCGGGCAGATTGACGTCAATGGACGATGGCGGCTTCCGGGCAGGATAGTTATTCTCCTGATGGAGCGAAATGGTGAAAACATCGTGCCCGCGACTCTGCGGCAGCTCCGGAGATGCGCCAGAACCCATACCCGACTTTGAAGGCAGTGGCTGGCCCGAAGAATGTGTGCTCCCAAAGATCGCGGCCGTCCCATTGCCTTGATGAACATCACAATCCACCGTCATGGCGGTGCGAATTTTGTGGTCGCGCTGCATGGTGCGGATTGCCACTGCGACGTCGTTAATCATGCAAAAACCTTCGCCACGATCGGGAAAAGCATGGTGAAATCCGCCGCCTATATTTATACTCACGCGGTCCCGTAGCGCGCATTTGGAGGCGAGAATGGATCCCCCAGCCGCCAGCCAGAATGCATTCACCAGTTCACGCGAGTATGGAATTTCCATCTCCAACTCTTCGCTCGCGGAAAGAGTTCCGGTAGCGAGCTTTCGCACATATTCCGGGGTATGAACCAGCAGGATCTCTTCATCGGCGGCAGGTTCAGGCGCAATGAAGTCGGAGAGTTCCGCCATTCCTGTTTCGATCAGGCGGTCCCGCACCAGCCGATATTTCTCGGCGGGAAAGACATGCGCTCCTATTGGAAGGTAGTAGTTATCGCTGTAAACGAGCTTGAAGGGAAGCATGAAAGCATCCTAGCTCCGAAGATGATTGCCGTCTCTTCTTTTGGCAATCATCTTCCAACTAACTGAGCCAAGGACGATCCCTTCGCTCACTTTTTTTCGGAAACATCCACGGACGCCCGCGTATTCTCCCAATCAATTTGTAATGTGCAGCTGTCTCCCTTTTGGTCGAAGCTGATGGTGAAGTCTTCGACTGCTGAGGGAATACTTGATACCGTCATATCGGTCCGGACCAGCTCATCGCCTTCCCATTTATATGGGATCCCCCACTCGCCGGTTTTCTTGTTCACAATCAATGTCCACTTATCCCGATTGGGAACGGTGAAGAGAGTGTAAGAACCGGCAGGAACATCCTTTCCGCCGACAGTCACATCGGCGCCTGCCACGAACGTGGTAGCTTCATTCGCGCCGGTACGCCACACCTTGCCATAGGGGACCAAACCGCCATAAATCTCACGTCCCTTCACTCTCGGGCTGGAGTAGTCAATGGTCACAGTCTTGCCGTCCGAGAATGTGCATTGCGCATTGGCGGGAGGGCTTGGTCGCTTGCTCTTATCCATATCCTGCGCGAACGCAGCTACAGCAACAAATAGAATCACAATAAAGCAGGCTGAAACCGCAATGGTGTTTTTCATGATGTCTCCTGTCGAAGGTTAATGAAATTTAGACTGTCAAAACGATGATTCGTTAGTGAGGAAGGAATTATCCTATGCAAGCACCGCAAAGTACAATCGGGTCATGCCAGTATTCGATGAAAAGCATGAAGAATTAAATCACTATGAGACGATGATGGGTGTGCCGAGAGGGCGTCTTGCCGTGACCATGGACATGATTACGGACGCAATGGCGCTAGTGGGGCAACATGGCGTCTATTGCCAGAGTCAGCGCTGGCCAGGTAAGCCGGTGCTGGATATTCAGATGGTGATGAAAAACCTGACAGACGCGAAAGAACTGATCCAAAGTGTGATGGAAGAAATGAAGACCAAAGCCTAGCTCGTGCGGCGCCTCGCCCGCGAACTGGCAACCGGAAGTCCCATCCCACCTAACCCGACGTCCCACTACGCGAGTGTGTACTTGCCTCTCTCGATCATCTTCTGTGCGATCTGCTGGCATAGTTCGATAGTGTTGAACGGATCGCGTTTCGCTAATCTTCGCAAAATCGCCATTTGGGTGCGAAGCATGTCCCCTTCCGCCACGGCTGCGATGATTTTTCTCGCCGCGGCTTCGATCTTTTCCATCGCTTGCGAGAGATAGACGCGAGTCATCGCGATTGGCAATGTGGCATCGGAATCGCTTTTAGTAGAAGAAATTTTCTGCGCGCGAAGTACCGAGGATTCCATGGCGTAGGTTTCGATAACCATGTCCGCGATGGCGCCCATGATTTCCTGGTGATCCTGGATTGCCTGCATGTATTTTTGGCTGGCCGCTCCGGCGGCGAACAGAGTGAGCTTCTTGGCGGAGGACACGAGCCGACGTTCTTCGGCTAACGCACCTTCCATGTCGTCGCTGGAAGATGGGCCCGACAACACTTCGTCCATGAGCTTCTTTATTGCGGGCATGAGGGGCAACTGGCCGGATGTCGCGCGTTTCAGCAGAAACCCCGTAATGATCAGGCGGTTGATTTCGTTGGTACCTTCGAAGATGCGATTGATGCGGGCGTCGCGATAGGCTCGCTCGGCGGGATATTCTTCCACGAAGCCGTATCCGCCATAGATTTGCACCGTTTCATCTACGACGAAGTCAATCATCTCCGATCCCCAGACTTTAATAATGGAACATTCCACGGCGTATTCTTCGATAGCTTTGCGAGTTTGCTTTGCGGCTTCGGGTACCTGTTTATCAATTTCCGAAAGAGCGGCGTCCATCATGCCCACAGTGCGAAAAACCATTGATTCGCCAGTGAAAACTCCAACTGCCATATTGGCAATCTTCTCGCGAACCAGACCAAAGTCGGCAATTGTCTTTCCGAAAGCCTTGCGCTGTTTTGCGTAGCCGATGGCGTTTTCCAGCGAAACTCGCGCGCCGCCCACACACATGGCGCCAAGCTTAAAGCGCCCAACGTTGAGGATGTTAAAAGCGATGATGTGCCCCTTGCCGATTTCGCCGAGAACATTCTCAACCGGAACCTTGCAATCGTTCAGGATGACCGAACAAGTGGACGATCCGCGAATTCCCATTTTGTGTTCTTCCGCACCAATTGAAATTCCGGGAAAAGTTTTCTCCACGAGGAAAGCAGTGAACTTTTCGCCGCCGACTTTTGCGAACACGGTGAACAAGTCCGCAAAACCGGCGTTGGTAATCCACATCTTTTCGCCGTTCAAAAGATACTGTTTGCCGTCGGAGGAAAGTTCGGCGCGAGCGCGGCAGTTAAGAGCGTCGGAGCCGGAAGAAGCTTCCGACAACGCATAGGCGCCCACAATTTCTCCTGCGGCAAGCCTTGGCAAATATTTCTGCTTCTGCTCTTCGGTGCCGAAATAAACAATAGGCAGTGTGCCGATGCCGGTATGCCCGCCCCATGTGGTTGCGAAGCCGGCATACTTGGCAATGTGATCTGCAATGATCGAGGCAGTCACCTTGTCCATTTCCATCCCGCCATAGGCTTCGGGAATTTCGGCGGAACTTAAGCCCAACTCCCCGGCTTTTTTCAGCAGTCCACGAACGATGGAAAAATCCTTGTGCTCCATCTTCTCGATATTGGGAACAATTTCGTTGAGGGCAAAATCTTCCGCAGTTTGCGCGATAAGAAGGTGCTGCTCGGTGAAATCTTCCGGCGTAAAAACTTCGTCGGGGCTGAAATCTGCGAGAAGAAAGCTGCCGCCGGAGATTTTGCTCTTCGCCATTGCAGTCGTTGTACTCATATCATTCTTAACCAGAGAAGCGAGGATCACACGAAGGAATTATTTCACCTTTCAAGATTCTTGCTAGTTACTACAGGCTGAGGAGATTCGGACGATCACCGAGGTAACCCTGCCAGAGATGACCGGGATCCTGCGAGATGATTGATAACTAAATCGAACTACCCGCTGTGTCGCACGTGCATCACGTCACCATCCTGCACGATATAGTCTTTGCCTTCTAAGCGTAGGATGCCCTTGGAACGTGCAGTGGCCTCTGATCCCGCTTCGAGCAACTGGTCCCAACGAATAGTTTCAGCACGAATAAAATGTTTGGACAGGTCAGAGTGGATGGCGCCCGCAGCTTCCACAGCGCGCGTGTTCACTGGAATAGTCCATGCCCTGCACTCGTCTTCGCCGATTGTGAAAAACGAAATCACGCCCAGCAGGGTGTAGGTCGTCCGGATCAGGCGAACCAAACCGCTCTCCGTGAGCCCATAGCTGGAGAGGAATTCGGCTGCATCCGTATCGGTCATTTCGGCCAGTTCCGCTTCCACTTTTCCGCAAATTGCGGTTGCGCCTGCGTTAGGCCGCGACGCGACCTCCGACAGTTTGTATTTCGTCACAGCATTCTCGAGATCTTTTCCGAGTTCCGTGCTTTCGTTGACGTTGAGTACATACAGAATAGGTTTTTCGCTAAGGAACATGAAACCGCGCAGGCGCTTTTTGTCGTCCGGCGTCATCTCCATCTCACGCAATGGCCGTTCGGACTCCAGTTGGGCTTTGGCTCGGGTCAAAAGATCGAACTCCCGTTCAAGTTCGGGAGACCGCATCTTCTTCAGGTCCTTCTCCACCCGCTCAATTCTTTTTTCGATTTGGCCGAGATCGCTGATCATGAGATCAAATTCGACGTTTTTGATATCCCTCAGAGGATCAACCGGACCCACGTGCGCGATCGAGGCATCGTCGAAGGCGCGAACCACGTGAGCCAGGGCGTCCACGTTTCGTAGATGTCCGATGTATCCGCTTTCCTTCAGCGCATCCTGACCGATTGCACCGACGTCAACATATTCAACGGAAGCATGAGTCAATTTTTTCGGATTGTATTGGGACGCTAATCGGTCGAGACGGTCGTCCGGCACCTTCGCAACCCCTACATGGGCTTCGCGCGGATTGGCGGATGCCTGTTGCGAGAGATTTGCCTTAGTTAGGATTCGGAACAGAGATGTTTTGCCAACTTGGGGAAGGCCTATAATGCCAGTTTTCATAGGGTACAGCCGATAATAGCAGGATGGAAAAATCAGGCGCAGTCGGCATGGAAGCTGCAAGAGTTTGCTATTATTAAGACTTACTATTCAAATTGATGAAAAGTCTTGCGGAGCGCGGTTTTTGACCGATTTTCAACAGTATTTTTTCTTGACTTTAGGAAAATGAGCGATACTGAGCATTGGCGAAATTTCGGGCCTTCCGGGAGTTTCATGAAGAATTCAGTGAGTTGTGTGCATTTTTGTCGGAGCGATGATGGTGATGGGTTGCACGCCTTCGCCGACTCCCTGATCCTACGATCACTATCGGCGACCACGAATTGTTCGGGCCGGGGAACTGCAACATTACGGAAGACAACTTTGACCTTTGGAATTACGGGAAATACTCTCTGACTTTTCAGAATGACTCCGTTGACGATGGGAACACTCCTTCTATATTGGGATCCGGGCGAGCCGGTTCGCTGGCCGAACGTGCAGTCCCGGCCTGTGATATCACCGGCTGGTCTGATTTTAAATTTGACTGCGCTGACCTTCATCAGTTCGGTATCACAGAGCCGAAAGCCAGCGACGATTGCTTTTTTGCGTATTATCCCTAATCCGGCACCGGGATTCCGAGCGATGCGCACCTTTACCTTGCATTTCGAACCGGATGGCCTGGGAGCATTGGCCTGCCGGACGATTTCGAAGGAGAGGGCAACGCGATCAACACTCCGGAGCCTGGGAGCAAGGTGCTGTTCTCTTCGAATTCGCGTTGTTGATTGGGGTCGGCTTCGTGATTCAGCGGCGTAAGTTGCCCAGCCGCTTGTCTAATTCTTCTTCTTGATACTGGCCCACTAGCTTCTGTAAACTCCGGCGAGCTCTTCAAGTTGGCCAACTCCGGATCATTCGTCGCCTCTTCCGAGGAGTATCCCTTCTGCAAAGCCTCACGCAGCGACGCCAAAGCTCCCTTTTGATTTCCCCGCCAGCGCATAAATCTGGCCTGGTCGTAAAGCAATTGCAGATCAGAAGGATCGAGCGCCCGCGCCTGACGAATGTATTGCAACGCGGCCGGCACGTCACCTTTTTTCGCGTAGTACAACGCCACGTCGCTAGTAGCGCTTGCCAGCTTCGGGTTTACCTGCAGCTGCTGGAACGCCAGTTGAATCGCTTTGCCGTAAGTTGCATCCGCTTCCTGTACCCGTCCCCCTGCCCGATATGCATCGGCCAGATTTCCCATCGCGGTTTCGTCTTTCGGCGTCAATTGCACCGCCTTCTCGAATATCTGGATAGCCTCATCATTGCGCTTAAGGAAGAAATAAGCAGTCCCTAGGTTCGAATAGGTTTCAGCGCTAGCTTGTAGTTGCAGCGCTTTTTGAAAAGCCGGAATGGCATCCTCCCAGCGACCCATGCGGAAAAATACCGATCCCTATATTTTCATAACCCTTGGGATTATCCGGCGCCAGTTGCGTCACTTGTTGGAATTCCTTCAATGCCTTGTCAGTGTCTCCAAGTTGGAAGTAGGCCCCACCGAGGGTGTTGTGGTTGCCCCAGAAGTAAGGATTGGCGGCGACCGCGCTTTGGTAGGCGGCAAGCGCCTCTTGCTGGTGCCCACTCGTCATGTAAGCTTTTCCCAGGCGCCGGTAGGCGTCATCTGAATTTGGCGCCAGGGTGAGCGCCCGCTTCAATTCCGAGATTGCTTCCGCATTTCTGCCGGTGTTGTTGTACACGCTGCCTAGCACTAGATGAACCTCCGGCAACGAAGGATCGAGGTTTTCGGCCTTGTTTGCCGCCGCCAGTGCCTTTTCCGCGTATAGCGTGTCTTTGCTATCGGAGTAGAGACGCAGATCCGCATCCGCCAGTCCGGTATACGCCAGCGCGAAGTTGGGATCTTCGTGAAGGGCAGCCTCGAGAAAACTCACGGCGGCCTGAGTGTCCCGTGTCCCTTCATTTCCGCGCAGCGCGTCGCGGCCTTTCAAGTAGAGGTCATAAGCCTGCGCATTTTCCGTGGGATGAACTCCGGTTCGCGCGGCCTCATCGTTCGTGGGATTGAAATTCAGCGCAGCAACCACGGAACTGTATATCTGATCTTCCAGAGTAAGCAGATCTTGCGGGACGCCGGAGAATTCCTGACTCCAGATGCGGCGCCCAGCTCCGACATCTTCCAGGTCAAGGGTGATCCGGAGCTTGTCTGGCGAGCCCTGGACCGTGCCTTGCAAAATCAAGTTAACGCCCAAGGATTGCGCGATTTTTTGAATTGACTCTCCGGTGGCTGAGGCCTTTTCGACAGCAGCGGAGGAAGCCACGTGTAACTCCTGCAGTTGAAACATCTTCGCCGACAACGCGTCAACCAATCCCTCTGACACGTACCGCAGTGCTTTTTCATCCCCAACAATTTTCAGCGGAAGCACGGCCAAGAATTTTCCCTTACTGATGTCAGGAATGCCGTCTATTGTCGGACCTCTGCTCTGAGACGTTATGTGGGACGGATGGAAGATCAGGTGGCGAGTGACAGGCACCGCGAAAAAAGCCGCGATCAAAGCCCCGGTAACTGCAATCCAGACCCAACCTTTATTGCCCGGCAGATTCAGCGAAATCTGCACGCTGCTACTGCCACGAGAGGGTCCCGAAGAAGACAATCGCGAGAGTGCGACTGCGCTGATGCTCGGATTCCCCTGCCAGGCTTCTAATTGGTGAAGAAGTTCGCGCGCAGAGGGATAACGATCCTTCGGATCGCGCTCCAGACATCGCGCCACGATTGCGCTCAACGATTTCGGCACGCTGCCGTCGATCTCCGCTGCGGGTATGGCCCGCTCCTGTGTGCGCTTCATCAGGCTGGCAATTGCGGTGTCAGCTTTGTACGGTACCTTTCCAGTGAGCAGCTCGTAGAAGATGAGTCCCAACGCGAAAAGGTCGGACCGCTGATCCAACTCTGCCCCCATGGCCTGCTCGGGCGACATATATTCGAGAGTGCCAACGAGCGCTCCCGTCTGCGTCATGCCGGGAGCCTCCAGCGAACGCGCCAGGCCGAAATCCATTACAACTACGCGGCCCTGCGGATCGCGCATCACATTCTGCGGTTTCAGATCGCGATGAATCACTCCTTCTACGTGGGCCGCTTCGAGTGCACGGCAAATCTGCACGATAATTTCTACGGCTTCTCCGGGTGCCAGCTTCCCGCTGCGACCTAGTAGACCGCGAAGGTCTTCGCCTTCCACGTACTCCATGGTGATGAATTTCGTGCCTTCGGCCTCGCCCATGTCGTAAATTCGCACCACATTTTTGTGGGTGACATGGCGCGACAAAATCAGCTCCTGTTTAAAGCGCTGAAGAATGCTGGGATTGCTGGCGAGTTCCGGACGGATGACTTTCAGCGCAATTACTCGGTCCAGTTCCTGATCGCGTGCCTGATACACGGCGCCCATGCCGCCTTGTCCGAGGACGCGCAGGATCCGGTAGCGTTCGCAGAGTATGGTTCCTTCGGGAAAGACAAGCTGACTGCTGAGATCTTCGAATCCGCTGGTTTTAGGCTTCGGCAAGACGGAGTGATGATCCAGCAAAGTTGGGGCATCGCTTGGGTGGGACGAGGGTGGAGGAGTCTGCGTGGCAACATCAGCACGCGGCGACGACATCGGTACTCCTGGCATCGTCGGAGCGTCTGAATCGGGCAGTTTCTTCCCGTTACTCATAGACGAAGAGCGCGTAGGCGTGCGTTCACCTCAGCGGATACGAAAACCCTCTAACTGGGCTTCACATGGATGTGAGTCTGGATTCGCGAATGCCGCTGAAACCCAAAGTATAACGCAATGGGTCTAGAAATCGAGACTGCGTTTTAGGCTGGAACCAGAAAGAACTAGCCGTGGGCCGCGAACTGGCTACAGCGGCAGATGTTGATATCCCATAAGCCAGTCTCGGCGGACACGCTCTCTAACCCAAGTTCCCCGGTGTTACGGCCTTTACCGACCCAAACCACGCGGAACTGGCCCTTTTCATTGCCGAGCTGAACTTCCAGCAATTCGCCAAGTCGAACCTGCCGGCGAAATCCCTGAATGAGCGCCCCGGCGCTGCTGATGCTGGTAGCCCGCGCGTTCTCCATGAATGGATTTGTGTTCGAGTCCAGTCCCCAGATTCGGACGGGAAAAACTGCTTCAATCCTCGGGCTCCGGCGGCGATCCATGCAGCGATAATAGGGATATTCGGGAAGGAAGGAAACTTACCGCGGTTACAGGCGCTGTGTGCCCAAAGTTCTCACTCGCAAATCCACGCTGGTTCGGGGTTTGCGGAACTCTTCAATGGCGCCGTTCAGTCAAGATCGGGCATTGAGCAGGCGCCGGGACCTCGAACATCTCCACAACTGCCACATGGGCCGGAACTAGATGCCTCAGTGGCCCCGCTGGAAGCTGATTTGGATGACATGGCAAAGACAGAGAGCTGTGGCGCGAGCTTCTTGCCATGGCACTTTGGGCATTCAGCCTTTTGATCTCCGTATAAAAGCGCCTCGAATTCGTGATTACAACCTTCGCAGACATATTCAAAAATCGGCATTTTGCGAACCTCTGACTCAGGACCTAACCGCAACTCCATTTAAAATCAAACTGTGCCGAATCCGCAATCCCGTGATGGTACATTCTTGCCCCGCCGTCGCTTGCGCGGTGGACATCTCCAAACCCTCGCCAGCTATTTCCTAAGCCGCCGAATTGAACTGCCTCCGCCAGAAAAACGTCTGATTGAAGTCGAAGCGAGTACCAAAGTCCTATGTGATTGTTACTGGCAAAATGATCGCGAGCGGGCTTTGACCGTTATCGCCGTGCATGGCCTCGAGGGTTCCACTGATTCGCAATATATGCGCGGGATTGCAAATAAGGGCATGGCTGCGGGAATGAACGTCGTGCTTATGAACCAGCGAAATTGCGGAGGCACGGAAAAGCTCGCGCCTACTCTTTACCACTCCGGCCTTTCGCAGGATGTTGCCGCGGTCGCCGGTCACTTGATTGACGTAGACAAAATCTCCGCGTTTGCGCTGGTCGGATATTCCATGGGCGGAAATTTGGTTTTGAAGCTGGCAGGTGAATGGGGCGGGGAGGGTCCTCCGCAATTTCGCTCGGTCGTCGCCGTATGCCCAGCGATTGACCTCGCCGTTTCGTCGGATGCTCTGCATCTTCCCAGCAACCGGCTTTACGAAATTTACTTTATGTGGAAGATGCGGCGGCGTTTGCGCGCCAAAGCGAAGATGTTTCCCAATTCGTTTGATGTGGCGCGGCTTCGTGGGTTGAGGAGCCTGCGCCAATTCGACGACAAGATCACTGCCTACTACTGCGGATTTAGCGGCGCAGTGGATTACTATGCTCGTGCGGCGGCGTCGAATGTTGTGGATCGCATCGCGGTCCCAACTTTTATTTTGCACGCAGAGAATGATCCCTTCATTCGCCTGCTGCCAGAAACGCGCGCGAAGATTCTCGCTAACCCCAGCATCACATTCCTCGAAACGGGAGACGGTGGCCATTGTTCCTTCATCGCCGACCGCGACGGATACGACGGTTACTGGGCCGAGCGCCAGGTCATAGAATTTTTGCGGCAATTCCAACCGGTGATCGCGTAGGGACAGACGAGGGCGGCTGTCCTTACGTGTTTTCGCGACGCCCCAGCCGCTAAGGCGCAGCAAGGCGAATTCTTTCCAATCTCCTATACAATCAGCCTCGATGAAGCGCGGCGCGAAAACCATCCTGCTGACGTGCGTCCTTCTTGCCGTCGCATCGTTTCTTCAAGCCGAGCCCGTTTCACAACTTAAACCCACCGATTACGTTAACGACTTCGCGCACGTTATTGACCAGAATACCGTCAGTCAACTTGATGACATCTGCAAGCAGATTGACGAAAAGGCTCACGCGCAGATTGCAGTTGTAACTATCAATTCACTCGACGGTGACGACATTGACAGCTACGCGGTTGACTTGTTCCACAAATGGGGAGTCGGAAGCAAGTCCACTGATCATGGAGTGCTGATCCTGCTTGCGGTGAAGGATCGCAAATACCGATTCGAAGTCGGCTACGGATTAGAGCCGATTCTTCCAGATGGCAAAGTGGGAGGCTTTGGCCGCGAGGCGGTGCCATTTCTCAAGAACGGCGATTACAGCGGGGCTGTCTCGCTAATGACATCGCGGGTCGCAGATGTGATTGCGCAAGATGCCGGCATTCAACTTACGGGGAATCAACCCCGCGAGCCCGCTGAGACCCAACCCGCAACCCAAATTGGACTGTCATTCGGCAAAGTCATTATCGGAATTATTATCCTGCTGCTGTTTCTTTTCACTCCTCTGCGAGGCCTGCTTTTCTGGATGCTTTTGTCGGGAGGGCGCGGAGGTTTCGGTGGAGGTGGTTTTGGTGGCGGCGGTTTCGGCGGAGGCGGTGGCGGCTTCGGTGGTTTTGGCGGAGGCAGTTCCGGCGGCGGTGGCGCTAGCGGAGGCTGGTAAAAGCGAGGTAAATCAATGGTTCGTGAAAAACAAATCAACGAGTTTGTCAGCAAGATGCGATCGGCGGCAGGCGATAATCTGCGGAGCATCGTTCTTTATGGATCGGCCGCGACCGGGGAGTTTCATCCTGACTTCTCCAATGTGAACCTCCTGTGCGTTCTCGCGGAAACTCCGTTTGCCGCGCTGGCTATGATTGCTCCAGTGGTGAAATGGTGGACGGACAAAAAGCATCATCGCCCTTTGATTTTGACCGCGGACGAATTGAAGCGCTCGACGGATGTATTTTCCATCGAGTTGCTCGATATGCAACAGCGGCATCGTGTGCTCTTCGGCGACGATCCCCTCATCGGCTTGCAGATCCCCATGCATCTGCACCGCGCTCAACTGGAGTACGAACTGCGCGAGAAGACCATTCTTTTGCGTCAGCAAATATTGCGACTTTCAGGGCATGAGCGGGACCTTTGGGAATTGCTGATTCGGTCGTTGCCAGCGTTTGCCACCCTGTTCCGGCATGCGCTGATCGCTTTGGGAGGCGCGGCTCCGGCAACAAAGAGAGAAGCGATTCAATTGCTGTCGGCACGTATTCAATTCGATCCTTCTCCGTTTCTCCAGGTGCTCGATATCAGGGAGAAGAAGGCAGAGCGAAAGCAGTTCGACATTAAAGAGGTGTGCTCTCGCTATCTAGCTGCGGTGCAGCAAATAACCAACGCCGTGGATACAATGTTAGATTCACCTGCGTCGGCATAAATTGATCGGCCGGACCTCCGGCATTCTCGTCCGCAGTTCGCTTTAGAGCATTGTTTTTGAGCCAAGGCTGGCTGAAAATAGTTAGGAGACGATAAATGACCAAGACCTTGATCGTAATCGGAGTGATCGTATTGATCGTGTTGGCTGTCGGCGGACAATACGTTGGTGTACGCAATACCCTCGTTGCCAAGAACGAAGCCGTTAAAGAATCATGGTCGCAGGTGGATATTGTTCTACAGCGGCGCGCAGACTTGATTCCGAATCTGGTCGAAACCGTGAAGGGTTATGCCCAGCAAGAAGTAACAGTCTTTGGCGACATTGCAAGAGCGCGATCGGCGTTGCTTTCCGCTGGAACGCCCAGCGATAAGATTGCCGCCAACCAGCAGCTTGATGGCGCGTTGGGGCGGCTCCTTTTAATTGTGGAGAACTATCCTCAGTTAAAGTCGAATGAAAATTTTCTTCGCCTACAAGATGAATTGGCAGGAACTGAAAATCGTATCGCCGTGGAGCGAAAAAGATATAACGATACTTTGCAGGACTACAACACTTACATTCAACAGTTTCCGGCGAACATCTACGCGAACTGGGCGGGTTTCAAGCCGAATAGCGCATATTTTGCCGCGTCGGAAGGATCGCGTGAGGTTCCGAAAGTGAATTTTGCTCCTCAAACTCCGGCGCCTCTAGCAGCGCCGGCAAAATAGCTTCATGCGGGAAAGCCCGTGCAAGCCAATTATGCGATCGAACTCGGTGCAGAGGACGAAGTCCTGGAACTTCCATGGTCGGCGCACGACCAGGGACTTCAATATTACGACCTGAAACGCCATCCGGAGCTCTTACGCCACGTTGAGGAGGCGGAAAGGGTTCCGGAGCTCGGCGGTTTTCTCGCAGCCGTTAATTCGCCCGCAAGTACGCTTGAGACGGCGAAGTGCGATGTCTGGTCTTCCACGGAAATAAATTCAGAAGAAGAAATTTTCGCAGCGCCGGTGAAATACGGGTCGTACGTTGACTTGTTTTTTAGCGAGGAGTCGTTGCGTTTTTCTCTGCCTGACCACGAACGTTTTGCAACGAGTCTCACGGACCTCCTGGAGCGCGCTCCGGAGATTCCGGCCGCCGCAGATTTCCTTATTCGCCGGTGTTATTACCATCACGCGGACGATCAGACCAAAGATGGCTTCTACATCACCTTTTATTTATTTGGCTACGATGCGGATGAGGCCTTCGCGCGCCAGCGCTGGGCGATTGGCTTAAAGCTCGCGGAAAACGCAATACTGCAGTTGTCGTTGGGTTAATCTCAACCTGGAACAGCCGCAGGTTCTCTTGCGGGCGTCTGGATTGCCGAGCGTGTTTTGAATCGCGTTCGCGTAATAGAGAGGCCGAGCATAGCCAGAAAAATTATCAGCAGTCCCAAGGAAGCTTTTCTGGCCCCGACCGCGCGATGCGGAAGTATTGAAAATCGTCCATAAACAAACTCGATGTGGACCCAATACACCAATAGTGAAGTGCGCCCCAACTGAATTAGCGGGCTGAATCCCCTTTGTCCCGCTCTCCACCGGCACCAACCGTACGCCACTCCAACGATGACCAGCATGAAACCGGCGCGAATCAAAAAGAAACTTGGACTCGTGTGCCAGAAGTCATCCGTCGCGTAAAGATGAAAGGGTTGCGCTTCGATCCATCGGCCAAAGAAAATTAGTCCAATACCCGCCAGTGGGGCCGAAATAAAAACTCTCGACCCGAGTTTCCGCGCCCAATCGGTCAAGGACAAGAATCCCGCGGCAAGGCCTACAAATGAGAATCCCGCCCACGGAAAAACAGGAAACAGCCACGCCTGCGGCTGTCCGAGGTTGTGCACGCCATTGATGTATGACTCTATCGGCCATGGCAGCCAATCTGGACGCCATGAGGTCCACAGTAGCGGAGTAAGCACTGAAATTGCGAGAGCAATGCCAACGGCAATCGCGCCAATTCGAAATTGGGTGCGATCTCCGCGATAGAAGGCCCAGCAAACAATTCCCATCAGCATCAACGACACGCCAATTTCGTTGAGAATATCCACCCGCAGCAGGTCGCTCATCGGCGCCCAACCCCACGCAATCACATACTCCTGAAGCCGGAAAAGGAAGCCGAGAGCAAGGATCTCCGCGCCGCGTACGATATTGGCTCGTGCAATACCACCTGCCGACAAGCCTTTCTTCTGCAATTTGTCTATTACCAGCGCGAGTGACATTCCGGCGAGAAAAAGGAAGAGCGGCGCGGGGAACGTTCCGCCCAGTTGTGACCAAATGAACAGCTTGCTGTGTCGCGCGCTGTCGTTCAGCCATGCGTCATAGCAGTGAGTCTGAAACATCAGCACGCAGGCGAGACCGCGCATCCAGTCAATGTAGGCGAGGCGGGTTGAACTGGATGCGGGCATTTGAACACCAAAGAATGCGGGCTTGCGAGGGCCCAGACAGAATACCCCGTTGAGGCTTTTTGCGGTTGTCACGCAATTGCGCGCAAAACAATACCGGCGGATCTTTAACCCGCCGGTTGGAGGTAAAACGGTGGACCACTAATTACTGAGGTGCTGGAGCGGTTTGCGTCGGCGGAGTGGCCGCGCCATTTTGACCGACGGCTGCGCCAATGGATTCACCCGAAACTACCATTTCGACGCGGCGATTTTGTTGCCTTCCCGCTGCGTTGGCATTGGACGCGATTGGATCATCCGGTCCGAACCCTTGCGTAGTAATGGATGTACCGGCTACCCCCTCCTGCGTCAAATAGGATTCAACCGCGGTAGCCCTCGCTTGAGAAAGCTTTTGATTAAATTCAAGGCTTCCTGTGCTGTCCGTGTAACCATCAACCTCCACTCGAATATCCGGATAGGCCAGCAGAATTCCAGCAACCTTTGCCAAACGCTCCCGGGCGGCAGGTCTGAGGTTAGATTTGCCCGTGTCGAAAAGAACATCGGGCATACTGACGATGAGTCCACGCGCAGTATCGCGCGTTTGCAAAACCTGATTCAGTTGCTGGAGCAGCCGTGCACGTAATTGTGCGGTCTGCGCCTCGGCCTGCTGGCGAGCCTGATCTGCCTGTTGAGCTTGCAGGGCGGCTTGTTGTTGCGCGGCCTCCGCCTGCTGTCTGGCTTGATCTGCCTGCTGCCGTGCTTCGTCGGCCTGCGCCTTAGCTTGTTCAGCGGCGGCTCGCTGTGCGTCAGCTTCCTGCCGTTGTTGGGCTTCTGTTTGCGCAGTGGCTTCAGCTTGTTGGGCCGCGGCCTGTGCCTGCGCCGCCGCTCGCTGTTGAGTTTCTGCTTCTTGTTGCTGTCTCTGAGCTTCTGCCTCTGCTTCTTCGGTCCGCATGCGAGCGGCATCTTTCTCTTTTTGTATGTGTTCCGCCTCTTCCGCTTTCAATGTCATCACCCGCGCCTCTTCGGCGGTTTGCGTGGCTTCCCTGGCTACTGTCCCAATCGGACTCATACCCTGTTTGCGGCGATAATAATCCTCCGCCTGATCGAGGTCCGCCCTAGCCTTCGCATAGACGGATGGGGCGTATTCATCCGCGTGAGCATCTTTCGCAATGCGGAGCGCGTTCCTTGCTTCAATCAGGTCCAGCGGAATTTTCTTATCTACGCCAAAAATGGACTCCGGCACCTCTGAAACCTGGGCTGCATAAGTCTCGCGAGAAATTAAATCGTACCTGACCTCGACGGTTTCCACTCTGCCTTTGGTATCCTGGCGAACAACATCCTGAGCCACCACCAGATCACTTGGCTGCGATACGGCGAAATAGGGCTCCGCGGTTACGATCAAAGCAAACGCCTGTAAATCAGCAGTCACCTTTAAATTGGCATGACCGTCTTTCGGGATCAACTCGCCCAGATTCCGTGGGCCTCCCTGCGGAGTAATCGCCCACAATACGTAGGTCAGGTAGGTCAAACCAAATGTGCTCGGAGGACGCAAGTGCTCGAGCGACGCATCAATCTCAATCCGGCCAGTTCTACTCTCCACTTTGGCTTCGCCCTTGACCTCAGGCATAAGATCAGTGCCGCGAAGGTTTACGTGAGTTGATCCGGTGCGCCGGTAATCTACCGCTTGAGTGCTGCGCGATATCACGTGCAGCCGGTATCCGGTGTCGCTGTCGCCAGTTACAACAGCATCCTGGCAAACCGCAGGCAGACTCGCCATTACCATCGCGATCACAAGACTCAATGAGCCGAGCAAAATTCTTGAACGGGTGAATGTCATCATGGATAATCTCCCTCCGGGGGAATCAATTACTATTTCAGCAAGAGGCGCGGTCAAGAAAACCTCGAATCAAGTTGTCGGCGCAAATTGGACAAACCGAGACATACCAACCTAGATATTTCCTACTTAAGAGTCGATCAGGATCATACCGTATGTGGATGTAGAAATTCACGCATGGAAGACATGATGAAGACAAGGAGCAGATCAAAAAATTGGGCGGTGCTTCTGATTACTTTTCATGGCCGAATCGAATTAGCCCTAAGCCGTGCGATCGTGCAAAATAGATTATTGCGGGCGCGTAGCTCAAACGGATAGAGCATCAGATTTCTAATCTCATCCGATCCCAGTGTTTCCGTGTGTTTGCTAGGACTTACGTTAGGTGTAGTTAGGCATAATTGGGCACTTTTTGGGGTCATTGGTGACAGTTCAGTGACAGTCGGACGCGACTGTCACCAGTCTTTTAATGCGCTGTAACCCGTGCTGGGCTTGGTTCTGCGTTGACTCGGTGCTCTACGCTTTGTTACAATGACGTCTACACCAGCCGCCACGGAAGCAGTGACCCGATGGCGCACCGACAGGCTACGGCAAGAAGCCAAGGCTGGAGTCGGTCGCGTTCTGAAATGGCGCGAATACGACAGGGCGTTGATACCCTGAGAACAAAGTGAATCAGTACACTTCAAAGACTGAACGAACTGGAAACGTAATGCTTAACCAACCAATGCAGACCCGTTCAACGCGGGGATGCAATGTCTCATCGCGCTACTAAACCACAACCCACAACTCAATCTCAAACGACAGGCGTCGTGCCCATCATCGCTCCGCACCTTCTGACCATCAAGGCTGCCGCTGCGTACCTGTCAGTAGCAGTATGGGCTGTCCGAACTCTTATTTGGGAGAAACAGATTCGCAGTCTTCGCATAGGACGGCGGATTGTAATCCCTCGCGACGAACTCGATGCCTACATCAATCAAGCGTTGGCGAACGTATGAGCGCGCAGTCGTGAAGAGATTCGAAGTAGAGAGTATATTGAGCCGCCGCGAAGCACGACTGCTGGCTGATTTCAATTTGAGCGGGGTTTACATGTTGTGCAGCGGACACCGCTACTACATCGGCCAATCGTTTGCTATTCTTTCACGTTTGCAAAATCACCTTGCAAGTCCCGTCTGCTGCCGCATGCATACTTTTCGGGCTTGTGTACTATTCGAAACTCAGTGGGATTTGCTTTCACACGAAGACCGCTTTATTACCGCTGCGCTGAAGATGGAACGTCACGGCGTCTTCATCATCGTGGTCAGGATGGCGAGATGGGATGGCCGCTGTGAAGGAAAAGTCCGCACCCGTGTCGAACGGCGGGTCTATGTAAGCCAAATCAACTTTCCCGGCGAACTCCGGTAGCAGTGAAGGCAGGACGTACTTCTTGTCACCCCAGATAAGCCGATTGCGCCACTCGGTCTCGCGACCTGTGCTGAACAGTTCCAGAGTGCGTTGACGGTCAACAGCACTCTCGTTCACCGTCTCGGTGGTTTGGAATGGAAGCGCAACACGAATGGGGCGCTGGCGCTTTCCATCAACATATTTGCCTCTCCAAATCAGTTCAGTCATGGCGTCGCCAGAAGTCTAGCAGGCGCGCCCGCTTCCACAAAAAAAATGCCGCGCACTGCCAACACTGATCGCCAGATCAGGCGACTGGGACGACCCTTAATCAAACCTTTCAGTGGTATCAGTGGGCTCCCATGAACCGCTGAACCAAATAAACTACCAACGCACTCAAGCCAACTTCTAACAGCACAAGCAACCAACCGGCATTTTTCTCGTACCATGCGGACTTCGCTCCTCTGAGAAATATTTTTGTATTCGCAGCCAATCGCCACGAGTACATCAACAGCAGGAGCAGCGCAAACACACACCCAACCACGATGACACGGTGCCGCAGGGACGGTATCGACGGCAGAAAGGCCAGCAGCGCCAAGAAAATTAGACTGTTGAGCGTTTGCCCATAGTTGCGCAGGATGTACGCAGCCTTGGTTTGATGTTCGTCTAAAAACTGTTTGACTTCAGCAGCCTTGCCTTCAACCCAGATTCGGTCGTACCCACTGACAAAGAGCGTGTTGGGGTCTGCCTTCTTCAGATTCAGTACCACTGTATTCGTGCCAGCTTTGACGATGGGTTCGTTAGCTGAAACTATTAGGTTGTAAACGACCGCTGGAACGCTGGGGTCTGCCAACATGTTGTCAACCCCGATGTGAATGTATTCGCTGCCTTTGTGAGAAGCGTTGATGGCAGGAGTTACGACGTTGGTGCCGCGCTTCATCAAGTCCACGAGTCTGCGCACGGCTTGCTCATCCAGCCTGTAAGAACCCAAGACAACGGTCTTAGTAATGAGTGGAGGAATCACCGCGTTTGCTTGTGTGACGGGCGCTGTCGGCATGATTACTGGACGTGTTCCACCCGCTGGCCCAGCAGGCTCCTTCTGCACGATTTGCTGCTGACCTTCCATCTTCACCAGCAAAAACTTGCCCGCTGTCTGCGCGTCCGTGCTCCACGTCCCATTCATCACGCCTTCATTGGAGTCGAATGTGCCTTCTATTCTGCCGATTTGTGGCAGCGTGACTGGAACGCTATAGGCCCCGGTGAATTGGTTCAGGGTCGCACTGATTTTTTTGTCAGCCGACCATTCACCGACAAAGAGTGCGTTCAATTGGCCCAGTCCCGGTTCCACAAGGCAAAGCCTGCCTTCAATGTGGTTACCCGTTCGCATCATCTCCATGAAGACTGTGCCCTTGTTGGTCGCGCCCCACGCAGAACCGTTCCAGTTGAGTACGTCTGTCATTGTGCAGGCCATCGTGCATCAATCTTCGGCATAAATACTTAACGTGGGCTTCAGGATTGAGCGGTTGTCTTTCGTACCAATCTTTTCTGAAGATCGAATGGCTCTATATAAGCAAAACGTAATAGCTCTCTCGTGTATCCCATTGTCTCAATGACATTCTCAACAGGGACATGCAACGCGCGGAACGGATGTGAAGCATCGTGGCCATCCTCCTTAATTTCACTCAGCCACTGTTCGAGTATTTGTGGCATTCTTGTCTTGCCGAGTAACTGTGCGATGCCTTCGTGCAACGGGTGCTCTTTGCATCCTTTATCGAGCAGCACACCATACAAAATTCTACGACACATAACGGCGGCTGCCTTGACTGCTTCAATCTGGAATGCTTTTTGCGCTTCGACCCAGTCTTCCCGGATAGCCACGGGTATGGATTCATGTCCTAGACCAATCTTGCCGCTGGGATAATAAATTAAGGAATCGTTTTGCGCGTTCTGCGTATTGGTATTGACGTGCGTCGTCGTTATAAGGAATACGCGGTCGTGGCATTTGGCGTAATTACATTCCAAAACCGCATAGTGAACTATCAATTTTGCGCCTTGCACAGGCTGTGTCCATAGAACAGTGAAAGTGCTCGGTTGTTCGCAGTGGGGACAGAACATTCCTGCGCCATTCAGCTTCCCTCCGTAGAAGTGCGGCTCCCAATGGTCGGGTAAAGGCATTGTAGATTGATACTAGCAGGATTTTCATGGCGAATACAAGGCGAAGATATAGAATGCTGCGATGGAAGAAGGCCGAAAGAGAGTCTTGGGGATCATCGCTGGAATCCTCGTGGCGCGCCACTTGAAAACGGCTGACGATCTGTTTGGAACACCGAACGGAAGTCCCAGAACTGAAGCCATCGTAGCGGCTGCGATCCAGTGGGCAGATCGGATCATGAAAAAGATTGATAATGTGTTTGGGAAGGGCTAGAGAGAATCGAATGGACATCGTTTGGCAAGCTGAAGACAGTTTGAAAGAGAAAAAAGTAGAAAGCGACTTAAAGGACTTACTCAAGACGCTTGTGGCATTTGCAAACTCAGTCGCGCCGGGTGACACGGCGCAACTTTTCATCGGCGAAAAAGATAACGGCACCGTTCAAGGGGTGACGAGCACAGAGAGCATCCAGAAAAGGGTCACAACCGAGGCAGCAAAAATCTATCCAGAAATTTATTACAAGACCGAGCTCTATGAGCGCGACGGAAAGCAGTGCGTCCGAGTTGACATCAGGAACAATGGCTTAGCACCCCACTTCGGTGGGCCAGCTTGGGTGCGCCATGGGGCCCAGTCGGACAAGGCAACTGAGCAGATATATCAAAGGATGGTGGAACTTCGGCTGAGCAAGGTTCACGAATTGAGTAAGTGGATTGGGAAGGTCGTAACGGTGTCGTGGTCAGTTGGATCGCATGGGATCACGGGACCTAATTGGTCGGCTTATCCTTGTCGGTTACTAAATGTGACTGCCCACTTTTGTACCTTCGGAGAAGAGCAGAATTTACGACAACAGTCAGAGCCGGTTGAATGGTTAAACTTGAGTTGGGATGATCGGCAAAATTGTTTACAGGTCTACGTCAATCCTCAGATGAAAGGCCGAGCCCCGTGGTAAAACAAGGACTAACAACCCTTGGGGAAATCGTACTTAGTACTTGGAGTACAAGTGGCCAGGTTCGCCTGATGTCTGTGAACGGAACCTTAAGGGTTGCCATGGCGAACCTCCCTCTAAGCAGCCTTATTTTGCTGGGCCTTCATTTTTGCCCACCTTGCCCGCTGTGACGCCGCGATTTTCCTGCGGACTGATGCTGACATGACGTGCTTCACAGGAGCCGAGGCCTTTGTTTTCGTTATCGCCATTGGCTGTGATGTCTCACGAGCTTTTGCCCATCTAGCTTTTTGTGCCCGCGCCATCTTGCGACGTGACGCCGCTGATATTATTCGGGTCGGTTGGTTCGCGCTCTGTGGTGTTGCCGAACCGTTTAACGACTCGATGACTGAAATCGCTTGATCCAACTTCTCCACTTGCAACTGCGCTTGCTTGCGTTCCGCGCGAAGCTGCTGGAGCGCGCTGCTTAGGTTTCCCATTATTCCCCCTCAAGATTGACAGAGGGAACATTGTATAAGAACGGAGTGACTTGAAACGCTGAAGCCCGGATACAAACAGCAAATTGCTCCCAAGGCGTGGGAGCCAAGGGAGCGGGTAGTACATTCAACGCTCACTCTTCAATGAGTCGTCTCCAAGCTTATCGCTGGGTTGCGCGTCGGTTAGTCCAGAGTAAGGCCGCTCATCGCTTCCAACACCGCCGCTGCTTGCTAGTCTCCTGCGGTATTTTAACGACCTATTTGGGGAAGATGCAGGGTTGGCGAGCCTACCATTTGGGAGTGGTCGCTAAAGGCAAAGTGGTCCATGCCGCAGGGTCAACTGATGGCCTGTATACCATTGACCTGAGGATCGAAAAGCTTACCGTTGGGCAGCGCGCTCTTGATCCCCCTGCACATCCGATTTTTATTCGGATTGAAGTTTTCCCGCTTGCGCGAATTGGAGCACCACTTCCTGTTCGTAAAGGCGATCAGCTTTGTGTGCGTGGGCCGCTATTGTGGGATGGAGACGGCTTCCTTGAGATTCATCCCAAGAAACCTGCCGACTTCGACAACATAAATTGCCCCTAAACCGGTAAGTGACAGATCGTCGGCGGCGCATCAAAGTTATATTGCGTTGTCCGTCTAAGTCTCCAAACCTTCAGAGGCCAATCCCAACTCCCAGCCCGCGTTGATGAAGTCGGCAGCGGGGGAGTGCGTAGTCCTTCAATTGCAGGGCGGCACAGAATATCTGACTGTGCTGGAAGTGCGTTACGAGCGCATTTCTGTGGAACCGTTCCGTGAGCCCTGGATCCGTGGCCTCGGCAAAGAGACTTCCTCGCCGACGATAAATCCTCCTGACGAAAAAGAGACGAAACGGCACAGGTGCAGTCCTTCGTATCGCAGAATCACCCACGGTAATCACCCACGATCCATCCGTGTTCCCCATATTTTCCAGTGCTTAGCAGTCCCACGGCAACCTTAAAGTTGTTGGAAACACTGGTACTATGAGTTCTGAAAAGCCTAATGTTGTCACTTTAAGCGGGTTCCCAAGCAACTTCATTCGCAGCAACTTAGCGAAATGTGACCGCAAAAATCAAATGAAATCACCCACGGCGATCACCCACGATTACCTGATGCGGTCGATCGTCTGCCGGTGAAGGGCAAAAACTAGGAGCGCGTTTCTGAAGACCCAACATGTCGGGACTTCCCCCAAGCCGACTTCTGGCCGGGAATAACTTCCGATTTGTCCGTCAACAGCCCAATTGGCCGCTGCTGGCGAGAACTGCTGCCTAATCTATGATGGGGGACTATGCGATGACTCACTCTTCGCACTGACACTGCACCACCATTGAGACTTATCACGCGATAGATTAGTTTCATTAAGTCCGTGAAGGTGGAGCAAGCGTTCCCGTGATTAGCGCCGCCAACAATAACATGGGCTGCTGATCCTCACCCCTAGCCTCGAAATCCGCATAAAAATTTTTGCTTGACAGATGAACCCCTCGCGATTAGATTTTGCCGCAACCCTTTGCGGGGAACGTTAAACGACAAAGGTCGCGGCGAAAGCCACTTCTCTACAGCCCATCCCCAGGCGGACCCCGGGATCAAAGTTCTCGACATTTAATGTCGTATTTCGGAGGCGTCTATGGCTCGGGGCCGCAGTGCTGCGTCGTCGCACCGTTCTGCAAAAACTTCGCGAAGCAGTGCATTGGCGGAGATACTTTTTGGGCTGAATTGGCGCGGAAAATTTCTGTACTACCCGCTTGTATTGCTCGTAGCGGTGTCCGTTTCATGCCCTCGTGCTAAGGGGCAAGTTCCGTCCACGGGTAATACTGTTAACGCCGAAACTGCAACTCCATCGCCGGGCGGTCATGACTACATCCACTTCCTTGGGGAGACCGTCAGCCCGTCGAATGGTTCTCTAAGTGTGAATATTCAGTTTCCTACTCCAAAAGGACGCGGCATTTCCCTGCCATACTCATTTACCTATAATTCCGCAGGCCTTTATCGGCTGACCGAGACACCAACCCAATTAGTCGTATTTAAACCGAATAACCAGCGCGGGGATAATCTACCGCAGGCGAGCTGGACGGAATCGCAATTCACGCCGCCGACACCTCCTTGCCCCCCGGCGTGCGGCCAGCTGCCTTTCGCGCAGTGTAATTACGCGACAAATTTCACATTTAACGGATTGTCCGGATCGTCGCATAACCTAGGCATTGGGATTCTTGTCCCTCTTGCTAGCCAGAATAACCTGAGCTTCGCAAGCCAGTGCGGACCAGGAAGCACAGTACCAGGTCTAAACAATGGCGTTGGAAGCAGCGGGGGTGGAGTCGGGGATGGGAAAGTATCAGCTATATTTTTCGATCAACCTACATCTGTAAGTGATGTGTCGAATTGGAATACTTGTCCCAACTGTGATCCAGTGGCTACAGGGCCCGTAGGCGATTTCACGGTCACAGATGAATCGGGAACGACCTATTTCTTCCATGGGAATTGTAGTTACGATTCAACTGATGACGTATGCAAGGACACGCCATTCCAGATCGAGGATCGCAACGGCAACCAGATTACGGCAAGTTCAGCATTGTACAACGACACCATGGGACGGCAGCTTTTCGTGGCGAATCAAAGCAGTACAACGATTGGCGGCATTACCTATCAGGGTGCTTCGTGTCCGGGCGGTGGGTGTCCATCCTCGACTACCGTAAACTACGCGCCGCTCGCGCAAACGACTCAATCGGCGGGTTGGGGCGAGGGCGTAGACTGCCCCTGGGTTACTCCGGGAACTAGCTTTGTGGTTAGCGGTACGCAGCCAGCATGGGGTGGCATAAATCTGCCAAGTGTGCCTAGTGCTACCCAGTACACCTTTTACTATGGAGGATTTAATCCGACGGATTCCTCCCTTCAGAATCCTTATGGCCTGCTGAATGAAATTATCTACCCCTCGGGCGGGTGGGTGAAATACACCTGGAAGCTGAGCAGTAACGACCCTGGCAATCAATACACCGAAATGGCCACGTTCTCCGGATTGGGCGAGACGAGCAAGACTCTCCATGCTGCTTGCTTTGCCCGGTACGCAACGCCCGTGCTGGCGAGTCGCACGGTCAGCTATGACGGGACTACCGTTGCCCAAACTCAAACCTTTGCTTATACGACCGTATGGCCATCCGATTCAAACTGGCAATCCAATCCAGAGGGTTGGAGCACGAAGAGCACAACCGTCGCCACCACCGATAACCTGCAGGGAAGAAGCTTTCAGACTGTTTACAACTACACGCCGGGATTTCAGCCCCCTAGCGCGCCACCGTTTGTGGTAGGTGGTGTCGCTTCGGAAGTGCCGGTCGAAAGCAGCACTCAGTATTATGATTGGAATAATAGTCTGCTGCGAACGGTGACAAAAACCTGGTTCGATTTTTTTGATCTCAGCGAGCAGGACACAACCCTCGAGAGCGGACAGACTGCCAAGACCTCTTACACCTACACTGGCGGCACATGTGTGAACTCAGGTTGTGGCGCAGGCCCGGCTTTGGCTTTCCCAATACGCCCGGCAACCAAGAACGAATACGGCTACGACGGCGGCCTTCTGAGAAGCACCGCCACCAATTATCAAACCTTTGGCCTTAGTCCTTACCTGACTGCTGTTCCGCCGGAACCCAGTAGCGTCGTCATTTCCGACTCAACCGGAAACGTGGCTGAAACCGACTATATATATGACCAAGGTACGCTTGCGACGCCGAGCGTAATGCAGCACGACTCAAATTACGGCAGCGGCTTTACCTCACGCGGCAATCTCACGACCAAAACACAAAAATGCTTAGCGGGTACCGGATGCATGGCAGATTCCATCACTAAATTCGCCTACGACATTGCTGGCCAAGCCATCTCAATGACCGACCCATGCGGAAACGGAGCTTGCACTGACATCCCGGGCAACCCAAGTCATACAATGAATTATTATTATGCGGACAGTGGTACAAACTATCCCGGAAACTCGGATGCTTATCTGACGCAAATTGTGTACCCGGCTACGAACGGCGTTTCGCACACCGAAAACTTCCAATACAACTATGCGTTCGGCGATCTGAGCAGCTCCGCGGATCAAAACAGCCAGATTACGAACTATACATACAACGACCCGCTTGACCGGCTGACGCAGACTGTCTATCCCGACGGCGGAAAAACAACGATCGCGTACAACGACAATGGTCCGTCGCCCACCGTTACGACCACGCAGCTCATCACGACTTCCGTTAAGAAAATCAGTGTCGCCACGATGGACGGGATGTTCCACGTCTTGCGCACCCAACTCACTTCGGATACTCCATGCGTGGACACTACCGACGCGGTCTATGACGGAGAAGGCAAAGTACTCAAGCAATCGAATCCGCATTGCAGTACTGATACGGTTTATTGGACACAGAATAGCTACGATGCCATAGGGCGAACTTTGTCGGTTCTTCAGACGGACGGTTCAACGGCAGGTTCAAGTTACAGCGGAAATATCTCGACGACAACGGATGAAACCGGGAACCAGCGCCGCTCTACCGTGGACGCCCTTGGGCGCCTGACCGAGGTGGACGAACCCACGCAAAGTACTACCGGTGGGACGCAGGCCAGCGGTTCAATCACGGTGAACGGTTCGGAGCAGACTTCTTCAGGGCCCGCTACTCCCGGCCAGGGCTCGGTTACCATATCCGGCAGCGAACAAGGTCCTGCGAACGCTTGTCCGCCGCAATATTGTCCAATCTATGACACCGGTTCGGTCACAGTCGTGGTCAATGGCACGACGGTAGGAGGGGCCGGATTCGGCCAAAATGATACAGGTTCCACGATTGCCTCGGCTCTCTCGGCGGCCATAAGCGGCAACGGGAACAGTCCGGTGTCTGCTTCGTTAAACGGGACCACGATTACCCTGACGGCGAAAACTACGGGCTCGGCGACCAACTATCCCTTGTCGGTCACAATGTCGCACAACACTACGTTTTTCCCGAACCCGTCATTCAACATCACGCCATCTGGTTCGCAGCTGATGGGCGGGATGGACCACTCGACCACCTACGATTCCGGCACCGTGTCGGCCACCGTGGATGGATTCACTCAGTCGGTCACCTACGGCAACGGAAGCACTGCGACCACCGTGGCTGCCGCGCTCGCCAGCGCCTTCACCAACGCCTCCGGTACACCGGTCACTGCGACCTCAAGCGGAGCGACGGTCACCTTTACCAGCATAGCAACCGGAGCAGGTGCAAATTATTCAGGATCGGATTCTTCCGGGTCAAGCAACGGATTCAATCCTGCCTCTTTCGGCGCGAGCCCGCCGAGTTTCAATCTTACTGGCGGGGGTGGGGGCACGCTTGGACCTTGGACGCTGAGCACTCCCGCAATCACGCTGTACAGCTACGATGCGCTGGGCAATCTGAAGTGCTCTGAGCAACATGGCGGGGTCGGCGGAACCGGATGTTCCGCTGATCCAAGCAATGACGCAACCAGCCCATGGCGCGTCCGGCGGTTTACCTACGACTCGCTATCACGCTTATTGAAAGTGAGCAATCCGGAATCTGGAGCTATCCAGTACGCCTATGATCTCAACGGCAACGTCACCACTAAGACGGCATTGTCGCCGAATCAGCCGTCAACAGGCGCGGCTGCGGTGACAACGTCATACACATACGACGCTTTGAACCGAGTCACGAAAAAGAGCTACGCGGATCCCTACAATGGCAATTCCTTCACGGCGCCGTTTCAATATGGATATGACGCGACAGCGCTCTCCGGGTGTACGATCACCCCGCCCAGCCTTGCTGACACCTACCCGGTCGGAGAGCGCACCTCAATGTGCGACGGTTCAGGAGGGACTTCGTGGACTCACGACAAAATGGGCCGGGTGAAGCAGGAAAGACGGGCCATCGGCAAGGCGTCGGTCTGGCATGACGTAGATTATGGTTTCTATCTGGATGGCTCGCTTTCCACACTGCAGACGCCTCCACTAAAGATTCTCAACTACACCTACAATACCGCGGGACGGGCGACCACGCTGCTCGATTCGACCGACGGCATCAATTTTGCCACGAATGGGACTTATACGGCGGCGGGCAGACTGGCGTCCGTGACTCTTGGCAACGCCACCGGTTTCGGCGGATTCGCGGTGAGCGACACCTACAATGTGCGGATGCAGCCGCAAATATTGAGCGCCACCGGGGCATCAGGGTCCGTGCTGAGCCTGTTTATGATTTCCACGCTGGCAGCGGCGATAACGGTAACGTCTACACTGTAACGAACGGAAATAATCCGAATCGCACGGCGAACTACACTTACGATGGCCTGAACCGGCTCACGGCTGCATGGTCGAGCGGCCCCGCATGGGGCGAAACGTTTACGATTGATGCCTGGGGCAATCTGACGAATCGGTCTGGAGTCTCGGGCAAGACCTACACGGAGCCGCTGAGCGCGGCGGCGCTCGTGAACAATCAGCTTGTGGGCTTTGGCTACGATGCGTCGGGAAACATGACCGCAAACGGTGGGTATGTGTACGACGGTGAGAACCGGCTCGTGTGGACCTCCGGATATCGGTACGTTTACGACGGCAATGGCGAGCGGGTGGAGAAATGCCAGGCGGCGAGTGCGACCACGGCGTGTCCGACGAGCGGAACAAACGGCAAGCTGTACTGGAAAGGGACGGGGAGCGATCCGCTGGCCGAGAGCGATCTGGCGGGCACTCCGCAGGAAGAATATATTTTCTTCAACGGCACGCGAATTGCGCGCCGGGACGTGTCTTCGACGGGGGCGACGATTGCGATGCACTATTATTTTTCCGATCATCTGGGCACGCACGCGGTGGTCGAGAACGCCACCGGAACGCAAAACGAACAGGACATAGATTACTATCCGTACGGCGGACAGCAGAACGACTACAGCACCACACCCGTGGCGCAGAACTACAAGTTCACCGGCAAAGAACGGGACGCCGAGTCCGGCCTCGACAACTTCGGGGCGCGGTACAACGCGAGTACGATGGGCCGCTTCATGACGCCCGATCCGTTGCTGAACAGCGGACGGCCTTGGAACCCGCAGACCTGGAATCGCTACTCGTATGCCCGGAACAATCCGTTATCGATTGTCGATCCCACGGGTCTCTACGACCTCAACAACACGTGTGCGGGCGACGACAAGAAATGCAATAAGCAGTTTCAGCAACACGCGAACGACTTGAAGAAGGGGCTTGAGAACCTTCAAAAGAAAGTCGACAAGATGAAAGACGGGACGGAGAAAACCCGGCTCGGAAACTCGTTGACGGCGCTGGGAACGGAAGGCGATCACAATGGCGTGAACGTCGCATTCGGAGCTACGAAGGACGGCTCGGCGGCAACTACCGATCCAGTCTTCGATCAAAGCTCAGGAAAATACAGCGGCTTCAATGTGACCATCGATCCGAGCAAGGAAAGCAACGGCGCGAATGGCTATGCGATCGATGAGCGCACGAGGGAACCCACGTCTCGGACTATGAAAACTTCGAGCTGAATCCGGCCACGTCGATGCAGCCTTTCCAGATCGAATATCGCGGATATCAGACCTCAGCATGGGCAGCACAAGCGTTGGGGTTTGACAACATCAGCTACCGAGGCATTCAAATCTGGAACAGTAGTTGGGGCGCTGTGGATCGGCAGACGCTTCAGGATCGTGGCATCACAAATGTTGTGAATGATGCAAACCATCCTGAGGTTCAACCGCATAATCCGTTCCCGAACCAATGAGAGGACAGCAGCGATGAAAATAAAATCTTTTTTGGTCGGAGCGGCGCTCGTTCTCTCTTCGGTGCTCGGTTTCGCGCAAGAAGCCACGCATGAGGCCGGACACGCCGAAGCGGTGAACGATAGCGGATGTGCGCTTTCGACGGCAACGAACGGCCAGACGATCACAGTGCACGGCAAGGTCATGAGTGAGCCGCACGATATGGCCTTCGGAATCCCTGGTTGTAACGACACTGTGCTACTCACGTATGCGGGGGATCGAGACAATGAGGTTAGCGCCGACCAACTGCGGAAGGACGAAAACCTAAAGCAGTTTCAGAATTACACCAGCGCCGTGTACAAGAGCAAGGGAAAGAACCTTTGCTTGCAGTGCATGAAATATGGCGACGTGGAAGCGACGCTCACGGGGAAACTGGAGATCGCATCCATGCCGCCGGGCACCACGAAAGACCCGGCAGGTTTTTTGCGTGATTCATCGGGAAAGATCGTCGGCAAGTTCGGATGGGGGCATCCCGTACCGTTTGCCAAGTATCGGCTGATAATCCAATCCGTTTCTGACGTGAAGGCGCGGAAGCTACCGAAGCCGACGAACACCAGTGCTGCAAAGAACAAGAGTCCTGCGAACACCGCAAGCCAACATCTGCGGCCTGTGAAACCAATGGTCAGCTATGAAGTGGCCGCTGTGGAAGAAGAGACCACCGAAACCGTGGACCCAAAGACCGGGAATGTGCATCTGACGATCCCCATCGTGGCCAACAAGCCGAAGCAGTAGTCCGCGATCCCGACCATCGAGCAGGGTACCTGCCGCTGGGTTTTAGGGCAGCCAGAACGTGCGATCCGGGAGCGGGTGAGGCTCCGGGTTAGGCAGTCTGGAAAGAGGGCAAATGGTGGAAGTGAACGACAGTGTAACCAGCCAAGACGGGGCGTTGAAGGTGACGCTCACGGCGTTCGATCCCAGGAGGGGCGAGGGCCGGGTGAAGATCGAGGAACTGAAGGCCGAACGTGGGCGATTCTACGTGACGGTGGAGTATGGCGAAGCAGGGCAAACGAGGATCGACTACAAAACCTACGACCTGAAAAAGCCGTCTGAACTCCCCTTTAACACCAACCGGAATGATGCGATCAAAGAGATCAAAATCGTCCGGGTTCCCGCCGACTGATCCGGCTCCGATGTGCCCAGGAAAGTTTTTCTTTTAGCTGCCGGTTTGAACTGCCAGAGCCGCACGGAAGTGCGGCTCTGGGCTATGGGGTTTAACCCTCACCGTGCTGGGTGATGGCTTTGTTCAGGGCTGCGATCTGGTCCACGAGTTGCTGGCGCAGTTCGCCCGCTGGGAGCTGATCGGCTAGGGCGGCGAGTTGGTCAACCTTCGCCAAGAGCGTTTCTGTAAAAGCGTCCATGAGGCCTCCTTTCTGGAGGTCTAATACCCGGTTTCGGGCAGAGTCCGGTTTCTGAGGGAGAATTTTTTTGCGGTGTAGGGAGCCGGGTTTCGGGTGTCCTGCCTAGCCGAAGGTGCCCTGCCGAGGGAAGAGTCAAAAACGCGCCGCCTTCGGCGTCGGGTGGAGGGGTGACACTCCACCCCTGAAAGGGTGCTGCACGGTAACTTTCGGTTACTGTGCGCGAACCTGTTGAAAGCAGAGCGGCTAGAGGAAAAATCCCGCTGTCAGGGTGCTGTCGAGCAACCGGAAGTTAACGCAGGCGAACTTGTTGATTCTTAAGCGCGGCTGCTAGTCTCGGCTGAGATGGCGAGAGAGGGAGCCGGGACATGGTGAAGCCGCCGCTGCGCACGAAATCCATCGGTTTCAAAGTCAGCGAGGAAGAGTACGCGCAACTGGAAACGGCGGCGCATCGGCGGGAGCAGACGATGGTGGCTCTGTGCCAGGAGTTCGGCATTTCGCGGCCGGTGGGTTACGAGTGGTTGAAACGCTATCGTCAGGGCGGAGTGGAGGCGATCGCGGAACGCAGCCGGCGTCCGCAGAAGAGTCCGCGACGAACCGAGGGGACGGAGGAGCAGCGGGTGTTGGAGTTGCGGCGGGGCTATCCCGACTGGGGTGCGCGTAAGTTGCGAGTGCTGCTGCAACGAGAAGGGATCGAGCTGGGGCGTAATACGATTCATCGCATTCTGTTGCGGCACGATTTGATTGCGGTCGAGGACCGCCATCCCCCGGCCCTTGAGCGCTTCGAGCGAAGTGCGGCCAACGAGTTGTGGCAGATGGACTTTAAAGGTCCGAAGCTGTGGTATCGGAAGGTGGGGCCGCTGTCGGTGATCGACGATCATAGCCGCTACCTGATCGTGTTGCGAGCGGTGGAGAGTACGCATACCGAACAAGTGCGGGAGCCGTTGCGGGAGGCCTTCTGCGCGCATGGCGTGCCCGATGCCATGTTGATGGACCACGGAACGCCGTGGTGGAGTATGCAGAGCACGGGCGGCATGACCAAGTTGTCGCTGTGGCTGATGCAACAAGGGATCGCGCTGCACTGGAGCCGGGTGCGGCATCCGCAGACGCAAGGGAAAGTCGAGCGCTTTCACGGAGAGTTACAACGGGCACTGGCACGACGGCGCACGTGGATGGAGGACGCGCAAACCTGGCTGGACGAGTTTCGCTGGGAACACAATCATGTGCGGCCGCACGAGGCGTTGGCGATGCAAACTCCAGCCAGTCGCTGGCGTCCAAGCTTGCGGCGCTACGATCCCAACCCGCCCCGATGGGAATATCCCGCCGGCGCAAAAGTGCTGAAGGTGGACTCGCAGGGGAAGCTGACGCTGGCAGGACAGAACTGGAAGATCAGTCTGGCTTTGGCTGGGGAATGGGTGGAAGTGGTACGCCTGGAGAGCCGCTGCCAGGTCTACTACTGCACTACTCTGATTCGCGAGATCGACCTGGGGATCCAGCGCTCGACCCTGGTCAAGCGCTGGATCCCCAGGTCGAAAGAAGAACCCAAACTGTAAGGGATGTCCCGGGACGCTCTGTAAGGGATGTGTTGGGACTAGACACGTTTTCCGCAAGGGTGGGGACGATAATGCCAGCGATGGATTTTGTCGTACGCTCAAGTGACTAGAATAAGAACCAAAGTCACGACGCGCCTGCTTTCCTGCGTTATATACTTCACCTTCCCCGTGCCATGAGTGCGCGTATCTCATCGACGCTTCTGTTTTTAAGTCTACTTGCCTTGGTCCTCTCGGGCTGTGGTGGTGGAGGAAGTAGTACCGGCTCAACCGGTGGTACCGGAGGCGGAAGCGGCGGAGGTGGCGGCGGAACACCCAGCCTCGCAATTTCTGCGCTAGGGCCGTCCGCGGTCATGGTTGAAGCCCCAATTGATACGGTCACCGTATTAGGACAGGGATTCAACGGCTCATCGCAAGTGTTTATTGACGGCCAGCCAGCCGTCAACACGATCTATGTGGATTCCGGGACAGTTCAGGCGCAGGTAAGTATTCACGTGGACGAATTCGACGCGAACGTCGGCACACATCAATTCTCGGTTCACAATGGCACGACCGTCTCCAACTCTCTCACGTACACGGTCTACGCGCCACAGCAAGGGCCTCTCGTCATGCAGGCGATTCCGGGATTCCTGGTTGGCGAGGGAGCAAACGACCCCCCATTTATCGTCGCTGCGGATACAAACGGAGACGGGCTGGCCGATATTGTCATGCCAGGTCCAGGAGTCTCGAACTCATTGACCATCGCAATTCTCGATGGTCAGGCTGATGGGACGCTGTCTGCGCCGCACTACATTCCCGTTCCTGCTGCACCGTATGCACTCGCGGTTGGTGATGTAGATGGAAACGGAACCGCAGACCTGGTTTCGATTACAAGCGACAACGGATCATTAACCACGGTAAGTATCTTGTGGGGAGACGGGCACGGTAATTTTCAGCAGCCGGTCACGCAACAGACCTTCGACGGGATCTTTCCGGCGGGACCAGCGCGCCTGGTTGATCTGAACGGGGACGGAAAACCCGACCTGATATTGAGTGTTGATCAGCGCAATGGGCTCGCCAATGACCTGCTGTGGCTCCAGAATACCGGCAGTGGCTTTGCCGCCCCGGTCATGCTCGCAACCCAGTCGAGGGCCGATTTTTCTGTCGCAGACTTCAACCACGACGGGAAGCCGGACATCCTTTACCTGGCGACAGACCAGTCGTTCCACACATTGCTGAATCAGGGCAACGGCCAGTTCATGGACCAACCCACGGCGGGATTGACCGGCATTTTTGGCTTGGCGAATGTTCTCGATTTCAACCTGGACGGAATTCCCGACGTCGTCGTGCAAGTGAATGGAAGTAGTGGTTCGCAGTTGTTGTCATTCAAGGGGAGTGGCAACGGTTCATTCACCCAGGTGGCGAGCGTTGAGTTACCGGCACAAATACAGCTTGTGGCTGGAGATTTCGACCACGATGGATTTCTCGATCTGGCGGGGGCTGTGGGAAACGAACCCGCGGAGCTTCTATTTCTTTGGGGAGACGGTACCGGCAAGTTCACTCCTCAACCAGTCGTTGGCCCATACGGGCAGTATGCGGCGGTAGGCGATTTCAATGGGGACGGCCTTCCCGATGTGGTTGTGGCTGACCGTTTCAATTTCGTTTCGCTCGCTCTGGGGCGGACTGACCGCAACTTCCCTTCTGCGCTCGCTCTGCCGACTCCCGCTTTCGCTGGTGGACTGTCGGCAGGAGATGTCAACGGCGATGGATTCCCAGAAATTTTCGTGGGTGGTTTATACGATCCCAACGATGGCGTCATCCTCCCCGGAAGCATGTATCTCAACTTGGGCAACAGTTCGTTCCAACTTGCAGCCCAGACCGATGCCTCTTCTTTCGCGATTGCGGACATGACTGGTAAGGGCCTGTTTGATCTCATTGGCGGCAGCGCGAACGGGAACCTGGAAATTTGGCCAAATAATCGGTCACTGGATTTCTCATCTGTCTCGCCTATTACTGTTGCGGGGCAGCCGCCAAGTTTCGTTAAGGCTGACATGGACGGAGATGGCTTCCCAGATATTGTCTCGTCCTGCCAGACCGTGGATTGTGTAGCTCCAGGGAAGATTCTTTACGGCAACGGGTCCTATGGTTTTACCCCTGTGACCGTGCCGAATATGAGTCCGCCGTTCGTTGTCGGCGATTTCAATGGGGACGGGAAGTTGGACATCGCCACAGCTAACCGGACACTCCTGAATATGGGGGGACGAACATTCCGGGATGTAGAGAATAGCAATCTCAACTTGGGCTTTGGTACATCGGTGCTGGTCGCCGACTTCAATGGAGACGGAAAAGACGATGTGGCGCTTTATGATCAGGGCGACGTGAGGATTGTGATCTATTACAGCCGAGGCGATGGTACGTTTTATCAGGGCGCCATTGTAGATCCCGGTTCTGAGCCCGGAGCCTTTTTTGCAGCAGACTTCGATGGGGATGGCCGAATTGACCTAGCTGTGATGTCGGCATCCAGCTATCAGGTCTGTATTCTGTTCAATCAGGGAAATGGACAGTTCACCCGATCGTTCTTTGCGCCGGGATCGTTCGGCGCCCCGATCATCGCGGCCGATCTCAATCACAGAGGCAAGGTGGATCTTGTCATTGAGAACTACCAGCTCAGTTTCGCGCCGCCGAGCGTGAACGTAGTGTTCCATAAATGATTTATTGCCCGTGCGGCAGTCTTTGACGAGCAAAAGCCGCCCTTTACGGCCATGAACCAAAGATGCCTACCGATTACCACAATCGGCGTGCTTCAACCTCGCCTCTCCCTAACTTCTTGGCCGATTACGAATACTATCCAGAAACGGGTTTGTGGGAAGTCAGCGACCGCGCGGTTCCGAGCGGATTGTCGGCAATCCGGACATTGAACGCCAGGTTTCCGCTCTGGAATTGATGAACGGCGCGATCACTGCCGGTGCGAAAGCACTTCCGAAATCATGGTCCAATTATGGTCCAGTAATTGTTTCTGAATACGCCAAAACTGCCTTTGGAAGCCACCCGTGTCGCGTAGTTTCAGTTAGTTACGAGTAACCGCGTTTCTGTCACGGCAAATGCCGATTGCCTAAGCCGCCACACGAATCATCGGGAAGCGGAATGGCAAGACTAAACAATTCGGATGCTTGCCCCGCAACCAACCTCAAGTCCCTGCCCGCTATTCACTTGAAGTTGATTCCCTGAGTTGCAGCTGGTTGCATCACGCTCCCCCTTCATCCGATGCTTGCTGAGACGAGCCTTGGACCTCCCGTCCTCGGGCCCTAACGAATGCGGAAGAACCATCTCCACGACTTTGCTGTTCGCTCCTCGCGACCCGGTCCCCGCAGATGAGAGATTCCTACGCGCCTGCGTGCACGTCCCCGGCTAGACGTGCGCGATGAATTTGCGGGCGCTTTGACCGCTGGAACTGCGCCAGTCGCGGGCAATGAAAAAGAAGCCCGACTGGTCTAAGGTCGGGCTTGCTTACATCCTCGGGTGCCAATCAATCCCACGAGCAGAAGTTGTATCCACGCCCGTGGGATGTCTGCCCACTGCTGCTACTCACCGCGAAGGTGTCAACTTAGCGGATTGATGTCCGGCAGCCACCCTCGGCGATCTGGAGAGATGCTGATGCCCGCGTCTTTTGCATTCGCCATGGTGGGCTGGAACGGTGCTCGTGCTTCATCGATGGTCAGAGGCTGCCCGACTGGAAAGACTTCACTGGGCGGGCGTACGACGGGCGGTGCGAATGCTCTCGCTTTCTCTGACTCGCTCAGGGGTGACAGGACTTCCCTCGGTGCTCGCATGGCCGAAGTGATGTTTTCCCATTCCATTTTCAGGGCGGGATCACGATTGACACGCTGTAACTTTGTCTTCTGTTCATCAATGGGCAAGTCCCAGAAGCGCTCGCGGAAAAAGAATCCGGACGTTCCTTCTTTCGGCTCGCGCGTCACACGTTCGGGCTGCTTTGGCTTTGGAGCCGGACCTGCCACAGGCAGTGGCGCGAACAAAGTCGTTGGATCGACCCGTGCAAACTCGACAATGAGTGCCGGGCGCACAACGGGCGCTGCCTTTTGTGGCTCAACTTTCGCCGCTGGCTTGGCAGGCGCGGGCTCTTCTTCATCTCCCTCTGGGTGGCGCTTCTCCCATGCAGAAAGTTGTTCAAGATATTCCGAATATGACCCGCCATCGAGCGGATACCACGCTGGCTTCGGATCATCTTCCACCGAAGCAGACCGCTTCTTATAGCGCCCACGGACCTTGCTGCGCGCATGGCGACGTTTTATCTTTTCCAGTTCTTCCGCAGCCTTCGCCTTCTGCGGCTCAGTGGACTCTGGATTCTCTAACTGCGCGACCCAATGCTTTTCTTGAACCGATAATCTGCCCATCACTCCTCCGCAACTTCACGAACCTCTGATTGTCACGATCTGCACGCATGCCGTACTGACGCCAGCCCTACTTCTCGTGATGTTTCGCTTGACCTGCAGGAACTTTCATCACCGCGATTCGCTTGTTCTACGATCATCGGAGCATCGGTCATAAATTATCTTTCAGAAAGTTTGGCTCATAAGCACGGCCAGCGGCGATCAGTTCGTCAGTCTTCTTACGTCGAGCGCGCGCTGTTTCGTGAGCTACGCACTCCATGCACAAGACGGAACCAGCCTCGATCTGCTGCACTGTTGCAAACGTTCGATGACCTAGACTACAGACGAGCCAAAAAGCCGGGTAATCGTAGTGGTGCTCCGGATCGTAATAGTCCTCGACGCTCAGGCCGTTCACCACGCTGCCGATGTCGATCATGGCTGCTCCCGTCCCCATGTCTACACGAGCCCATAACTCAAAAAGTAACTATCAACTGCTTGGTTTGTAGCTTCGCGTGCTTCGTCTGAACCCGCTTGCCATTGTTCCCAAGTGACAAAAGATTCATGATTAACTACGCGCGGATCGTTAATGCGTGTCGCGCCTAGAGAGTGCGCCAAGGACACTAGGAAGCGTTCTCTCTGATCCCATAGCATCGATCTTCGTTGCCGCGTTGCTTCAGCCTGTGCCGCAGTGCGGGCTGCAATGGCTGGCGCGTTGGCTGCCGCTTTCGCTCTTTCAAATTCATACTCGGCGACGAGCCGCTGTTGCTCGGACGTACGTCGTGCTTCAGGAATTCCCAGAGCTTCTTCGATGGTCGGCTTTGCCGGAGCCGCAATTTTGCGTACGCAATGTTGGCAGTTGATTAGTGGGATGGTCGGATTTTGCGCGGCTTGCCCGGCGTTCGCCAAGCTGATGCCAGAATGCGGACCACCGCACTGGTTGCACTGCGATGTCACGGTGATACGACCGCCACGGGATTCGTACGATACGAACGTTCCGGTCGCGTGTACTCTGCCCTCTAACTGGCGGGCAATTCCTTCACTGATGCTGTCTGTTCTCATAATTTCTCCTTTTCACTACTACTGGCTGCGGTGCCCGAGGTAGCCGAATTTTCCTGCGGTCATCCACTCTCGAAACCGTTCATCAGACTTGACGCCTGCCATTTGAACCGGCTCAGCCAATCAAAGTTCCAATCGTCCATGATTGCGTAATAGCCTTGGGTTAAGGGAATCAGTTTCATATTCTGTTTCCCACAGACCCGCCGCCCGATCTTTCGAGTCGCATAACTTGCCGATATTTTTCCGATGGCATTGAATCCAACTCGAACTGCGTGTATCCGGTATCACCAATGGTCTTGGTGCGGTATTCGTGAGCCTTGCGTTGCTGCCGTTCCTGCTCAGTCTGCTGAATCTCGCGCTGGGATTTTCGAAGACCCATGACCATGGCGTATCCATCGGCGGTCAGTGCATCCAACATTTGCTGCGAATATCTCGTCAGCGTTCCGCGTAGGTTGTACACGACTGGCGTCCCGTCAACTTTCCTCGCGACCGCGTTGCCATCGGTGGCGGGTGCGGCATCAGCTTCTGCCCGAAGTTCTGCTTCGGACTTCACTGGCGCGGGCACGAGCCCGATGTTCTCAAGCAACGCGAAGCATGCAGCCCACGAACCCGCGAGCATTGGGTTGACGAGGTTGGTAACGAGAAATTCCCAGAGAACCGAATTGATCTGCGCCTGAACTTTGTATCGCGCTGACTGTGTGCCTTTGCCAGCGTAGTAATAGGCAGCAAAGATCGGACTGCGAGCAAACGCCTGCCATGCAGCGACGATTTGATTTTCGTTAGCTCCGGCTGGATCACCATCTCGCTCAACGCCGTTAAAGAACGGGCATTCGCCAGGGAGCCCGCCATTGATCCATGCTTGATGTAGGCCGATCCCGTTGCGCACGGCGTTCGCGAAGTATGTCTTGAAGTCGGCGCGCTTTAGATTATTCGCGACCGCTTCGTTGACGCGCTGCATTTCCTCGGGCGACAGCGGTGTCGCTTCTTGATTCGCTTCGGCGAAGGCGGCACGTGCTTGATGATGCTGGCGACCACGCGCATCGGTTGGCTGACGATTCTTCTTGCCAATGGTGGCCGCAGTTAAGTCTACGCTGCCCGCTCCACCCCAAGGCCGTAGGTCTTTTTCATCCTTCACGTACTCTTCGATCTGTTGTTGGGTCAATCTCGGTTCTCGTACACTCAGAGTTACCATCGCAATTCTTTCCGGACCGCTGCGACATCAGCGTCCAATTGTTTCTTGCGCTCGATCTCTTCCGCAGGCTGCACGAAAATTTGTGCGTGCTCTTCTGCTGCCCGTTGCGCTTTATCGGCGGTCTCGATCACTGCCGCGCCATCCATGCCCTTGCCAATGAAGGTTCCGCGTCGTAAATCATCAGCGCGTAATTCTTGAAGTAACAACAGTAGCGCGGTGCCAAGTCTCCGGCGCACGATGTCCATGCGCGTGTTTGCATACATTTCGTCTTGTGGATCGGTCGCGATGTCGATCATCATAGTTATCCTCGTCTCCGCGTTGCTATGCTGTTGGCCGGACCCGAACCAAAATTCCTGCGCTCTGGTTTGACTAGTTCGACTTTTTGCGCCACTGGCGGTGGCGGGATCATTACCGGTGCCCCGGCTATGCGGTCGCGTACGGACCCAAACTGGTTTTCCGCCCGCCATCGCTGTAAACCCTTCGAATTTATCGGAGGATTTGCTGCTAAGAAATCTTCATTCATAGTCTCCTCGTTGTCCCGGCTAGCTCCGGCCTCCGCTTGGGCCGTGGGCCTTTTCAGGCTTACGGGCCGGGCGCTTTGTCGGAGCATCCTCGGGCTTTAGGTGGGGCTTACGTTGTCCGTTCTAGCGGTACCTGTTCCGCATCGGCGACGATTGCCCCTCCTATAGAGACCTGAACCGTACCTGCCTGGTGGGAGTATTTCACCGTCTTGGCTTGAAGTTTGGTGATGACGTTCCGGATGGTTTTCTCCGGCCATTTGGTCTCATCGGCGATCTGCGCAGGCGTCATCCCAACACGCCAGTGCAGGTACGCCACTCGTGCTCGGCGCAACGCCTCTTCGCCAAAGACGTAGAGATAGAATCGATTGTCAAGTGCCCATGCTGGAATCTTCTTCTTCGGCTGACCAGTCTTCTTGACCTGATAGCCCTCGGGAATGTATTCCTGCCGGGTGTGTGCGAAGTCCTCGATGGAACCGCCGATGTACATCAATTCCCAGAATGACCGTTCACCCTCGCGCACAGGTTGGCCGGTTGAATCTTCGAGCGTTTGTTCTTGCACGTAAACCTGCGCAATGTCTTCGTTCTTAAAGGTCATCGCGTGCCACCCTTGCGAACAACACGCGAGCGTTCGGCATAGACGGCGAACCAATGGATCACGGTCTTTCGCGGGGGAAATGGGACACTGGGCGGGATGTACTGCCAGAGTTTCTGTGCCATCGCCAACTTCTCAAAGAATGTGACTTCCTTTACTTCAAGCATTTTCTTCTCCTTCGTCCTTTGCCGCCTCCAGCGGCACCAACTCGATTGCCAGTCCTCCACCATCTTCGGGAAAGACGCGCTGCAACCTAAATGAGTAACTGTCTCCCAACGTGTTCGAACTCTGGTCATAGAAGTTCAGAACATCCGCCACCGTTTCGAACCTCAGCAAAATATTCTTGGTTTTTTCCAAAGGTGACGGCGTGAGATACGCGATGTCCCGCGATACCGAGTCCTTCAGAGCGCTTTTCAAAACCCACTTACTTTTCCCGCCAATGTTGCTTGGCATAAATCTTCCCTCTTCCTTTCTGGCGTCGCCTGTTGCTACTCGATCCTTTGGCAATTTCTGATTCAGTCCTAGAGCGGCGTACACCTTTTTCGTATCAATGTCGGCAGCAGGGAAAGTTCGGATTACTTCCACTAACTGCCTCTTCTGACTCTTGGGTGGAGTCTCTAAATGCTTCTCTCGCGAAGCCTTCTTTTCCTTACGGTCGTAAAAGAACGCCGCATGCCCTCGCACGAGTGCGGGATCGTTTGCGATTCTGTGAATTGTCGCCTTACCTCGGTCGCTGGCCGCGTACTCCCCGCCGCCCTCACAGAACTCGCTGCACAACTCGGCAAGAGCAACGTCGAGCGATGAGATGAGCCCGTGAGACGCCAACTGCCGAGCCTTGTAACATAAGAACTCGTACGTGTCTTTCTTGAAGATGTCGAAGCCTGCGGGCAGACCTTCCTTGCGCATCTGAATGCGCTCTTGAAGGGTGTACTTCGCTCGCTCATTCACCTTGATTACTCTGTCCCGTTCACGTTCACGACTGGCTTCTGCTTTGTACCGCGCTTTATCTGCGATGAGCCAATCGACGAGCCACGGTGGAATGTCCGCAATCTGGCTGTCATCAACGACACGGTAGACTTCACCATTGCTGCGGACGGAACCCGCAGATACTACGAACGCTGCACCTCCAACGCCGCGCACATCGTAGAGCACTGGGTGGTTGCCCTTCTCATCGAAGGTTGTCATGTCCTTTATCTGAATGTTCGTTGGGTTCTTGCCGAACCTCCGAATGCTGTAAGGCGTCTGGCGGAAATAGAAGTGCCGTTTGTATGGCAAAGACTCTGGGCGGCTGCACACCGTGTAAGTGTTCGGCATCTTCTCCCCGGTCTCGCGTTCAATTCTTTCGAGTTCGCCCTTGGCATCGATGTCGAGGAAGCTGTCATTGCCAACCTCATCTCCGGTCGCTTTGTCGAGTCGATAGCCGGAGACTCCAACGCAGCCAACGTTGTGGTGCGGGAAATACTTTGCGAGTTTCTTTAACTCGACGATGGTCGTGATCTGGTGCGTGTTCCAATTCTTCATCGCCCCCAATTTGGTCATGGGGTGGACAGGTGTGATTCTTCGCCCTGCTCGAATGAGCGGAGTGGCGATGGCAACGAAGTCGATCTTCGCGGCTAAGTCTTTTGGGATTTCTATCTCTGGGATGACAATCAGCGGGTTTATCTTCGAGGCTGCCTGAGTAGCTGCCTGCGGGGTTCCTGCTTTCGTCTTAGAAGGTCTTTCGCACTGCACTTTTCCTGCTTTCTCCCGAGCTGTAGTTCATAGCCCGAGCAATTTGGGCATCACACTCATGGTTGCACTGCCCATCCCTTTCTCTCACATTCTTTACACACATAATACCCATGTGCTTACCTTACGTGCCCCCCACCCCCATATCCACCTTCAGATTTATCAAGTCGTGCAGCCCAGTCGTAGCAAATCCGCCCGAATTCCAGAGTGCTCTTTTTATGGGACTGCCACGCTGCGCCGATTTCGGCTTTAGCAGCGGCAACATGAGGTGAAAGCGCGACGGCTGTAACGGTTGGTTGGGTGTGGGATGAAAGGCTGGGTGCTGCGGTTTGCGCTGCGGACATAGCATCTCCATTTCTGGGGATGCTTGTTGTGCGTCGCCCACGACGCAGAGGACGTGTACTCTGTCTGACGAGTATATTACCACGTCGGCACTCCGTTGTCGAGCAGAATCGGTGCTGGGAGCGGCCTCCAGAAGAACGATGGGCTGAAATCCTTGCTGGACGGGCCTTACAGCGCAGGAACATCAGGATGGCGTCTAGGGCGTCCACGGCCCGGATCGCTTGCCAGCGGGCTCCTGTGCAGCGGCATTCACGCTTGTAGCGAATGGATAGCGAAGATCGGCCAGCCACGGGAGCGATGGAATCAAGGCCGGAGTCCCATTTCCTTGCGCCGGGCAAGTACCGACCACCCTTATTTCAAACGTACGGCTGGCGTACAGCGGGTGTCCCACGTCCGCCGTGCGGCCAAACTTAATCCCTGGAGCGGTACGTAAGGGTGCTAATAAGGTGCATTCCACCGCATTTCTCCCTTCATAAGTCCTTTAGAATGTGCATGCGTAGCAGGCCTTTTGGGAGGCTCCAACAGGAGTCCCAAGAAAAACACGGCTAAGCGTATAGCGGGTAGGGACTTAGGTGCATTATGAGTGTGCCGGATCAACCACGGGTTTTTGGCTTGGCCGTGCAGCCGGAGGAACCGCCTACCACGCGGACTCCTGTGGCGACGGGGTCAAGCAGAGGGTTTTAAAGAGACTCCTTTAAGGCCACTAAATTATTTGTTTGCAATGGCTTGGTGGGGAGAACCCGATTCGTGTCTGCTCCTGCGCCGGTGTGCATTGTAGATCGGCCTGATCCACGAGTCGTTCCAGAATGTAGACCGGATGGTAAGCATAAGACTCCAAATCTCATGCTGCATCATCATCGTTCCGGTGTAAGCCGCTTACATTCATGTGTTTGATGTCGTGAATCCGTTTGACTGTCACTGAACTGTCACCAAGTCAGTCAATTATTGATCAATTAGTTGATAACACGTTGTTGAAGGGTTGTACCTTGATGGGCCTAGCTGAACATTGATTTGACTGGGTCAAAACGTGTAATGGCCTGTTACGTCAACCACTGAACCGAATTGCGCCGGTGAGCTAAGGCTAGGTGGTCTTATTGCTCCTGAAGGGTCGCTGGTTCGACGTGTTCTTCAAACCGGAAAAGCCTGGGCAACAATCGATGTTTCCATGCTAAAGCGCCGAAACTGTAAGCAATCCCGGCGTAGAATGGCGCGGTCACCTGTATCTGTATCCGCACGCGCGCCCAATCGCTGGCGAATGAATTCCTAAAAGTGGGCATCGCCTGCTGAATATCAAAGAAATATCTGAAAGCCGACATCGAAGGGCCAAGCACTGATGACGGGGGCCGGAATTGCAGCATGCCGTAGAGCAGAACGGTGGTCGGTATGATCCACATCCAGGTCCCGGCCGAGCTAGAGCGCCTGCCGGCAATCTGTTTGCCGACTATCGCAGGAAGAAATCGCCCAAGATCGATGTAGCCTGCGATAAGGGAAATGATGATGGTCACGAGCGCCAAATGTCGCAAATGCCAATCGAGTGGTGCCACATTGCTGGGAGTGTCAAAAATCGGAGCAACCCATGCAAACCACATCCTTACAAGCATAGGCGGCACACGCCAAGCGCATTGGTAGACGAGGAACGTATCAAGAAGGAATAATCCTAACCAGAAGAGGCGGGACGGACTGAGTGTTTTATGGTCCGGCTGCGACTTGGTCTCGGCCGGGAGCGGGGAAATTGGCTCGGGCACCGGCGGATCATCGAGATTTCGGCGACGGAGTTCATCCGCAAGAGCGAGCCTAGCGCTCTCGACAAGCGAATTCTTGTCTGCAGCTAGTGAAAGCAGCTCACCATCGGTTTTCGAGGCGTAGAGCTCCCGGAATGAGTCGAGTTGCACGAAGAAAACCTAGGCTGAACGATCATAGATGTCAACACACCAGCCACTATGTCAAACAGTTGGCGATAAATCGCCATCGCACCCATTGATCGGTCGTGAGTGTATTGCGCTCACTGTCTAGTCCGGGAGTTCGATCCGGTCGGGATGATGTTTCTTATCACGCTCGTGCTCCTCGGCGAGGACTTTTTCGAGCCACTTCGCTTGTTTTTCTGCAACTTTCGTATCCATCGACGCGGAATTGTGGACTATGAAGAACTCTTCGCCGCAGCCGTCACACCTGAGCGTCCCCATCTCTTGAAAACCTGGCGCTTTCTCGCGGCTACTCTTCTTTATCGCTACCGCTCTCATTTGTGTTCCTTTCCGCTTGGGCGTGCTGAATCATGCTGCCGGGGCAAGGCTTCCGTAGTTCTTACGAAGCATCTGAGCACTAGTTTCGCGGTGTACCCAATCGAAGAAGATGATCTCACGGCTGAAGATTAGCACCTTGCTTCCGTAGAAACCGTGCTCCTGTGAAAGATGGTTGGCGAAAAATCGCCATATCAGTGCGCCGGGCTAAACCGGCTTGAAGTAGAGGATGAAAGAGCCTTACGAGAAAGGAGTAGCGATCCGCTCGGCCTCGAGTCTTGCGCTGCTACCGCGAGGGACACAGCGAAGCGTAGATAGAGGATAGGCGGGGTGGGTATTCAGCTCCGAAAAGATGCAATCCGGACGCCGACGTCCTTGTAATGCGCGGAAGGCAACATGAACAGGCGCGATAGCGCGAGCTCCTGCTCAGTCCGGCGTAGTCGAAGACCCCAGGCACGCCTAGAAACTTCAAGCACGAGAACCGGGAGACCTCGGAGACACCTGCGGCTCAACCAGGCCGGAGGTCGGCGGGCGAAGGCCAGAGCCACAAGGCCTGCATGTACGTCACCGAGGAGTCACACAACGGCATAGTACCTATGAACCATTCGAACAAAGGCGGGGACTCGTCGGCGGAGAGTGGGGAGGGAAGGCCGTTGATCAAGGAGAACGTTCGTCAACCTAACACGTACCCGACACAGAGCAGGGAGCGCGTGTCACAGGGGCTGGCGGGCGTGCGGAAAGCAGCAGGGAAAAATAAGGAGATGAAGTTCACCGCCTTGCTCCACCATCTGACCGTCGATCGGCTGCGGGAAAGCTTTTACTCCCTCAAGAGGAAGGCCGCACCCGGAGTGGACGGGGTAACCTGGCAGGAGTATGAAGACGGGCTAGAGGATCGGCTGACCGATCTTCATGGTCGGGTTCATCGCGGAGCCTATCGAGCGACGCCCTCGAGAAGAGTGTACATAGAGAAAGCAGATGGACGGCAGCGTCCACTTGCGGTCCCGGCTATTGAAGACAAACTTGTCCAACATGCCGTGGTTACGATCCTCAACCAGATTTATGAGGAAGACTTTCTCGGCTTCTCATACGGATTTCGCCCGGGGCGCAGCCAGCATCAGGCGCTGGATGCGCTGTCGTACGCGCTCCTGAAGAAGAAGGTGAACTACGTTCTGGATGCCGACATTCGAGGGTTTTTCGATAACCTCGACAAGAGTTGGTTGGTCCAGTTCGTGGAGTATCGCGTCGCTGACCCCCGCATCCTGCGGTTGATCCAGAAATGGCTCAAGGCTGGGGTGATGGAGGAAGGCGAATGGTCGAACACGAAGACAGGTAGTCCGCAAGGTTCGGTGATTTCACCGCTTCTCGCGAATATCTACTTGCACTACGCTTTCGATCTCTGGGTGAACGTGTGGCGCAAGAAATGGGCACACGGCGAGGTGGTTGTCATCCGCTACGCGGACGATATCATCTTGGGATTCCAACACCAAGCGGATGCGGATCGATTCTTGGAGAACTTACAGGAACGACTGGGAATGTTTGGACTGGAATTGCATCCAGATAAGACGCGCCGGATCGAATTCGGCAGGTTTGCCGAAGAGAACCGGAGAGGTAGAGGAGAGGGCAAGCCCGAGACGTTCGACTTTCTAGGCTTCACGCACATCAGCGGGAAGAATAGGCTAGGGCGGTTTACGGTAAGGCGCAAGACGATCCGCAAACGCATGCGGGCGAAGCTGCACGAGGTTAAGCAGCAGCTCCGTGAGCGTATGCACGATCCCGTGCGCCAAACCGGGCAATGGCTCAAGTCGATCATGCAGGGCCACTCCAACTACTATGCGGTACCGGGGAATCTCGATAGTCTCGGCGTATTCCGGGAACGGTTAATCGGGCAGTGGTGGCGGACACTCCGCCGCCGTAGCCAGAAACACCCACTTTCCTGGACGCGTATTCTCGCCCTGGCAGACCGATGGCTTCCTCAACCGCGAGTGCTCCATCCTTACCCCGCGGTTCGCTTTGCCGCCAGCCATCCGCGATAAGAACCGGATGCGCTAATCAGCGCCCGTCCGGGTCCGCGCGGGGGGTACCATGCCAAGTGGTATCCCTACCGCGATCGCAATGACCAACGGTCAAAACGCGTAATCGCCTGATTTCGACAGTTGACCGGAGATTCGCAACAACTGGTTTAGAATTCGTGCCATGCGTGCGCTAAAGTTTGGTGGCTTGCTGCTGGTTAACCTTGCTGTCGCCGTAATCGGAACGGCGATTCTGGATAGGGCGCTGTGGAGAGTGATTTCGTCTCACTCGGTCGCGGCAATAGTCTGGAAGGAATTCATCTTCAGCATCGTCTGTGCAGCTCTTATCGGGTTCGGCATGTGGCGAACTTGGCGAAATTCTGCGGCGAAGTGGACATGGATTCTGCCGGCCGTATGGTTTGCATTTGGCTACCTGACAATCGCTGGGCACGGCGACGTGTGGGGTCGCCTCTCCGGTTTTGGCTCTCGGAGTGTTCTGAGTGCGCCGGACGTCAGGATGTTTTTCTTGTTCACCGTTCCGCTGGTTCGTGCCGTCTCTTATTCTGTTGGCGCATACCTTTCCTCGCTGCTGTACCCGGCACCTGTGGTTCCTGCGTAATGCGTAGTTGTTGATAAATCGCCATATCACGCATTGACGGAACTCCGGTGAAGCGCATGCAAATCAGCCCTTTGGGGTGTAATCTGCCGACATGAAGACAGCCGGAGCTTGCTTTCTGCTCGTCATCGTTGCGCTCACAACGCTTGCACAACAGAAACCCGCGACGAAGGTGCGGGACACGCTTCGCGTGCGACCGCTAGGAGAGGTCAGGACGCTGCTCCATGGTTCCGGCCTCAGTCACAAATGGGCGTCGTTCTACTTAGCGATTGAAGAACCTGATGGGAGTGTTAAACCGATTCAAATCGCATATGCCTTTTACCAGTCAAACCAGCTACCACCTGAGTCGTTCTGGGACTACTCAAAGATTTATGAGGTTAAAGTTCAGCGGGAGAGTGGTTGCGATGTGAAGGTCGAAAGTATGGCCTGCGTGAGAAACGTGACTGAAGGAGGTAAGGAATTGCCTCGCTCATTCGTTCTCCGGTACGCGAAAGGTGCGCCCGAGGGCCTGCTGAAGATGGACGCCGTGCCGCCATGCTACGTCCTGTGGTACGGCGATTACCACGAACTCGAAGCCAAAAGCAGGTAGTTGGCGATAAATCGCGATAGCACGCAATATAAAAAGGCGCCCACTTTGCGGTAGGTTGTGATTGTTCGGATCACCACTCACCGAAAGGAGCGCCGTCATGAATCAAGAAAAGTATATTGGCATGGACGTTCACCAGGCAACGATCTCGGTTGCCGTCATGGACAGCTCGGGCAAGCTGATCATGGAATGCATCCTGGAGACGAAAGCAGCCACGATTCTAGAGTTCCTCGATGGGCTACGCGGAAGTCTATCGGTGACCTTTGAAGAAGGAACTTCTGCCGCCTGGTTACATGATCTGCTGAAACCTCACGTCAGCCGTCTAGTGGTCTGCGATCCGCGAAAGAACGCGCTGCTGAAAGATGGCAGCAAGAGCGACCGGATCGATGCGCGCAAGCTGGCGGAGTTGTTACGCGGCAACCAGCTCCATGCGGTGTACCACGGCGAGCACGGGGTGCGCACATTAAAGGAGTTGGCTCGCAGCTATCTGACGCTCACCCAAGATGTCAGCCGAGTCATGACTCGGATCAAAGCTCTCTATCGAAGCTGGGCCATTCCATGCAGCGGTACCACCGTGTATGCCCCGCGGTATCGGGCAGAGTGGTTGGCCAAGATCCCGCAGCCCGGGGTTCGCCTGCGAGCGGAACGTTTCTATCAGCAACTGGATCTGCTGCAACCGGTACGACAAGAAGCGCGACGGGATCTGCTGAGCGAGAGCCGGAAGCATCCTGCGGTGAAGTTACTGCGCCAAATTCCTGCGATCGGTCCGATCCGTGCGGCCATGCTTGTGGCGTTGCTGCAAACGCCCCACCGTTTCCGCACCAAGCGCCAACTGTGGGCTTACAGTGGTTTGGCGATCGAGACGCACGACAGCGGCGAGTACCGCTATGTGCAAGGGAAGCTGCGACGGAATCGGGAGCGCATCACCGTGCGCGGTCTGAATGGCAACCATAATCATGATCTGAAGAATCTGTTCAAGGGCGCTGCTCTATCTGCGAGTACTCACCCTGGGCCGTTGTACGATTTCTATGTGGCGCTGCTTGAAAAAGGGATGCGACCGACAATGGCGCGTCTCACCCTGGCCAGAAAGATTGCCGCGATCACCTTAACGATTTGGAAGAAAGGAGTAAGTTTCGACGCCAAAAAATTGCATCGGCAAGCCGCTTGAGCGTCTCTGGTAGCAGGCCTCTCCATCTCCGGCGATTCTCTGGTGGTGGTCGGTCGGTTCTTGAGACGCTCGGTTCGAGGTGAGTATCAGTCAATGAGATCGGCCCTGTGTGCTTCGGCACCGAGTCACCCATTACACGTTATGCCTCCTCGGATAACCAGAAATAGCGATAGGCCACGAGCCTCCGATAGAACCATGGTTGACACTCCAAGACCAGTTTCGCTTGCCCTGTCTCAAAACTCGATTGGCGTCGTCATCACCGAAGATGAAACCCACAGGAAGGGCAGACAAGCCAGAGCAAACCCCTCGAGCGAAATCGATGGGCACTTACAGACAGTGGGCTGGATCTCGAGACTAAAATCTTCTCGACCTCCGGTCGAGGGAGAACTTTTTCCTTGACATCCCTTTTTATAGAACTCATTGAGCCTCACCTCTTGCAAACAAATGCGCAAAATTGACTGGTAGCTCCTCTTTGGTGGCCGGGTTTGGGTAGGCGTCGGCTTGCATGCCGTACGCCCGATCTGCCCGGCGCACGACATACGTGCTCAGTGTTGGCGCGGTTCATTCTATCCGCTCGCTGAGCTTGCGATCAATGAACGCATCGAGCGCAGCACGATCAATCAGGAAACGTCTCCCGATGGCGCAGGCGCGCAGTTCCTTGTTAATGATTGCCTGACGGATCGCCCAGATGGCCGCACTGCAATAAGCTGCCGCTTGTGGGATGGTAAGGAGTCTTGGAACTACAGGTGGGGGTAAGGCAGGAACGACAGACGTTACAGCGGAGGTTAGAGCCGAAAGGCCATTTCCAGAGTTGAGTTGAGACTTATTTGTTGCACGCACTTGTACCCGCTTTCCGCGACCGAATAGCTGGTCACGGCTTCATTGTAGCAAATTGCGCCTTTGTCTGCAACATCAAACCGCCCAGACTCGGCCATGGACGCTGACTTCGTGGCTTTGGTCCTTGACATTGTCACTAAGCATCGGTATTCTTAGTGACAGGAGGAAACATGGCAAAACGAGCGAAGGGCGAGGGCGGCCTGTTCAGGGTCATGGGTTCAAAGAACTGGCGTCTGCAATACTACGACGGGACGGGCAAGCAGATTCGTACGAGTTCAGGCACGCCAGTGAAGCAGGAGGCGTTGAGCGTGCTCCGTCGTTTGATGGGCGACAACGACAAGGGACTGGTGAGCTTGACCGAGTTAAGAAAGATCACCTACGGCGATCTACGCGCAGCCCTGATTGCGAACTATCAAGAGAAGGGCAACGCCAGTCTCTACCAGACCGATGATGGAGAAGAGAACATCGGTGGACTGAAAGCACTGGATGCGTTTTTCGGATTCAGCGCGGACAATCCCGGCGCACCATTCACGCAGATCACTACCGATGCTGCGCGGCGGTTTGCGAAGCAGCGCGTCAAAGAAGGCTTCAGCACTGCCACGGTAAATCGCTCACTTGCATGTCTCCGACGTATGCTCCAGATCGCGCACGAAGACTCCAAGATTCAGCATGTGCCGAAGATTCGGTTGCTGAAAGAGCCGCCTGCACGCAAGGGCTTCTTGGATATTAAAAGGTTCGAGAAGTTGCTCCGCAAACTCCCCAAGCATTTGCAGCCGTTGATTCTGTTTCTGTATTGGTGCGGAGTGCGGCTCGGCGAAGCAGAAGCCATCGAATGGGCGCAGGTTGATTTGACGGTACCATGCATTCGACTGGAGGAAGATCAGACGAAAAACGATGAAGCGCGTATTGTGCCTCTGCCGCCTGTGTTGGTGAAAATCTTGAAGGCTGTTGAGCCGAAGACTGGCCGAGTCTTCGACGCCACGAACCTTCGCACTGAGTGGAGCAAAGCGTGTGAAGCGGTCGGACTCGGCAAGCGCGTCAAGCAGACTAGCGAGTCAGGAAACATCTGGTACGCTTATCAAGGGCTCATCGTCCACGATCTGCGCAGGTCAGCCATACGCAACCTCGTGAACGCGGGCGTGCCTGAACGCATCGCCATGAAAATCAGCGGCCACAAGACACGCTCGGTGTTCGACAGATACCACATCGTGAGCGCTGGAGACGTAGTCGAGGCGATGGATAAAGTCGTCGTTGCGAACACGCTGCCACCAAAGAAAGTCGCCAAGCGGCTCGAACAGAGAGACAAGCGTTTTGGTGACAGTTTAGTGACAGTTAAAGGTAAATACGCTGTAAGTTATTGAGGGCGCGTAGCTCAAACGGATAGAGCATCAGATTTCTAATCTGAGGGTTGCAGGTTCAATTCCTGCCGCGCCTACCACCTATGCAATCCGATGCGTGAACAAATTATACGTCTATAATTATGACGAACCGCTCGAAAACGCTGTGCACGGGCGGTTACGGATAATCTTATGTGCCGAGTCTGGCAGCACAAGCGCTTTTCAAACTAATTGCCCGCTTTAGCACCCCAAACTCGCCAATTCTGTTGCCATGCCCATTGTTGCCATCCCCATTTGCACCCTCTATCCCCTTATGGTATCTTTTAAAATTGTCCCGGACATTTGTGGGGATTGGGGATGCTTGTGCCTGCGAGGGCCTGTTGTCCCAACTGCTGGCGTAGCTCAGCTGGTAGAGCATCTGATTTGTAATCAGAGGGTCAGGGGTTCAAATCCCTTCGCCAGCTCCAGTATAGATAAGAAAATAATAGATAACGCATTTGCGCGGTACGCGGCTCGGCATAACACTTCGTTCAACGGCACTCCATAGGAATATTTCCGATTGTGGTGATTGCGTGCGAAAGCAGTTTTTGTGCGCGCTTATGTGCGTGTGTTGCCGGCTGTGAGTTAGCGAGTGCCGGGCGATTTCGCACAGGTGGGTGAGTGGTTAAAGCCAACAGACTGTAAATCTGTCCCTCCTAGCGAGGTACGAAGGTTCGAATCCTTCCCTGTGCACCAGTGATTTGAGTGAAGCGACTATATCTAGCGTTGGGCGCGTATGTCGTCTTAGCGGTGTTGGCGTGGACGACGATCAGCGATCAGAAGATTCGTTTGGTGACGCTGGCGATTTTGGCAATGTTCGCGGCGAAGACGCTCCTGCATAGGAAAGACACGCTGCACGCGGACGATCAAGATTGCACCAAGGGTGACGATGGGGTTTCGCCGAGAGCCAAGGGCTAAAGGCCAACGGCATTTTTTTGAGCCGATGTAGCTCAGTTGGTAGAGCACTCCCTTGGTAAGGGAGAGGTCACCAGTTCAATCCTGGTCATCGGCTCCAGAGATCAGGCGGTGTGAATTGCCGGGCACATGGATGACGATCAAGTGGATGGCATTGGGTATAGAAACTTTGTATCTGGCTCTCCAATGCATCGCTCTTTGGCGTCTGCGTGGCGAACTTCGCCGTCAGTGCTTGGTGGTGCTGAATGTTATGGCTGTCGTCCTCGTGTTCGCATATGGGATTAGAGATGTCTTCGAGACCCCTGATGCGAAAAGAGTGGAACTGGCGATAATCGGTATCGCCAGCTTTGGCGCGATTGTTGGCTTGGTAAGGTTGTTCTGTTTAAGGGAGCGCAGGGAGTTGCGAGAGGCGCGGGAGTAACTCAGTGGTAGAGTCACAGCCTTCCAAGCTGTTGGTCGCGGGTTCGATTCCCGTCTCCCGCTCCAGAAAATTTGGGATGGTGCGATAAGTGGCATTTGTTCAGCCGGTCGTAAAGATAGACAAAGAAAAAGAATTCGAAGACCTGAAAAGCTTGGTCAGCCGAGCGCTTGCGCCAGAGGAGATAGAAAATTTCCTCAAGAAGGCGGAGAAGAAGGGCGTTCGGGTCAGACAAGTAGAAGCGGCGTTCGAGAACGGAATTTTCGACGGGAAGAATCATGCGATAACGGCTCTGGGACTCTATCAGGCGTTGACGGTCTCGGATCAGGCGCAGATGCGCGAATTTTATCTGTCTAAGGTCGAGGAAGTCGCGCCGACTTTGCGGCATAAGTTTAGGAAGCTTTATCAATATTATTGAAGTCTGAGTGAGGAACTAATCCAGCCCCGAATGGGCGGTATATTGCAGCCAGGACGTAAGTCCTAGGTAAGCGCCAAAAAGCTTCGAGTCCCATAGGGACGACAGAAAAGGCCGCGGACAAGAGTGTCCGCGCCACATAATCCGAACAGAAAGATCACGACATGGCGAAAGAGAAATTTGATCGCAATAAGCCGCATGTGAACGTTGGCACCATTGGTCACATTGACCATGGCAAGACCACATTGACAGCGGCTATCACCAAGGTGTTGTCGAAACATAATCCGAAAATTCTGTTCCGGTCGTTTGATTCGATTGATAACGCTCCGGAAGAAAAGGCGCGCGGAATCACCATTGCAACCGCGCACGTCGAGTATGAGACGGCGAACCGTCACTACGCGCACGTGGATTGCCCGGGCCACGCCGATTACATCAAGAACATGATCACCGGCGCGGCGCAGATGGACGGCGCGATTTTAGTCGTCGCGGCTACTGACGGTCCGATGCCGCAAACTCGCGAGCATGTGCTGCTGGCGCGGCAAGTCGGGGTTCCGTACATTGTGGTCGCATTGAACAAGTGCGATGCGGTTGACGATCCCGAACTGCTCGACCTGGTTGAACTTGAAGTGCGTGAACTTTTGAAGGCATATCAATTCCCTGGCGACGATCTTCCGGTGATGCGGCTTTCGGCGCTGGGCGCGCTGAATGGCGAAGCCAAGTGGGAGAAGGCTCTGGACGAATTGATGGAAGCGGTGGACAAAAATATTCCGCAACCAGTGCGAGAACTCGACAAACCGTTCCTGATGCCTATCGAAGATATTTTCTCGATCTCCGGACGCGGCACCGTGGTTACGGGAAGAATCGAACGCGGCAAAGTAAAAGTAGGCGAAGAAGTAGAAATCGTAGGCTTCCGCGAAACCCGCAAAACAGTCGTGACCGGCGTCGAAATGTTCAAGAAGCAACTCGACGAAGGCCTGGCGGGAGACAATGCGGGACTGCTGCTACGCGGCATCGCGAAAGAAGATGTCGAGCGCGGTATGGTGTTAGCGAAGGGCGGATCCATCACGCCGCACACCAAGTTCAAAGCCGAAGTTTACATTCTGACCAAAGAAGAAGGCGGACGGCACACGCCATTCTTCAAAGGATACCGTCCGCAATTTTATTTGCGGACGACGGACGTGACCGGAGTAGCGGAGTTGCCAGCGGGCACGGAAATGGTGATGCCGGGAGACAACGTCAGCTTGGTCATCGAACTGATCACGCCGGTAGCGATGGAAAAAGGCTTGCGATTCGCCATTCGCGAAGGCGGCCACACGGTGGGAGCAGGAACGATTTCAGAAATCGTGCAGTAAAAGATTGTGTGGGGACGGGCACTCTTGCCCGTCCAAGCGGGGCAAAGGTCCGCAGAGGATTAGAGTCAAAGGCCGCGGACAAGAGTGTCCGCGCCACATAGGCTAAGGAGTTTTTTATGCCGAGAGAGATCATTACGCTGCAGTGCGGTGAGTGCAAAGAGCGAAATTATTCGACCACCAAGAATCGGAAGACCATGACGGAGCGGCTGGAGCTGGAAAAATTCTGCAACCGCTGCCGGAAGCATACGCCGCATAAAGAAGTAAAATAGTGGGGAAGTGAGCCAAACGCGCGATTTTGCGCGCGGCTCACCCAGATCCTTTGCCGCCAGAAGAAGGCGTCCCAGGATGACAGCTTTCTAGAGGGGCGTAAGCTCAACGGTTAAACTGTCGGTCTCCAAAACCGAACTTGGGGGTTCGAATCCCTCCGCCCCTGCCATATTTAGAGGACGGCGAAACAACCGGAGCGATACGGAGTCGAAATGGGAGTTGATACTGGGAGTCGAGAGAAGAGAATGGCGAAGTCAATCGCGGCATCGGCGGACGAAAGCTTTGGAGGACGCGTCAAGTCCTTGCCGGAGCGGATTAAGGTTTTTTATAACGATGTCCGCACGGAAATGAAGAAGGTCACCGCGCCTGGGCTCAAAGAAGTCCAAGCGACGACTGCGGTTGTCATTGTTACTGTATTTCTTTTTGGGCTGTATTTTTGGATCATTGACAATGTCATTGGAAGGGGCGTTGATTCTATTTTCGGCTATTTCACTAAGCGCTAAATGGCAACTAAAGAAGTTGGAGTTTTACAACACGATATGCAGGATGAAGAGAAAAACGCAGCAGCAGAAGGCTCTGGAACCGCCGACGCTCCCGATTCGAGCGCCGCCGCGATTGCCGAAGCTCCCCGCAATCCGAACATGCGGTGGTACATCATTCATTCTTATTCGGGGTTCGAGCGCAAGGTCAAAGAGTCGCTGGAATCGCGAGTCCAGGCGTTTGGCTTGCAGGAGCGAATCGGCAAAGTGCTGATTCCGACCGAAGCTGTGACCGAGGTGCGTAACGGCAAGAAGTATACCGTCGAGCGCATGTTTTATCCCGGCTACGTGCTGGTTGAAATGGACATGGACGATCACGTGTGGCACGTAGTGAAGTCCACTCCGCGGGTGACGGGATTCGTAGGCACGGGCCAGCAGCCGACGCCGCTGTCGGAAGAAGAAGTGCAGCATATTGTTTACCGGGTGGGCGAGGCGAAAGATAAGCCAAAGCTTAAAGTTAAATTTGAGAAGAACGAGACCGTGAAGATCACCGAAGGTCCGTTTGCAACGTTTACCGGTATCGTGGATGACGTGAACGAAGACCGGGAGACTTTGAAAGTGATGGTAACTATTTTCGGGCGTTCGACTCCGGTGGAACTGGAGTTTGGACAGGTGGAGAAATCGGCCTAGAGACAGCCGTCGAGCTTTGCTCGACTTGGACGGGCAAGAGTGCCCGTCCCCACACGTTCATTTTGAGGGGATAGATGGCAAAGAAAGCTACAGGATCGGTAAAGCTACAGATTGCGGCTGGCAAGGCTACGCCTGCGCCTCCGGTGGGTCCGGCGCTCGGCCAGGCTCAGATCAATATCATGGAATTCTGCAAGCAGTTCAATGCGCGAACCGGCGCTAAGGAACTCGAGGGACTGATTATTCCGGTGGTGGTGACTGTTTACAGCGACCGCACCTTCACTTTTATTACTAAGACTCCTCCGGCGTCTATTTTGTTGAAGCGCGCGGCTGGCATTGCCAAAGGATCGGGCACTCCTAATAAGGACAAAGTTGGGAAGGTCACGTTGAAACAGGTGGAAGATATTGCGAAGCAAAAGATGCCCGACTTGAATGCTGCATCCGTGGAAGCGGCGGTGAATAGCGTGCGCGGGACGGCGAGGTCCATGGGGATTGATGTCATTGGGTAATTGGGAAATTTAGTGATTTGGTAATTGAATTTAGCGCGACTCGCTGTTGGTTTTCAATTACACAATTACCCGATTCCCAAATTACTCAATGAGTTGTCGAATTCACTACGGCCCATCGAATTAACGATGAGCGGTGGGAGACGAGGAATAATGAGAAAACCAGGAAAGAACATCATTAAAGCGCGTCAGGCGGTTGAAAATCGGCAGTACGCGTTAGCGGACGCGGTTCCGCTGCTGCAAAAAATCAAATATACAAAATTTGACGAGACAGTTGAGATCACTTTGCGGCTAGGCGTGGACCCAAAACATGCGGACCAAATGGTTCGCGGCACGGTGGTGCTTCCGCACGGCTTGGGGAAATCCAAGAAAGTTTTGGTGATTGCAAACGGCGATAAAATTCGCGAGGCCGAGGAGGCTGGCGCTGATTACGTTGGCGGCGAGGACATGGTCGAAAAGATCACCAAGGAAAATTGGACTGACTTCGACGCGTTGATTGCTACGCCGGACATGATGAAGTCTGTGGGGCGCTTGGGAAAAGTTCTCGGTCCAAAAGGGTTGATGCCCAATCCTAAGACTGGGACTGTGACCTTCGACGTTGCCAAGGCGGTGCAGGAAGTTAAGGCCGGCAAAGTGGAATTCCGCACCGACAAGACCGCGTTGATTCACGTTCCGGTGGGTAAAATTTCTTTTTCGCCGGATAAGCTTATTGAGAATGCGACTGTGCTGATCACGAGTGTCGTAAAAGCAAAGCCAGCCGTCGCGAAGGGAAAGTACGTAAAAGGCTGCTATTTGAGTTCCACGATGGGGCCGGGAATTCCGATTGATACCAGCGTCGTGGAAGCGGCGTCGAAGGCATAACGCCATATTGGCATGGCGCGGTTTCGGGTGGCGGACAGGGATGCATAGGTCCTTCGTTTTGCGAAGGATGACAATTCAGGGTTTAGAGGGGAATTATGGCGGTTAGCAGAGCAAAGAAGGTCGAAGAAACCGAGAAGTTGGGCACAGAACTGAAGAAGGTTTCGAGCCTGATCGTCACTACATTCAGCAAGCTGACGGTGGCCCAGGACTTTGAGTTGCGCAAGACGGTGCGGACTTCTGGGGCGAAATATGCCGTTGTAAAAAACACATTGGCGGAGCGTGCTGCGAAAGGCACCAAAGTTGAAGAGGCGCTGAAAAATCTGACGGGTGTGACCTCGATTGCTTACACGGAAGGCGATCCCGTGGCTTTAGCCAAAGCGCTTTCGAAGTATGCAAAGGATAATCCGGAACTAACCTTCAAGTCCGGAGTTGTTGAAGGCCGGGTGGTCTCGCTCAGCGACATCCAGGCGCTGGCGACCATGCCTTCAAAGGAAGAGCTCTATTCCAAGCTGCTATTCCTCATGTCAGCCCCGGCGCAGCGGTTGGTGACGGTTGTAAACGCAATCGGCCGAGACCTGGCGGTAGTCATCAATCAGGGAGTGGAGAAGGAAAAGTTCAAGAACGACGCGCCTGCGGGAGTCTAGACATTGAGCAAGTGGGTAATTGAGTAATTTTGTAATCGAAGTGAAGATCGAACGGTTATAGCTGACGGCTCAAAGCTGACAGCGAATTTCTAAATCAAAGGGCGGAGAAAAACATGGCGGATTTACAACAGTTGGAAGAGTCAATCGTAGGATTATCGCTGCTCGACGCGGCACAGTTGGTCAAGAAACTTGAGGAGCGCCTCGGCGTTTCGGCGGCAGCAGCGGCTCCCGTGATGATGGCTGGCGGCGGCGCTGGAGCGGCAGCGGCTCCGGCCGAGGAAAAGACCGAATTTGCAGTGGTCCTGAAAGAGGTTGGGGCCAATAAGATCAATGTCATCAAGGCGGTTCGCGAAGTTACCAGCCTGGGCCTCAAGGAAGCCAAAGATCTGGTTGACGGCGCTCCCAAGACGATTAAAGAGGGCGTCACCAAGGACGAAGCGGCCACTATCCAGAAGAAATTCACGGATGCGGGCGCTGTTGTCGAAGTGAAATAGCTGCCAAAAAGGGATTTGTCAGCCCCGGTGACACAAGTTGGTCCGGGCTGACGATTTTTCTTGACAACAAACTTCCTGAAGCTTCGGAGACAGTGGTATCATCTAACCATTCACACTGCTTCCTGTTTCATCACGAGTGGCTGCGCAAACCGGGAATTACCGTCCCAAACAACGGGGACCGGGGCGCATTCACGGGTTGGCAGCTGTTCCGCGATAGCGGAACCGGAACAGGCCTAAAAGAACTGGCGCGGAAACGACACAATTGCAATCGAGATCGAGTGCCATCAATGGCGCCCGCGGGGAACCTTTTCCCTGGCGGGTGCGTCCGTGTCTTCGTTAGACCGGAGTTCCAATCGGTAGACGCAGGACGTTCGTCCTAAAAAACGTAGTTTTCTCGCAGCGCACAGCTGCGCACAAAAGTTTGGAGCACACATGTCATCGGCAAAAAGCAATGGATTCCGTCACCGCTTCGATTTTTCCAAAATTCCAGCCACCATTCAGATTCCGAACCTGATCGAGGTTCAGAAGCGTTCCTATGAGCGCTTTCTGCAAATGGACCGCCTGCCGAGCGAGCGCGATGATGCAGGTTTGCAATCGGTATTTCAATCCGTGTTCCCAATCAGCGACTTTCGCAACGTCTCGCAGTTGGAGTTCGTTGACTTCGCCATCGGCAACTGGGAATGCAAGTGCGGCCACCTGAAAGGCCTGCATCACCTACGCACTACTTGTAAGAATTGCGGATCGACAGTCATTACCGATCCGTTTCATCCCGGCGATGTGCTCTGCACCAAGTGCGGAACGTATAACGCGAATACTCCCGACTTCTGCAACAAGTGCGGCGACCCCGTTGGGCTGCAACTGAAATACGACGTCAACGAATGCGAAGAGCGTGGCATGACTTATTCGGCGCCGCTGAAGGTCACCATGCGGTTGACCATCTTCGATAAAGATGCCGAAACCGGCAATCGCTCCATTCGCGATATCAAAGAGCAGGAAGTATTTTTCGGAGACGTGCCGCTGATGACCCAGAACGGGACCTTCATTATTAACGGGACCGAGCGGGTTATCGTTAGTCAATTGCATCGTTCGCCGGGCGTGTTCTTCGAGACCGCTAACAATCGCACCTACTTCCTCGGCAAGATTATTCCCTATCGCGGATCGTGGGTGGAGTTCGAATACGATCAGAAGAACGTTTTGTACGTTCGCATTGACCGCAAGCGGAAGTTTTTGGGAACCATATTCCTTCGGGCGTTGGGACTGCGTTCCGGCGAAGACATCCTGCGGACTTTCTACACCGTGGACCGCCTGGTCGTCCGCGACAATAAGCTTTTCTGGACTTTGGACCCTGCTTCCGACAAGCCAACTAATTTGTTGGGGATGAAGCTGGCGCACAGCATCAAGAACAAATCCGGCGACGAGATTGCTCACTCTGGACGCAAGATCAACGCGGCGACACTGAAAGAAATTCAGAAGGCAAAGATTTCGGAAGTCGAAGTGGACGTTTCCGACCTGGAAGGTGCATGGGTTGCCGGCGACGTTGTGGATACGACAACCGGTGAAGTTCTGCTCGAAGCGAACTCTGAACTTACCGCTGACAAAGTCTCGAAGATTCTCGAATCTGGAGTCGTCGAACTGAGCGTGTTCTTCCCGGAGCGCGACGATGTGGGCGTGGTTATCAGTCAGACCTTGAAGCGCGATTCGGTAAAGACTCCCCAAGAGGCGTTAATCGAAATTTATCGCAAGCTACGCCCTGGTGATCCGCCGACGTTGGACACGGCTACAGCCTTGTTCCACGGAATGTTCTTCGATCCGCGCAAGTACGACTTCTCCCGCGTAGGACGGCTGAAATTCAACATCAAGCTGTTTGAGAACGCGGAAGCGTCGAGCCTCGACAATCGCACCTTGGAACCAGCGGATTTCTACGGCACCATCCGCTACCTGCTGAAACTGCGCAAGAGCATTGGCACGGTGGACGACATTGATCACCTTGGCAATCGCCGCGTGCGGGCCGTCGGCGAATTGATGGAGAACCAGTTCCGCATCGGGCTGGTTCGCATGGAACGGGCGATCAAAGAAAAAATGTCCGTGTACCAGGAAATGTCCACGGCGATGCCGCACGATCTCGTGAATGCCAAGCCGGTCATGGCGGCGATTCGCGAATTTTTTGGATCATCGCAGCTTTCGCAGTTCATGGATCAGACCAATCCGCTGTCGGAAATCACCCACAAGCGGCGTCTGTCGGCCCTTGGGCCGGGCGGCCTCTCCCGCGAGCGCGCGGGATTCGAAGTGCGTGACGTTCACCCGACGCACTATGGACGCATCTGCCCGATTGAAACGCCGGAAGGTCCGAACATTGGACTGATCTCGTCACTAAGCTGCTATGCGCGCATCAACGACTACGGCTTCATCGAGTCTCCGTACCGGCGCGTGAAGGGCGGGCGCGTGCTCGACTTCGTGAGCATCGTGAATGCCGGGGACAGCGACCTCAAAGTGGGAGACCACATTGAGAAGCACGAACTCGAAAAACTGAATGCCGATTTGAAAGACCGGAAGAAGCGTCCCGCGGAGATCGAGCCGTACTCGTTTTATCAATCCGCGTGGGAAGAAGATCGTCACATCATCGCGCAGGCGAACGTCGAACTCGACGATAAAGGACGCATCGTCGGCGAACTGGTCAATGCTCGTAAAGCCGGTAACTTCGTTTTGGTCAGCCGCGACGAAATTGATTACATTGACGTGAGTCCGAAGCAGTTAGTCTCAGTCGCTGCATCGCTCGTGCCCTTCCTCGAACACGACGACGCGAACCGTGCGCTCATGGGCGCAAACATGCAGCGGCAGTCGGTTCCGCTGCTGCGTGCCGAGGCGCCGATTGTTGGAACAGGAATGGAAGGCGTCACGGCGCGCGATTCAGGGGCGGTCATCCTGGCGCGGCGCAATGGCGTGATTGACTCCGTTGACTCGGAGCGAATCATCGTCCGGGTCGCGGGCGAGCACCATCCCGGACAGCTTTCCCGCGAGGTCGGCAGCGACATTTATCAGCTGACCAAATTCAAGCGGTCGAACCAGAACACTTGCATTAACCAGAAGCCGATTGTCACAAAAGGACAGCAAGTCGTCAAAGGGCAGGTCATCGCCGACGGTCCCTGCACCGATCACGGCGAACTGGCCCTGGGACGCAACGTGCTCGTGGCCTTCATGCCATGGCGCGGATACAACTTTGAAGACGCGATTCTTGTCTCCGAAAAACTCGTAAAAGAGGATTACTACACTTCCGTCCACATCGAGGAATTCGAAATCGAATCCCGCGACACGAAGCTGGGGCCGGAAGAGGTCACGCGCGACATTCCCAACGTCAGCGAAACTATGCTGCGCAATCTGGACGAAGCGGGTGTGATACGCATCGGCGCGGGCATCAAGCAGGGAGACATTCTAGTCGGCAAAGTCACGCCTAAGGGCGAGACTCAGCTAACTCCGGAAGAGAAGCTGTTGCGGGCGATTTTCGGCGAAAAGGCCGGGGACGTGCGCGATGCTTCACTCTACTGCCCACCGGGAATCGAAGGCGTCATCGTAGACGTGAAGATTTTCTCGCGCAAGGGCCAGGAAAAAGATGAGCGCGCCAAATCAATCGAAGCCGCGCAAATCGGCAAATTGGAGAAGAATCTTTCCGACGAAATTCGCATTCTTACCGACGAGCGGTTGAAGCGTTTGGAAAACATTCTCGGCGGCAAAGAAGTGCAGACCGACTTGCACGACGAGCGAACCAACAAACGTCTGCTAACTAAAGACACGGTTCTCGACCGCGACGCTATCGAGCGCATTTCAACTCGCAATCTAAAACGCATCAAGTACGCAGATAAGGATCCGCGGGTGAACGAGCAGATAGACGAGATCGAGGAAATGACCTCGCGTCAGATTGATGTGCTTAAGAAGATCGTTAACGAGCGCAAAGACAAGCTGACCAAGGGCGATGAACTGCCTCCGGGCGTGATCAAGCTGGTCAAGGTTTACGTCGCGATGAAGCGCAAGCTCAGCGTCGGCGACAAGATGGCCGGCCGTCACGGCAACAAGGGCGTAATCGCGCGCATCTTGCCGGAAGAGGATATGCCATACCTCGAAGATGGAACGCCGATGGAAATCGTTCTCAACCCGTTAGGCGTACCTTCCCGTATGAATGTCGGGCAGATTCTCGAAACCCATCTCGGATGGGCTGGGCATGAACTGGGCAAGAAGATTACCCAGATGATGGCTGAGAATTCGGCCGAAGCCACGGTTCGGCGCGAACTGAAAGCGCTGTTCAAAGACACGACGCTGGCTCAGGAAATTTCGGAAATCCCCGACGACGAATTGCTGGCGGTCGCGGAAACTCTGAAGCGCGGCGTGTTCACTGGTTCTCCGGTATTCGATGGATCACGCGAGAGCGAAATCAAAGCGCTGTTGCGCCAATCGGGCCTGCCGGAATCTGGCAAGACAACGCTGCACGACGGCATGACTGGAGACAAGTTCGAGCAGCCCGTAACCGTGGGCTACATCTACATGCTGAAACTTTCACACCTGGTGGACGACAAGATCCACGCCCGTTCGATTGGTCCGTACTCGCTCATCACCCAGCAACCGTTGGGTGGTAAGGCGCAGTTCGGAGGCCAGCGTTTCGGAGAGATGGAAGTTTGGGCGCTGGAAGCTTACGGCGCGGCGTTCATTCTGCAAGAGCTGCTAACGGCGAAGTCCGATGACGTATACGGCCGCACCAAGATTTACGAGGCCATCGTCAAAGGCGAAGCCGCCATGGAGCCCGGCGTACCGGAATCGTTCAACGTGTTGATTCGTGAATTGCAGTCGCTGTGTCTCGACGTCGAATTGATCAAGGCCGGCGAGAAGAAGCCGGTGTTGAGCGCAGCAAACGATTAAGAGCAGCTAGCAGCCGTCAGCTCTCAGCTTTAGCAATGCGAAATTGAGCGCTGACGGTCGATGAGAATTTTTTGGTTCTGAATTGTTTTTGACAACGAGCCTCCCGGAACGTTCCCATCCGGTGGGCCAAGAGATAAGTCGGTGGTTGTTGTTGCAACGGCGACCGCCATCCGGCATCGATTTTGGGAGCCGCCCGCGACGGCGAACGGCCGCAGGAAGTGGAGGACCACCTTGTTTCGTTCGAGCCCCTTTGATCTGGCAAACCCTGTCGCCGATTTTGATGCTATCCGCATCAGCCTGGCCTCGCCCGAAAAAATCCGGAGCTGGTCGCACGGCGAAGTCACCAAACCCGAGACCATCAACTACCGCACCTTCAAGCCCGAGCGCGACGGATTGTTCTGCGCCCGCATCTTCGGCCCAGTAACCGATTGGGAATGCCTCTGCGGCAAGTACAAGCGCATGAAGCATCGCGGCGTGATCTGCGATAAATGCGGAGTCGAAGTTACTCTGTCGAAAGTTCGCCGCGAGCGCCTGGGACACATCGAACTTGCGTCTCCCTGTTCGCACGTGTGGTTCTTTAAAGGGCTACCGAGCCGCATCGGCCACCTGCTCGACATTTCTCTGCGTGACTTGGAAGCCGTTCTGTACTTCGAAGCGTACGTTGTCGTCGAGCCAGGAGATGCTCCCGTAAAAGATCACGAAGTAATTAAGGACGAAGCGAAGTACCGCGAACTCGATCAGCAATTCCGCCCTGCCGGCTTCAAAGCAATGATGGGCGCGGAAGCCATCAAAGAACTTCTCAAGCGTGTGGACATCGAGGGCCTCTCGGTCGAACTGCGCGAGAAGATGAAGCATGAAAGCTCGCTGCAAAAGCGCCTGAAATATACCAAGCGCCTGAAAGTAGTCGAAGCGTTCCGCCGCAGTGGCAACAAGCCCAACTGGATGATTTTGGATGTCATTCCGGTGATTCCGCCGGAGCTTCGCCCCCTGGTTCCACTGGATGGTGGCCGTTTTGCCACTTCCGATCTCAACGATCTGTACCGCCGCGTGATCAACCGCAACAACCGGTTGAAGAAGTTGATGGACCTGCACGCTCCCGAAGTCATCGTGCGCAATGAAAAGCGCATGTTGCAGGAAGCGGTTGACGCGTTGTTTGACAACGGACGCCGCGGCCGCGTGCTGCGTGGCGCGAACAATCGTCCCCTGAAGTCTTTATCTGACACGCTTAAGGGCAAGCAGGGACGATTCCGTCAGAACCTGCTGGGCAAGCGCGTTGACTACTCAGGGCGGTCCGTCATCGTGGTCGGTCCGGAACTCAAGCTGCATCAATGCGGACTTCCGAAGAAGATGGCGCTCGAACTGTTTAAGCCATTCATCTATCACCGACTCGAACAGACCGGACACTGCACGACTATCAAGCAAGCTAAGGAAATGGTCGAGCAGCAGGAACCAATTGTCTGGGACATCCTCGAAGAAGTGATTAAAGATCATCCGGTCATGCTGAACCGCGCTCCCACGCTCCATCGGCTCGGCATCCAGGCATTCGAGCCTGTGCTGGTTGAAGGCAAGGCGATCAAGATTCACCCGCTGGTCTGCACGGCGTTCAATGCCGACTTCGACGGCGATCAGATGGCGGTACACATCCCGCTGTCTCCCGAGGCTCAAGTTGAGGCGAGCGTGTTAATGCTGTCATCGCACAACATTCTTTCGCCGGCGTCAGGACATCCGATTACCGTTCCTACGCAGGATATGGTGCTCGGTCTCTATTACCTGACCAAAGGCAAGCCGGGCGCAAAAGGTGAAGGCCGCGCATTCGCCAACATCGAAGAAGTATTGATGGCGCTCGAAGCTGGCGAAGTCGAAACGCTTACTCCGATTCGTCTGCGCTATACCGGCGAAGTGATTGATCTGACCAGCGCGTACGACGATCAGGACATCACTCACACCGATCCCGTCCAATACGAACGCACGTTCCTGAACACGACCGTGGGACGGGCCATCCTCAATGACCATCTGCCTGAAGCTATGCCATACATCAATGGCTTGCTCAAGAAGAAGGGCATTGGGCAGTTGGTTAGTTACTGCTACCTCCGCTTCGGACTCGAAGTGACGGTCAAGATGCTCGACGAAGTCAAAGACTTGGGATTCCGTTATGCGACCAAGGCCGGACTCTCCATCGGCATTGATGACATGGTCATCCCCGATAACAAGAAGACTCTCGTCAAAGATGCCGAGAAGCAAGTCGTCAACGTGCAGCAGCAATATCTAGACGGCGCAATTACCAACGGTGAGCGCTACAACAAGGTCATCGAAATCTGGTCGGCCATCACCGAAAAAGTTGCCGACGAAATGTTCGGGCAGATGCAGCAGCGCGATAAAGAAGGCTTCATCAATCCGATTTACGTCATGGCCGATTCGGGCGCTCGAGGATCGAAACAGCAGATTCGACAGCTCTCTGGCATGCGCGGATTGATGGCGAAGCCGTCCGGCGAAATCATCGAAACGCCGATCACGGCCAACTTCCGCGAAGGACTAACCGTGTTGCAGTACTTCATCTCGACACACGGCGCGCGTAAAGGCCTAGCTGACACCGCTCTCAAGACGGCCGATTCAGGCTATCTGACTCGCCGACTGGTTGACGTGGCGCAAGACGTAATCATCAGCGAATACGATTGCGGAACGGTGGACGGCATCTACGTCGCCGGAATCGTCGAAGCTGGCGAGGTGATCGAGCCGCTGCGCGACCGTATCGTTGGGCGCGTATCGCTTGAGAAGCTCAAAGATTACGACGGCAACGTGGTGGTCGAAATCAATCAGGAGATCACCGAAGAACTCGCGGGAACGGTTCAAGCGGCTGGCATCGAGAGGGTGAAAATCCGCTCCGTGCTGACCTGCGAATCGAAACGCGGAGTCTGCGTGATGTGCTACGGCCGCAACCTTGCCTCTGGCCGCCTCGTCGAACTCGGCGAAGCCACAGGCGTCATCGCGGCACAATCCATCGGCGAGCCCGGTACTCAGCTGACGATGCGTACCTTCCACATCGGAGGCACGGCGTCACGAGTCTCGGAGCAATCGCGTCTCGAAGCCAAGAACAGCGGCACGGTTCGCTTCATCAGCTTGCAAACCGTGAAAGCGAAATCGGGCGACCTCGTGGTCATGAACCGTCAGGGATCGATCGCTGTCGTCGACGAAAAGGGCCGTGAGCGCGAACGCTACGCTGTGGTTTACGGCGCCAAGGTAAAGGTCGCGGAAGGCGATCCGGTCCAGCAAGGCCATGTCATGGTCGAGTGGGATCCATACACCTTCTCGGTCTTGACCGAAATCGGTGGAACCATCCAGTTCAAGGACTTGCAGGAAGGAGTCACGCTCCACGAAGAAGTGGACGAAGTCACCGGCCTGTCTCGTCACGTAGTCGCCGATTCGCCGGACGAAAAACGTCAGCCTGCGATCGTCATCAAAGGCAAGACCAGCAAGCGGTATCTCATGCCATCGCGCGCCCACTTGATGGTGCAGGATGGCGACACTGCCCATCCGGGAGACGTTCTGGCGAAGATCCCGCGTGAGACTACCAAGACGAAAGACATCACCGGTGGTCTGCCGCGCGTAGTCGAATTGTTCGAAGCCCGCAAGCCGCATGAAACCGCGGTCATCAGCGAAATTGATGGCACGGTGAAATTCGGCGAAGTCTCCAAGGGCCAGCGCAAAATGTATGTGATCGCCGACAACGGCACCGAAAAGGAATACTCGGTTCCGCGCGGCGTGCACATCAATGTGCAGGAGGGCGAGCGCGTCAAAGCGGGAGAACCGCTAATGGACGGGCCGCTCAATCCTCACGACATTCTTGCTGTCCTCGGGGAAAAAGAGCTGCAGTCTTACCTGGTCAACGAAATCCAGGAAGTCTACCGGCTCCAGGGCGTGAACATCAGCGATAAGCACATCGAAGTGATCGTTCGTCAAATGATGCGTTGGCGCAAGGTGGAAGATGTCGGCGATACCACGTTCCTTCTGGAACAGCAGGTTGACAAATTCCGCTTCTCCGAAGAGAACGAGCGGGTGATACGCGACGGTGGACGTCCGGCAACGGGCCGGCCGCTGCTGCTCGGCATCACCAAAGCATCGCTCTCGACGGATTCGTTCATCTCCGCCGCATCTTTCCAGGAGACCACGCGAGTGCTCACTGAAGCTTCGATCCAGGGAGCTGTGGACCACCTTCGCGGACTGAAGGAAAACGTAATCGTCGGACGGCTCATACCTGCCGGAACGGGAATGGAATATTACCGCAACGTCCGCCTCTCGCCAGAGATGGAAGAGGCTGCCGCCAAGGTTCAGGAAGAAGTTTCGCAAGCCTACGAAGAAGCCGAGCGAGCGCTCGAATTGATGCGTACGGAGGGCGAGACCGAAGAACTGGCCGCGGAATGAGGCATAAAGGTCATGTGGGGCGGACGCTCTTGTCCGCCTCCGTTGACCTTTGTTTTCTGCTGAAGAGATAAAAAAGCAACTGCAGAAGCGGCGGACAAGAGTGTCCGCCCCACATGAGCTCATGCACGCTACCCCCCAGCGATTGCAAACTCAGGAACCTGCGCGAATTTCGCAGTTGCGTCCTGCGCCTGCGCACAATACTCTGAGGCCCATGCTGCGGTTTGCCCGGCTGTTGAGGCTTGCGTTCTGGCGCGCGTTTGAACACGACGCATTTGCCGTCTCCAAGGCTTCCGCCTATTCGTTGATTCTTACGTTTTTTCCTGCATTGCTTGTCATTGGATCGGTGCTGGCAAATTCCAGAAAGACGGCGGCTTATGTACGGGAAATTTCATACGCGCTGGGCAGGATACTTCCCGCGGGAAGCGCCTCGGCGTTGGCCTATCTGAAGGCTAACAGCGCGCAGCGTTCTGCCGGACTGTTAATCACGACTTCACTAATCACTCTTTGGACGGCCTCTGGCGTAATGGTTTCATGGATGGAGGGCTTCCGCCATGCCTACGAGCTGCCCAAGATTTGGGGACTGGTCAAAGAGCGAATGATGGCGTTCTTCTTGGTCATTTTGGCGGGTATTCCCATGACCTTCGCTACCATCCTGGTCGCATTCGGCAATCGCATTGAGTTGAGGATCATGTATTACATCGGCGGCGAATATGGTCTCTACGTCCTTCTAATGTGGGCGACCGTTCGCTGGACTATCGCTGCGCTCACTAGCATTGCCGTCATCGCTCTTATCTATCACTATGCCGTTCCCCGCACTCAGCCTTGGCACAGCGTCCTCCCCGGTGCGACTCTAGCAACAGCGATGTGGTTTGCAGCCACCGCCATTTTCGGCGGATACCTTCAAGCCTATTCCGATTACAGCGTTATTTACGGATCGCTCGGCGTGGGTATCGCGCTGCTGGTGTGGATGTATCTGATTTCCTTTGTGATCTTGATTGGCGCCGAATTCAATGCCATGCTTTTTCCGCGAACTTTGCTGGGACGCGAACTGCGGCAGATGAATGGCTTAAAGACGGCCCAGCGATAGCGCCTTCGTGCGTTTATAATTGCTCTTCTCGCCACATTCAGGATCAACTTTGAAAAAGATTCGTGATCGCCAGAAACCTGCAAGCCCAAGCCCTATCTCTCGCATTGTGACTTCGGCGCGTCATGCCAAGATCATCTGCACTATTGGCCCAGCTTGTAGTTCTGAGGAAATGTTGCGCGACCTGATGCGGCTTGGCATGGATGTGGCCCGCATGAATTTTTCGCACGGAAGTCATGAAGAGCACGCCTGCAATATCCAAAGATTGCGGCACGTGGCTGAAAGCGAAAATCGGACGATTTGTATCTTGCAGGATTTGCAGGGCCCCAAAATACGCACAGGAAGTTTGAAAGATCATGCTGCAATTGTGTTGAAGGCTGGGTCCCGGGTAACCATAACTCCTCGCGATGTTGACGGTACTCCCACACTAATCTCCACCACGTTCAAGACATTGGCACGGGATATCAAGCCAGGGGCGCGGATTTTGATCTCGGATGGCCGTATTGAACTGCGCGTCGTCGGAGTCAAAGGGAAAGACGTGCAATGCGAGGTGATCAATGGCGGACTTCTGGTCGAGCATCAAGGCATCAATCTGCCGGGTGCCATTCTCAGCATTCCGGCATTAACGGATAAAGACCGCGAGGACCTGGAATTTGGACTGGCAAATGACGTGGACATGGTCGCGCTTTCATTTGTGCGATCCGCCGCTGACGTTTTATTAGTTAAAGAAATTATCAGGAGTCGTGGCACAGCGACTCCAGTGATCGCGAAGCTGGAAAAGCCGCAGGCGCTCGAACAATTGGAACAGATTTTCGAAGCGTGCGATGGGGTGATGGTGGCGCGGGGCGACTTGGGCGTGGAAATGCCGCCCGAGAAGGTTCCGGTCATTCAAAAGCATGTCATTCGCCGTGCGGCTGTCTGGCGCAAGCCGGTGATTATCGCCACTCAGATGCTTGAGTCCATGATTGAAAATCCCCGGCCAACCCGTGCCGAAGCTAGCGACGTGGCAAACGCGATTTTCGACGGCACCGATGCGGTCATGCTTTCTGCGGAAACCGCGAGCGGGCTTTATCCCCGGGAAGCCGTTGCCATCATGGGAAGAATCATCATCGAAGCGGAAAGCAATATGGGCGAATTCACCCAGCCGCGTCGGCGGCGCGACCGGCATGGCCTTTCCATTGCAGAAACCATTTGTGAATCTGTGGCCCATGCCGCTGAGGATCTCCACATGGCGGCGATCGCCGTCTTCACCGATACCGGAAACACCGCCCGCCTGATTTCAAAGTATCGTCCCAAGCCGATGATCCACGCCTTCAGCCATGTGCCCGCCGTTTGCAATCGCATGAATTTGCTCTGGGGAGTGCAGCCGGTTTTTCATGTGCAGACGGGAACCGTGGAAGGAATGGTGAGCGCTGCCGAAGAGCAATTGCTGGGACGCCAAGCGGTAAGGCCAGCCGACGTAATTGGTGTGGTCGGAGGGACGAAGATGTCAACGGGCTCGACGAATTTTATGCGTCTGCAAATCGTAGGATCGGGAGAGCGGAAGCAGACCTAAACGGAGCAAGGGTCGAGTCTAGAAGCGCCCGCGAGTGTATAGGCTCTACCGGGAAGGGAACGGCCTTCAGCCGTGCCGAACATTCGTTTGGTTGTACATATGGCACGACTGGAAGCCGTGCCGGTGTACGCAGTTCCCTAATCTTTGCTTCGTGCCAGCGCAACCGACATGGATCCCGTTATCGAATCTGTCGTTGATACATCATTCGACTCGCCAGTCCGTGGATTTATTCATCGGCCTTCCGCTGCAAATGGTGATGGAATCGTCCTCACTCACGGAGCTGGATCAAACGCGCAGAGCCCATCACTAGGAGCGTTTTCGGAAGCCTTCGCAGCGGAGGGCTTCACCGTTCTGCGGTATGATCTCCCCTTCCGGCAGGCGAGGCCCCACGGCCCTCCAAGGCCCGGCGACGCGGTGAAGGATCGCGACGGGCTAAAGAATGCCGTCGGCGTCCTTCGAAAGCAGGTTTCTGGCCGCATTTTCCTCGGCGGACATTCCTATGGGGGCCGTCAGGCTACCATGCTGGCCGCAGACGAACCGCAACTCGTAGATGGACTGCTTCTGTTGTCCTACCCGCTGCATCCGCCACGCAAGCTATTGCAGCTTAGAACTCAGCATTGGCCGAACCTGCAAACCCCGGCAATGTTTGTGCATGGGACGCGCGACCCGTTTGGTTCGATCGAAGAAATGGAATCAGCGCTGAAGCTGATTCCGGCAAAACACTTGCTCATGCCGGTCGAAGGCGCAGGACACGATCTGGGATTCAAAGGGGAAAACAAGCGCGAAGATTTGCGGAAAAGAGTAGTTGCCTCTTTTCAGAATTTCGTCTGAGTTTGTATCGGAATCCGATTAAATCACGTAGGCCCGGACGTCCCTATCCGGGTGAGGGTTAGCTCATCTTGCAGCTCTGCGGAACTGGCGTTCCACCGTGGCAGGCGGTTGCGTCTGAATTTAATTGACCCATCCCGATTTCGACCCGCCATTCTTTTTGCCGCCTTGATCTTCCTCTGGAGGGATGTAATTTCCGTGTTCATCAAAAGTCACCTTGCGATCGTGCTTGCGCATATAGACTTCGAATTTGCGGGCAGCGCGGCGGCGTTTCCAGCGGTAGTATGCGTTGCGCATTCCATCGGAGGGCTTTGATGCGCCACGCGAACTCCGGTGCGCGAAAAATGCCAGATACCAGATATATCCTGCACCGAGTCCGAGCAATTGGATGCAGTACAAAAGGGCGAAATGGTTGAGTAGCAGATAGGCTGTTTCGATGGCTGCGATAAAAATAACGATCCATTTCACTGGAATCTGGATCGGAAGAGGAAAAAGCATGATCGGCGCGCCGCGATTAAACAAAAAAAACACCATTAGGATGGCATTGGCAGCCGCGCCGCAGCCGTATGCGGGTCCTTGCGCAAGGACTCGTGTGAAAGACAGCGCGAATCCGGCAAGGGCTGAAAGAATTACGCTGCCAAAAAATAGCCCATAAAAACGGAACGAGCCGACGCGGTCTTCAACCGCCCATCCTAAAAAGTAAACTCCGAGCAGGGACATCACAAAATCCAGCGGATCAACATACATGAAGGCATAGGTGACGAGCTGCCACAGCCATCCTTGCCGAATGTGCGCTGGGTCCAAAACACCAAACGCGAGGACTGTCTGGCCCGCTCCCTGCGCAAACGCCATTAACAGGAGGATGACGACGTAAATCGCGCCGCTGGCGATGATGATCTGCCGAACCGCCCCGCGAAAAGGCGGAAACCCCAAGTTGGAAGAAATATCCCTAGCCATGGTTATGAGCCATTGGATGTGGCGTCGCGTTGATCAGTCGAACAATTTATCCAGATCTAACCGGCTTATCGCTCCGGCGAGGGCACAACCGCAAGACTTCTGTGTCCTGCTTTATCAACCGCCCGAACTGCGAAGATGACATTATCTTTCGAAAGTGGTGACGTGAACTGAGTGACATTCCCCACTGGCTGAACATGCTCCCAATCGGGACTGCTGGTGTTGCGCCATAACAGCTCGTATCCCTCTGCACGGCCACCTGGCGAGGCTTCCCATTTCAGAGTCGAATTGTTCTCCACCGTCTTGGTCACGATGCGAACATTCGCCGGAGGCGCAGGCGCTGACGCCAGCGAAGCAAGCGTGGCCGCATTTAGCCGGGCGACATTCGCCACATAATCGTAATCCACAAACTTGGGCAGATCGCCAAATTCAATTCCATTCTCGGTGCGTATATTCTGATGCTGATGATCAAAATTTTCGCGGAACTCAGTGAACCGCACCGCGGCGTATCCCTGTTGGTTGAATGAGTAGTGATCGCCGCCGCGAAGATAGCGATCCAATCGAAACACCAGCATCGGCTTGACCCGAGAATTATAAACACGGCCCACTTCCGCAACGTATCGCGCGAGTTCGCGCGAAGAAGAATCGCTCTCGCCGCCAAGGTTTCGGATCATCCGAAGTTGAGCCTCGGTGGCGGCAACCGGTACGCCCTCGGAGAAGACGCGAACCGTAGTCGCATCCTGCTGAGGACTGCGGTCGCCGCCAACAATATCGTTATTCAGCACCGCTTCGATGTTCCATCCTTCCGACTTTGCCATCTCGGCGAAATGGTGGCTGCCGTTCAGCCCTTGCTCTTCCCCGGCGACGGTGAGAAAAATAATAGTTGCGGGAAATTTTAGCTTGCTCAAAACCCGAGCACATTCCAGACTCACCGCCGTGCCGCTGCCATCATCGTTGGCCCCGGGAGCCGCATCAGAAATATTGAGAGTGTCGCTGTTGCGGGAATCGTAGTGGCCGGTGACTAACACAATACGTTTCGCACTTTCTGGATCGGTCCCTTTCAACACCGCGTATACGTTTGTAATCTCTGTAGGCGCTGGAATTCGGGCAGTTGGGCTCTGGGTGAAGCTGTCTGTTTTGACGTCCAGGCATCCACCGCAATCGCGGGAATAGCGTTCAAACTCGGATTTGATCCACTCGCGGGCGGCCCCAATCCCGTGCCCGGTGGCAATTGAGGCCGGGTCTTGAGCTGACAAAGTCGAGCGGGTTCGAAAACTTACCAGCTTCGGAATTGTGTTCTGGATTCGTTCCGCAGAGACATTCTGGAGTGCGGCTGTAATCTGGGGATCGGGCGCGGTGGCCGCTTCCTGCGATAATGCATAAGGAAACAACAGCAGGAGAACGATGCACGAGAAAATCGGCTTGAGCAAACTGCCTATGTTCATTCGTATACTTCCGGTGACAGATTTTCTGAGCGAACGCAATATTTTATTCGGAATGTGGGCAGCCTTGTATCATCTACCATCATCCGAAGCCGCACAAGTTGGAATTGCCACTTGACCTGAACCCCGGAGGAAACTAAATATTAACAGGGGACGATTCTTAGAACGGAGGCAATCTTGGTTTACTGTCCGGAATGCGACACCAACCTTGATCTTGAAGAAGATGAAATAGATGAGGGCGAAGTAGTTTCTTGTCCTGAGTGTGGGACAGAGTACGAAGTCGTGACCATTAATCCTATTGAGTTAAAGCCCGTCGAGGCTGAGGGTTATGAGGAAGAGGAAGAAGAAGAAGCCGAGGATGGCGACTTTTCCTAGCCCCCGGAAGCTTCGTGGGGTTTACTGCCTTTAGCTCTCCTTCCGAGATTCTTCCGCCCGTACACTGCATGAACACGTTTGTTACGGCTTCAGCACAAATATCCGCGCGGGCCGGCCGTAAGTACTCATCGTTTCCGTTATCCAAAGCATCTACAATGGCTAGTCCGTGAAAGCCACCGAAAGGGACCATGAGACTTAGTCGCACTTTCGTTCTGATTCTGTTGGTTGTGGGTACTGCGGCGTGTTCCACTACCTCTTACGCCAAGGATAAGGATGCCAGCGGTTCTGGCCGCTTGCTAACTGGGAGAGTCTTAGATAGGCAGGACAACCCGTTGCCTGACGCCGTGGTTTATCTGTCAGACGCCCGCACCCGGGCCGTGAAGACATACATCGTCGGTCAAAGCGGCTCGTATGATTTCCCGGCACTCGCTCCCAACGTGGATTATGAAGTTTATGCACAATATCACGGGCGCAAAAGCGATACCAAGACCGTCAGCCAGTTTGACGATAGAAAACAGGTAAGCATAATTTTACGGATTGATAACAAATAACGGAGTAGTCATTCCCGCATGAACACCGCGTCCCGCGCGAATCCCCTTTCCTACCTGTCCGAACAACTCGATGATCTCAAAGCGAAGGGCACGCACTTTAAGCTGCGCGTGCTCGACGACGAACAGGCCGCAGTTTGCACCTTCGACGGCAAGAGAGTCATCAATCTCGCCTCTAATAATTATCTCGGCCTGACCACGCACCCTAAACTACGCGAAGCCGCGCTGGAAGCCACTCGGAAGTATGGAGTCGGGTCAGGCGCAGTACGTACCATTGCCGGCACCATGAAGATTCACATGGATCTCGAGGAAAAGATCGCGCGGTTCAAGGATGTCGAAGCCTGTGTGGTCTTTCAGTCAGGATTCGCCGCCAATGCGGGAACCGTCTCAGCCATCCTGGGCAAGGACGACTTCATCATCTCCGATCAGCTGAATCACGCTTCGATCATTGATGGAGCGCGGCTCTCGCGGGCAAAGATCCTCGTCTTCCGGCACAAAGAGGTTGCACACGCGGAGGAGCAGCTCGCAAGCGTGAAAGATGCTCCGGGCAAGAAATTGTTGATTACAGACGGAGTGTTTTCAATGGATGGAGACATCGGTCCGCTGCCCGGGCTGTGCGATCTTGCCGAGAAATACGGTGCGATCATGATGGTGGACGATGCTCACGCCTCGGGCGTTCTGGGACGCAATGGCCGCGGCACGGTGGATCATTTCAATGTTCACGGCCGCGTAGATGTCCAGGTAGGAACGCTGTCCAAGGCAATTGGCGCGCTTGGTGGATATGTCTGCGGCACTAGAGATCTGATTGATTTTCTATATCACCGGGCGCGTCCCTTTTTGTTTTCGACTTCGCATCCGCCATCGGTAGCGGCCACCTGCATTGCTGCCTTCGAGGTTCTTGAGGACGAGCCGGAGCGCATCGAAAGACTTTGGGAAAACACTCGCTTCTGGAAAAAGGAATTAGCTCTGCTAGGCTTCGATATCGGAGGCAAAAACACCCCAGCCAGTGAGACTCCGATCACGCCGATAATTATTGGCGACGGAAAACTCACTATGGACTTTTCGCGTAAATTGTTCGCGGAAGGCGTGTTGGCAACAGGCATTACGTTCCCGACCGTTCCGGAAGGCAAAGCCCGTATCAGAACGATTGTCGCGGCGACCCACACGGAAGAAGAGTTGCAGCAGGCGTTGAGCGTGTTGGGGAGGGTGGGAAAGAAGATGGGGATCGTGGGGAATTGATGTTCCGGACAGCGTTCGGGCGGCGCATGTTCGCTCTGCTGCCGCAATTGACGCGCTAAATCACCCAGCCTTCGCAAAGAACGCGAAAGCCTGGGCCACGCCGCCCGCCTGACGGTGTACTGAGCAGTCGTTGGGCCTGCGTCGTTGATCGTTACCAAAACCTTGCTTCCCGAGCTCCAGTGCGGACCTTATTTATTGTAGTTTCGCATATTCGGATTTTGCTTGTTTTAAGAGTGGGATGTCCGGATCGGCATCTTTCCAAAGGGCGAAGAAATCCTGATAAGCGGCGCGGCTCTTACCCTTGTCGCCCGATAGCGCGTAAGCACGAGCCAGACCAAGCTGAGCTACGGAGAGGAAAGGGTCGGCAGGCCGGTAATTTCGCAGCGCCAACACTTTCTGAAACTCCTGCGCCGCTTCACTCCCTTGCCCGGCCTTGAGATAGGCCGTGCCGCGAGCATAAATGACAGCAAAAAAGGCCTTGTCGTAAGGCAATGCTGGCTGCAATAGCGCGATCGCCTTCTTACCGTCACCGCCGTTGACCGCAACGGCAGCTTGTACGGAAGGCACCCAAACCATCTGGACCAAAGTGTCGTTTGGGCGTTCGCGAGCTACTTCCGATGCGAGCTCGATCGCCTTCGCGTTTTCTCCCGCAAAGGCGAGATCACCGGCTGCAAAAAGCTTTATACCGAAGTCGTCTTGCGAGAGCGCCAATGCCGCATTGCTGGCCTGGATGGCTGGTTTTGGATAGCCAAAGACTGCAAGTGCCCATGCTTCTGACGTCAGAGACGACGCTTGCCGACCCTTGAGTTGTAATTGCTGCGCGGTTTGCCCCTTCTTCTGATAGAACTCGCGCGCCTTCTGAAGTTCTCCGTGAGAGGCGGCAATATCTCCATGGCGGTTGTTTACTCTCATCGCCAAGTCGGGCTGATCGCCCAGAAAAGCTTCTTCCTTCTCCATCGTGGCCGCATCGCCCTGCGCATAAGCGATGACGGCGAGAACATCGTGCAGATATACAAACTTCGGATTGCGCTGTAACCCAGCTTTCAAGACAGCTTTGGCTTCGTCCAGGCGGTTAAGCCCCTGATAAGCAAGCGCTGATAGGTAGTAGCCGCGAGATTCGTCTGGATCAATCTGGATAGCCTGCGTGGCGTCGGGCAGCGCCTTCTCAAATTCACCCAGGTTATAAATATAAGTGTCTGCCAGGTTCACATACGGCGTCACATCCCGGGATAGGTTTGCTTGTAGAGTTCATAGGCCTGAATTCCTTTGTCGAGTTCGCCGTTGTCGGCATAATAATGCGACGTGATGTAGAGTTTTTCCAGCTCACTGGCGCGGTCTTTCAAGTCAAACGCCTTCTTCCGATATTGTTCGGACTCGTCAACTTGGTTGAGATTGCTGTAGATCGTGCCTAGCCGGGCGTACGCCATGGCAAAATTGGGATCGAGTTCGATAGCGTGTTTGTAAAATGGGATCGCGTCGAAATCAGCGCCTGCCGAATGTTTCAAATCACCCAGAGTGAAGCTTTTCAGCGCCCCCAGCGAAGAAGTCGTGGCCTCTTCCAGCGGCTTGTCGAATTTTTGAATCGAGGCCAGCGACTCGCCCAGTTTCCCGCGCAACTGAATTGTTGCCGCGTCCAAAGTTTTCAGAACTTGCTCTTTGCTGTCGGCCTGGCCTTGAACTTCAGCAAGGTTGTCGCCGGTCGCCGCGTTCACCGCGTCGAGAGTGACGATGTACTGGCTTCCAATGTTGGCGATGGATCCCGCCAGCAAGGCCTTCACCCCATCCCGCTGGCAGATTTCGCGCCCCGTCTCCGCGGTGACGCGCTCGTCTTCCGGCTTGCCCATCAAGGCCAAAGTGTGCTGGACTTTGGCATCGGAAAAGACATTCAGATAAGGGGACTGCTCCAGATCAACCGCCAGTGCCTTTTTAAGGGTTCCGTCGAACACCGGCTCGTTGGTGGTGTTGACGAAGTCCGCGATAAGGATCGAGTCCTTCTCCGTGATGGCATGTGCCTTCTGAGAACGTAGAAAGAAGCCTCCGGCAACAAGGGCCGCTAGTACCACCACAGATGGAACGGCGATTTTCCAGCGAGAAGACTTGGGAACCGGCGTACTGACGCGCTGCTGGCTGGCCCGCTCTGAGCTACGGCCGGAACGCCAACGGAACTGCTTCTCTGCGCAAACTCAACCTGTGAGGACGGACGAGGCGTGTCCACCATGCCACTCGGAGCGGCGCCCACCTCCGACGCTAAACTTACCACCGCCGATCGCCCAGATTCCGTATCGCGCTTCAGACGCTGCAAATCCGCCTTGAGATCCGCAGCATGCTGGTAACGCAGATTCTTGTCTTTCTCCAAGGCCTTGTTGATGGTCCGTTCGAGATCTGGAGGAATGTCACGATTCAGCCGTACTGGCGCGACCGGAGCCTTGTGCAGAATGTTGTCAAAAATTGCCCCAGAAGTCCCTCCGCCGAAAGGCAGCCCACCTGTCGCCATTTCATACAGCACCACACCAAACGAGAACAGATCAGTGCGGGCGTCGAGATCCTTCCCCAACACCTGTTCAGGAGACATATATGCGACCGTGCCCAAAGCCGTGCCAGGGCTGGTGAGATGCTCGACCGATTCCGCCGCCGTCGCTTCTGACGCGACCACATCGAGCATTCGACCGGTTGGCGTCAGCTTGGCCAGGCCGAAATCAAGAATCTTGGCGTGTCCCCGTTTAGTGATGAATATATTTGCGGGCTTGATGTCGCGATGAACGATTCCTTCGGCATGGGCTGCGTCCAACGCGTCGGCGATTTCGATGGCAACCGAAAGCAGTACTTCCGTATCCAGAGGATGTCCGGCGATGCGGTGCTTCAAAGTCAGGCCGTCCAAAAACTCCATGGCGATGAAGGGATGCCCGTTGTATTCGCCGATGTCATGAATCGTGCAAATATTCGGATGGTTTAAAGCGGAAGCCGCCTGCGCCTCACGCTGGAAACGGGCCAGAGTCTGGGGATCTTTGGCCACTTCATCGGGAAGAAACTTGAGGGCGACGAAGCGGTGCAGCCGCATGTCTTCAGCCTTGTAAACCACGCCCATGCCGCCGCCGCCCAGCTTCTCAACCACACGGTAATGCGAGATGGTTTGACCGATCAAGGGGAGAGACTCTCTGCGCGACCATCTTAGGGTGCGGCCATTTAGTAAGTCAATTGACTGTACTCGCCCAGTAGATTGGTGACACTTTCATTCCGTTCGTTGGGTTTCGAACTTCGGAGGGCTTAGGCCGCCGATTTGTAAACGATCTTTCCACCAACGATCGTCGCCACAACTTTTCCGGTGAGTTGCCAGCCATCAAAGGGTGAATTATGCGACTTGGACCGCGACTTTCCCACTTCAAACGTCCAACGCTTCTTTGGGTCAAAAATAGTTACGTCGGCATGATTTCCACGCGTGAGAGTTCCGCGGCCTTTCAAGTTGACCACACGAGCGGGGCCAGCCGTAAAAAGTTCCACAATTCTGGCAAGCGGAATTTTCTGATCTCGGTGCAGCTTGGTGATGGCGAGAGCTAGCGCAGTTTCCAGGCCTGTGATTCCAAACATTGCGCGCTCAAACTCGACAACTTTTTCGTGAGGAGCATGAGGGGCATGATCGCTGGCGATTGCATCAATGGTCCCGTCCGCCAAAGCTGCGAGAATTGCTTCGCGATCCGCGCTGGAACGCAATGGTGGATTCATCTTGAAATTCGTGTCGTAATCTCCAACGTCCTGATCCAGCAACGTGAAGTGATGCGGAGTCACTTCGCAGGTTACGCGAATCTTGTTGCGTTTTCCGCGGCGCACAGCCTTTAACGCGTCGGCTGTAGAAATATGCGCCACATGAAGACGCGATCCGGTGAACTGTTGCGCGAGTAGAACATCCCGCTCGACAATGGATGCTTCCGCCGCCGTCGTCATTCCGCGCAAACCTAGGCGAAATGAAGTGGGACTTTCATTCATCGAGCAATGCTCGGTGGCCCGCGTATCTTCCGCATGCTGAATGACTGGAATACCAATTTCGGCCGCAAGCCGCAGGGTCTCGCGCATGATCGAGTCGTTAAGGATGGGTTTACCGTCATCACTGATGGCGACCGCTCCCGCGCGCTGTAACGCACGGAAGTCTGTAAGCACGGCGCCTTTGCTGGCGTGAGTCGCAGCGGCGATTGGGAAAACATTTACTGCGGCGCGACGGTCGGGAAGTTGAAGCCACGTGACCCAATCCGGGGAATCAACAACCGGAAGCGTATTGGGCATGCAACAAACGGAGGTAAATCCTCCCGCGGCCGCCGCAGCGGTGCCAGAAGCTATAGTCTCTTTGTAACTTTGGCCAGGTTCGCGAAGATGGACGTGCAAGTCAATAAATCCTGGCGCAACGACCAGCCCACGCGCGTCAAAGGTTTCGCTGGTTGCATCCCGCAATTTGTTGGGAGGGGCAATGTCTGCAACATGCCCATCGCGCAGAAGAATATCCATAGGCGCGTCGAGCTTCGCGGCAGGGTCAATAACGTGCCCTCCACGAATCAATAGACTGCCTGCTCGCTTTTGATTCACCGCGCGGTTTTACCCAGCTTTCCCAAAGCCCTTGCCAGAATTGCCATTCTGACCGGAACTCCATTTTGTACTTCTTCGACGATCACCGATTGCGAACAGTCCGCGACTTCAGAAGTGAGCTCCAAGCCACGGACAATGGGCCCCGGGTGCATTATCAATGCATCCTTCTTTGCCAATTTGAGCCGTTCCGTGGTGATTTGATATTTCAAGATATATTCTTGTAGGCTGAGCTTCTTTCCAGCAAGCCGTTCTTTTTGTACCCGTAGGACCATCACGGCATCCGCCCCACGCATGGCATCTTCTACGGTGCGGCTGAGGTGCAGGCCAGGCGCGAGGCTAGCCGCGAGGTCGGGCAGAAAATCGGATGGGCCGCAGAGCGTAATCTTCGCGCCGAATTTACTCAAGAGATGAATCGCTGACCGCGCCACCCGGCTGTGATAAATGTCGCCCACAATGGTGACTTGCAATCCATTCAAAGTCTTTTTGTGGCGGATTATGGTGTAAGCATCAAGCAGCGCCTGGGAGGGATGCTCGTGCATTCCATCGCCGGCATTGATGACCGGAATGTCCAAGTGGTGTGCGGCCAGTAAAGGCGCGCCAGCATTGGGATGGCGAATCACCAGAATATCGGCGCCCACCGCACGCAACGTATAAACGGTATCAAGCAGGGATTCTCCCTTTTCGATGCTCGACCCGCTGGATTGGATAAGAGTAGTCATTGCCCCAAGCGACTTGGCGGCGATTTCAAAGGAACTGCGAGTGCGCGTGGACGGCTCGTAAAATAAGAGCAGCACGCGCTTCCCACGCAACAAAGGACGGCTTCTGCGCGGATTCATGCGGGACGCTGCCTTGAGCAGAGATAAAATCTCGGCCGCGCTCATGTGTTCGATGGCAAGCAGGGAACCGGGTGCGATTCGCGGAATGCTTGAGCTTGTCGCTTCCTTTTTTTTCTTGGCGATCATGTAGCGTGCAAAATGCGGTTCGCGAAGGCAATTCTATGCGCAGGTGCTATTCTGGTTTTTCAACCAGCAAAACTTTTTCAGCGTTGTCCAGTTCGCGCAGCTGGACTTCGATAATCTCCCGCTGGGTGGTCTGAACCTTGCGGCCGACAAAAGTGGCTTCGACCGGCAGCTCTCGATGTCCCCGGTCTATCAAAACGCAGAGCTGTACTCGCTTGGGACGTCCGTGACGAAATAACGCGTCCAGCGCAGCCCGCGTTGTACGTCCCGTGTAAAGGACATCGTCCACTAGCACTATTGTCTTCCCGGTGATCGAAAACTCCATCTCGGTCTTTTGAACTACTGGCTTGTGACCCAGGGTAGATAAGTCGTCGCGATAAAGGGTGATGTCGAGAGTTCCGATAGGGATCGGTGTCTTTTCAATGCGCTGGATCATCTGCCCCAACCGTTCCGCCAGGAACACCCCACGCCTGCGAATCCCGACCAACCCAAGGTCGGTTGCGCCATCGTTCTTCTCAATGATTTCGTGCACCAGGCGCACAAGGGTGCGTTCGATCTCAGACGCAGACATCAGCTGCGCCTTCTGCCGCAGATTTGATCCTGAATGGGCTCCTGGAGTCATGAACGCTGCATCATACGCGGTGGGGACGGGGTGGAGCAAGGTGAAGGTGGACGCTGGAAGTGACCCCGTACGAACATCCCCCTCGCCGTACAAACGCATAGGTTGCTCGCGGGCGACGGTGCCCGCGCCACACTTGCTCAGCTGCTTCTAGATCGAGTCCTTCCTTCGTAAGACTGCGGCTCCGATCAACCCTCCCATACTCGATAGAGCCAGAAACACTATGAGCATCATGATTGAACCCAAAACCAGCATGAGGATAAAACCCTGGCGGCTGGCGTAGAAGTCAAGGATTTGTTGCATCTGCGGATCAGAACTCCGGGAGACGTATTGCTGCACAGCCTTCAGCAAGCGCGCGTGAATTTCTCCTCCGGAGTGCAATACGGCAATGGCGGTAGCGGAGGCCACTGCTGTAATCCCGAACCCAAGAACTCCGCTGATGGCACCTAATCGCGCTCCAAGCTTCAGGGTGAGGTGAACGAGGGGATTACGGCGGCGATAGAAATATACGGAAAGGAATCCCGCCATCAGGAGGCCAAGACCAAGAGCACCGCGAACAACGGTAGAGAGGACAGTTGCAATCAACATTCCGAGGAACGCGGCAGGCAGCGCCTGGGCCCATTCCATTCGAGAACGATACGGTAATCCGGCGTGGGAGGTGTGCTCGGCAGCAATTTCTGGAACGGTTTCGCTGGGCGATAGCTTGTCGGCAGTCACCACCCTGATTTGAGGAGCGTTGCAATGCGCACAAAACGCGACGCCGTCTTCGACGACTGCGTCACACTGATAGCAGCGATGTTCCACCGTTGCCAAGTTACAGCACAGGCGTTCACGGAGGCAAGAGCGGGAGCGTCGCGATTTGAGGGCTGGATGTCCAATCGCTAGTTAGCCGCGTCTCTTCTATATAGAACTCTCTTTCCCGTGTGTTCTGACATATACCAGGGCCAGGGTCGACCCGTTCCCTTCAGGTCCTATTGCGACGATGTGCTGATTGTCCTCGGTGCCAGCCTTCAATTCCACATTTTTGCCAGTATTATCCCCCTCGCACTTGAGCTGCTTCGAATCGTTTCCGTTGCTGGGGTGTGCATAGTTCACGTGTCCACTGCTATGGCATTGAAGGACGTTGCCGAATTTCTTGAGCTGATCCTGATAAAACGCAATTAACTTGGTGGGAGGATCATCAGACGTGTACTCAACGGCTACGACTTTCACCCCGAATCCGAAGCCGGAAATATTGACGTTTGCGCTCTTCTCATCTCCATCGTTGTCTTTGGGCTTGAGTCGTGCCCCGGGGTACACGGGTAGCCCGGTATCGCGCGCGTCGGCGTCGTTGCTGACGTGGATTCCGCCCATGGGCGTGTTGATGTCAACATTTTTGTCTTCGCCATCGTTATTCTTCTTGACGTTTATGCTGCAGCCGGACAGCAGAATTACCGATACCAGTGACAGTACAAACGCCGATGCCCATTTATTTGGAAAGCTCATTCGGATCTCCTCAATTACGACTCTGTGCTGCACGCTCAATTCCGGCACCCCGGGCGGCAATACTTGGAATGCTGACTGGCAAATGCCCACGAATTTCAATTTCGCCAAACAGCGCCTTCACGGCGCTGATCTCAGAAACAGTTTCATCTGAAAAAGTGCACAAATAGTTCTGCACTGCAGGAAAGTCCTGCGCCAAATAAGGGTTTCCGGCGGCGACGACAATTGTTTTCTGCGCGGCTCGATCCAAAATGGCTTGCAACAGTAACCCGCTGGAGTTTTCCAGCGCAACGGAATTCTTTGTGGCGCCATTACTTGCTTTCGTCATTTTTCCAGCCGTCGGAACCATGTAAACGGCGGCCACCACTGATTGCGCTTGATTGACAGCTTTCAGAACAACGTCTGACATTGCGTTCGCTATACGCGGGTCAACATAGATTACTGTCGCATCCGGGACCCGCTGACGCATTTCCCTTTCCAGCGTGCGGCCAGATGTGGTGCGCACATCTTCAGAGAATATAACTATAACGATCTTGTCGCCCGCTTCCTGCAATTTTTGGTACGGAAGACTCACCTGGACAGTTCCTGTTTTTTTCAAGGGCAACACCGTGCCATTGTCGCGGACTAGAGTAATGGCGTCATCGGCGATTTGCTGACCCAGTGCCAGGTTTTCGGGCTTTCCAACGATCTGAGGTATTTTGTCTATATCTACCAGCCTTGCCTTTTGCAATCCCTGCGACGCTTTGGCTTCCAGAATTTTCAGTGCTGCTTCATTCAGCCGGGCCTCCGGGATTTCGCCGCTGCGCACTGCTTTCAGCATGGCCTCGACGGAAGCATCCAAGTCGGCTGGAATCAGCAGCAAATCATCGCCAGCCTTGAATGCGTCCACCGCCGCGCGCCCGATGTCATTTTGGTAAAGATTGGTCAGGCCTGCCATGTCCAAGGCGTCCGTGATGACGATACCTTTGAAACCGAGTTGCTCCTTCAGGAGTCCGGTAACGATTGCAGGGGAAGTCGTCGCCACGTGGTTGGGATCTGCATCGAGAGCGGGAACGGTCACGTGAGCGACCATGATGGAATCCACGCCGGCGTCAATGGCTTTACGAAAGGGTGCGAGTTCGGTCGCCTGAAGTCTTTGCAGGTCGCCGGTTACTTGTGCGACGCCTAAATGCGAATCAGTCGCGGTGTCGCCGTGTCCTGGAAAATGCTTGGCGGTGGTCAACATTCCGCTTTCACGCGCGCCACGAATATAAGAGGCAACCATATCCCCGACCTGTTGCGGATCTTCACCAAATGAACGGGTATTAATGATGGGATTGGCAGGATTCGAGTTGACATCGGCCACCGGGAAGAAGTTCCACTGCACTCCGATGGCGCGGGACTCTTCGGCGGTAATGCGGCCAAAGGCTTCGGCGTAATCGAGTTTACCTGTTGCACCGAATGCCATCGCAGAAGGAAATACCGTTCCCCCATTGATGCGCATGGTTATTCCGCGCTCGAAATCCGCGGCGATCAGCAAAGGCAGTTTGGAGTCATGCTGTAAGCGATTCAAGAGCACAGCAGCTTCGTAGGGCTGGCTCTTGTAAAGGAACGGCGGCTCATAAGGCACCGTCATGGCAAATGAGCCAATGTGATACTTCAGCATCGTATCGCGAAGTTGCAGATATTCCGGACTGTTCACATTCAGAAACTCGGCCCGAACCCAAATCATGAATAGCTGACCAACTTTTTCTTCGACTGAAAGTTTGCGTAGAGTCTTCTCTGCCCACTTCTGACCAGCGTGGTCAAGATGAATAGGCCCAGGCTGCTGATATTTTGACCTGGCGAACGAACACGGGACGAGCACAAAGAGAAGAAGGGCGCGGGCAATAATTCTCTTGGACATCACGCAGAAGATATCACGAGAACGCTAAGACCGATGAGGGCACTCGGTTGGGATTCGTCGAGCTACGCTCGACTGGACAGCCGAGGGCGGCTGTCCCTACGAGGTGCTAGATTTTGCCTTGGACCAATGCAATCGCCTCTTGCTGAATTCGTGCTTCGTCGCCGAATCCGTTAAGCCATGCTACATCGGCCTCACGCCGGAACCACGTCATTTGCCGCTTTGCGTAGTTGCGATGCGCTTGCTGTGTCGCCTGAATCGCGGTTGCATAATCAATCTCGCCGCGGATGAGCTGCACAACTTGCCTATATCCCAGCGCCGAAAAAGGAGTCGCGGCTTCCCCATATTTTTCGAGCAGCCGCCGCGTTTCGTCCACCAGCCCCGCGTCAAACATTCGTTCGGCGCGCTGATTGATTCGGTCATAGAGTTCTTGACGGGGCGGATCCAATCCAACCCGAAGCACGCGAAATCCTTTCAGGGAGTCGCGGCCTTTCTCCCACAACTCGCTCATTTTTTGCCGCGAGGCAATACAAACTTCAATGGCGCGGATTAGCTTCGGAGCGTCGTTGGCATGAATCTTTGCCGCAGACGCGGGATCAATCCGCGAAAGGACACGGTGCAAATAAGGACTACCGTTAGATTCCGAGCGTTTTCGCAACTTTTCACGCAGATGCTCTGAACGCTGAGGGCCGGGAAATAGGCCCTCTAAGAGTGCTCGGAGGTAAAGACCTGTCCCGCCCACCACAATCGGCAAAGCGCCTCTCGATTTGATTTCCTGAAGCGCCTTGCGGGCCCGATCCGAATACTCGCCGGCAGTGATGTACGCGGCAGGCTCGACAAAATCAAAAAGATAGTGAGGAGCGCGGGATCGCTCCCCTTGCGTAGGCTTAGCCGTCCCAATTTCAAATTCGCGATACATTGCGACCGAATCGCAATTTACGATCTCGCCATGAAAGCGTTCGGCAAGAATTAGAGAGAGCGCGGTTTTGGCGCTCGACGTGGGTCCCAGCAGCACCACCAGCAAGGGGTCGTCGGGCACGTCAGCGGAGCCTCCAGGAAATGCCATGCCAGTAGCGAGCCAAGGTGATCGCAATGATCAGCACTGCAATAATGAGGATGCCCGTGGCTTCCATTTTGTATTGCTGCAAGGTCGAGCGGCGCAGCTTCGCGGCTTGATCTGCCTTCTGATATGAAGATCGCTTGGCGGAGGAATTCGACACGCCTACATTGTAGCTTCGATTGGAATCGCCGCGGGATTTGCGGCAGTCCGCCACGAAACCGAACACCGTGCCCCGTTTGCTCGCCTCGCATTAAGCAGGCGTCAGCCTTTGGTGTAACAATTGTTGGCATTCCCGCGAGGGGGTCGCAGTGAAAGTCGCATGGGACCGGGTTTCGAATCTGACGCTTTGGGTTTTGCAAGCTCTCTTAGCGTTCGTATTCTTATATCTCGGCGTGAACAAATTTAGCCCGCATGAAGTTTTCTGGATTGATTTGTTTGCAAAGATCGGACTCGGCCAATGGTTCCGTTACTTTACCGGTGGTCTCGAAATAATCTGCGCGATCTTACTATTGATTCCTAGAAGCTCTGCTATTGCAGCGGCGTTGTTAGCCTGCACAATGGCTGGCGCCGTCCTCACTCATCTGTTCATTCTCCGCGACGGGTGCGCCGCGGTGTTCCCGGGTTTTCCTCTGCTGATTCTCCTCGCCATCGCCTGGAAGCGACGCGTGCATGCCAGGCAATGAAAACCAGGATTAACACGCAATCCTCTTCCTTTTCATCACTCGGTAGTGGTCTTTATGATTTCCACAGGGCTTCAAAGTTTCCCGGTGAGCGCCATGAAAACGATACCGATGGACAGACAGCCCATCAGTAAACCACCGATCACGCGCAGCGCTCGGTCATACCACTTCGGCGAGTCAAGCACTCCCGGTCGCAGACTGCTCCGAATAAGCGCTACGCAGGCCCATCCACTGCTTACCACAGCTAAGACGATGCGGGCCGATCTCACCTAGCAACCTCCCCGAGCGCTTTCAGGATAAGCCCCCTGTCTGTTTGCACGCCGATCTTGTGATTCTCGGGTAGCAGGTCGCAGAGTTCTTCGATGCTCCAAACGTGATCGCAAATGCCAGCTTCCATCGCCGGGGTGACGCGCAACGAAGAATGCACGCGGCAAAAGTTGTAGTACGTGAACCAGAGCGCCACAGCCGCCGCATGATTCTCGATCTTCTTGGAGAAAGCATTGGTCAGGCGAGTGAAGCGCCGAATGCTCATCCTCATAGAAAGATTCTGCCGCTCCACAAACGAAGTCGAAACATGCTTGGGGTCTGGGTTGCCGCTCACCACTTTCATGTCACATCCGATGCAGGTTGCCGGGGAATAGCGCGTATGGTTCTCAGCGGGAGCGCCGTAAATCTTCTGCAACTGCGCGTAGTCGATGTCAGCACCAAATAAAGACCCACTACCCATCACTCCACTTGCTTTACATCACTTCACTTGGGCCAGTACACTACTCGTTCCATCAAAGTGTTTCCAATTGCGGCAGGGAGGTGCAATGGCTATTACAGGGAAGGTTGAAATCACCGAGAAAGTGAAGCAAATTATCAGCGAACAACTTGGAGTGGAAGAAAGCGAAGTGACTCCAAGCGCCGCATTCACGGACGACTTGGGCGCGGATTCGCTCGACCAGGTGGAACTCGTGATGGCATTGGAAGAAGCCTTCACACTGGAGATTTCTGACGAAGAAGCGGAGAAAATCCGCACCGTGCAAGATGCAATTAATTATGTGGAAAAACATGCGAAGGTGAAGGCCTAGCCGCCTCGGACGATTTATCCTAATGACATGGCGGTGAGAACTGTCCCCAAATTAGCCGGACCAACGTCACCGTGATTCCATCAATAGCAAGGAGAACGAATGGCAGCCGTTGAAGAAAAGGTGAAGCAGATTATCGTGGAACAGTTGGGAGTGGATGAAGGAGAAGTTACTCCGAATGCGTCATTTGTGGATGACTTGGGCGCGGACTCCCTCGACACTGTCGAATTAGTTATGGCCTTCGAAGAGGCATTCGAGATCGAAATTCCCGACGAAGATGCGGAGAAGATTCGGACCGTCCAGGACGCGAACGAGTACATCGGAAAGCACGCGAAAGGCGGGAAGTAGTTGGGACGAAGGGTCGTAGTTACTGGCATAGGCCTGATTTGTGGAGTGGGCAACACCACGGAAGAGGTTTGGAAGAGTCTGCTTGCGGGAAAAAGTGGAGTTGCACGGATTTCACAATTTGATCCTTCTCAGTTCGCCTGCCAGATTGCCGCCGAAGTCAAAAATTTCGATCCCCTCGACTTTGTCGAGAAAAAAGAATTAAAGAAAATGGGCCGCTTTATCTACCTGGCATTGGCGGCCACCGACGAGGCCATGAGATCCTCCGGCCTCACTGTCACCGACGAAACCGCGGACCGGACAGGCGTCCACATTGGCTCTGGGATCGGCGGTTTCGACGTGATCGAGCGGGAACATTCCAATTTGCTTACCGGTGGCCCGCGAAAGATTTCGCCGTTTTTCATTCCCGCGGCGATTGTGAATTTGGCGGCGGGCCACGTCAGTATTCGATACAAAGCCAAGGGTCCGAATGAAGCGACATGCACCGCTTGTACCTCCAGTGCGCACTCGATTGGCGACGCTTTCAAAATTATCGCCCGTTGTGACGCGGATGTAATGATTGCAGGCGGGACAGAAGCTGCCATCACTCCGATGGGGGTGGGTGGGTTCGCTGCAATGCGTGCTCTCTCGACCCGAAATGACGCGCCGGAAAAAGCGAGCCGCCCGTGGGATTCGGAGCGGGATGGATTTGTGATCGGGGAGGGCGCGGGAATTTTGATTCTTGAAGAACTGGAATTTGCCCGCAGTCGCGGAGCGAAAATTCTGGCGGAAATCGTGGGCTACGGCATGAGCGGCGATGCCCACCACATTACCCAGCCGGCCGAAAACGGCGACGGGGCATATCGGGTCATGCTGAACACGCTAAGGGATGCGAAGATTCAGCCGTCGCATGTCGGCTACATTAACGCTCACGGCACTTCCACGGAAATAGGCGACAAGCTGGAGACCATTGCCATCAAACGAGCCTTCGGGGAGCAAGCCTATAAGCTGGCGGTAAGCTCGACCAAGTCCATGACCGGGCATCTCCTTGGCGGCGCGGGCGGCCTTGAGGCGGGCATCACCGTTCTTGCCCTTCGCGACCAGATACTGCCTCCTACGGTTAATTTGGAGAATCCCGATCCCGAGTGCGATCTGGATTACGTTCCGCAACACTCCAGAAAAGCAGAAATCGAATACGCAATGTCGAACTCATTCGGCTTTGGCGGCACTAATGGAGCACTTCTGTTCCAGCGGTGGGACGACCAATAGCGTTTCGACTCTGCATCACTTTTCTCCAGTCACGTTAGTACCTCGTCTGTTTATCTCCGGTAATGACACTTTTGTCACACTCAGATTGTCCTTCTGGCCTTTGCCAAATCCCTGAGCCCAAGCCAGAATAGGGTTTCGGGCGAGCTAACCTTATTCGCCTGCACAGTGGCCCGACCGATGCAAAAAACCCTTGAGATGATTCCTTCAACTGTAGGACCCCAATTTGCTCCAACAAAAAGAGCCACAGCGCGCGTTGCCCTCGTTGACATCACGGGTTCCGGGCGCTTAATCCTTTCCGACTGTTTTCGCCAATTCGGCATGGAAACCGTACCGATGGCCGGCGAAGCCCCACAGAGACTGCAGAAAGAGAAATTTGAAGCGTGCGTGGTCAGCATGGGGCCGGGCACCAGGGAAGTATTGGAAACCGTACGCACATCGCCTTCGAACAGCCGCATGGTCGTTTATGGCATGGGCGGAAGTATTCAAGAGGCAATGAAATATTCCAAATTTGGCATCAACGCCGTTTTCAATGACCCGATCGAACGGCCGACGGCGCTCAAATTGGTGCGCGCCACGCAAATGCTTGTGCACCACGAATTCCGCCGCTACGTTCGAATTCCAGTGATTACGGAAGTATCGCTGATCCTGAGCGATAACCGGCGATTCACTGCGTCCAGTCAGGAGATCAGTTCGGGCGGGATGTCCCTCAAGAGTTCCGAAGAAGTCTCTCCTTCGCAATCTCTTGAGATCTCGTTTGCTTTACTCACGCTGCCACGGATATGGGTTCGCAGCACGGTAACGTGGCGAAAGCCAGCCAGCAAGAGTTTCGGAATCCGTTTTGATCCTCAGGATGAACGCCGTCTGGCAATCAAGCAATGGATTGACGCATATCTGGAGTGCTAGATTTTGTTTGTCAGAACGTGTGGCGACATCCGCGGCTGTGATCGAAGCTCGACCATTCCCCAAACCGCCCCGAGCGACTTCTCCTGCGTGTGACCTTTTTCATTTCACATACTTCCAATTTCTCTCGGGTGATCACTGTATTGCCGCTCCCGGCCGGCGCAACTACTCTCATGAAAGCATTGTATTTAGGAGCCCAACCTATAAGGAGGCATCATGAACTGGGATCGAATCGAAGGCCAGTGGAAGCAGATGAAGGGTTCTGTCAAAGAGCGTTGGGGCAAATTGACCGATGATGATTTGAACGTGATCGGTGGCAAGAAAGATCAGCTTGTGGGACGCGTCCAGGAAAGATACGGAATCGCCAAGGACGAAGCCCAAACCCAAGTTGACGATTGGAACAAGACTCTTACGGAGCAAAATCAGGAAGAGGTTGATAGCAGGTTCAATAGAAAAGCGAGCTGATTTCCGGAGCCGGCCCGCCCAAGGCCGGCTTTATCCTTAACCCGTTTCAATAGTTATTTCTGAAAAATTCCAGCCAAAATTCCAGCCAAAGAGACTCACGTTACCCTGGTTACTGGACAGAAGTCCTGTCTTGCAGAAACATCAAAGGATCACCAGGGTTTTCGTCCGCAGCGGTTAGTTGGTTAGTGACTGCGAACCAAAACAAGGGGGTCGTCTTGGCAACAGCAACAACGTCGGAAAACACTAGAACAAGCACTCGAGTCCCGGTCCGGATTCCACTCACCATCGTGAGTTTGAATCCTTACGTGGATTTCTCGGAATCTTGCCATACTGTCAGTGTAAATGCGCAGGGCTGCGCGATGCAGTGCGAAAAGTCAATCGGTGTTGCGACGCCGGTGCTGCTGCGCCTTCAGAATGGCAAAGAAGCCGGTGGCCAGGTCGCTTTCTGTAAAGCTTCATCTTCCAACGACAAATTATGGGGCTTGGGCATCGTGCTCGATAAGCCTGGAAATTTTTGGGGCCTCAATCCTTGCCCTAAGGACTGGTTGACCTTTGAGGAGGATTCCGCCGCCCTTTTGCAGCATGACAAACAGGACGCTCAGCTCAATCCCAAGAACCCTCGCGGTGCTCCAGGCATAACTTCCGTGGAAGCTGAAACTATGCGTGTTGAGCTGCGCGAACAAATGCGGAAGGAAATGAACGCAATTGTAGAGGGAGCGCGGGCGAAATTCGATGAAGAACTCCAGGCGCAAAAGAAGAACACCACACGAGCCGAAAAACTTTTGCAAGATGCCGTCAATGTTCGAGATTCGCAGACAGCCGCGATGCAATCTTTTGAGGAAGCATTAGATCAGAAACTGACGGACGAAACTAAGAACGCAATCGAACAAATTGAAGCTTGCATGAATAAGCTAAAGCTTGACGCCCAATCCGATTCAGAAGAACTTGTGCATCGGGTTCGCAAAGAAGCGGATGATGTTGATACCCGGGTACAAGAAGTCTTTTCTGCGGAGTTGGAAAAAGCGCGGAAGGAAATCGCCGACGCCACATCCTCGATCGGGGAAGCCAGCGATAAAATTTACAGCAACGTACAACAGCGACTCAATGGTGATTTTGAAGACAAACAGGAAATAATTGCTTCCAGCCGGAACGCAATAACCGCCGAAGCGGCTCGCCTCCGGGAGGAGGTCGGAAATGCTGACGATCGCATCACTAAGCTAAACGAACTGGAAGCCCAACTGACCAATTTCAGCACCCGCCTGGATCAGAGCCTGTCGGAAACAACGAAGCAGGCCCGCACCAGCCTGGAACAACTTCTTGTCGAACTCCGCAACGAGCAAACTGGCCTGGCCCGCGCGGAGATGGAGAATATGCTTACCCCAATATCAGAGCGCGCCGACTCCTTGATTAAGGAAGCTACGGAATCTGCTGATCTGCTAACCCGTGAGCGCGATGAAACACAAGTTCAGATGGGTTCCCTAAAACAGGCTAAGGAAGAAATGCAAGTGTGGCTGGCGCAACAAACTCCTGATTTCCAGAAGAATATCGAGACTGTATTATCCGACGCCACGGTCCAGGCCAAGACAATCGTGCAAAAGGCCCTTAGCACCATCCAGGACCCTCTTGAGAAATTCAGTTCCGAGGCAAAGAACAAAATTGAGGAATTCGCGACACTCCAACATTCTCAGCTAGGGAAGGGCATTAGCCGGTTGCGAGAGGTATTGGCGACCCTTGAGCAGCAGGCTGAAGATTCTCTTCGAGTGCCTTTACAGGTGACCTACGAAATACCGACCCCTAAGGATCTTGCGCCTCCGGAGGCGCCGCAGCCGGATGTCCAGGAGAATGTCGAGAAACCTGGCGCTCGCAGTCAAACTACATTTGCCCAAAAACTTTCAGGCCTTGTCCGGGGCAGAGAGTCTAAGTAAATAGAGACAGCCGAAGGAATAATTCGGCATCCAGCCGTCGGTCGCGGAGCATGGCTGCTCGGCTTTTCAGACTTTGGCCAACTTCTTGTCGAAAGTGGGCAACGTTACTCTAATCGTCGTCCCTGCGCTGTTCGACTCAATCTCAAGCAATCCATCAAGCTCGTTCACTCGCTCCCTGATTCCAGCCAGGCCCATACCACTCTGCATCCCGTTTTTCTTAATCGGGCCTAGAACGTTCGAAGGTATGCCGCGTCCGTGGTCCGTCACCTCAAGCATGACTTCGAGCGGCCGCAACTCAACCCTGATGTCGGCTCCTCCTGTCTGCGAATGGCGGTGAACGTTTGTCAAACTTTCCTGGAGCACTCGAAAGAGGGCGATTTCTACGCTTTCCGGAAGGCGCGGAAAATTGGGCGCCAAATTGAAATTAACTGGAATGCCGCTCCGCTGCGAAAACCCGCTCACGAACCACTTTGCTGCGGAAGCGAACCCCGCTTCGTCAAGAAGAGGCGGATGCAGGAGATGGGAAAGAGTGCGAGTTTCGGAAATGCATCGTTCCAGAATTTCGCTGCACTCGGCGAAAAGACCGGCCTTATCGCGAGTGTTTGGCTGGCCCAATAACTCAATGGTCATTTTCAATCCAGCGAGATATTGGCCGAGACTGTCATGAAGTTCCCGTGCAATACGCCGTCGCTCCTGATCCTGAAGATTCAGGAGACGCCCGCTTAAGCGCCTTATCGCGCTCTCCGCATTGCGCCGTGCGGTAACGTCCACGGAGATTACTCCGATCTCATTTACCTGCCCGTTTTCGCCGCGGATGGGAAAGTAATTTACCAGCCAATAGTGCAGTTCGCCAGGTTTGCCGGGCGTTTCTCCGGAGATTTCTCGATCCAATATCGGGGTACCTGTGCTGATTACCTGTAGAAAGGCGGATTCGGCATCCGGGGTGTTTCCGCCAAATATTTCACCCACCGACCGGCCAACAAAATCAGTTGGCGACATGCCGGCCATGGTGGCGAGTACTTCGTTGATTCTGCGATAGCGGAGTTGCTTGTCCAGAATGGCAAATCCCACCGTCGAGGATGAGAAAAACGCGTTTACCACTTCGCGGCTTTGTCTCGCGATGCGCTCGGTCTGTTTGTGTCGCGTAAACTCCAGATTCAGCAGATAAAATTCCGCAGCCAGCAACAGGAGCGCAATCGCGAACGCAACTGCGAGAATGTCAATCGTGTTCTTGTAAACCCTCTGCGATGCAGCTTCGCGATGCGCGAGCAATCGCCCCTCATCGTCTCGTATCTTTTGAATCTCATTGTGAATTTGCACCCCGAAAACGGCCGTCTCCTCCGTGATTTGAACTTGCTGTTGGTGGTCTGGGGTTCTACTCTTTCGAAGTTCGATGGATTGGGATAAGAGGGCGAGATTGCGATACGTGAGCGATTGCAGTTGATCAAGATCAATACCCCGCTGGGGGTTGTCAGAGGTCAATTCTCTTAAGCGCTTGAAATCCTCAGGGATGGCTTCAATGGCGGCGCCGTAACCCACCAGCATGCTTTCTTCGCTGGTAAGGATATAACCGCGCCGGGAATTGTTAGCCCTCAGAGAACTGGAGCGAAGATCCTCCAGATTCGCCTGAACCTCAAGAGTGTGGGCCACTAATTTCTGACTGGCGACCAGCGAGTTCATTGCCCGTAAAGCGAAAATACCAATGGCGACAAGCAACAACACTGCTATTACGAAGGCAATCCACGCTATTTGTCGAAAGGAACGAAACATTCGGTCGCGCCGGGGCTTCTTGACCTCTGAAGCGTTAATCATATAACGGGAAGGGTTAAGATTCGACCGCCACTAGGGCATCGGGAACCAGACCTGCACCTCAGCCCGGTAACGCAGGATGGCGGCGTTCAGGTAAAATCTAGATAAGTTATGGCAGTAGGCGCGCAATTCGTTCAAATTGAGCTCGGGCCGCAAGTTCGCCAGCCCAAACCGTCATGGCTGCGAGCCAGGGCACCTTCTGGCGATAACTTTCATCGTCTTAAACAGCTTGCACGAGGCATGGATTTGCATACCGTATGCGAATCGGCGCAATGCCCAAACATCGGCGAGTGCTGGAATCATGGCACTGCAACTTTCATGCTGTTAGGCAACATCTGCACCCGGCGGTGCGGATTTTGCGCGGTACCCAAGGGTAGGCCGGAAGCTATTGACTGGGACGAACCTCGACGCGTTGCCGAAGCCGTTACTACCCTCCGCCTCAAACATGCCGTAGTGACGAGCGTCAACAGAGATGACGACAACATCGGCGGCGCGCGTATTTTCGCCGAAACGATTTGCGAGATTCGCCGAATGTCCCCCGATTGCCGCATCGAAGTGCTGATTCCTGATTTTCAAGGCATGGACGAAGCTCTGCGAATTGTTCTAGACGCCGCGCCTGATGTGCTGAACCACAATACCGAGACTGTCCCCCGGCTCTATCGCGCGGTGCGTTCTGGGGCGCGCTATGAACGCACGTTGAGGCTGTTGGAAAATGCGAAGAATATCTCGCCTGGAATCGTAACCAAGTCGGGAGTAATGGTTGGCCTTGGCGAGACGGCAGCAGAGTTGGTCGAAGTGTTTCGTGACTTGGGAGCGCGTGGCGTGGGCATACTGACTATTGGGCAGTATTTGCGTCCGAGCCGCGACCATCTTCCGATCGCACGCTTTTATACTCCGGCCGAGTTCGATTTCCTGAAAGAAGAAGCTCTAAGATTTGGCTTTCGGCACGTAGAGTCGGGTCCCATGGTGCGCTCAAGCTACCATGCCCACGAACAAACCGAAGCAACGGTCACGTAGATATCCCGAAAGGGAGGGGCGGGAGACTTAGCTTAGGGGAAGGCCACGGCGGCGAAGCCCATCCCTACTTGCAGACGCGGAGGACGGCCTCGTAGCCTTGTCTTTGTGGCCGTTATGTCCGACACCGCAATTGCCGGAAATTGCCGCCAGGGGCATGGGTGCGACGGAAGTGGATCCCTGGTACTTGGCTCGTGCAGCCATCAGCTTTTCCAATTCGCGGTCGCCGAGAGGTTGCTGGGATCCCAATAAATGGCTAATGAGCGCGATCTGGGCGAAGTGCTCGACCGTTTCCATCTTCATATAAGCGCGGTGCAGGTCAGCACCATAACTAACGACTCCATGGTTCGACATCAAAATAGCGTCGTACTGGGGAATTAACGGTTCGAGTGCATCGGTAAGCTCCGGAGTGCCCGGAGTTCCGTATTTCGCGAGCGGAATTGATCCCAGCCCAATCACCACTTCGCAAACCAGCGGTTTATTTAGCGCCATGCCAGCGGCGGCGAAACCGGTCGCCGTTCGAGGATGGGCATGAACAATGCCACGCACGTCAGGCCGAAGCCGGTATATCAGCAGGTGCATGGCGATCTCACTGGAAACATTGTTGCGACCCGATATTCGCTCGCCATTGACATCAACAATGACTAAGTCAGAAGGCCGCATCATGCCTTTGCATATCGAAGTGGGAGTCGAAAGAATTCGCCGCTCGTCGAGCCGAACCGAGAGGTTTCCATCCATTGCGGCCACGTAGCCGCGCTCGTGCAGCATTCTGCCGAACTGCACGATTTGCTTCCGGTAGTGGCCCTGGCTAGGCATTGACGATGGACTGCGGGAAGAACTGCTCGGTCCGCGTATAGTACCGCATCAAATGACTCGAAACAATCCTAATAATCAAGCCGACAGATGATAATCGCGTCCTAATCCCAAATGCCTAGCCGATCAATGGGAGAGGTCATCCTGATTGCGAAGAGCCTGTCCTGAGCGGAAGCCGAAGGAATCTTGGGTGCAGCAGATCGGCTGCCGAAGGCGCGAGGTTTTCTCGGTTGCGCCCCCCAGAAATCTTTCGGGCGTTCAGTTAGCTCAGGACGGCGCCAGCATGCGTTTTGCCTGAGGTTCCTTGATGAAGCGCAGTCCGGCGGGCCCGGTTCCGCTTGGCGGCTTTCTTATTCCTTCAAGCAAGTCCCTGAGAACGATGGCATGGTTGTGTTGCTCATCCTTCGACGCGAATAACAGTGTGAGCCGTTTTCGTTGAAAGGCCAGCCGGTAAAGCTCACTCAATGCCGCAGCGGCCGCGGACTGTCGAAGCTCTTTGCAATACTCCTTGCGAAACATTAGCCAGGACTCAGGATGATTGTGAAACCAGACTCTCAATTCGTCGGACGGAGCGAGATCCTTCAGCCACGCGTGCAGGACACTTTGTTCTTTGGTTATACCGCCCGGCCACTGGCGTTCAACCAGAACCCGTGTCGCATCCTTCCGGCTGGGCTTGTCGTAAATTCGCTTCGTTTGAATTTCTGCCGGGCGCATGGGCATTATGTCGGCAATTATTGTACGTGGAGTCCATCAAGGAAAATGGCACGTTGGTATCATTCCATATACTCATGAGATACCGCCCATCATTTCCCCGTAACGTGCCGCTTTACTACTCACAGAAGATGTTTCTAGTCTTATGTGCCGCGATATTTTTGCTTCTGACACTGGCGGGATGCGAAACTGAGCGGCGAAAAAGCGACGCGGAGCTGGGATTGAATCCGCAGCAGGTAGCGGGTCGGCGCATCTACGACGGTTATTGCGATCGCTGCCACGATGCATATTCATCGAGGGGCCGACGTGGACCAAGCTTGCAGCACATGTTCAAGGAACAATATCTCGAAGACAGCGGATTGCCGGCGAACGACGATCGCGTGACGGACATTATCCTCATGGGACGAGATAAGATGCCAGGCTTTGGACAAGCTTTGAATCAGAAGCAAGTGGAGGATTTGCTGGCGTATTTGCACACGTTGTGACGAAACAACAGCGGATCAGAAGGATTTTCAACAGAGCGCTTAATCACACGCAGAGTTTGGGTTCGCGAAAGGACGTTTCAGAAGTAATCTAAGAACGAATGTCGCGAAGCTGATTACGAAGCCTCCACCCCAAGCTTGAGCAAATCACCGGCCTTGCGTTTGTCTTCCAGCACTTCATCCAGTGCGCGCGCCAGATGTTTCGCGCGCTGCTTCACGTCAGGCAGCGGCTCAAGGTTCCCCTTAGCCAAATGATATTCATCCGCGATGTTGATCGCGGCCAGCACTGCGACCCGCGACGTATCCACGGTCTGCGTGTGTTCGGCAACGGCCCGCATTTTTGCGTCAACGTAGGCCGCTAATTTAAGAATGTATTCTGCATCGGAACCGCGAAGATTGTAGCCTTGATCGAATATTTCGACGCGCACGCTTCCATTGGTCAAACCGTTGGCTGGAAAACTCGCCTGTGGGTGTTTCACAGCAGTTGCCATACTTCCACTCCTCTCTACCGCTTGGCAATATCGCCGGCAGAACCGGCTTAGCTGGCCGCCTGCTCTTCGGCAATGGATTCAACTTGATGCAACATCTTTTCCACGCGGCCGCGAATTTCTTCGCGCTCCCGCCGCAACTGCACCATCTCACGGCGCAACGTCTCAACTTCTTCTTCGCGCTCCTCAAGTTGTTCGCGGAGTCGCTTCACATCGCGTTCCGCCGTGACCTTTGCCTCGCGCGCAGTCTTGTACATCTCAATAGTGCGATAGACTTTCTCCTCCAGCACCTGAAAATCGTCAGCCGGAACCTGCGAGGATACCTCTTCAGGAACTTTCACAGCCATGATTGCACGCTCGCGAAAATAAAATTGAAAACGTGAGCCAGTATACCGCAGAATCCTGTGGAGAGATCAGTAGGAAGGGTGGGTGGTTTGGCCTTGTGAAAGCGTCCGCGAGGCTGCGCCCGTTGGACAAGACAAGGCATGGAATGGGGCGAATTTAGAGTGGCCATCCAGAAGATCCGGCGCATTCCAGCCGGTCGAGGGTTCTGGGGTGTAGCGCTCAAACTCTGGCCTCTCGGTACTTAATACGAGTTATCTTCAAAAGCGCAACCTCAGCAACCTCTTCGCCGCCTCATCCAGCGTTTCATCTTTTTTGCAAAATGCGAACCGGACTTGCCGCGCTCCATCTTTGGGATCGCGATAGAAGCTCGATCCCGGCACTGCCGCGACTCCGATTTCTTTGACCAAATATTGTGTAAACTCAGTATCGTTCGCGAAGCCAAACGCGGTGATGTCCGTCATGACGTAATAAGCGCCTCGCGGACGAAAGCAACGAAACCCCGCTTCGGTCAATACCACCATCAGCCGGTCCCGTCGCTTGCGGTATCCTTCCGCCAAGCTTGCGTAATAGGTTGACGGCAAGCCAAGCGCGGCCGCGCCAGCCTCTTGCAGCGGGGCAGGAGCTCCCACGGTAAGAAAATCGTGGACTTTTCGAATCGCGTTCGTAATCTCGGGAGGAGCCACCGTCCATCCCACTCGCCAGCCGGTCACGCTGAAAGTTTTCGACATTCCATTGATTGTGACTGTGCGTTCTTGCATTCCGTCGAGCCGCGCAATCGAAATATGTTGCGCTCCGTCATAAAGAATGTGCTCGTAAATTTCATCGGTGATTGCCAGAACATTAAATTCAACGCACAGGTCGCGAATCATCTCCAGTTCCGTGCGGTTGAACACTTTGCCCGTGGGATTATTCGGCGTATTCAGGATGATCGCCTTCGTGGCGCTATGAAATGCAGCCCGAAGTTCCCGCTCATCAAAGGTCCATTCGCCGTTATCTGTGCTCGGCGGACGCAGCTTCACAAATCGCGGTTTCGCTCCTGACAGAATTGCATCCGGCCCATAGTTTTCGTAGAAGGGCTCGAAGATCACGACTTCGTCGCCCTGATTGCAGGTCGCGAGCAAAGTGGAAATCATTGCTTCCGTCGAACCGCAACAGACGGTGATCTGAGTCTCCGGATCCACCGAAATTCCCTGGTGCTCCTGCATATCCCTCGCAATAGCATTACGCAGATTCTTCGATCCCCATGTAATTGCGTACTGATTGAAATCGGCAGCAATAGCCTCTTGCGCCGCAAGCTTGATTTCACCCGGGGCAGGGAAGTCAGGGAAGCCTTGTGCCAGATTGACTGCGCCGTAGAGCATTGCCTGGCGCGTCATGTCGCGAATGACAGACTCAGTAAAGAAACCAACCTTGTCGCTGAGAAAGATTTTCGATTGGGTGACGGCCCTAATCATGATTGGCCCAGACTAGCACGATTAGATTTCGTCCAGTTCCAGGATGGGGATCAGGCACAGACGAAGGGCAGCGAAGACGACATCGGCTACGCTCGCTGCTTGCCGCCAAGGCTTTTGAGCGTCTTCACGATCTCCGACGACCATTCCGTTACTTCATCTTCCCGGAGGGTTCGGGCATTCGACTGAAACTTGGCGCGAAGCAAGAGCGAATACGCGCCTGCTTGAACGGAACCGCCGCGAAAAACCTCCACCGGGACGAAACTGCTCAATTCTTTCAAGTTGAGGCGCGCAATCGCGTCATGGATTGCGCCGAAAACCGTCGCATCTCCAAATATAAAAGAAAAATCGCGTTCGACTCCGGGATATCGTGGTAACGGCTGATATTTCGGCTGACGCAATTCCTGTGTGTACAGCTTATCCAGATAAATCTCGCCTACGAAAACATCCTGGCGCAGTTTGCGAGCGACTGCTATTTCGGAATTAATTTGCCCGAACTGAGCGACCATGTTGCCGTCCATCAATGCGCGGGCCGAGTGTCCTTTTCGGTAATACGCGGCAACCTCATCGTCATAAGCAAGTTCGCCATACTGGAATGCACGCAGCAAAGTCTCGATGTCGCCCTTTATATCGAAAAATGAAAATACCCGCGCACTTTGATGCACCCCCGATGAAATCGCGTTGCCGGTGACTCCTATGCAGATGTGTTTCGTTTCTATCGGCTTATCCGCCGATGCAGCGAAAACATTGCCAGCCTCAAAAAGCCGCACATTTTCATTGCTGCGATTCAGGTTATACGCAAGCATGTTCAACATACCCGGGACCATCGAACTGCGCATCACCGAAGCCTCTTCGCTTAGAGGGTTCGCCAGTTCAATGATTGAGGTCTGCGAAAATTGTCCGGCATCTTCGTGCGAGATGAACGTCGGCGAGATCGCCTCGTTGTATCCAAGTGCCAGCAATGTGGTTCGAAGCTTCCGATCTTTTTGCGCGTCCGCCGTTTCCTTTACGGCTCCCGAAAAAGCCGGCAGCGTGTTAGGAAATTTATCGTAGCCGTGCAGTCGGGCGATTTCTTCGATGAGATCAATCTCTCGTCCCACGTCAAGCCGCCAGGATGGAATCTGCACCGTAAAATCGGCCTCTTCGCCAGGCTCCGGAATCACATCAAAGCCGAGACTCTGCAATATTTGCGCAACTTCGACTGTCTGGATATCGTTTCCAAGAATTCGCCGCACCTCTGACGTGCGCAACGAGACAGGGGCCTGGTCAATCGAACGCCCAATCACATCAATTTGATTTCCGTAAAGTTCGCCGCCCGCCGATTCGAGAACTCGCTGCGCGACGCGAGCACAAGCCAGAGCAGTTGCACCGTAGTCCGCGCCACGCTCGAACCGGTGTGATGCGTCCGTGTGAAGGCCGTGCCGCTTCGAGCTTTTCCGTATCGCAGCCGGATCAAACCATGCGGACTCGATCAAAATATTTCTCGTCTTCGCCGTAATCATCGTATCGAAGCCGCCCATCACACCAGCGAGCGCGATAGGCTTCTTCGCGTCGGCGATAATCAAATCCTCTGGAGAAAGCTTGCGATCCACGCCATCAAGGGTTTTCAGAGTCTCGCCTGCACGTGCGCGGCGCACGATAATTTTTCGGCCCTGGAGCAGATTGAGATCGAATGCGTGCGTGGGATGCCCCATCTCCCAAAGCGTATAGTTCGATGCGTCGGCGGCGGCATTAATCGGGCGCTGGTCCACGCTCCGCAGCCGCTTTGTAATGGATTCAGGAGAATCTTTAATCTTCACGCCCCGAATCACTCCCGCCGTGTATCGGGCGCAGCCGCCTGTATCTTCGATCTCGATTTTGAAGTCTTCGTTGCTCGTGGTTTCCAGAGGCAGTTCGGGATCAATCGGCTTGAGTGGCAACTTATAGATTGCGGAACATTCCCGCGCCACGCCGTAGTGGTTCATCGCGTCCGGGCGATTGGTAGTGATTTCCATCTCGAAGATTGTGCCGTCGCCCTCGCCGCTGATGGACTCGACCGCGATACCCGCAAGTGTGAGGTCTTCGGCAAGCTGCTTTGGCTCGACTTGCAGATCAACAAAATCGCGCAGCCATTGGGGAGAGATTTTCATGTCGTTGTGTGGCGCGGGCACCCTCGCCCGCGAGCCGTACCGATTCAGTCACAAGCCGGAAGTTGCTAGCTAAACTGCTCCAGGAACCTGACGTCCCCCTGATAAAACAACTGAATATCATCCACGCCGTACTTCAAAATCGCGATGCGTTCGACACCCATCCCGAAGGCGAATCCTGAAACTTTCGTGGAATCGTGGCCCACGAAGCCGAAAACATTGGGATCAACCATGCCGCAGCCAAGCAGTTCAATCCACCCGCTGGCTTTGCAATTCGGGCAGCGATTCCCGTCACGATATCCCTTGCCTCCGCAGAAGATGCATGAAATCTGCACGTCGGCGCTTGGTTCTGTGAAGGGGAAGAACGACGGGTAAAAGCGCGTTTTCACACTCGATCCAAAGAGCGCCTTCATCGCGTGATCGAGCGTGCCTTTCAGGTCGGAGAAGGTGATGTTCGTATCCACGGCCAATCCTTCGACCTGATGGAAAATTGGCGAGTGGGTCGCGTCTGGCGCGTCGTTGCGATGTACCTTGCCGGGGATGACGATCCGCAGCGGTGGCTTCATCTTCTCCATGGTGCGAATCTGCACCGGAGAAGTGTGGGTACGTAACAACAAACGATCACGCGCTGACTTCGATTCTTGATTAGCGATGAACAGCGTGTCTTGCGTATCGCGTGCTGGATGATTCGGAGGGAAGTTCAGAGCCTCGAAATTGTAGTAATCCGTCTCGATCTCAGGGCCCTCCTGAACCGAATACCCCAGGTCGCGAAATACGGAAACGATTTCGTTCATTGTCTTGATGACGGGATGCTCCGCGCCGAGAGGGCGATGGATGCCGGGGAGGGTGATGTCAATGTCTTGGCCAAAAGACTGAACACTGAGTTGGGTCTGTGGTTTCTTTGGTTTTGATTCCTCTGTCGACACCGAGGCGGAAGTCGAAACCAATGCTCGGATACCCTCAACTCGCGACTCAACCTGCTTTTTCAGCTCGTTGACGCGCTGCCCCACCCCGCGTTTCGCGTCTTTCGGCGCGGCTTTCAGCCAAAGCTCATTAACTTGTGTGAGCAGCCCATTGTTGCGCGAGATCCAGCGGTCGCGGAATTGTTTCCAGGCGGTTTCGTTGGTGACAGTTTTGGATTCGGCATCGAGCGCAGCCAGGAGTTTCTCGGAAGCTTTGTCGAGCATCGCAACCGAAAACGTCTTTAGCTTTGGAACTGTGTACGGCGATGCCTTTTCCTTCGGCAAGTCACCCTCGCTAAGTAATGATGGGAAAGCGGATGCTCGTAGATGAAAAACTGATGTTCACAATTTAAACCGGGAAGGGCCCGAGTTTCAGTCGGGCCGATAATTGATTTTTGAGCCTTTTCGGCCCGACTGAAAGTCGGGCCCTTCCCTAATTACTTCCGTTGCGTGATTACCTTATGCCGCGCCGGCGATTGCCGTCTTCGCCTGCTCGGCGAGACTCTTGAACCCGCCGGGATCTTTCACAGCCAGGTCGGCCAAAATCTTTCGATCAAGTTCAATGCCAGCCAGCTTCAGGCCATGAATGAACTGGTTGTAGCTCATGCCACTTAATTTTGCGGCGGCTCCAATGCGAACGATCCAGAGCGAGCGGTATTGGCGCTTTCTCTGTTTGCGGCCTGAGTAGGCGAATTTCAGTCCGCGCTCAACGGCTTCTTTCGCCGAGCGGTAAAGTTTTGATTTTGTTAGGAAATAACCGCTTGCGCGGTCAAGTATTTTTTTGCGTTTGGCGCGACGTTTCGACCCGCGTTTTACACGAGGCATGTGATGCTCCTTTTTTGACTGCTATTTGCTGGCGGCTGGAGGTAAGGAACGTTTTACGTTGCGCCTCTTCACGCGCCCGAGTCCGCGATGCTGGTTTTACCGCCGCAACACGACTCTTTTTAAGACTACAGCACGCGAAAACGCGGACGAGGGCGTCCGCGCCACACGAGCTTAATACGGAATCATTCGTTTGATCTTGGGAGTGTCCGCGTCGCTCACCAACACTGACTGGCGGAGCTTTTTCTTCCGCTTCTTTGACTTCGACGTCAGTATGTGGCGCAAATGCGAATGGCCGCGCTTGACTTTTCCTGAGGCGGTTTTCTTAAACCGCTTCGCGGCACCTTTGTGTGTCTTCAATTTCGGCATAATTCCTCTGCGAGAGCTGTCAGCTATCGGCTCTCAGCTTTCAGCTAAAAAAATCAAGCTCGCGTTTGCGCGGCAGCCTGTGGTTTCTGTCCAGTATCTTTTTTCGGCGCCAGGATGGCGTGAAGCGTGTTGCCTTCCTGCCTGGGACGAAATTCCACGATGCTCTTATCCTGCACGTCTTTGATCAGTCGCTCCAGAATCTGCCGCCCGAGAGTCGTGCGGGTCATCTCACGTCCGCGAAAAAAGATCGTGGCTTTGACCTTGTCGCCTTCGTCAAGAAACCGTAGAACGTGATTCTTTTTGGTTTCGTAGTCGTGGTCATCCACGTTAATACGAAACTTGACTTCTTTTACGGTGATGGTTTTCTGGTGTTTCTTGGCTTCGCGCTCTTTTTTCTCCTGCTGATACAAAAATTTGCCGTAATCCATGATCCGGCAAACAGGAGGAACCGCGGTCGGCGAAATCTCAACCAGGTCCAGGTTTTTTTCTTTGGCTAATTTTAATGCATCGAAGGGGGTCAAAATCCCGATCTGCTCACCTTCATCCCCTATCACGCGAATTTCGCGGGCTCGAATGCGGTCGTTCGTGCGGATAAAACGTTTATCGATAACAATCCTCCGTCAGCTTACACAGGGCAAACTAGATAAAAAGTATAGCATGGGACCCAAGAAGCTAACGGATATGGGCGTTATACGGCTTGCCATTAGGAGTTAAGATTGTTACCTGGAGTAGAACTTCGGTTTTGTTGCGCAGGCAGTGATTTTGCATCGAAGTTGCGTTACGCGAGAATACATTACTTAATTTATGAATACTTTTAGAATCCGTTTCATGCGTGTTGGCGGTGCGTTCCGATGGTTAGCCTTCGCTCTTGCCCTGATCGCCGTCAGACCGCTCCATGCGCAGACCTGTCTGACCGCCGATGACATGGACGCGGCGACCAAAGCCGCGTTGACTACCACAGCCAAGAATTATTTCGCCATGGCGGCGCGAGGCGATTCCGCAGCATTGCGGCAGAACGCAATCCCCAGCCTTGCTGCGGATTTTTCCAGCGTGGAAACTGCCGTGAGCGACCACAAGGCAGAATTCGCCGGCGCACAGGCGAATCCTCGACCGCCTTTTCTGCTAAAAGCAGAGGGCACTTCTCCGTTGGCGCGTGCCGAGTTCCTGTGCGGAGTGTTTGGGGCCAACGGACAAACTGCCAGCAGTTCGGAATTTGTGATTCCCAACTTGCCTCCCGGCGAATACGCAATCGTGATTCTCGATGTGCCTGCGGCGAAGCAACCTTACACCGTTTCGTTCGTCCTGCAACACGAGGGAACGGCGTGGAAGCTGGGTGGATTTTTCGTCAAGGAAACGCTGACGAACGGACATGATGGAGATTGGTTCGCAACCCAGGCCCGCGCATTCAAAACGAAGGGCCAGACTCACAATGCGTGGCTTTATTTCGTGCAGGCCCGCGAGTTGATGTCTCCACTTCCTTTTATGTACACCTTGCGCACCGATAAACTCTACGAAGAAGCGCAAACGGTAAAGCCTGCGGATCTGCCGGCGGGGGGCAATTCCGTCAGTTTGGACGCGGGCGGCAAGAGCTATAAGCTGATTACGGTTTTCCCCTTGCTCGTGGCCAAAGATCTCGATCTGGTTGTGAAGTACGAATCCCCAAGTGTTGCTGATACGACTAAAACGTTTCAAGACAACATGGCTGTGATGAAGGCGCTGGTCGCAAAATTTCCCGAGTTGAGGGACGCTTTCGATGGAGTTGTAGCCCGCGCGGTGGAACCGTCAGGACGGGATTACGGCTCGCTGCTGTCAATGAAGGACATCAAATAACGTCCTAGTTGGCTAAAAATAAAAAGTATGAGTCATCCCGAAGTCCCGGCCCACTTCAGCCGGTCGAGGGATCTCGCGCGCATCGGGTGGTTACATAGCAAACTCGGTCTTGCAGTCCCCCTCGAATCTAGAGCCTCGCCACACTCCGCGCCAGATCCCTCGCCCCGCTGGGAGGAACGCGGGGACTTCGGGATGACCCTATCAATTGTGCTGTGGGAATTAGTTGTTTAAGGCCTGATCTGCAAAGGTACATTCCTTCGGTTCTTTGTCCTCGCGCAATCCGAGGAACACCGGGGCTCGTAGCTTCATTCCGCCGTCGCTGGTTTCATGCGTCCATTCGGAGAACTTTACTTCCGCGACTCGCTCAGGCCTGACCCAGTGCACTCTGCGCGCATCCACTTTCCCGCGAAATGGACTGCGATTGGTTTCCAATTCTTTTAGTACTTGGAAGGTCGCCTTAAGGGTCGTCTGATCGAACCCCGTTCCGACCTGTCCGACTGGAATCAACTCGCCCGCCTTGTTGTACAGTCCCAATACCATTGATCCGAAGAGCAGACGGCTACCTTCCGGATCGGTATAGCCGCCGATGACGCAATCCGCAGTTTGAGTGACTTTTGTTTTCAGCCATTCGCGGGTGCGGCGTTCTTCGTAACAACTTCCAGCACGTTTTGCCAGAATGCCTTCGAGTCCCTGTTTTTTGGCTGCCTTAAACAGCGCCACTCCCTGGCCGGGATAATGCTCGGAATAGCGGAGGATGTCACTGGCCGTCATGATTTGCGCCAACGTTGCTTTGCGATCTTCGAGGGAGACGCGGCGCATGTCGTATCCATCCAGATACATAAGATCAAAAACGTAATAGATGACAGGCACATCCGCACGCGCCAATGTCCGCCTCCCGCCGGCTTTAATGCCCGTGCGCTGCTGCATCAGACTAAACGATGGACGCCCCTTTTCGTCTAACGCAACGACCTCCCCGTCAAGAATGGCACTCTTCGCCTGGATGAACCTGGGCAATGCTTGCAGCTCGGGAAACCGTCCGGAAAGGTCGTTCTGATTGCGCGAAACCAAACGCACTCGCCCGTTCTCAATGAATGAAATCGCGCGGTACCCGTCCCACTTAATTTCGAAGAGCCACGCCGGATCATCAAAAGGCTTTTCGGTCGCGGTTGCCAGCATGGGCCGAATCGCAGGTGGAACCGGACGCTTCAGAGCGCCCTTTAGGTCTTTAACCGCCAGTGTGGGGCGGACACTCTTGTCCGCCGCCTTTGACTTAGACTTTGATTGAACTTGAGGAATGAGTGTCCGCCCCACATTTATTTCTTTTTTTTTACGCTTGCAGTGGCGGGTTTTCGAGCAGCAGCCGCGGCCCTCTTCTTATCCAATTTCGCCAGAGTCTCTGCCAACCAAGGCGCTTTCAGCTTCCCTCGCGAAGCCGTCCGGTTGCTTTCCCATTCGGCGGCCTCGTCGTCGCCTGCAATTTGCGCCATCGTTTGCTTGGATAAAACCGAACTGTCGTATTTACTTATGTCGTATCCTTCGACGGCTTCATCATCGTGCTTCTTGATTAGTAGCCATTCGGTGCCTTTGCTTCCCGGACGCCGTCCCTTGATGTGAATCAAGGCAAAATCGCCCTTCATGCGCTTGCCATGTAGCCGAATCTTGAAATCGCCCTTTTTCAGCATGGCGGAAGCCTCGGCAGCAGTGCCGGGCACATACTTTCCATTTACGGGCTCGGGAGAAAGAGGCTCCCATGTGCCAACGTCCCACACCATGACTGTCCCCGCGCCGTAGTTGCCCTCCGGAATAATTCCTTCAAAATCAAAATACGATACGGGATGATCTTCGACTTGCATGGCAAGGCGTTTGTCCGCGGGATCTAGCGACGGACCTTTAGGAACAGCCCACGACTTGAGCACGCCTTCCATCTCCAGCCGAAAATCGTAATGAAGATGAGAAGCCCGGTGCTTCTGAATCACGAAACGGTTTCCGGTCTTCTTCCCAACTTTCGGTGGAGGCTCGGGCGTCTCCCCGAAACGGCGTTTTCGTTTGTATTCTTCCAGTGCCATAAACACATTCTATCCGACGGACGATTGGCCGCGCGTGCTTAGAATCGTTCCCAAGCCACGAGGTTTTCTGGAGTTTGGTCCCAAATAGAAATAACTAATCTTGTTGTCGGCATGAACAACTAATCTTGTCGTAAGAATTCAAAACGGACAGCGCCGCTCAAAAAGCAGCTCCCAAGGAGCGAAATACATTAGCCCGGACGCGAGTCCGGGATAAAGGTACCGGAAGGTTCACGCGGGCGAGGGCGCCCGCGCCACGCAATCAAATGAAAAGAATATCCGGAAGCGTCTCTTGTCGGAGTCGGCGCTGTCATTTTTCCTTTCCGGGCGTGCCCGCGGGCACCTGGTTGCGGAGTTTGGAGACTCGGGCGGGTGCGCAAATCCGATCCCCCCGCAAGTAATTCGCTTTCTATTCCCGTGGAGCCTCTATAAAATACGGGCGTTTGCGTCTGTGCAATTGTCCCAACGAGGCGCACGCACGATTCGGGCGGGAGGACGTTAATGATTTTTCGGCGAAGCGCGAAGTGCTCAATATCTTTCTTTATTTTGTTTGCCGCTTCATGGTTGTTGGCCGGGGATGCGATTCCCAAGGCCGCGTGGGAACGTCCGATTGGCCAGCCGCTGGAGAATGCCGGAGGCCGGAAGCCCGCGCTTGCTGTAGCTGGGATGATTGACGACGGTTACTGGCAGGGCGCGCCGGTCGGCGGTTTCGGCGCAGGAACTTTTTCGCGAACCTACCGGGGAGACTTCGCTCGTTGGCACATCAAGGGCGGCGTTCATAAATATCAAACAGTTTGGGCCAATCAGTTTGCCATGTATCAAAAGGTGGAAGGCGCGACGCAAGGTATCGCGCAGGTGCTAACCGCGGGGCATCCGGACAAGGGCGAGCTGAGCAGTTGGAAATGGGATTACCCGGTTGGCGCGGGCAATTATTATTCGCTTTATCCAAAATCCTGGTACGACTATCGTTGGGATAAATTTCCTGCGCACGTAACGCTTGAACAATTCTCGCCTGTTTTACCGAACAATTATCGCGAAAGTAGCTATCCCGTTGCCGTTTATCGCTGGCACGCCGAAAATCCAACGGACAAGACGGTCACGGTTTCTGTGCTTTTGTCTTGGAGCAACATGCTTGGATGGTTTCGCGATTTTTCTCCGAACATGAATGGCGCGCTCGATGCTGGAAACCATAACCAGTTTGTGACGAAGGACGTGGCCGGGAACGGTCAGATGAAGGGAATCGTATTCGATCGCATCCATCCCAATGGCGTGAAAGACGATTGGGATGGTCAGATGACGATTGCCACGCTTGAATCGCCCGGTGTTGAAGTCTCTTACCAGACAACGTTCGTTCCAGGAACCAGCGACGAAATATGGAAGCCGTTCGCGGCGGACGGGCACCTTTCCAATAGCGATCAATCGTGGGTAAGCAGCGGGGAACACCTCGCGGGTGCCATTGCAGTGCGATTCATGCTAAAGCCAGGAGAGAAGCGTGTGATCCCGATGGTGATTGCGTGGGATCTTCCGATCGTGACTTTCGGTTCGGGGCGCAAATGGTACCGGCACTATACGAATTTCTACGGTACATCCGGAACAAATTCCTGGGACATTGCTCGCGATGGACTGCTGAATGCCGCTCAATGGAGCGATGAGATTGATGCATGGCAGGCCCCATACATCAACGACGAAAGCAAACCGTTGTGGTTTCGCGGAATGTTGTTCAACGAAATGTATATTCTGGCGGATGGAGGCTCGTTCTGGGGACGTCCTGTCGGTTCGGATCCGAAGACTGCGGATACATTTGCTTTTCTGGAATGTTTTGATTATCCGTACTATGCCACGCTCGACGTTCGCTTTTACGGTTCCATGCCGCTAGTGAAGTTCTGGCCAGATATTGATAAGCAAGTGCTGCGGCAATTTTCCGACACGGTCCCGGAAAACTTGACCGATAAATATGAATGGATATGGAAGTCGCAACAGACGGGAAAGCTTCACTTCAGAGTTCGTAAAGCCAAAGGCGCCGTGCCGCACGATCTGGGAGTCCCGCAAGAGGATCCGTTTTTTCAGATCAATTCCTTCAGTTGGCAGAACACCAACGACTGGAAAGATCTGAACAGCAAATTCGTGCTCATGATTTACCGTGATTACGTTTTCACTGGAAGGAAAGATACTGAATTTCTTCGTTACACATGGCCTTCGGTACAAGAGGCCCTTCTGCATCTTCAACAATACGATCGCACCGGCGACGGGCTTCCGCAGAACGACGATTATCCCGACCAGACATACGACGTATGGATTGTGCACGGAGAGAGCGCCTATTGCGGAGGACTATGGCTGGCCGCGCTTCGCGCTGCCGAAGAAATCGCGCGCGACTTGGGCGATGTGCCCGCCGCGACTAAGTACCATGCGATGTTTCTCAAAGGTCAGGACACTTACATCAAGAAGCTCTGGAATGGCGACTACTTTCGCTATGACACCATGAGCGAGTATCGAAACGATGTGCAAGCCGACCAGCTTGCCGGGCAATGGTATGCGAATATGACGGGGCTAGGCGATCTCGTACCACGTGAGATGCAGTTGAAAGCATTGAAGAAGATTTACGACTTCAATGTAATGAAATTTGCCAAAGGCGAGATGGGCGCGGTAAATGGCATGGGCGCCGATGGAAGCATTATCACCACCAACGAGCAGGTGCAGGAAGTCTGGACCGGAACCACCTTCGGCGTGGCCGCGCTGATGCTAAGCGATGGCATGAAGGACGAAGGTTACCGCACGGCATGGGGCGTCTATCACACCACGTATGAAACGAAAGGTTATTGGTTTCGCACGCCAGAAGCGTGGGAGAAAACCGGCTATTACCGGGCTTCGATGTACATGCGTCCGGCGGCGATTTGGGCAATGGAGATGACTTCGCCCCCGAAGTAAGAGGAGACTATGGGCTTTGGAAATAGGGTAGCAAACTATTTTGCGATTGTGCCGTTTGTTGGCACGCTCCTGCTAACGAGCTGCGGCCATAACGTCAACACATCCACGACTCCGCCGCCGTCGCAAGCGCAGAGCGGATGGACGCTGGTTTGGAGTGACGAATTTAACGCGGCAGACGGTTCCGCGCCCGATCCGAGCAAGTGGACTTTCGAGACGGGTGGAAACGGCTTCGGAAATCAGGAACTGGAGTATTACACCAGCAGGCCGCAGAACGCGGTCATCCAGAATGGCAATCTCGTAATCACCGCGCTGAAAGAAAATTACACCGGCCCAGACGGCGTTACCCGCGGCTACACGTCCGCGCGACTGAACACCTCGAACAAATTCCAGCAGGCCTACGGACGTTTTGAAGCGAGCATAAAGATTCCCTACGGACAGGGCATGTGGCCGGCATTTTGGATGTTGGGGAATGACATTTCCACGAACGGCTGGCCGACTTGCGGCGAAATTGACATCATGGAAAACATTGGCCGTGAACCTTCGATCGTTCACGGCACAATCCATGGCCCTGGATACTCCGGAGCCAACGGCATCGGTTCGCCTTTTTCGTTTCCCGATAATCGCCGCTTCGCCGATGACTATCATCTTTATGCGGTCGAATGGTCTCCGAACCAAATCAAGTTCTATGTGGACAACAACCTTTACGCGACCCGCACACCCGCCGATCTTCCTGCGGGGACGAAGTGGGTTTACGATCATCCGTTTTTTATTATCCTGAATCTCGCCGTCGGAGGAGGGTGGCCAGGTTCTCCAGATGCAACGACCGTGTTTCCCCAACAAATGCTTGTGGATTATGTCCGCGTGTACGCGGCTTCTGGTTCTTAAATCACTGCCGACCAATTTTTTCGTCTGGAATACGTGCTGGCTTTTTCTATCAGCACTTCCCAAGCGGGAACTCAATTAGTAAACATGATGGGAGCGAGCGCTTTGTGATGGTGGCTGCTTGTTTCACAGCGCTTTTGTTGGATAACTTTGCTTCTCTTCGGAGCGATTTTATTTTCGGCGCAGATTTCACTTGACATTATTGCGGGTTGTACCTAGATTCGCATCAAGTTGGAACTTGATAAGTTTGGTTCCAGGGATAGGCTAGCTCTGGCCCTCCCAGACTCAATGGCTACAAATCTTGCCCCGGTAGATTCCAGGGAAGTTGTTCGTTGCGACCGTTGCCTTCTGGTTCAATTCCGTACAACCAACAGTATTTGCCGACGGTGCCGTGGTTCGCTCGATGAAGACGAGCCGGAAATCATTTCCGCTCCTCCTCCGCCGCAAGTCATGCCTCATCATGGTCACGGGCGTGGACACTTGCATCTCGCGGCGTCAATCCGGTCCATGCGTCTTCGCAATGGACTGAGCCAGCGCCAACTTGCGTTGCGCATGTCAGTGCCGCGAACCTATGTTTCAAAAATCGAAAATGAAAAGGCTACTCCGACGTTGTCTTCTTTGGACCGGCTGGCGCGAGCTTTAGAGGTCACCATACCCGACTTGCTCTGCGGCGGCGAGAACAATCGCCAGGAAGAAATCGGAGAACTTATGAAAGACCAGCTTGTTGCAGAAATGCTGCCATTTCTCTCGGAATTAAATGGCATGCAGATGTCGAGCGTCTTGACGCAAATGCGGGATTTGACAATACGTCCGCGACGCACCGCATAGAGAGTTTTATCCGGGCAACCAGCCAACAGCAGCCGGGACCGAAAGGTTCCGGCTTTTTTACGCCCCGAACGTTACCAGATTTTCCGGCTGGCAAACTCCCGCACATCTTGAAAGATAAAGCCAGCGATGCTCCGGCGGCGGACATTTATCTTGGCGTCTCCTGACATTCCCGGCATCATCCTGTCGTCATCGTTGGCAAGCGGAACGGTCGCAACATAGTAGGCTGGCGGCGCGATCCCTTTATACTTTTCCTCATTCACCAGCCCTTGATCAATGACGGAAGACGCTGGTGCGAGGGAAGCCACTCGCCCTCGGATGGGTTGAAATTGGGATTCCAGTTTCAAGGAAACTTCTGCATTTGGCGAAACCTTCGGGACTTCGAATTCAGGAATAAAAATTCGCGCTTCCAGAGTGCCGATATCATCAACCTCCATTAATTTGGCGCCGGAATCAACAATTGATCCGATCAAATTCTTCAATAAAGGAGTTACAACCACGCCTGAAATTGGACTTCTCACCTTGAGCGCCCCCACTTGTTCAGAAATGTCATGGAAGCGTTCCTGTTGATATGTGCGTTCGTTTTTTGCGCGGCCAAAGCCCGCATAATTTAACTGCGCCTGCCGGGCGTCCGCGTTGGCGGAACTTAGCTCTGCCGCGGCACTGTTCGCCCGGCTTTCGAGCTTGAAATTCCGCAGTGTTAGCAACGGACCGCCCGCAGACACACGCATTCCCTCGCTCGCTACGACTGCCATAATTTCCCCGGGCTCCGTGGCTCGAACCACGGCACGCTGCTGTGGTTCCAGGACGAATCTTCCGCTGACGGTTTCACGCCACACCGGCGCGAATAGCGCCAGCAGAAAGATTGCTCCTAATGCAAGACCTTGTGGCGAATTTAATTGCGCGCGAACACGCTGTCGTTTGTCTAAATAAAAGTCTCGCATAAGCCTCCATGATGAACGCACGCGGGAGCGGAAAATCAAAAGTGCCAGCGCTGCCGCAGGCAGAAAAGCCCATTGAGGAGTGAAGTGATTGAAAATGTTGTAAGTGAGCCGCACCACAGCAAAAAGAACTAAATAACTATAGGCCCCGGAAATAATCGCATAACCGACAAACAGCCAGCGGCGCTGCCGGCGAAGGTATGGGACTTCAACCGGGAGACGGAACAAGTTGTGCTTCACCCACGACGAAAGATATTCCGTCGAACTTTCCTTGATCGTAGGAATGCCAATCAACTCTCCAAAAAGGTAATAACCGTCCAACTTGATAAGCGGATTCAAATTCATGAGAACTACAGCGACGCCTGTAATAAGCATGACCTTATAAGCAAAATCATGAACGGGACTGCCGGGGGGTGTTCCCCACCAAATGATGCTTGCCACCGAGCAAAACATGAGTTCGGTCCAGATTCCTGCAAAGATCGCGGCGATCCGCTGCCATTTGCCTCCGTAAACATAGACTTCCGTGATGTCCGCAAAGAACGCGGGAGAAAGATAGACAAGCAGGAACCCCGTGCGATGGACTTCCCCGCCAAAATGCTTGCAGGTCAAGGCGTGGGCGGACTCGTGAAAAAATCCCAAGCCACAAAACAACAGCCAGAACTCCACGATGTCCATCAGGCCTTTGTCGGTGAACGTGTAATACTCGATCGTGTCCCGCCAGATTTCGCTCCACCCGCCGATGAAAATGAGGGTCATGATGACAAACAGCACCAGAGTTAAGAATATGAACCACGGCGTGTAAACGAACTTTACGAGCTTATGTAGGCGGGTGATGTGGGCATCAGGATCCCATGAGGCTACGATTATGGACGACAAGTCCACGGATTTTTTCTTGACCTGCTTCTGTCGGCTCTCGGCCAGCTTCTGGCTTGCAGTAAGATTTTTTTCGAGTGGTGTTTTGTACCAGAAGTCCAGCTCTTCGAGTGAATCTGCAAATTCCCGCACCTGGTCTTCGTCGAAAGAGGTATTGGATTGCTCTTGATAGGCCTCCGCGACTTGCCGGTACGAGCGTTCTCCATTAAATAGTTGCACTACGGCCCATTGTTCGGGATTAAAGCGATAAAGATAAGTTCCGCCGGAAATCGCTGCGACCAGCGTTAGATCGCCACCCTCGACATGCTCGCGCACGATCAGCTTGGGATGGAGCCGCGGATAACTTTTGCTTCGCCGCGCAGGCAAATCGGGGAGCGCGACATTAAGCACTTCGGAGAGATTCATTGGGGATCGCGGAGGCGGATATTGGCGGTCATTCCGGGACGAAGTCCGGTAGTCCTGCCCAGTAGTTCGGCGGTGACATCAATCGTGTCGCTCGAAGGGTCCACCAAGGGACTGACCATCACAACTTTGGCTGCGTGACTCTCATTCGGAGCACGCACGGGCGAGACTATCAGCTCTGTGCCCCTCTTCACCCGGCCAACGTAAGCCTCGGGAAGGGTGAATTTTAGCCGCAATGGGCCGGTCGCGGATAGCCAGAACAAGCGCTCATTTTTTGAAACTTCCTGGCCGACATGAATGTAGCGACGGGCAACTATCCCCGCGAAGGGGGCGGTAATATTTGTTTTTTCGAGTTCGAGATCCAGAGATTTTGCGGTATCTTGCGCGTTTTTCAGATTCTCTCTTTCCCGCTCCACTTCGAATTGCACGGCTTCATGCTGATACCTCGCATGATCAGCCAATTCTTTGGAAATGACCTTTGCGTTCCACAGGGCATCTGAACGCTCGAAATCAGAGCGAGCCACCTTCTCTGCCGCTTCCCAATTTTTCACGTCAGCCTCAATGCTGCGAGCTTTCGCGGCAGCCGCGTCGCGATCAGCGGTGAGTTGGCGATTGTCGAGTCTCGCAAGAAGTTCTCCCTTGCGAACGTTCGCCCCGGTGTCCGTAAGGATTTCTGCTACCACTCCGTCACGCTGTGCTTCTAAATCAATCTGATTCTCGACCACCAACGGTCCCGTGGCTATGAAGTCGGTTTGCACTTGTTGCGGCTGCACGAGCGCAGGAGCGGTGTAGTTCGAAGCTCGCGGGGTCGCGGCCGCAGCGGGCGCAGGAGATGAACTGCAGCCGGAAAGAATCCAGAGAAGGGTGGCTGTTACACTCAACGCAAGACACTGCAGCGTTTGCGTCCGGATCACTAAGTGTCGTTGTTCATTCATCTGTTCAATCATCTGCCGAGATTCCCAAATTAATTACCATCCGAACCAAGACCACAATTTGGTCCAAACCCACATACCAATTCCGCGGAACAACACATATCCAGCGGGATGCAACCCTACATAAATTTTACCCAGGCCTTGCATGCCGGGGCGAAGCAGACCCTTGTCATTTGGAACATCTACTCGAGCCACAAAGACTCGATGATCCGCTTCGACTTCTCCGCGTGGGCTGACTACGGTGACCGCGCCGTGAAAAGTGCGAACTGGAAAGCTTTCCAATTTGATTGAAGCGCCATCGCCCTGCCGTACGAGGGGAACATCGCTTTCAGCAACCCCAACATCTACCTGTACATGGGAAGTCTCAACCATGTCGGCTAGGGTATCGCCATGAGTGAGGTGCTTGCCAACGGAATCCTCCACATCAGGAGTTGTAATGATTCCATCGAAGGGAGCGCGAATCATGGTGCGATCCAGTAGTTCGCGATTGCGCGTCAACTCCGCATTCCAATAATCGGCCTTCACCCTTTCGGTGCCCGCCTCAGTTCCATCGCCTATTGAAAGGGAGTGATTCATAGCCGCCGTGGCTTCGGAATATCTGGCCTGCGCCGCAGCCAGCTCCGAACGGGGATTCCAGTCTTCGAGGCTGGCGAGGACCTGACCCTGCCTCACATGATCGCCCTCGCGCACGAACACGGCCTTGACCACACCATCCAATTCTGATTGGATATGCGCCGACCGCCCCGATGCGACAGTACTGTCTCCTGAAACCCGCATGGGGATGGGACAAAATATAAGAAATATCGCCAGTGCGCCGATCAGCGCCAGGGTCGCGATTCGACGATGCTTCGCCATCGCCATGAATCGCCGCCTCCGTTGAAGCAGCGGCTCAAGCACGTTAATAAACGGAACTTCGCGGTAAAGGGATGCGTTGCGTAACGCGACCGTCGCCTGCGCGGCCAGCACTTTAATGATTCCCAAGTGCGCCGTGTTCAGGAAATCGGGATCGCTGCTTTCAAACGAGAGCAGCCCCAGTTGTCCCTGATCGTCAATCAGGGGCAGCGCATAGAAAGAACGCATGCCGGTGGCGGAAAAGTATTCGGCAAATTTGGCCTGCGTCTCCGGACGAGGATCGTCAATTACATCCTCTCGCTGGGTGACATAAATTTCGCTGGAAGAAATCGAGGCCCACTCCAGCATGTCCTTCAAAGTCCGCACTTGAGGGTCAGCGGAAACAATGTGCGGCATCCCTGAAATCGCTTTGAGCTCGAGCGCGCCCCTTTGCTCAAGCGCAATCGCAGCTCTTTCAAAGGCAATGATGGACTGAGTACGATTCACAATCGCCTGGAGAACACGGTCCAGGTTCAACGTTGAAGTAATTTCTTTGCTGATCTCTACGAGTGTTTCGAGAATTTCGACCTTGCGTTCGGCTTGCAACAGGCTGGCATTATGCAGTGCGTTAGCAGCCGTCTCCGCAACTGTCGTAAGAAGGAACAAGTCATCATCATCGAATGGCTTTCCATCGAGTTTATTGATGGCCTCGACCACTCCCACCTGGTTTTCCTGGGCCACGATGGGAACTGCCAGTGCGGAGAAAATAATCTGTTCGCCTGCCTCAGCATTGCGCAGACTCAGACGTTCGTCGTCAGGATCGCCAATGAGAATCGGCTCTCCAGATTCCGAAACCGCGCCAGCTATTCCGTCACCGCTTTTTATGAGAGTTCCCACGGCCATGCTGGCGTCTTCGCCTTCGCGATTTAGCAATATGAGTTCGTTTTCATCCTTGACCAGCCATAGGTTCACAGCCTGTACGTTCAAAATCTCGCGAAACTTTGAGGCCACGATCGGAAGAAGGCTGTCCATCTCCAATGTGGAATTGAATACTTTTTCGAGATCGTAAAGCTGAGCCAGGCGCGAAATGGATTGCAGGTGCGAATTCCGCTCGCGCTCCTGATCGAGGGCGCTGGCGATTGCGGGCGCCACCGTATCTACAAGGTCCACCAAAGCGCCCAGATCATCCTGCGTCATGGGACTGTCAAAGGTGAGAACTTCTACGACTCCGATAAGGGTGCCATCCATCAGGAACGGCACATACCCAAGGGATTGAATGGTACGGCGGGCATGAAGATGGGCGTAGTCTTCCCGCGCAAGCTCCGAGCCTGAAAATAGAAGGGCTTCCTGCTGTTCCGCCACCGCCCCGAGTGTGCCGGATTCCAAGGGGACAACTTCATTCTCAAGGCGGACGTCGCCCACAATTGCTTTGGCACTCCATTCTGCTTCTTCGGGATTTTCAATGACGTAGATCAGGACAGATGCATCGCGGAAAATTTCAGACACATGTTGTGCGAACAGCAAGGCGCGCGGACGCACCTCCCGCTCTCGCATCAGCGCGATCAGCAACTTTTCAGGAACGACGGTGGAACCGGACTCCTGGGTAGCCATGGTAGGGCCTTTCGCGACAAACCCTGGACTGGCCGTCGCGAAGAACTACTCAAAACAGGGGAGGTATTACATCACGCTTACAAAGTTAAGGCACCAGCAATTGAGGGCGCACTTTAACAAACGGAACACACGAATGTCAATTGCCACAGTCAACTGTAGTAGTGTAATTGAAAGTATTCAGTCTGGGAGGCCCGATGGACATAAACGTCCGAAGACGCAACGACGTGAGCGTGATTCAGCTTCGTGGTCCTCTGAGGCTCGGAGAGGCCGTGGATGGACTGCGCGCCGTCTGCGACGAAGCCCTGGCAGCGGGTGAAAACAAGATAGTCGTTACCCTGGCTGACGTGCCTCATATTGATTCGAGCGGCATTGGCCTGCTGGTGAAGTACATGGTTTCGGCCAAGCAGCGGGGAGGCGGCCTGAAGTTGGTCAATCCCTCCAAATTTGCCGCCCAGGTTCTACGTCTGGTGGGAGTGCTGAATCTGTTCGAAGTATTCGCAGACGAAAACGCCGCAGTGGAATCGTTTGGTTAAAGCGTCAGAAAAGGACGCTTCCACAAGTTTTCAGCCGCTTTTCACTTCTGCCGCAGAGGCATCGTCTTAGTAAGAAATAATCCTTTCTCCGCCCGTCATCCTAATGAACTTGATTTGCAATAAAGCGGGCGGTGGTGAATACTGCTGGCGGTTTCTTCCGGATAAATAATTAAGGAGGCCGCATGAGAGAGTACATCGCCGAGCTTGTGGGCACATTTGTGTTGGTGTTTGGTGGCGTGGGAAGCGCAGTGCTTGCGGGAAACAAGATCGGCTTCGTAGGTGTAGCCTTCGCTTTCGGCTTGTCACTCCTGGCGATGGTTTACACCATAGGACCTATCTCGGGATGTCACGTGAATCCGGCCGTGACTATTGGATTGCTGTTGCATCGTAAGATTGCGGCTCGCAAAGCCACCGGATATATTGTCGCGCAGATTGCTGGATCAATCATCGCCGCATTTCTTATCCTGATGATTGCGCGAGGAGGCGCTGCAGGTTACGACCCAAGCGTAGCGGGACTGGGAGCTAATGGTTTCGGAGAACACTCGCCTGGTGGTTATTCCCTGCTCTCCGCATTCATAACTGAAGTTGTGCTTACCATGTTCCTGGTGCTTACCGTCCTTGGCTCGACGGATAACAAAGCGCCCGTGGGATTTGCTGGCGTAGCCATTGGTCTGGTGCTTACGCTGATTCACCTTGTGGGAATACCAATTACCAATACTTCAGTGAACCCAGCACGCAGCATCGGTCCCGCATTGTTTGTGGGAGGATGGGCAATCAACCAACTATGGTTATTTATCGTCGCTCCCGTGGTAGGAGCGATGGTGGCTGCCGGTATATTTGCCGTTATTCAAGGTCCTAGCGTGCCGATCACCGCGAAACAAGCCGAACGGGCCCTGGCCAGCGAAAGTGCGGAGCGCGGAGGAGCGGGAACCGCCTAGGCCGGAATAGTTACCCTTCCTTTGATGGCGCGCTTCTGTGCTTTAACATCGGGGCACATGAATTCTCGTCCCTTCAGCTGGTTTAAAGATCCTTTATTCCTGCTTTGTCTCGCGGCGGGTCTCGGCGCGTTCGCAGTTCAGTCCGGAGAACTGGGCAGTGCCGACACCATGCATCGTCTCCAAACCGCGACATCATTTTTTACTTCGCAGCCTGCGGTATTTCCGCAAGAGTATCCCGAGTTTGGCGTTCATGGCCGCGGAGGCAAACTCTACGACTGGTACGGCATTGGCCAGCCATTGCTCATGCTGCCGGCGGACATCATTGGAACCTACATCGAAAAACTGCCCGTATTCGACGCTTACGGCGAGAGCGATCCGAGCGTACGAAATATATTCGTGAGTTACACCACCAATATTTTGATCAATGTGTTAACCGCTATGATCTGTTTTCGTTTTCTGTGTTTGCTCCAATTCAGCACGAAAGAATCTGTCGCCGGTGTACTGGCTTTGCTGTTCGCGACCACCCATCTGCACTACACACAGAACATGATGGAGAACAATTACATTCAGTTGCTAACGCTGACTGGTTTCTCATTTCAATATCTGTGGTTGCGAGACGGCAATCGCCGCGCGCTGTTGATCGGATCAGCGGCGTTTGGATTGAACTTGCTGACTCGTCTGACCACTGGACTCGATCTGCTCGCGGGCGGACTTTTCCTAAGCGCCATTCTTTGGTTTGAGCGTAAAGGGCGAAAACAGTGGGGGGAACGAACTGTTTCTTATCTCAAGACCACGGTGCCGGTGTATGCGGCATTCTTATTGATTGACCGCCTTTATCAGTTTTATCGCTTCGGATCATTCACTAATACATACGTCCACTATTTCACTCTGGAACATCGGCTCCAAGATCCATCGCTGCCGGCGAATTATCCGTTCGAGACGCCATTCCATGTCGGGTTTTTCGGCGCATTGTTCACGCCGGAGAAATCCATATTCCTGTTCGATCCATTGCTCCTGCTTACGATTCTGATTGCGGCGCTCGCCTGGAAGCGATTGCTGCCACAGATGAAGGCGTATTTGATCGCTGCATTCGCCATGCTTTTAGCCTATATCTGCTTTTATGCGAGATACACAGTTTGGAGCGGAGACTTCGCCTGGGGAGACCGCTACGTCTCAACCGCGGCGGAATTCGTGGCCTTCATCTCAGTGCCGCTGTTGCTGCGATACCGGCGTGAACTTGGAAAATTCGTGTGGGCGACTGGCATTAGCCTGATTGCGGTGAGCACGCTTATTCAAGTTGCTTCGCTGGCATTCTGGTTGCCGCTCGAAATTTATCAGATGGAAACTCTTGGCCATCCCACATTCGTGATTGCATTGCGCTTTAAGAACATTGTTGCCTTCGCCTTGGGCAAAATGGATGCGTGGGGCCTGAGCAACCATGCGATGACTGAAGATCCGTGGGACTACGTCCACATAACCAGCTGGAACTTTCTGCCATTTTTGCTCAGAAGAGTTGGGGAAGCTCCTGCGTGGGTGGTAAGGATTACTTTTTTAATGTGGGGAGCTTCGCTAGCAGCGCTCGCGTGGATTCTGGTTCGGTTGAAAATAGCGATTAGGTCGAGGGAGGGCGCTCGATCCGGTGCCATAGGTCCCACCCTTCCAGCCGGTACTTTAAACTGAGCTGCGCCGTCGCTTCGGCATGGCTTCGGCGTCAATTCTGCTTCATCGGGCAAGCCCATCCCCACCCCCCCGGGGGAGGCAATATATTGGAATCATAGGTTTAGCGCTCTTCGCGATTTCAAATCTATTAAGATCAATAGCTTGCAGGTAGAATCTTCAGGGCATAGGAGTTGCTGGCATTTCAGCCATGATATTTCTTAATTCTGGTCACTTAGTTTCGGTCATTCTTAATTTCAAGCAATTGGACCGCCCTTTGATGACCGCCTAAATCTAGGTATGACGGATTCGGGAAACGAGGTCAAGCTCGGGAGGGCAGGGATCGCATCATGTCTGCCGACGCACGACTAAGCACTCTCTATTCTCTGGGACGCTTCCGCTTCCGCGCCTGTCGTGCGTTTTTGGAATGTTCGCTCAGACCGCCAAAATAGTAGGGAACATCCCGACTGCCCCGAATTTCCGGGAGTTTCCTAAAAATCAGGGCTCATTTGTTGGGCCCTCCAATCACGATCGTATTGTTGAACTGTGCCGGCGCTCCCGATGTGTTTAGGCTGGTGGGGTTGGGCTGCTGCGTGGTGCCCCCGGCGGGGTTCTTAGGCGGGAAGCTGATCGGCTGCATCGTTCCATCCCAGGCATCTTGGGCGATGGAAGATTGAAAGAATCAAGATAGTCATATTTCACACCAACCCTGCCGAATGCGGTGTCGATTCCTTCGGTCGGAGTGACCAACAGACGGGGTTTGCCTCCCTCCCCGAAGGCGGCGGAGACCAATAAAGCTATTAAGATGATCGTCCTCAACATGCGGCTTCGGGTACTAATTCACGCACAAGGCTGGGTCAACGACGAAACGGATGCGGACTCTTCCGGGAATTATCCTCCCTAACGCGCCCGTGCCAGCACCAGCGTCACATCGTCTGGCTGCTCATGATCGCCGATCCAGTCGTCCACTGATGCGGTCACTATCTCCGTGATTCGTTCGAGGGGCAAATCGCGATTCTCCTGCACAAGATCAATCAGGCGGTCTTCGCCGAATTCTCCAAACTCATTTTCCGGCTCCGTTATTCCGTCGCTGTAGGCGATAAAGATGTCGCCGAGCCGAAGTTGAGCGGAGCCTTCGTCGTAATTCACGCGTTCAAACATTCCTACGACAGTTCCGCCTTGATCCAGTTTTCGTATCGAACCTTGTTCGCTCAAAATGATCGGCGGCAGATGACCTCCGTTGCTATACGTGAGCCTTCTTCCGTCACCTTCGTAGATCGCCAGAAACAGCGTCGCGTATTTTTCCATCGGAGTGCTTTCGTAAAGCTGATGGTTCAGCAGAGAAAGCAGCGTCCCGGGCGAAACCTCCGCTCCTTGTAAGCTGGAGCCCAGACTCATGCCTGATCCGCGTCCTCCAACCGCAACTGGCTCACGCAACATCGGGATGCCTTCGAGACTGTAGGCTCGCACCGCCGAATGAATAGTAGCCATCAACAGCGCAGCCGAAATTCCCTTTCCGCTGATGTCGCCCATGGCAAGAAGAAGCCTGTCGGAATCCAGTTTGAGGAAGTCGTAATAATCGCCGCTAACAGTTCGCGCGGGACGGCAGAAGCCGTGAACTTCCAGAGAAGGCAACTGCGCAATCTGACGGGGAAAAAGTTGCGCTTGAACTTCCTGCGCGATAACCAATTCATTTTCCAGCCGCTGTTTTTCTTTTTGTTCTCGAATTAATTGTTCCAGCGATGTGGTCATCGAATTGAAAGAATTCGCCAGAGCCGCCAACTGATCGCTGGAGCGCACAGGTATGCGGTGGCTGAAGTCGCCGCGATTGATGTGCTGCGTAGCCTTGTAAAGCTGGGCCACAGCTCCCGTGACCGAACGGGTGAGACGGTAGCCAACTAGCAGGGCGACCAGCTCGATCAAGGCAAAAACAATCGCAACAATGAACAGGCTGTATTCGATGGCAGGCGCGAATTCGCCGAGGGCCCCGAATAAGCTGTCATAAAGTTTCGACAGCCGGGTTTGGACGCTAATGGCGGCGGGACTGTTGTGTTCTCCAGTATCCCAGTCCACTACTCTCACCGCCGTCGCAAAGCTGACCTGCTTATCCATGGTCCGGGCGGGATCAGGAATTGTGCCCGTTGTAATAGTCGGCGAAGGGAGGTCTTTGCCAGTATCGAGCAGATAAACGCCTTGCGGATTGTTCGCCGTGACTGAGGACTGCGATCCGGCAGTTTTATGAATATTTTCGCCTTTGGGGAATTCACCTTGATCCACTTTGCGCAGGGTCAGTCCAGATGCGTACAGCGTTATCTCTCCCAATCCCGCCGCGAAATCATGTAGAAGATTACTGTCCAGGGGCTCACTTGATAGAACGGTTAACTCACCGCCGACCACTGGGATGGTTTCCGCGGCACGAAGCGACAATTTTCCATCGTGACGGACCACTTCCGAAAAACCGGACTTTAAATAGGACGGCAATAGCGGGGCTCTGGACAAGATTCCCCTGGGCGAACTGCTGAGGATTAGTTTGCCATTCAGCCACACGTAAACGTGACGTCCTGACCAGGACTTATTCGTTTGCCGCAAGCTTTCGATAGCCGGAGTTTCAGCTGCGCCACCGGTCTCCGTTCGGGCTGCGAGCTCGTGGGCAATCGCCGAATTCGCAGCCTCGAGACTGCGCAATTCGGAATTCAGTTGCGTGGTAACAATAAATGTCGCGAACTGTCCCGCAAACAAGTACAAAGAGCCAGCCGTCAGCCCGACCAGCAAAACCACGGGAATCACACCTACGAACACCCACGTGACGATGAGGCGATTGCGAAGCCGCCACAGCAATTTGCCCTTCGTCCAGCGGAATGCCAAGAATCCAAAGAGAAGGATGACTACAAGGCTAAGAAAAATCACCCACCCGTCGAGGCTAGCTCCATAAGAAGAATGAAAGCGCGCCAGTGTGTGTTGCAGAGCGAACAGAAACATCGCCAGCCCGAGCACGTACCACGCGATTTGCGCAAGCTTGCTCTTGGGCAGCAAGCCTGCCTCGCTCAAGCGCAGCCGATAATAGCGATAGCGGGAAAGCATGGTCCAGGGTGATTAGGTTGCATTATATGGATGCGGCGTGAGCACCGGTGAATTCAAATCTGAGTAATCAGATTTGACTGTTCAAATCTCTGGATAAAAATCGAAAAATGCGTCGAGACTGTTCTTCAACTGCTTCTCAATTTCCTTCTTGCTTCCCTCGAGCACGTGCATGGTGACATGGGCCTCGTTGCCATTCTTCAATTTGAGAGTCGCGTCTCCTACTTCGGCGACCTCTTCGGAAGGTAACAAGCGTAATCCGTAAACCAAGGTCAGGTTTGCCATGTATCAATTGTAATTGAGCACTCAGCAGTCAGCACTCAGTACCTGGTACTAAGCCGCTTTGGCTGATTGCTGAATGCTGAATGCTGAATGCTGTATCTCACTCAGCTATAAACGGCTTCCATTTCTCGGGACTCGGCGCGCGTGTGGTAAGACTCACAATGACCAGCGCAAGCACCGACACCACCAGCGCCGGGAAAATCGCATCCCGCTCTGCCCAGACTGGCGGAAAGAAATGCTTGGCGCCTAAGTTCCAGGCGATTGTCACAGCAGTGCCGACTGCAATGGACGATACCGCACCGGCAGCATTGGCACGCTTCCAGAAGAAAGCAGCCATGACTACGGGAGTAATCGCGGCGGAATAGACCGTGTAAGCATAAAGAGCCATCGCTAAGACAGACGTCAGATATGCCCCTTGCACCAACGCAAACAGCCCCAGCAACAGCACCATGATCCGGGAGAGTAATAGAATTTTCGACTGCGATGCGTCTTTATTGATGAAGCGTATATAGACATCGTTAATGAGATTTGTCGCGGGAGAAAACAGGAAATTATTGGCCGTAGAAATAACTTTCGCGAAAATTGATCCCATCAGCAGAGCCCCCATCAAAGCCGGCATCCCGTGACGCGCGACAAATGGAATCATCTCGCGAGGCTTGTCTGCCACTTCAGGATTCGTGCCGAACATGGCCGTTCCGATCACCGCGATAGAGATGATTACGGTTTCCAGAAATACTGTTCCCACAATCCATCCGGCGACAGCGATCTTCGCATCTTTCGCGGACTTGGCTGAAAAGAATTTTTGATACATGCTCTGATTCCCGAGCATGAGAAGAAATGTCGGTACAAAAAATTCCATCGCTCGAGTAAAAGTCAGATGACCTAGTATTTGAAACCGGTCCGGCGGCAGCGCGGCATGCAGTCCCGCCCATCCGCCGACCTCGTGAAACAACATGGGCGTCGCGATGATCGTAGTTCCGGTGATTAGCACTCCTATGACCAGATCGAGATAAGCAACAGACGACATTCCCGCCATCGCCGTGAACACAATCACGAATCCGGCCACGATATACATTCCCACCGTGTTATCCACGCCGGTTGCGAGATGGAGAATGTCTCCTCCGCCTTTCAGTTGGTAAGAAGTGATTGCGGTATAAGCGAACAGTATTGCAATTGTTCCAAGCACGCGTGCGGTCGCGTTGTATCGAGTCTCGAGCAGATCAGGCAAAGTGTACTGAGCGAATTTTCGCGCCCGCGGTGCGACGAAGTAAATAATGAGCAGCCCGGCCCATCCGCCCGCAGGCTGCCAGAGCGCGGCAAATCCATTGTGGAAGGCATTCTCAGCGCCGGCGAATAAACTTCCAGCGCCAATCCATGAGCACAACAACGTAGCGATTAATACGTACGAAGGCAGGCTTCGTCCCGCTACAAAAAAATCTGCCTTGTTTTTTACCAGACGGCTGCGGAAGATGCTGACGCTCAGCAAAACCGCCACGATTGCGATCAGGACTACGAGATAAAGATTCAAACAGAGTCCCCTTTCAACGGAATGCTGCTTTCAGCGATACCGCATCATTCGGAAGGGTCACCTTCCAGCCAAAATAACTTAATTTCTCAATGTCTTGAAGGGCGCGCGCGCGTCCCGGCCCGCCGTAAGGCCTTTGATACAAATAACGGCGTGGATGAAGCCCCGCCCTTTCAAATCCTGTTTCCGCCGCGAGATCGAAACTTGCCCCCCACCGCCTACATCTTACTTTTCCAAAAACTCAGCGACTGCCGCGTTGATCTTCGCGCTATCGCACTCAGCGACCGAATGTCCACAATCGGAATCAAGCTCAATTACCGGAGCGTGAAGAAGGGCCGCGAAGTCCAATGCGGGTTGCGGCGTCATCACGTGATCGTACCTCGAAACGATGATCAGAACTTTGGCCTTAACGGCCGCAGCCGCCCGGTCCATCGAATGTCCGAAGTCGTTTGAGACGTCTATAGACATCATGGCCTCGACTTGACGAATCTTATTATTTGCGTCGCTGCCGGGACTGTTTCCTGCCTTATTCAAATCCTCGAAGACGCCCTGGCGAGTCTTCTCCTTGTTGTAGCGGTCCGGGGTCGTCAAGATAAGCGCGCCAAGCTCAAACTCCAATCGGCGCGCCGGGTTCGTCGTGTAGTCGCCGTGCATCCACCAGGGATCATTTTTGATCGCGTCTATTTCTGTCTGCCAGTGCAACAAATCGTATGGAGCGAGTCGTGGCGAGCCAACAATCGGAATTGCCTTATCCATGAAATCGGGATACGCAACTATCCATTCAAACGTCTGCATCCCTCCCATAGACACGCCTACCACCGCCTTCAAATGTTTGATCCCGAGCGTCTCCACTAAAAGCCGATGCTCGGAGTTCACCATGTCCCGCATCGTGAACTTGGGAAACTTCATTCGCGGCTGCGAGATGCTGTTTGAGGGCGAAGAAGAAACGCCGTTCGACAAAGCGTCCACCGCGATCACAAAGTATTTGGAGTCATCGAGCAACGCATGTTCTCCAACACTTGATTCAAGCTGTTCAGAGGTCCCGCCAGCCCAGGTGGGAAGCAGCACCACATTGGAGCGTTGACCATTCAGCTCTCCGAAAGTTCTGTAGCCGATGCGGCAATCATGGATGACTTCTCCGCTTTCGAGTTTGAAATCGCCGAGTTCGGCGAACTTCAACTCTTGCGCGCGGGCGCATATCAGCAGCGAGCCGGCGTAGGCGGTGACAAAAAAGAGCATTTTAGTTTTCATTCGTAGCACAGTTGTTATGGCCCCGTGGGCGGCACTATCTGAAATGTCCGGAGCCAGATTCCCGCAAGCTCCGGCCAAGCAGTGATCGGGAGGTCAGTGCGGCGAAGGCCATAGCCGTGACCGCCTTTCGCGTAGAGATGCATCTCCGCCGGTACTCTTGCATTCTTGAGCGCCATGAAATACACGATGGAATTTTCAACATGCACGGGATCGTCCTCGGCCTGCACCAGGAATGTCGGCGGCGTTTTGTCGGTGACGTGTATGTCGGGATTTGGCGCGAAGTTCTGTTCTGCGAGCGCGAGATATCCAGGGTAAATAATAACGGCGAAGTCCGGCCGGCAACTCAGTTGGTCATCCGCATCAACTGTATGATATAGACGTTGATCGAAATGCGTGCTGAGAGCGGCCGCAAGGTGCCCTCCCGCAGAGAAGCCGAGCACACCGACCCGGTGCGGATCAATTTGCCAGTCACCGGCGTGGGCACGCACAATACCGAGAGCGCGTTGCGCGTCCTGAAGTGCAGCGGAAGATTTGGGATATGGTCCTGAATCAGGCACGCGGTACTTGAGCAGAACACACGTGATGCCAATCGAGTTCAGCCAGTCGCATACTTCCGTGCCTTCAAGGTCAATCGCTAAAATGTGATAACCACCGCCGGGAAAGACAATGACCACAGCCCCAGTGTTGTTTCCCTTGGGTGGCGGGTAAAGCGTGAGAGTTGGCGTGGAGACGTTGCCTAGCCGGATCAGAGGCTTGCCGGCGATAACAGGGTCCTTGACCGTCGTAGTGTTAATTTCTTCACCCGGATTCGGCTGCCCATCCGGCGCGCCGTGCGGCCAGAGAGGGATGGTGATGTGGCCCGGCGCAGGCTGCCATGCTGGCTTCTGAGCCAATAGGCTGGTGCAAAGCGCGGCGACCGCTAGAACCAGCAAAATGTTGCGCATAATAAATCCTCTTAGTAGATACTTTTGGCGTGCCATTATAATGCAGCTGCGTTGCGGACATTCGATACTAAGACTTCGCAGCGAACGAAATAGAGGTGGTCAATGGAAACTCGCCAACTCGGCAACAGCGACTTGAAAATCACTGCGCTTGGTATTGGCGCATGGGCTATTGGCGGCAGCGGATGGCTGGGAAGTATGGGGCCACAAAATGAAGATGATTCCGTCCCCGCGATTCACGCCGCTCTCGACCGCGGCCTCAACTGGATTGACACCGCGGCTCTCTACGGCCTTGGTCATTCGGAAGAAGTAGTTGCGCGGGCGCTAAACGGGCGAACGCCACGCCCTTACGTGTTCACCAAGTGCGAGCGAGTCTGGGATAGCAGCGGCAAAGTTGGTGCGTCATTAGAGGCGGCTTCCATCCGCCGGGAGTGCGAAGATAGCCTGCGCCGCCTGCAAACCAATGTCATTGACCTCTATCAAATTCATTGGCCGGAACCAGATCAGGATATTGAAGAAGGTTGGACCGAACTCGCCCGCCTCCAAGAACAAGGCAAAGTCCGGTACATCGGCGTTTCAAACTTCAGCGTTGCCCAAATGAAACGTGCGGAAGCCATTGCGCCCATCACGTCGCTTCAGCCGCCTTATTCAATTGTGACTCGTGAAATAGAGCACGAAATTCTGCCCTATGCCAAGAGTCACAATATCGGCGTCATCGCTTATTCGCCGATGTCTGCCGGACTGCTGACAGGCTCCATGACTCGCGAGCGGGTCGCAAACTTTGCTCATGAAGATTGGCGACGCAACCTTCCCAACTTCCAGGAGCCTCTGCTCTCACGCAATCTTCGCCTAGTGGAACGGTTACGCGACATCGGCAAACGACACAATCGCACGCCAGGAGAAGTCGCAATTGCCTGGACTCTCGACAATCCAGCTGTAACCGGCTGCGATCGTCGGCTTTCGCAGTCCGCAGCAAGTGGCTGGGATCATAGGTGCATTAGACTTTCGCCTGAGCAAGAGTGAAATGGCGGAACTTGAGAGCGCCCAAAAGCAAGAAGCCGCCGCATAGATCAATTTCATTGTTGTGGCTCGCAGATTGTATGCACTGGATTGAAAAAGCTTCGCGGGCGGGGCGCCTGCGCCACACATGATTACGGCTACTTATGCGAACAGGAATTCTTTTGTTTTTAGCTCTTTAACTGTATCTCTAAGCCGGGCGGCTTTTTCGAACTCGAAGCGTTTCGCGGCCTCGCGCATGTCGCTTTCCAGTTTACTGATGTAAATATTCAGTTCTTCCTGAGATTTGAATTCTGGCATGCCCTCGGATTCGCCGTCGGTGAGATCAACGTAATCGGCCTCAAGAATCTTCACCAACGACATATCCAGCGGACGGACGATGGATTCCGGCGTAATCCCATTGGCTTCGTTATAGGCCTCTTGAATGGCGCGGCGGCGGTCAGTTTCGTTCAACGCCTTTTTCATCGAGTCGGTCATTCGGTCGGCGTAGAGCAGGGCGCGTCCATTCAGGTTGCGGGCGCAGCGGCCGATGGTCTGAATTAACGATCCGGCGGAGCGCAAGAAGCCTTCTTTGTCGGCATCGAGAATCGCCACCAGCGAAACTTCGGGCAGGTCGAGGCCTTCGCGCAGAAGATTGATTCCGATCAACACATCGAACTCGCCTTTGCGAAGATCGCGCAGGATTTTCACGCGCTCGAGGGTCTCGATTTCGGAATGAAGGTACCGGCACTTCACTCCCACTTCGCTGTAATATTCGGCGAGATCTTCGGCCATGCGCTTGGTCAGAGTGGTGACGAGCACTCGCTCTCCCTGCGCGACCCGGCCGCGAATTTCGTGCAGCAAATCGTCAATCTGTCCTTTGACAGGCCGCACTTCAACCGGAGGATCCACTAAGCCGGTAGGACGGATGATCTGCTCAACCACAACCCCAGCGGACTTCGTCAACTCGTACGGACCGGGCGTGGCGGAGACATAAATCATCTGCCCCATGCGGCTTTCAAATTCTTCAAAAGTCAGCGGGCGATTATCCAACGCAGAGGGCAGACGGAATCCGTATTCGACGAGCGTTTCCTTGCGCGAACGGTCGCCGTGATACATGCCATGAAGCTGAGGAACCGTTTGATGAGATTCGTCAATGAACATCAAATAATCGCGGGGAAAATAATCGAGCAACGTCGGTGGCGGCTCGCCCGGCATGCGTCCCGTAAAATGCCGCGAATAATTTTCGATTCCGTGGCAATATCCCATTGACTTAATCATTTCCAGGTCATACATGGTGCGCTGATGCACGCGCTGCGCCTCGACGACGTGACCCTGCTTTTCGAGTTCGGCCCCCCACCAAAGCAGCTCTTCGCGAATGGACTGCGCCGCCGTAGCCTTCGTCTCAGGCTTCATCACGTAATGAGTCTTGGGATAAATCGGCAACCGCACGTACTTCTGTTTCACGGTTCCAAACAGCGGATCTATTTGGCTGAGCGATTCGATCTCATCTCCCCAAAGCTCGACACGATACGCCATGTCGTCGTAGGTGGGAAAAATTTCAATCACATCACCGCGGACGCGAAACGTCCCGCGCCGGAAATCACCGTCCGTGCGCTCGTAAAGAATCTCCACCAGCTTGCGAGTGATATCCTCGCGCTTAATCTTCTGTCCCTTTTCCAGAAACAAAAGCATGCCGTAATAAGCTTCAGGAGAACCCAATCCATAAATGCAGCTCACCGACGAAACAATCAAGACGTCGCGCCGTTCAAATAGCGAGCGCGTCGCCGAGAGTCGAAGTTTATCCAACTCATCATTTACCGTAGCTTCCTTCTCGATATAAAGATCAGCCGCTGGAACATAAGCCTCCGGCTGGTAATAGTCATAATAAGAGACGAAATATTCGACTGCGTTGTGCGGAAAGAAGCTCTTGAATTCGTGGTAGAGCTGCGCGGCGAGGGTCTTGTTGTGGGCCATGACGATTGCGGGGCGGTTGACCTGCTCAATCACTTTCGCCATGGTGTAGGTCTTGCCGGAACCGGTTACACCGAGGAGAACCTGATGTTGTTCGCGGTCAAAGAGGCCCCGGTTTAGGGAAGCAATTGCTGCCGCTTGATCTCCTTTGGGCTTGTAATCACTGACTAATTTGAAATCCATAGACGATTCCGGGAGCGCACAGAACGGACTTTTAGCGCACGAAGAATCCTCCATTATAACCCGTACATTTATGTGCTCATTAGATCGCTGAGTACGATGGCGCAAAAAGAAAGGCGCAAGAAAAAACCCTTGCGCCTATTAATTATTGTCCCGGTGCGGCTAGGGAAGTTTGAAATTCACTGAGATCTGAGTTTGAACATCTACCGGCTTGCCGTCCAGAGTGTAGGGTTCGTACTTCCACTGTTTGACAGCTGCCAGTGCGGCTTGCCCCAGCATTGGGTCGCCCTTTATGACTTTTGCGCTGGAGATGGAGCCGCTCTTAGTAATATTTGCCAGAATTTGCACCGTTCCCTGCCTATGCATTTCCCGCGCCTGGGTTGGATAAACTGGGTTTACTTTTTTCACCAGCAGTCCTTGAGTAATGCCCTCAGAAACTCTCATTAACTCTGGAGCGCGCTTTGGCACCGGCACAGAAGTACTGGTTATCAGGCCGGCAATTGTTTGGTCGCTAGCATTGGGTCCTGCTTGAAGTGCGGGGGGAGCAATTGTTTGCTCCGCACCGGCGGAATCGGTTTTTACTGATAAAGGCTCGCGGGTCTTTCGTATTGACAGCGGCTTGGTCTCAGTCGCCAGGTCAGATGCCGAATGTTCGACGACGACCAAGTCGTCGGACGAGGATTTTTCCACCGTAGAACGTGTAATGATCGGCGAATCCACGGCCTGCTTTGGATTTAGTTGTGGGACTTGCTGCGTTGCAGGGCCCGTCTGCGATTGGGCTTGCACAGTTTCGGGTTGCGCAGATTCCGGAGCCGTAATTGGAGAAGGCTCAGCCACGATGGGCTTGCTCTGCGCGATCGCGGGCTTTGGGACGGCTTGCATCTTGCTCCAGCCGAAGTATCCCGCCCCTGCTATTGCGATTATTACTATGGCCGCGATAAGTGGCGTGTTGCTCCGTTTGGTTTCATTTGTTGCCGTGGTGAAGGCCGGAGCTTCTCCTCGGAATGTGATCGCCTCCTCTGATTCGGTTCTTTGCTGCGCTACCGGCTGAATGGGGTATGAAGGCGGCACAATTTCTTCGCTTGGCGCGATTGCATTCTTGACTGTCGCAGGCATTTCTCTGGCCGGCGCGGCGGCGGCACCACGCCCGGCCGACAAACCGGTATTGAACGGATGCCTGACGCGCGATTGAGTAGTGGCAGAAGCTACGCTTGGTGTCAGGCCCAGGTGTGTATTCGATGCAGATTCTGAATTGTTGCCTGAGTCCGGTCCTTTGCTCTCGTGGGATGGTTTGGATAGTAGCGGCCATGGAGACTCGCTGTGAGGCGGAGACGTCCGCGCCTTTTGCGCTGTGGAAGCAGTCGGTTCCGGAATTGATTCCAGGAAAGCTGCTTCAGTTGGTTCAGGCTGCGGGACTGGATCTTCCTCAATGTCAAAGGAGGCGCTGGATGCAGCGGCTACAGGGTTTGCAGAGATACTGGAGGCATTCGCGGCGAAGGTCCGCGGCGAGATTGTCGGGAGTTCCACTTTCGGAGAATTTAGATTTTTAATCGGCTCGGACGTTGACGCCTTCGAGGTAATCGGAGTGGTTGCGGCGGTCCTTCCAGTTTCGGCCTTTCTCAGCAGTCCGCGCGCGACTCGCAGCGTACCCTTCGACTGCTCGACATTGAGAGGCTTTGTTAATACCAGATTGGCACCAATCCTGAAAGCTTTCGCCACTCCGACTTGTCCTTCGACAACGGCGACAGCCAGAGATGCCTGGTTGGACGTTGAATTGCGCGCGCTCTTGAACAAAAGAGCGGCATTTTGCTCGTTGTCGCAGTCCACCACAATCGCGTCGTATTGCTTTGCCATCAGTTTCTTCACGGTGGCGAATGGCTCGTTGCAAAGTTCGACGCTAAATTCAAGCTCAGTCAGCACTTGGGTGACGACGCGGGCAGTCTTCTCATCTGGACAAAACAGGAGGGATTGGTAGCTCATTTTGTCATCGTAGGTACTGAAGTGGGGGCCTTCAAGTTACGGTGGTAATTTGGGAAACATGCAGGACTAGCCACTCCACGAAGAGCCAGTAGAAACCAATTTTGACGAGGATTCGACCTCGGCGTAGACCCTGCTTCGACCCGTGGAATGCGCCCTCTCCGAGGGCATTTCTTTCGTTTAAAAGAGTCAGAGCCCCCACACGCGGACGCCAGTCTCTTGCACCGGCATCAACTTGAGTCATGAATGTCGGCTATGGGTTGACATGGCACACAATTAAACATCGTTTGATGCTACAATTGGTGTCTTGGAGATTTACATGAGAACAACCGTTGCGCTTGATGATGAACTCGTACGCAAAGCCCAGGAATTCACGGGAGTGGCAGAGAAAGCGGCATTGCTTCGTGAAGCTCTCAAAGCCCTTATCGAGCGAGAGAGTGCTCGCAGATTGGCGTCTCTTGGAGGCACCATGCGGGGATTGAAAAATGTTCCACGCCGCCGTGCAAAACTAGGTTGATACTCGCCGATACGTCTGTTTGGATCGACTATCTTCGTGCAGGGACCCCGGAAATGCGTAAGCATCTTAACCAGGGGCACGTCGTGATCCATCCGCTGATCATTGCGGAACTTGCTCTCGGATCACTACAGGAGCGCGCCAAGACCCTCGCGCTGCTGGATCTTTTGCCACAGGTGCGAGTGGCACAACTCAGCGAAGTGCGGCTGATGATTGAGGCTCGTCATTTGTACAGCCACGGCATTGGTCTGACGGACGCGCACCTGATAGCCTCAGTCTTTATCAGTCCATCTACGTTTCTGTGGACGAGAGATAAACGCCTGCGAAAAGCCGCCGAAGCTCTTGGCATTCACGCCAGTCTGCCTTAGGAGTGCTGCTGAAATAGGCTGCCCTTTGGGGTCTCGGCGGGCTGAGTGTCGCAGCTCGGCGATCTGAGCGCCTACAATGGGCCGTATGCGTCTGCCACTGTGGCTGAAAATCGTCTGGACGATCTTCTTGATCGTCTGGGAGCCGGTTTATTGGCGTCAATATGGGGCTCAGAACCTCCTCTATTTTTGCGATCTGGGAAACTTTTTTATCGCCGCCGCGCTGTGGATGGAAAGTTCTTTACTGTTTTCCTGGCAGGCAACCGGGCTTCTGGTTTTTCAAACTCTTTACACAATGGATCTGATCGGAACAGTCCTCACACACAAACATTTCATTGGTGGGACTGAATACATGTTCGATCCGGGCGTACCGTTATTAATCCGGATGCTTGGCCTCTTTCATGTGGTCACGCCACCGTTGCTGTTGTGGGCGATTTGGCGATTAGGCTATGACCGCAGAGGATGGAAATTTCAAACGCTCACAACCTGGATCGTTGTGCCGATTTGCTATTTCTGGCGTCCGCAAGATGATGTGAACTGGGCGAGGGGATTGTTTTTTCGGGAGCAACATTCCGTGCCGGGAATGGTTTATCTCGCCGCGTACTTGATGATTGTGCCGGGGGTTGTTTATTGGCCAACTCACCTCGTACTGCAAAAGTGGGCGCGTCGAAGACGGTAATCCACTAGAACAATTCCGCGAGATCGGGCCGAAGCGGTTTGCGTTTGTATAGCTGCCATTTCGGCAAGAGGAAGCTCGTGAATGTTCCTAAGTGTCGGACAACCGATGATATAATGTCAGACAATGGCATCCAACCGTATAACTGTTCGCGTTCCCCAGGCGCTCACCGTCCGCCTGCGCAACCGTTCCCGCGCTCAAGGAACGACAGAATCTGAGCTTGTTCGCGAAGCCCTCGAAAACTATTTGGGACATTCTGAAGGCGAGCGCTCCGCCTATGAACTGGCGGAGGCAGCTGGAATCATCGGTGCCGCGCAGAATGCGCCCAGGGATCTGAGCACAAACTCGCGCTACTTGAAAGGCTTCGGCAAAGGCAAATGAGGCGGGTCCTCGCCGATACCGGCCCGATTGTCGCCATCCTGAGCCGTCGCGACCAATATCACCGCACGTGCGTCGAAGCTCTGCGCGATCTTCCTGGCCCTCTGTTCACATGCTGGCCGGTCATCACCGAAGCCGCATGGCTTCTCCGCCGGGACAACAATGCCGTTCAGAAACTGCTCAACAGCCTCAACACCGGAGTCCTCGAACTGTTGCCCTTAACGGTCTCCGATGCCAAGCCAATAGCGTCCATTCTGAAAAAGTACAGCGACATCAGAATCCAACTCGCAGATGCGGTACTGCTTCATCTCGCGGCACGGGACGGCTTGGAGACGATCTTTACTCTCGATCAGCGGGATTTCTCGGTGTACCGGCTGCCAAAAGGGGCGGGGGCTGCGCATGGTCCCCGTTCCGTGACCCTTTGATCTGTGCTCACCCTTCACCTGGCACTCGTTCTTCGGTAACTTTCATCGCAACTTTACCCCTAATAGAATCAATGTGGCTTTCCTATCTATTATGAGGCGATTACTACTCTTTCTTTTCCTTTTTTCGGGTCTGGCTTTTTCGCAGCAAGCCGCTAAGAGTCACGAGAACAATCGCGTCCAAAACGGTAGAGCCGTCATCGTGTACTCGAAAGGCGGCGCTTTTCTGATCGAGGGACCGAAAGGCTGGACTGCTGACTCTGAGACTCGGGAAAAAGTTTGGGTTTGTGTTGTGTCTATTACCCGGAGGGAGCCACTTGGAATACTGCCGAAACCGTGCTGTACCCCAATATCGCTACGAAGGGTACGGGCCAGAAGACGCTGAAAGAATTCATGGATCACGACCTGGCTGATTTTCGCGAGCACAATCCAGAAATGACATTTGATGAGGCGGACGACATACCGCTCAAGAATAAGCGAGCCGCGAAGCTAAGATATTTCTATGGAGTGAATAATGGTTCGTCAGAAGCCATTGCCTATATCGATGAACAGAAAATCATATCGCTCGTGGTCGTAAGTTCAAAGTCAATAAAGGGACTGAAGGATGCGATTCCCCTTCTGAGTGATGTTCTACAGACCTACGCTTATATGGATGTGAAGTTTGGCGACGGCGCGAAGCCCGCGAATGCAAGTTCCTTTCAGCTGCCAAGAAACTGAATTGGAAACGGGAGGTGCTGTCAAAACGTGCGTCAAGATTTTGCGTCACAAGCCAGGACGTTTTTTCTCAATCAGCGTCCGTACCCTCTCTAGAAACTCCTCCGCCCCCACATCCTCCGTTTTCTCTTTCCCCCGCGTCCGCACGTTCACTCGCCCCGATTCCACTTCTTTGTCGCCGACAACCAAAAGAAACGGGACTTTCTGCATCGCATGCTCGCGAATCTTCGCATTCATCTTTTCATTGCGCGCATCCACTTCGACTCGCACGCCCAGCAGCTCTTTCAATTGTGTCGCGACTTTCTGAGCGTACTCGACATGGCGCTCCGCAATCGGAATCATCACCACCTGCACCGGCGACAGCCATACCGGAAACGCGCCCGCGTAATGTTCGATCAGCACTCCGAAGAATCGCTCGACCGATCCGTACAGCGCTCGATGCACCATCAGCGGCTGTTTGCGCGATCCATCTTCCGCGACATATTCCAGGGCGAATCGTTGCGGCAAATTGAAATCGAACTGCACGGTTGAAAGCTGCCACAGACGCCCAATTGCATCCACCAGCTTGATATCAATCTTCGGCCCGTAAAAAGCAGCTTCGCCGGGGATCGTTTTGTATTCGATGTTCCGCTTCTTCAGACAGTTTCCAACGACCGCGTCGCCATATTCCACTGATCTTCGCTACCCACAAAATTCTTGCGGTCTTCCGGATTCCACGTCGAAAGCTCAGTCTGAAATTTGTCGAAGCCAAAATCCTTCAACACATCCAAAGCAAAATCCAGGCAAGCTTCGATTTCCGTTTCGATCTGATCGGGAGTGCAGAAAATATGCGCATCGTCCTGAGTAAATCCCCGAACGCGCAATAACCCATGCATCACTCCTGAACGTTCGTAGCGATACACGGTCCCCAATTCCCCGAGCCGCACCGGCAAATCGCGATACGACTTCAGCGAATCTTTGTAAATCAAAATATGAAACGGACAATTCATCGGCTTGAGCCGGTATTCCGCATCATCAAGCTCCATGACGTCGAACATGTTGTCGGCGTAGTAGCCTTCATGCCCGGACGTTTGCCACAACTGACGCCGCGCCACATGCGGCGTATAAACCAGCGAATACCCGCGCTTGATGTATTCGGCGCGCATCCAATCTTCCATTTCCTTGCGGATGATTCCGCCCTTGGGATGCCAGAAAATCAATCCCGGCCCGGCCAGTTCCTGAATCGAAAACAAATCAAGCTGCTGCCCGATCAAGCGATGGTCGCGCTTTTTGGCTTCTTCAATTCTGTGCAGATGATCTTCAAGGTCTTTTTTCGAGAAAAATGACGTGCCGTAGATCCGCTGTAGCTGCGGATTCTTCTCGTCACCCAACCAGTACGCGCCGGCAATATTCAGCAGCTTGAACGCTTTTATTTTTCCAGTGGACGGCAAATGCGGGCCGCGGCAGAAATCCGTGAACTTGCCGGTGCGGTAGATCGAAATCTTTTCATCGGGCTTGGTGAACTGCTCGATGAAATGACACTTCATGAAGTCGCCTTCTTTTTTGAACTCTTCCAATCCCTGCTCGCGAGGCAGAAACTCGCGCGCATAAGGAATATTCTGCTGCACCAATTCCTGCATCTTCTTCTCGATCTTTTCCAGATCGTCGGGAGTAAATGGCGTGGGACGATAGAAATCGTAAAAAAACCCACTCTCCGTCGCAGGTCCGTGCCCAAGCTTGGTCTCCGGAAAAAGCTCCAGCACCGCAGCCGCAAGAAGATGCGCCGAAGAATGACGATAGACTTCGAGAGCTTCGGGGTCTTTCTCAGTCAGAATGCGAAGCTCGGTATCTTGTTCGAGCGGCCGCGCAAGATCAATCAGATCTCCGTTGGTCTTCGCCGCCAGAGCCGCGTCCGCCAGCCGCGGACTGATGGATTTCGCAATATCGAGCGCAGTCGTTCCCGCAGGAACTTCCTTAACGCTCCCATCCGGGAGCTTCACATGAATGGTATCTGCCATAGTTTCGAAGCCTGAAGTTTCGTGAAACTCTGAGTTTATTGGACGTGAAGAGGAGGGTCAAACGGTCGGTGACTCCGCGGATAAGACGAAAGCCCCGAAGAAATCGGGGCTTAGTTTTAGTACTGGCAAGCATCTGCGAAGCGATTCAAGGATAATTCCTACAGCGGCATTGTCAGCTACATTAGCCATATCGAGTGACTACCGAGGGCAGGGACTCGAAACCCTACTGGCTGAAGGCCACTTGACCGCTTCGCAGGCGGAGGCCAGTACCCACTGGCAAGCCCCCCAGGCATCCGTCTGCGAAATGGATTGTATGGATCAGCATCCATGGATTGGCGAAAACCGGAATATATTTCGGAATTCAGTCTCAATTTCGGAAACGAAAGCAAAAGAAAAGGCACGACCGAAGCCGTGCTTTCCCATCACTTCTTTCTCAGTGACTCAGTTGTCTCTGTGGTGAAAAGCTTAATCCCTCACACCGTCCAGGAAAGCCCGCAACTTACGCGATCTCGACGGATGCCGCAGCTTCCGCAGCGCTTTAGCTTCGATCTGCCTGATGCGTTCACGCGTTACCGCGAACGATTGTCCGACTTCCTCTAAAGTGTGCTCGCTGCCATCTTCCAGGCCGAAGCGCATCTTAATGACCTTTTCTTCGCGCGGAGTCAAGGTGCGCAACACGTGCGAAGTTTGGTCTTTCAGGTTAACGTTGATTACCGCTTCCGCAGGTGAAACGACAGCGCGGTCTTCGATGAAGTCGCCGAGATGCGAATCTTCCTCTTCGCCGATTGGAGTTTCGAGAGAAATGGGCTCCTGAGCAATCTTCAAGACTTTCCGGACTTTCGCCACCGGAATGTCCATGCGCTTTGCAATTTCTTCCGAGGTAGGTTCGCGACCCAGTTCCTGCACTAGCTGCCGCGACGTGCGGATCAGCTTATTGATCGTCTCAATCATGTGCACCGGGATACGAATCGTGCGCGCCTGATCAGCAATTGCACGAGTAATTGCCTGCCGAATCCACCACGTGGCGTAGGTCGAAAACTTATAGCCGCGACGGTATTCGAACTTGTCCACCGCCTTCATCAGGCCGATGTTGCCTTCTTGAATCAGGTCAAGGAACTGCAATCCGCGGTTGGTATATTTCTTGGCAATCGAAACAACCAGCCGCAGGTTAGCTTCAATCAGCTCCCGCTTCGCCTGCTCGGCGTCCATGTCCCCCTGGATAATCTCGCGCTGTGTGCGCTTGAGTTCCTGGAATGACACGCCCGCTTCGAGTTCTAGCTTTTCGCGCTCGCCTTGAATCGCGCGCGACTGCCGCTTATATTCCTTGCGCTGATCTTCACTGCGCGTCGCCTCGGCTTTTTTTTCAAGGTTCAGCGCCTGGCGGTCGAGCGACCGCATGGTGTCCACGGTCTTGTTGACGCGCTCAATCAACCGCTTGCGTTCGTTGTTAGTGAAACCCAACTTCCGAACGCAAAGTGAAACCTTCACAATCGCCCGAGCCGAACCCAGACGATAACGCCGATAATCCTTGGGGCGTTTTTTCTGAGAGACGGTTGCGAACTTTTCCAGAACCTGACTTGCCTTCTTGTAGGCCTTCGCCAGGTCATCAATCTTTCCGGTGAATTCGGTCAGGCGGTTCTGCAGAATCTCGTCGGTGATTTCTTCTTCATCGAACGTCACCACTTCCTTGATGGAACGGACGCCCTTTTTGAGGTCCTCGCCCATTGCCAGCAATTCGTTGATGACTATCGGAGAACGCGACAAAGATTTCAGCACGCGCAATTGCCCCCGCTCGATTCGCTTGGCGATTTCAACTTCGCCCTCGCGAGTGAGCAGCGGGACAGTGCCCATTTCCCGCAAATACATTCTGACGGGATCGTTGGTTTTTTCCAGAGCGCCAGGGGTCAGGTCGAGTTCGACGTCTTCCCCGACTTCTTCATCATCGAATTTTTTATCGAGTGCCGACGAGGGGAGCTTCGGCCCCTCCAGCACGTCAATTCCTTGCGTACCAATGGTGGTAAGCAGATCGTCCAGGTCCTCGGGAGAATGCACGTCGTGCGGGATAAGGTCGTTGACCTGATCATAGGTCAGATATCCCTTCTCTTTACCTGTATCAATCAGCTTTTTAAGTTCATCGTACTTGTCGTCAAGAGCCAAAGAAGAATGACCTCATCGTCCTCGCGGAGGACGTGGAAAATTGTTTATAAGACGATGGGAACGGGAGACGGTGAGCTGCTCATCAGCGCAAACCTTAAATTATACACGAAAGAAATGGCGTCCCGGAATCCCAATAACCTGTTGATAGTTAGATGGTAGAAGGGGGGATTTAGTTTCAGAACCGCCTCGGCATGCTAGTCGGGTGGGGGCCCCTGAATCATTCAATTGGGAGTGAAATGCCGACGGGCGCATCCCACGAGCGGCAAGAGGGCATCTCTACATAAGAAGCATCAAGCGCCGCTATTGACGGGCATCCCAGCAGCTTGAGAGTGCGTTCGACGTCAGCCCGCAATATTTGCAGTGCTCTTGAGACACCCTCTCGCCCGGCAGCGGCGAGCCCGTACGCATATGCTCTGCCGATCAGCACACCACGAGCCCCAAGACAGAGCGCCTTGACGATGTCGCTGCCGCGTCGAATACCGCCGTCGAGGAGGACTTCAGTTTTACTGCCCACGGCATTCAAGATTTCTGGCAATGCGGTGAGGGTCGCAGAAACCCCGTCAAGTTGCCTGCCACCGTGATTCGAAACCACAATGGCGGCAGCCCCGTGATCAACAGCTTTTAGGGCATCGTCGCCGGTGAGAACTCCTTTTACGACAATGGGACCGGGCCAAATCTCGCGCATCCAACGCAGATCTTCCCAAGTGACCGCGGCGCGGGCCAAGGCGGCAGCCACGTCAATGAGGGGCATTGGCCCTTGTCCTGGAATAACAACATTGGGAAGCTTTGGAACGCCGCCGTCGAGCAGAAAATTCGTCAGCCATTCAGGGTGCGAGAATAATTGCAGTAAGAATGGAATCTTGGACCAAAGACTGCCGCTCATCAGTTCGCTCATGCCGTTGCGGAAGTCACGCTCTCGCATGCCTGCCACCGGCGTATCAATAGTGACCACCAGAGCGGAGAAGCCGGCGATCCGTGCCCGCTCGATCGTTGCTTCAGCGGCTTTGCGTCCGCCCAAAAGGTAAAGTTGATACCACGCGGGTCCGGAAGTCGCGGCTTTGACGCCCTCCAGAGAGTGCCCGGAAATTGTCGAAAGAATATATGCGGTGCCAGCGTCGCCAGCCTCTTTTGCGGCGCCCATTTCGCCATGGGGATGCATGAGACGGCTGTACCCGACCGGGGCAAGAAGCGCTGGAAAAGATAGATCCAAGCCCAGCACACGGCATTTCAAGTCACAGTGCGCCGGTAGCGGAACGGCGTGGCGTGGACGGAATATGACGGAATCAAAAGCCGAGAGGTTGGCGCGCAGCGTGATTTCATGCTCGGCTCCCCCGTCCAAATAATCGAACACAACCGGAGGCAGCCGGTTCCGCGCAAGCCGGCGAAGGTCTGCGATATTCACCACATGAGGAGTTGCAACTGCGCGTGCCCGCCTCGTCATGCTCGTCCGATCATGGTTCGTCAATTATGCGCATTTGCATCCTGGTTTGCCAGCGGGGATGGTCACTCATCTCTAATCAGATAACAATGAAGCCGAAGCTTACATTCCGGGAAATTTCATCCCAGCAAACTTTCGCGCGAAGCTGGCCTTCCCCATTTGCTTGAACATTTTTCGCATTTGGGCGTACTGGCGCAACAGATTATTTACTTCCTGAACGCTGGTGCCGGAGCCTCGTGCGATGCGCTTGCGGCGGCTTCCGTTCATCACCTCGTGATGCAGACGCTCGTGAGTTGTCATTGAGTTAATAATGGCTTCCACGCGGCCGATCTGCTTTTCATCAACTTTGTCGGCGGCCTTTTGTAGCCCCGCAAACGGGCCGACGCTCGGCAACATGCCCATCAGACTCTGTATGGATCCCATCTTCTTGACTTGCAGTAATTGATCGCGAAAATCCTCGAGCGAAAATCCATCCCCCGCGAGAGCCCGGCTCGCCATATCCTGAGCCTTTTTCTTGTCAACATGCTGCTCAGCTTTTTCGATCAGGGAGAGAATGTCACCCATCCCGAGAATGCGAGACACGATGCGGTCGGGATGAAAAGGCTCGAGCGCGTCGTATTTTTCGCCAACGCCAATGAACTTGATGGGCTGACCGGTGACCTGCCGGATGGAAAGCGCCGCACCGCCACGAGCGTCGCCGTCCATTTTCGTGAGCACCACGCCGGTAAGCGAAAGCTTCTTGTGAAACTCTTCGGCGGAGCGCACCGCATCCTGCCCGGTCATGGCGTCGGCGACGAATAAGATTTCCTGCGGATTGAGCAATCGCTTGAGCGATTGCATTTCGTCCATAAGCTGGTCGTCTATGTGAAGGCGTCCGGCAGTGTCCACGATGAGAACATCGGAACCGGTATTGATGGCTTCCTTTCGGGCTTCTTTGGCCAGGCGTTCGACGGTTGCGGTGTTGGCTTCTCCGACCTCGCCTTCGTAGATGTTCGCTTTGATGGCCTGAGCCACAACTTTGAGCTGCTCGCGAGCCGCAGGACGATACACGTCAACTGAAACGAGCAAGGGCCGATGGCCGCCATTTTTAAACCAGTTCGCCAACTTGCCCGACGTTGTGGTCTTACCTGATCCCTGAAGACCAGCCATGAGAACGACGGTAGGAGGCTGGGAAGCGAACTTGATTCGAGCCGTGTCCCGGCCGAGGGTTTCGATCAGTTCATCGCGGACAATCTTGATAACCTGCTCGCCCGGCGAGAGTGATGTCGCAACTTGTTGGCCGACAGCTTTCTCCTGGATGCGATCAATGAGCTGCTTTACGACTTTGAAATTGACGTCGGCTTCGAGCAAAGCGAGGCGAATCTCGCGCAGCGCCTCTTGAATGTTTTCCTCGTTGAGGACAGCCTGACCACGCAGAGTCTTGAATGCACGCTGTAGTTTTTCTGAAAGATTCTCAAACATGGGTAGACAGCATTTTAGCAGGGGACGGTTTCGGGCTCTGCCGCAACGCAGGGGGATGGCCTACGCGAACTACTTCATAGGGCCGCTACTGTATGGAATCTTATCTTTGAAAGAGAAACCCGCAAAACGATAGGGCCGACTAGCCTTATTTATCGAAATTCAATCGTATTGTCCAAATCTGCGTTGTGGCTTGTAATGGTCAAGTTCACGAGGATGAACTATGAATAGACAGATGACGATATCGCCCCCAAAGCTGCAAGGGGAGCTAAAACACAACTTTGAAGCGGCACTGGAGGAATTGCACGAAGACGATCCAAAAACTGTCACACGTCACATGCCAATAGTGCAACGCAGCCACGGGAGGAATCGAGCCGACCCCAGAACTCGAGCTTTGTCGGTAGCCGCGACCTCGTTAGCCACTCTCTGGGGTTTGTAGCGATCAAAGTTGGAGGCGCGGGTGAGAATCGAACTCACGCATAAAGGTTTTGCAGACCTCTCCCTTACCACTTGGGTACCGCGCCCTATAAACCGGCTTCAACGCAATCCGTTTGAAGCCCACAACAATCTAGGCTAAGTATCATCAATGCAAGAAATTGGAGCGGGAGACGGGGGTCGAACCCGCGACATCGACCTTGGCAAGGTCGCGCTCTACCACTGAGCTACTCCCGCTCGGTAGGAGCGATTATAAACAGCGAGCCAAAGGCAGGCAATGGCACCAAAGAATCGTTGCGCTTTGGCTTAGGTTAGCTGGCCGCCTGCGTCTAACTCGGCTAGCGCATTCATCTCTGCGAGGTTTAACTCAACGAGATTACTTCCTGGATTGATTCGCAACGCGCATAGCCCCGACTCGATTGCCATACGGCAAATCGAGGGAGTATCCACCGCGATCCATGTAGGCACTTCCGGATTCCACTTTTTCATACGGTCGAAGTTAGTGAATACCGCAAGGACATCGCGTCCGTCAGATTCATGGGAGCGAAAGAAGTTTAGATATACCTTCCGCTTAAGTCGCCCCCATGCGTCGGTTTCGATATCATTAGGATCTCCGGCGAGAGGAACAATAAGACGCTGGTGCGTTAGGGCGCTGTAGAGATTTTGCCTAGCTGCTTGACTGTCAGACTCAATGACCTCCCTCAAGGCGCGAGAAATTCTGGATTCGTTTGCCGGATTCAAAAGAACACCTATGTTATTTATTCTTAACTCACTCCGCGATCTGCCCGTCCCGCATGTGAATGGTTCGGTCACCATAGCTTGCGGCTTCGGGATTATGCGTGATCATCAGGACGGTCTGTCCCAGTTCGCGGTTGGAATGTCGAAGCATGTTCAGCACGATATCCGAGTTTTTCGAATCGAGATTTCCGGTGGGTTCATCCGCGAGAACGATTGCGGGCCTATTAACCAGGGCTCTGGCTAACGCAACGCGCTGCTGTTCGCCGCCAGAAAGTTCCGATGGCCGGTGGGGAAGGCGCTTTTCCAGCCCCAGCAGGCCGATAATCTTATTCAGGTAGGCATTGTCTTTATCACCGTTCGTGCCTGCAATCTCTCGCGCCATTTCAATGTTGGTGCGGGCATCGAGCGTTGGAAGAAGATTAAATTTCTGGAAAACGAAACCTATTTTCCGCTTTCGCATTCGGGTTCTTTCCGCATCGGAAAGCTTTGCAAAATCGGCACCGTCAACGATCACGTGGCCGGAATCGGCGCGCGTCAGCCCGCCGAGCAGATAAAAAAGCGTGGATTTGCCGCTGCCTGACGGGCCAACCACGCTTACAAATTCTCCCTTCTGTACGGCGAACGAGACGCCTCGCAGCGCGGGAACTTCAATCTTGCCCACATGGTATGTCTTGCGGAGTTCTACGGCTTCGATAAATGCAGACATTGACGGCCAGGAAACCCGCGATCATCCAATCGCGGGCAACAATGGAAAATTTATCTTACACGAAGGAATGCAACCGGGCCGCGGAGCCAGCCTCCGTTTTACTTCAAGGAGGTTCACGCGGCGGTAGATGCGTTATTCGAAAGAGACGCTGGATGCGCGCGCTTGGGCCCGCGCTTGCGCACCAACAGAAGGCGAATGCGATCGAGCAATTCGGCCGGGCCGTACATGCCTTTGGAGAGAAAAACATCGGCGGGAGTTTGATGATCGTAACTCCTGACTTTGGAGGAAAGCAGAATCGCGGGGGTCTCCGGGGAGAGACTTTTGATCTGCTCCACTAAACTGCTGCCATCGAAGCCGGGCATGATCAAGTCTGCCAGCACGAGATCAATCCCTCCTTCCTTGAAGCGTTGCAGAGCTTTATCCGTGCTTGAATACGAGAGCACGCGGTAGCCGCGAGTTTCCAGCATGACTTTGCGGACAGAGAGCGATTGTTCATTGCCGTCAGCACAAAGAATTGTTTTCTTAGGTTTCATTGAATGTTTTCTTTTCAGCTCTGCAAGAACTCGTGCAACGAAAATTGTTTTGCTGAAGTGCGTGGCGAGCGAACCGAATCCTAGCGGGTAGCTCGGCCCGAGTAAAGTAGCAGAGATGACAATGGCACGGTGGCAGTATTGAAAAATTTTAATATTTGTGCGTGGACCATTTCTTTCGGCAATAGAGCCGACTCTCATGGAAATCCTAGTGGGTTGTCACGAAACATGAATGAATTTTCCACTGACGTTCACATTGACTAATCGGTTATCCATGAGATCCGCGTCCACAAAAATTCGAGATTTCGCTCCCAATTTTGCTCGCGATGATGCGGCGATGAGGATTTCGGCGTCTATCGCAGCGACGGATGGAGCCGCTCAACGCTTATTTGAGGCCTTCGATCACCCAAAGTTCCGAAAGAACACGATAGTAGGAGTAGGCATAGGATTTTGTATCGGCGCTGAGGATTGGATGATAAATGTCCTCCACGCCAGCCAAATCTGCGGGGGCAATCTGCCGAATCTGTTCCCGTCGGCCGTCATCGAGAAAAACCCGCGAGATCGTCGTGGGGATTCCGTGCTGGCTAACAAGCACACTCTTGCCGTCCGGATCAAATCGGATAACAGAGTCTTCGTCATGAAGTACCGACGGAAACGGTTTTGGATCACCACCTGTGAGTGGATACAGCCAATGCTTATGTTGGCGGTCTGTTGCGAACAGATACTTGCTGTCGGCGGTCACCGCTTGTCCAAGCGTGCCCTCGGGCGTAATGGAACGGCTTTTTCCATTCAAATCCATCCAGTAGGTTCGTCCGGGATGGTTTGGCTCAGACGCAACGAATATCAGCCCGGAACCATCCGGTATCCAGCGAACCCCGAAATGTTCGAGCTGGTCATTCGTCAACCGGTGTGGCTGGCCAGCGCCGGTTGGAAGGAGCACGAGCTGTGCCGGCGACGAATGGTCCACAACCGCGACCCAATTTCCGTCGGGCGACAATGCAGCGCCGCCTCCACTTCCAAGCCGGATCGCAGGCGATCCATCCGTTTTTCGAAGATAGATCCCATAGTCAGTACCTACGGCCTCTCCGGTCTCCGAAAAGACTAAGGTCTTGCCGTCCGGGGAAAGATCGCTTACAAGCGACCAGTCGAACCATGAAAGATCCTTTTCGGCCGTTTCTCCGGGCGCCAAGGCCATCAAACCCATTTGCATGTTGTCTTCGGTAAGGAGCACGCGGCCGTTGCGGGCGACATCTTGCAGAGTGAGTGCCGCTGGGACACGCAATATGAGACGCTCTTTGCCTGACAAACTCAAAGCGTAAATCGCGCGCGCCGAGCCGCCCGGTGAAGCTGTGAACCAAACCTCCTTTCCGTCTGGGGACCATGCGAGACCTTCCACTGTGGTGTAAAAGCTCGATGCCGTCTTGCGTTTCCCGTCGCGATCGGTGACGACGACGCGGCCGTCATCTCCGGATATGACGTGATCCGCGAATGCCAGCAGATCGCCGTGAGGAGAGAAACGTACATGGCTGATCCAGCCTTGAGGCTGATAAATCACTCTGCCCACGGGAAATTCCAGAACGCCATTATCGCCGTGTGCGACAGCAAGATCGGAGCCATCAGGCGTCCAGTCGGCGCTTCCGACCTTGTCCAGAACCTCCCGTGGCGCGCCTCCCGCGAGAGGAAGCCTCGCGAGCGTGCCGGTTTCGGCAAGCGCGCGCGCATGCGCGTTCAGGAGGACAGCCAGTTCTCCATTGCTGGAAATTGCCAGCACATCGGTTTTCTGAAGACCCAGGGCGCGTGAATCGGTGCTATCGAAGCGCGTGGTGAAAAGCTCGGACGGCTTCCCTTCAAGGGCACCGCCGTAAACAATATTCTGTCCGTCGGGAGAAAACCGTGCGTTCTCAATGGTTCCTCGCCGGTAAGTCAGACGGTGAAAATTAAGCGCCGGAGCGGAAGACCGCCTTGCAGCAAAATAAACCGCAACATACGAGGCCGCGAGAACTACGGCGATGAGCGCGGGAAGCAGCCAACTGCGTTTAGCGGGAGCAGGGATTGCCTGTGCCCCGCTCTTACTTGCCGAGGCGGAAGAGGTCTCCGTAAGAGCGCCGAGATTGAATGCCACGTCACTAGCAGATTGGAATCTAGCAGCAGGATTTTTCTCCAGGCAGTGATGGATGATGCGCTCGAGCGCGGGCGGGACGTTGTGCGCGGTCTCAGAAAGCTCTGGCGGCTCATCTTTCAGGATGGCGCTCATAGTATCGGCCGGCGTGTCGCCATGAAAGGCTCGCTTGCCGGTGAGCATTTCGTAGAGAATCGCGCCAAACGCAAAAAGATCAGAACGAGCATCAGCGGCTTGCCCGCGAACTTGCTCGGGGGACATATAGCCCGCGGTGCCCATCACTAGGCCCGCACTCGTGGCAACTTGCATCGTCGGTGCGTCGCTGGAGCTGCGGGCTTCCCGGGGAAGCGTGAGCTTGGCGAGTCCGAAGTCGAGAATCTTCACGCGGCCATCGTCTGTGACGAAAAGATTGTCAGGCTTCAAATCGCGATGAACGATGCCTTTTTCGTGCGCCGCCGCCAATCCTTTTGCGATTTGCAGAGCGTAGTCAATCGTCTTACGAATGGATAACGCGCCGATGCGCAACCGTTCGCGGAGAGTTTCTCCTTCGAGAAGTTCAGAAACGACGTATGGCGATCCCTGATTGTCGCCAATGTCGAAAATAGCCATGATATTGGGATGGCTGAGAGCGGCGGCGGCGCGAGCTTCCTGAGCAAAGCGTTGCAGGCGATCAGGATCGCTGGAGAAAGACGCAGGCAAAACTTTGATGGCGACATCGCGTCCTAAACGCGAATCGCGGGCGCGATAAACTTCTCCCATGCCGCCAGCACCCAACTGCGAGATGGCTTGATACGGCCCAATCTTTTGACCAGGAAGGATAGACATTTGGCAAGCATTATAGGGGAACGTCGGGAGCGATGACCGCAAGATTCGCGCTTAGGGTGATAATTATGAAGACGCAAATCGTTGCCAGGTTCTGCTCATGACGATCCTGGGCATCGTCATTGAAACCCTGCATTCTCTATTTTCGCCGAATCGAAAATGTGGGAAAATGGCGGACCCGGAGGACCGATGGCCAAATTCCTTTTTACGATGTTGCCTGCGAACGATCTCGGCTTGCCAACTCGTCTCGTGCCCATTGCTCGAGCGCTCGCCGATCGCGGCCATCAAGTGGCGGTCTTCAACCCCCAACCAGCCCCTTCAAAGCTGATCGCTGAGGCGGGATTGCAAAACCTCCCCATGCCCTCGCGGCCTATGCCGGCTCCGGTGATGGATTTGGCTCAGCTTGGGTCCGCCTGGGATGTGGAGGAGTTCTTTGCCGCTCTGTGTCTCGACGAGGAATCCACACGCGGCGAAACCGCGGTCTATATGGACGTGATCCGCGACTACGGTCCCGATGTTGTCGTCGATTCGTTCGGCCTTCTTACCTGCCTCGCCGCACACGCCCTTGCCGTGCCCCTAGTAACCGTGCTTCAGGGCAATATTCATCCAGCCAGTGATGGATTTCTTTGGTGGAAGAAAGACCGCCCATCTGGATTGCCCAGCGCAGCCGCAGTGATCAACAAGGTTGCAGCGGAATACGGAATCGCACCCGTTGAGCGTTGCGCTGATCTCTTTGCGGGAAATCTTTCTCTGATCGTCGGTACGCCGGAAACGGATCCGCTACCGGCCAACGCCAAAATCCAATACGTCGGACCAATTGTCTGGCAACGGCAAGAAGCCCGGCTGCCCGAGTGGGTCGATGCACTGCGTCGCGACAAACCCGTGATCTGGGTCTATTCCGGCAACCCCAGATACGCTAATGCTCCGACGCCGATCGATTCCATCGTGGTGATTCGAGCAGCCATCGAAGCCCTTGGTGAGATGCCAGTGCATGTTGTGCTGACCACTGGGTATCAGGAAGTACCGGACGAAGTTGGGGTGTTGCCGCAAAACTTTACTCACGCCGCCTATCTGCCTGGCCTTGCCATGGCTGAGCGTTGCGATCTGATGGTGCATCATGGCGGTCACAGTTCGGTGATGACAGGATTGCAGGTTGGCACTCCGGCGGTGATCGTACCGACCATCACAGAACGCGAAAGTAACGCACGCCGCCTTGTGGCGTTAGGCGCGGGTGAGATTGTGATGCCTGTGACCGGAGTGGATGGAGAGAAGACGATTGATGCAGTCGAGTTCGGAGCTGCCGTTAACCGCGTATTGAAAGATGAGGCCTACCGTCACTCAGCGAAGCGAGTATCAGAATCGATGCGACAATACGCCGGTGCCAAAGCCGCCGCAGACCGGGTCGAACAATTCGCAGCTGGCATCAGCAGGCGGCCCCTTGCTGCAGCTCGACAGAAAGGTCCGACCCCGGGCGAGAAGCCCACATCCTTGGCTCAAGCAAAACAGAACCTATCCTGAACCTGGCACTTCAGTCCCGATAAACGCTCTTGTGGGCATAGATGGGACGATACATCCCGAATCGTCGGCAAACCGGAAGTAATCCTGGGACCCGATTTGTTCTGTAATCTGATTGTGAAACGCCTGCCCCGGTAATTTTCATGAAGTTCTTTCCCAGCCGCTGCCGTCCTCCCGAACTGTATTGCTGCGGATTCAGTCCCAGGTAACTTACTACTTGTTTGCTGCGTTCGAACCGACCAATCGGACCGCCCATTTCATTACATTGGGGCCGATTAACCAGCGACGGTTACGGTCAGGGTTTCTTTTGAAACATGCACAATGACTTCCGCGAGTTCGGGGACGATGGCGTCGGCTTCTTTTAAGGCGGATGCTGGGTAAGTCGTCGTCAGAGCCACTACTTTCATTCCAGCGGCGTGGGCAGCGGCAATTCCTGCGGGAGCGTCTTCGATCACAAGACATTCTGCGGGATTCATCTTTAGTCGTTCTGCTCCCTTTAGATAAGGCTCGGGATTCGGCTTGCCGTTTACGACATCGTCGGCGGAAATCAATACTTTCGGTACGGGGAGATTTCCAACTTTGAGACGAGACTTCGCTAAACGCAATGTTCCAGAGGTAACCACGCACCACCTTTCCGAGGGGAGGGACTCAAGTAACTTTGCCGCGCCGCGCATAACTATCACGCCCTCGTTGTCGTCCACTTCGCGCTGCTCAATTTTCTTTGTCTCGGCCTCGGCGTCGAGATGCGGAGCTAGCAGCCGGACGCTTTCGATGGTGCGGCGTCCATGAGCAATTTCAACGGCTTTTTTCGGGTCAATGTGATTTTCTTTTGCCCACAAAGACCATTGGCGGGTAACTGACGGAGTGGAATCCACGAGAACGCCGTCGAGATCAAAGAGAATTGCGGAACATGTGAAAGTTGGCATTTATAAGAATGTTACATGAGCGAACAGATATGAGGACTTTCGCGAAGGAAAGTTACTGTTTGTAGAGATGTTTCGACTCTTTGAGCTTCCGCGAACGGAAGCTCAAGTTCGCTCAACATGACAATTGTTTTTTGATTTACAAAGAACTTGCGGCTGGAAGTTGAATCACTTTGGCTTGCGCGGCAGAGAGACGAGTACGCGCTTTCAGATGGCGCTCGCGGAAATGCCTGCGGGCACGTTCTCCCCAGGCGCGTACAAAATAGTAGTTCAGTCCGGCTCCGATGATCGAACTCGCGAGGGGGACGAGGCGGCCTGCCCATTTTTCGACGACTTCTTTGCTGGCTTGGGCGGCAATGCGCTGAATCACACGTGGAACGAATTTGTTTATGACTTCCTTTTCGAGCAAATCGCGGCTGATGTCCACTCCGGCGGCGCTGGCGGCCGCAATCCAAAGCTCCGCGATTTCTTCGTCATTGCTGTATTCGAAGCCATAGACGAGGCTGAGCTTTTGAATCATCCGTAGAGTAATTCCTGCGAGAAAACTCAGGTCGGGGACAATAGTTATTATTCCGCCCAGGCCGAGACCTGCACCTTCCGCGGCGGCCACCTTCATTCCGCCGCGAATGACGCGTTCAGCCACGTCGTCAAGAGCATGGATCTCGACTGAGTAAAGTCCCTGATAACTGTTGACCGGAACTCCGTATACGGTCTGCAACTGCTGGAGAAATTTCGAGGGATTAACTTTGACCGTCTCGTAAGCGCGCTGAAAGCCGCGCTGAAGGGCGCTCTCAGCCTTTCGCCGCACCCAGGATTTGCGAATCTGCTCAATCATAGTCTGTCAATTTGATGCGAATCGGTCTCCCCCGCGTAAGTAACCAAGCTGAGCGTGGCAAACTACAAAGACATGTACAGTGACTATCCTACTCTCCCTCGCCGCCCCCGAGTGCCGCGATGCGCTTATGCTACGATCAATCTTCTCTCTTCTGATGCCAACTGGAAAGCTTCACGTCATACCGCTAGGCGGCCTTGGCGAATTCGGCATGAACTGCATGGCCGTGCGCTGGGGCGACGACATCATTGTTATTGATGCCGGTCTGATGTTCCCCGAGGCCGAGCTTCTCGGCGTGGATATTGTTGTCCCCGACATCTCGTATCTGATCGAAAACCGCGAGCGAGTTCGGGGAATCGTCCTCACCCACGGACACGAAGATCACATTGGTGCGTTGCCGTGGATTCTTTCCGAGCTGAATGTTCCGGTATGGGGCACTGAATTCACGCTGGCTTATGTCGAAGACAAGTTGGACGAACACGGTCTGCTCGACGATGCTGTGTTAAATGAAATAACTCCCGGAGAACGTTTCAAGATCGGGCCTTTTACCATTCATCCGATTCAGGTCACACATAGTTTGGTGAATTGTGTGGCACTGGCCGTGCACACACCGTTGGGCGTCATCATTCATACCGGCGATTTCAAGGTTGATCCTACGCCGACCGACAATCGGCTCTTCGATCTGCACTCTTTCGCGGAATACGGGAAAGAAGGCGTGCTGGCGCTCTTTCAGGATTCGACGAACGTTGAGCGCAAGGGATACACGCCGAGTGAACGCGCGGTACGCCGCAAGTTCGATGAAGTGTTTGCGCATACCAAGCGGCGGCTGTTTATCTCGTGTTTTTCTTCATCCATTCATCGGCTTAAGCTGGCGGTCGAGATGGCGTTCGAACATGGGCGCAAGATCGCTTTCATCGGGCGCTCGATGAACAGTTCGTCGGAAATCGCTGAAGACTTGGGATACATAGAAATTCCAGAAGGGCTATTGATCCACCCGGGAGACATGAAGAATTATCCCCCAGAAAAAGTTTGCGTGATGATTTCCGGAACTCAGGGCGAGCCGATGTCCGCGTTATCGCGAGCGGCGGTGGACAATCATAAGCACGCCAAGATCGAGAAGGGCGATACGGTGATGCTTTCATCGCGGATCATTCCCGGGAATGAGAAGGCGATCTACCGCATGATTGACCACTTGTTCCGGCGCGAAGCCCACGTAATTTACGACGACGGTTCTTCGCCTCCGGTGCATGTGAGTGGACACGGCAGCCAGGAAGAATTGCGCCTGATTATCAATCTGGTGAAGCCGAAATATTTTATCCCCATTCATGGCGAATACCGGCAGCTCAAGTTGCACGCGGAATTGGCGGGCGCGATGCATGGTTCGGTAGGAAAGGTAATGCTGATCGAAAGCGGAGACATTCTCGAATTCGACGAACTGGGCGCGCGGAAAGTTGGACGCATCAATGTCGGCCGCGTCTGCATTGATTCCGGATCGCGCACGGACGTTGTGGAAGATTTAATAATAAAAGACCGACGCCATCTAAGCGAAGACGGAATCGTGTTGCCGATTATCGCCATTAACAAGCTCACTGGACGCGTCGAGAGCTCTCCCGAGATCGTAACCCGCGGATTCTCTCCGGGCGAAGATGGCTTCATGGGTGAGGCCCGGCAAATCGTGATGCAAACTCTGAATATGTCCAGCGCGGAAGAAAAAGCCGACTACGGCGTAATCAAAGAAAAAATCCGTACCGATCTAAAGCGATATATCTCCAAGCAGACCCAGAAGCGCCCGCTGATCATGCCGGTGATTCTGGAAATCTAGATGCTCGTATTATTCGGCAAAAACGCTCATCCCATCACGGTGGTCTTCAGCTGAGTGAGGGACCTGCCGCGCATCTGTGAGTCGGTCTAGGGGTTGCTGCCCTAAATCCCGGCCTATCACCCCGCGCCAGATCCCTCGACCGGCTGGTGAAAACGCCGGACCTTCAGGATGACCTCTCATGGGATTACTCAGGCCCTCTGCGGTGATTCATGCGGAGAACGTCTAAATCAGCGGGTTCGTCCAGCGGAGTCCGGGGAAGCGGGCGAAGTCGCGGTCCGCGGTATAGAGCACGCCGCCGTATTCCATGGCTAGGGCGGCCAGTTGCGCGTCGCTGACCAACGGGCCCAAAGCCTGTCCTTCAACAATCATCTGCCGCAAAAGGGGCCAATGACCATCGCCTGGCTTCAACAAATGGACGTTCGGCTGCTCCAACCATCGGTCCACAACGTGAGCGGCTTCCTCCAGAGAGAAGCGCTCCCCCGGCAGCGTCGGATTGGTCATAATCCGCAAGAATACTGATACAGTTTGCCAGGGCAATCCAATGGCATCAACTCCCGAGAACACGAGTTCCACCCAAGATCGGGCTTTGGCGTGGAAAGGCGAAGCGGTGTCGTAGGCGTAAAGAAGAATGTTCGCGTCGAGAACGATCACCGGTGCAATGGGCCTTCAATAGCCTCTAGCAGAAGTTCAACGTTGTCGTAGTTAAGTCCCGCGGGCAGCCCCAACTTTCGGGGCGCCACAACAAATGGCTTTCGCGCCGGACGCTTTGAAGCCATCAACCCGAGACGAAGAAAGTGGTTGACGACTTCTTTGAAAGAAGCGCCGGAACGCCGGCTTTCTTTGTTTAAGAGCCGGGCGACGTCGTCGTCGAGGGTGATAGTAGTTCGCACATCATGATGCTATCTCCTTAGGCATCATGATGTCAATCCTCAGTTGCTGCCTCTAAGACGAAAATCCTCGCCTGTCTCTCCAAACACCGGAGAGACAAGGACGGCCACCCAGTCGGAATGGAGAGACATGGGACGGCCGCCCAGTCGGAATACGGCGGTACATGGCCGCTCGGAATCTGGATTGCGGCTCTTCCTCGCTCCTACACTTAGATCTCCCCGCAAGTAACCACTCTTTTTGATTACCACTAGCCCTTCCAGCGATATGCGTTTGGCTGGGGCAGGCCGATATGCGCGAGCACGCGATTTGCGAATTCGCGGGCCATGTCGTCGGCGGTGGCGGGGTGGTTGTAAAAGGCTGGGATCAGAGGGAAGACGGTCGCGCCAGCATCCGCGGCGCGATACATGTTGCGGATATGGATTTTATTGAGCGGCGTTTCGCGGATACAGAGGATGAGAGGGCGTTTTTCTTTGAGGCACACGTCGGCGGCGCGCTCGATGAGTCGTGACGCGATGCCATTGGCGATGCGGGCCAAAGTGCCGACACTGCATGGGATCACAACCATCGCGTCCGCCGGATAGGAACCGCTGGCGACGTTTGCGGCAATGTCGGCGTTCGATTGCTGATGAATTTTGCGGGAAGCCTTTCCGAGAAGTTGGGGGACGAGCTTATCGCGGCCGCGCAATTTAAGTTCTTCGGCCATGACTCGCAGCGCACTGTCGGAGGCAATGAAATTTACGTTCTGAATTCGTTTATCGCGCTCGGCCGCAAGCAAGAAGTGTCTCAAAAAAAGCGATCCGCTGGCGCCTGTGGTAGCGACGGTCAAATTGGCAGGAAGTTCGGTGGACAAGTGATCTCCGTAGCCGAAATAGAGAACTCTTGAGCATAGGGACGCTGCGGAGAAGAAGTCAAGAAACGGGCGAGACAGTTTCCAAAGCTTAGTGCGGCGCAGAAGAAATAAATGGCGACTATCACCACTTCGCGATCACGCTGGACAGCAGCGCAGATCAGGGCTTTGGCGGCGGTAGAGCCAGAGGTTAGAGACTACGACCAGACCTGGCGTCGGAAATATCTACAGGAATATACCCAAGCTTTCCAGTCTTACGAGAAGGCTTTGGATTCTGAAGATCTCGAAACAACAATAGCCTGCGCTAGCCTAATTTTAGTGGGCGATTACCACGCGTTGCCCGCTTGCCAGAAGTACGTTGCAGATTTAGTCAGAAACTGCGCGCAGAAAAAAGATCGCCCGGTCGTGCTTGCGGTGGAGACCATTTTTTCGCGCGATCAGCACGTTCTGGACGAATGGTGGCGAGAGGAAATCTGCGAACAGGAATTGCGGCAGCGCATTCGTTTTGATTTGGATTGGGGATACGATTGGGATCCGTTTTACGGACTGTTGATGTCGGCACGCAAGAACGCAGATGCCGTCTTTGGCCTGGACTGCATGCCCCGGGAGGACTTGCGAAAGATTGGCATTCGCGACCGCCACGCGGCACACAAGATCGCTGAGATTCGGGAACGCCATCCGGAGGCAATCATCATTGCGTTAATCGGCGAGTCACATCTGGCTCCCTCGCATCTACCCGCTCTCGTCGAGAAGAATTTGCCCCGAGAGAATGTCATCAACGTTCTGCAAAACGTAGATGCATTGTACTGGCGCGCATCTCGAGAGAAAGACGATGTGCAAGCTGTGCGGGTAAACAAAAACACGGTTTGCGTTTTCAATTCCACGCCACTGGAAAAATATGAGAGTTACCGGAGCTGCCTGAACCGATGGCGAAGCGATCAAGATCAAGAACTGGATTTTGCGCCTGCAATCTATGATCTGATTGATCGCCTACTGCGCTTCCTGGATATCAATCGTTATTCTGCTTATAACGGAACTCAGCCTAAATTTCTCATTGATTCCCTGCCTGAGGTCTATGGTCCCTCCACGGTCCAGCTACGAAAACTGCTTTCTCGATGGAATGTAAGTGAAAAGGAAACGAAGATTATTTTCCAACAACTCGAGGACCGGGGATGTCTCTACTTACCCCGGTTCAATACTCTTATTGCCCGCGAATTCCGAATTCCAGTTGTCGCCGAAGAGGCTGCGCGATTCGTACATTACGCTTGCCAGGGTTTCGATTTGGCTTCTGATGGTGCTAAATCGCTGAGCCTCGAAGATCGGTTGCATTCAAAGATGCTTGAGGATGCGCTAACGCGGTTGGGTTCCCAGATATTGTGCCAGGGCAGAGCGCATCCTAAAGGACTGCCCCCGAATTCTTCTGAGAGATCGCCTTTTGCCTATGAGCTATCCAGCGACCAACACGCCTCCGACCCGCTCGGTGCTGGCTTGTCTCGGGCGCTTCTTCGTGGCGAACTGAGCAGGCCAGACCTTAAGCGGCTATTTCTTTTCTCCATCAAGGAACCTGGGAAGGCCAGAGAACTCTGCTCACAACTTAGTAAAAGACTTCACCCGCCTCTGTAACTGAGCGAAAAGACACACGTCTGCTCCGCAACCCTCGAACGAATTCTTCTCCTGGTGAGTACTGTAGAATCCCGCTATCTCTAAATGCGGCGGTCTCGGTGAACTCCAAATCACTTCGGAAGTTGTTTCAGCAGATTCGCAATGGCGACGTTTCGCCGGACGATGCGGTCGAGCTGTTGCGGCACTTGCCATTCGAAGATCTGGGATTCGCCAAAGTTGATCACCATCGAAGGCTGCGGACCGGAATGCCGGAAGTGATCTTTGGTCAGGGAAAGACGGCGGCACAGGTTGCTCAAATCTTCACCAGCCTGGCCGGGCATGGCGGTAACATCCTCGCCACGCGGGCCGATGAAAAGCAGTTTGCGGCGGTGAAGAAAAAAGTGCGTGGCGCCCGCTATCACAAATCAGCCCGCGCTATCACCCTCCAGCGGGATGAAACAATTTATGGCAAAGGGCTGATTGCTGTGCTTTCCGCGGGAACCAGCGATATTCCAGTCGCTGAGGAAGCGGTAATAACGGCGCGGATCATGGGAAATAAGGCTGAGCCCCTCTACGACGTGGGCGTCGCGGGTATTCATCGTTTATTGGCTAATCGAAGTTTATTGACCCGCTCGAGAGTCGTAATTGTGTGCGCAGGAATGGAAGGTGCGCTTCCCAGTGTGGTCGGCGGGTTGGTTGGCGTTCCGGTTATTGCAGTACCCACCAGTATCGGATACGGCGCGGCTTTTAAAGGCTTGGCGGCCCTAATTGGAATGATGAATTCGTGCGCTTCGAATGTTAGCGTGGTCAATATTGACAATGGATTCGGGGCCGGCTATGTGGCGTCATTGATAAATCGGCTGTAACAAGGTTCTACGCAACAAGGCCCTTTTCCAAGGTGCCGATACCAGGTGAGCGGAGAGGCTTTCCAGCGGTATCGTGATTAAATCTGCGTCAGAGGAGATTGAGTGGACACTTCGAATCTGCGGTCTTGCGGCATAACCATACTGCGCGTGGTTGTTGGTATTGTTTTCCTGATGCACGGACGCCAGAAGCTTTTTACATTTGGCTTTCACGGAGTTGCTGGAATGTTTGGGCACATGGGCATCCCGCTTGCGGCTGTGTCGGCGGTCGTGGTAACGCTGGTTGAATTTTTCGGTGGATTGGCGCTTATCGTCGGGTTGGGCACGCGGGTTGCAGCGGCGTTGCTCGCAATTGATATGGCCGGGGCAATCGTATTTGTTCACGCGAAAAATGGCTTTTTTGTGCCGGCGGGCGTCGAGCTTCCGTTGACTCTACTCGCCGCGAATCTGTGCCTGATGCTGGCGGGCGCTGGCGCATTGTCAATTGACGGAATCTTTCATAGAAAGGCCTGACGCCGAACAACCTACTTTCTTATTTCCTTTTTTCGTCTGGATATATCTTCTCAATGCAAAATCGCTGCGGCAGCGGCATATCTGACCGCATATTTAGAGTCATCCAGGTCAGCCAACAAGAAGGCACCCGCCGATCTCAAGGCATCATGCACAGCAAGGCGCCCGATTCATGAACAAGGTTCCTGTTCTATTTCTTTCTATACCGCTGAACTTTTGGCTGCCCGATTTTTCGCGCGACTCTTTTTAAAAACCCGCGCGAATATTTTGTCAATGTTCTTGAGTTGCCTTTTTAGATCAAAAGCGCGTTCGATTTGACGTCGCGGAACCCGGCTGGTGATTTTCTTGTCTTTCAATACTAGGTCCCGCAGGTTTAGTCCTTCTTTCCACGCCTTCATCGCGTGCGATTGCACTAGCGCGTAAGCGTCTTCGCGCGACAATCCGTTTTCAACCAGGTCCAGCAGAAGTTGCCCGCTGAAAACAAGGCCGCCGGTGCTTTCAAGATTCAATTTCATTCGCTCTGGATAGACGAACATCGTGTCTATGAGGTTCGTCGTCTTGTTGAGCATGTAATCCACTAGCGTGGTGGAATCGGGAATGATCACTCTCTCGACCGACGAGTGCGATATGTCGCGCTCGTGCCACAAAGCCACATTTTCAAAGGCTGCCTGCGCGTTCGATCGCACTACTCGGGCTAGTCCGCTGATTTGTTCGGAAGTAACCGGATTGCGTTTATGCGGCATCGCCGACGATCCTTTTTGTTTTTCACTGAAATATTCTTCCGCTTCACGGACTTCGGTACGCTGCAAATGACGAATCTCAACCGCGATTTTATCCAGGGTGCAAGCGATCACCGCCAGCGTCGCCATATAGTGGGCGTGCCGATCGCGCTGGATGACCTGAGATGAAACCGGGGCGGCGTCGAGTCCCAGCCGTTTGCAGATTTTTTCTTCCAGTTCGGGGCTGAGATGCGCGAAGGTTCCTACGGCGCCGGAAAACTTTCCCACCCGCATATCCTCGGCTGCGCGCTCGAACCGGACTATATTACGTTGAACTTCCGCATACCAATTGGCCAGCTTGAATCCAAAAGTAATGGGCTCGGCGTGCACTCCATGAGTGCGGCCTACCATGGGCGTGTCTTTGAACTCCCAGGCGCGACGCTTGAGCACGAGCGCAAGCGCTTGCAGATCGCGGGCGATCGCTGCCGAGGCCTCTTTGATCAGAAGCGCTTGAGCAGTATCCACGACATCATTCGAAGTCAGCCCGTAGTGAAACCAACGTGCGTGAGGGCCGACGATCTCCGCAACCGCGGTGGTGAACGCGATCACGTCATGACGCACTTCCGCCTCAATTTCGTGAATGCGGTTCAACTTAAAGTCCGCGCGTTCTTTGATTACCTTGGCGGCGGCCTTTGGAACGAGTCCGGCTTCGGCGAGGGTTTGCGTGGCGGCAATTTCAACCGCGAGCCATGTGCGAAAGCGATTTTCATCGCTCCAAATCTTGGCCATCTCGGGGCGGGTATAGCGTGAAATCAAAGGCTTCCTCTTTTGTTCAGTAGGCAAAATTAAGAACTAAAGATTCTAAATGCTGGGCATGTGAATGACCAGTACAGAGCTAATTTGATTGCGGCTCAGTTAGGGAAAGTCCACTACCCCGGTGTCATCCTGTGAATAACACCGACGGCGTTGTTATAGGCAGGATGGCGCCTCATTGAAAAGGAATCACAAATGGTAGTCAGTCTGTTTCTTCTTGGTGGGATTATATATCGTGATACGATATATGTTGTAATCTCTCGGCACGACCTAATTCACTGCATGACAAGACAACCGACTCTAGCTGATTACCAGGCGCTGGCGGAACTCCGCCATCAGGTGCGGCGGTTCCTTCACTTCAGCGAGCAGGCGGCACGAAGCCGCGGACTTGAACCGCGCCAGCACCAGTTGATGCTTGCCCTTAAGGGATTGCCAAACGATGTGCGGCCGGTGATCGGCGAACTGGCGAAGCGATTACAGATTCAGCATCACAGCGCGGTTGAGTTGGTGAACAGGCTTGCAGCGGGAGCCTACGTGCGCCGCCGCCGTGGAGATTTTGATCGAAGAGAAGTCTTGCTAACCCTGACCGCCAAGGGTGATCGCGTTTTGCGTGATTTATCCCTCCATCACAGATCTGAACTTCGGACACAAGGTCCGGCGTTACTGACTGCATTGAAACAGGTGATTCAATCTGATCAACCAGCGCGGAAACATAAGCGCCCGGTTAAAGGAGAGCTAAAAGATGTTCGGAGCTAACACCCATTCCCCGCCCGCAACGATTGGGGCAACTGGCGTACAAGTCGGGGACGTAACCGTTGCGGAACCGGCGCAATTTCGCATGGTGGTGGTTTCGCTTTTAGCCGCCGGAGTTGGCTTGCTCGCGGGCCTGATTGCATTTTTGCTGTACAGGCTGATTGGCCTGTTCACAAATATTGTTTTCTTTCATCGCTTTGTCGCCGACTTCACCAGCGCACGTCACAATCAACTTGGCCTATGGGTGATTCTGATGCCAGTCATCGGCGGCATCATCGTCGGCTTTATGGCGAAGTACGGCACGCCAAAAATCAAGGGCCACGGCATTCCGGAAGCGATGGAGGCCGTCATCGTCAACCGCAGCCGCATTGCCCCACGCGTCGCGATTCTTAAACCTATTTCGGCGGCCATTGCGATCGGCACTGGAGGCCCGTTTGGCGCCGAAGGGCCAATCATTCAAACTGGCGGCGCGATCGGGTCCCTCGTCGGCCAGGTGTTCCATACGACCGGATCGGAACGAAAAGTTCTGCTGGCATGTGGAGCGGCGGCGGGCATGTCCGCCACTTTCAACACTCCGATTGCAGGCGTGATTCTTGCGATTGAACTGTTGCTCTTCGAGTTTAAGGCGCGCTCATTTATTCCGCTTGTCATCGCCAGCGTGCTTGCCACAGCCGTTCATATGCAACTCCTGGGCGCAGGACCTATGTTTAAGGTCACCCCAATGGATTTTGGCGTTCCACATGCCTTGCCGTTTTATTTGGTCCTTGGGCTTGTTTGTGGAATTGCCGCGGTGGGATTCAGCAAGTTGCTTTATTGGACCGAAGATCAATTTGAAAAGCTTCCGATTGATGAACTCTGGTGGCCTGCCATCGGGGCGTTGGGTTTGGGAATTATCGGATATTTCGTCCCCCGTGTGCTCGGGGTCGGCTATGACACGATTGGCGATATTCTCAATGCGAATCTCGCCCTGAAATTGTTGATTGTCGTAATGATCGCGAAGGCGGTGGCTCTTGTTGTGTCTCTGGGATCGGGCACTTCCGGAGGCCTGCTTGCTCCCATGTTCATGTCTAGCGCGGCTCTGGGCGGACTCTTCGCCATGGGCGTTGATAAAATTATCCCATCCGCGCATCTTTCTCCGGGAGCGTTCGCGCTGGTGGCGATGGGCGCAGTTTTTGGCGCGGCTTCCCGAGCGACTTTTACCTTCATCATTTTCGCTTTTGAAATCACCCGCGATTACAACTCTGTTCTCCCGCTGATGCTGGTTTGCGTGATCGCGGACGGCATTGCGATGCTGCTTATGCCGAGAGCCTCCATCATGACTGAGAAGCTGGCAAGGCGAGGCTTGCGCATTGACCAGAACTACGAAACCGATGTGCTGCAACAGATGGTCGTTTCCGAGACCATGGACCGCGAACCGCCAACTTTGGCGAGTGATACGCGAATTGTTGATCTCGCTGATCGCCTGGCCAAACATGACCCGGCGGTGAGCCGCCACCAGGGGATGATCATTGTGGACGCCGATAGCAAACTGGCTGGCGTGATCACGCGCGGAGATTTGTTTCGAGCTCTCGCCAAAGACCCCGCTGGGCAGATGTCTGTGCTCGAAGCTGGTACCCGTCGCGTCGTCGTCACGTACCCTGACGAAGGACTGCACGAGGCTTCCGCCAAAATGCTGCGCAACAATATCGGCCGCCTGCCAGTGGTGGACCGCAAAGACCCCGCTAAAGTGGTCGGATATTTGGGACGTCCGGGAATCATGGCGGCGCGCATGCGCCGGTTGGAAGAAGAGCACGTGAGGGACCCAGGGTGGATCAGGCGACGGCAGAAAGATGTGACAGCAAAAACCACGTAGGCCCAGACTTTCTTGTCTGGGACTCCACGTTCGTTGCGGGACGGGCGCGAGGACGCCCGCCTCTCCATCACGCGCGGGCGGCCCGGCTATGCTGAGGGCATTTTTGAACCGTGCTGAAAGTGGTATTGGAGTATCTTCGCAGCAATAGCCGGGCTCATCGTAGACTCCGAGCCTTCGACGGCGCGAACAATTTCTCCGCGGCAGACGACTTCGGCGTCAGATAATCCCGCGATTTCCCGCGGCAATACCAGATTGATTTCCAATTGAACGGTCGGCGAAATTACTTCTTCGGCGCGGAATAACATTCCCGACCGGCTGATATTTTCGGTTGTGCCGCTATGCCAGTTCTGTTCACCTAGAGGACGATATTTCAGGGGAAGTTGCAGCGCAAAGCGTTTAGCGCGAAACGAAGAGAGGGTGTCTTTGCCGCGATCCTTAGTGGGCCGTGGCTGCCGAATTTCACGAAATGACATTGCAGCCTCCTGAGGGAGTGGAGTCTCGAGCATCTCCCGAACCTTGGCTTTAAGATCGGGGAGCGTGAAAGGTTTCTGGAGCAGCGTGATACCTGCGTCCAGCGTGCCGTTGTGGCCTATCGCGTTTTCTGTGTAGCCAGACATGTAAAGCACTCGCGTCTCTGGGCGGTCTTTCGCGAGACGGACAGCGAGCTCCCGCCCATTCATGCCCGGCATGATAACGTCGGTCAGAAGAAGATGAATAGAATCGGGATATGATTCCGATACACGAATCGCGGCGTCGCCATCGGGAGCTTCGAGCACCGTGTATCCCTGATTGCGAAGATAGTCGCCGGTTAGCCTGCGCAGGTTGGCCTCGTCTTCGACCAGAAGGACGGTCTCGTATCCTCCCTCACTTTTATGGGCCGAAACTGGCGGCTGCGCAACTTGAGCTTCTCCAGCAGCAAATACGCGCGGCAAATAAATCTTGAATGCTGTGCCTTTGCCGGGTTCGCTATAAGCCCAGATAAAACCGCCGCTCTGTTTGATGATTCCGTAAACCGTCGAGAGTCCGAGCCCGGTTCCTTTGGCTCCCTTGGTACTAAAAAAAGGCTCAAAGATGTGCGATTGCGTTTCCGCGTCCATTCCAACGCCGCTGTCGCTGATCGCCAGCATGATGTACTCGCCAGGAGTCGCGGACGCATGGAAGCGGGCATAACTCTCATCAAGGGTGACGTTGGCCGTCTCGATGGTGAGCTTGCCGCCTTGCGGCATGGCGTCACGGGCATTTACCACAAGGTTCATGATGACTTGCTCGATCTGTCCGGGATCAGCCTTGACGGCTCCTAAGTCACCGGCTGGAGCCATTACGAGGTCAATGTCTTCTCCGATCACGCGCGTTAGCATTTTGAGGTTCTCGCTGACCAGGGCGTTTAGATCGAGAACTCTTGGCATAAGCATCTGCTTGCGGCTGAAGGCCAAAAGTTGCCGGGTTAACGCCGTCGCCCGGTTTGCGGCATTGGCAATCTCCTGCGCGGGCGGACGAAGATTGGCATCACTGCCGATCTTTTCCAATAAGAATTCCGAATAACCCGAGATCACCATCAGAAGATTGTTGAAGTCGTGCGCAATGCCCCCCGCAAGCCGGCCCACCGCTTCCATCTTCTGAGACTGCCGCAGCTGCTGCTCGAGGGAATAGCGTTCTGTTACGTCCTCAGCAAAGAGTTCAAAGAAGATGCTGTTGCGCTCGGCGCGGATAGTTCTGCCAGACAGGCGCAAGCTGGTGGAAACTCCGTCTTTTTTCTTCCATTCTGCAAGCAGCCCGTTAAAGGACTGCAAAGAGCGGAAGTAGTCCGCAACCTTGAACCATTCCTGCGAATCCGCGTAAAGATTTGCGACGTTCATTCCCACTAATTCGGAAGCTGACGTGCGGCCTAGCATGGAAACCAGCGCTGGGTTGGCATCAAGAATGATCGCATCGGCATTACAGCGGCAAATGCCATATGGAGCATTCATCACCAGCGAGCGGAAATTGGATTCCGACCGCCGCAGGCCTTCCTGCGCGGAACGTAACGCGGCGTTGAATGAGCAGATCAGCAGGGCGACGAATACGAAGAGTGTGAGATGTATGATTGCCTTGCGAAAGTCCGCGGGGGATCGCGCTCCGGCGAAGGAGAAATACGAACTGACTGTGAGCGCGAAAGATGTGGCGACCAGACCGGGCTTCCAGCCGCCATACCAGGCACTGACCATGATCGCCACGGCAAAAACGACCAGGCGGCTTTCTACGAGATCAGACAGCAAAAACGCGGGTATTATGGCCAGAATGGTGCTAAGTACAGCAACTCCATAGCGCAGGGCGGCAGCGCGGGAGGGAGCGATGTGGCGCTTGCGGAGAAGAGGGGGCTTCGCTCGCATATTGGCCATCGTAGTTCCACAATGGGAATGGCCGCGAGTTACGAGAGTCCATGTTGCAGGTGGCGCGCAGGACGTGCCAGACACGACTAATGCCATAGGCAACTGGGAATCCTGATCTGTCATCGCGCTTTCAGTATCATTGGCGACGCAATTTAAGTGACCACTTAATTATGAATATCGGATTATTTGGCGGCACTTTCGACCCGATTCACAAGGGTCATTTGGCATTGGCGCGGGCGGCGAAAGATCATTTCAATCTCGGCCGGATTGAGTTTGTGCCGTCAAATATTCCTCCGCACAAATCGCAGCAGCCGATGGCTTCCTACTTCCATCGTTACGCAATGGTGGCGCTGGCAACTATGAGCGAAAAAACCTTTCTGCCGTCACTCCTTGAAGCTCCGGACATAAATTCGGGGAATAGTGTTTCGCCGCAGCAAGATCGAAAAAAGGCAGCAGCAAATTACAGTATTGATACTGTGTTGCGTCTCAAGAAGACGCTAAAGAAAGCCGATCGGCTGTTTTTTTTAATCGGGATTGACGCATTCAAGGACATTGCCAAGTGGTATCAACCGGAAGCCCTTTTTCGGGAAACTGAATTCATTGTCGTCAGCCGTCCCGGATATTCGCTTGCCGATGTTGCCAATGCGCTGCCCGAAAAGTTGCGTCCAAAGGCAGCCGCTACGAAGGTCTTCGCAAAACAGTCCGCAACCGGCGATTTGGCGTTGACCGGGGTGACTTTACATTTGTTGGGAGATGTTCACGAGGAGGTTTCCGCAACCTCTATTCGGCAAGCGGTGAAGGCGAAGCGATCTCTGGCGAAGTTTGTGGATCCGGCAGTAGCTGAATACATTCGAAAAAATGGACTTTACAAGGCGGCCTTAACTGGATAGGTCCCCGTTTCGGTTCCTCGAAGCTTGTGCGAGACACGAAGTATGACGGAAATTTCTGCGCAAAGGCCTGAGCGAGTGTTGTCAGATAGAATGATGGTGAGAACAAAATATAAGGATCAAGGCCAACGACCTATGATTAACAACCAACGACGATTTCCCGCATGAAGAAAAATGATTTGAAGCAGCAAGTATCCGCCGCCATTGCCGCGTGCCAGGAAAAAAAAGCGGAAGACATTTCAATTTTAGAGCTTGAAAAAGGCTCAGGAGCTTTCACCGACTACTTTGTGGTGTGCAGCGGGACGAATCCGCGTCAGATCCAGGCAATTTCGGACGAAGTCGAGGACAGGCTCAAGAGGGCGGGCCATAGGCCTGCTCACGTCGAAGGCTACAAGCAGGCGGAATGGGTTCTGATTGATTATGTGGATTTCGTGGTGCACATATTCACCGAGAAGGCGCGCCAATATTACGACCTGGAACGTTTGTGGAAGTCGGCCAAGAAGCTCCGGCCTGCCGAACTGGTACCTTCTCGACCGTCTGGCAAGCGGGCGCCAACAACTGCGAAGCGAAAGAAGCGCGCCTAGCCGCCTTTCGTGCTTAAATCTGCATGGTGAAATTGACCGTTGCATGGATCGGCAAGACGAAAGACCGGGCCATTCAGGAGCTGACAGAAAAATACCTGAAGTGGCTGGGGCACTACTCAGCCGTTGACGGTATCAGCCTGAAACATGAGACCGACCTGTTGAAATTGACTGGTCGCAAAGCGTTCGCGGCCACTGCCATCCTGATTGTGCTGGATAGCAGAGGCAAGCAGCTTTCCTCGGAAGATTTAGCCGAGTTCCTACAAAAGCATCAGGACCAGGGGTCGACTCATTTGCTCTTCGCTATTGGCGGCGCGGACGGATTCAACGATCACCTTCAGAAAGCGGCGAGCTTTTCGATATCGCTGGGAAAAATGACCCTGCCTCACGAATTGGCGCGGGTCGTATTGCTTGAGCAGCTATATCGGGCCTTTACAATTCTGAAGGGGCATCCGTACCACGTTGGACACTGAGTCAGTGCGGGATGAGTACCATAGGACTGGCTTCGACGCGAATTAGCTCTGTACCTTCGGAATGTTTCGTTGTACTGGGCGAACAGGGTAAAGTGCAAATGAATCATTCGAGGACATCCCATGAAAAATCCGATCGAAGTGCTTCATACCAAGGAACAACAAATCTCTCGAGTCAAGAAAGAGATTGATGCTTTGCGAATCGCAGCCCAGTTGCTGGGCGATGAGGGTCAGGTGGTGAAGAGCCAGCCGCCCGATTTGCGTAAGACACTCGACGTGCAATAGCTACTGCCGAATAAACATTCCACATTAACGCCTGATCTTCCTTTCTGATCGCCGTCTCTACCGGCGTCCGCCGCGAAGCGTTACAATCAACCATTCCCGCTCATGGAAGACATTCGTCGTGGTCTGATCATGGTGAATACCGGCCCCGGCAAGGGCAAAACGACGGCCGCCATGGGAACAGCGCTGCGGGCCGTGGGCCAAGGTATGCGCGTGTTGATGCTGCAATTCCTGAAAGGCTCATGGCATTATGGAGAATTGGACGCGGTTCAGGCATTCGGCAACAAATTTGTGATGAAGCAGATGGGACGCGGCTTCGTGAAAGTTGGCACCGAAAAGCCCGATCCTGAAGACGTAAAGATGGTGGAGGAAGCCTGGACGGAAAGTGAAAAAGCTATTCAGTCCGGGGAGTGGGATCTTGTTATTCTGGATGAAATTAACTACGCAATCACCTATGGCATGTTGAATCCGGCGAAAGTGGTCGAAGCGCTCAAGAAAAAACCGGAGATGCTGCATATAATCTTAACCGGGAGAAACGCGCATCCGACAATCGTCGAAGTTGCCGACACTGTCACCGAAATGCGCCAGGTGAAACATGCGTACGAAAAAGGAGTGATGGCACAGAGAGGAATCGAATACTAGCATTGGGTAATTGGGTAATTGAAAGGACAATACCAACTTCCGATGACTTTGACTTTCAATTACACAATTACCCGATTACTCAATTTCCTAATCCCAATTACCCGATTACTCAATTTCCCAATCCTATGACTTGGTTTAAGCGGCAATCTGGCGATCTGGAAAATTCGGGCGAAAAAAAGGTTCGCACCGAAGGGCTGTGGGTGAAGTGTGAAAGTTGCCGCCAGATCATCTGGAAAAAGGACCTTGAGGATAATCTGAATGTGTGTCCGAAATGCGACAAGCATTTCCGGATTACCGCGCAGGAACGGCTCGCGCAGTTGCTGGACGATAATCAATATGAAGTGTCCGATGCCGGATTGACTTCGACGGACCCGTTGAAGTTCGTGGATCTGAAAACTTACGCGTCCCGCCTTGCGCAGGCTCAAGCTACCACTGGCTTGAATGACGCTGTGATTAATGCTCACGGGAAATTGAATGGGCGGCCGGTCATCGTAAGCGCGATGGAATATTCTTTTATCGGCGGCAGCATGGGAGCCGTTGTAGGCGAGGCAATTACGCGCGCGATCGAAAAGGCCACTCAAACCCGGACACCTATCATTATTGTTTCGGCATCCGGCGGGGCGCGCATGATGGAAGGCCTGATCAGCCTGATGCAGTTGGCCAAAATATCCGCGGCCCTAGCACGGTTGGACGAAGCTAAAGTCCCATATATTTCGGTTCTTACCGACCCGACTACTGGCGGCGTGACAGCGTCATTCGCAATGCTCGGAGATTTAAATATTGCGGAACCAGGGGCGCTGATCGGGTTTGCCGGTCCTCGCGTGATCGAACAGACGATTCGGCAAAAGCTTCCACAGGGATTTCAGCGGAGCGAGTTTCTTCTAGAGCATGGAATGCTCGACGCCGTAGTCCATCGCAAGCAGATGAAGTCCTATATTGCGCGGGCGCTGGAATTCATGGAACAGCCGTCCCTGGCGGGCCGGGCGTCGGCTTAGTCGCGTGCGTCCCGGCCCCGCGTCTCTCCTGAGGTTCAATTCTAGATCTAGACGGTTCCGGAGCTTTGCACCGCGGGGCAGGTGGGGACGCCTGCTCCTACGCGGGCGTTGCAGCGAATGTGCAGGTTTGTGCAGTCTTGCATTCTACGAACCAACGTGTTTATTCAGTATCAGGTTGGCAAGCGGGATAAGGCCGTTATTTTACAATCCCTTGCGCCTGGATGGCTTGTACCGCGTGCTTAGGGGCGTTTTGGCCGCACACATGCTTCTCCACATTGCAACAAAGAGGTCGTAACAACATGATTACTCCAAGTTTTCGACATTTCACATTGAGTCGTTCCATAGTTATGGAGCGGCGCCCGCACTGTGCCTCCTGATTCCTTCCTTTCAGCCTCTTTAAAATGATGGCCCTAGAAATAGGGCCACTTTTTTTGGATTGTCGAGAGACGGGCGAGGACGCTCGACGCTCCATTGAAATTAAATAAGAAATGGAATGGAATGGTTGGCTTCGTACGCCGAAATTTCTGATTCGTGCTGTAGCGTCATACCGATCTCGTCTAAGCCGTTGAGCAAACGGTGTCGCGTTGATGCTTCAATCTTGAAATCTGTGGCAAAGCCATGGTCGTCGGTTACTGTTAAATTCTCAAGATCTAGAACGAGTTGATAGTCTGGGATTTCTAGGGCACGCTTCAGTATCTCGCCCACTTGATCTTCGGGAAGCACGACGGTCAACACGCCGTTCTGCACACAATTGTTTGCGAAGATGTCGGCAAACGATGGCGCGATTATGACGCGGAATCCGAAATCTTCCAACGCCCATACCGCGTGCTCGCGCGATGAGCCGCACCCGAAGTTTTTTTCAGCAACCAGAACGCTTGCGCCGGAGTAGCGAGGTTGATTGAGAACAAATGACGGATCAAGATTCCCGTCTTTGCCGCGCCGCCAATCGAAGAAAAGAAACTCGCCAAATCCGGTTCGTTCGATTCGCTTTAAGAATTGTTTGGGAATGATTTGATCGGTATCAACGTTCGCCCGGTTGAGAGGAGCGACCCGCCCTGTGTGGACTCGAAACGGCTGCATGATTATCCCCGGAGAAACTGCATCATTGAAAACGCCAGTTGCGAATATCGGTAAAGTGCCCAGCGATAGCAGCGGCGGCGGCCATCATTGGACTGACGAGATGCGTGCGGCCTCCGCGTCCCTGGCGGCCTTCGAAGTTACGGTTGCTGGTCGAAGCGCAGCGCTCTCCCGGCTGCAAAATATCTGGATTCATGCCTAAACACATCGAACATCCAGATTCCCGCCACTCGAATCCCGCTTCCTGAAAAATCTTGTGCAGTCCCTCTTTTTCGGCTTCGCGCTTCACCGTCTGCGAACCCGGTACAACCATGGCGCGTACTTTCGGGTTTACGTGATGCCCTTTTGCCACGCGCGCGGCAGCTCGCAAATCTTCCAGGCGCGAGTTTGTGCAGGATCCGATGAACACGCGATCCACCGAAATATCCTCCATGCGAGTTCCCGGCTCCAGGCCCATGTATTCAAGCATGCGTCCCACGGCCTCGCGGTCGCCGTTCTTCAGTTCGCTCAACTCTGGTACATGTCCGCCAACAGAAACCACCATTCCAGGATTCGTTCCCCAGGTCACGAATGGCTCAAGCTTCGACGCATCTATCTCGACGACAGTGTCGTAGTGCGCGCCTTCATCGGAAGCCAATGCTCGCCACTTCGTGACTGCGCTATTCCAGTCTGCTCCCCTAGGCGCGAAGCGGCGGCCCTTGATGTACGCGAAAGTAATTTCGTCAGGAGCAACCATTGCAGCGCGCGCACCCGCCTCAATGCTCATGTTGCAGAGAGTCATGCGGCCTTCCATTGACAATGCGCGGACGGCATCGCCCGCATATTCGATTACATGGCCTGCCGCTCCGTCAGTTCTGATTTGCGCGATCACTCCCAGCGCAAGATCTTTTGAGGTGACGCCTTCAGCGAGCATGCCGCTCACACGGATCAGCATCGTTTTCGGCTTGCGCTGCGGCAGGCATTGCGTCGCGAGAACGTGCTCGACTTCCGAGGTTCCAATGCCAAATGCGAGCGCGCCGAATGCTCCGTGCGTGCTGGTATGGCTGTCGCCGCAGACAATCGTCATTCCCGGTTGGGTCAATCCGAGTTCAGGACCAATCACGTGTACGATGCCCTGTTCGGCGGAATCCATATCAAACAATGGAACGCCGAAGTCTTTGCAATTCTTCTGCAACGCCTCGATTTGCCGCTTGGCAATGGGATCAAAAATCGGCGTGCCACGAGGCTCAGTAGGAATATTGTGGTCAACGGTCGCAACCGTACGATGAGGCTGCCGCACCCGCCGTCCCGCCACCCGCAATCCGTCAAACGCCTGCGGCGAAGTCACTTCGTGAACAAGATGCAGGTCAATGTAAAGCAAAGGCAGCCGCTCGTCCGGATGACAGACCAGATGCGCGTCCCAAATTTTCTTGAATAAATTGCGCTTTTCCACTGTGTTCATTTTAGCTTGTTAGTTGCGGTATGACTAGAAAGACGGGGCACCCTTCGGAGTTCGGACGTCAAGAGGCTGGAGCCGAATGTTCTTCCACCACTATGGATTTTCCTTGCGAAAGGTAGAAGGCCAGCATTGAGAGTGCTCCAAACAACGGCACTATGAACCCTGCTCTCAAACTTCCGAAATGAGTTGACAGTGCGCCTACTGCCCAGGGCAATACTGCGCCCCCGAAATTTCCGCAGGAAAAAATCAGGCCGCTGATGCGCGGGGCTGTTTCGCCGAACCAATGCGTCAGCAAAGAAACACTGATGGGAAAGACCGAAGACAGCCCGAGTCCTGAGATTGCCGCTCCAATCATGATCATCGGCAGCGCTTTTGCTGCGAGCAGCGTTAACACTCCTATGGCGGCCAATGCGACACCAGCGGTTGCTAATTTGGTTTCGCGAACGTGCTTAAGAGCTAGCGGCGCCGAAAAGCGTCCGAGCAGCAACGCGCCCCAAAAGAATGACGGCGTGATCGCCCACAACGCGCGCGAATCTATGCGACGCGCGTAGAAGGCGACCCATCCGCCGACAGAGGTTTCTGTGCCTACGTAGATAAAAAATAATCCGGCCACAATCGGCAGTAAATGATTGGTCCAAACCTTGGATCGGGACACCTCGGCATGTTTCTCAGATGTAGCTCTCCCATCCGCTGTGAAGCGAACCGCCGAGATATAGACCGCTAGCGCGACGAGCGCGGCCGCCGTGCCGTATAGGAATTGTGAGGTGTGGCGCGAGCGCTGGACGGACGCAACCAGCAACGGACACGCCATAGCGCCTACGCCCCAACATGAATTGAGCAGGTTCAGCGCGGATGCAGCCCTTTGCGGATTGGTTCGCGCGATTCGTAAATTCGCGGCGGGGGTGTTGATTCCAAATCCGAGGCCGAAGGTACAGACGGAAACAATTCCGAAGGCCCAATCAGCTCGGGCCAAAGCGGCAACGCCAATCGCCATTACGAGCAAGCTGAACAGCAGTGTGATTCGATATCCGTATCGTTGAACCAGCACGCTCGATAAAAGCATTCCTCCGATTGATGCCACGAACTGCGCGACGAACAGGTATCCAGCTTGCGTGTCGTTGAGATCCCATCGTGCTGATAGCATGGGAAGCAGCGGGCCCAGAAGGGTCATAACGACGCCTGTGATCACAAAATCTAGATAAAGTAAACGGACGCCGCTGATGGGATGCTTCTGGATGGGTGCGCTCACGCTGACAGGTCTAGACCCAAATAGTAATCTTGGATTTATGTATTGATATCATCCCAAGTGAAGATTTGATATTTAAAGATTGATTTCAAAGAATCTTCTGATGGTATCTTCCGACTCACGTAGGCCAGACGTCCTCGTCTGGGCAGGCGAGCGGAGCTCGCCGGGAATGGTGAATGATTAACGAAAAGCGCATCGCCGTCGTCCTGCCCGCCTACAACGCCGAAAAGACGTTGCAAGCGACGGTGAGCGAATTGCCTGAGATCGTGGACATCCGCGTTCTCGTTGACGATCACAGTTCCGACAAAACTGTTGAGCTTGCCGAGGATCTGGGATTAAGGTGGTTTGTCCACGACCGCAACTACGGCTACGGGCGCAATCAGCAGACTTGCTACCGCGAAGCACTGGCCGAGGGCGCGGACGTAATCATCATGCTTCACCCTGATTATCAGTACACGCCGCGCCTCGTCACTGCGATGGCGAGCATGGTCGCCTATGGAGTTTATGACGTTGTCTTGGGATCGCGCATCATAGGAGGACAAGCTTTGCGCGGCGGAATGCCCTTCTACAAATATGTCGCCAACCGCTTCTTGACTGCGTTCGAGAATTTGTTTCTGGGTATTAAGCTATCCGAATACCACACCGGTTATCGCGCGTTCAGCCGCGATGTGCTCATGACGCTGCCGCTGTTGGAAAATTCCGACGATTTCATCTTCGATAACGAAGTGCTGGCGCAATGTGCGCACTTCAAGTTTCGTATCGGCGAAGTGTCCTGCCCAACAAAGTATTTCGCGGAGGCTTCTTCAATCAACTTCAGCCGAAGCGTGAAATATGGTTTGGGTGTGTTGGCCACTACATTGCAGTTCGCATTGCAACGAATGGGCGTGGCACGCTTTAGGATTTTTAATTCTCGAGGCCGGAAACTGGAACCAGGGGTCCCCACTTATTACGTACGCGGTGCAGTTGGGGGGACAGAGGGATAGCGCGACTGACCTTATGATTCCAATCGGCAAACTAAGACCTCTTTGTTGCTATACGGACAGCTCAAGCCCTGGATGCCGGGCTGCTGAAGCACAATCCAATTGACGCCGTATTCTTGTAATCGCTTGAAGTCCTGCAACTGAAAATGCTTCCATCCGCTCGCCGCTTGCACCTGGCGGTGCCATTCATCCGCAAGATCGGGGAACATGCTGACAGCGCCGGCATCTTTCGTCGCGTCAGCGAGCATGCTTCTTTCGGCGATTGCGCGGAAGCCATGCGTATCTTCGCCGGGAATTCGCATAAGCTGTGGGTCGAGGGCAAAGATCGCGTTAGTGGGCGTATTTTCCCTAGCCCAGACGAACGCGTGCGCCCAATTATTCTTTTGACTGCTCAGTGACCATTCGATGTGTGGACTCGCCGAAAAGAGTTCGCGTTGCGCGACGAACATCCCCAGACAAAGGGGAACGAATAGCGCAGCCCATCTCCATATCCGGTTTTGTAATACATATTCGCCGAGGAATCCCCCGCAAATCAGAAATAATAGGATGTAAAGCAAATGCAGGCTGCGCAAGGGTTGCAGCCGGGCGAGACCCTCAAAGCGCGCAGGGATAGTGAATATGAGGGCTCCAAGAAAATACACAAGGTCATAGACGATGAGCGATCTGCACACCAACTCCAGATTCGCGAGTTTTTTTGAGCGAGCGATTTTGCCGAACCACCAAAGCAGCGCAACCGGCGCAACAATGCCCAACCATTCGTACGATTGCCAATTGAGAATATAAAAATAATGCGGCGCTGCCTCGCGATAAGCCGCCGAAGGGTGAGCGAATAAAATTCCAATCGGCAACAAAGCGGCAAGTTCCGCTTTCGGATTTCGCATCCACACCAGCAGAACGCAAAACGAAAATGTGAACACCGCCATCAACGGATGCACAGCTGCGGCGAAGATAATCCAGAGACTAGCTACAAAGTATTTTTGCTTCAGCGTGTATGTGACGGCGAAAATCGCCGCAAACGCAGCCAGGTTTCGGGGATTCGCGTACTGATCGAGAATGTAAAGCGCAGTTCCGGCAATTGGCAGAGTGAGGAGCGCCGCGATCAACGCTACACCGCACCATCGCGCTCTTGGACTGACGAACAACTCCCCGCTCAACTTCCAGCATGCCAACAGGAGCAGGAAAATGGAGCCCGCCTCCCATCCGAGCAAAACGACGTCCAAGGGCAAATGAGTGATCCGCGCCGACTCCGCAATTAAATTTGGGAACAGTGTCAAATGTGCGTGCGAATCAAAGAACTGAGCGTTGAACGGAAAAAGCTCAGGGTGAAGCATTTTTTCGATGCCGGGGAGATATATTTCGGCATCTTCAACTCCCGGATGGTAACCGTGAACAAGAAAAGCGCCCACCGCTAGAAGCAAAAGAATGGCGAAATCTTTGAACGTGGACGAAGCAAGCGGACGATCCACTCTATCCTTCCGGCCTTCGTCGTTTCACTTCATGGCGAACGCTGTGTCCTTCGACGAGATGGAGGAGTTCTTCGGCCAGATTCTTGGCATGGTCCCCTGCTCTCTCGAAGGCTTGAGCGACCAGTAGAAGATTTGTGCTGTATTCGCGCGGGCGGCGGTCGGTGCTTTCGAGATGCCGACGAAACATGGCGTGGCAAACCTCGTCAATCTTGGAATCATTCCGCAATACCCAATTCGCGGATTCGCTTTCGCGCTCTACAAAGCCCTGATGAATCCGCTCAAGCATGTTTTGCAAGGTTGTAGACATTGCCAGCAAATCGCGTTTGTCGAATGCAAGAAGTTTGGAGGTGACCATTTGTAAGCGTTTGGCCGCAGACCAGGTCAAATCCCCAATGCGTTCGAGATCGGTGATGAACTTAAGACACGCGAGAAGCTCTCTTGCTTCGGCTTCCGTGACATCGGTGATTGCGCTCGTAATCTTTTCGTCAACTTTGCGCTCAATGCGGTCCAGTTCCTTTTCGCAATCCTTTATTGCAAGAAAAGCCATTTTGGAAGAGTTTCCAACGAACTCGCTCGTATTCGACGCGGAGTCCTTCGCCACCAGGCAAGCTTGCCGAATAAGGTTAGTGAGTTCCCTGGTGGACTCGGGCACACGGGAAGCTACTTGTCTGGTTGCGCTCATGGGATAGCTGGAAAGCCCGCCAAGAATCTAAACCGAAATTGAGCCAGTCAAGTATAGTACTGCGTTGCCTTTTAGGATCACACGTTCACCCTTGAATTCGCACCAGAGATCTCCTTCGCGCCTTGAAAGCTGGCGCGCGTGGAGTTTGTTTTTCTTCAGTCTTGCCGACCAGTACGGAACCAGCGAGCTGTGCGTGGAGCCTGTGACGGGGTCCTCTGGAATTCCGTAACTCGGCACAAAATATCTGGAAACGAAATCTGATCTCTCCCCCGGCGCAGTAATGCATACGGCAAAAGGATGGAGTTTTTTCAGAGCCTCGAAATTCGGCGTGGCATTCCGAACGTCGTTTTCATTTTCATAAATCACGAGGTATTTGCTCTTGGTTTGGAAAATGGCGAATGGTTTGGCGGATCCGTTACTGATTGGCAGTCCGTCCGCAAGATCAGCCGGCGGGTTCGGGCACTCCCAGGGCGGCAGCGATGGAAAGTCCATCGAGATTAAGTCGCCCTCTCGAGTGACGGTGAGAACTCCACTGCGAGTCTTAAAGCGAATAGAAGAGTGCTGCGGCGCAAGAATATTGAACAACACGAAGGCGGAAGCGAGCGTGGCATGTCCGCACAGATCCACTTCGCATTGCGGAGTAAACCATCGCAAGTTGTAATCGTCGCCTTCACGCACAAAAAATGCGGTTTCCGACAGATTATTTTCGGCCGCAATGGCCTGCAACTTTTCATCTTCCAACCATTCCTGAAGCGGACATATTGCTGCCGGGTTGCCCGCGAATACGTTTGACGTGAATGCGTCAACCTGAAAAATAGGTAGATTCAAAGAATTGCCTCCACCGTTAAAAGAATAAGGTAAACTTACGCGCTACCGCCGCGAATGGGGCCAAACCAGAACGCGATGTCTTGCGTACTAATGATTGAGAAATCACCTAAAAGGATGAAAGAAATGTTTCAGGTAGGGAAGGAAGACGATCGCATTTTTGAACAACGAAAGCGCGATTAGCAGCATCGATATACAAACAGCATTAGAGCTGCGAGCGGATTAGCGGGTTAAAGCAGTATGTCACGCGAAGGGAAGAGTGAATGGCTACGAGCGTCCAGCAAGACCTGTCGAATGCCCGCGCCAAGAGTTTGCGACAACGGCTTCTTAAAATCCGCGCGACGACTTTGAAATTGACGCAGCGGCTGTCGCCGGAAGATCAGATGCTCCAATCCATGCCGGATGCAAGCCCGGTCAAGTGGCATCTGGCGCATACGACGTGGTTTTTCGAGACGTTTATTCTTGAGCCGCATACGTCTGCGTACAAACCTTTCGATCCCAGGTACAAAATCCTTTTTAATTCCTACTACAAACAACTTGGCGCGCATCCCAATCGCGGGTCTCGCGGGTTGATGTCCCGGCCATCGCTGGAGGAAGTTCATCAGTACAGAATGCACGTTGATCGTGCGATCTCGGACCTTCTAGATGACGCTTCAGTTCGCGATGAAATACTCGAATTAATTGAACTGGGGATAAACCACGAGCAGCAACATCAGGAATTGATTCTTACCGATATCAAGCACGCACTCTGGAGTGGTCCAGTGCGGCCGCACCCGGTCCACGATGCAAATTTGTCGAGCGAGGCCGCGCAACTAAGTTGGATCCCAATCGAAGGGGGGATTCATTCCGTGGGTCACGCGGGAGACGGTTTCGCATTCGACAATGAGTGTCCGCGCCACGATGTGTTGCTTCGCCCGTTTCAGATTGCGTCGCGGGCTGTGACTAATGCGGAATATATCGAGTTCATGAATGATGGCGGTTATCGCCGGCCCCAATTGTGGCTTTCCGATGGCTGGGACGCGATTTGCGCCAGTGGGTGGGACTCGCCTCTTTATTGGGAGCGTGGCGACGAAGGTTCGTGGTTGCATTTCGTCGAAGATGGAATGAAGCGGGTAGAACCATCGGCGCCGGTGTGCCATATGAGCTATTACGAGGCTGATGCTTACGCGCGATGGTCCGGCGCACGTCTGCCGACTGAAGAAGAGTGGGAAGTGACGGCTGCTCGATATCCATCGCGGGGGACTTTGTTGGAAGATGATGTTTTCCATCCGCGTCCAGCTAAGGGCGATGGATTCCAGCAGGCTTTTGGCGATGTGTGGGAGTGGACCGCAAGTCCCTACGTCGCGTACCCCGGATTTATTCCCGCCGAGGGATTGCTCGGTGAATACAACGGCAAGTTCATGTGCAACCAGCTTGTGCTTCGCGGCGGCTCGTGTGCCACGCCGGCGAGCCATATTCGCGCGTCCTATCGCAACTTCTTTCCGGCCCACGCGCGCTGGCAATTTTCGGGCATAAGGCTCGCCAAATGATAGCTCGCGAACTCGTTGCCATCCCCTCATTCGCACGAGAGGTTGAAGAAGGACTGTCTGCGATCCCGAAGTCGCTGCCCTCGAAGCTTTTCTACGATGGACCTGGGTCCGTACTGTTCGAGGAAATCACCCACCTGCCTGAGTATTACCTCACCCGCACTGAGCTGGAAATCTTACAAACACGAGATACCGAAATCGCCAACGCAGTTGGTTCCAATATTACTGTCGTTGAATTAGGAGCTGGCACCGCTACCAAGACCGGCACTCTGCTACGGGCTTTGGCGGGCAAGCAGATTCGAACATCATATTTTCCGGTGGACATCTCTCCTTCCGCGCTGGCCGAAGCCAAAACGCGGGTTAAAGCGCAAGTCCCCGACGCTCAGGTACGCCCTATCGTCGCGGACTTCAGCGAAGGTTTTGGTTTCTTACGAGACATTCCGGGACGCAAGCTGGTCCTCTATCTCGGTTCCAGCATCGGCAACTTCGATCCCGAAGCTGCAGTTTCAATGTTGTCGGATGTCCGCAAACAACTCAACCCAGGAGATTCTCTACTACTGGGGACTGACCTTATAAAGCCTTCAACCATCTTGATTCCCGCTTACGATGACGCCAGAGGAATTACCGCGCAATTCAACCGGAACATCTTGCGGCGCCTGAACCGGGAACTGGGAACTGGATTTTACGTGAACGCATTTCGCCATGTTGCGTGCTGGAATGCGGTTTGCTCCCGAATCGAAATGCACTTGCAAAGCCAGTGCCGCCAGACTGTTTCGCTGGGAATCTTGCAATCGAAAGCTACTTTTGCAGCAGGCGAACGAATCCACACCGAGAATAGTTACAAGTACACAATTCCCATGGTCGAAAGCATGTTGAGCGCTGCTGATTTTTCGCTCGAGCAAACCTGGTTCGACGATAGAAAATGGTTCGCATTGAACCTGGCGCGGGTTTAGAAACCGAATCCCGGTCGTGGTAAAGCCCTTCCCCGCATTGTTACTTGTAACACGCCGTTATATCCTTGCGGCGTGCAGCGATCTTCGGGACGTTCCCCAACATCCGGGCTATTCATCGGCCTGGTCGTCACTATTGTTGCGGTCGTTGCATACTCCTTCTATATAACCTCGCAGATTTCGCGGCTGCGCCAATTGCAGAATGATCTCGCCGACCGCAATCGAAAAGATTCTCTTCAACTGCTTCGAATCCAAAATGAACTGAATTCCCTCGCTCTTGCCATGCGAGATATGTTGGATAACGACGAACCGTATTCTCTGACGGCGTGGTCCGCGCAATTTCAGCGCATGCGAACTGATTTGGATGACGCTTTGCACCAAGAGCAACAGTTCGCTTTCGCCGATCGCACGCCCGAACAGCGACAATATCTCCAGAGCTTCTTATCCCAATTTTGGGATGCAGTGGACCGGATGTTTGCCCTGGCGCGCGATGGCAAAGAAGCCGAAGCGCGGACGCAAATCCGCTTTTCTCTATTAGCGCGGCAACAGGCTCTCAGCACGGCCGTTTCAAGACTCCTCGTGCAAAATAACGAGAGCGAAGAGCAAGCGGGCGAGAGGATAAGTGAGATTTATAATCGAGTTCAGCGGCAGGTTTATTTATTTCTCACTGCGATTCTAGCGGCCATCCTAATCACCAGCTTTTATGTAATCCGCTCGAACCGGCGGCTGTTTGCGCAGGTCGCCGCGCTCTCGGACCAACGGAGCGATCTGGCCCAAAAACTGATTTCAACGCAGGAAGCAACGCTGCGCTACATTTCGAGAGAGTTGCACGATGAATTCGGCCAGATTCTCACCGCGATGGGATCAATGTTAGGGCGCGCTGGAAATCACGTCCCCGCCGACTCGCCGCTGCGGCCAGAACTTCTCGAGATTCGTGAAATCGCCCAGGACACTCTGGAGAAAGTTCGCAGTCTTTCGCAGGCACTGCATCCGGTAATGCTTGAGGAGTCTGGCTTGGAACGCACTCTCGACTGGTATCTTCCAGTTATAGAGAAGCAGGCTGGAATTAAGATATCTTACGAAAAGTCCGGGACAGCGTTTGCCGTGGACGGCAATTCTGCCATTCACGTTTACAGGATCGTGCAGGAAGCTTTAAATAACGCGATCAGACATTCCGGCGCCAGGACTGTGTGGGTTCGTTTGATTTTTCTGCCGGACGAGTTGAGGGTCGAAATTGAAGATCACGGGTCGGGCTTCGCAATGAATCAGAGGCGTGGGATCGGGTTGGTCGCCATGCGTGAACGCGCCGAACTCCTGAGTGGAACTATCGAATTCTTACAGCCGGAAACAGGGGGAACGCTGGTCCGCCTGAAATCTCCGAGGGATGCGGCCCCGAAAGATAAATCGCCCGAACAACCATCTCCCATGGAAACGGATTCACATGCCTAAACAGATTTCGGTATTGCTTGTTGACGATCACAGTTTGGTGCGGCGCGGCTTCCGCCGCCTGCTTGAGGATGAATCCGATATCGTCGTGGCGGGCGAGGCCAGCGAGGGTCCGAAAGCGGTCGAACTGGAATCCTCGCTTCATCCGGACGTCACAGTAATGGACTGCGCTCTCGCCGGCAGCAACGGCCTCGATGCGACGCGGGAGATTCTACGAAACAATCCCCAAGCCAAAGTGCTTATGTTGAGCATGCATAGCGAAGAAACGTGGGTTCACCAGGCATTGGACGCGGGCGCCAAGGGATATGTGCTGAAGAATGCCGCGGATTTGGATTTGGCGGCGGCAATCCGGCGAGTTGCCGCTGGAGAAATTGTTCTCGACGAGCGGCTGGAGATGCCGTCCGCTCTTAAGGGCGAAGGCACCAGCGCGCTGACCACTCGCGAGCTTGAAGTGTTGCGGCTGATTTGTGATGGCAAATCCAACAAAGAGATTGCTTCTGACCTTGGACTCAGTGCGAACACTATTTCTGTGCATCGCGCAAATATTATGGATGCGCTTGGAATTCACAAGACTGCCGAGTTGGTGGTCTATGCGATTCGCAGCGGGTTGGTGAACCTGCCTTGAACCGCCGCGATTTCCTGCAGGGCATGGCCGGCATGGCGTCCGCGGCTCTCGTCATTGGCGATGCCTTTGGTAAACCTCCCATTCCATCTTCTCCACTAGGATTCCAATTTGCCGATGTGACCAACCCCGCGGGAATTCAATTCCGCCAGAACAGCGGCGCTTATGGAGGCAAGCTCCTTCCCGAAACGCTCGGCTCCGGTTGCGCGTTCCTCGATTATGACGGTGACGGCTGGCAGGACATTCTTCTGATCAACAGCATGGACTGGCCCGGGCATCGGCGTCAGACCAGCACACTGAAGCTCTATCGCAATAATCGCAATGGAACTTTCTCTGACGTAACTCATCGGGCCGGATTAGATCTCGAAATGTACGGCATGGGCGTAGCCGTTGGCGATTACAACAACGATGGGTTTCCCGACATCCTGGTCACATGCGTGGGGCAGAATCGCCTGTTCCGAAATACTGGCAAGGGAACTTTCGTGGACGCGACCCATTCGAGCGGACTCGGCCACCGCCAAGCATTTAGCACCTCCGCCATTTGGTTTGATTTCGACAGAGACGGATTGCTCGATTTATTTGTTTGCAATTATGTGAAGTGGTCCGCTGAGCACGATGTTTTTTGTAGCTGGGATGGAAAGCATAAATCGTATTGCACCCCGGAGGCATATCACGGCGAAACTTGCTGGCTGTTTCACAATCGCGGAAACGGAACTTTCGAGGAGGTCACTGCGACCAGCGGAATCTTCGACGACAGCTCTAAATCACTCGGAGTCGCCATGCTTGATTACGATCATGACGGCTGGCCTGATCTGCTGGTGGCGAACGACACGCAGCCGAACAAGCTTTACCGGAATCAGCGCAACGGAACTTTTAGGGACGTTGCCGTAGAGGCCGGAATCGCGTTCAGCGCAGACGGCAAAGCTCGCGCCGGCATGGGCGTGGATGTTGGGGATTTTGAGAACTCAGGCAATCCTGGCGTGGCAATTACGAATTTCGACAACGAGATGATTGGACTTTATCGCGCAGCGGGTAATGGTAATTTTCAGGATGTCGCAGTACAGAGTGGCGTGGGCCTCGCTTCAAAAACCACGCTGGGATTCGGATGCGCTTTCGTAGATATTGATCTGGACGGCTCTTTGGATTTAATTGCCGTCAACGGGCATATTGACGACACCGTGCGGAACGTGCGGAATGTTGGCTACGCTCAACCGCCGCAATTGTTTTTGAATAATGGTAAGGGGAGTTTCACCGAAGTTGGTGGTGAAGCAGGCGGCGGATTCAATCAGCCCAAGGTCGGTCGTGGACTGGCCTACGGCGACTTTGATCGCGACGGGGATTCCGACATACTAATCACCACAAACAATGGGCCTGCTTATCTTTTTCGCAATGACAATTCGTCGGGAAATCGCAGCATTCGGTTTTATTTAGTTGGCACTAAATCCAACCGGGACGCTATTGGCGCAGTCGTGCGCATATTTCATGGCGGCGCGATGCAGATGCGAATGGTGAAGGGAGGGTCCAGTTACCTCTCGCAATCGGAGTTGCCGGTCACCTTCGGCCTCGGCAAGCACGACAAGATTGACCGCGCCGTAATAGAGTGGCCGAGCGGTAAGACGGAGGAGTACAAAAGCTTGGCCGCAGGACGTGGCTATCGGTGCGCGGAATCCAAGGGGATTACGCCTTTGTCGGGATTCTAACATTTGGCCCATGATTACACCTCGCGCTAGCAAGAATGTGCGAGCATCCACAATTTCTCCGGCTGAATCGCTCCCCAGTGCGTATAATCGTCAGCCGGCGATTCTTTCTATCGAACAAATCATTTCGCTGAGGCATTGAATGGATCACAACTCCCCCAATCTTCCCAGCCGTAGAAATTTCCTGGCTACTAGCGGCGGATTGTTAGCTGCCGCCATGTCTGCCCCGAAAGCCGCATCCGCGTTGGCGGCCGCCGCAACGGACGAGTCCAGCGCCAAAATGCCATCTGACAAATCCCGGCGCAAAATTCCGATCGGCGTTTTCGATCCAGTCTTTGGGGGTCTTAGCCTTGACGAGATGATAGACAAGATCTCCGGGATGGGGATTGAAGCCGTCGAAATTGGTACGGGAGGTTTTCCCGGGTCGAGTCATTGCCCGGTGCAGGAGTTGCTGGCTGATCCCGCCAAGTTGCGCGCATGGAAAAGGAAATTCGAAGATCGCAATATTTTTGTCGGAGCTCTGAGCTGTCACGGGAACCCAGTCCATCCCGATCCAAAATATGCCGCGCGTGACGCGGAAGCTTTCCGAAACACCGTGCTATTAGCAGAACGGTTGGGAGTAAAGGTCATCGTCGGCTTCTCGGGATGCCCCGGAGGCAATGCGACCGACACTATGCCGAACTGGGTGACTTATCGCTGGCCCCCTGACTTCGCTCAGATTGAGGACTGGCAATGGAAAGAAAAAGTCATTCCATACTGGAGGCAAGCTGCGAAATTCGCGCGGGACCATGGCATTCACCAACTTGCACTGGAGATGCATCCCAATCAAGTTGTATATAACCCTCGAACCCTGATGCGATTGCGCGAGGCCGTGGGTGAGGAAATTGGCGCCAACAACGATCTCAGCCATCTGTTCTGGCAGGGGTGCGATCCGGTGGAAGTGATACATTTTCTCGGCAAGCAGGGCGCGATCTATCACGCCCACATGAAAGATACTGTCATGTTTCAGGACAATGTGGCGAAATATGGCGTCCTGAACTTTGCCTCGGACGTTAAAGATCTTCCCGAAGCCTCGGAAACATTCCGCGCCGTGGGATACGGGCACGGTGCGAACACATGGAAAGACATTGTCGGTGCTTACATGGAAATTGGCTACGCCGGCATTTTGAGCATCGAGAATGAAGATCCAATCCTTACCGGTGAAGTTGGCGTCGAGCGCGCGCTGTATGTTTTGAAAAATGTGAGAAACGAATTGCTGGAACAAGTTTCGTAGAGCTCAAGATTAGAGAGGAACTCAATGGCAATCAATCGCAGGGAATTTTTAAGCGCAACTCTAACCACGATCACCGCAGCAAGCGTCCTGGGCAGCAGGTTTTCTTTCGCCGCAACGCAACACCGGGCGGAACACATCGGTGTGCAGCTATACACCGTCCGCGACGCCATGCAGGAAGATATGGACGGAACGCTGGCGAAGGTCGCCGCTATTGGCTACAAAGAAGTGGAACTGGCTGGATTCGCAATGGATGGCGGCAAGATTCTTTACTTCACTCACTCGCCCGAGGACTTGAAGGCGTCTCTCGACCGGCACGGTCTGACGGCTATTTCAACACACGTCAACTACACCAGTCTCAGTCCGGAGAATTTTCCCAAGGTAATCGAAGTCAGCAAGATGCTCGGGCATCGCTACATTGTGAATCCCTGGATTGACGATGATGTTCGTAAACAGCCGGACGGATGGAAGCAGGCGGCCGCGACTTTTAATCATGCAGGCGAGATGAGCAAGAAGTCTGGCATTCAGTTCGCATATCACAACCACTGGTTCGAATGGTTTCCCGTGAACGGCGAGCTTCCCTACGACATCCTTCTGAAAGAAACCGATCCAAACCTAGTGAAGATGGAAATGGATCTTTGCTGGATCACAATTGCTGGCCAGGACCCGGTCAAGTATTTCGATCTTTATCCGGGACGTTTCCCACTGGTCCATGTGAAAGACATGAAAAAACTTCCCAAAGTTACGGGTTCGGGAAATCAGGATTTTGGCGATTCTCTCGGTGATATGACGGAAGTTGGCAGCGGCGTCATTGATTGGAAGCGAATTTTCGCGCACGCGGACAAAGCGGGGATTAAGTATTACATCGTCGAGCACGACAAGCCGAAGATGCCATTTGAATCCATAAAGATCAGCTATCAATACATGAAAGCTTTGCGTTTTTAGCTTGCCGGATTTTAGAGCCAGCGTTCAGGCCATTACACAATGCCGCAAGTAATTCGTTCTCCCAAAGTTTACGACGCCTGCATCATCGGCTCCGGCGCCGCTGGAGGCACGGCGGCCAAGGTTCTCACCGAAGGTGGACTAAGCGTCGTAATGCTCGAAGCTGGCCCTCCACTGTATCCCGAAAAAGATTTCAAAGAACATGTTTGGCCATACCAGCTTCCCCATCGCGGCGCGGGCATTGGCGCAAAAGATAGATGGGGTTTTGGCGAATTCCTTGCGCCTAACGGCTTCTGGGAGATCGAAGGCGAGCCTTACACCGTCGCGCCCGGATCGCGCTTTAGCTGGTTTCGTTCCCGCATCGTCGGCGGCCGCACCAATCATTGGGGCAGGATTGCGCTGCGCTTCGCGCCTGTGGACTTCAAAGCACGTTCCACCGATGGAATGGGAGACGACTGGCCACTGACTTACGAAGAGCTCTCGCCGTATTACGACAAGGTTGAATCCTACATCGGGGTGTTCGGCACAAAAGAAAACATTCCCAGCGCACCGGACGGGATATTCATGCCGCCCCCGCCGATGCGCTGTACCGAAACCATCCTCAAGAAGTCGTGCGACAAGCTCAACATTCTTTTCATCCCGTCGCGGATGGCGATTCTCACCAAGCCGCTGAACGGACGCCCCGCCTGTCATTACTGCGCGCAATGCGGACGCGGTTGCATCAGCGCGTCCAATTTCAGTTCCAGCCAGGTGATGATTCCTACGGCGCACAAAACCGGGAGATTCACACTCATCACGGGCGCGATGGCTAGAGAAATTATTGTTGGCAAGGATGGCAAGTGCGAAGCCGTCAGCTATATCGAGAAGGCAACTCGTTCTGAAAAGCGCGTGAATGCCAAGGCGTTCATCCTGGCCGCAAGCGCATGTGAATCTTCGCGCCTGCTTCTCAACTCAAAATCAACTCTATTTCCCGACGGCCTGGCGAATTCCTCCGGCGTGGTTGGCCGCTACTTAACCGATTCGGTAGGTAGTTCCGGCGGAGGATATTTTCCCCAACTCGAGAAGATGCCTCCGCACAATCACGATGGCGTCGGCGGAATGCATATGTACGTTCCCTGGTGGAAGTTCGACCGCAAGAATGACTTTTTGCGCGGCTACCACATCGAAGTCGGCGGCGGTAGAAACATGCCGGGGATTGGAGAGTTCGAGGGTCTATGCGAAGAGTTCGAAGGCTACGGCACGCCGCTAAAACAAAAATGCCGAAGCCGTTACGGCACCTATATCGGATTCGCAGGCCGCGGCGAAATGATTCCCAATGTAAATAGCTATTGCGACATTGATCCCGTTACTGTGGATGAATGGGGCATTCCCGTGCTCCAGTTTCATTGGGAATGGAGCGACAACGAGATCAAGATGGCGAAAGATATGCAGGAAACTTTTCGCGCCATCGTCGAAGCCGGCGGGGGTACTTATCATTCTCGCGCGAAACCGGACGGTTTGAATCCTTACGGCATCGCCGACGGCGGCGTAATCATTCACGAGTTGGGTACCGCCCGCATGGGGAGTACTCCAAAGACTTCCGCGTTGAACAAATTTTGCCAGGCGCATGACGTGAAAAACTTATTCGTGACGGATGGAGCTTGCTTTGTGAGCAACGCAGATAAGAATCCAACGCTGACCATCATGGCTTTATCATGGCGGGCATCGGAATATTTGCTGGAAGAAGCAAAGAAGGGAAATGTGTAAGGTGGTCCTAGTAGCCGGATGAAAGGTGCTGCGTGGCTGCTCCGCTCCGAAAATAGCTTTGAAGGAGCGAGGCTGAAGGCTCGCGTTGTGTGAAGCTGAGGCTTTACGGCGCGGCTGAAGCCGCGCCCTTTCAAGTCAACCAAACTCTATGTCAAACAACATCTCTCGCCGCGACGTGTTGAAGTCCCTCGGTAAGGGAGTCATTGCCGGGTCCGTCCTGCGCGTGATTCCGCTTGAAGCCGCGGAATACGTCCACAAAATGGTGGCGTCGGAGAAGGCCGCGTCTCCGACGGGAGCTTATACTCCGAAATATTTCTCGTCCCAGCAATACAAGATGTTGAGCACTCTCTGCCAAACCATCATTCCCGCGGACGCCGATTCCGGCGGCGCAATCGAAGGCGGTTCTCCGGAATTTATTGACCTCGTTACAAGCGAAAACCCCGAATTCCAGTTGACGTTCGGCGGCGGACTCATGTGGCTCGACGAAACCTGTATCGACCGCTACCGCCAGCTCTATATGCAGTGCTCCGCGGAACAGCAAGCGCAGATTCTGGACTTAATCGCATACCGCAAGAACGCCTTGGCCGATCCCTCGCTAAGACCTGGAGTAGAGTTCTTCGCTCTTCTACGCGACCTCACCGTGGACGCATTTTTCACCAGCGCCGTCGGAATAAAATATCTCGACTACATCGGCAACACATATCTGGCAGAATTTCCGGGATGTCCTCCCGTTCCGGAAGCTTGATTTCGGGAAATAGCTGGCACACCTCGGATTTCACCTCCTCAACATTACAAAAGCAAGACTCGGAGGAGCGATTGAGTTAGCAGCCCGGGACATTTGCCCTTATTTAGAGGCACCAGGTCGAAATTTCACGATTCAACGAGCTAAGTTCCGGAAAACGGAACGGCTTCTATAATTCTGATCGCATCTTGACGTTGGGGGTATGATGCTGTTCTACAATTTCCCTTGGAAATGCGTCATGTCCAATGACTTTGAAGGGAGAGACAATGAAACACATAGTTGCAGTATCGCTCGCGTTCCTAATCTTCACATGTCTGAGTGCGCGGACGGCCCACGCTTGCTTTATATGTGGCTCTGGGGGTGGGGGATACCCATCTTGCGCCGTAGTTGGCGCGGGAGCAGAAACTTGTGTAACTTCCAGCGATCCTCCATACTGCCAGACATATTTCGACGATTGTTGCAATGACGGCGGTGGTGGCTGCGGATGCATTCCATGCAACGGCGGCTGCTGTGCCAGTCTCCAAGACAACAAAAAAGGCTCATTCCCGACAGTAAAAAGAATGGCGCTGCAAGAAATCGCCGTCAAACCAGAAACAAGCAAGCCAGACCACCTGAAAGAATTTCTGGCCATGGCCGAGAGTGGAGCATTTGATGGAAAGACAGTTAACCTGGACGCGAGCGGCACGATAGCTAGGGGAATATTGAACCTTCCACTAGATCACTGGAAGTCCTTCACTCATCAAGTGGTGATGAAAGGATGGCAAAAAGACCCAAGGCTCGATCCCAGAGTCCAGAGCGACAGCATGCCCCAAGAACTTCTGCAAGTGGAAACCAAAACCGGGCACAGGTTCGTAATTCACTTGATTAGCGATTCCGCAATAAAGAAGGCGCTGGTTCAGCAACAGTCCAAATCACAACAGCCGAGTGTCAAGGACAAACTTTAGAGAACCGCACGGTGGCTCGGTCTTTCAATTCGTAGAACTCGACGCCTAAACGCGTTTAACTTAAAGCAGAACATCCCTTGGCGAAACCAGATGGGATGAAATTCTACAAGCCGTGTGCCGCGCTCACTCGCCGTTTTTTCAATGGGTCGCTGATTCTCGATTCGACCACTCCAAATCCCGGCGGCGTTAGGGATCGTCCGATCTCAAGCCCTGGAGTCATTCACAAAAAGGCGGGAGGCTATTCACCTCCCGCAAAATAGCGTCTTGATGAATATTTCAGGCCTAGAACGGAAGCCCCGGAAGAACGGCGGTCCTCTCAATCTGTACCGCCTTCAGTTGGTGCGGATCCAACCCCAAAGCCTTCAGAATCGTCGGAGCTACCTGTCGCGTCTCCACTTGGTCGGTGAAAGTCGAGGCTTTGAAGTTAGGATTCGACACCAGTAGCATCACATTTCTATCGTCCTGCGCGAACCCGCCATGCTCGGCTACTTTCTTCTTCCCGCCGGTGTACACGACTCCAATGTTCGGCGTGACGATGATGTCCGGTGTAGCCGGATCAGTCAGCGGACTGTTGAAGATCAAATTCAGGTTCTTGCCGGCAAGAACTTCTCCTCCTCCGGTGAGTGCCAAATTCGCGCTCAGTAAGGCTGCATCGGTCGTAGCCTGGCTTTGATCGGTGAGCCAAATTAGAGAGATGTCATCCTCCAGAGCTTGAGCCACCGGGAAACCCGGCCCGATTCCGCCGGGAGAAAGGATCTGAGATGGCGGTTCCAGAGCCGAATTGTCAGCTGGAATGCGCAACACGCGGTTTGGATCAATTGGAGACTGCCCGTGCTTCGCCGTAATAATGATCAGAGTGGAGTCGTACAAGCCCTGGTCTTGCAACTCTTCCACCATCTCTCCAATCGAGGCGTCCACATATGAAATCTCGCCCAGCAGTGCATCCGTCGGCGTCCCCAGCGCGTCTTTGTAGCCGCCAGTCACGCCAATGCTTGTTTCATTTAGTTTCTGCCCGATGCTGACCGCCTGGAAATTCATTCCAAATATGTTTGGCACCGGGGCCGACGATTTTCCATCGTGTGTCTTGCCGTCAATTTCGTTCAAGATAGCTTGAACCTTGTAAGTGTCGTAGCACTTGATGTTCTGAAAACTCGACGTCCAATCGGAGAGGGAAGTCGTATCCGGTAAGGGATCGCAGCCCGGAACCGACGGAATTGGAACTGCGGGCGAGTTAATCTCCGGAGCAAAAAAGTCATCCACTCCCATCCCGCTTGGCCCTTTCGTCAGTTCATACGACTGATGCTTGTCTGACCATGCCGTGTATCCACCGCCGGCTTTGATGACTTCGAAAATCGTGTTCACACGAAGATAACTGTGCGGATAAAGCGGTGCACAACCATTGTTTGGATCGCGAGGAAGGTAATCGGGATTGATTCCGCCACCGGCGCTTAGCAGGTTCAAGTTCTTGTCAATCTCTTCGTCATATCCAACTTGTGTTCCAATCACGCTCGGGCACAGACTTTTCCCTCCCACAATGCCGTAAGGAGTGGTCTTCGTGGGTGGCGACAATGCCCGGTTATAACTGACATCGTAAAAAGCACCCGTGGTTCGCGGCAGCCCGCCCGTCACCAGCGCTGTAAGTCCCGGAAACGAGTCGGAAGGCCGGGGCGTCAATGTCTGGAGGTAGTTGACTCCGTTCTTCGCAAGCTTCGCCAGGTTCGGACAATAAGGAGATCCGCCCTCAACCCCCGCTCTGCAGTTTGCGAAGTCAACGGCATGCATGCCATCAATACTGATTAACAATACTCGTTTGATTTTGCTGTTAGACTCTGCGGCGGCGCTTCCGCACAATGCACTTACCAGCGCGATCACCGCTAGAACCATAGGGAGAGAACGACGAAGAAACATACTTGGCCTCCTTTAAAGGTCGGGGCAAGGTTAACGGCAGGGAGAATCGCGATGGTTAATAAGAAATGAATGCTGTGTTAAAAATCTGTAACAGGGAACAACTTTGAGTTCAGGATTCCAATGCGCAGGCTGCGGCGAATGGAATGAAATCATGGTGGACGCCTCCGGGGGCAATGATCAGAGTTATGTCGAAGACTGCCAGGTATGCTGCAGGCCCAATGTGCTGCGGATTTCTTACGATTCAGAGATGCAGAAGTTCGGCATTACTGCCCAATTAGAATGAAGGGCAGAAGTGCATGAAATCTACATTGTGTTGTTTGGGCGTGGTGGTTTTGACTGGCGCAGTGGTTCACCGCGAACCCGCTTTCTATGAATACCGGCTTCAGCCCCCGAGATCAGGACTCTGAAAGGAAAAGACTGCATTGAAAACCCGCTTCAACACTACTTCGATTTCAGCTCTGGTCGTGTCCGTATGCCTGATCACGTTTATTCCGGGGAGCCTGAGGTTCGCCTCAACCTGGAGGGAAATTTATTTTCAAGCGCCTGGTTTTAAGGAACAGAACTTTTTGATGCCGCTAGGATTTTGTGCTCTGGGACTCGAGATGATCGGCTTGATCGTGCTCTGGACGGGATTTAGAAAAAAGGAACGCTGGGCCTGGTTTGTCATGCTCATCATCCTCTTATTTTTTGTTTTTCCCCTCAACGTGCTAAAGCTGCTCCTGGATATGCAAACGCCGTCCTTCGAATGGTCAGCATGGTTCCGGGGAATACGAGAAGGATACCCGCCAAGTATTGGGTTGGCGGTGGGAGTTCTTAACTTTCTGGTGATGTTGGCCGCTCTGATCTTACCGACCAAGGCGTTTTTCTTTAGATCCGTGAGCCTGAAGGCAGTGGATGAGTACCACAAAGAGGATAAGAGCCCCTCAGCTGGCCCAATGTAACTGGAGGAGCGAATGCTGCAAATATTTTCGGGAAAGGGTCGGCCGGGTGAAGGATTTCCGATGATGAAGATAAGGAGAACGCAATGTCCATAGGCAACACGTTATATGCCCGGATGGTCACGCACACCATGGCGAGCCGCCCAAACTGCTAACTGATCCGCGCTCCGCCGAACTCTTCCGCGCGTTCCCTTACGCTCAGAACGTGCTTTGGCAGCGGCAAGCGGCTGCCTTCCTCGAGGATTGGGATTAGCTTGTCGAACTCAGGCCCGGAGTGTGAGCCGGTGATGACGATGCGAATGGGATGAAACAGCTCTTTGCCCTTTGTTCCGGTTTCCGCCTTCACTTCATTGACGATTTTCTTGAATTGTTCGGCTGTTAGTTTCTTCTCTGCCGCGGATTCATCTTCGAGAATCTTAGACACGAAGCGGGCAAGGACGGCATCTGTGTTCGGCCAGGCGAGTGTTTCGGCATTGTCTGGGGCTGCGATTGCGGCTTTTGCGTCGTAATTGAAAATTGCCGAAGCTCGTTCCGGCAGTTGATCCAGGCGATCCACCGAAGGCGCAAGCAAATGAGTAATTTTGGCGAACCAGTTCACGATATCGGGAGGCCACGGATAATCCGCCGTTCCTGCGCCGCCAAGTTTCTGGGCAAGCTCGCCGGAAATCATCCGCGCGTAATAAGGGAGCGCCAGCTTTTCAATTCGCTCTGGCGAACCGTGTTTGATGTAATGGCGGTTCAGCCAATACAACTTCTCCATATCGAACACGGCAGGGGAAGGAGTTACTCGCTCCAGCGAGAACTCTTTGATTAGCTCCTCAATGCTGAAAAGTTCTCTGGTGCCCCCGCTTGGCGCCCAGCCGAGCAGTGCTAGATAATTCACCAAAGCTTCGGGAAGAACCCCCATATCACGGAAGTTCGCGATCGAAGTCGCGCCATGGCGCTTGGAAAGCCGCTCACGGTCCCCGCCAAGAATTGTGGAAAGATGCGCGAACTCCGGCACCGGCCAGCCTAGAGCCTCATACAGCGCAACCTGCTTGGGAGTGTTCGAAAGATGGTCATCGCCGCGGATGACGTGGCTAATCTTCATGAGCGCGTCATCAATAACCACGACGTAGTTGTAAACCGGCATTCCATTCGAGCGCAAAATGATTGGATCGCTCACCACTTCGTTCGAAAATTCCACGTTGCCATGAACGATGTCGTGGAAGCGAATCGGTCGCTCCGGGATTTGCAATCGAATCGCGCACGATTCGCCGCTATCCCGACGGCGTTTGGCTTCTGCTGGATCAATGGCGCGGCATTTTCCTGAATAGATTGGCTGGCGATGTTCGGCTTGGGCTTTCTCGCGTTCTTTTTGGAGGTCGGTTTCAGTACAGAAACAGAGATATGCCTTTCGCGCTTCGAGCAAACGCTCGGCATGTTCACGGTAAATTCCAACGCGGTCGGATTGACGATACGGCCCAAACGGTCCGCCGATATCTGGACCTTCGTCCCAATCGAGTCCGAGCCACTTCAAGTCGGCGATCAGCTGATCTTCAAACCGTGCCTCGCTACGCTCCACATCGGTGTCTTCTATGCGAAGAACCATGGTCCCATCGTGATGCCGCGCAAAAAGCCAGTTGAACAAAGCAGTGCGAGCGTTGCCGACGTGGGGGTGCCCGGTGGGAGAAGGCGCGAAGCGCACGCGAACTTCGGGGTTAGTGGTCACGAAATGATGTTAACAGGAGAGTGATAGCGGAAGACTGTGCTTCGCCGCGTCTGCGCCTCGTCTGCGCTCGAACTCTAGTTGCATGACGGCGGGGTTGGGTGTACTTTGTTGGTCGGCCGCGGTAGTGCAAATAACTTTTCGGTGCGATGGATTTTGTTTTTGCATGGACGTAGATTCCATCCGCAGCGCGAAGCGGCGAAACTCAAACGCTTTACATTGGAGAGAAAATGACAATCACCAGGATTCTGTGCGGCTGTGCGCTACTTGCATTTGCTGTTGCGACGAGCTCGGCGCAAATGAAGAGCACGATTTCCGGCACATGTGCCAAAGCCGACGTAGAACAGAGTGTTCCTGCCGGGGACAACCCCGACCACGCTTTCATGGTCGCGCAAGGAAAATGTACTACGAAGGGAAAGGTCGGAGGCCAAACGAGTTAAAGAGGGCGCATATTCTGAGCACCGCGACGTTACCGCAAACCGAATGAGGGCTTGGGGTGTCTACATAGAAACGTATGACAGCGGCGACAAAATTATTTACAACTATGAATTATCTGTTCCCATGAAAGATGGGGCAATGCAGCCCGGTAAAGGCACGTATCAGGCAACCGGTGGCACCGGCAAGATGAAAGGCATCAAGGCGAAGGGCACATGCACTTACACCCCCGCCGCTGATGACGGGACAAACTACACTTGCACTGGAGTTTACACGCTCGCTGGAGCCGCCAAATCAGCGATGTAATCGGAAGCCTCCGCTCTCGTGGTCTAAATAGGTTAGTTGGACGAATCTTTGTGCATTTCATCCAACAGCTTCGCTAACAGGGCGGCGCGATCGGGGCTGCCGAGTTCCCTTTGCAGCTCTTCAAGGGCGAGAGCGACGATGTGATAGTGGTGAGCACCCGCGTATCGTGGGTCTGATGTGATGTCGAGCCAGACTCTATGCATCAGCTCAAGATCCTGGGGACGCATACGCGGCGTATGCGGTCCTAGAGGATACTCGCGCACTTTTCCATTTGGCTCGTGAACTTCAATTATGATGCGGGGTCTGGGTTCGGGTAACCGCTCCCAGGCATCTCCAGTCAGTTTTGCCTGCTCGTCGCTGGTTAGTTTGTTCGATAGGCCGCACACGATCCGACTGGAATCCAACCTTTGCGCGGTCACTACGATCGCGTCAAACACGTCCCCGGCGGGAACGACGAGCAGTGACACGGGACGGCCTTCTTTTTCCGCGACCGTTACCGCTGCGGTGAAAAGCTCCTGCTCGTAGTGATCAAAGATTTCGCTGGCTTCGAAAACGGTGCGGGCGCTAAAAGAATGTTCGCGCTGGTAAAGGCGCGCAGTCATCACGACTAAGTCCTGTTTCGTGGTGTCGGTGCGCCGCAGAACTTCGCGAAGGTAATAAAGATTTCTAGGATCGCGCACCGCGACCAGAACGTTTCCGGGACGGACTCCCAATTCGTCGCTGCCAAGTTCCTCGTTTCCGTAAACGCGGAACTGCGCCAAGCCTTCCGGTTTGCCTTTATTGGTTTTGGAGACGCGGTGCTCGGAGTAGGTGAAGATGCCAAAGAAAACGCAACTGAAAATAACTCCCGCGATGGTGGCCTCAGACTTAGTGCACAGGTTGACCAGAGCGGTAATGAAGAGAACGGTAGAAATGACGAACAGCCCGATTGGAACTTCCTTGCCAAATATCTTTGGATTACCCGGGACTCTCCACTCGCGGTTTCCTGGATCTTTGTAGCGAAGCACAACCACGGCGAGCGACATTAAAGCAAAACTCCAAATGACTCCGAACGCATACAGGCCGGCAAGAATAAAGACGTTGCCGCGGGTCACAATGATTGTGAGCACCTGCATAATCACAATCAAATTCACGATACGGTAGCTGGTGCCAAAGCGCGGATGAGGCTTCTGAAAGCCTGATGTCAGGACGCCATCCTCGGCCATGCGGCTGAGCACTCCGTTGGCGCCGACGATGGAAGTGTTTTGCGCGCCCGCCAAGATCAGAACTCCGACCAGCACCACGAACGCCCGGAAACTCAGCCGGGCCCATGTGGGACCAGCCAGAAACATCGCGATACCGCCGATAAGATTTCCGAAATATTCTGGCCTGATTTTGTCCGGAATGATCATTACCGCAAAAAACGAAACCAGGGAGGTGAAGAGAAGACTGTAAACAAAGATTATTGCGCCAGTCTTTTCCAAATTCTTGAGCTTGGGATGTTCGATCTCGCGATTAACCTGGGCCAGCGTCTCTTCACCGCTCATCGCGAGGACGGAGTGTCCGAATCCGACAAACACGATGATCCAGGTCAAATGACTGAGCCATGAGCCATAGAGCCATCCCATAGACTCTTTAGTAAGCGGCACTACCCCGGCATGCAACGGGTTCGGAGGCAACTGAATCGGCGCTCTCCAGATCGTGATCACGCACCAAACAATCAGGATTACGACCATGACCGTGGTGACGATCATGATCTGCAGGGCTTTTTCGCTGGATTCGTGAATGCCCTGAACGTTTTTCCACCAGAAATAAAGTGCGATGAGGACGGCGAACGCCGCCGCAAATGTGTTCTCAGGAAAGTTAGGAAAAGGATGATGCGAATAGCGAGCGATGTCTTCCACGAACCCAGCGAGATATTGTCCGGCGGAAACGGCGCTGATGGGTCCCGTTAATACGTAGTCAAAGAGCAAAGCCGAAACGGATATCTTCGCCAGCGTCCCGCCCATCGCTTCCTTGACCACTCGGTACACGCCGCCGCGCACAAACATGCTGCTGGATTCAATGTAAAGTGCACGTACCGCATAACTGAACAGCATGACCGCGAGAATGAACCACGGCGCACTTTTTCCGATTACCTTCTCTGCGTCTCCACCGGCGTAATAAGCGGACGATGCCAGATCAGCAAGCACAATAGCGGCGGCGCGCCAGAAGGAAATGAATGTGAGCATCACCGTGGTGGCGACAAACACTTTGACCGCTGGCCGCATGTTTTGAACTGGATTTGACACTTAGTTTTTCAGATTGAAAGGTACAAGTTTAAAAATTTAACACAAAGGGGAAGAGGGTGGCGTTTCGAATGTGGGGCGGACACTCTTGTCCGCCGATGTTGACGCTGATTTAATGTTTGAAGCCGACAAACCGAGTCAAACGCGGGGACAGGAGTTTCCGCCCTACATTTGGCGGCGGGCGTCCGGCCACTACGCCTTCGGGGCCATGTAGGTTCGGGTGATCCGATCGTGCCAGCATAACTGATCTTCGTCGAGGAAGCACCATCCGTATCCCAATCCTAGGGAGAGTCCTGAGAGTACGGATGCGAGCACACGCCAGCGCCGCATTTTTCGCTGAACCGCTGTGCCATCAAAATGGCTTAACTTCAACTTTGCCAGCTTCAGGCCCGGTGTAGTTCCGCAATGAACTATCAGCAGATATTGGTAAGCCGCCCACAGAATCGCAGCAGCAATTACCAGTATTGGAACGGCCAACCGCATAGAAGGAATCGAAGCCGTAACCCGCCAGCAGATACCCGCGAACAACGCCAACCCGGCTAAGATGATCACCGCATCTATCAGCGTAGCGGCCAGCCGCCTTGCCATTCGCGCCGATTGTAGCGGCATCTCAAAGCCCGGGCGCTTCTCGCTTGCTGGAAGTTCGGCGGGCTCGATTAGAATGCCGCCAAGCGTGGGAGGGGCCGGAACAAGGCCGGGAGCTTCCATAATTCTTGGCCGGTCAAAGACGGGTTCCGCGAGTTCTTCGGAATGACTTGGCCCAGCAGTGGTGGATCGGGGAAACTCAATCACTCGGGAGGCGTGCTCAAGGTGCCGAGGCGGCAAAACTGGAAACGGAATGTTTTCCGGGGCGGCGTTTGTAGCCGGTGCGCTCTGCGCCAGGGCCGACATGTTTGGAATAGAACTGGAATGTAACTGGATTTCCGGGGAGGAATCCCGCCACGTCTCCTGGGTGTCAAATTTAAGCTGTAACGATGGATAGCGGGGCTCGCGAACGCGTCTGCGAGCCTGGTACCTGGTGAGGCGGGCACTCACTTCCTGGCGCCAGGGGATCCCGGTCCCCAATTCAGGCTGGCTCAGTGGCTTGCCCGAAAGTTTCAGAGATTCTCGCTCCACCAAGTCTGCTATTCCAGCGCCTTCGTTACTGTCTTCGTTAGTGTCTTGGGCGCGACCTCCCGCAGCAAATGAGGTTTTTTCGCATCCGTCATGAACAGCGTCCGAAACATTGTCGCCTTCGGGATGTTGCTCTTCAACAACGAAGCGCGGCAAATTTTCGGAAGATTTTTCCAGACTGTTAGCAAAATCCATCTCGCTCGCATCATACGACCCAGGTTGGTTGCATTCGGGTTCAACGGATTCCGGATCAACGTGACGACGCGCAGTCAATTCGCCATGGATCGCTTTGTAGGCAATCGGCGCCCCGGAAATTTGAGCAGCCACACTCTGGTCGAGTTCAAATCTGGATTTCATGTTTTACATGTGCAAGCGACAAAAGATCGAAGAAATGCGTTTTGCCACCGAGCTAGCGGCATGCTAAGGTCACCGATATCGCAGATCGAGATCGTGCCTTCTTTATTCGAAAAGCTTGTGCGTTTGCAATGAAGTCCCGCTTACGATTCCTTATCACGGCGGCACTCGTTTGTCATGCACTTCTGCGTCCTGCGTTAGTTACCAGCCAGTTGCGTACATCGCCTGGCGAACCGTCTCTCACGCAAAATCTGTCCCCGCCCGACGATCCGTCACAGACATATGAGGATATTAGCTGGAGCGCGATCACGCAGGAACTCGATGGGCCGGTGATTAAGTTGCACGGCGATGCCCAGATTCACTACGGGACTTTCATTTTGCATGCTGACGAAATGACTTATAACCGCGACACCGGGGAGGCCACCGTGGATGGGCACGTGGTGCTTGACGGCGGTCCGAATGACGAACACATTAGCGCCAGCCGGGGAACTTACAACCTACAGTCTGAAGTTGGAAGTTTTGAAAACGTGCGCGGAACGATCGGTATGCGGCTGAAGGGAGCGCGGCTGATCCTAACATCGCCGACTCCATTTGTTTTCAGCGGCAAGTCAGTGCGCAAGGCTGGTCCCGATCACTATGTGGTTTACGACGGAACGATTACCACATGCGAATTGCCGCGTCCCAAATGGCAGTTTTATGCGCACAAGGTTGTTGTGGAGGTCGGTGGGAACGCCAGCATTTATCGCAGCACGTTTCGCATTGATGGAATTCCAATTCTTTACCTGCCATTTGCCACGCATCCGATTGAGCGCTCACCGAGGCATTCGGGATTCCTCGTTCCGAACGTTGGCCGGTCTTCCACGAAAGGTAACATTCTAGGCGAGTCGGTGTTCTGGGCCATCAATCGCAGCATGGATGCAACATTGGGCGCGGAGTATTTTTCTACGCGAGGGTGGGCCCCGCAAGGCGATTTTCGAGTCCGTCCCAGCGATACATCGTTTTTGGATCTAAATTTCTTCAGTGTTCTTGATCGCGGGCTGAACGGAGTTAACCAGGGTGGGGCCGAGGTCCAGCTCCATGCCGAAGGTTCATTTGCACATAACTTCCGCGGCGTCGCTAACATTGATTATCTGAACTCTTTTGTATTCCGCCTGGCATTTAACGATGTGTTCACCCAGGCAGTGAACTCGGAAGTAAAGTCCCAAGCTTTTCTTTCCAACACGACGAATGGATTCTTCTATAACGCTTCGGTGCAGCGGTATCAAAATTTCGAGAGCACGACGCCTGGGGATTTAATTACGATTCTTCATGCCCCGGGGCTTGAGCTTTCCAGCGTGGATCATCAAATTGGAAGGTCGCCTTTTTTTTGGTCCTATGATGGTGCGGCAGAGGGGCTTTCGCGGAGCGAGCCTACATTCCGTACCGCGCCGCTGGTCGGACGCTTCGACGCGGCTCCTGACTTGTCTCTTCCTCTGAAGTTTCATGGGTGGTCGCTCCGTCCGGACTTCGCCATTCGAAACACGCTTTATACCGAACAGCTTCTGCCAGTCGGCGAGGTGGGAACGCCGAAATCCAGTGTCATTGACCGCAAGGCGTTGGAAGGTTCCGTAGAACTACGGCCGCCGTCTTTGGAGCGCGTGTTTGATAAGGAGGTGCTGGGCCGCAAATGGAAGCATGTCATTGAGCCGCGCGTGGTTTACAACTACGTGACTGGGGTAAATAACTTTTCCAGTATCGTTCGCTTTGACGAGAGAGACGTGTTAAGCGACACGAATGAAGTTGAGTATTCGGTGGTCAATCGTTTGTACGCAAAGTCGAAGACGAGTCAGCAGGATTGTGAAACCGAAGGAATGCCCGCGCTGATGGTTGGAGGGCCCGTGGCCTCGAGTTCGGTCCCATGGGAACGCGAAAAGCAGCCCGAGACGGCGCCTTGCCAACCCGAGCAGCAAACACGGGAAGTGGTTACGTGGGAGCTCGCGCAAAAATATTTTCTCGACCCGACTTTCGGAGGGGCTCTGGTGCCGGGACGTCCCAACGTTTTGAGCACCACTCTGGACCTGACCGGAATTGCTTTCTTGACCGAGCCCAGGCATCTTTCGCCGCTAATTTCGCGGCTGCGCATTCAAAACAGCGACCACACGGACGTTGAATGGGATGTGGATTATGACATCAAACAGCACCGCATCAACACCAGCACCGCTCTGCTGAATTTCCGCTTCGGACAATTCACCGTGGGCGGCGGCGACGCGTTTCTGCAAGCAGCCAGCGGAGTTCAAGTTTCGCAGATCAATGCTGTTCCACCTTTGACGGCCCCCCCTTCTACTGAACAATCGTTTAACCAGTTCCGTGTGGTTTTTGGGTACGGACATCCCGGCAAACTCGGATTCAGCGGAGCGACGAACATCGGCTATGACGCTAATCTGAATGCTCTTCAATACGGGTCCATACAAACCGCCTACAACTGGGATTGTTGCGGAGTGAACCTCGAATACCGCCGCTTTGCCCTCGGGTCGGTGCGTAACGAGAATCAGTTTCGTTTTACGTTTGCTTTGGCGAACATTGGGGCATTTGGAAATTTGCGCAGGCAGGAACGGTTGTTCTAGTCGGTGGCTGACGACCCTCTTTCCTTCCGATAGCTTTCGGCCTGGCCTTTGGATCTGCGCTCCGACTGGACGGACGGGGACGCCCGTCCCTACGTGGGCGCTGATTGGTTCTGCGTTAGACTTCTTCGCATGGCATTTGCCGATCAGCTTGGGTTCACCTTCCGGCCTCCTGACAGACGGGTGTGGACGGTTCGTGATCTGGTCGCCGCTGTCCGAACTCATATTGAGCGCGAATACGGAGACACATGGGTAGAAGGCGAGATTTCAAACCTCCGGGCGCATGATTCCGGTCATCTCTACTTCACGTTGAAAGATCAGGCTTCTCAGCTCAATGCCGTAATGTTTCGCTCGCAAGCCAAACTCCTGCGGTTTCGGCCAGAGAATGGAATGCAAGTCGTCGTGCGTGGCCGGATCACGATTTATGAAGATCGCGGCCAGTTGCAGATTTCGGCAGAATATCTGGAGCCCAAAGGAGCAGGCGCTCTCCAGATTGCTTTCGAGCAACTCAAAGCCAAACTAGAAGCAGAAGGACTATTCAACTCTGCGCGCAAAAAGCCGATCCCGACGTTGCCACGGCGGATCGGCATCGTGACTTCTCCGCAAGCGGCGGCTTTGCGAGACATTCTCAACGTTCTACAACGCCGTCATCACACCGCGAATATTTTGATTTTCCCTTCGCAGGTGCAGGGAGAAGCCGCGCCGTTGGAAGTGATGTCCGGTATCCGGTATTTCAACAAAGCGGGTAATGTGGACGTGATTATCGTCGCGCGAGGCGGTGGGTCGGCTGAGGATCTCGCGGCCTTTAACCACGAGGGTTTAGCCCGGGCTGTGGCTTCTTCTCAAATACCGGTTATCTCGGCAGTCGGGCACGAGACCGATTTCACGATCATAGATTTTGTCGCCGATCTTCGCGCTCCCACGCCTTCAGCGGCGGCGGAATTGGTGATTCGATCACGGCAGGATATTGAGGAACAATCTCAGGAGCTGCACTTGCGTCTTGCGCGCGCCATGAGATACCGATTGCTCATGGGAAGGCAAGCCCTCACGGCGTTGGCTCAACATGGAGCGTTCGCGCGGATGATGGACGTTATCAATCAGCGGCAGCAAAAATTGGATGACCTCACCTATCGTCTGGAAAAATCGCAACGCAAATTTCTGGACCAAAACAGGCGGCGATGGGAAATGGCGGCGAGTGCCGTGCGGCATTACGATGTTCGGCGGGTGCTTGCGGGAATCCGCAAAGAACTGGATTCGAATGTAGCCGCCATGATCGCCGCAACCCGCAATCAATTGCTTCAACAAAAGGCGCATTTAGATCGAGTCACGCGACAGGTTGAAGCGCTTTCGCCTCTGGCTATTCTCAATCGCGGATATGCGCTCGTTTTTGACGCATCAGGCAAGCTCTTGAAAGATGTGTCTGACGTGGATACTGGGGCTGAAGTTTCAGCGCGACTCTCGCGCGGGTCGCTGACCGCCATTGTCAAAAAGACGACTCCCGGGCCCTCATGATCTCAACGTTTTCCATTTTCGCGCTGGGTTAGAACCGTAGATTACAATTGCGGATAGACTGAGCCATCTTGGGAAAGGGGCCTTGGGTGACACACTTCTCAGCCGCATGGCCGCATCTGTCACTGATAGCAATCATTGACATCCTATTAGTGGCGCTTGTTATTTACGAATTCTTAGCCCTGATTCAGGGCACGCGGGCCGCGCTTATGTTGGTCGGCGTCGCCGCCGTCGGGTTCGCGTTTTATTTTTCCCGCCTGGGCGAACTTACAACGTTGAATTGGCTGATCAGCACTCTGCTGCCTTATGGTGTTTTTGCGCTGATTGTGGTTTTCGCCCCAGAATTGCGCCAGGCGCTGACCCGGATGGGGCGAAGGCTGACGCTGAGCCGGGTCCAAACCGCCGAAGCAGATGCCTATGATGACATTGTGCTGGCGGCGAATTTATTTTCTCAAAATCAAACTGGCGCCTTGATTGTGATTGAACGCGAAATCGGCCTGCGGACTTACATTGAAAGCGGCGTTCCTCTTGACGCGCACATTTCTTACGATTTGCTCGCGACAATTTTCAGGCCGAGCGCGCCTCTTCATGATGGGGCTGTAATTGTGCAGAAGGACCGCGTTGCGGCGGCGGCTTGCTTTCTTCCTCTTTCCATGAACCCAGTCTTATCCACGCAACTCGGCACGCGGCACCGTGCGGGTATTGGAGTTACGGAGGAGACGGATGCGATTGCGGTGATTGTGTCGGAGGAGACCGGCAGCATCAGTCTGGCGGTTGGTGGAAATATCGAACGCGATCTATCGGTTGAGGAACTACGCGAGCGATTGGCGGGAGTATTGCGACGCTATGTCCCGCAGTCAACTTTGCCTACGGTGATCACAAATGAAAGCGGAAGCCTGAATGAACCGGATGACAATATGCCTCACAGTGCCGTGCTTCGCAAAAGCGATTCTGAACCGAAGGTAGAACGTTAATGACAGGGTCGCTTCGCAGCCGCGTTCTGCACAACATCGGGTTGAAAATTGTCTCGCTGGGCTTTGCCGTAGTGCTCTGGCTGGCGGTGGCCCGAAACCCGCAGGCTGTGGTTGCCGTTGAAGTGCCCATCGAGTTCGACAACATTCCACAGAATCTTGAGATCAGTTCGGAGAATATTCCGCGAGTTCAAATTCGGTTACGCGGTCCAGAGCGCAGTATCAGGGGGCTTCAGCCGGCGGACGTGTATGCTGGAATCGAACTCAACGGAGAAAAAACCGGCGATCGCACTTTCGATATAACGTCGCAACAGATCCACCATCCTGGCGGCCTCGAAGTTGTCCAGGTGGTGCCGAGTCAAATTCATGTCGTGTTTGATACTCGTATAACGCGACAGGTTGAGGTGCGGCCGCGCGTGATTGGTACGTTTGTACAGGGTTATAGCGTCGGGAGGGTCGTGGCAACCCCTTTGACCGTCACTATAAGCGGCCCTCGAAAACACGTAGAAGCCGTTGATTCGGCGATTACCGATCCAATTGATGTCAGTGGAACTATGGACCACATTACTGTCGAACGACATGCCTATGTCTCTGATCCCTTGATTCAGGTCACGGATCCTGAACCGGTGAAGGTGAGCGTGTATGTCGAAAAAGAGCCAGCGGAAAGTGGTAAGAATTGACGAGCAGCAGCGCGCCTCCCCGGAAAAGACAACTATTCGGAACCGACGGAATTCGTGGCGTTGCCGGCGACTTTCCTCTCACGCCGGAGTGTACATATCTCATTGGCCGCGCGCTGGGGCACGATTTGGCCAAGACCAATTCCGCCCCGCGCGCCGTGATCGGGCAGGACACGCGCGAATCGAGCGCGTGGATTGCGGACCGTGTCGCTCTCGGCCTGGTTTCTGCGGGCGCGGAAGTGCATAGCGCCGGTGTAATTACGACTCCCGGAATCGCTTATCTCGCCCGCTCCCGGAAATATGACGCCGGCATTGTTATCTCAGCCTCCCACAATCGGTGGACAGACAATGGCATTAAGATTTTTTCCGGAGACGGATTCAAATTGCCCGACTCGGAGGAACTCGCCATAGAGCGAGAGATTTTTTCGCTGGTGCGCAGCGCTAACTCCCATCTCGAACTAGACCCGATAGCAGTGCCGACCCTGCCAGGAGATCCTGGCTTGCGACGTGCTTATATTGATTGGCTGACGACGAATGTCCATACAGACTTGAGTGGTTTGAAAATACTCGTGGACTGCGCGAATGGCGCCGCGACCGCGGAGGCCCCGGAAATGCTCGCCGCTTGCGACATTGAAGCAACTTTTCTTAGCGCCAAGCCGGACGGCAGGAATATTAATGACCGCTGCGGCGCGCTTTATCCGGAACGTGTCGCGAGCGCTGTCGCTGACAGCACCGGCTCGTTTGACCTCGGAATCACCTTCGATGGAGACGCTGATCGCGCGCTGTTTAGCGATGAATGCGGCCGCATTGTAAACGGGGACGGCATCTTGTTATTGGCAGCCCGTGACTTGAAGTCGCGAAATGTTTTGCCGGGATCAACAGTCGTGGGCACCACAATGTCGAACATGGGACTTGAGATTGCGCTGCGCGACTCCGGAATTCGCATGTTGCGAGCCAATGTCGGCGACAAATATGTGCTGGAGGAAATGCTAAAGACAGGTGCGATTTTGGGTGGCGAACAATCAGGCCACATAATTTTTCGTGACGGCGATGCCACGACGGGGGACGGATTGCTGACGGCGCTGCGCGTCATGGAAATCATGGTTAAAAGCGGAAAGAAGTTATCACAACTAGTCGCAGATTTAAAAATCCTTCCGCAAACTATTCAAAGCATACGCGTGCGAGAGAAAGTACCGTTTGGAGAAATCCCGGAAATTCAACGCGCAATTCATTCGGCGGAACGGGAATTGGATGGCAACGGACGAGTCGTAGTCCGATATTCGGGAACAGAACCTCTGGCGCGAGTGATGGTCGAGGCAGAATCAGAAGAAAAGATGAAGTCGGTCGCACAGAGGATTGTCAGCGCTATTAGGGACGCTTTGGGCATTGAAGCCACTGCGTAGAGTCTACAGGCGGAAACCGCCGGAACGTTGCAGCCAGAACACGCGCTGTAACTTAAACAGCAAATGATCAGCCTTTTCAGAAGCCTTGTAAATCTCTGGAGCCTTTCTCTCTTACTAATCGTGGCTTTAACTTTGCTTTGGTTTATCTACGCCGTGTGCTTACGCAAGATTATTCGCGCCAGAAAAATTTCCGGGATGCGAGTAAAGCGCTTGATGCGAGAAGCCGCGGAACGCACTACGGGATAGGCCTTTCGGTCGCCTGACGTGGTAGCGCCTCTTTGAAAAACAACTATCACCGCTTCGTCCGAAGGGACTCGCGGTACCGCCTGATCTGCGCATCGGCAGAGTCGCCTGTATTAACTCAGGTCCGCTGCACGCGAGATCCTTCGCAAGCTCAGGATGATTCCTTTGACTAAGAAGGAAAAATCAAACGAGAACACCACGAACGATCTAGAAACTCTGCTTCAAAATATTTTCACGTGGATGGTTAGATACTTTTTCGGATCCTGCCGCATTGCTTTAATCAATGACCGCGTTTCCAGAATCATGTCATTTGAATTATTGAAGAGCGTGGGGTCGCGCATCAGCTTGCCGACTGTGCCTTCTCCGGCGTCCATGCGATCGGTAAGATCTGACAACTTGGCAATCGCGTCCTTAAGCTTATTCGCGAATTCCTGATCCTTTGCGAGTGTCCCAAGAGCGCCCTTACCCGCGTTCACGTCGTCGGTAAGCTTCTTGACGTTGGCTATGGTGTCGGTGGCGCTATTGTATAGAGATGGATCCTTGATCAGCTTCCCGGCGGTACCCTTACCAGCGTTCAGATCGGCGATGATTGCGTCCACTTGATTAACCGCGTCGGTCGCTTTCCGATAGAGTTGGTCGTCGTAGAAGAGCTTCCCGAGAGTTCCATTCCCGGCGCTTAGCTGGTTCACGACACCCTGAAACTGGGCGACAGTGGTGTTGATGCGGTTATAGAGACTGGGATCATAAATTACTTTTCCGATTGATCCCTGACCGCTTTCGACAAATGCGACAATCCTGTCCAGACGCTTTAACAGGGCATCCATGTTCTGAAGAGTTCCCTGGCTGGCGCGGACAACATCCTGAATATCGGGAGTATCGCGAGTGGCAAGCACGTCTCCATTTTTTGCCAGGGGACCTCTTGCAAGGGCACTGTTGATGTCAATGTAAGTTTCGCCCAAAACTCCGGCGGTGGCCAGATCGGTCACGGAATCGCTATGGAGGTTGTTGCGATAGACAGTGCGCACCTTCATGGTAATTTCTACCGGCGTTAGCCGCTTGTCAGGGTCGGCTACGATTCTGATGCCAGTGACACTCCCAATATCAACGCCCTGAAGGCGCACGGGCGCGCCCTCACGCAGGCCGCCGGCATTGTCGAAGTATGATTTGAGCGTAATCTTTTTGGTGAAAAAACCGCCGGTGCCGGTCATCAGAAGAATCAGGATCCCGAGCGTAATGCTGGCGACCAATACTGTGAGGCCGACCTTCAACTCAGACCATTTCAGTTGCTTTTGGCTAGGCACGTTCTTCTCCCGAGCAAAGTCAATGCGAAGAAATCCACAACAGGCCGAGACACCTTATGAATTGGCTGATGATAACAGACCATCTACCGGGTTCCCAACGCAATACCGTTGAAGTTTAGCGGCGAGCAGCAAAGCCACAGCGTAGGTAGCAGCTCCGCATAACAATGTGATAGTCAATCCGAATTGGATGGCAACTAAAATTGCGGTCACGGAACCGAGGACGCTGGCGCCTGCATTCAGAGCCCAAGCCCACTCGACCGGACCCTGAGCTGCGTTGGTTTTGTAACGGGCTAGCGCCCGCAAGCCGGTTGGGAACGGCATTCCCATTATGAATCCCAGCGGAACCAGCAGCCCGCCACTTATTAAAAGCTTCACCACAAATGGCAATCCGACGAAAGAACTTAAGACTCGGGGAAGTAAAACAACGTAGAAAAGCAATACCATAACAATCGTTATCAACGGAAGCCATAGCCTCGAGGAATCGAACAGCCATTTGCGCGAAATCATGCTTCCCGCGCCGCTCGAAAGCAGCAGCAGAAAAACCACGACGGTAATTGCGTATGTAGGATGTCCCAGAAACAACACAAAGCGCTGGATGAATGTGATTTCGACGATGATATATCCCAAGCCAATTGCGACGAAATAGAGTAGAGGCAATATGGGCGCATTATTTCGTCCCCCGCCAACGGCGAGGGGAACGAAGAGAAATGCGAATACTGCAATGAGGGATATAACGAGCACCATCAGAAGAACGGCGACACCAAGGTTTACCTTCCAGTCAATGCCCTGGTGCGAAGCCTGGGGGCTGAGTACTTGGCCAAGCTTTAATGTGAAGAAGAAGAAGGGCGCATTGTCAGTCACTGGCGCCACGTTGTACGCATATTGCTTTGCGAATGCGTAGGGGTCGTTCGACTCAATCAATTGAGAAAATGGATTTTCCGGATGGTCTGACGGAAGGTATAGAGGGGTCAGAACGCTATTCTCGGCCAGACGAGTGCGGACTGACTGTTCTTCTTCCTTGGTAAACGCGCTCTTTTTTGCCAGCACAACGACTGGGATACCGTCTTCATCCAAATTCCCTTCGGAGACGACGATGAAATTCGCCGCAGGATCCTTAACCCCCAAGCGGCGTAGAGCTTCCATGGCGACGGAAACCACTCGCAAGGCTTCCCGAGGTTGGCGAAATTCCCAACGAGTGATTGCGATCATCCCGTCTGGCTTAAGATGGTCGAAGTATTCCTGAAAGGCCTCCACGGTGTACAGGTTATTTTCGCTAAGGGCAAACGCACCAGCCGCGGTCGAAGCCCATGTGTCCACGAGCGTCATTTGAACCACATCGAACTTTTCTTTTGCATTGCGAATGAAAGATCGCCCGTCGGTGACGTGCATGTGAACATCGGGACGATCATAGAGATGATAGGCATAGTCGGCGTAGCGGCCCCGCATGATGGTGTTGGCGATGATGGGATTGATTTCGATTCCGGTCACGCTCGGGCTTCCGTTCGCTACAGCCCGCAAAACGTCTACACCGCCGCCGGGACCGATGATTGCATAACTGCCATGAGGTCGAAGAACATTCGCAATTGCCGGAGGGGCCGCCATTAGGTTCTTTTGCCAGACCGAGCCGCGCCATTTCGTCGGATCGGCGTTCATGATGTAAGTGTTGGCATCGGCGTCAATCACGATTACCTTGGCGTCGCCTACGCGATCTACCTCGACGCGGGAGATTGCGTTCCAGCGGGCGAATTCGACGAGTGATTTGTCTCGCAATATTCCCTTGGCATAGACAACATCAATCAGGCGGCCGGAATAATTTGTAACAATCAGCAGGCAGAGTGCCGCAGTCACAGCAGCGGCTCGCTTTCGCGAAATGAGGGTCGGCGCCCAAACGACTGCGGCTAAGGCTGAAACGACGGCGGTGAACAAAATGGTGTTAGGCCCTCCAATTTTGTTCAGCAGTGGAACAATTGCGAGGCATGCGATTGCACCACCGAACAGATCCGCGCCGTATAGGCGTGAAATGTGCGTAGTATGGCGGGCAAAAATGACAGAGAATGCCACGCCTGTAATGAAAAATGGGATCGCCGAAGCCAGATAGATCGCAGTTAACCGCAGAAAGTTTCCGCGAGTCAGGTGTAGCGAAACCGGCAGATGCAAGACGATCTCAAGAATGATCGGAATGATCAATGCGTTAGCAAAGCAAAGTGAGGTCGCCAGCTCGCGGAGTGCAAATCGCGACAGTGTACTTTTGCCCAGATGGGCGAAAACGCCGCCTGCACCAAGGCCAAGCAATGCGATGGAGATTGCCAGAAATGCGAAGTGATAGAAGAGAATGACCGAAAATAGACGTGTGAGCGATAACTCCAGCAGCAGAGCGGCGAAGCTGCCGAACGCCACTCCCGCCAGCAGCGTGCCTTTAGGCAGGTCTTGTCCTCTATAGGCCGGAATGCCAACGGCGGTTTCGGCTATCGTGGGCATGTGAATGGAGAGGAATGCGACAGTCTATCAGAGGGGCAGAGTGGGGCAACGTTTGGGCTTTCAGCGCGTCAGCTAACATTATCAGAGCAGCCGGTCGCCTTTGTAGATCAGGTGGCCGTCAATCAAACGGGCTTCTGGCATGAGTTTGTGAGCGCGAACGGGGCCGGTTCCATCTATATGCAAAACTTCGTGGCCATGAGCCGCCAGCCAATCTGAGACCAGCATGCGATGGCATTTGAAATAAACCCGCTCGGCACACATGTAAGCGGCTCTCGATTTTTCTGCGAGTTGAATCAATTTGGCGATTGCGTGCTGAAACTCTTCGCTCAGCATATGGTCTGCGTAGTTCCGGAAACTGGGGCTGCGCAATGCGACATTTGGCGAGTCGTCGAGTGTTTTCTTGCGGCGTCCTCCCAGTTCTTTCATCCAGACGTATTGAATTCCTTTCATCGGCAAGGTTTGTTCGAGGGACTCTCGATTGAAATGTGGAAGCCGCCGGGACATGGGGATGGATCGGATATCCACGAGCGTTTGGATTGAATGGGCTTGAAGCGTTTCGAGAAATTCGTCGAAGGATCGAGTGGAATGGCCGACGGTGTAAAGAGTTGCCACGGTGTTGGGTCTCAGCCGGGTAGTCTCTCAAAGCCCTTATGGCGCGTAGAATAGCGCATCGCCGCTATAATAGACGCCATCGCACGGATTCTGAAGTGGACGCCGATGAACTCGAGAGGAATTGGCCTTTATAGCTACGAACAAGAGAAGTACACTACGCCGTTTCAGTACCTTGCCCACCTTGTGGTGGGGACAACCATCGCCTTCCTGGGTGGAATGTTCCTCTATTCAGTACACATTGCACGTTCCCAAGAGATCCGTGAGGTCGGGAAGCCTGGGAGCCACGTCTGGGGCTGGATATTCGGATCAGCAATACTCTTAGTTGGTATAGGAATGGGCCATGCCGGTGCAATCTTTTATGCGAGAAGGCTTCGCATAGGGATTCGCCATTTCAGGAGACACTCCGGAAAGCGCCGGTAGCGCAATTCAGCTTGCGGTGGGGATGGGGAGCATCGCTACAGAATGTATCGCGACAAATCCTGGTCCTTCACGATGTCGGCCAAGGTCTTGCGCACGTAATCGGAATCAATCTTCACGTGCTCACCCTTTTTCTCCGGCGCCTCGAAACTGATTTCGTCGAGCACGCGCTCCATGATGGTGTGGAGACGGCGTGCACCGATATTTTCCGTTCCTTCGTTTACGCGGAACGCGAAGCGCGCGATTTCTTCCAGAGCGTCGCTGGCAAATTCTAGCGCGACTCCTTCTGTTTCCAGTAGAGCGGTGTACTGCTTCACTAATGAAGATTTCGGTTCCGTGAGGATGCGAATGAAATCGCCCATGGTGAGCGATTGCAACTCAACACGGATCGGAAACCGGCCTTGTAATTCGGGAATCAAGTCGCTGGGTTTGGATACATGAAAGGCACCGGCGGCTACGAACAAAATATGGTCGGTGCGGACCATCCCGTAACGAGTGTTTACGGTGGTGCCTTCGACAATCGGCAGAATGTCGCGCTGCACGCCTTCGCGGGAAACATCGGGGCCATGTCCACTTTCGCGCCCTGCGATCTTGTCAATCTCATCGAGGAAGATAATGCCGGAATCCTGCACCCGATCAATGGCGGTGCGCGTCACCTGATCCATATCAATCAGGCGCTGCTCTTCTTCCTGAATGAGATACTCGAAGGCCTCATTCACTTTCATCTTGCGCTTTTTGGTGCGCTGGCCGAAGAGGTTGGGCAGCATGTCTTTGATATTTACGTCCATCTCTTCGACGCCCTGATTCGAAATAATTTCGAAGGATGGAAAATTTCGTTCGCGAACTTCGATCTCGACAGTACGCTCGTCAAGCTTGCCTTCCCGTAGTTGCTGGCGCAATTTCTCGCGGGTGCGGCTGTGGGACTCGGTCAGTCCGGTGTTGCCGTCTATAGTCGGCGCTCCGTTCGATGGCTCTGGCGACCGTGGCGTTGAAACCGGCGGGAGAAGAATATCCAGCAGCCGCTCCTCGGCATTGAGTTCGGCCTTGTCGGAGACATCTTCCAACTTCTCCTCGCGAACCATTTCGATTGCGATCTCAACCAGGTCGCGAATCATGGATTCGACATCGCGTCCCACGTAGCCGACTTCGGTGAACTTCGAAGCTTCGACTTTCAAGAAAGGCGAGTTCGCCAACTTCGCCAGGCGACGGGCAATTTCCGTTTTTCCCACGCCCGTGGGCCCGATCATGATTATGTTTTTAGGGATAACTTCTTCAGCAAGTTCCGGCGCGAGCTTCTGGCGGCGCATGCGATTGCGCAGGGCGATGGCGACGGCGCGCTTGGCAGCAGCTTGTCCGATGACGTACTTGTCCAGTTCGGCGACAATTTCGCGTGGAGTGAGTTCGTCCAGCGCGATCTGTTCTTCCTCGACGGTTCCAGGTAAATATATAGCCATATTGTGTGGGGACGGACGCCCTCGTCCGTCCGGGCCGGATCGAAGATCCGGCAGCGTTGCTAAACTGTCGGCGAGCCTTGCTCGCCATGGACGGACGAGGGCGTCCGTCCTTACACGTTCCCTACAACTCTTCGATCGTTACCTTCTCGTTAGTATAGATGCACATTTTGCTGGCAATCTTCATTGCTTCTTCGGCGATTTGACGCGCCGAAAGTTCCGTATGTTCAGCCAATGCTTGTGCCGCAGCCTGGGCGTAAGGGCCGCCACTGCCGATCGCCGCAATGCCGCCGTCCGGCTCAATCACGTCGCCCTGTCCGCTGAGAAGAAACGTCTGCTCTTTATCGGAAACCAACAGCAGAGCTTCGAGATGCCTCAGAAACTTGTCGGTACGCCAATCTTTGGCTAGTTCGACGGCCCCGCGTCCGACATTGCCGTGGTATTGCTCAAGTTTGGCTTCGAACCGGCTGAATAGCGTGAAGGCGTCGGCGGTTGACCCGGCGAATCCAGCCAGGATTTTGTCCTGATAGAGGCGTCGAATCTTCTTGGCAGAATGTTTGATCACACTTTCGCCAAGAGTAACTTGGCCGTCTCCGGCCATGACGACCACGCCATTTCGGCGGACACATAAAACTGTAGTGGAACGTATCAGACGCTTCGGGCTCATGAGCAGAATTTCTGATTATAGCAGGGGCGTATCGAATGTTTCGCGCCCCTCTTGCCGAATGATAATTAGGAAATTGCGATGGCTCTCGCGCGGGCGCTTTCCCCTTGGCACTAAGTCCCAATTAGAAAATGTACGAAGATTATTGGTTCGCGATTCGCAAACCATAGGGAGCGACTATGCCAGAGTAATGGGCGTGAAAGGGCGATGAAGTTTATGTCAGACTTTGACTCATTCATCTCTGGAACCAGACAGCTAACCGCAAAAGCCGATTTTTGGAATTCAGGTATCGTGTGGGCCTTGCTCTTAACCGCTGCCGCGGCTATGGCTGTTTTCTTAGCGCAAAAAATTGCGTTGGATCGCGGGAAACAACTATCTTCCCTGCAACAAAAGATAGCCTCAATGAAGATGGTTGTCGGTCGCCGTCTTGGGATCGGAATTAAATGACTTCGGGGAGGGCATTCGATTGGCGGCGATAGGGCGATTTCGACTTCTGACCACAGGGCGTTCTTAATTTGCCCAAACAATGGTGGCTTTTTTCGCCGACACGTGTTCTTTTCTGTAGCTGCGAGCTACGTCGCCCAGCGGAGTTGCCTGTGATGCCATAGCGAAATCGCTAAGCGGCACCTCGCCTTTGGCGTAAGTGTAAGGAGACTCGTTTCCCCAGAGGTTCTGCTCCTGCGCCATCGGCGTGTGTTGTGCGTGTCTTGGATTATCTGGAATTACCAATATCTGAGGTTGACTACTCAAAACGCCCGCAGTTTGACCTAACGCCGCCGTCGCGCAGGCAAGCAAAATTGCAAATACGATAGTTTTCATGATACCCCCCCATCTAATGATGGACTGAAGGAGGCATCGCAGCCAATCACCCATATGGGTAAGCTTCGGGCAAGGACCGCGCTGGAAGTGCATTCCGGCTTGCCCGCGCTAGCCGCTGCCCGTACAATTCTCGGGCCATGTCAGAGATCCTATCCCCTGATTCCTTGGTTATTGAGCGGTTGGAGCCTGTCCTTAAGCATGGAGTACTCTGCATGCAAGGCCCTATAACTGCCCACACCGTCTCATCCTTCCAGAATGCCGTCAGGAACGAATTTGCGCCAGTTGTCATTCTGGACTTGACCGAAGTCCCTTATATTGACTCCGCTGGCTTAGGATCGTTGGTCAGCGCGTACATAACCTGCCACAAGGCAGGGCAGCAGGTTGTTCTCACGGGAATAAACCCGCGAATTTTAAGGTTATTCGAAATAACCCGCGTGGAATCCCTCTTCCTCATGTTTCCTACCTTGGACGATGCCCTTGGGGCATTTATCTCCCCTGCTAACGCGTAGTGCTGGGGAATGTAGTTGGGCTTTCGAAGGCCGTCCCCCGGTGCATTGAGTCACAGCCTTTTGGAAGGCTCCTTAGGTAGTTTGTGTTCACAGCAGGGAGTGTTGAGGCAATGGTCCGCTGTCATCAACCGCTCGACCGGTTTTCCGCCGATGATGTGAGATTCGACAATCTCATCAACATCGGCCAATGTCACGCCCCCGTACCAGATCGCGTCCGGATAGACCACGACGTTCGGACCATGTTCGCACTGATCGAGGCACCCGGATTGATTTGCGCGAACCTTGCCTTTGAGCCCCAAAGCCGCAAGCTTCTGTTTGAATAATTTCTGTAGGGCGGCGTTCCCTTCAGGATCGCAGCAGGGACGCGGCTGTCCCGGTGGACGCTGGTTGCAGCACACAAAAATGTGCTTTTCAAATTTTGGCATGAATACAATCTACCGCAGTGGGAGCGTACCCAGTGGCGAGACGAAGTTAATCTTTGAGAGGAACCATGGGCTTGTCGCCCTGGCAGAATGTTGCAACTCGCAGGAAGCCGACCGTGGGCTCAGTAACTACCATTACTGGACCGTAGCAATAGACCGCATGTCCAGTCTCCGCCAGGTACCACTGGCCACCCTTTCGGGCTTCTTTGTCCGTAGCGTGGATGGCAGGCAGGCGCAACGGCGCCAATTGAGGACCAGCTATCGAAACCATCAGCAGCAAAGTTGCCAGAGCTTTCATTTTCCCTGCAATCCGATCTATGCGCTTAACCAAACATCTCTATTTCAGATGCTCGATACACTCATCCCTATACGGTCAGGGGTATTCTTCGTGCGTCGTCATTATCAGCCGTGGGCTTTGGCGGCTTTTGTAGTGCCGGCGTTTGTGTTCTAACTGCATTTTTACTTTGTGTCCCCCGCCGCGGCGAAACCTGCAATTGCGGAACTACTGTTCGCGCTCCCGCCTTGGCCGAGGGTTGGGTTGTTGTGCGTTCCCGCAAGATTTCCTTCATTTTCATTGCGTTCAGGTTAGTGCTGTCGTTGAACAGATCGCGAATCAGCCCGCGTTGAGATTCGATGGTGCGCCCCTGTTCCACCACCAGCATGGACATCAACCCATACGAGATCAAAAACAACACAACCAGAATCGGCAACATTCCGTTTCTTTTTCTTGAAACAACAATCGCTTCGTCTAAGGCCAAAGTCACCAAGGGCTTCTCCAGATCCGCGTCATTGCCTGTAAGCCGGCACGATGAGAAATGCAGCTTTGCAGCCAACGGGGGTCGTTGCGCTAAGTCATTGTAGCTATTGAATTTATCTCAAGGGTTGTCGGCAGGCGGTTGGATGCCGATTGCAACTTCCTGCACATTATAGGCAACGGTCAGCGGGACTTATCGCCGAGGACCAGCTTCGCGATGGTCGCGAGCTGCATGTTGGAGGTTCCTTCATAGATCTTGCCAATCTTCGAATCCCTCCAATATTTTTCGACCGGATAGTCTCTCGTGAAGCCGTATCCGCCATAAATCTCGATGGCCAGCGAGGTCACCCGCTCGGCCACTTGCGAACAAAACAGTTTAGCCATGGCCGCTTCTTTTACAAAAGGAATGCCTGCATCTTTCATTCTTGCTGCGTTGTATACCATCAGACGCGCCGCCTCAATCTCTGTGGCCATTTGCGCAAGCTGAAATTGGATTCCCTGAAATTCGGAAAGCTTCTTGCCGAACTGTTTGCGCTCGGTAGCGTACTGGGCGGCATACTCCCACGCTCCTCGAGCGATTCCAGCCATTTGAGCCGCGATACCGATGCGTCCTTCATTTAAGGTTTCAATCGCTATGCGGTAGCCCTTTCCCAATTCTCCGATGACGTTATCTTTGGGGACATGGCAATCTTCCAAAATTAACTCGCAGGTGGATGACGCCCGGATTCCAAGCTTGTCTTCTTTCTTGCCGACCGTGAATCCTGGGAACTTTTTCTCGACGAGGAAAGCAGTAATTCCTTTGTATCCCGCGGCTGGATCAACTGTCGCAAAAAGTACAAAGATGCCGGCTTCTTTTGCATTGGTAATCCAGAGCTTTCGGCCATTCAGAACATAGTCACCCCCCTTTAATTCGGCTTTGGTTTGTAACGCAAACGCGTCGGAACCAGAGCCAGCTTCGCTCAAAGCGTAAGCTCCGCAAGTATCACCAGCCATTTGCGGGAGGTAATTTTTTTTCTGCAAATCGGAAGCCCACCGCAGAAGCGCGTTGTTTACCAGAGTATTTTGCACGTCCACGATTACGCCAGCAGACGCGTCCACGCGAGAAAGTTCCTCAACCGCGAGGATGGCCTCGAAGAACTTGCCCCCGCCTCCCCCATATTGCTCCGGAATTTCGATCCCCATAATGCCAAGCCGGAACAACTCCTGAATCAAGCTGGGATCAAAGACGCCCTTCTCATCCATCTCCTTAACTCGTGGGCGGATTCTTTCCTCCGCGAACTGACGAATGTTGTCGCGGAAGAGAATCTCGTCGTCGCTGAAACTGGTTAATGGAATGGCGTGTGAAAGGTGCGAAGCAGCGTCAGGCATAAGTACCTTTGAATGGATTTAGACTGAGAATTCTAGCACTGAGAGCATTTGGGGTAAGCACGAGCGCCCAAAAGAGAAGTTCAAGCGACTGGTTTGTTGAACGCAAGGACTGCATACATAGAATCACTTATAAGTACAATTTATTCTTGAAATGCCCACCCGTGTGTGGCAGCATTTGCAATGCGTTGGCTTAACGCCTACGCCATCCCTAAAATTTAATGGTCGGTAAGGTTCCGGAGCCTGCACTGGGCACCCAGTAGTTTTGTCCCTCTGCAGCACGACCCTCACCATCATCTTCAGGCGCTTATCGTGTGTTCGTCTTCGACGTGTGACGGACATACCATTCGCAGCGCCAGCCCGGGAGATTTGTAGTGAAATTTATATTCCTAGCGTTTTTTTCGATTGCCTGTCCAATACTCAGCTACGCGCAAGCAGGATTCGCGTGTCCCCGCGGTTACGAAGATATGATGAACTATTTCGTCATGGCCTACCCCGCGCGGGTGGACAGTTTTATGGGACCCGGGAATGCCAACCCCATTTACACGTCAATTGTCCCCGACGATAACACCAATAATTACGCGGCTTCCGGATATTTTCTTTGGATCAAGAGTGCAGTGGGTTATCCCTGGGATGTAAAAACGTTTGATACGCAATACGTTTATGATCGTGCGACTGAACTGGGATGGACCGATCCTACAAGCTTTAAGCGGTTCGACAATGATCTGCCCATGACGCAGCGTTGTGTTCGTATCGGTAGGCCCGCGCCCAACATAAAGGTCCCGGCAGCATATACCACTTATCAGAGCTTCTCGCAGTGCCAGGCCTTCCTTCGCCAGCCTCTGGGAAACGTAATCAACTCGACTTCCGCCCCGGTGACGATAAATTTAGATCAGATCGGCCCCGTCCCGACTCGATACTTTACCTATAAGTACAGTTGCAACCAGAATTATGGGGCCTGCCAGTACATGGAAGTTTACAGTCTCGGATACGGTGTCGGGCTGTACGACTGGAAATACTACGTTTATCAGAAGGGCAAATTCGTTCTGCAACAGGAGTCAGTAATAAATAATCTCGAGGGCGGGCAGACCACACCTTCGCTGCCTTGCACAACGAGCTACGAATAAGTAATAGCGACTACGCCTGGATTTTGGTTTGTTCCGCGCCCGTGCCTGTTCGCGGCCGCATCGCGGCGCAAGAGTGCAGCCCATGGCGCAGCCTTAGGGATAGATGCGGAAACACCAAGCCCCGACGGGGCGGAAGATTGGCAGCGACTCAGTCTCTGACACCCTCGGCCAATCCTGCCGCGCCGCTCGCCGATTTTGCAGCCACGGCAGATCCTCAGCATCATAAGCCTTATGGCCGGCCTAGGGGTATTTCTCACCGCCGAGTGGCGCACACTCGCAATGTTGAACTATGAGGTAGATGCGTCCTTACTGGTCCCTTACGTCCCACCCGGAACAGAGGTTGATCGCTGGAACGGAAAGGCATTCGTAAGTCTGGTTGGATTTCGTTTTCTGAACACGCGAGTTTTCGGTATCCGCTTTCCATTCCATTGCAATTTTGACGAAGTGAATCTTCGTTTCTACGTTCGCCGCAGGGAGGCGTCCGAGGTGAAGCGCGGCGTGGTTTTCATTCGCGAGATCGTTCCCCGTTGGGCAATTGCAGCCGTTGCGCGCGCTTTCTATAACGAACGCTATTTGGCTCTTCCAATGTCTCACCGTCTCGATTCGAATTCGGGGAGTATCGCGGCCGGGTATGGTTGGAAATCTGAAGCTGGTTGGAACAAGATTCAGCTTACTGCGAGGGGCGAACCGGCATTGCCGGAAAACGACTCGCAGGAACAGTTCATTACCGAACACTATTGGGGATACGCGCTTCGCAGAAATGATACCTGCATCGAATATCGCGTCGAGCACCCGCAGTGGCGAGTCTGGAAAGCGACAGATGCGTTGTTCGAAGGGAATGCGGAAGAGATCTATGGAAAGGAATTCGCCGCAATCCTAAGACACCAACCTTCCTCGGCCTTTCTGGCCGAGGGTTCTAAGGTTTCTGTGTATCGCGGAGTCGCTATACAGAGCAGTGGTTTGCGACCATTAGCTTAGCTGCACAGCCGTGGCTTTGCTTGTCGTCCTAAATTCAGCGCAAGCGCCAAAGGTCAGGATCAGCGGCGCGCCATCTGAGGAACGTGCAGCAGGGTCGGCTTCGCCTACACGCACGTTTCCTTGAGCAGGGCTCTACTGCGGCGACGCCATCCTGCGAACAGTATTGGAAGGAAGAGTGATCCCATGAGCAATGGGAACGATGACGGTTCAGGCACCGTAACCGACGCGGGCGCGGATAGGGTTGCATCGGCGGTGACTGTGTCAATGCTCGGATCGAAGTTCGGATCGTTCGGGTCCACAGAATAAACGCTGTAGTCCACCACGATATCTCCCGGAATCACGGTCCCAGGCGCGGCTGTGGTGTTGATGTCGAACTCGCCAACTCCTGATAGCGCCGAAGGATTCCAAGTCTCCGAAACGGTCGAACTCTCTGGCGAAGGACCTACGATGTAGAACGCCGAGCTCAGATAATCCGCGTAGCTCCCATCAACGGTGCTCCCCGTGAAACTTGAGCTATCCAGGACCACCCAGTTCGACGTCGTATTGGTGAATGTGAAGCCCCAGCCAACCACTGATCCGGGGTCCCCCTTAACATTCCCGCTGGCAGGATCGAGCGTAAACGTTATAGAGTCGGCGGCTGCGAAGGCGGAAAAGGCCATTGCGATCAGGATAGTTAAGATGACTCGTTTCATTGTGTTCTCCTCGTCACTAATAATGGGTTGCGAACGATCTTTACCTAAATTGATTCCCCAGAGTGAGGGTCGCGGTATCGTAAACGGCCGAACTCCACGGCACCTTCAAAGTAAAGCGCGCCAAGTTCGCGCAGCCGGTGAAATCAATCGTGAAAGCAGCGTTTGCAGAGTCACTCGATCCAATATCACCGAGCACTACCGGATAACTTGACGGCGGCGTGATCACCGGCGTGCACGCTGCACCCGCAACCTGGGTGAGAGTGAGTCCATTGATCTGCGTCGCGTAAGCCGTGCCCGATCCATTGTTAGTTGCGGTGACGGTCCATACGCGGGCATTCTGCGCCCCAGACTTACTGGAAAGCGTAAACGCCAGTCCGAATCCAGGCAATTGCGTCGGATCAACAATCCCCCAATAAGCGGGTTTAGCCTGCAACATGGTGTCGAATGGCAGGGGCATGTCGAGCCGATTGATCGGGAAGGTATCCAGCCAAGTATCATCGTCGGCCATTCCCCAGAATGTGACGGCGTCGAGCTTGCCCTTCAACTGCCGCAGCGCGGTGAAGTACTGCGCATAGAGCCAGCCCTGTTCCGCCAGAATGGAGGGCGGCACGGTACCGCCATTCGCTCCGTAATTTGAAGTATTGTCGCCAGCGTGATACACGCTGACGTCCATTTCAGTGATTTGCTGATGCAGTCCAGGAAACGTGCTCGCGACTGTGTTTATCGCATTGACCATCGCGGCGGTTGACGGGTAATTGATAGCGTTGTGCATTTCGTGTCCAACACCGTCAATCGGAATCCCCCGGGTCTGCAAATCCTTTACCACGCTGATCAGGCACGCGAGGCGGTTAGGATCCGGAGTGCTGTAATCATTGATAAACAACTGCGTTCCAGCCGGAGCGTACAGCCGGGCTGCCTGCAACGCGATGTCAATGTAACTCTTGCCAAGCACCTGATAAAACGGACCATGAGTAAGACAATCGGACTGACTCGGATCAAGCGGTTCATTCACAACATCCCACACATAAATTGCGCTGTTAAAGTGCTGAACCTCTACCATGATGTGGTTCTGTATCCGCTGTGTAAGCAAAGCCACGTCGGAGGGATTGGACGCTGAAAGCGGCGTTTTGCCGTCCGTTTCGAGGAACACCCATGCAGGGACCTGTTGACCCGTCGCCCATACAAGATTATGGCCGCGAATCAGCATGTTATTCGACTGTGCCAAGCTGACTTCCGCGTCGGCTGTCGTAAAGGTAAAGTTGCCCTCGTGCTCCGTCGAACTCCACTTCATATCGTTTCCCGACACAATGCTGTTGAAGTGTTTCGCCAACAACTGAGCGTGCGGGCCCGAGAGATCGGTTGAATCTATTTCCGCGCCGACCGGGAAGTAATACGAAAGCGTCTGATAAATAGACGGGATGTCGGTCTGAATCTGCACTGGCGGAATGTAAGTCAATTGGAAATCGTCAATGTAGAAGCTCTGAGTCCCGCTGCTAGATTCGACGTACAGGAACGCCTGGCCCGGATCGTAAGCAAGCGCCATAGAGTAAAGGGGGATGGAAAGATTCACCCACGTTCCCAGCGGCACAGCGGTGTTATTGACGACCGTGTGGTAGCTCGTCGTGCCCGCCAATGTAGTTTGCAAGCTCACTCTGAGCGTATCCGCCTGCGTCGCCGACGGGTCAAGCTTCACCCACACGCTGATCGAGTAGGTGGAACCGTTGTACATCTTGTTATTCACGCTGATCTGCGGCCCGTCATAAGCGGCGGTACGGTTTGTGATCAGCAGGCTGTGCGAGCCGCCGTGTGCATCAGCCGTGCTGTTGGCCAGGGTCGCCCCGGCGCGAGAGCTCCAACCATCTAATCCGCCGTCTTCAAAGGTTGTGCTGATGCCAGAGTTATCCTGCGGACCGCCCGGAGGCCCCGAGATCTCGTTGATAATCACATCGTCCAGATAAAAAGACTGGGCGCTGGTGGCGCCGACTAATTGGGCATAGAGCCGCAGGCCAGTCTCGGTCGTGCTGACAGTGTACGTGCCTCCGATTTGCGCCCATCCGGTTGCAGTTACTGGAACCTGATAAGTCCCAATTGTGTCGTAACACGTTCCGCCCGAGCAGCCAGGATCGCTTCGCTTCATGGTGAAGTTCGCCGACGCCGCACTCTCGCCGCCGCTAAGCATGACGAAGCCGGTGATCTGATAGCTGGCTCCAGGCAGAAGATTAGTCAACAAAATGCTTGGACCGCCCGCGCCGCCGCTGCCCGTTGTCGTAAGCAAACTGTGCGTGCCTGTATATGCCGCGGCAGTCGAGTTCGCCCGAGTGCTCGCACCATTGAACGATCCCCAGCCTTGGGTGGTTCCGTCTTCGAAGTCGTATTGCGCAACGACCTGCGCAACGAGTGGCGTGGCCGCCACGAGTGCGAGAGAAAGAACTAGGGCAACTATAGCGAATAAGCGACAACTGAGGTGGGGAAGTGATTTTCCTGCGGAAAGAAACATCGTGATTGCTCCAAATATCCGGCGTTACTTTGCGCGCTAAATGGCCGTCCAAATGACACCAATTAGTTCGCGGCCAAAACTATATACCTGTTTCGCCTCGGCTGTCAAAAGCGGATTAAAAAGTGGTTTTGCGGAAAACGGCGACTGGAGCGGGAAGCCAGACGAAAGACGCTTTCAACGCCCAGTGCAGACGAACCTTGGTACAATCGCCCCGCTCCCTGAAGCACACCGTGAAGTCCATGTTTCCCCAACTGGCTGAATTCACCGATTTCGGATTGCTGCTCTTGCGCCTCATGGTTGGCGTCGTATTCGTCTCCAGCGGTTGGAATCACGTTAAAAATTCTGAAGCCCGCAGCAAGACGATTGGCATGAGCAAAGGCTTCACAATCTTTCTGGGCGCGGCCGAACTCTCAGGCGGCCTGGGCGTCGCATTCGGCGTCCTCACACAACTCGCGGCTCTCGGATTGATTCTCATCATGCTCGGCGCAATCCAAAAGAAGATCTTCGTCTGGCACACAGGATTTTGGGGTGAAAAAAGTTCAGGCTGGCACTACGATTTGATATTCGTCGTCATGAATCTGGTGATCGCTTTCACCAACGGTGGTGGATTCGTGTTGGACCGTTATATTTTCCTTCGATAGCGAAGACCATTAACACGAAGGACACGACGTGTCACAAAGGTCAAGTTCGACCTTTTCCTTCGTGCAACTTCGTGACCTTAGTGGTTAATGGGTTTTCTGCCGCACAAACTGACCCATCCGCGCTCAAGCTTGAACAACTCTCATCACCTGGTCTATGCTCGCCATAGGGGATTTGTTCTCGAGGCTCCATGCATCGTCTGACAGCCAGATTATTGTTGCTTCTGCTTCTGGCAAGTGTATTTGCCCCGGCCGCGCTGGCAATCTCTACCCCGGACCCGCACGCCTGCTGCAGGCGGGCGCATCACCCTTTCTCGGGTCAATCTGAACTTCTATCGCTCCCTGAATGCTGTAGGCGCGGTGACTGCTCGTTGCCTCTAACTGTTTTTCTTTGGGGTGGTGTCCCTTCGCAAGCGACTTTCTTCGTGGCCCCCTTCCGTATCACGATCCAATCCAAGGACGATCCGATTCGTCGAATCAAGCCTCCCAATTCCACACATCCCGTTCGTGGTCCTCCGACGTTTTCTATTGCCTGACCCATCCCAGAAACTTTTTCCAAGTTGAGCCTCGTCACCTTCATCAGGTGATTTGCTGGCCCTTCAGCGGACGGTTTGAAGTCTGCACATTTCTGTTACTCAGAGGAGGACGTATGCGTCTCATCCGCATTACCTTCGCGGGCACACTGCTTCTGCTTGCGACAGGGGCTTACGCAACCATTTTCGGCGCGATTCGCGGAATCGTTCACGATCCCCAGCATCGCCCTATTTCCGGCGCCAGCGTGACCTTGAAGGCTATTTCGTCCGATTGGACCCAGAACGGCGTGTCAAACCCCGACGGCGAATTTGAATTCAATGCAGTGCCGCTCGGTGAGTACTCGATTTCCGTGACCAGTCCTGGTTTTTCTGCGCTTCAGCAACGCGTGGTTGTGAACTCAGGCACCGAACCTATTCTGCACTTTCCGCTTACGGTCGCGACCAATTCAGAAACAGTCAACGTGTCCGCCGAGCCGGAGAATGCTCCCACCGACTCTGTGACGCCCACGACCCTGGTTAGTCGCGCTGAGATCGCCCACACACCAGGCGCAGACCGCAGCAACAGTCTGGCCATGATCACCGACTACGTTCCCGGCGCCTATTTCACTCACGATCAATTACACGTTCGCGGAGGTCACCAGGTAAGCTGGCTGTTGGATGGCGTTCCCGTCCCCAATACCAATATCGCGTCCAACATTGGACCGCAGTTTGACCCGCAGGACATTGATTATCTCGAGGCGCAGCGCGGGAGCTACAGCGCACTATTTGGAGACCGTACTTATGGCGTTTTCAACGTTACACCCCGCACTGGTTTCGAGGGTAACAACGAAGCCGAGCTGGTCACCACTGTCGGGAATTTTTATCAGACCAATAATCACTTGAGCTTTGGCAGCCACACTGAACGGTTCGCATACTACGGCAGCGTCAATGGAAATCGCAGCAATCTTGGAATCCAAACCCCAACGTCCCAAATCGTCCATGACGCGGAAAACGGCTATGGAGGCTTCGGATCGCTAATCTTTAACCTCGATCCTTCCAATCAACTGCGCCTGGTGACATCTCTGCGAAGGGACTACTATCAGATTCCCTACGATCCGAATGCTGGCGATTCCGAGAACCAGCAATACGACAGTTCGGGCCTTCGTGACAGCAACCGCGAGTCCGATGCGATCGTGAACTTTTCGCTGGTACACACGTTTAATTCGAAGGCCATGCTAACCGTGTCCCCGTTGTTTCATTACAATGACGCCAATTACACCAGTTCACCCAACGACACGCCTACGGCAACCAACGACAACCACGCATCAACTTACGCAGGCGGCCAGGCGACCTTCGCCGCCAATATCGCCAGAAACAATTTGCAGACGGGGTTCTATAGTTTTTATCAGCGCGACAGCCAGCGATTTGGCGTCATCTTTAATGACAATAGTGGCAACCCTAATTTCAACACCAGCGAGCCTGCCTCTGGAAGTTTGCAAGCCTTCTTCCTGGATGACAAATTTGAAGTCACGCCCTGGCTCACTGTCACGGCGGGAATGCGACCGACACATTTTTCCGGGGGAGTCTCGGAATCCGCCATCAGCCCGCGCTTCGGCGCGGCTTTGGTTGTTCCGCACCTGCATTGGGTTCTTCGCGGATTCTATGGGGATTATTATCAAGCCCCACCGCTGCTCACCGTTTCCGGGCCATTGCTGGATTTCGTCAACAGCCAAGATCTTGCGTTCATCACTCTCCATGGCGAGCGGGATGAAGAGCATCAGTTCGGAATCACCATTCCGTTTCGCGGATGGACCATTGACGCTGACAACTTTCGCACCAACGCTACAAACTTCTTCGACCACAATAATGTCGGCGAATCCAATATCTTTATTCCCATAACAATTGCTCACGCCGTAATTCGCGGATGGGAAGCCACCCTCCGCTCGCCGCAAATCGCGCATCACGGTCAGATTCATCTAGCGTACTCAAACCAGATCGCCGAAGGCGCCTTGCCGATTACCGGAGGTTTGACCGATTTTGCCCCGCCTACTCCCCTGTTTTTGCTTGATCACGATCAGCGCAACACACTGAACATGGGCGGCGACGTTACTCTTCCCTTGAGCAGCTATGCTTCGACGAACGTGTACTATGGCTCAGGCTTCACCGACGCGGGCGGTCCGGCCCACTTGCCGCAACATACGACATTCGATCTCTCGCTTGGTAGAGACTTTGGGAAAAAGTATTCTGTTTCCCTGAATGGCCTGAACGTAGCCAATCGGCACCTCTTGCTCGACAACAGCCTCACCTTCGGAGGGTTCCATTGGAACAATCCGCGAGAAATTTACATGGAATTTCGCTACCGTTTTCATTATTAATAATTAGTATTAAGTCCACGTAGAGACAGACTCAGACGTCCCCGTCTGTCCAGTTGAGCGAAGCTTAGAAGCCTCGCCCTTGAGAAAGGACCGGTTATGAATCACGATCGCTCATCACATCAGAAGTTAGCTTTCATCATGATGGCTCTTCTTTTTCTCGTCGCATGCAGTCGCTCAAAGCCCGCAACCACCGACACCGGCCTGAAGCACTACCACCTTACCGGCAGCGTGGTGTCAATAGACAAACCCAATAAATCTCTCACCGTGGATGGCGACGAAATCCCAGGATTCATGTCAGCCATGGAAATGCCCTACGACGTGAAAGATACGAGCCTGCTCGACAAACTCGCTCCGGGAGATAAGATCGCCGCTGACATCGTCGTTAACGGTGACCAAAGCTGGCTCGAAAATATTAAAGTTACACAGCCCTCCGTCCCGCCCGCGAAACCTACCTCGACCTCGCCTGCGGTTGATAGGGCCGCCAATCGGGCCACAGCATGAGGCGGATATTTATTGTCCTGGCGTTCATCGGAATCGTCGTCTCTTCTCTCGCTCTTCGCGAGCACTACCGCACTGACATTTCCCCTTGTGACATTAACGAAAAATGGGATTGCGGAATCGTTAATCACAGCATGTACGCGGTTTTATGGGGCGTCCCCGTCGCGGTCATAGGAATAGCCGGCTATTTCCTGATTGCAGGTTTGGCCTTCTGGCGCGCATATCGAGTCCTGCTTGCGGCAGCTTTGGGCGCAATGGCTTTCTCGCTTTATCTGGCCCATATTGAAGCCAGCGTTCTAGGCGTTTGGTGCGTTTATTGCGTAGCGTCCCTCGGGATAATTTCTCTGATCACGCTTCTCGATATTGGGACGGTTGCCGCTCAGGTGTTCTGCAAGCCCAAATAAATTCTGTCATCCCGACCGGAGCTCCACGAAGCGAGCGGGTGACCCGTCCTTGTCTCTCCGTCTTTTGCAGAGACACGGCGGGGGTTTTATCTGTATGCTCCAGCGCTCTTACTCTCGACTATGTAGGCCTTTATGCTGTGCCCTCCTGACTCTCAACACGTGCCCCCAGAAATTAATATTGCTGTAACAATTTTCATCTAAGTCGGCGATAAAATTCGCCGATGCCCCAAGAGCCCCTCATCATTGAAGATCTCTCAGGATCGAACGGACAGCGCATCCTGCGCCTCACCGGCCCGATTCTTATCAGCAATCTGTTCGAGTTTCAGTCGCTGGTGCGCGGCAACAGCAACCCCAGGCTGATTCTGGATTTCTCCCGCGTGCCCTACATGGATTCTGCCGGCATTGGCACCCTTGTGGGGGCGCATGTCAGCCATTCAAAAGATGGCCGCCGTCTGGCTTTGGTGGGCGTTTGCGAGCGTGTGCTCAACGCCCTCAAGGTCACTCGTGTGGATGGATTTTTTAAGCTTTACAACAATGTCAGCGACGCGGAACAATCCATCCAGTAAAAAATGTCGGGTCCGGATGTCCTCAAATCACGCAGGCCGCACAAATACCCAGACGCTTCTCGTGATGTCGCTGTAGAAAAGCGTAACGGTCACATCCAGCGGATTTCTCTTGAAAGAGAAGTGATAGCGAAACTTTTCATGGAGAGCTTTCTTCTCAACGCCAGCCTTGAACCGTCCGTAAAATTCCTTCACGTTAGTGCAGGGCGCAACCTCAGTAAAAAAATTCTTGCCTACCGCACTGGTCTTCTGTACCCCAGCGAGCCGCGATTCATAGTCGTTATATTTCAGCACTTTCCCATCCATGTCTAATTGAATGGCGCCAAACGGAAGAGCGTCCAGTTGCTCTTCCGGCATCTGATCCGCGTAAATACGTCTATTGGTCAAACTTATTGGGTTGATTAAAAGTGTTTCCGTGGAAATCAAGTCAGCTTGCGCGATTTGTTGATCCAGGTCCATATTCGAAACGTACAGCGGGACCGTCGGGGTAGGGAAGGCACCGCCGGTAACTTTTCAGTAACACGATTCCCAAAAAGGTTTCTGGACACCTTGTAAAGGCAAGGCCAGTCACCTCGCCCGATTCAGAACTCCTACGATATCGCTCCACAGAAAATCGTTTCCTCTTCGGTCAATCCTGTTCTGCCGCCGGAACCCGAGAAATCTCACCTTGATCTTTCTCGTCTGTCGCTCGGAGACAAAAGTACTCTTGACCGAATTCTCAAAGCCGCTACTCCGAGTCCCGCTGCCAGCTTCACGGCCTGACAGTCCACTCGTAAACAAGCTAAAGACGATCGCAAGAAAGGTTATGAGTGTAATTGCGACTCACAACAGCCCGGAGCTCCGCCGGGATAGTTCACTTCAAGCGTCAATTGTCAGCCCTGAACTCGCGATAGGCGTTGGTCTCCGAATAGGATGCCAGACGCGTTGATCAAATACTGTTCATCGCTAAGCCTTTCAACCAATTCGTCGGGAAACGGGGAGATTTCGCTCTGTAAATACGTGGCCAGCTCGCGATAGATTTCTCGGCGCGCGTACGCCGCTAATTCGTTGCGGCGGCGCAGTGCATCCTGAATCAGAGTTGCGAGTTCCGGCGTCGCGGCTCGGCGAAGCTTCATCGCGATTGCGGGATAATCCATGAAAGAATTGTATTTTTGCCGCATCCCCGAAGGCCATGATCCTCACGTGTCGCTGGATACGTGTATTTGAAGTGCAGGATGGCATTCAACGAAGTTAACTGGTGAAATATCGGGTGGGTGTTGAAAAAGGAGCAGCGGGAAGAGATCTTGTCTCGGCTGCTAGCGCTGGGGTGGGCACGAGTTCTTCTTCACCGCCGGATTATCACTACGTCGTTGCGGTTAATCCTGGTCTTTTCGCTCGGCTGAGGAAGCGGACCAGGCGTTTGATGTTCTGGGCAGCTGCCGCCAGGAAGAACTGCTCACGAACAAACTTTAATCTCCGCAGCCGCAGCCGACGCAATCCGATCTGACTTTGAGTTCCGCGAACAGTGCTTCCGCCTTCTTCTTTCTTTCCCGTTGTGCGTTTGCGAACTCTGGCGTGTTGATTAACTCGCGTGCGCGTTGCCTTGCAGGCTCATCCATGTGGATGGCAAGAATACAAAGAGCACGACGGTTTAGCAATCTCTTCCTCTTCTCGTCTCTCTTTTGGACTGAGTGGTTTACGATCACGCGAACGAGCCTCATTCGGGGCGGTGGTACTCTCATTCGGCAATTTATGTTCTCTGATTTGTTCTTCGCTTATTGGTAAAAATCCGCTATGCGGACCAGTCCCTTTTCAGCCTTTGTGCTTAAAATTTACCTCACGGTCGCGTCGTCCCTTAATAGCGCGTTGGTCTTGGCTGAAGTAGGAAGGGGAGCTTTCACCCCCTGTTTGTGAATCGTAATTGTCGCCAGCGAAGGCCAACTGGGGATAGATCGCCAGAGCATTCACTGAGAGGTTCTGATGGCCATGGCCTTGACTACGTCAGCTACTGTGGTGGCATCGCCACCGAGCTTGAAAGCTAGTTCTGGGGCGGTGAGGCTTGCGCGTCGGCAGCCGGATCGAGAATCCGAATCACTGTTCTCCGATGTTCCGCTTCGTCGTGCTCCAGCCGTGTTGCGATTTGTAGTTGGTCGTCTGCTTCCTGCTTGCGTCCCATGCGGGCAAAAGTGAGACCGAGATAGTAGTAAGCTTCCCGCATGGAATCGTCATTGGCGATGGCTCGCTGAAGCAGATCCACGGCTTCGCTGTAACGCTTCTGCTCAAATGCCACCCGTCCCATCGCGGTCAAAGCGCCTGCGTGCTTCGGTTCCCGATCGAGCACGTGCTGGAGATTCCTGGCTGCCGCGTCCAGATCTTTCGAATCGAGGTCCAGGAGTCCGAGGCGGAAGTAAGATTCGGTTTGCTGGGGATCCAGTGCGATAGATCGCTGGAACTGCGACCGGGCTTCCTCGGAGCGCTCAAGCGTAGCGAGAGTCATGCCCAGAGCACTATGACCGGAAGCGTCGCCCGGGCGGACTTCGACGTACTGGGCGAACTGCCGACGCGCATCCTCGAATTTCCATAGCCCGAGAAACGCCCGCCCCAGGCTGTAGAGCGCGGCTGGATCGTTCTTGCGCAGCCTCAACGTTTGCTCGAAACCGGCGACAGCGTCCTGCCAGGAAGACATTTGCAGCGCCACAGTTCCGAATCCGAATTGAACATCCGCATTATTGGGCGCATATTTGCGCGCCTCGGCCAGCAATGCCAGCGAATTTGCCCAGTCCCCTCTGACAGCCGCCGCGTGGCTTTGGTCTTGCAAAATGTGTACCAGGGCGTCCGAAGCATCGGTACGAGAAGGATCGATGCGCAATGCTTCCCTTAATTGCGGGACAGCCTCTTCCGGGCGATTCATCTGGAGATACAGTAGTCCAAGGTGCGCCCGCGCGGCCGCGAAGTTCGGGTTTTGCCGGACAACTCGGCGAAAGCATTCTTCTGCTTCAGGTTCGCGCTTTTGGAGGACGCGGATCACTCCCAGCAGATCGCGCGCCCGATATTCTCCCGGCGTAGTAAGCAGCACAGACTGCAATTCGCTTTCAGCCTGCTTTAGTTTTCCAGCGGCGAGGGCTTGAGCGGCCTCCTGCAACTGCGACAGGTTGGCGCTTTGCTTTGGAGTCTGCGCTGAGGAAATTAGGCTTGCAGAGAGGAACAACACGCCGACGCATAACAATTCGGTTCGCATCGTAGGGGCAGCCAAATTTATTTTACCGGCTCCGTGATGGTCAGGATTCGATCTGGCTTCGGATCCCGCACCACCTGGCGGATACCGCTCGGCCAGCGGATTTCGATTTCACGAATGGAGTCCGTAGACCCGAGGCCGAAATGCAATCGCTTGTCACCGGAAGATTCGTAGCTTCCGCTCGTTGTTACGGTTGCGAATTGATCGCCTGCCGCAGTAGAGATCCTCACTTGCGCGCCGATGGCGTCGCGATTGCTCTTCACCCCTACCAGGTTAAGCGTGACCCAGTGGTTCGAAATGACGGTTTGGTTTAGCAGGACAAATGCAGGGCCGTCGTTTGAGGTTACAACCGCGTCCAGTTTCCCGTCATTATTAATGTCTCCGATGGCCAATCCGCGTCCCGCCCATTGCTGATGGAACACATCGCCGGAAGCTGCCGAAACATCCACGAACTTTTTTCCGTGGTCGTTGTGCAACAACAGAGGCGGCTCACGATAACGCACGGTGGGATCGTACATTTCGATTGTGTTGATCACGTGCGACTGGACAATCAGTAAATCCTTCCATCCATCGTTGTCGTAGTCGAGGAAACGCACACCCCAGCCGGAATGCAGCAGCGAAATTGCGTTCAATCCCGTGGCGGACGCCGAGTAATCGAACGTGCCGTCCTTCAGATTGGTATAGAGCGCGTATCGCTGGTAGGCGAGATCGGTGATGATGATGTCAGGCCAGCCGTCATTGTTGTAGTCCTCAAAATCCACGCCCATGCCGGCAAAGGTGTTGCCGTTGCTGTCGAGTCCAGCTCCAGAAGTCAGTCCCACTTCTTCGAAAGTTCCGTTACCGCGGTTGTGGAACAAATATTGCGGCATTGAATCATTGGCCAGCAGGATATCCATAAAGCCATCGTGGTCATAGTCCGCAATGGCGAGCCCCAGGCCTTTACCTGGACGGTCGATCCCGGCCTGGTGGGATACCTCGGTGAACTTTCCATTGCCGTCATTGTGAAAGAGCAGGACTGACTCGGGTTTGAAAAGATCCGGATGGCAATAAGAGCGGGAGCCTTCTTTATCGCGGCGCCCGCAATAGATATCATCGAAGTCCCATTGCATGTAGCGGGCAACGACCAGATCCAGGCGTCCGTCGTTGTCATAGTCCACCCATGCAGCGCTGGTCATCCATCCTGAGCCAGCAACGCCAGCAGCGGCAGTCACATCGGTGAACGTGCCGTCGCCGTTGTTGTGGTAAAGCGTGCTGTGACCATAGCCGGCTACATAGAGATCTTCGAATCCATCGTTATCGTAGTCGCCGACGGCAACTCCCGTGGAATAGCCCACTCCGGTGAGACCGGCTCTTTCGGTGACATCCTCGAAAGTTCCGTCGGACTTCTGGTGGTAGAGGCGGTTCCAGTATTTGGAGTCATCTTTTTTCGGAATCGTGCCTTTCGGAGTCGGATCATCCAACCGCGCGCCGTTTGCGAAAAAGATATCCAGACGGCCATCGTTGTCGTAATCGAACAGGGCGATGCCCGATCCCATCGTCTCCAGAAGGTATTTCTTGCTGGTTGGCGAAGCTTGCTGGCGGAATTTAATTCCCAGCTTTTCCGTGGCGTCCACGAAATGACCGGGAGTTGGTGCGCTTTGAGCGAGCCCATGAATCCCGAACGTGAGGCCAATCCCTAGGAGGACGATGGTCCTGGAAAGGGTCGTGCGTGATCTCCTATGAAGACTTCTCATGCGAGAAGAACTCAGCGTCCGGGCTCCAGTGTAGCAACGAATGTCGGGATTCCAGCGGCTAGGGCATTCCCGATCTTTATCTTGCAGTATCTTTGCAGTTCAAACGTAGTTCAATCCGCAGTTCAAATCGCTGCCCTGAAACGTGTGCAACTGGGCAAAAAGGCGCGCCAAACGTCCGTTCTGGACTCAAACAGGCGCGATTATAGCTCTAAACGAAACAAACAAGTATCGTTTAACATCAAAAAACAACAAAAAAGGTTGACTATGCTGCAACAACGGCATTAGGATTTTCCGGGTGGCTGGGGTTGTGGATGACCTTGAAGGAATTGAAGCGGGTTGGAGGACGGGCGTTATGACACGAAATGCGCGGTTCATCTGGACAAAATGCACCCCGATGTTTTTACGTCTCGCTATTTTACTGGCGGTTCTGGGTCTGGGGACGCTGCCATTACTCGCACAATTCGACACCGGCACCATCAACGGCACAGTGGCTGATCAATCGGGCGCGCTCGTTCCGAACGCGACGGTCACGATCATGAATGTCGGTACGGGAATTCAGACAACTCAGGTCACCGATCAGAATGGAAATTTTGTCGCTTCTGCACTTCCTTTTGGAAACTATGTCATAACTGCCAATGCCACCGGTTTCGCGGAAAGCAAGAGTGCGCAGATCAAGCTGAACGTCGGCGGTACAGTGAACGTGAATCTGGCTATGGCGATCGCTGCCGCCGGCGAGAGTATCCAAGTCACGGGCACTTTTCAGACCGTTGACACCTCCTCAAGTACATCGGGTACGACTTTGGACACGAATCAAATCGCCAACCTGCCGGTGAATGGCAGAGACCTCAGCGACTTTCTGGAAGTAGCGCCCGGATCGGTAGCCTCGACGGGATTTTTCCAGGGCAGTGTGGATGGATTGGATAACATCTTTACTGGACTGAATATTACGCTGGATGGACAGAGTGCGACACGCGGGGATATTAACGGGTTTCTAGATACCGAAGGCCAGGAGCAAGCCCGGGTCACACGAGCGAGCGTGGACAGCGTCCAAGAAATCGACTTCTCCAATAGCGGCTACAGCGCTGAAAATGGCCATTCCCTCGGTCCACAGATGAACATCATCACGAAGTCCGGATCGAATACCTATCACGGCGAGCTGTTTGAGTTCTTCCGCAACGACGCTCTGGACGCGAAAGATTACTTTGAGACCTCGAAGCAACCCCTACGGCTCAACCAGTTCGGCGGCAATTTAGGCGGTCCGATCATCAAGAACAAGCTCTTCTTTTTTGTAAATTACGAGGGCGATCGCACCCACGTTACGCTCATCAACGCTCTCAATCACACTCTGAGCGCATACGCTCGATCACGACTGGCGGCGACGCCGGCGATGGCGCCGATATTGGCTCAGTTCGCACCTCTGCCCGCTGGCTGTACCGGCATTCCTGCGCCGCCCTCGTGTGTGTATCCCGGTTTCCCAGACTCTGTGGATCCGACGCAGTCTGACATGGTTTACGATCCGGCCGTTCTTCCTAACATTCTTCGAGAGGACACGGGGTCCGCCAGGGTTGATTACAACATTTCGGACAAGGACCGGGTGTTTGTCCGATACAACATCAACGATTCGCTGACCAATTACACATTTGGCCTCAATGAAGGGCAGGTATCGCCGCAGAAACTTAGGACTCAGTACGGGAAGTTCGATGAAACCCACACCTTTAGTTCCACCTTGCTGAATGAGTTCAGCGTGTCGGTAAGCCGTTTTTATTCCGATACCAATTCCGACACCCCAACTCCGCTGGCTGGGATCAACGGTTTTTTCACCGATTTAGGTTCGCTGCCCGGACCGAATTCATTCAACCAGGTCACTCCGTTCACGAATGTTGAAGTGTTTGACAACGTAGCCAAGACGATCGCGAGCCATACGCTGACATTTGGCACGCAGATTCGTATTAACCGCAATAACGAGTGGTTGCGCCCGCAACAAACCTACGACTACGCCAGCGTCAACGATCTGGTAACTGACAATAACAATTTGGGCCACGGTGTTTTTGTCCTGCAGAAGATAGGCTTTCCGGGCTTCGTCGGGATCAAGAACTCCAATTGGGATTTCTATGTGCAGGATGACTGGAAAGTAAATCGAAGGCTGACGTTAAACCTCGGGGTGCGATACGACTACAACACCGCATGGAGTGAAGGTCAAAACCGGCAGCAGAATTTCGACGTGGCGACGCAGGCGTTTCTTCCCCCCACTCAGCCCGCGTACAGCGCGCCGAAAGGAGACGTCGCGCCCCGCGTCGGCTTTGCGTGGGATCCGTTTGGCAAGGCAAAAACCGTGATTCACGGATACGGCGGCTTGTTCTATAACCCAATGCATTTTGGCTTCGGCCTGATATCAAACATACCGGCTTTGTCGAGTTACAACGTCAACGTCTTCCAAGCGATCTTTGCGAACCCTCCATTTTCGATCGACTATCCCGCCCCCAATCCTCCGTTGATCGCAGGCACACAAAATGTGAGTGCGTTCCCGCAGAATCCGAGAGACCCGCTTTCCACAAACTGGCTGTTCGGCATTCAGCAGGAGGTGGCACACAATACGATTCTGACGGTCAACTACGTGGGCAACAAAACCCAGCACATGCAGTCTGGCATTGACTTCGCGGCTCTCAACGCTAATCCCGCCAACGTCTTCACTGCGGCTCGTCCTGATGCGGGCTTCGCCAATGAAAGTCTTGATTCTGACACTCTCTATTCCACTTACAACGCGCTTCAGGCAAAACTGGCGAGGAACGTCGGGAAACTTGCTCTCGAAGCCAACTACACGTGGTCCCATGAAATTGACGACCTGGTGAACGTATTCAGCGGTTTTTCGGACCCCACCAACCCGAACATTGATCGTGGCGACGGAGATTGGGACGTACGGCACAATCTCACTGGCAGCGTTGTATACAGCCTGCCGGATCTAAAAGACTCCAGCTCGTTGATGCGCGAAGCCCTGGGCGGATGGCAAACCTCCGGCATTCTTCAGGTTCGTTCTGGGCTTCCCGAGAACATCACGCTGATCAGCGGATTCTTTGGCAACCCGGTTCGGCCGGATTACGTTGCAGGCCAGCCGCTGCTGGTTCCCGGACATAGCTGGCCCAATTCGAGCTATAACAGCAGTGCATTCCAGATTGAGCCAACCTACGACGGGACTCCGGGGGGCACGATTGGAACGGTTGGACGCAACTCCTTGCGCGCCCCGGGTTACTTCCAGTTCGACTGGTCCGGGATGAAGAACTTCTCGATTACGGAGAATGTGAAGGTGCAATTCCGAGCGGACATTTTCAATATCTTTAACCATCCCAACTTCACAAATCCCGATGGCGGTATCTGTACCTCGATCACTCCCTTTACCCCTACCCCGGGATCTCCTCCTACGCCAGCCGGCTGCGTGAGAAACAGCAATTTCGGGCGCGTTGGCCAAACCATTGCCGACGCGAACGGAACTCAGATCGGGGGCGGGACGGCGCGCCAAGTGCAATTTTCTCTGAAGCTGATTTTCTGATAGCTCTCGATTCCCAACCACGGCGGCAATCATGAATCGTTGCCGCCATATTTTCAGGACCGATACAAGTCCGAGGGGAAATGTCGAAGCCATACGTCTCCAACTACGATAAGTACCCCATCGTGCCTGTCTCTGACTCGCGCGACAGCTGTGATGTTGGGTGGCAAGCCATTGCCCAGCGTATCAAAGCTGGCGTGAGCCCTGGTCGTTTTGTAATTTGCGTCGAGTGCTATCCCGGGTGTTTCGAGAATGAGATTGAAAAGCAGTTGGTCCGGCTTCTGGAACCGCAGTCGTTGATACGGGCAAAGGAATGTTATTTGCCCGAAAACTCCATCCGGTCGCTGTGCGCGCGGGATCTCGGCGACGATCCGGTTTTCGCTTTCATGGGCAAGTATGAGCTCTCCGAATTTCTGGACGAGAGCAGGCTGGCCAAACAACGAATCCGTTTAAGCCAGGCGTCAGGTTTGGTGCTGGTCATCGGCACGGGCGCCACTCTTCTCGCGGAAGACTGGGACCTGCTGGTTTACTGCGACATGGCAAGGTGGGAGATCCAGCAGCGCCAGCGCGCCGACGAGATTCCAAACCTTGGGTTGCAGAATTGCGCGGATCGTCCGCAATTGAAGTACAAGCGCGCCTATTTTGTAGATTGGCGTGTTGCCGATCGTGTGAAAAGGGCGCTGCTTCCGCGAATTGATTTCCTGCTCGACACCAATCAGCGCGACCTCCCCAAGATGATAACCGGCAGCCAACTGGCTCAGGGGCTGAAGACTGCCGCCCACCGGCCATTTCGCGTGGCGCCTTTCTTCGATCCGGGGCCATGGGGCGGGCAATGGATGAAGAAGGTGTGTGACCTGCCACTCGACGCGGAAAACTACGCGTGGTGCTTCGATTGTGTGCCGGAAGAGAACAGCCTCTTGCTTGGCTTTGGCGATGTTAAGCTCGAGATCCCGTCGGTCAATCTAGTATTTCAGCATCCGCACGAACTTCTCGGCGAAGCGGTACACGCACGTTTCGGAACCGAGTTCCCCATTCGATTTGATTTTCTCGACACGATGGATGGCGGCAATCTCTCTTTTCAGGTTCACCCGCTCACCGAATACATCCAGCAACAATTTGGGATGAACTATACGCAGGATGAAAGCTACTACCTTCTGGATGCGACTGAAGAGGGCTGCGTATATCTCGGGTTGAAAGAGAATGTGGATCGCACACAGATGACCGGGGAGCTGCGCCAGGCGCAGGAAGGTGCGATTCAATTTGATGCGGACAAATACGTCAATCGCTTTACGGCCAGGAAACACGATCACTTCTTGATTCCCGCAGGAACTCCTCACTGTTCCGGCAAGAACAGCATGGTTCTCGAAATCAGCGCGACGCCATACATTTTCACATTCAAAATGTGGGATTGGGGGCGCCTTGGATTGGACGGCATCCCGCGCCCGATCCATCTCGAACACGGATTTCGAAACATTCAATGGGACCGCACAACCTGCTGGGTCGAGAAGAACCTGGTGAATGCGATCAAGCCAGTCGCCGAAGGTGACGGCTGGCGTGAAGAGCGCACTGGTCTGCACGAACGTGAATTCATCGAGACGCGGCGGCGCTGGTTCACTGGGCCTGCTCCGCACTCGACCGGAGGCGGCGTCAATGTCCTCAACCTTTGTGAAGGACGGGAGGCGGTGGTAGAGAGCCCGGTCGGGAAATTCCCGCCGTTTGTGGTGCACTATGCGGAAACTTTTATTGTCCCAGCTGCGGTTGGTGAGTATGTGATTCGCCCGCATGGCGAATCTGTAGGAAAGACGTGCGCCACGATCAAGGCATTTGTGCGCACGAATCCGTAGCAGCTCGGGAGGAAATTCAGCATTCGGAAAGGTCCACGTTTCCCTGCGCTCCTCACGGCCTGCTTCCGTAGAAACGCAGCCTACTCAAGCCTGATTTCTTCATCGCCATTACCGCGGAGAACAAGGCCGTGACCGGATGGCCTGACATCTTTGATTTGCTTCCACCCTGGCGGAACGGGACTGAGAAATAACTGGTAGTGCGTTTTTATTCTCGACTCTCCGGCGAGGGAAGTGAGCACAGGCGTATCGAACAGACTCCGGGTTGCGCGAGCTTCATCGAGCCCGAGAGGCATGGGGCTTGTGCCAAACTCCACACCTCGAGCCCGCGTTCTTCCATGCCACGGGGCATATCCGCGCGCGCGGTTTTCCTCCCATAAAGCTATCCACGGAAATGGAGCCCGCTCATACGAATATCCGGCAACCAGCCCGTATCGCCTGTTGTGGACTGCGACAAAGGCGTTCTCGCGATCGCGGTCCGCGAGCACGGCAGCGACGAACCCGGTTCCATCTCGCACGAATGCCTGCGAGAGATCGATTCGCCCGCCATCCACCGATGGCGCGTAGGGCCACTGATACTCGGCAGCGTCCAAAAGAAGTTCGTGACCCTCATACCCAAGGGGCCATGTCAACCCACGAGTTCCGGATAGAAACAGGGACGCTTCACCGCTCGTGAACAAAGGTTCACCGAACGTTGCGTGTTCTACCCATTGAAATTCAACCTCGCGATCGCTACGGTTCGTCACCACCTCTGTGATGGAGACAACAAGGGCATCCGGGCGCAGAGCAATCTCGCGTCGAAAGTGCAGTTTGGATACGGGAAGCGCAACCTCCAGCGCCAGCGATACACAACAATCGTGGCGCTCGTTGTCTTCGATGGGAGCGATTCTCCACTCGGCACTTGCGGCCTCTCCGTGCAGAGGCAGCTCTAGCGCGGACTCGGCGGCAGAGGGCATGCCGAAGTATCCGAGCGCCAGAGCGTGCCCGGTGAAGCCAGAGAGGAACTTCCCAACGGGCGCATCTCCGTAAATTGCGGCGTGTTCGTGCGGGGAGAATACTTGCGGCTCGATAGTTTGCCACGGCGCTTCCCAGAGCAAGTTGAAAGGCGAGCCGCAGAGACGAAAATCTGCAATGTGGCCGCCTCCAGCCAGTACTGTTAACTCGACTCTGCCATTCGATAAGCGGTATGCGCGGCGATTCTTCCACTCAACGACATCGGCTTCGCGGCGCGCCATTCAGAGACTCAAACCTCCGTCAAATCCCCTTTCGGGTGGAACCAGGTGCATCGCTTTCTTGCCCTGGAGTTTCATTCGTGAGTCGCCGCCCCTGTGCCACCCTCTTGAAAGCCCATACCACCCGCTGGCACGAGCATACCTCCATCCACGACGAGGGCAGCGCCAGTAATAAAGGAAGCCATTGGCGATGCCAGATAAACGATCGAGTTGGCAACCTCTTCCGGTTTACCGATCCGTCCCATGGGATGCATGCGGTCGCAAGTGCGGATTACCGCCTCCGGATCGGGATCAAGGCTGGCTGCCCAGCGAAGCATGGGAGTATCCACTGCGCCGGGGCACACGCAATTTACGCGAATCCCCTTTTTCGCATAGTCCAAAGCCATTGCGCGCGTGAGCCCGAGCAGACCGTGCTTGGAGGTGACATAGGCCACCGAATTGCTCATTGCCGAAAGGCTTTGCACCGAACCTACGATTACGATAGCGCCGCCGCCGCGTTTGAGCATGTGGGGAACAACGAATTTCGATACCAGGAAACAACCCTTCAGGTTAATCCCCATCAGCCTGTCCCAATCTTCTTCCGCAGTCGTTACCACGTCGCCGTAGAGCTGAATGCCTGCGTTGCTCACCAGTATGTCAATGCCACCGTACTGGCGGACAGCGGCGTCCACGGCTTGAGAGATTTCCGCGCCGACGCTGATGTTGCACGGAAAGAAAGCGCATGCTGCGCCGGTCTTCGCGATCAAGGCGGCGCTCTTCTCTCCCGCGTCACGGTCAACGTCGAAGATGGCCACGGATGCCCCGCACGCGGCGAGTTTTCGAACTGTGGCTTCGCCAATACCCATGGCCCCGCCCGTCACAATAGCGACTTTATTCTTGAGGTCAATGTTCATTGGACGTCCCCTCGCGCTACACGCGGTGCCGTGCGGATCCTGAGCGTGAGGACCTGGAATGGCCGGATCGGAATGCTGAGATTTTCATCCGTGGGTTTGATCTCGGCCTGATTTTCTTCAAGCAGGTCGCAACTCCACGCGCGCTCAAATGCCAGATACCGGCTGCGAATCGTGACGTCGGATGATTCGCCGGCTGCTTCCTGTAACCGCAGAATCGTTCCATCGCCGTCCTCGGCGCGTTTCCACGTCAAAAGGTTTACGTTGGGATTCGAGATCTCAAGCAAGCTTGCCTCTCGATTCGGAAGTACGGAAGTATCCTGTGAAGCGGAGACGTCATCGCGCTCCAGGGGCGTCAACGCATCCCATCCGAAACGCGTCAGAAATTGGGGATTGAACTGTGGACTGCTGGTGATGGCGTAGCGGAAGGTAAAGTCGCCGCCCTGCCACGCTGGGAAATTGGTGCCCCAATAATTGTTCATGAGCCAGGAAAACATGGTGCTGCTCTTCGGCTTGAACACCGTCGGCCAACTGCCACGAACAATATCTCCAAAGGCCATTAGGGGAGCATCCAGCGGAACGACGGCAGCAGCCTCGTGCGGATCGTAGACTGAAGCCCAGGTCGTGGGCAGATACCATTCCCGGCTGCCTCCTGCAAGTTCGTCTTTCGTTGGGTTGATCCATGCGGACTGGGATCCATAAGCAAACTCGGGATTCGCGACGGCAAAAGGAAATGCAATGTACGCCGACTCCCGCGTCAGCACGCGGTCCTTGTGCAAGCGGTAGCTAATCAGAATTTTCTTTTCGGAGTCGGGGAGCAATATCTCGGTTTGAACCGAGGGCGTGTTCGGAGCCGACGAAGTTAACGTAACGACGATCCCAATCGGTGTTTTCTTCGCGGAGACGATCTTACCCGATTGTGCCGGATGAACCGTCAAGTCGGGCGGCTTTAGGCCGGCTCCAAACCGGTACAGTGAGTTATTGGGGTAGTCATCTCCACCGGTCACGTACAGATACTCGCCAAATTTGTACGGGCTCGACGCATCCACCAGCTCACGCCCCAGTTGTTTGTCGAAGATGCTTGCGATCGAGCCGGAAGATACATCGAGAGTAATCCGGTAGAACTGGTTTTCGAAAGTATTCCCGGTGATTTCCTCAGAATTGGAGGAGTCTTTCGCCTTGGCGGGCCTGATCCAGTAAAGCTTGTATCCAACTGCAGGCACGGCGGCAGCCAGGAAGCGAACTCGAAGATTGACTGGTCCGAATCCCGGGAGCGAAATGCCTTTGCCCTTCCAGAGTATCTGGAGTGGAACCTCGGATCCCGTCGAAGGGTCCACAAGTGTCGTACCCTCAGGCAGATCGGTTTCGACGAAGCCGTCCCGCGGCCAGTTCAGTGAATTAAAGACAGCGATCGAATTGTCCTTCGGCTTTACCAGCGCTTCAAGCTGTGCCCACCCGCGCTGAATGGATTCGCTGATGTCATTGTGCGCGCGAGTTACTCGAGCTTCCTTGAGCGCAAGTTGATCTTCGGTCTGGTGGTGCTCAGGCTGCGTTGTAGCCCCAACATAGGTCCATGTGTGCTCGTCGAAGAGAAGCTCGTTTCGCCACGCATCATCGAGCATTGACTTGTCCGGACGCACTCGCGGATTGATCGCGGAGACAGCAGATCCCAGGATTTCCGCCGTGACAATACGATGCTGGTTTTCGCGGTGAATTGCCGTGTGGGCGGCATCGGAACCATATCCGTCCTCCCAATAAGGCCCGAAGTCCCCACGAACCACGGGAATTTCGCCTTTCCACTCGTGCTCGATTTGTTGCATCGCAGAATGAACCGTGGAGAATTCAAGTCTGGGCCACGCGTATTCATGGTTGAATGTGGAGACGATTTCGCTCTGCTCCTTCGCGAGCGGCGTATTCTCCAGTTGGGTGCCAAAGATGATGGCGGTGTCGGCGGTGTAATCCGGACGGGTATAGGCTTGCAGAAAAATCGGCAATGCGTCTCGAATGGATTCCATTCGCCAGGGGCTGCCGAAGAGGGTGTGGGCTTGCAGGTACGCCCGCGAGTACCACATCATAATCCGGCCGCCGTCGGGGCCTTCCCAGTAAAATGGCGACTTCTCATTCCACTTCCCGAGCAGCATGACCGGAGCGCGCCAACTATTGCTCGCTGCGATCAAGTACTTAATTCCCGCATCGTGCAAAACCGAACTATAGCCCCAGGTGTAAGAAGGGACATCAACAATTTGCGCCGCATCCGCAGCCGGCAACTTGTATTCTCGCGCGAGATGATGTTGATCGTAGAGCGATCGGGCAAGGCCTTCCCACGATGCGTTTCCGGTATGTTCATTGGCGAATTCCGGCGGGATGACAATGCTTCCATTGCGAACGTGTTGGAGAAACTGCTCTCGTGCCTGCGAGGTACGGCCATTCAGATATTGTTCGGCAACCCAGCTTCCATCGAGCGTCCATCGAAAGTCCGGTACCCTTTTTATCAGATCCATCGCCGCATCGATTGATTGCGAATGTAGTTCCGCTACCTTGGCCGGATAATCCGTGAATCCGATGTCGAGATGCTCGTGCGGGATGATGGCGATGGTCCACTTTTTGGCAGGCTCGATCGTAGAGGGAGGCGTGGAGAAATCGCCCATGTGGACCGAAGCTTCGGAGGCACCGGTCCATTCGGGAACTGCAAATTCCAGCCGCTGCTCACCAAAATCACTCCGTGTTGTGAACGGCCTGCTGAACGAATGTCCGCCAAGTCGAAGTTCCCCGGATCCACTCTTTGGCAGCCTGGAGGCACGGATGAAAACATCTACAACCTCTCGCATTCCCGCTACTGTCTCGCGATAGAAGATCGTCGGCTCAATTCGAGCTGAGAACGCATTGGTCTGGTATTGCCCTGCGTCGTCCTGAACGAATTCGAGTGCGTCGTATACCAGTCCGCTGTGTCCGGGGGCGATTGCGCCGAGCGATGTCTGCGCTGTCGCCGGATCGTCTATCGCAGTCAGAACAAACTCGTTTTCACCTTGCCGGAGCCAATCGGCGGGAATGTCAATCGTCTTTTCGTCCGTTGAAGTCTGGGGAACAAACGTGCCTTCCCAATCGCCCGCGTGGAAATCAAGTTTGGGGTGAAAATAGAAGTATCCGGAATGCCCGTTCACGCCGAGCATCAGGAACGACAGACGCGGCGTCTCATACAAAATAGCAATCTTCAGGCGATACACCCCGCGCGGAACGTTTGGCAGCGAAAATCTTATTTTGAATGGGTGCAAACGCGCGCCGGTCATGCCATTGGCGGGTCCTGGCTGAAAGCGATACCAGTCCCGATCGTCGCTTTGACCCACCACAAATACGAGATCACTTTTCGGATCTGCGTAGTCAATACCCTGGCTCTTGAATTCGCCTGAGGACTTATCGAATGATCCGATCTTCCAGAGAGTTCTTTCCTGCGATTGCGCCAACGCTGTCAGCATGGTCAGCACCAGCAGTCCCGTCCCTGCTGCTTTTGCCATGCCTTTCATATTTACCATTTGGGCTGCGTGATCACCGCACCCGGGCGACGCGGATCGTCCGTCCATGTGCCCATCTCCTGACGTTTCGAGAGCTCGTGATAGCGAGCCAGTTTGTCGCGATCGAGCGTCACCCCAAGCCCTGGACCGGTCGGCACGGCCATCGCTCCATTCTTATATTGCATCTTGCCGCCCTCGATAATGTCGTCCGTCAGATGGTGGTAATGCGAGTCTGGGGCCAGCACCAGATTCGGCAGGCTTGCCGCGAGGTGAAGCATGGCTGCCTGCGAAATCCCAAATTCTGCTCCGCTGTGCATGCCCGCGTCCACGCCCATCGCCTCGCAGATCTGGCCTGCGAGCTTGGCGCGATGGATGCCTCCGTACCAGTGCGGATCGAGCAGAACGACATCGAGCACATTGGACATCACGGTGGGGGCGAGATCCTCGAACGCGAACACCGACATGTTCGACGCCAATGTCACCCATGGCGCCTTTGCATTCACCCGCTGCATCGCACGCAGGCCCCACACCGGATCTTCCAGGTACTCTACGTTGTAATCGTGCAGCCGTCGCGCGACGTCAATGGCGGTCGTAATCGTCCACACCGCGTTGGGATCCAGCCGGATGCGGTGTTTGGGGAACTCCTTGCGCAACGCGATGAACGTCTCTACCTCTTCGTCAGGAGGGAGCACGCCGTTCTTGTACTTCAAGGTCTTGAAGCCGTATTTGCTGACGAGTGCTTTGGCAAAATCAACCATCTGGCGGATGTTCGATACTTCGCCAGCCCCCTCGTCATTCGGATAGCGATAGAAAAGGTAGGCGGAAAACGCAATCTCGTCGCGAATCCGTCCGCCGAGCAGATCGCACACCGGCCGATTCAAAGCTTTCCCTTGAATATCAAGGATCGCGAACTCAAGTCCGGCGAACCCCAGAGCGTGGCCGAAAAGTTTTACCGAACTCGGCGCTGCCAGCTTCCAGCGAATCCGCTCGAGGTTCATCGGATCTTCGCCGATCAACAGCGGTTTCAGGTCCGCGAGCTGTCCGGCACGGCTTGCGCCTGAATAACACTCGCCCAGGCCGGTGATGCCTTCGTCGGTTTTCATCTCGATAATGATGCGTGAAAATCCCGGATGCGATCCGACTGAATACCGCAAGGGTGCTTCAATCGGTATAAAGGCGGGAGTCCAGCCTATGTCGGTAATTTTCATTGATTCTCCGGGCAGCTAGCGCTGGTTGGCAAGCGGTTGCCCCTTGATTCCAACCCGAGCCCGGCAGATATGCCAGCGGCTCAAGTTGGCAAAATACATTTCATCGAAGTTCGTGCCCCCGAACGCCAGGTTGGTGGGACTCGCGATCATCGTTCCTTCCCGATCCGCGGCAAATAGCGAGACCTTCCCATGCGGCGTGACCCGGTACACGTTGTGTGAGGCATAACAGGTCACATACAGATTGCCCTGCGCGTCGAGGGCTGCGCCGTCCGGCACATTGTGCAATCCCGAAGCATAGACTCGTGCCTTTCCAATCGAACCGGATTTCAGGATCGGCACCGCCAGCACGTTGTCTTTTGTGCTTTGCACAACGTACAACGCCTTTTCATCGGCGCTCAGAGAGAGCCCGTTGGGAAACGCAAGATGATCGAGCAGTTGCTCGATCTTGCCGTGCGGTCGAAGAACGAAGAGAAATCCATCGTTTTGGTTGAACGCTCCGGAATCGCTGAAATAAATATTGCCTTCGGTATCGAACACCGAGAAATTCGGATTGCGGAGACGGTATTGCCCTGCTCTCTCCCATGACCGGATGGTTTTGCCTGAGCGGTCGAGTTGTATCAAGGCGCCGAGCTTGAAGTTGCAAACGAATAAGTCCTGCTTCGCGGAGAATGTGAGGCCAAGATTAAAGCCTCCAAGCGTGACGACGGTACGAACCTTGCCCTTTGGACTGATCCTGTAGACCTGCCCAAGTTCGCCACCCGCCCAAAGGTTTCCATCAGCATCAAAGGCGAGTCCCTCCGGATGATCGAGTCCCTCGGCAAATATCTCGAACTGTTCCAGCGGAATTTGAGGCCGCATCTCAGGCTCTTTTGCGGACAATGAGTGTTCGCCACTTGTTTGTCAGACATTCGCACATATATAGTGATTTGCGTCCCAAGTCAACGCCGAATCAGTGATGTTCCAATGCCATGAAATGGACTGAAACCTCGTGGTAGTGCGCCGCTCAGGGCTTTGGCTGAACCATTCAGGCGGCGAAAGATTCAATCGAATTCGTGCAGTGAATCGCGTTCCGGCTGATTCTTCCGGAACGCCGGCAAAAATCATCATTCCCCGTGCGCGACGGACTGCGCACATTTAGGATTTCCCAATGCGAAAGATTGTCAGATGGATCGTTCCTTTTTTCGTTCTATTTTCCGCGATTTCGGTCTTCGCGAAAGACCTGCCTCACTTCGACTGCGCTCCATCATTTCCTTTTCAGCAGGGGTGGGTCGGAGCCGACGCCGCCTACTCGATTCCGATGCAAGATGGCCGTGACGTGTGGATCTTCGGCGACACCCTATATGGCGATAAGCGGCAAGTCACGGGAGATGTACCGCAGATGGTACACAACACCATCGGGATTTCCACGTGCAAGAACGGTCAGTGGAAGATTGACTACACGATTCGACGCGATGCCAAAGGCGATCGCGATAGCTTCTTTAAACCGCAGCAGAATAACGGCACGTACTATTGGGCGCTCGATGGCGCAGAGCATGACCATGAGTTGTGGATCACCCTGCTCTGCGTTCGCAATGCGCCAAATTCAAATGCGTTCGCGCTGGGGTTCGAAGTTTGTGGAACCGACATGGCGCGCGTTACCGGGCTGAGAGGACAATCCGCAGAACTGGAAAGTTTCCTACTTCCCGCTCGTGCCGGAGAGCGTGCACGCCAATCCCTCCGCTTCGGCGCTGATCGCGCACGATTATCTATACATCTTCACTTTGTACGAACAGGGAAGCCGGCCGCAAATCCTTACGCGCATTCCTCTGAAGGGGCTCGACGATCCGAAGAAGAACTTGCAGTACCTTGGCAGCGACGACCAATGGCACGATGGGATTGAGCCGGCGAAGGCGAAAATCATCATGAGTAAAGGCGCCTCCGAGATGTCGGTGCGCTACCACCCGGAACTGAAAAAGTGGATCGCAGTGATGGTTGATCCGCAGATTTTTTCCGACAAGGTAATTCTTCGCACATCGCCGGACATGACCGGGCCGTGGAGCGACGGCGAGGTCATCTACCGAATCCCTGAATTGCAGAAGAACTCTCCCGGCTATGACGCCGATACCTTCTGCTATGCCGGTAAGGAGCACCCTGAATTTGAAAAGCCTGGGGAGTTGATGTTCACCTACGTCTGCAACACCATGAAGCCGAAAAAACTGGAGGCGAATACCGGCATCTATTTTCCGAAAATAGTTCGGATGCCGATGCCGGCGTTCGCCGTCGGTGCGGTGAAATAGGTCACTAACCGGAGAGAACAACCTTACAGAAGGCGAGCGTCTGACGAACGTGCTCGGTCCAATACGGCCAATCGTGGCCGCCGGGAATTCCTGGTACTCATGACGCACATTCATTCGCGTCAGGGCGCGATGAAGTTCGCGATTGGCTTCAATCAGAGGATCGCCGGTTCCGCAATCAAACCGTAAGGGGGGAATATGCTCGTGGTTGATTTTCGCCCAGTGCAGCAGGTCCGTATCCAGTTCGCCCGCATACTGAAATGCCGCGGGGGAAAGGGAATGAACTGGGAGAGTTGAGCGACCTGCGTGATCGAGGAATGCCGGAAATCCCTTGCACCCGCGACGGATACTTCATGCCTAACCGCATCGCGCCATAGCCGCCCATCGAAAGCCCCGCGATAAAAAATTTCTCAGGATGCAATTGCGGAAACAGCTCACGCAAGCAGCACGGGACATCGTCTACAATCCATTTTTCGTAGTTAGCGTTCGCGTGAGGAACGTATCCGGTTCCGTCTCCCCAAAGGCCGTCTGACGGCATGGCGATCATCATCGGAAGCATACTTCCATCGCGGAGCATCTCCAGCGCGACCGAAACGACATCGCCATTCAGCCACCAATTCCACTGGCAGCCATACACTCCGTGTAATAGCAACAGCAGCGGCACACGCTCGAGGGTTCCGAATTCCGGGGGTGCGAACAGCAAGACATCGCCACGATGCGCGAGAGCGTCGCTGCGAAAATTTAAGAACGCAGGTTCTCATTTCCAGCACGGACGCGAAACCTGAGCATTGGGAAACTGTTTTGTCATGCGCATTCACGGTTCCTGTCGCAGCGGGACGGTTCCGAAAAGGCCGGCATCGTTGCCCAATTGTGCGGCCACGACCTGCACCTTGCCCCAGGGAGTCCATGCATGCTTATTTACGTAAGCTTGAATATAAGGAAGTATCAGACCCGCGCGGCGCATCACGCCACCACCCATTACAATCCGTTCCGGATCGTATGCATGGATCAATCCCACCGCTCCGGTTGCCCAGACTTTCAAACAGTAATCGCGGATCTCGCTCGCGACCTGATCGCCTGAATCTGCCAGTTCGAAGAGCGCCGGAAATTTATCGTCCCGGCCTTGGACAACGCACTGGCAGTAAAGCCTTTCCAGTCCCGCGCCATAATTGGCAACGCCCATCCGGAGGCTTCGGCCTCCAGGCATCCGATGGCACCGCAGGTGCATGGTCGGCCGCCGACTTTCGCTGGTAAGTGTCCACCCAGGCACCCGGCCTGTGCGTGCTTTCCTCGCAGCAGTTTGCCTTCGATCATGGCCGCGCCACCGATACCGGTGCCCAACGTGATCATGACAACATCGTCGCAACCTTGTGCAGCTCCGGCATGACGTTCGCCCAGCAGTGCCATCCGCGCATCGTTCTCGATGGCGAAACGCAATCCGAACTCGCGATTGCACCAGCCGATGAAGTCGATCAAAGGCGCATCTTCGTACTTCTTGTTGGTTGACACCACGCGGCCAAGGCGCGCATCGGCAAGCCCACAGAATCCGAGTGCCACCCCTTCGCAATCAGCAGCGTTCATGTGTAGTTCGCCCAGCAGTGCGCGTATTACCGTTGCAAAAAGAGCGAGCGAGGGTAGAAGTGCCAGTGAGGAGTCGAGCGAAACTTGTTGGGATGCCAGCAGTTTGTCGTCCTCGACGACGGCAATCGTGGCGTGGCTGCCCCCTAAATCAATACCAATCGCAGGTCGTGTCATATTCAGAGAAACAAGCGCTTTAGCTGTAGAAAAGCTTCAATAATAGTCGTTTTAGGCATCAAAAGACCAAAATTATGTTCTTTTTGGTTTGCATTTGAGAACCTGGTTCGAGTAGCGTATTTCATTATGAACCCTGTCTTCGCGTTCGTGAACTGGGCCGACGGCGCGATGCAAGTGTCCGGTCTTCGCTCGTCCGAAAAGAAGCTTGGACAACTTAAAGGAATCTTCGAAAATCAGCAAGCCTGGCAGCTGCTCGATCCCGAGACAATAGTCTACCGGGTCTGGTGGTGGGAACCCGTTCCCCCCGGCACCGAGGGCGGTTTGTTCTGGGGAACCACCGAAATTCAACCCGGCCGCATCGGGAAAGAATACTTCATGACCCACGGGCACCGGCACGTCATCGGCGATCGAGCGGAGTTCTATGGCACGGTCGCCGGCAGCGGGAAACTACTGTTGAAGGACAGTGCCGGGCACACCTGGTTTGAAGACATGAAGCCCGGGAGCCTGCACTACATCGCGGGCAACGTCGCACACCGCGTGGTAAATACCGGAGACCCGCCCCTTCGATTCGTCGCTTGCTGGCCGAGCGATGCTGGCCACGACTACGAAATCGCAGGCGGCCGCGGATTTGGTGCGCGAATCACCGAAGAACAGGGTGTTGCCGTCTTTACGACTGCAGGGACGAACCCGTGATATCCCTTGGCCCGCTGGCTTCGCCCAGGTTCGATCCAAAGCTTGGTGTGCATAGCGCCGACGATAGCCTCCGATTTACCTATGGCGACGGCGTCTTCGGGCCGAAGCCGGAGTTCCGCCGTCTCGACGACATACGGGCCAGCTTGCGTGATCGCGAATGCCAGGGCCCGGACCCGGTTTACTCGATTGTGATGGACGTCGGCCGCCAAGAACACCGCGAGGAGTTAGAGCGCCGCATGCTCTTATTCGGCGTCGTGGTGTATGCCGGTGGGCAGCTCGGAGATGAACCGGTTCGGAGCCAGGGCCATGTCCATGCCGTCGCGCCCCACTGCGGGTGGTCAACGCCGGAGTTGTTCGAAATTTGGGAGGGGCGCGCAATTATCTACGCGCAAGAGAGCGCCGGCGATGATCCTGGCCGCTGTTTTGCAGTATCGGCTGACCCCGGAGACAAGGTAGTTGTTCCTCCAGGATGGGCGCATAGCGTCATCAATGCCGATCCAGAACACCGCATGATGTTCGGTGCATGGTGCGATCGTCAATACGGGTTTGTTTACGACGCGATTCGAGCGCACCATGGTCTGGCTTGGTTTCCTGTTCTTGATTCTGAGCGGAACATCCACTGGGAATCCAATCCTTCTTATCTATCCTCCAGTCTTGCGATTCGAGACCCGCGCCTCTACCCGGAACTGGGCCTGGATCACAACACACCCATGTATGAGCAGTTCGCGGCCGATCCTGATAGCATCCAGTGGGTTTCTGAACCCGCGCGTGTCGAAGCGTTGTGGCCCGCCTTCGAAAGTAGGTTTTCACCACTATTCATTTGACACCGATATCTGATTACGTTAGTGACGGTGACAGGTCGGCGAACAATTCCGGTGAGACGCGCCATTTACTCATCCTCACTGAGCCTCCAAAAGCTTCACAAATCCAGGAGCGGAAATTCTTAAGCTTGAAATCACGAATGCTCGGTCTTGAGAGATACCTGCACCCTGATCGTCAAGCTTGTCCAATATCATCTGTTCGCACAGGTGGTATTGGTGAATCAAGAAATCATCCGCCGTCTGACAAAGCACTCCGTACTTGTCAAGACATTCCTTCGGAAAATGCCTCGTGTTTTGTGTAACGATTGCGTTCTACGTGCCATGATTGCAGCAGTTAGCAGTGTCTGTCGTCTTTGTCTGGAATACACTCGACCGCTCGGAGCAATTCAGGCGGCACAGTAACCGTAGCCTCTGGAACGCTGCATTCATTTGGTCGCGCCTATGTTCGGCTTCAACAACGGTACGTTTTAGTTTCGTTCGCAGGGTCTTAGTCATCTCTGCCATTATCTGCTCGCTCCATAACGGTCGGTACATTGCTCGTTTTTCCGCAAGCCGCAATAGAAGATCGCAAAGTGAGGCTGGCACAAGAACACATGCATCTAAAACCGCGGAATATTCATTTTCCTGAGTGAAAATCATCTGGGATTTTGTCGTAATCCCCTTTGGGGACTTCTCGCTTGGCTAAGTTGTTGAGGGTATCCCGACGCGTAATGTCACGTTTTGCCTTGTACGCGATTACATCACGCACATACATACGACGATGCGTGCCGACTAAATGAAGGGGATTTCTCCTTTCTCTAGGAGAGTGATGAGGAACTGTCTTGACATTCCCAAAATCTTGCTAGCTTCGACAGTTGTGAGTTCATGCTTGCTCTGCAAGATGGTCACGGAGTGACCTGCTCGCAAATCAGCCAGCAATCGAAGCAGGAATGAGTAGAGGTTGTTAGGCAGAATCTCGGTCTTGCCATCCGGCCCGATCAGCTTCGCTTCTGCTGCGCGAAGCTTTGCATAAATCTCGCTAATCTCCGTTGCTCTTGCGGAGAAATGGCGATGGCGGGGCTTCGCTGTTCGTACCTCGTGCTCGTACCTCCTTGAGAGGGTTTAGAATCTAACAAGAGTTTAACCCGTAACGCCATAAATGCAATGCTGTATTGCGATTACGACCTAATGTTACATTTAATCCACTTGTTTTGGTAGCGTTTATGTATGAAGGCCGACAAAGGCCAATTCGATGAAGCGCTCCGGGCGGATGCTCAACAAAAGAGCCATAAAGAAACCTGAGATAAAGGCTAAGAAGAAGCCCTCTAAGCCCTTTTCGGAAGTCAATACCCTAAATGTCCGGCGAGCGCGAAACCTGCTAATCGGCGAACCGTTTCCATGAAAGCATGATCATCTTGCGGACGATTGAACCTATGTGAAAGCTCATCCAGATAAACGCTGCAAATGCTCTATCGAAATTGAATCCAATCTAGGTTCAAGTCAATAGCCGTAATTTTTGATCGGATCAGTCCGCGAGTCCCAGCCGCTGTTCCAGTTTCTCCAACGAGACTCCCTTCGTCTCCCCGGGTAAATCGCCGCGACGAGGACGATGTCAATCGCATCATGGCTGCAAAAAAAAAGAAGGGCGTCGCGCTCGACTTCTTGGCGAGCACAGGAAAAATAAAAGAGATCAAAGCATTTCATCACCCACAAAGTTCATGTCCCCAATCGCTTGCCCTTGGGCGCGAACCCGCGTAGGGAAAATTTCGCTGATGTACACCCATACCACCGCGCCCTGCGACATGGCGAAGCATCCCATGAACGCCATTACCAGCCAGATCAGCCAGCCCTGATGCGTGCCACTGTGGAAGATCTCTCCTATCGCGGCGAGAAAGATGAAGATGCCCGCGGTTCCGGCGAGCAATAGCTTTTTGCGGCCTACCAGATCAATGATTGACATGGCAATCAAAGTGAAAATCAGGTTGGTGCATCCAATGACGACCGATTGCATGCCGGCCGAATATTTGCTGGCTCCGGCTGCGGCAAAAATGTCATTCAAGTAGTACAAACATGCGTTTGATGCCGGTGAGTTGGTTGAAGGCGCCGGCGGTTACCGCCAGGACGATCGGCAGCAGGTATTTCCGTTGAAAGACGGGCTCCGCCGCGGAACTGCGCTCC
>CAVREG010000005.1:235000-303540 GCA_963720075.1 uncultured Acidobacteriaceae bacterium | reverse complement strand
GGCGCAGGGAGTAAGTGGAGCTCGGTGCGGCCTGAGGCACGACCGGGTGGGGCGGTGCAGGAAGGTGAAGAGTGAGGGGGAAAAAGGGAGGGAGAGAGTTGTTGGAAAAAGTGGCGGGGGACGAGTGCGTCTTTATACCTGGCGAAGTGCCGGGCTGGCAGATGAGGTCGGGTTCGTGCTGGACACGGCGGGCGATGAGGGCGGTCACGGGGGCCACTAAACCGCAAGGGGTAGTCCACAGGTAAGGCCGTTAACTAGTGATAAGTTGCTGGAGAAGTCGGGACTGCTTTCAGGCCCTGGTCAGAGGGATCTGCTCGCTGCGGAGATAACATTCCATCTCTATTCGAGTCCGAGACCACCACCAGCATACGGACGATAGTTTACCTCAATCCAAGTAGAATAGCTCGTTACTGAACTTGTACCTCAGAAAACGAGCAGTTTTCGTGATCGTCCACATTAGCCATAGAAAGATCATTTAGTTCCTGTAGCATTCACTTGACCCTACCATTAGCAAAACGAAAATGTCTGACCTGGTAGCCGTAAGTCTCCTCCCTGAGTCTCTGCGAGAAAATCCTAACTTGCATAGCTCCGCCGCAAGCTCATTACAGCAAATCACATCCTCCACTACCACGATGTCGTCGACGCATATGGCCACATCTCGATACGGCACCCCGAAAAGCCAGATGTCTACATCATGTGCGGTTACATGGGTACGTATCCTGTTTAATCCGCGATGATGCTTTAGATTTTGCAAATCCCATAACCTTCACGCTTGGTCCAATACAAAGCGATTCCTCCGTTTCTTTGTTGTATACGTCTAGTAATCTCAGTTAAGATCGCTGATTATACGCCGTGCGGCCTTTCTAGCCCCCGCAGTCGTCTCTTCGCCGGAAGATTTGATCGAATACTACGTCTCCGATGGCTCGACTGTTGATCCCAATGCGAAAAAGGGCTACTCTGAGCGCTTCATCCATGGCGAGATATTCAAAAAGTTCCCAGGAATCAATTGTGTGATCCACAGTCATGCTGAGGCTGTGTTGCCGTATGTGACTTCTGGTGTCCCTCTTTTGCCAGTCTTTCATATGGCTGGTTTCCTTGGTAAGCTATACAACGCTGCTGTTCCCAGTGCCTTGGGCGGAGGAGCGGCAGACACGAGTCGGTATACTATATCCCCACGGTTCTAATTGCAGCCCGACATGTCAGTAGGTATATGCAGCACGGGCTGACGTCTCGCAGGAGAGGATGTTCCCGTGTTTGATATTGCTCCCCTATACAGGCCAGGTGACCAGCAGGACATGCTAGTCAACAATGTCCGCTTTGGAGAAGCCCTAGCCTCGGAGTTCGTTGACAGTGCGGCCACAGCGTCTGGCAAGGACCTCAAACCCGCGCATAGTGTGGTCCTCATGCGACGCCACGGGTATACCACTCACGGCAGAGATATCGAGACGGCCGTATATCGCGCCATCTACACGAAAATCAATGCCGGTGTCCAGACAACGGCTACGAACATCCGACATACTTTCCCGCAGATCTCGAAACTCAAACAGAAGTTCGAATTTGAGCCTCTGACCGCGGAGCAATGCAAGGGCTGCATAATCATGAATGAGGGTACCCAGGACAAGCCATGGAGGCTTTGGGTGCAGGAAGTGGAGGAGTCGAAGCTGTACACCAACAATGGCTAGTATTGATACATCTTCGTAGAATGCAGGAAAGGAAATGCTTGATGCTACATATGCCGACCAGAGCTATTCCATTCCATAACAAACTGGATGATTTGCCTCTTTGCTGCTGTGAAGTGCGAAGCCGAGTATCTGAAAATATCCACTACATGTAAATCACAGAATGACACATGTTAAACCCAAACATCCAAGTACCACAACGCAGGTATTATCCACCTCACACCTCCACCCCCGTAATCCACGCAATCCCCGCCCGGACAATCTCCTCCACCATCTCCACCTCGTCCAAATTCCGCGGCGCATAGACCATCATCCAGCCCGACTTGACGAACGTGAGCGGAAACCTCTGCCCCCACCCGGCCTCGATGACGGTCCTTGCATCCGGATCCGACAGCCAGACGTGCAGTGAGTCATCCGCCGGATGAGCGTGCGCAATCTCGTGGTCCAAGATCGGATCCTTGCCTGGGGATTCAGCTTCTCCAGATCCGGCCGCGCGTAAATCGCATCCGTGGTCCTGCCCTCTGTCTTCGACGGCCTCACCTCCAGCAGCTCCGGGTGCTTCTCCGCCAGCGTCCGCATCATCGACTGCAGCCGCTGTCTCGTCTGCGGGTCGGTCTTCTCCGGCCACTGGCGCTGGGGCATCGTCCGCGAGATGATCTTCGGTCGCGATCCTTCTCGGCGCTTCAGACCTGTCTTCAGATACCTGGGCCCGTCGGTTTTGAGGGGTGACGGGTCACACAGGTCGTCGGAGCTCATCAGCCGGTTCACGCGGAACTTGGTCATCTTCATGTAGCCGGCCCAGGTGGGCGGCGTGCCTCCGGTGCCGAAGCTCTTCCATTCTTGGAAGTCCCACACTGTCCATGAGAGGCTGAGGATGAGGGCGCCGCCGATTGTGGTTGCGAGGGGATACTTGGAGATGGCCTCGGTTGCGCGTTTGAGCAGGTCCTGGTACGTTTGGTAGGTGCTGGTTGACATCGTTTGGGGGTTCAAGAAAGCGAACTGAGAATCAAAGGCTGAAGGGAGAGGTCGTTCAGTTTTTGGCAGGTCGATGTTTCACACACGTTCATGTACTCAAAGATGCTCTGGGAGTGATAGGAAATGCATCTAAGATCATGGATTGAGGCTTGCAATATCACAACGTTGGCCTTTAGCTTTACCGAAAGCGTTCCCCACTGAAAGCAGCTGCCACCGTAGCCGCTTTCACCCCCGCCTTGAGCTTAAAAATTAGCACCGAGCCTACAAGGCCCGGCTTTCTTTTCAGGGCTAGAAATTATCTAAGGGGTTCTAATGGGAGAAGGTTTCTCAGGTCATCTCAGTCCTTGTCCCACCGGAACCTTCTGAAGACAAATCGCGAACCACGTAATCATCAAATTAGCTGCAGAACCGAGACATACTTTCTTGTTCAAACTGTTGCACGATGTGTACAACAAACACTGGAGATTAGCTACCCAGTAGACGGACAATTCGTTCCAAAACCATCTTGACCTTTTTCAAGGCCGTGTCCTAGCCAAGCCATATAAGTCCTGCTCATTCGCCGTATTGATATCTGGAGAAAACCTCTCGCTCCGCCGTCTCGTACTCACTGAGGATTGTTTCCCGCTTCTTTTCAGATCTAACCTGAATGTCACACGCAAATGGCTTCGCGCACACCAGGGAGCCCTCGCTATACCCGGTCACATTGTCTATATCGGGTTCAACGATCTTACCCTCCGCATTCATGCCAGGTTTGAAGTCGAACGCCCAGACCAGCTTCGCAATGGCGAGGAAGAGGTTCCGCTCCGCCACGTGGATACCGGGACACAGCCGCCGGCCAGAACCGTAGCCGTAGTGATCCCGGGCTTCATAGTCGGGGGATGATGCCAATTCTGGAGCGAGTGTCGTCTGCCCGGCGTAGTGGTCTGGATCGAACACATCAGGGTTTGGGAATTTCTTCTCGTCGTGATGTAGGCCGTAGACATTGATGAAGACAATGGTCCCTTTGGGAAGGAACTTGCCATCGACCCAGTCATCTATAAACGTTGTTAGCAAGAGAAGGAAAAGAGGAAAATCAAACGCACAACGCCGTACCTTCTGTTAAAGCACGTGGAAAGGTTGTTGGCACGACAGGCCTCCAGCGCTGGGCTTCTTTCACACAGGTGGCAATGTACGGAAGCTTCACGTAATCGGACCATACAGGCGACCGGTCTTCGCCAACCACGCTGTCCATCTCTTTCTGCGCTTTCTTGAGTACCTCAGGAAACTTCGTCATTGCCTGGACGAACGCTATAATGATCGACGAGCTCGTATCTGAGCCGCCTTCCATACATACGCCTCCCAAGAAGTACAGCTCATGGCGATTGAGGCCGAGCTCCTCGTTCTGGTCAAGAACTTTGTCCATGAAAGAGCCCACGTTGTTGTGTTCCCGGCGGTCGTCAACCTTGTTCAGCGTGTCGGCATACAGTTTGTTCATCTCATCGCCGACGTTCAAAGCGCGGGAGCGCCAGTTCCCAAAGACGGATTCAGGAATCCAGTGCAAGAAGGGATAGATGTCCACGGGAGGCGTGTTGCCTGGCTCCATCACGACACTCCAGTTCTCCATTAGGTCGTAAAGACGAATCATGTGAGACGTATTGATAGTGGGCGTGCGAATGCCGTATACTGATTATGCGATGTTAGTAAGGTTGTACAAGGGAAGAGCGACTGGAGATTGAGAGCACTAGAGTTGAATTGATGAAAGCAGCACTCCATGTAAATGCAAAAAGTGAGACAGAGGCAACAGGCGGGGTGAGAAGTTCGGGTGACATCTTGTGCGGCTTCGGAACGGCAGACAGCCAAAAGCGAGAGCTGGTGTGGACGCGCGGGCGATGAAGAGTACAAGGAGCAACTCACTCGGAAAGCGTTCCGCTGTGCACTTCCTAAGATTCGCAACAAGATTGTATATAACACGCTTTGACATAATATGGTAGGAATGACTTACGCAAGCTCATGATAATGCTGTTGCTGTATCTCTTTGGATGGCGCATATGCTCTTCTGGATAGCGCATATAATCGTGGATCATCTGGACGGCTTCTGCGTTCTGGAGCACAATATGCTCCCTCTCAACCATGGACTCCATGAAGTACTGATGGATTAGTTTCCGGAAACTGCGCCATAAATTCCCATATTGCATGACGAGTAAGTGGTCACCGCCAGTGATGAGATCGTGGGAGACGAATGATGGTGGTCGGTCGCTGTAGATATTCGACTTTTTGTCGATGAGTTGTTTGATGAGGCGTCGATCCGTGAGCACGACTGCGGTGCCAGTGCCCAGCTTGAGCGAGTACATGCCGCCATATTTCTTTGCCCATTCCGTGAATCTGGAATAAGTTTGGTGAGGATATTCGCAACGCCGTGGAGTAAACTCACTTTAGATGTGCTCTTTTCTTGGGAATTTGGTGAAGATTCCCTATGATTGGCAATGTTGGTGGACCTGGATTGGAAAGGTTTGTCAGACATAGTTCATCCAGTGCAGCTCGCGCTTTGAAGACGGACCAGGTGGAAGATTGCGGCCTCTTCTGCCTACGAAGAGGAATGCATATCCAAGTAACACTACAGCGAATAGAAGCAGAGGACGAAGGACAGCCATGATGAACGAAGAGATCAGGTAACGAGACAAGATTCAACTGAGATTTGCTATCAAAATCAGTCGTCTCTCTTGAAAACATATCCGGAGGCCTTGCCGGTAGTTGATTGATTCCAGCACAATGCATACGTATCCCACCGCTTGCCCTGAAACGTACTCCGAATTGTTTCGGTCCAACTGGGATTGGTTTGGGTAGCAACAGCGGCGGAATGGCGGGGTTCGGAGACTAGGGGTAGGCGGCTCCCCCCATACTCCTCACACTTCCTTGGTCCGGGGCTACAAGTTTTGGCCTAGTGCGCAATTACCCCGCTGTTGGCCCCCGCCTGGCCTGCACTCAACTGGATACCGGCGGAGCAATGAAAACTCCCCACAATTTTTACTGTGGTCCCAAAATCATTCCACCGTTTGCAGCCTTGGGCCACTCACGCAAAAATGCAACCTCTTTCTGCTAGCCCAGATGGCCCAGTCAGCCCGACCAAAGTCTCGGGTCTGCGACAGTCACCCTTTGCGTGCCACCATTGTAAAAGGCAAGTGTGTATAGCAGCCGAGTCAATGCGGTGATTGCTAACGTAAGCATCATGAGCACAGACGGAAAATCAGATGGTATGATCGCTCCCCTTAACGCCGACGTTGCGAAATGCAGCTTGCCCAGGATTAGGACTCTAACTATCAAAAGTGATAGAAGCCTTCCACGCTGTTCTGGATGCGATAAAGCATCCAGAACGTGTGAATATCCACTGACTGCCAGTAAACCTGGACCCAAAGTTGGTAAGCAAATCAAGTCACTTGGTCCAACGGCCCGCCCTTAAGTAACGCAATATAGGCGCCCCACAAAGACCTCGGCGGCGTCGACAATCAGAGCATCCTCTCCCTGGCAGGACCGAAAGGCCGTCAGTGGGAGAGCAAGGAAGACAGCGTTTAGATGGGTTGTCTCATGCTGCTTCTCAACGATTAGAAGAGGCCGATGAAAGTCGATCTTGGACATCACGACATCTCGGTGACCCCCAAACGATCCCATCAGTGGCTCTTCCTTCACCACTGAGCACAACTTCCGAGGCTGGACAGACTAGCCCCTCAGCGTCTAGGGGCAACCCAATTTCTTTGATAGTGCATCCTTCCCACGAGCCGGCTTCTTTTGCACCCTCTCCAAAGGATAGGGCTGGCCGAGAAGTACAAGAAAATGCTGCTGCAGCAAAGTCAAGGATGATCGTTGATGCGTGCATCGGTTTGGGTGTCTCGGTTGAGGACTACCATATTCTGTAAGCCAGTCTCTGTCCCATTTCTTCCATCATCTGTCGGCGTGTACTTGGCGGCTTGTTACTCCATTTCCTGTTACCGGAAGACCGTCCCGCAGGAGAGAAGATGGACACATATTCTTTTCTTCAGCCAGTTCAATTGCAACGTCCTTGGAGCGTCAAATCATGTGCTCGCCTAGGCTGATTCTGATCGCTGCTGACATCGTTTGCTCTAGGCTCACAACATACTTCGACAACATGACCTCTTTTTCTTTGTTTCATAGACCAACAATAGAGGAGAAGCTCAGCAACATCGCGTCGCAAAAGCATCTCCAAGCACTCCTAGCTGCAATATTCTCCTTTGCGATGTATCATCGCAACGACCTGAGCCGGCCAGACTCACGCTCATCTGGCGTAACACCGGCATCCACCACGTATTGGTTCGATTTGGCGGATCGGCTCATAGCTGAAGGGCTTGAAGAATGTCCAGATGAGGCTCCACCGCTCTATTTACTTCAGGCAATGATAATTGTCACATTCCAGAAGCTCATCAGAGGTGTCCGTGGGAAAGCTTGGAGATCGCTTGGGGAATGTGTTCGAATTGCATATGAGCTACAACTTCACCTTGTCGACTTGGAAGATGAAAGAGAGACCGCAGAAGACTCGAACGCTGAATATCGAAACGACTGGATCGCAGCTGAGGAACGCCGTCGCGCTTGGTGGGCCCTTTGGGAATTCGATGTCTTTGCAAGCACAATCAAACGTCTCCCAACAGCGCTTGATTGGACGCTCAACAAGACGTACCTACCAATATGTGACGAAAAGTGGTACAGGAACGAGGAGGTAGGTAGCTGCTATTTGTCCGTGGACCCGGCCCAACGCTGGAAAGAACTTGAAAAGAGTGGAAATCGAAGTTCAAAGGCATGGTTCATCGTGATCAACTCGTACATGCGTGACGCACAACTTATATCGAGCTTTCCTGGTTCTTCTGCAATCAATGGACGCCGAAGCGGAACCACCACGCCACGTCATACTTCGGTGCACAGGGTGGAAGCAATGACTCGCAACATTCGGGATATGCTGACGAACTCCCTGTGGTGTACTCTGACTGCTATGCCCGCCGAGCTCGGCTATCATGACGAGTATCTGGCTTTCCGAGCAACGAATGATCCATTTGCGCCCACGTCTCGGCAGAGGGAATGCGCCAAATACAGCATCCATATCATGGTGCAATTGACGCGCTTCATGTTGCATAATCAGACCGTGTTCAGAAGTACTACATTGGACACGCCTCCGCTGCGCCAGGATGAATCTGGGCCGCGTCGTACCACAGTGCAAGGTACACCGGATCGATCGGGGTTGGGTAGCAGCGACCGGCAAGCTTGGGAGCACTATCTTGATGCCGGAGATAGGATTGTTAGTGTCGTCCGGAACAGTGCGCAAGTTCATGTTCGTTATGTGAACCCATTCCTTGCAAATTCGATATGGTTTGCAGCTGCTGCGCAAGTCGTGTCCCGGCTATTTGGTCCTCCTTCAGTGGATCGGCGGCTAGCTGCTTCGAACTTTGACGTCTTGCGCTGGACTCTGAACCTGTATGTCTCTTTCTGGGGCGTCTGCAGCACACTCAAGCAAAAATTGGACGGTCTCGAGTCCCGGCTTGACCAAGTCCGAAAAGCAAGTGAAGCAGAGATTATGGGAACAGGACAAGCTGCTAGAGGCGGGTTTGTTCCTCGAGATAAATTCGGCTCAACAGCATTGCAGAACCAGGATCGAGCAGCTTCGAGCGGTGGGCCTCACATCGAACCTGCCCCTCCCACCCCTTCGGCCGTAGTAAACAGCCAACCGGCCATGCAGATGGAGCTCGACAACAGCATTTCCGACCACGTCCTCAATTTCAATGACGCTCAGGGGAATATTCCCGACTTCAGCTTTGGCGGGGACGACTTCTTTGAGAATCTCGGTCTTGAGCTGGACGAGTTGTTCATGTACCCGTACCAATAAGGTCGGTAGTCGAGAAGCCGAAGGATCATGAGTTCAGACGGACGTAATATCGTTACACTGTCTGTGGGATAGCCTTGCTAGGATATAGCTTGGAAGACGCCAGATTTATAGCAAATCCGATGATGTATTGCATACATGAATCTTCCAGTATTGTGGACATTCCAGGGCCGCCGACTTCGGGTTTTTACTTCTCCGAGCGTTTTTCGAATGTCATCCAGGTTTTTGAAAGCGCCCTTGAATCCAGCACCTGTACATCTTGATTCTTCGTTGTCGATTCACGATGAGCCTTCTATCCACGTCGAGGTCAAGAATGTCAAAGTGATCTTTCACGCCATCTAACTGGCTTGAGCTGCCGTCCCAAATCTTTGCCAACTCATCCTTCTCGAAGAAATAGACTCTTGTGCCGTCACCTCGCACATAGAAGTTGTTATCCATCCATCTCCCCGCCTTGAATCTGACCTGCGCAAGGTCACCTCGACCGTAGTCCCGGAACAACACTATCCCGCCAGGTCTCAGAACCTTCCAGATATTGGTAACAGCTCGCGTCCACTGTGCTGGGCTCAAAGCTGAGAAGATGAAGATCATGACAACAATATCCACGCTGCCCTTTGCAAGACCCGGCGGCAGACCCATGTTGCCCTCAGCAGCAACATCCCATACCTCCGCCTGTATATGCTTTTCATCGTAATCTGGACTGGCTCGAATCGTTTCCACTGCCTTCGTTGAGAAATCATAGGCGTGAATCTTCAAGTTGGGATTTTGGTTCTCCCTGAGGATAGGAAAAGCTGTATTTCCAGCCCCAGCCCCAATTTCAAGCACAACCCTCTTCCCGGCGTCAGGCTTCGTTACTTCTTCCAAAACCGGGAACTCTTGCCGCAGCCACTTGCGGTCCTTGAAGAATGTACTTGTTTTCTGCTTGTAGAACAGATCCCACCACTTCTGCGGATTGTCGTTAAATCGTGCCTTGTCGAAGTCAGATACGGGCTGAGCTTTCTGTTTCATGTATTGCTCTTCACAATATGCGTAGTGTGCGTCATCTGGTGTGACATGGTCCCAAGCGTTGTACTCGAATACATCGTCATCCGCTTCAAGATATCGTTGGCCGAACTGGAATGGGTCTGTTCGCTTGGTATTCGTGGCTGGGTCATGCGAGCGATGTGGTGGAGTTTCATCCATCACGTAGAGCTTGGAATGCTATTGTTCAAGCACCACGCAGCAGATCCACTGACCTGCCACAACAAACGCGCGTAGTTGCGGTTTGTATTTTTCCCTTCCAATATTATTTTGGGCGAGTTTTGGTGCGGAGAGTGCCGGACGTGCTTCCCGCGTCTCAGCTCTCATTTCGTGTCTTCGAGCGCATTCTAATTCAAACTGTGACCATATCGTCAACAATTGACTCGTCAGCAATCGGCACCTAAACAATGGCGGTAGAAGACCTCATCACCGACCCCACCTTACGCCCGCTACTTTTGACCTCGCAAGCTACGCTGGACCAAACGCTCGAGATCCTAACATGGCTTTCCGATAACCAGTCAAACAGGCCCTCTCAGGAAGCCCAACTGAACCTCTCAAGGCAACAGAAGATGCTTTTTTCTCTCCTCGCCCAGCTACGAGGTCATAATAGGCGCGCAGCTTTTGGTGTTCGAACTACCAAACAAGAGACTGCAGAAGCACGACAGGAGGTGGATCGACTACTGCTACAATTACAGAATTTGTACTACGAACAGAGACACCTTATGGGAGAGATTGGCGGATGCGAAGGCTATGAGTAAGTCGAACCCTGCATATTCAGAAACACTGCCGGACACCGAGAAGAAACTGAAATTGGTGCCCTCCCTAGCCACTCATACACGCATCTACCGCTACTCCCCCTTGACGAATATCTCCACCTCTTCCCCGAGCATGCAATGTTATCGGAAGAAGAAATAATGCCGTTGCGCATCGAACATGAGAGACAGGAGCGCGAGCGCATGGAGAAAGAGCGCTTGGAACTGGTCAAGGCCAAAGAAGGTCTAGTCAAGGAAAATGCGCAGAAGAAAGAGGAGCTACGGAAGATGGATGAGAAGCTTGAGGCTATAATAGACGGCCTAAAACCGATAGAGGAGGCTATGGAAAAGGATGTATGATGGATGATTGGAACAGTTCCTTGGGGCATTTCTGACCTATAGAAGGACGAATCATCGCGGCATCGGAGGAGTGCTTTTTTTTCCTGAATTACCTGTAATGAATCAAGGGCAAAGCTGATCTGAGCATATGACCATTGTTGAGCGTCCGCTGCACGCACCATCTGGCTAGTGAATGAAGTTGTCAATCAGAACCGTGTGCGCATGACCCAATATTGGTGATGCTCACCAGAAATCACTTTTCCCAATAGTTTGCGCCTTGGAAGCCGATCAAATCGGATGCCGGACCAATTGGGACTTTCTAGCGCTGCATGTGGGAGATTTGCAGCGCCTCCGCTGCACGAAACAAACATAGCGCGGAACTTTTTCAGCTGCGCCTGCTCCTTAGTCACTTCCATTGCCACTTCCTCCACTGTCCTTTCTGGAAAGTCTATTGACCATATTACACCTGTTGTATATCTCACTATTTCTCAGCTTTTAGACTTCGTTCTTTCTAAGCCAATTGGTAACCCAACTAACCGCGCAGAATCCAACCTCCTTTCGCATTCCCCCAACTGATGCGCCCATAGCCAGCCCTGGAGTGACTGGCAATGAGTTGTTCTGTTGGCTCCCTCACTGTGGAAAAGACAACTGACTCGGCGACTCGGGCCTCAAGTACTGCCCGGGAGTCTGAACGTTCCCCACTCCTCCGACACGGCAGACGGCACTCCTACGATGCTTTCCGGAGACGACGTTCAAGCATCTGTGACGCCGATGCAGTCTTTGTCCGTGTTGATCTCTTCCTTTCAGAGTTAGAACGGCGACTTGAATGGCTGGAGAATTACCGGCAAGAGCAGGCACTGCAGTTCGACGCAAAACTTAAGCGGGGCTATGCGGCACTACAAGCTGTCCGAGACTCCTGCTCACAATCTTCGCGGGAGTTAATATGGGGAGCTGCAAAGCAAAGAGCAACAATCCTGGTGGAAACGCTGGAGACGAGGTACAATGATGTGCTCGCTACAAGAGACACTCTGGAGCAGAAGGCCCAAGCAGGAATGAGGTTGATGGAGGGCTATTTGTCCGAACTTGAAGCCCGCGCACATGCTCAACAAGGCCATATATCGGCTGCTTTCGACGAAGGGTGGAAACGTGTTGACAGCTCCATTGCACATACCAGAGAAATCCTAGACGAAGGCATTGATCGAGCGAGGCGTGCGAAAGAACTGATGTCAGAGAGCGTATCCCATGCTTTGGCCCGAGCTGCCGAAACGAGGTTGATCCGATATGAAGATCTTCCGGTTCCGTGGCAAGTCAATCCGCACATCCTGCAAGGCTATCGCTTCAGCAGTTCAAAAATCGAATGCATTTTGTCGATCTTCCGACCGTCGAACGAATCGGTCAACATTTGGTCTCATGCCATTGGGCTCGTGATAGTCCTCGCCATCGCCTTCCATTTCTACCCTGCAAGCGCCACGTTTCCGCTCAGCTCAAAGACCGATGTTCTAATTGCGGCATGCTTTTTCGCTGCCGCCTGCAAATGCTTGATCTGCTCGACTGTGTGGCACACAATGAACAGCATTGCAGACCATGTACTGCTCGACCGCTTCGCTTGCGTCGATTATACTGGCATATCCTTTCTAGTTGCTGCTAGTATCCTCTCCACAGAATGGACGGCCTTCTACTGCGAGCCAGTCTCTCGAGCCATCTACATGACCTTCACTGCCGTGATGGGCGCTCTCGGCACCGTACTCCCGTGGCATCCCACCTTCAATCGAGCGGATATGGCGTGGGCGCGGGTGGCTTTTTACGTCACTCTAGCCACAACGGGCTTCGCGCCAGTCATCCAGTTGAACCTCACAAGAGGCCCGGCCTGGAGCTACTACTTCTACGCGCCAATAGGGAAGAGCATGGCCGTGTATCTGATTGGGGCTATCATCTATGCCGCGCAGGTCCCGGAGAAGTGGTGGCCCGGCCGCTTCGACTATGCAGGTGCCAGCCACAATATATGGCACTTGGCGGTATTGGGTGGCATTCTATTTCACTATACGGCCATGATTTCGTTCTTCAATGACGCTTTTAGTAGGGCGACTCGGGAGGATTGTTGTACGATGTGAAAATTTGGGATTGGTCTATAAGAGGGATGATGAGATGACATTGGCAAGAGGGTTCTAGCGCAAGTGTTGACTAGAATTCACATGATATTTGCCTCTTCACACACTCTAACAATGCCTGTTCCTACAGGGGTATCGAGTTGAGCATGCGGACCTCAAGTGCGAGTGCAAGTACGCTCGGATTCCCCTCACGCCAAGAGCTGCCCATGAGCCTCGGCGATTTCCATCACTGTTTCCATCTCCAACCGAACATGAGCGGTTCTCGGGGTCAATTGAACGGCAATATATGAGGCATAGACCTGATGCCTCCCTCTGAAGAAAAGCTCCTCCCGTTGAAACCCCTTGGTTTGATGCTTGAAGGTTTATTACCCTGGGATAAGATGTCTCTGAAGAAGAGAAGCCGTCCTGTCCGGATTGCTGGGTAAGAGATCAATCTCTCCTAGTCTTCATGGCGTTCGGTACTGTGACCAGTAGATTCATGGAACAGACCGCCTCGATAAAATATGTGGCCCATCACAGAGTATGTGTGGTGAGGTGCACGCATGTCCCCGAAACTGGTCACGCTGCAACACACGAGATGCCACAGACACTGTGATGGCTGACTACCTATGTAGGGCGTCCGGCTCAGCCTCTGATCGGCGACATGCTATGGCTGCTTTTGCCCATGCTTATCCATCTGACCCTGTGGATGTGATAATCTCTGACTACATGTCAGAGGCCAATATGGTTGTGGCGGCCGCACGCAAGATCAACTTAAGCTCGACTGCGAGCCCAGATGCAAATCCCTTGGTAACAGCTAGCCCGGCATTGAAGCGTCTTTCTTGGAAGCTCTAGAGCCTGCTTTGGCCGACCTGGCAAAGTATGGGATCAAAGTGGCAGTTAATGCCGGCGCCAGCGATACGGAAGGGCTCTACAAGGCCGTTCGTGATATGATTCACAAGAAAGGTCTTGCAAGTAAGCTCAAGTTGGCATGGATATCTGGCGATGAGGTCCTTGGCGCCGTCAAATCTTCGTTGGAGAGTGGGCGCAGTACCTTCAAGAATATCTACACCGGCGAAACCCTCTCGTCGTGGAACTTCGATCCAATATATGCCCAAGCATATCTTGGCGGCTTGGGCATTGCCGAAGCATTCTCTCAAGGGGCACAGATTGTCATATGTGGCCGTGTTTCAGATGCCAGCCCGGTCATTGGCGCAGCATACTGGTACCACAACTGGCAGCGCCACCAACTTGATGAACTCGCAAATGCCTTCGTGGCAGGCCACCGTAAGCATCCCGTAGAATCTGTGATGCTGTCTTCAATTTCCTAATACTGTTTCCTTTCATGCCCTTTCACAGCGGATTTGCTGTTCAAATACTCTGGAAAGTCCAATTAACATCGGAGATCAAACGGCTGACGTATCCACAGTGATCGAGTGTAGCAATTACGTCTGCGGAGGCAATTACAGCGGCTTCAAGTCACTGGAACATCTTCCTCACGGCGGCTGGACCGACATTGGCTACCCCATCGCCGAGATCTCGTCTAAAGGCTCTGTAGTCATTACGAAGCAAATGCATTCCGGCGGCGCCGTGACGGTCGACACATGTACGTCTCAACTGCTTTATGAGATCCAAGGCCCCTGGTATTTCAACAGTGACGTGACGGCCGTGCTCAACGAAATCTCCTTCGAACAACTTTCCAGCAACCGTGTCGCTCTCCATGGCGTCCGCGCCCTACCTCCACCTCCAACAACAAAGGTCGGCCTGACCGCGCGAGGTGGCTTTCAGGCCGAAGCATCCTACTTCCTCACTGGTCTAGATGTTCCTGCAAAGGCACGTATGCTGGAAGCCCAGCTCCGCCGTGGCCTAGCCCCGTATATACCCAAATATACAACACTCTCCTTCTCCGTACTTGGCTCCGCCGCCCCGGACGCGGACAATCAGAATGCAGCAACTGCCACCTTTCGGATATTTGCGCAGGCACGAGAGTCTTCTTCAATTGCTCCAAAGAAGTTTCTCCGCCCTGTAATCGACAATATAATGCAGGGATATCCTGGGGCTACATTTCACTTGGATTTCCGACAGGGCATTCCCAAACCGTACTTTGAATATTACGTGACACTAATCCCTCAATCGGCTATTAGACATACTACGCACCTGCAGACACGGTGGCCAGATATCTATATGGACGTCCCGATCCCCCCCACCCAGAAATACAATGACATTTCCTGAGCGCCAGCCCTCGCAAGAAGCCACCAATAACCCAGTAGATCTCTCAAACGACCCCTTTGGTCCGAAACAGCGCCTTCCGCTCGGCACCCTGGTGCATGCCCGCTCCGGCGACAAGGGTTCGGATTGTAATTGCGGATTCTGGATCTCCCGCGCAGGTTCCCAATCCCACTCCAAAGAGACCTACGAGTGGCTTCGGTCTCTCCTATCCACCGCAACGATAAAGGCACTCCTTGGCCAGGAATACAACCCCGCACGCGTCCCGAAGATCGAGATCGAGCGCTTTGAGCTCCCTAATCTCGGCGCTGTGCATTTCTTGTTCCGTAACCTGCTGGACCGCGGCGTCACTAGTACAGCGAGCGTTGACTTCCTGGGCAAGAACGTCGCAGAATTTCTAAGAGCGAGGTATGTAGATATACCCACTAAATTTCTAGAGAATGAGGCAAAACTGTGATCGAGGGCTATCATGGATAGAATCGCGCTAGTGGCATTCAAGGATGGGTATGCAGAACGGCCCCGGGAATGCCAGAACCTTTGTGGATGAGCGGTGGAGAAAGGAGTACAGGTTCTTCTCGCAGCAGTAGCTCGTTCAGTCTATCGAGCGTGATGAGAACGAGCCCTCGCCCTCCTGCTAAAGTGCTCATAAGGGCCAGCAAGATCTGAGGTGGAGCGTACAACAGCTCGTCAGCCATCTACTCGTGACAAACCGTGTAGCTACAGAACAGAACAGAAATGCACGAGATTTCGTTAACGAATCTGGCAATCACCTCTCATCACCAATCCTACTTCTGTGGCTGCCTAATGCCAAAATCGTAGTAATAGTCAAATCTCGGTAGCTTGGTCTGCTTCGCAAAAACCTATCCAACCCTCTCATACAGCGGCCTGCCACCTGGGCTTGTGTCAATACACGCTTCTAAGCCGTCGCGATCCGCCATGTCGCATCCATATTTCAGCATCATGGACCTACACCCTGGCTTTTGTGTCCTTCTGCAGTATAGAGCAGCTCCATATCCGGCTGATCCGTCAGCAAATTGACGTGATCGGTTGCTTTTGTCACTAGAGAAATCATTCTCAAATCCTATTTGATAGGATATGAGCAGACATGTGCTGGATCATTATCATGACGCAGGCCGCGTTCAACTCAGTCACTTACAGTATTGCATCTCCTCGCCCATCATCTAATGCCTATTCTCTGCAAATGCGCCAAACAAGGTATCCGCCAGCTCCTCATCACAATGGCTCAAAAAATCCACCCAACGCCCTTTCTCTTCTCCCAGTGGCTGCTTGTCTTCTTCTTCCATGACAAGACCCAGTGACCGGAAGAGATGATCCAGCCTGTGAGCTAGTCTGTGACTTCAAAATGCGTGTGTATGGATCCTTCATCACAAAAACCAACGCCCGTGCAACGGCCGACACGGTTTTAAGAATCATCGCCCAGAAGCACTCTTCTTCGCAGAAGCCGGAGAAGAAGGTTGGGGCGATCTCATTGGCGTCTGTGGAAGTTGCAAGAGACAGGGACAAGGATGGGTTGGTGTTGGGGCATTTGGATGAAGAGGCTGACATGGCTGTGTGAGAGGAGCAATAACGGGATAAAGAAATTCTAGGTAAAGGACTAACACGAGCTTGATTATGTTTGTGCGAAAGGTGAGGGCTTTCGTATTCTCACCAAATATGGTTAGGTAGAGGGCTAAGGATGGACGGTGTTGGCGTTTGAAGAAGACACGGATCTGGAGTAAGATTGAAATGATTCTACATCACCATTGCTGGAAGTCTTAGCCTAGCTCTTACTTCATGAAGGCCTGAAGCGCACTCTTTAGCACTGCAATTCGACAAGGTCGAAGGGGTCATTTTCCAATATCTCCGCCAACATTCTTCGCCGCGGTCGGATAGAGAAGCTTTAGGATCCCGAGAAGATCCACCATTGGTGTCTAGCATGGGCGGACGTGGATTGCGTACCGTTCGGAAACTGGCGAGCGTCATCTTTATCTCGGGTAAGGCGGCTCACATCTGATTTGTCCGCTCGCGAGACCCCTCCGGCCCTGAGGTTGAGTCCCAGATCTCAATCTGTGTACAAAAATCTCGATTCGGTTACCTCAGCGTGCAATTCGAGTCTGGGTGGCGTTGAAGCCTCCCTGGGCAAGCAAAATCCCTGCCAGGGTCCGTTTCAATTGTGCAACACGAGCGCATGGTCCTGGTTGGCCTCCGAGGTTTTGTATGGATAGACTTGAAGGGTAAGGCTCCCTCTGTCACTCGGCCATCTGGCCCAAAAGGACGAAACGAATCTCACATCCTGTGAGATTCATCAGTGGAGACCTTATATGGCAGATCGTGACAGAAGGGCAGTAAATAGGTCGAGAAACACGTCAGGAATTGAGAGCCACAAATGATGCAGAGTATATTGCAGAAACAAATCTTCCAGTACTATGCTCCTTTCAATTGCGCGCAGCTTGAAATTGCCACTTCTTTTTCGAATGAAAATCTCTCTTGCCTATTCATCTCTGTGCCAGCGGTATTTGAATAGTTGTCAGACCAAGAATCTGCATGCTGAAAATGGTCATCAACGATGAGAGCAAAGCCACGACCACCATTTGCCACATGAAATTTCTCCTCAACTTTATCTTCATGTCTCTATACCACAATCTTTCGCCCTTATCTCTTCTCGCTGCACGCAAACCTGGCAACCCGTCTAGTGAACTATTATTGTTCTTCGCCTGATACTCATGAAGCGTGCCTGCCGATACCTGCTTGCCAGCCCAGTGCCCTAGTGTATCTCGATCGTGGAAGTACGGTTCTTGCCTTGAGGGATCTTTGGGATTAGGCCGTATTGCAAGCAATGGAACGGCGAAGCCGCATGATGTTTGGACCTTCAAATCGTTGGCACCTCTAAATGGGAGCATGACAATGAAGCAAGACTAGAAAACCACAAAGTGTCGGGTTGTCGCGAGGAGCGGTCGTTTGGCAACCTTCGACTGCTCTTTCAATGGGCCTCGGTACATCGCATGCTTACCTTGAAAACATCTAGCAGGATCACAGCCCGCATACCAGCGAGCCTTTTATTTCCCATCCTCTTCAGCCAGCCTTCAAAGTCCGGCTCGTCCCACTCTACCACACGCCCGGTACAGAAAAATCTCATGATGCGCGGACTCGTTTCAAAAGAACAGAACATGATCGTCACTCTGCCGTTCTCGAGGATGTGAGATACCGTCTCAATGCCTGATCCGGTGGCATCGACGTAGCCACAGAGATTAGGATTAAGGATACTAAACGACGTTGCGGGCAAGCCTTTTGGAGAGAGGTTGATATGGCGACCATATAATGGGGCAGAAGCGGTAAAGAAGACAGCTTGCTTCAAAGCCCATTCCTGGAGGTCAGGCTCAATGGAGTTGTAGTAATTGACCATCGTGTGGCAGTGGGGCAAATATTAGCGAAGGCAATATTCCTAGTGAACAAGTGGTAGTTTCATATCCTACTCACAGCAACTAGCTAAAGCTTTTAAAGAGTGGAGTCTGTCAGACTTGCATCTCAAAGATGACTCCAAAATTTTAGCGTGGCTGCGAATCCGGTCCGAGTGAGTGGCCCGAATGCGGAGATTTGCGCTTTGGGGTCAAGAAGCTGGAAAGCGCGAATGGACCCTACACTCCCCCCGGCTTTAGTTATACTGGATAGATAGGCAGCTACACTTTCGGGTTTCTGAAATTACAGGTGAAAAGACAAAAAGTGGACCACCAAACGAAAAGAGGTGCAGATTAGCGGACGAGAACGACCCGGCTTCGAGTAAGGCACACATCTACTAGTGGAATATGAAGAGAAATCAAAGTTCGAAGGCGACCTCCCTTGATGATCATGACAGCCAAATGCCAAGACTTTACAACAATGTATGACTTTCCTCACAACAGGCAAGCACAAATATGAATTCTAGTTCAGTGATTGTTTCGACAATACCGTGATACTGTCTGGTGGCCACAAGCAGGGCGGACGGTGGTATGTTTTGCAATAGTGGCGTTGACTCTGAGAATGTGCAGCCAAATTACCCAAGATCTCTACATTGGTTCCTCGGTTCAAAGGAGCCTGGACAGGCCTAGTTAAACAAGTTCCAGGTTTCCTGTCTTGTCTGTTTCGCCCCCAGACCCTCAAGGCTGTGAGGGTTCCCCGTGATCTCCAGAACTTCGGCTACCTGTTCCACACACATCGCTGAATCCTGAGTGAGTGCCCCGAACGAATTGGGCAATATGAAGGCTGCCGTGTGGCCGCTTTCGCTTACATTGCAGATGAGCATACATATAATCCCACCTATTGAATTGAATTCTTATTCGCAAGGCGCGTTTTCTCCTGAACTATAGGCATTTTCTCCCAGAAGGTGGATTACCGGGCAGAGCCACAGGGGAGGCGCGTGAAGATGATGAGACATCACTTGGTACACCATGGTTATAGAACTGCCTCGTTAGCCGTGTGAGGTTCATGAAGCTGCCATCGAATACCGGGATCAGTTCGAATGAACATAAAAGAGGATGTGGCACGGATCGTGGACTATGGTGCAGTGATCACGGACTCTCCTGTTCATGATAAATCACATTCCCCCCTTGTGCTGATGCATTAGCGCATCCTTCTGCGCGGCTGTAGTAGGGATTTAGCCGCCATGAACAGGGACATCATGGCACATACGGGATAGTCACCTGCCTCAGGATTTGTTCAGTTAATGAGACCGCCGTGCAACCTCCCTGTAAGCAACGTCGCTCTTGAGATAAGTAGCAAGAAGAGCCAATCACTGTTGGAGAGAAAGGCATCTTCGTCGAAATGGTCCTTAGGGCAAAGGGGGGCGTATATTGGATACTCGCGGTCGATTGCTTGACCGAATCTTCACCCCCGGGGCCTAGCCATGAGACATGAAGCTCTGGAGCTCCATCGCCTCGGTCAGACGGCCATGTCACCCAAATGTTTCGCCACTCTCAGACCCAACCTACGGAGGAAGAGAGATAACGTGGAGAGTTCCTGGACTAGGGAATTTTGATTAGAGTCAAAGGTCGAGCAATTCCGCGACTTTCCGCTTAGCCCCTGCGACGGAAGGCCCGATATGATAAGGGAAGCGCCTTTGTGTCTCCGTTATTGGGGCCGGTAACTCATTCAATCCATTAGCAAAAACACGACAATATGCCTCCGAAATTGGACGCATCTAGGCCCAATGACAGTTGTAACCCCTCTTCCGAGTTTTGCTACTCCATCCAACATCACCAATCACACTGTGTGGCCGCCCCTCCGACTGCTCCTCCCAGGCCATCGACTCACACATTGACCCCGCACCTCCTACATCACAAGCTTCTGATGGGCGATCGGACGGATTAGCGCAGCCCCCATCTGACCTTTGGAGCGGAGCTGGTCAGGGTCATGAATGGTTCGGTCCATAGGAAATTCCCCATCGTGCTACGCACCATGATGCCATGCCCTTTTCCCCGCGCTGCTGATTGCAAATAAAGACAAACTGCCGTCCCTCGGCTCTCAACAACGCCCTCTTGAATCTCAATCTCACCTTCTTTTATGGAAACTGTTCGCAATATCGCCCAATCAATACTACCTGATTCAATCACAAACATGTCTTTGACTCAGAAGATCGAGACCCCAAGCATCACGTACGAGCAACCTCTCGGCTTGTACATCGGTGGCAAGTGGGTAAAAGGAAAGGAGGGAAAGACATTTGATACCATCAACCCTAGCAACGAGAAGCCAATTGTCGCTGTCCACGAGGCTGGCCCAGAAGGTGAGCTCCACAACATACTGCCTCACGTCCGTATCGAAGCCAAGAGCTGATTCGTTCCTCAGATGTCGACGCTGCTGTTGCTGCTGCACGAAAAGCCCTGAACACAACATGGGCTGCTGTAACCCCATCAGAGCGAGGCAGCATGCTCACAAAGCTTGCCGACCTGTTTGATGAGCACGTCGACACCCTTGCTGCCATCGAAGCTCTCGACAACGGTAAGGCTCTCTCGATGGCCAAAATCGATGTGGGCCTTTCATCCGGCTGCCTAAGATACTACGGTGGCTGGGCGGATAAGATTCACGGAAAGGTTATCGACACTGACCCAGAAACATTCAACTATACAAGGCATGAGCCCGTAGGCGTGTGCGGTCAAATCATCCCATGGAACTTTCCCCTGTTGATGTGGGCATGGAAGATCGGCCCTGCCATTGCCACTGGCAACACTGTGGTCTTGAAGACTGCTGAGCAGACTCCTCTGTCCGGCCTCTACGCTTGCACCCTTGTCGAGAAGGCCGGCATCCCAGCCGGTGTCATCAACGTCCTCTCCGGCTTCGGCAAGACCGCAGGTGCTGCAATCGCCTCCCACATGGACGTTGACAAGGTGGCTTTTACTGGCTCAACCGTCGTTGGCCGAACCATCCTCCAGGCTTCCGCCAAATCCAACCTCAAGAAGGTCACACTTGAGCTCGGCGGAAAGTCACCCAACATCGTCTTCAACGACGCAAACCTGGACGATTCCATCTCGTGGGTCAACTTTGGCATTTTCTTCAACCACGGCCAGTGCTGCTGTGCTGGTTCGCGCATCTACGTCCAATCCGGCATCTATGACAAGTTCATTGAAGCCTTCAAGGCGCGAACAGCCAAGAATGTCGTTGGAGACCCATTTGCTGCCGACACCTTCCAAGGCCCGCAGGTGAGCCAGCTCCAATTCGACAGAATCATGGCCTACATCAAGAGCGGGAAGGAGGCCGGCGCCAAGCTCGAGACCGGTGGTGAGCGCAAGGGCGACAAGGGCTACTTCATCCAGCCAACCATTTTCTCCGGCGTCAGCGACGATATGAAGATCATGCAAGAGGAGATCTTCGGCCCCGTGTGCTCGATCAGCAAATTCGAGACTGAGGATGAAGTTGTCAAGGCTGGCAACGAGACCACCTACGGCCTGGCCGCCGCCATTCATACTAACGACCTTAACACCGCCATCAGAGTGGCTAACAAGCTGAAGGCGGGTACCGTCTGGGTCAACAACTACAACATGCTCAGCTACCAAGTGCCATTCGGTGGCTTTAAGGAGTCGGGTATTGGACGAGAGCTTGGCAAGTATGCGCTGGCCAACTATACTCAAGTCAAGTCTGTGAGAATCAGACTCGGCGCTGCTCTCTTTGGCTAGACGCCACAGCAGTGGTTTTTAGATGAAATTGTATCAATCACTAAAGAATAATAGCGAGTTATGATCTCCGCCGAGCTTGTGTGTTAATTCTCGGCTTCTGGCGTGAGGTGGGAAAAAAGCCACAACTTGATTAGCTCCAAAAAGCAATTCATTGCTTTGACAAGACTTCCAAACGATCCCATGTGATAACTCTTTCAGATTGATAGAAGTAGGCAATGTGCTCTAGCAAATAGTGCGGTAACGTGACTTTACAGCAAGTAAATGAAAGAGCGTACTTCTAGTGAACATTCGCCCAAGAGCGTCAGCCACAAGTGATTGATTAGCGCACCTTCTTACTACACCTTCGTTAAGTTACTGCAGAAGGATAGAAAGCTATTCGAAGTTTATTTCCGTTGAAGCCTCAACATCAGCTTTCGAGCTTCCCAAACAGGCAGCTCGAAAGCTTCCCCAAATGCATGTGCTAGTCCTTTCCATCTCCAGTTTATCTTTGGAGGGGAGTCCCCGCAGAAATCATCTGCATGATTGCGTCACTCAGCCACGCTGCGGTTCCTGACCTTCTCCGTACTCTCAATGTAAGTGAAATGGCCGCCTAAACCAGCTCCCAGTCAAGCGCCGACCGCCGACCGCCTGCCGCCTTTATTTCGCGGAATTCGCCGGCCCTCCACGTCTATATCTTCGTCACACCCCCCCGTCCCCGTCCACCTGCTAATGCACCTTACCTCGCAGCCTACTGTCGACCTTTACCACGCCGCTTTGTCTCTCCTTCTTCGGCCCCTCCGACTGCGCCCCCCGGACCAGCTCCTAGCTTCCCCGGGCGGTCCACCTGTTTCACCTCGACCTGGACGAACCTCGACGATTGGCTTACACCGCACCGTCGAACGGGCCTGGGCACCGATGACGACGCCATGATGACGTCGACTATTGCCTGAGGTCGTCGAGGCTAGGCATCTCGCCGGCCTGGCCTGCACGGAGAGATGCCGAGGACGATCTCACTGCCGTCCTCCCCCCTCCTCGATGCTTCGGGTGCATATGCGAGCCCTAAAGCCTTCCTTCTGTCGCGGTCTAGAACCTCGACGCCGCCAATGAGAGAAATCCCGCAGCCGTCGAAAACGCAGGCGGCACGATTCCTTCACCCTTGGTGGGAGGATATCCCCCTGCCGAGCTGAGAGTACGACTGAGCCAATACGAAAATTGCCGCAGGAGATCAACCGAACAGCAAACCGGCGCTACTGTCGCGGCGAGAGCCAATTGGAAAAATGCCGCAGCATAAACAGGAGGAGGCTGATGTCACAACGGCGTCTCACCAGGCAGCAGGTCGTGGGCGATGCGGACCCCCTGCTTGACAGCGCGGGGCGCCAGATGGAGGATGAGCTGCGTGCAGAGTGAGGAAATGCCGCACGCTTAGCCCGCACTCCACTTAAGGAGGGCGCAGCAGTTCGCGGAAGCAGGCTTGAAGATAGCCACCGACACAGCTGGCGTGCTCGGGCGGTCTCATTCTCATTGGCGGAAGGGGGAGTTTGACAGCGGTGGGCATGGGAGCGCCAGGGAGCCAATGGAGAAAATGCCTCACCGTGGTAGTGTTCAGGATCGGCGTCATTGCGGAGCGCTGGGATATCAACCTCTCATAGCCGTCGCAGTGGACCTGTCGAGCTCCAGTGGAGTCGAGAACGGCTCCTCAGGCGGACACAACGCCAGGGGAACATGATTTCAACGTCACATCGCCCCGGCCTGGGGCTGGAGCCCATCCACTTACTGCTCTCTTGGAGAGCACGTGGACTTCATATTATGAAGCTGTCTGAATGTCTTAGACGCCTCGTCACGATGCAATTGGCCTGCCATTTTCAGGCCCAATGACTGTTGCAGGAATGGAGGCCACCAACAATACCGGTGTCAGGAACCAGTGTAGAGAACAGGAAGTGGAACATCTCAGGACTCTGATGTCGGCAAGATCGGCTCTGATGTAGGTAGAGAGCGTTCCCATTTTACAGTGCAAGCGCGACGTCGTGAGCGTGAGGAAGCGGTCCCCTCGAGAAAAGGAACTCTACAGCGAAGACGTCCACCGACATGGACGGAGAAATCAGGTTCTGAGTCGTGCCAGGCAAGCAGTACGGGTCAGAAACGAGGAGTAAGGAGCAAGGATGATCTTTAGGACGAAGCTAGATGGACTGATTACTCGTAACGCGGCAGCGAGTCGACGCGGCGTATAGGAGTCCTGACATCGTGAGCCGCTCTGGGGCCGGTGTCGAGGGCTCATGCCCTCCGAGAAGAGCGCCGTCTTTTGCCTATAAAGCTCTCAGTCGATTCCCCCTTCGCTGGAGCATCTTTTCCCTCACGCCCAGCTTGTGTGCCCTCCTCCGCTACTCTTTCGTAATTTACTCATTCTCTTGATAGCAACCTGATTTCGATGGCTTCCACGTACTGTCAATCAATCACCCACAGCTCTACCGACGCATCCGTCGTCACGTTCTCGAAGCTTTTACCCCCCTCACGATGCGTCGATGTTCGGCTGTGCCGCTCGCTTCGATCTGTCTGCGCTCCGCCGATGAATGGCCATCGGTTTCAAGCGCCTCCAGCCGTCGGCCAGTTACTCCCGTCCGCTCGCACGGCCGACCTCTCGGAGGACGGAGAAATCTTGGATTCCAAGACGACGACGGTCTGCCCTCCGTGAAGCAGATCCTGGCCTCTTCAAAGCGGGCAAAGCGGTGATTGACCTCACCGGCGACGATGACGATGATGAGAGAAGGTGGTGACGGTGATTTTACCGAGGTAAGCTGGCTCAGAACCACCCGAACGGCTCGACATCTGGTAAGACTAATTCCACCCTCCTTGATAGACCGCATCCGGGTCGCCGGCCAACTCCGTTCCCCTTACACCGCCCTCTCTGATAAAGTCACCGGCACACACTGCCGACGACCTCGCAACGTCGTCTACAGCGGCCACACCTGGCAAGAAGAAAAGCCCTTGGATCAATGTCCCGCTGTGGTCTCCATTGCACCGCAGACTTCAACAGGCGTTCCGATAAGCCTCTTGACAACCCGACCGTTGATGCGCTGCACGCCGGCACGGACAGCCCTCGATCCCCCTCGACAGAGCTCGAGCCTGCGCCGAAGGACCCCGAAGCTCCCGTAACGGAACGGCTCGAAAGTTCCCTGGAGATTCCGGAGACGCCAGCAGCCGCCCTTGAAATGATGCGGCATGAGGAGGATAATCACGGCGACGACGGTAATACACCCTCTCATTTATGTGGAGGCTGGTCGACCGCGACTGACAGAACTTAGGTGAAGAGCACCACGATGGGAGTACTCAAACTCTAGTCGCCGCCTCTGTTATCGCCGGCGATGCCGCTTCAGAGGTCAACGGGACGAGCTCTGTAATCGGCGAGAACGATCCGGTGATGGTTGACATTTCAACCTTCACGACAACGAAGATCCTCGACAAACGATCGAGCCCGTACGGGGTTGAGTATAGATGTGAGCTCGAGCCGCTGTGGTTGCCTGCAGACCTGGTAAAAGAGGTGCAGATGGGATGCATTCATGTTCGGAGTTACGAGAAGGGACTTGTACGAGCAGCTCGTCTCGACACGTTAAGGAAGGGAACACAAAAGAGGAAGCATTCACAGATGTAAGTATGTTGAGCAGGTAACTTCCAGTCGCCGTTCTGCTCCTATAGAGGCTCTCGCCGATCTAGTTACACAGCACGGCGAATCGAGTAGCTTTCCCTTTCATGTTCAGAGGCTAAATCCACCCCAGGCCTCTTCTCGCGCCTCCCAACCGATTTTGGATGAAGGGGCAGCCGGGAATGGCCAAGAAGCGTAAGGTCAGCAGCCTAGATACGCCCGCCTCCGACCTTGCCACTGCGTCACCAATTGCATTAACGGCACCACGGCGTTCTCAGAGAGAGACTGCCGTCTCCGATGATGACGTAGAGAGCTATCAGCTGCCATCGCATTAATTTGAAGTGCCAGTCGTCCTCGTGCAAGACTCCATCGCCAGCTTCGTATCAGTCGACCTCGAACCGATTCCCGAAAGTGTCCTCTAACCGTCCCCGACTTTTAGCACAGCGCGTTTTGTCAGGACCTTATTGCTGGGTGTGACATGTATAGGCAGCCCACGGTAGGATGTCTCGGGTACTTCTTCGAGCCCGTCGCGAAATCGAGGAGGTCGGGGGTAGGAGCAGTTACTCTAGTGGGAGGCTGCAGGAAAAGAGAAGCTTGTTGGTTCTGATTTTCGGCATTCCCAGGAACCGTTCCAGCGTTCCCAGGAACGGCGGGGTCGTTCCCAGGAGCCAAATGCTCCCAGGAACAATTTTGGCGTTCCTGGGAATGTCCGACCTATTCCTAGGAACAGGTGATGCGTTCCTGGGAGCAGTTTGACTCCTAGGAACCAATAGGCCATTCCCAGGACAGCCTAAAATGCACACCTCCGAGTGGGCACCGCGCATGAATTTTGCATGGGAAATACTAGCAATCTGTATGTACAACCACCACCTAGTCATGCTCATGAGGAATAGTCTAAGGCAAACCTGCGTGCCTTGCCTCCGTGTAGGCTTTGGTAACCTTTCATTTACGCTTACCCATTCTAGCTTCCTGCTATAACCGTGCAGGTGCCGTAGCTGCTAGCACCTCACGACACTTGGCTCGTAAGCCACATGCGAGATTGGTGCTGTGGGTGTGTGGTGGTCGAGATTGGTGCCCTGGAGACAAGCCGTTTATTTTGCCTTCCGGTTTACTTGGAAAAATAGAAGGACCTGAAGCTCGGTCAACGCTGAAGGTACCAGTAATGGGCTTCTGGCTACGTGCAACGTGTGTCGGTGCTTGCTAAAGGCCTGCTGTTCCCACGTCTCGAAGTCATGGCAAGATGTAATACGTACAGAACTAGATGCTCCACTCTCATGTTGTAAAAGAGCTTGGATGATGCTCAAAGATGGTTTGTGATGACTAAGACTACTCGCTAATAAGGAAAGCGATATTACCATAAGCTGGCCTCAGAGCTTGCGCTGATGTTTCTCAAATTCATTGCCAGCAAAGTCCAACCTCGAAAACAAAACCGCACCATATCGTGCCAGAGCTCTGCCTTTCACTTTGCACGGGTTTCTATGTGTTGATCTTCTTCGGGCTCCTGGCTTCAAACTTCAGACTCTTGGTCGGGGTTATGTTGGATGGCTTGTAGCGCTTTGTGGCCTTGGCCTGGGGAACAAGGACAATTTCGATCCCTTTGTCATAGAAGGATGACAACTCCGTATTAGAATACAGTGCACGAATATGGAGATAGGGCGCTTTGTTGTAGATGGGCAGCTTGTTCTTGTCATATCCAGGCACTCCGCTCATGGACACGTATGCGTTGTGTAAGCGATGGCTGATCACGTTGTCCCAGCGGCACGTGGCGGGCTCGATCGGGCGGCTGTGCCTTGCGATCTTCGGCGTCGCCGACCGCGCCGCGGCCACCCCGCTCGCCGACGACCTCGGCGTCGCGATGCAGCTGACGAACATCCTGCGCGACGTGCGCGAGGACTCCGAGCGCGGCCGGACGTACCTGCCGGCCGAGGACCTGCGCCGGTTCGGCGTGGAGGTTCCGGCGACGGCGCGACCCGATTCGATCGCCGAGCTGATCCGGTTCGAGGCGAGACGGAACAGCGAGTGGTACCACGCGCGGGCTCGCGCTGGCGGAGCTGCTCGACTCCCGCAGCGGCTCCTGTCTGCTGGCGATGACGGGCATCTACAGGGGTATCCTCGAGCGGATCGAGCGCGAGCCCGCCGAGGTGCTCCAGCGCCGGATCTCGCTACCCGTCTGGGAGAAGGCGTGGCTGGCCGCGCGTAGCCTCGCGGGGGTGCGGGCGTGAGCATCACGATCGGTGCGCGCCGACCCGCGGGTGAGCGGGACCGTGGCCGCGTCGTGGTCGTCGGCGGCGGCCTCGCCGGGATCGCGGCGGCGCTCGACTGCGCCGCCGGTGGCGCGCACGTCACGCTGCTGGAGGCGCGCCCACGCCTTGGCGGCGCCGCCTACTCGGTGCACCACAACGGACTCCGGGTCGACAACGGCCAGCACGTGTTCCTGCGCTGCTGCACCGAGTATCTCGGGCTGCTCGGGCGGCTCGGCGCGCTCGACGGCGTGACGTTGCAGCCGCGCCTCGAGATCCCGGTTCTGGCTCCGGGCAGCGGGACGGTGTGGCTACGCCGATCGGGGTTGCCGGCGCCGGCACATCTGGCTCGCTCGCTGCTCGGCTACCGGTTCTTGAGCGTCCGCGAGCACGTTGCTCGCCGCCGGCGGCGCATCGCAATTCTTACAGCGAGGCGATGCCGCGCCGGTGGCTTCAGCAACAACGGCCTCGCGCGGCGCCGCAGGCTCAATGGCGCTGCCTATTTAAGCCCCCGCTCCCACTCCGAGTTCATGCGCAGCGAAGTCGTCCACATTGATGATGTCCAATACCTTGGCGTCGTAATCCCGCAAAAGCGCGGCTTCGGCTTGCTTATGCATCAGGTGAAGTCACGCATCAGCCACCATCGCCTCAACCTTCCAATGAAAGAAGGCAAATCGTTCTACGCAGTGCTTTCGTTTGCTCACTTGCCGCGGCAGGAATTGTGTTAATTCCAGGGCTGCCGCTGGTCTATGTAGTCCTGCTCGTGAATGTCGTTGCGGTTCTGGCAATGCCGCCGGCCTTGGTGTTTCTTTTTATGCTGGTCAATGACAAAGAGATTATGGGTGATCTTGTTAGTCCCGCCTGGGCGAATGTGCTTTCAACTGGCGTTGTATTCGTCTTGACCGGCGCCGGCATATTGTTCGGAATCAGCATACTCGCGCCAAATATCTTCGCGGCTTTGGGTGGCAAGTAGGAGGGGGTTTTGGTGAATAGAAAAGAAGAGGAACAATTAGACCCGAGATCTGACAAACGCTGGATTTTGGCGTCTCTGGAACACGATCAACTCGTCAAGGCAAAAAAACATAATATCCCCCGACGGGTGCTGAAAGGCCCTGAACTGCTCGTCCTGTGGGCGCTGCGCGTCTATTTATTGTTCATGATGACCGTAGTCGTATACCAGATATGGATTGGAATGCGGTAGAGCTTTTTCCACCATTGGATTCATTCCCCGAATGCACAGACCATGTCATCAGGAGTGAGGGACTAAACGGACAGGTGTTGATCCAGGCGGCGTGTGGCTACAGCCTGATGAAGCCGCCATCGTTTAATCTGGGTGCGCCGTCCACGCAGCGACAATCCCAGTCGCTAGTTTGAAGCCGAACGTGCCGGCAATTCAAAATCCACACCGCGATCGTCATTCTGCTGTGCCGTGGCGGTCAAGTCCAGGTCGGCGAGCGCAATCTTGTGCCTTCTTCCGCCACTTAGATCGTATAGGGTGCTTCCCACGATGGCGTAGTTATCCACCCTGACCTGGTGCCCGTCCTTAAAAACCAAAACGGTCTTAGGCTGGGCAACGACTTCCGCAGATGGTTGGGGCGCGGGAGAGGAGTTCGCATCGGCCGCACCCTGCGCTGGCTCGGAATAATGATTAGTTCCCGGAGGCGGATATTGTCCGTCGCCCCGGCGATCAAAAATCGTGGGTCCGCCCATATACTCATCCTGGTCGGTGGAATCGTCTGCCGCGTCAGGGTTGTCCTGATAATAATCGTCGCCGTAATCAAAAATCGGGTAGGCGTAATAACCGCCCCACCCAGGGTTAAAACCGCCGCGATGGTGGTGGCGTACGTCAATATTCCGGTTTTGAGAAAACATCGGTGTGTGAAAATTTTGACCCTGAAAATGCGGGCCGCCGTTTCTGCTCTGCGCGCCCATGCGCCCAAAGCCAAGCGAGGTCACGCTTGGGGGAACGCCCCCAAGATGACTGCTACCACCGAAGCCGAGCGACGTGACGGATGGCCCCCAGTTAACGGATTGTGCGTAAGTACTGGGCACGCCAGATGCTGCGATCACAAAGGCTGCAAAAGCGAACAAAAATAAGCCCAGCCGCCGCATAGGGCATTCATAACGGAATTTGAGAGCCATGACTGGCCTCCTGAGGTCTAGAGCCTAGTCATTAGAGCCTCGGCGGGGATGGGAGGTTGCTGAATATCTAACGAGAATCTGGACATGATCCCTCAAAAACCCCTTCGGGCGGCCCTTCTATTGGGTCTGAGGGGGCGTCGCGGCCGTGGCTGGAGCGGCAGGCTGGTCGCCTCCGCTGGTATTCACCAGGTCCTTGAGTTCTTTACTGGGTTTGAAGAAAGGAATCTTTTTCGCGGGCACTTCCACGCGGTCTCCGGTCTTTGGGTTGCGGCCGACTCGGGGTTGCGCTGCCGTGTACGGAAGCTGCCAAAGCCGCGAATCTCAATCTTATCGCCAACGCGAAGCGAGCGCACGATGCTGTCAAAAATTGTCTCGACGATAACTCCACTGTCCTTGCGTGTCAGTTCCGCGAGCCAGGAGCTTCGTCAATCAGATCAGCTTTTGTCATGGCTTCGTTCGCTCCATAATGACCTCGATTTAATGCCCTTCTCGATTCTACCTGCGTCGGCGCAACTCCCGTACTGCAAGGCGTGCCCTCTACGCGAGATCCTTCGCAAGCTCAGGATGACGCCTCTGAGGCGGCGCCAGATTTACTTCCACAGATAATAAAAACCCATCTGATTTTCCATCAACTTCTCCTTCGTGGGCAGCCATTGGGACACGTCGCGCAACAGCAAATCCAAAACAGTCTTCCTCTCAAGCTCCGGATGCACCAGCACCGGCTCGCCTTTAATTCCCACGGATTTCGCGGTGTCGTCCACGGCGGCCTGGAAGTCTCCGATCTGGTCAATCAAGTGCATCGAGAGCGCCTCTTGGCCCGTCCAAACTTTGCCGTTCGCAATGGCTTTTATGTCTTCAACTTTGGCATGGCGCCCTTCGGCTACCGCCTGAACAAACTGCAAATACATATTGTCAGCAAGCGACTGCAAGTACGCCCGTTCGGTCGGCGATAATTCGCGCGTCGGATCTCCCGTATCTTTGAATTCGCCAACGCTCAGAACTTCCTGTTTTAACTTCGCCCAACGCAGCAGATCGCCGTAATTCAACCACTCCATAATCACGCCAATCGAGCCGACGATGCTGCCATTGTCCGCATAGATTTTGTTTGTAGCGGACGAAACGTAATAAGCGCCGCTTGCGCCGACCGTGCTGATCGAGGCCACTATGTATTTATGTTTTTGGTCACGAACCCGTTTGACCTCGCGATAGATTTCCTCGGAGGCAGCCACGCCCCCGCCTGGCGAATTACACGGATGATGATCGCTTTGATGGAATCATCGTCGCCGAACTTCTTGAGTTGGGGAACGATCACCCCGGGATCAACGATCACACCCTCCAGATCAACCACGCCAATCTTGTCGCCGCTAAAGGCGTGCAGCGACGCATCCTCTCCGCCGCATGCAGGGTCAGATAAACAAGAACGAAAACTGACATCACGAAGGGAAGAATGCTCCTCCCCCAATCAGTATCCAAAGGAAAGTTCGAGAACGACGAACGGGGGCGTCAGCCATAAAGTTCTCAGTAGTTTAGCACCCAAAGTGATAGCAAATGACATTTTGGATGTTCAATAAAGCCCGTAGGCGCAGTCCCGTCCCGTCTGCGCAACATTTCCATTGCCGGGGCGCGGCTTTTTGAGGCCGACTAGCTAAGGCCGAATTTTGACGCTCGTGAATTGCGCCTGTTAGACTGAGAGTTTGCCAGTGGTACAGCTTAGCCAGAAGGTGAGTACGTGCGCGCAGAAGCCCGTCATCAATTAAAACAAGATAGGTTCAACAAAGTTACAATCGGCGCCGCCGAGGCGACTTTCGATCGGGGTGTCGCAAACAAGGGTAAACTGCTCGTCGCCGCGATTGTCGTTCTCGCCGTGATCGGGGTCATCGTCGGAGGATGGTATTACACTAATCAGCGAAATGATGCCGCCGGCCTGAGCATGGAACAGGCGGACCGAACGCTTCAGACTCCGGTGCGTCCCGCCGGAATGCCCGCCAGCCAGATTACCCCAGCTTTGCTTCCGGCGCGGAACGCGCTGCGACCGCCCACAAGCAATTTCAGGCAATTGTTGACACCTATCCTCATACACATTCGGCGGACATTCCGCGTTATTTTGTCGCAGTGACGGATACGACCCTCGGAAACAGCGCCGTTGCCGAGCGCGAATTCAAAGAAGTTGCGTCGCTCCACGACGAGGATATTGCCGCGCTGGCCAACTTCGCTCTCGCTTCCCTTTATCGGAACAGCAATCGGACGAACGAGGCGATTGATATCTACAAGAAGCTGGTTGACAAACCAACGAGGACGTCGGAAAAGCTGCCGCCGAAATGGCGTTGCTGACTTATCAAGCGGCGGGCCAGTTACCCGAAGCCAAGCGAATACTGGAAGAAGTTCAAAAAGAAAATCCTGGTGAGATTTCTCAAATGGCTTCGCAAAAACTTGCAGACCTCAAGTAATTGCCTTTTCTCGTTCATTATTCCCGAATCCGTTTACCTATAGATTGGGAGATTGGGGATTGGAGCATTTTGGGATGACTCAGTTATGAAGCTCCAGCGCCGGGCCGCTCCTATATTACTTAGCGTTTTTCTTCTTGCATCGGCTTGCGCGTTTGCACAAAGCAAAGCTGGCGGGTCCGCAATTGCATTTCGGCGCGCTGCGAATCTGCGGCATGGAATCAATCTCAGCGAATGGTTTGCGCAAGTTTACGATCCCAGGGGCTATACAAAGGAGCATTTCGACACCTGGACGACGCAGCAGGACATTGCTCTGATAAAAGCGATGGGATTCGATCACGTCCGATTAAGCGTAAATCCAGCGCCGATGTTTCGCCGGGGTCATGCCAATGACATTCCCGCGGAATACCTGAGTTATCTGGACGCGGCGGTAAAGATGATTCTCGATCAGGGCCTGAATGTGATCATTGACATTCATCCGGAAAGCGATTTCAAGGCGAAGCTGGTGAATGATGGCTTCGTCGAAGAATTTGCCGATTACTGGCGCGCGTTGGCGCAACACTATTCCAATACCGATCCTGACCGCGTGTTTTTTGAAGTGCTGAATGAACCTGAAATTTCTGACCGTTATCGCTGGTACGGAATTCAAACAAAACTGGCGGCGGCCATTCGCGAAGGCGCTCCGCAGCACACGATTATGCGGCTGGCGCGCGCTATTCATCGAATGACGAGTTGCTGTTTCTGGACCCGTTGGCCGATCCAAATGTTATCTACAACTTTCATTTTTATGAGCCGCATGTATTCACCCGTCGGGGAGCGACCTGGGGAGTGAACTTCTGGCATTTCGAGCGTCAGCTGCCGTATCCGTCAACTCCAGAATCAGCGGAAAAAGTGGCCGCGCTAGTTCCCGACGCAACCAATCGTATGGTAGTTCTGCGTTATGGAATGGAGCGTTGGAACGCAGCTCGAATCGGAATGGAAATTGGGCAGGTTGCCGAATGGGCAAAGCGGTGGAATGTTCCCGTCACCTGCAATGAGTTTGGCGCCTTCCGCAAGTATTCGGACCCACAAGATCGCGCCGCGTGGATTCATGATGTCCGCACCACGCTCGAACAGGATGGAATCGGCTGGACCATGTGGGATTACAGCGGCAGTTTCGGCGTGGTCACCAAGGTTAATGGAAAAGCTACTCCCGACGACTTAACCCTACAGGCGCTGGGTTTGAAGATGCCTCCGACCGGCCAACCGTAACTTTGAACAATTGGATGTTGCGTCCGAAAGCCTCGATCTTCAGATCTTCAAATTCCGGCGCACTCTCGTTTGGTGTTGGGCCCTTTAATTTTGCACCCACTCCAACGCCCCATCCTTCCTGCACCACCCACACGGAATCGCCTGGTTTCAAACCGTAAGTTCGAATCATTTCGTCCCAGAATTTCTGGAATGTATCTGGATCGAACATCCAAACATTTGCAACGATCAGTTGGTACCCGCCGCAATCGAGGACCTCAAAATCCTGATGCGGAGCTTCGGCTGAAGTCTGTTGCTCGCGGCAGAGATAGTAGCCCAGTAACATGCGAGTCTGGACGTCAACAAAAAGCGGCACCGACTGCGGAATTTGTTCATGGATGAACGCGAGAGAGCGTTCCATTTGGACGCGGCTTTGATCGGATCGCGTCATGTACGGTTGATGCGGTTGTCCGAATAGGGCGCAAGCTGCGACGATAATCAAAGCACTCGGCACCGCTAGAGCGCTGTGTTGAAGGCAGATCTTCACGAAAAAGAAACTAACGCCAGCCACGGCAAAAACCATCAGAAAAATGGAATGGCGAGTGCCTCCAAAGGGATATGCTCCCATCAGGGATGCGGCGCAATTCAGTGCAAATGGCAAAAGAAAGAGGATTGCGAGTTGCCAAGGCGCGGGCTGTGCGGGCATCTCAGGGACGTTGTGGCCTTTCCGTCTGAGAAGAAATACGATGCCGGCGATAAAACAGAGACCCATCACGTCGCCGATAGCGAGATTTTCGAAGATGAATTGGAAGACCCCGAAACTGCGGCCCACTATGAAAAGCAGAACGTGGTCCTCTCCCGGATGAAAGTAGGAACGGCGAAGCCATCCTTCCGTCGCCTGCGCGGCCAGCGAGCTTCCTCTTAATTTTGAGATGTGGGTGCGGTAAAGAAAGATCACGAGGACGAGAGCGCCCATCTGTCCCAAGGCCCATGTGGCGATCACCCTCAGCGGAAAACGGCCTCGAACAAGGCGCAACAAAGCATAGACGCCAATCGAGGCTGTAAAGAACAGCGCTGAATAATGGGAGAGCATGGCCAGGTATAGGGAAAGTGAGAAGAGCAGCATCAGGCGCGGTGAATTTTCAGCGAGAGAGCGTTCAAAAAGGTATCCGGATAAGGCGATGAAGAGAAGTAGCAACGAATACTGACGGATTTGGGATGTGAGAAATACCAGAGGCGGAAGCAAGGAAACGAAAATCAGACTGAGTAACGCGACTTGGTCGCCGAGGATCGTCGAAATCCATTTGAAGAAAAGCCAGCAGAACAAAGTTCCCGCAAGCACCGAGGACATTCGAAGTACAAATTCGGAAGTACCGAAATTGCGCCAGAAATACAGAACGAAAATTAGTAGCGGCGGATGCGCTAGAGTCAGGCTCGACTTGTACGCCAAGGCTAGCGACGTTCGATTGGCGACGAGGAAATGCTGCGCTTCGTCGGGATTAAGGAACGTGCCGGTTGCCGCCCATACTCGGGCGAGGAAGCCGAATGCGAGAGCTGCACCAGCGACGGTCCGCGTGTGCTGCTGAAGCCAGATTTCCGGACGGGGCAATTGACTTCTGTTTTGGCTCATCGTTGGAATCGTCGAGCATCACGATAACAGGTTAGATGGATGCAGAAGTTCAACCACGTAACACGTTCCTGCGCCGCCTCACACGGTAGTGATTTAAGAACACAATGTCTTTGGTGGACAACTGTTGTAAGGGGTATTGACACTAACAAGCGGGTCGACGAGTAAAATAGCGATGTTACGCCAAGCTCAGTCTTTTACTGTCAATTGGCGCTCTAGATGCGGAGTGCCGCGAGGTTGGCCGCTGTTAAGTTCACACTGCTCTCCCGGAGCAGCTCCACATGTCGGACATGGGATGACAAGTATCTTTTTTGGGTTTGGGCTGAGTCTCTTTTTCATAACAAACTCCCATGTCTAAAAGGGGTGCAACGCGAACCAGTTCCGGGTCTATGCCCTATTGACCACGGACATGGGCCGATTTTGCAGAAAGGCGCTGATAAGTCCGCTATTTATTTGCAAGCCGCCGTTGTACTGGACAAAGCCTTTCTTCTTGAATTCATTCATAAATTTACTTACTCTTGCGCGGGTGGTGCCGACCATCTCCGCGAGGGTCGCCTGGCTGACCTTCAGAGGGCTCTCCGAGTTTGACTCCTTGATTATTTCCCCAAACAGCAACAACACCCGTGCCAGCCGCTTTTCGCTGAAATTGAAGAATTGATCTGCCAAGTCTTCTTCGACTCGAATGACGCGGGAAAGCAGATAAGCATTAAACAGCACTGCAAACTGCGGGTCTCGCTTGAGCGCGCGAGCCGCGCTCTCCTTCTCCAGGCGAGTGACATTGGACAACCCAATTGATCTCGCCGTGTACATCCGCAGAGATTGCCCTCCCAGGCAGCCTTCGCCAAAAAAGCTACCCCGTAGTAGGACGGCTATTATGGCTTTTTTGCGACGCGTGGCGGCCACCGTGAGCTTCACCGTACCGCTCTGGACATAAAACACAGCATCGGCGGCATCCCCTTGCGCAAAAATGACCTCGTTGTCTCGGTAGCTCCGACCACTCATTCCCGAACGGAACTTTTTGCGGAAAAGTGCGGAACTGAAACCGAGATTTTGTTTCGCCAACCCGTCTCCTTGACGCGATCAATTCACGCGGAAACTATCCATCCTCCGCATCTAGAAAAGAGGCTAAAGCATACGGCTCGTAAATGTGGCTTGGCTGGTCAATATAGGTCATGCACAATTGCACACAGTTCCTAATTGGTTAATCCGCAAGCCTGAGTAGACGAAGTCAATGAGTGCAACGGCGATGCTTCAACAGCTGACGCGAATGACAAGCTTCTCGCCGCCTTTGGCCGCCGCCATTTTTGTAACGATTGTGATAGGTGGGTTGAATCCGGCTTTGAAGCGTGGGGCATTCTTTCTGACCTTCGCTGAAGCTTAACTAGAGTCGTACCTCGTTTGAACTGGATGTTTTTCGAGAGGCCTGCCGAACTTGATTAAAAAAGAAATCTCGCCCCGGCTGACAAATTGACGTGTCGTTCGATCCGCCGTTACCTCAACGAGCTTCTCTTTAATCCTGTCGCCATCTCCACCCACACGCCCATGCCATTACTCTCGCCGGTATTGGGATCTCCCGCGTTGGGATTAGATTGCTGCATGGTGCCATCTGAATTGAAAACGAACATTTGATACTGCTGCCCCACTAACCAAGACGTGGCCCTTCCTTGACACCTTCCTGACACCCCTTTATTCTTTAACTCTGCCGTGAGAAATGCGTCTCAGGGCGTTTTTCCGCAGTCCCGCAGTGTTGGGCGGGGCGCGAGGGTCCGCGATGTTCATCGAAATTAAGGAGTTGGAACTCCATCCGATTGATTTTGAGGAGGAGTTTCGTTCCGGTGTGATTGATTTCGGGACAGACCTTCGGCAGCGAAGTCCGTTACGCACTTCGGGCCGTGCTCAACTTGTCGAAGAACGTCACGGAAAAAGCGCGCGGATTAAAGATATCCGGATAACCGGAGATCTTGCCACCACCGTCGAATTAGATTGCGCGCGATGCCTGGAACCAGCGGTTCAGAAGGTTAGCCGCAAATTCGACCTGCTCTACAGGCCTTTAGGTTCGGACGCGGGCCGCGCAGAATTATCGGTGACCGCAGCGGAAGCTGAAATCGGCTACTATCAAGGTGAAGGGCTGCTTCTGGAAGATGCGCTCCGGGAGCAGGTTTTGCTTGAGCTGCCTCTAAAGGCGATCTGTCGCGAGGATTGCAAGGGACTTTGCCCTCATTGCGGAACGAACCTCAACAGCGATGAGTGTTCGTGCGCGGAGCCGATGGAAGATCCTCGCTGGTCGGCGCTGAAAGACATTCGCAGCAAGTTGTAGTTCTCTCTTTGTATAGCGAACTAATTTCAATATTGGTAGGTAGTTACGACGCCGGTGCATTGCAAGCGCCTGGCTCTGAAAAGGAATCTGATGCCTAATCCTAAACGCAGACATTCGAAAAAGCGCACCAGCACACGGCGCGCCCATGACTTTCTCACCGCACCATCACTTTCGGAATGCCCAAACTGCCACGAACGGAAAATGCCGCACCGGGCATGTCCGAAGTGCGGCCACTATAAGGGTCGCGAAGTATTGAACGTCGAGGAATCGAGCTAGCCTCCCACTCCCATGCCAAGCGTCATAGCCTTGGACGCGATGGGTTCTGACCGGGCCCCAAAACCTGAAATTGAAGGTGCGATCCAGGCTTCGCGGAACTATGGCGTCGAAGTGCTGCTCATTGGGCCGCAAGAAAGTCTTCAAACTGAATTAGCACGTTATTCCGCCGCCAGAAGTTTGCCTATCTCGATCGTGCACGCCAGCGAAGTCATCACCATGGATGATAAGGCAGTGCAAGCCGTGCGCGCCAAGCGCGATTCGTCCATGCGTGTCGGGCTTCGTCTGGTGCGCGACGGAAAAGCGCAGGGCTTCATCACCGCGGGCAATACCGGCGCGGCCATGGCGACCGCAAAAATGGTATTGGGAGCCATTCCCGGCGTGGACCGGCCGGCGCTGGCAGCGGTTTTCCCGACTGCGACGGGATCTGTGGCCGAACTGCTCGACGTTGGCGCGAACGTGGACTGCAAACCAGAAAACCTCGAACAGTTTGCGGTTATGGGAGAAATTTATTTTCGCAGCATGTTCGGCACGCGGCGTCCGCGAGTTGGATTGTTATCCATTGGAGAGGAAGAGAGCAAGGGAAATGAGCTGACCCGCGAGGCTTTCCGCCTTCTCAAGCAACTCCCTTTGAATTTTGTGGGAAATGTTGAAGGCCGCGATCTGTATAACGGCAAGGTGGATGTTATTGTGGCCGACGGATTCGTCGGCAACGTAGCGCTGAAAGTCTCTGAGGGCGTTGCCAACCTTGTGCGCTTCACCTTAAAAGAAACGCTAAAAGCTACAATCACCCGCCAAGTTGGATATCTGATTTCGCGAAGCGCATTCGCGGACTTCAAGAAAAGGCTCGATCATACCGAGTATGGCGGCGCGCCACTTTTAGGGGTGAAAGGCGTTTGTTTCATCACCCACGGATCGTCGAACATGAACGCGATCAAAAATGCCATTCGTGTGGCCGCCGAGTTTGCCGAACGAAATATCAATGACACCATCAAGACGGAACTACGTCACTGCGGGCCACCGCGATAGTTAGCAGTTAGCGATGCTGCGCTCGGAGACGGAAGGTAATAAGGATACTCAGAATACTGTGCTCCGGAACGTGATACTAGCAACCTTCGTTTTTCTGGCCACGAACGGCGCATTATTGCCGGCACAGATCGCATTTCCCCAGGCTCATGGCCAAGGCGCGCTTCCAACGTTCTACCGAGACGTACTTCCAATTTTGCAGCAGCATTGCCAGAGTTGTCATCGGCCTGGGGAAATTGCGCCGTTTTCGTTGGTCACATATCAGGAAGCGCGACCGAGAGCGCAGCAGATTAAAGAAGCGGCGCGCTTGAAAACCATGCCACCGTGGTTTGCGGATCCATGCTGCGGCTATTTTTCCGATGACCCTTCACTCACGCCGCAACAGATCGCAACCATCTCGTCCTGGGCAGATTCAAAGGCTCCTGCCGGCGATCCGCGAGATGCTCCCCCACCTCCGCACTGGGCTTATGGATGGAACATCGCTACGCCGGATGTCGTCGTAAAAATGCCGAAGCCCGTTGCGATTCCATCTCGCGGGGACGTCGAGTACACGTACGAAATCGTGCCAACTGATTTTGCAACGGATCGCTGGGTGAGGATGTGCGAGGTGCGTCCTTCGCAGCGGGCGCATGTCCATCATGCGGTCGTCTATATTCGGCCGCCGGAATCCAAATGGCTACGCGGCGCTCCGATTGGCGTTCCCTTCACAGCTTCGACTCTGAATGATCCCGAACTCATGCACGAAGCGCACGCTACTAACAGCGACATGCTTCTTGTCTATGCGCCGGGCAGCTCACCGGATAACTGGCCCGATGGGATGGCAAAATTTATTCCCGCGCACTCCGATCTCGTGTTTCAGATGCACTATACGACGAATGGTCACGCTACTCGAGATCAGACCAGCGTTGGATTGGTTTTTGCCAAACACACACCCAAACAGCGCATGCTTACTTTGCAACTAGCCAACGAGAACGATACCGTCCCAATTCCTGCCGGCGCAGACCACTATCGCGTTGAGGTGCATGGAACTCTTCCCAATGACGCGACACTAATGAGTTTCTTTCCTCACATGCATCTTCGCGGCAAACGTTTCGAATACAACATCGTGCATCCTGACGGTTCTATCGAGACATTGCTCAAAGTAAATTACGACTTTTACTGGCAGATGAGCTATCGGCTGGCGAAGCCACTTTTTCTGAAGGCTGGAACCGAACTTCAGGCGGTAGCGTGGTATGACAATTCGCGAGACAATCCGCATAATCCCGATCCGGCCGCGCCTGTGACTTGGGGCGATCAGACTTATAACGAAATGATGGTTGGATTCTTTGACGTTGCCGTGCCCGCCGGTGTGGACAAAGAGCATTACTTCATTCGCCAGCCCAATTGACCCTGGCGGCGTGACGATTTGAAATCAATGAATGTCAATGTTTCCCGATCTACCGCTCAGTTACACTTAAACGACAATGCAAATTACCGTTTACTCCGCCTTCTGGTGCCCCGATTGCCGCACTGCCAAACGCTTTCTTCAGCAACACAACCTTCTTTTCACTGACATTGACATAGAAAAGACTCCCGGCGCTGCGGAAGAAGTTGTCAGACAGACTGGCAAAAGGGCGATCCCGCAGTTTGTAATTGATGGCGAGTGGGTGCAGCCTTATCGTCCCGGCGAAGGCTTTCTTTATGACGAAATGTCAGAGCGATTGGGAATCACGAAAGAAGAAACTCCAAAACAATGATCCGCGCCTACAAAGGCATCACGCCCACGATTCCAGCATCCTGTTACGTTGACGATTCGGCGCAGGTTGTCGGCGACGTTGTGCTCGGAGAACATGCGAGCATTTGGATGAACGCTGTCGTCCGCGGCGACGTTCACTCCATTCGGATTGGCGCTTACTCGAATATTCAGGACTGTAGCGTCTTGCACGGCATGAAGGAGCAGTACGGAGTCTTTCTCGGCGAATACGTAACCGTCGGGCACACCGTAACTTTGCACGGCTGTACCATCGAAGACCGCTGTCTCATCGGGATGGGCTCGATCATCCTAAACGGCGCGCGTGTGGGCGGAGGTTCAATCATCGCGGCTGGCACGCTCATCCCCGAAAAAACAATCGTCGAGCCAGGATCGCTGTGGATGGGATCTCCCGGAAAGTTCCACCGCAAGCTGGAGGAAAAAGATCAGGATGCAATCATGCGGTACGCCAATAATTATTTAGGATACAAAGCAGCGTACTTGGCGGAGCGCTAAAAACACATTGTCATGCTGAGCGAGGCTGAGCTTCCGCTTGCGGAAGCTCAAAGAGTCGAAGCACCCCTACCTAGGGCAATCCTCGCGGTTGGAACCCTCGGCGTCTCAAGTTCAAGGGTCCTTCGATTTGGTTCTTCTTCGCAAGCGAAGAAGAACAGCGCTCAGGATGACAAATATTTTGACCTATGGGCATCGCGGACATTCCCGAATTCATAAAGCGATCCGCCCTTGAAGCTGGCTTCGAGCTTTCCGGGATCGCGCAGCTAAGCAATCAGCCCGAACTCGCGCACTTTCCCGAATGGATTGACGCTGGCCACGCCGGCGACATGAAATACATGGAATCGCGGAACGACGCTGGTGCTCTAAAGCGCGCGTCCCCTAACGTCACATTTCCCTGGGCGCGAAGCGTCGTCGTCTGCGCGGTCAATTACAACAGCTCTGCGGACTACTCGGTCCATCAACAGCAGCCAAACGAAGGATGGATATCCCGCTACGCTTGGGGCAAAGAAGATTATCACGACGCAGTAATGCGGCGATTGCGCCTGGTCGAGGATGCGCTTCGAGCTTCCGCACCAGAAATCCTCACGCGCTGCTACGTTGATACCGGCCCCATCGTCGAACGGGTCTACGCGAAATACGCTGGCATCGGATGGATTGGAAAGAACACATGCATCCTGAATCAGCAGCTCGGGTCATGGTTATTCCTCGGCGTAATTCTGACTTCGCTTGAATTACAGCCCGATTTCCCCGCCGCTGATCGCTGCGGCACTTGCACGAGATGCATTGACGCTTGTCCCACGAACGCCTTCATCGGACCCTATCAACTCGACGCGACTCGCTGCATCTCTTATCTCACCATTGAAAAGCGAGGCAGCATTAGCGAAGATCTTCGCGAAGGAATGGGGCGCCAGGTATTCGGCTGCGACATCTGCCAGGATGTCTGCCCCTGGAACCGGAAAGCTCCCATCACGATCGCTCCTGAGTTTCAGGCGCGAGAAGGCCTCGTGAATCCTGCATTGGAGTGGCTCGCAAATATCATGGAAGACGAATTTCGAGAAACATTTCGAGGCTCGGCCATCAAGCGCACAAAAAGATCAGGTTTGCGACGAAACGCCGTGATTGCCATGGGAAATAGCGGCGACCAGAAATTTATCTCCACGCTAAATCGTTTGAAAGCTGACGAAGACGCGGCGGTCTCGCAATCCGCCGAATGGGCGCTGACGAAATTACAGGATCTTGAGCAAAGCTAGGGGTGCTTCCACCGGACACTTCCGCTTCCCGTGGTAGCATCTTTTCAAAGGGCGCAATGCTTTTCGCGCTAACCATGCATCCCCGCAACATTCTTGTTCAACGGATCGTTTGCCTTCTCGCTCTAATCGCAGGCCTATTCTGCGCGCGGCCGTCGCAAGCTGCGCAGGCCGCCAAACCCAAATGGATTCGCGTCAGCTCCGACCATTTTTCCGTTCTCACCGACGCCGACGACAAGAAGGGCCGCGAGGTCGCGGTTCGGTTGGAGCAAATGCGCTCCGTCTTCGGCCAGCTTCTCTTCAAAAGGAAGCTGAACATGTCCGAACCGCTCGAAATCATTGCGTTCCGGACCGACAAGGAATATGCGGACATCGCCACAGGCCAGCAGGCGTCGGCCCCGGGCTTTTTTCTCGCCGGACCAGACCGCGACTACATCGTCTTAAACGCGTTCGAACCTGACAGTTGGCGTGCCATCTCTCATGAATTCGCCCACTACTTTTTGAACTATAACTATCCGCCAACGCAACCCTGGTTCGACGAAGGCTTTGCCGAATATTTCTCTTCCATCTATCTGGACAACAATCAAGCCAGCATCGGCGGCGATCCGGAACTTGGCGCGACTTGGGATGAAGACATTCTCGGAAACCAGATTCAGAAGCGTAATCCTCCACGATCGCTCACCGAAATGCTTACGGCCCCAGTTTGGCTGTCAATTCCCGACCTCTTCACCATGCACGAATACAAAATGGGTTATCAGGAAGGGACGCATCATACTCTCTTCTACGCGCAATCGTGGATGGTCGTGCATTACCTGCTGAACAAAAATAAATTAGCCGAAACCGGAACCTATTTCGATCTGGTGCAAAATCAAAAAGTACCTGTACCGCAGGCAATTCAGCAGGCCTTCGGCATGTCCGTCGCCCAGTTTGATCAGGCAGTGAAAGAGTATTTCAAATCGCTCTCACCTTTATTTCTCGCATTGGACGCCTCCAAACAACCTGACTCGAAGCACTTCGATCCGGGCTCTCCCGCCTATCAGGTTTCCCTTCTGCCCATCTCAGACGCGCAAGACATTGGCACAAGCACGGCGCAGATCTCCGACGCAGAAGCGCAAGCGACCGTCGCCGAGATGGAACTTCGTTTGCCCGAACACCGTCAGCAAGCCATAGCGCAATTAAAAAGCATCAGCGACGATCCAAAAATGGAAAATGCGATTGCCCATCGCGCTTTGGCTTGGGCTTACATGCAAAGCAAGGAATTCGAGCAAGCCAAGGCCGAGTTAGTTCAGGCATCGCTGATGGATCCTAAAGATCCCTGGGCGCACTATTATTCGGCGCTCATGAAATACCAGCAATCTCAACTCAGTAGCGATCCGATTCCAGGACTTCCAAACATGATGCTGGATTTGCGCACCGTCATTGATTGGAACCCCGATTTCGCCGAAGCTTACAACATGCTTGCCATGGCGAGGCTCGAAGGAGGAGGAACACATTCCGCAATGGATGCGATCCGTCCCGCCATTCAACTCAGCCCTCGCAATGAGACATATTTGCTGAACCTGGCGCGGATAGATATGGCCGAGAAGAAATGGGACGAGGCAACAGACTTGCTGAACCGGATCGAGAGAAGCCCCGATCCCCAAATTGCGCATGTGGCTCGAAAGGATCTTGAAGATCTGCCAACGTTAAAGAAATACGGCGTCCTGCCGCAAGCAGGAGGTCCTCCATCGGCGACGGTGTATTGGTCCAATCAATCAGGATCAACTTCGTCAGAGGAAGATTCCAAGCCATCCGATGAGGCAGAAGCTTCTCCTCCCGCAGAAGTTTCAAAGCCAGATAAGCGGCCAGTGAAGTTCTTGAAAGGAACTCTAGTGAGAATTGATTGCTCACATCCGCCCGCGGCGGTCTTAACCGTTGTGGGCGCAGGAAAAACGCTGAAACTTCGCACCGCGAACTATAAAGCTTTGGTGCTCGTAGGAGCCGATGACTTTTCATGCCAGTGGCCCCGTCGCCGAGTGATCGTGAACTACAAAGCCGGTGGTAAAGCCGATGGCGATCTAGTTTCGCTGGAGGTGCAATGACGAATGCGGCCATTAGCGATGGTTGGCCCACCTTTACGCGTTTTGTAAAGGGTGGTTGTGTGATCGTTAAGGACGAGCCAGAGGTCCCAAGATGCTATATGAAAGATCCGTACGGCTTGATTTACAACCTTACGACCTAACCGGCCATAAGGCTCCCGCTTTCCAACAGAAGCGGAAGGATGCCACACTGCTCTGCCAGACAGATGGTTGGCGATGAGTCACCATAATACTCATCTCCCGACTGGGCGTAGTTGGGTGCGATCGCCTGCTTACGGAACAACTAGAGTTGCTTGGACCGAATAATCCGAGCCGAACCGCGGCCGCCTTCCTACTAAAGGATCGGTTGCAGCCCGTACTTGCTCGCCCGTAACGAAGCGAGGTTGAGCGGTAGCTCTTGATTCGAACTCTGGCTTATGTTGTTATGGCGGCTATGCAACTCGCCCAGCATCCGGCGGGACCGCTAGCGGCCTATGTAGATAAGATCTGGTACTGCGATGGATATCAGGGTCCCCATCGCAAGAACCTTGTGCTGCCGAACGGCAGATTTCAACTGGTAATCAGCCTTGCGGAGGGTCCCTTGCGTGCGCCGGGTGGTCCGGCGGGGGAGTTGGGCGAGAGTGCGTCGTCGTTAGTCCTTGGAATACGATCGCATTTCAGCGTAATTGACACGGCTACGCTCAAATCAGCAATGGGTGTGCTCTTTTGGCCGGCGCGTGCGCGCGCTTTCTTTGATGGACCGGCCGACTCGTTTTACAACGAAAATGTGCAGCTTGATTTGATCTGGGGTTCGACGGCGAGCGAGTTGCGTGACCACCTGCGAGAAGCAAGCACTGCAGCCGAGAAATTTATCGTGCTGGAAAAGGCGCTTGTGGAGCGAGTGAACAAGCGACTCGAATTGCATGCTAGCGTGCGTTATGCGCTTGGACGATTTGCGCGGGTGCCTCACATCCGCAGCGTACTCAACGTGGCTACAGAAGCCGGTCTGAGTCGGCGCCGCTTTGCCCAGTTGTTCCGCGAGCAGGTCGGGCTGACGCCGAAGCTTTATTGCCGGCTCCGCCGCTTTCAACACGTAGTGCAGCAGATTTCCCTAGGTGTGCCCGTTGATTGGGCTGACTTAGCCCTGGCCGGCGGATACTGCGATCAGTCGCATTTGGCGAATGAATTCCGACATTTCTCAGGCATGTCACCCACAGCCTATCTGGGATCGATCGCTCTTAAATGATGCGCCCGTCGGATTAAACAAAAAAACCCTTCAAAGTTCACATTTTTACAAGACGCGGACGCACCCTTCTTGAGAAGCTGCAGGCGTGTCCCAGAGGACGGCAGTTTGTTCGCACGGACACAAAGGGGAGAGTTGATCTATGAAAACAAACCGCAAACTGGCGCTGGCAGTGCTGGCTAGTGTCTCGGTCGGTGTGGCTGGCGACAGGGTGATTCATGCCCAGCAATTCAAGACGGCGCCTGCCTACCTCATCTCGGAAGCTGACACAATAAAGGATCTCACCGCCATAAAGGAGTACGGAGGGAAGGTCCCGGAAACTCTGGTGCCTTTCGATGGCCATTACCACTTTATCGTTGGTGGCGGCAAGCCCCAGGGCCTCGATGGCGAAGCGCCCCAAGGCATTGTAGTGATCGCATTCGACAGCGCGGAGCAACTGCGTGCCTGGTATGATTCGCCAGCCTATCAGGCGATCAAGCCTATCCGGCAAAGCGCAGTAACGGGCCGCATGTTTCTTGTAGAGGGCGTCACTCCCAAGTGACTCGATCAAAGGATAAATAACGACACTCACATCTCTGAGCCATCCCAGGGTGGCTACGGGAGAGTTTTCACAGCATGAGGCTGATTTTGGAAACCTGACGCGGACCGAATTGAGTCAGGGGGAGCTGAACATGGAGACAAGCTGGACGCGCTTCGGTGTGACATTATTGGCGGGCGGCGTATCGTCGTCGCTAACGGACTGGCTATTCATGGGCGACTGGATTTACAAACGCTTCGATCACTCTCCTGAGATATGGCGCTTTCCAGGCGGTCACGGAGAAATGCGGGCTATCATCTGGGCCAGCTTCTTTCCCTTCCTCACCTGTGCTGTTTTTACCCTTCTCTGTATCCATTTGCATCTTTTCTCGTATCGCGCCACGATTGGCCTGGCTCTGGCCATCTGGTTGATGGGACCTTTGCCGCTGACGATTACTAACGCTCTCTTCATCAAACTGCCTCTCGCTGTTGCCACAGCTCATTCACTGGGATGGCTGGTGAAATTATGTCTTGCTGCGATCGCCGTCGTAGTAATTCTTGGGTGACTGACGCCACCGCGAGAAGCTATGGACCACAGTATGAAGACCATGGATTTCGGGGGCCGGGCTACGTGCGTATGTAGGAAAGTCCGCTCCGGCGGACAACTCTTGTGAATCTATTTTCCCCAATCGTGCAATAGATCAACGGCGGAGCGGAAGTCAACGAAATCATATGGCACTGAATCTTGAAGAGCGTTTTGAACGTTACCGGTTGGCCTATCTACCTTCCCCCATCCACCATCTGAAACGGCTCTCAAGAGAACTGGGAGCTACGATATGGGCCAAGAGGGATGACGTCTCGTCAGGTCTAGCATTCGGGGGAAATAAGATACGGAAATTGGAGTGGCTGGTGCCGGATGCTTTAAGGGCAGGTTGCGACACTCTGGTTTCCATCGGAAATATACAGTCCAACCATACAAGGCAGGTTGCCGCTGTGGCCGCTGTCCTAGGACTCAAGTGCCGTTTAGTACAGGAAAGTTGGACAAAGTGGGACGATCCCATCTACGACAAGGTCGGAAACATCCTTTTGTCGCGTTTGATGGGGGCCGAAACCTTGTTCGAGGGAGAGGGATATTCGACAGCAGTAAAGAAGACTTGGGACAGAGCTTTGGAGCAAGTGCGGCGAGAAGGGGGAAAACCTTACCCGATTCCCGCGGGTGCGTCTGATCATCCATTGGGTGGCCTCGGCTACGCGAACTTTGCCGATGAGATCGAACAACAGGAAAATCAAACCGGGATATTCTTCGACACCATTATTACGGCTACGGCGACAGGGTCAACGCAGGCTGGCATGGTAGTAGGGTTCAGGGCTCAGGAACGAGAGCGGCGGCTGATTGGAATAGACACAGCTGCCGACGTCGAGCTAACGCGCAGGGCGGTCACCAAGATTGCGCTTGCGACCGCGGAACTCATCGGTTTAAAACGCGATATTCGCAACCAAGACATTGTTATCGAGTCCCGGTATTCCGGGCCGGCATATGGAATCCCGGACGAGGCTACGATTGAAGCTATCCGCCTAATGGCCCGTCTCGAGGGCATGATTACAGACCCCGTGTATGAAGGGAAATCGATCGCTGGACTGATCCAATTGGTGCGTTCCGGTGAGATTCCACGGCATAGCCGAATTCTTTACGTACACTTGGGTGGGGCTCCCGCGATAAACGCGTACTACAAGGCATTCGAGAATATTCCCAGAACGCGATGCTCGGACGTCACACAATGAAGACAAAGCGTGCAATCTTGGCTTTGCTTATCATGGCTTCATTTTCATCTTCAGCACAACAGCCAACGCGGAAGGATCCTTTACTTGATCATCTGACCGGCAGTTGGATCCTTCAGGGCACGATTGCTGGACACGAGACCACGCACGATATCGAGTCCGAATGGGTTCTGAGCCATGAATACCTGCGACTCCACGAAACATCGCGGGAGAAAAACCTCCAAGGCCAGTCCGCCTATGAAGCGATCGTCTTTATAGAGTGGAACCAATCATCGAAGGAATACAGATGCTTGTGGCTCGACTCGACTGGGGGCGGTGGTCTCTCGGCCCCTATTGCCCAAGGCAAACGGGGCAATGACGGAATCGAGTTTTTCTTCAAGGACAAAGATAAGGACAGCGGCGTCCACACAACGTTCGTCTACAGCAAAGGTACCGACACTTGGAGATGGCTTATTGATAACGAACAAGACGGCAAGGTAACGTCTTTTGCGCGAGTAAAACTCACCAGGAAATAGAAACTACAGCACGCGGACCTTGCTTAGGGTGGTAATCACGGTGACGTTGGCACTAATCACGTCTTGGGCAAATGCGTGGGACGCGAGAATGAATCCAAGAGAAAACTACAACGATGCGCATGGCTGAGAGGATGCTAGGAGGCGCATTCTATCATTGAGTAAAGAACCCTCCCAAACAACAAACCCTCCCAGGGAAAGCTGAGAGGGTTTCTCCGACACTAGAGTGACGCTATCCCCTGCTGACGTTTGACGCTTGAAATCCCTTGGGACCCTTTTGCAGATCGAACTCCACGGTCTCGCCCTCGTTCAGAGTACGGTAACCGTTCTCCTGGATTGCGGAAAAATGTACGAACACATCTTCCCCCGTGGAGCGCTGGATAAAACCATACCCCTTGGCCCCGTTAAACCACTTGACTGTACCTTTTTCTCTCACAAGTTACTCCTTTCGCCAGATTTGAATCCTTCACCCTCCGTGAAGCTTTCGCTTCGTACCGCCCCCTCGGAAAGTTTCAGGAAGTGAACAGGTGGATGCAACGTGGTGCTTTCGTATCAGGGCCGAAGAGAAAGGCCCCAGAATTTTGCGCCGCCGCATAAAAGTGGGGCGCAAAACTCCGGAGCCTGACGCAATTGCTGAAGATTCGACTGCAATTCACGGAACATCTACTCCAAATATGCACATCGTTTTTCCCGAATTGTGCGATGAGCCAAAGATAATATTCAGGAACATGCATTCTGGCAAGAAAAGAAATTCGATGGGGAAACACCGTCGCTGAGGTTTTCGCCCTTACGCTGGCTTTACCTGCGAGTGGGACTCACCCTAAAACACGCCCGATTGTCTCGCGTAAATCATTGAAAACACAGTTGTATACAACTGAGAAGGTTCTAGCGGCGGCGCATATGTTTGGATTTTGGACCACGACTGTCGGTCATCTCCACATGTCATCGCCGCGCAGATAGACCTTGAATGTTTATCCATCACAGCCCCATTGTGACGGGCATCACACTTGGAACGTTGACCGCGCGATAATATTGCCACTCCCGTCAGTGGCTGCCTTCGAATTCACGAGGGTCGCTATGCACTTCGCTCTTCGGAAATTTTCTTTCTTGCGGGCAGTGATTTTTCTGTCCGCATTGGACGCAGCATTGACGCCCGCAGCTGCCGCGCAGAATCGTCCCATCGTCGGACGCATCGGCGTACCCATCTTTCAAAAGCTCACCCGCAACTCAGGATACATTTTCTCGGGCACCGTAACTTCCATATCAAGGTCTGAACCTGGCCCGCAAAACAATGTCAGGACGATAAAAATAACCTTCCAGGTGGAGCATGCTTTTCGCGGCGTCCGAACGGGGCAAACCCTCGTGATTCGCGAATGGGCCGGCCTCTGGGAATCCGGCGAGCATTATCGCGTCGGCGAGCGGTTAATGCTCTTTCTTTTTACGCCGGGAAAATTGGGATTAACCAGCCCCGTCGGCCGCGAGCTTGGCACGTTTCAACTCGACCCGTACGGTCATGTTCTTTTAAATCCCGAACATGTCGCCGCCATTTCCGCCGATCCCGTGCTAGCTCGCCGCTGGCAAGGCAGGACCCAAATAAGCTGGACAGAATTTTCTCGCGGAATCCAGCGTGAATCGCAGCCCTACTGATATGACCGCGAGATTAGGTGTGATCTTCGTCTTGATTCTCCTGCCATCGGCCGCGCTCGCCGGAGGTCCAAAATATATAGCCGGGACGACCTACTTCAACTCCGGAACCGCCGGTACTCCATTGACCTGGTCGCAGGGATCAGTCAACTACTATACCGATCAAGGCGATCTAAGCCCCATCCTTCCCGGACCCACCGCCGACGCTTTGGTCGCCGACGCCTGGAAGCAGTGGGCATCTATTCCTACCGTTGCCGTGTCCGCTATTCGCGCCGGACAGCTCGCGGAAGATGTCAGCGGCGCCAACGTCACCGTCAACTCCGACGGCAGCATAAATCTCCCAGCCGATATCCTCCCCAGCGCAATCGCTACGCCCGTGGGAATCGTTTACGACGCCGATGGCTCGGTCACAGACGCGCTCCTCGGACAGGGTGCCGGCGCAAGTGAATCCTGCTTCACCAATGCGGCTTACGGCGGCGTTGACAATTTTGGCGCCGATGCTCATTTCCTTCATGCACTAATAATTTTGAATGGCAATTGCGTTCAAACCTCCGCCCAATTGCCAGATCTGGAATACCGGCTCGTGCGACTATTCGGACGAGTATTGGGGCTGGATTGGTCGCAACTGAATCTAAACGTCATCACCGGCAGCCCCAGGGCTACAGCCGACGACTACGCCGGCTTTCCAGTCATGCACGCATCCGATTCCGTCAACTGCGTGCCGATTAGTCTTTGCTATTCAAACAACGGCCAAACCAATCCGTACCAGCCAAAAATGGATGATCAAGCCGCGCTCGCACGGCTGTATCCTGTGACCACTCAGAACTCCAGCAGTTTCCCCGGCAAACAGCTTTCTTCGCAGAGCACTGCCCGCATCCACGGCAGTGTGTACTTCGAAGCTTCAGGACAGCCAGCCCAGGGCATGCAGGGCGTCAATGTTGTCGCGAGGTGGATTGATCCTTCAACCGGCCTGCCTTCCCGAGCCTATGCCGCCACGTCAGTCTCGGGATTCCTCTTCACCGGCAATGCGGGAAACACAGTCTCTGGGTTCAACGATTCAACGGGCCAACCGTTCACAAATTTCGGCGCCACTGATTCCACCGTTGAAGGGTCTTTCGATTTATCCGGATTGCAAATCCCCAATGGCTCGCAAACCGCGCAATATCAACTCAGCGTCGAAGCCATTGATCCTCTATGGTCGCAGAATGTCGGCCCATACGGGCCGTTGCAGGCGATTCCCTCAGGAACGTTTCAACCAATGGTCGTGACCGTGGCCCCAGGGGGAGACCTGCAGCAGGATATACTCATGCAAAACAGCGCGATACAGAGGTCAAATTGGTTTGGGCCGACGACCTATTCTTCTCCCGCGCCCCTCCCCCCCGGTGGAGACTGGACCGGTTCGTTGAGCGCATACGGCGAGACGGATTATTTTTCCTTCAATGCTCAGAGCAATCGCACCCTCTCAATCATAGTTTCCGCGATAGACGAATTCGGCGCGACCGTGCAAAACAAAATTCAACCAGTCGCCGGAATCTGGGGACTGTCCGATCCAAACCTGTTTCCCGCTCCCGCCGAAACACCTTCCGCATTCAACACCACATTTTTCGGAGAAACCCGGCTCGACGCCACGCTACTTCAATCAACCGCCTTCCGGGTCGGAATCGCAGATTATCGCGGCGACGGGCGGCCCGACTATCGTTATCACGCCCGAGTTTTCTACGGGGACAACGTCTTTCCCGCGCGAGCCAGCGTGGCGGGCAACACGCCGATTGCCATTCAAGGCCTCGGATTTCTTTCCACCAGCACCGTCGCTATTGGTACAACAGCTTCTCCGCTTGTGGCGATCTCCGCGAAACAAATGCTCATCAACGCTCCGCCCATGGCCGATGGAATTCAGAGCGTCGTGCTGAGCGACGCTTCGACAGGAGGCAATTCCACGATGACCGGCGTTTTAACTTATGGCGCTGGACCCACTGACATTATCGTTTTGCTTCCAGGCCCCAATCCCGCCGTTCCCGTGGGAGGCCAGCCCATAAATCCCATTCGCTTTCAGGTGTTGGCATCCGATGGCAAGACCCCCGTTCCGGGAGCCAGCGTCTTCTTTACATCCGCGCCAGCAGTGTCGTTTTCGGCCTGCGGCGGCGGTGCCAGTTGCACGGTGCTGACCGACCAAAGCGGACAAGCCGCCACCAGCCTCACTGTGTTAACAGCAGGGGCCATGACCATCACCGCCCAGCTCGCGCCAGCGTCCTACACCAATCCGCAGCAGGTTCAGACCACCATCGTCGGCAGGTCCACCGCTTTGGATATTTCGCTCTCCTCGGCATCCGCATTTATTGCTCAGGGGGCCACGCTGAACCTCCCGATCACGGCCCGAGTGCTCTCGAATGGATCTCCGGTTAGTGGCAAAGCAGTGAACTATTCCGTGATGAAAGGCTCAGCCACCTTCAGTTCCGCGACCGTAAACACGGATTCCAACGGATACGCCACAACCAACCTTCAGCTGGTTGCGCTTTCTGGCGACGTGGAGGTGAGCGCCTGCGTCGCTCCTGGAAATGCCCCATGCCAAATCTGGAATGCGACAGCCGTCCCGCTCAGCGGATTGCAATTGCAGCCGTTCTCGGGCGATACGCAAGTTGTTGGCGCCGGAGTCAGCTTCGCTCCGGTTACGGTTCGGGTAACCGATCAAGCCACGCCACCCGATCCTGTTCTAGGAGCAAGCGTATTTTTCCAGTCACTTATGGGACGTTCCCCCAACAACCTACCAATTTTGTGGATTGCAGAGGCCGGAATATCGCAACCGACCATACCCGTAATTTTGGCCCAGTCGCAAACCGCAGTCTTGTCGGACCAGAACGGACTAGCGACCGTCCAGCCAACCGCAGGTGGAATAGACGGGCCAATTCTGGTCTTAGGGTCGGCATCCGCTGGAGCAAGGACGCTAAATTTTCAACTGCAATCGCTGTTACCGGTGAATTAAATCCAGCGATATCCCGCTAGCACAGAAAATTTCACGCCGCAGCCCAGGTTTGTCGCGCAGGCGCAGAACTGTCCTGAGCGAAGTCGAAGGGGCGAAAGATGAGTTGTCATATAGCTCATCCCCCTACGAGGGTCAATATCTCCTTTACTTTCCCAGCGGCACGTCGAAGTACATCAACTCATCGCCTTTCGCGTCGCGCACTCCGGTCAGATAGACATGCGCACCGGACAACGGATCAGAAATCCCCGACACGTCGAAGAACAGGAATCCCGCCTGGCTGCTGTGCGGCTCCACGGCCCGCGCGGCAAACTGCGCATTCTGAATTTCAGTCTGTGCTTTCTTGCTAACCCCGCCACTGGCCTTTCGAGTCGGAAAGGGCAGCGGATAGCTCGACGTATGAGGATGTGGGTGGGAAATTCGGCGGTAAATATCGTCGGCGGACGAAGGGGTGAGTTTGGTTCGGTCCGCGGTAACCATCTCCGCATGCATGTCAGTCAGCGCGACCGGCTGATCTCCATCATTTGTGATAACCACGAAAATCGGCAGAATATCGAGATCGCTGTAATGGACAGAAAAAATGTTGGCCTTAGCGGGCGTGTCATAGGGGTCAAGCCCCACGCTGACCAATTCGGTGGAATGATCGTCATGCGCCGCATACGACTTAGCAGGCTGCGGTTTGGGCATTACGAAATCTTTCGCCGCAAAACAAAGTAGCGGCAAGACCAAAACAACGCTGCCCAAAAATCCAATCCGCACAAGTCGTCTCAACCTGTTCCGCATGGTCACAGATTATAGGATGCATTCGCCTCAATTATTACTGCCTTTCACCTGGCTCCTGCTTGAACCTCAGCCAGCAGTTAGAATGGCGCTGCCCTATGTATTGGCTCTACAGTGCGCTATTCGCTGCCGCCTTGCTCGTAAGCATCCCTTATTGGCTGCTGGAATTTGCGCGTCACGGAAAGTACCGGGGCGGCCTGGCCGAACGATTGGGAAGAATCCCACAGCGGCTCTTACACGAGCCTCACCCGCAAGTGATTTGGATTCACGCCGTCTCAGTGGGCGAAGTAGCCGCGATTACCGGCTTGGTTTTCGGAGTGCGACGGCGGTTTCCGCGACACCGCATTGTCGTCTCGACAACCACTGCCACTGGACAGAAAATCGCTCGCGAAAGGTTCGGCGCTGATGCAGTCTTCTACTTCCCTCTGGATTTTGCATTTGCAATTCGCCCCTACTTGCGTTTGCTGCGACCGCAATTGATTGTTCTAGCAGAAACGGAGTTCTGGCCAAACTTCCTGCGCCTCGCGCACAAGAACGGCGCTAGGATTGCCGTCGTCAACGCCCGCATTTCAGATCGCTCATTCCCCGGTTACAAGCGATTTCATCCCATCGTGACCAGAATCCTAAAACACATTGACCTATTTTTAGCCCAGACCGAAGAAGATTCGCGGCGGTTGCGCGAGATAGGCGCACCAGCCCAGCGCATTGAGGTCAGTGGAAATTTAAAGTTCGATGTCCCCATACCTTCTCCTCCCCCAATCGTGGACAATCTCCGCTTAGCGTTCGAAGGCGCGCAAGCCGGCCCAGTGCTGGTTTGCGGCAGCACAATGGATGGCGAAGAATCCCTGCTGATACAGGCTTTTGAAAATATCCTGGTCGGTCATCCGCGCGCCGTGATGATCCTCGCCCCGCGCCGTCCCGAACGTTTCCCACAAGTCGCCGGGCTACTTGAGAAACTCCACGTCCGGTTCTGGCGCCGTTCGGAGTGGCAAGGAGAACCAATTTCCGGCGGCATTCTTCTGCTCGACACGATCGGCGAACTGGCTGCGCTCTATGCCCTCGCCGATGTCGCATTCGTCGGCGGAAGCCTGGTTCCACGCGGCGGTCACAACATTATCGAGCCTGCTCAATATGGCGCGGCTATCGTCGTCGGAAACCACACCGAGAATTTTCGTGACATCGTCGGACTTTTTCAAAGCCGAAACGCTATTCGCATAGTTGGTCCCGCCGAGCTTCCGCTGGTCCTCATGGAATTATTATCGAATGACGAAGAACGAGCGGCGCTGGGCCACCGCGCCGCCGAAACTTTACGGTCGAAAATGGGCGCAACACAAAGAACGCTCCAGGCGTTAGACAGATTGCTGGCGAACAAGCCTTCCGCCACAATCTCTCCGGTTGAAAACCACTTATCAGTACATCACGAATGAACGCCCTCTCTTCCATTTTCGGATTAGGCGTCTCCATCAGAAATACTTTGTACGATCGCGGCATATTTAAAGCCCGCAGGTTGCAGGCACCGGTTGTCAGCGTTGGCAACCTTTCCGTTGGCGGTTCCGGGAAGACTCCCTTCGTGATCATGTTGGGCGAGTTGCTGCGTCAACGCGACATAAAGTTCGACGTCTTGTCCCGCGGCTATGGTCGCCGTACCCGAGGGGTAGCCCAGGTAAATGCAAGTGGCTCGGCTGAAGAATTTGGCGATGAACCACTACTCATCGCGCGAAAATTAAATGTTCCGGTCGTTGTCGGAGAAAACCGCCACAAAGCCGGAATGTTCGCGGAAAAAAGATTTGGCCCGCAACTTCACCTTTTAGACGATGGATTCCAGCATCGCGCTCTTGCCCGCGATTTCGATATTGTCCTTCTCAACGCAGAAGACGCGGCTGATCGCTTGCTTCCATCCGGACGCCTGCGAGAACCACTTGCTTCATTGCGTCGAGCCGACGCCATCGTGCTAACGAACGGCGCGCCCCCAGAATTATTTCCCTTGAACGGGAAATTAATATGGCGGTTGAACCGCGCAATCCTTCCCACGGTCGTCCCGGGTCGCCCGATTGTTTTTTGCGCTATTGCGCGTCCCGAAAACTTCATGTCACAGTTGCGCGACGCCGGCATAACACCAGTCGCCGAATCCTTTTATCGCGACCATCACGCCTATACTGAATCCGACGTGCAAAGCCTTCTTGAATTGTGGGAGAAAACTGGTGCGAACGGCTTTGTCACCACCGAAAAAGACGCCATCAATCTCGGACAATTTCGAACTGCGCTGGAACCGTTATCCGTCGTTCCCGCTACGCTCGAACTGGCCGATGCCGCTAACGCCTTAGATACCATGCTGCGCACCATCCGCGAGCGTCGCGTACAAGCATGAGAAAATCGCCTTTACTTTTTCATTTATGACCAGGCACCCCAAAGAACCCGACCGGCTTAAGAAAATTGTCGAGGCATTCTCCAAAATCACAATCACTGTCGTGGGTGATTTTGTGGCCGACGAATTCGTCTTCGGAGAAATTTCCCGCGTCTCCCGTGAAGCCCCGGTGCTGATTTTGAAATACCGCGAAAAAACCGTCGCCCCCGGCGGCGGAGCAAACGCCGTCAATAATCTTGCCGACCTTGGCGTGAACGTGCTCCCCGTGGGCATCGTAGGAAACGATGAGCCCGGCCGGCTGCTCCTAAAAGGCTTTCGCCATAAACGCGTTCCGGTTAGCGGAATCTTGAAAGGAATCGGCTACGCCACTCCGACAAAAACGCGCATCCTCGCCGGAATGACACATTCATCGCGGCAACAGGTTGTCCGCATAGACCGTGAACCCGAAGCCGAGCCCGACCGGAATCAAAAGCGTGAACTGGTACTTGCGGCCCGCGAATATGCCCGCGCCTCAGATGCAATTCTGATTTCCGATTACGGTTACGGCGCGGCAACCCCGGCGATTCTGAATTCCATCCGCGAAAAGGGCCGCCTCGACGAAATGCCGGTTGTCCTGGATTCCCGCCATCGCATGTTGCAATATTCGGGAGTCACGGCGGCGACGCCGAATGAGCCGGAAGTCGAGGAAGCCCTGTTTATGAAAATTGGCCACGACTGGTCGCAGCTTTGTTCCGCTGGCGAGCAGATCATTTCGCGAATGAAGTTGCAGTCCCTCGTTATCACGCGCGGACGGGATGGCATGGCTGCCTTTGCCGGAAATCAGAAGCCGATAGATATTCCGATTTTCGGTTCCGATCAGGTTGCCGATGTGACCGGCGCGGGCGATACCGTAATCGCCACGTTTTCCGCGGCTTTGGCGGCGGGTGCGAGCACTGAAGAGGCGGCGCATCTGGCGAACTTTGCCGGCGGAATCGTCGTCACGAAACGCGGCACCGCGACGGTGTCGCGGGCAGAATTGCTTCGTGCCGTTGAACATCCTGCAGTAAAAAGCTCTCACTGAGCACAAAGCATGCCCGCGAATAAAATTCTCGATCGCCAACAATTGAAGCAGCAGGTTGCGAACTGGCGAAAACTTGGAAACTCAATCATTCTCGCGAACGGCTGCTTCGATTTGCTTCACGTCGGACATGTGCGTTATTTGCATGCCGCCAAGAAATTAGGCGGACATTTGATCGTCGCTATCAATTCCGACGAATCAGTTCAATCTTTGAAAGGTGAAGGACGCCCGCTCATGCCCGCCAATGAGCGGGCGGAAATCCTCGCCTCGCTGGCCGATGTGGATGCTGTCGTGATTTTCCCTGAGCCCGATGTTCGCGCCTTGATCCGAGAGATTCGTCCCGACATTCAAGCCAAAGGAACGGACTACACCGTCAATACAGTTCCCGAGCGCGACACGGTACTCGAATGCGGCGGTCGCGTCGAAATTGTAGGCGACCCAAAAAATCATTCCGCAACCGAAATCATCCGATCCCGCCTTGGGCAGCGTCGTCCGTGAGCACTCCCGCACTCCCTCCATCTTCATTAAAACGGTGCAAGCACTTTGACTTCGACCGGTTGCTGGTCGTACGCCCCAGTGCAATGGGCGACATCATTCATACTCTTCCGGCCGTCGCCGCCTTTCGGGCAGCGCTTCCAGAAGTAACCATCGGATGGGTGGTCGAAGAGCGATGGGTGGAGTTGCTCTGCTCGCCCACTGCTTCACTTGCCGGACCGCCCTCGTCGGGGCGTCCACTCGCAGATAGGATTCACCCGGTAAACACCAAAAGCTGGCGTCACTCGCTCGCCTCGCCCGATACTTGGCGGCAAGTCTTCGGCTCGATCGGCGATCTTCGAGTCCCCCACTACAAAGTTGCCATAGACTTCCAGGGTTCATTGCGTTCGTCGCTGATTGCCCGATTGTCAGGAGCGAAAGAAATCTACGGCTTTGCCCATCCTCGTGAAGGCATCGCCAAAATCTTTTACACGCAGCGTGCAATTGCTACCGGAGCGCACGTGATCGAACAAAATCTTTCACTTGCCGCAGCTCTGGTTGGTGCGCCTCTCCAAATCGCAAATCCGCAACTGCCGCGAGATGCCGCCGCAGAGCGAGAATGTGATCGCTATCTGATCGAACATAAGATTGAGAGACTTGCCTTGCTCAATCCCGGAGCGGGCTGGGGAGCAAAACAATGGCCCGCGGAACGTTACGGCGAGCTCGCGAAACGATTGTCGGAAGAAAATGGCGTGAAATGCCTGATCAATTACGGTCCCGGCGAGCACCCGCTGGCGACGGTAGCCGAGACTTCGAGCGAAGGCTGTGCTAACTCTATTAACCTTTCGTTGACACAACTAATCGCTTTCACGCGCCGCGCCACTATTTTTATCGGAGGCGATACGGGACCAATGCATCTGGCCGCGGCCCTCAGCGTTCCCGTGGTTACGATTTTCGGTCCCACGGATCCGGCCCGCAACGGCCCATTTGGAACGAAAAACATTATTCTGCGAAGTCCGCTAAGCCTCACATCTCACAAGCGTCGAACCGAACCCGACAAAGGCTTGCTGAAAATCACCGTGGAAGATGTTGTGGCTTCCGCGCGCCGATTGCTAAGAGAATCGCGTGTCTAGAGAATCTTCAACCACTTGGCAGAAAATCGCGCGCCGCATCCGCGTGCCTGTTGGGTTTCTTTTCACCGCGCTCTATCTCTGGCTCGCTCGGCCAACCTGGACATCAATTTCACTCGGCACACTATTCGTAATCGCCGGCATCGTCATTCGAGCTTCCGCATCAGGACATCTCAACAAGAATGAAAGCCTTGCCACCAGCGGCCCCTACGCGTATACGCGTAATCCTCTTTACCTGGGCTCGCTGATTTTAGCTTTGGGATTCGCGTTTGCATCGCTCGATTGGTGGATCGCTTTCGCGCTGGCAATAGTCTTCGCCGCGATTTACATGCCGGTGATAACCGCCGAAGAAGCCTTCCTGCGAACAACCTTCCCGGAATTCGCAGCATACTCCCGCAAGGTTCCCCGCTTACTTCCTCGCCTCGCATCCTTCCATCATTACGACAGTGGTTTTTCCTGGAAACTTTATCTCAAGCACCGCGAATACAACGCTGCTGTGGGCTCGGCGGCACTCATCGCAGCGCTGATAGCAAAGCTACTGTGGAATCTCCATCGCGCCGGGACAACAACAAACTTCATTTTCTGGCACTGACATTCTGCTGTTTCGCCAGCCATTCTTTCGCTTCGCTCAGCTCCGGACGCGCCGAGTGTGATCCACCACAATTCTTCACAAGTTGCGCGTAATAACCCGATGCCTTCTGGGTGTTTCCCGCACCCTCCGCCGCGCGAGCCGCGCCATATAACGAATCGAAGCGATTCGGATTAGTCTTCAAATCCGCTTCATACTCCGCCAATGCCTCGGTCGGCCGGTTCATCTTCAGCAGCATGTCAGCCGCCATCTCCGCTGCCGGAAGTTGGTCCGACGCCTCAAAGGCTCCGGTATCTCCGATGGATCGCAAAATGCTGATGCCGGAGTCTGCTTTGCCCTCCGCATAATCCGTCCAAGCCTCCGCCTCTTTCCGGTCCTGATCAATGGCTTCCAAAGTCCCTTTTGATTTTTTCTCCTCCGATAGCTTCTTGCGAATAGCTTCGATCTCCGCAACTTCCTTTCGCACTTCATCAGCTTTTCCAACGTGAGCCAGCCCAATCGCGCGGGCCCAGTGCGTGATCGAATCGTCTTCGCTGGAGGCTCCAGGAACCAGGGCCAATCCGGCCGCTTCCTGCCAATGGTGCAATTCAAGCGGATACATCGCTTCGAACGCAACCAGCGCGGACATTTGCGGATCGAATCCCATGCCGTACATATCTTTCATCGGCGGCATGGCCTTTATCTCTTCAATCAGCTGTCGGCCTTTCGCCTCATTTCCGCTTTGCATGTAAGCGTAAAACAGAAAGTCCATCGCATGAAATTCATGGCCCTCGCCGCCCATCTCAGCGTATTTGCGGCTGGCGGCAATCGAAGCGAGATTCGAATTAATGTCATCCTGCCAAAGTCCGAGCCGCGCAAAAATGTGAGACGGCATGTGCAGCGCGTGAGGCGCTGCGGGCGCAATCTGCGCATATCGCCTGGCCGCAGGCAGTCCGAGCGCAGCCATGTCCTGCGTATCGTATGTATGAATCAGATAGTGAATCGCGCCTGGATGGTTCGGCTCGACCGCAAATACCTTTTCTAAAACAGCCGCAGCTTTCTTTCGATTCAACTCGCCGGTATCGTGCTCGGGTTCAGACGCCAGCAATGACAATGCATAAAACGCCGCGCCCTCGTGGTCATCAGGATTTCGCTGATAAACCTTCTGCATCGCTTTTGAATAGGCCCTGGCCCGCTTTTGATATTTGCGTTTATACGATCCTGAATAGAAAGCGTTGATCGCCGCAATGTAATCGCGCTCACGATCCGTCTTGGGATGAAACGCGTCTGCAGTTTTCGCTTCCAACAGGCCACGCTTTATGGTCGCCGCATCCGGACGATTCCAAAGTTCATGCCACAGACTCATCGCGATTCCCCAATGCGCCATCGCGCACCGCGGATCGTCTTTCGCTATCTGCTCGAAAGTTGTTTCCGCCTGCTCGTACCAGAATGAATGCAACAGCGCCACGCCGCGTTCAAAGGGCTTCTGAACAGAATCGGCGCACGACACTGGAAAGCGCACCGTGCCAAGCTGCGACTGAGTCAGCTCTTCGTGATGCTGAGGTTCATCGGCAAGAGATAGCGGAGCGCAAAGCAACAGCGCCAACAATATTGCCGGAAAACTCTTCATGGGTTGTGTCACCGCAGGCGAGTCTAATCGGAGAGGCCGCCAGCACTCAAGCGGTAAGGAATAACGGAACCATCCAGCAACAACTAATCTTTGTCATTCCGAACCGGCTTCAGCCGTGAGGAATCTGCTTTTTGCTGGGGGACCGGCAGATTGCCGTCCAAGCATTACGAAATTCTCAAGCGCGCGTTTTCTTCTTCGCAGCCGTAACGCCCACAACCCCAGCCTTCTCCCACGGACGCTTTGGGCGCTCCGTCTTCGGCTTGTCACGATCCTCAACGCGGTCGTATTGGTACGAGTCGCTCACCGTTCCCAACGACTCGTTATAAAGGTTGGGCAGTCCGATTCCTTCTTTCAATTCTTCCGTAAATTGTTGCAAGGCTTTCAAGTGGTCGGCAGTTGCGGCAATTTCTGCTTTCGATGTCTTCAGAAATTGCTGGTATCCGCGATTGATCAGCTTCGAAATCTCGCCGCCAATTAAATATCCGGGGTAAGCAAATATCTTCGTCGAATCCTCGCCATCTTTTTGAATCGCCGCCGACACATTGTATTTCTTCAGGAAGACGCGGCCTTGCATCCCGGGCGCTTCGATCAAATCAAATCCGTGCTCGCGCAGCCAGCCCAAAGCTTCGTCATAGGTTCGTTCAATTACTTTCGTCGCCATTTTTGTGTGCTCTTTCTCTTATTGCCCGATTGGATGCTCATTCCACGCGAATGTATTCAGCGGCGGCGCATCCGGGCATGGTCTTTTATAATCTAAGTCTGAGTTCAAGATGCTGTAATTGAGTTGTAAGGAACATTACTATAGTTATGGCGGTGGTTCCCATCCATGCCACGAGAGCCCCATAAATCCGAGTTGGTCGTGGACGCTGCCGCGAATACTTTCATGGCAGAATCGCCTCAGACCGCGACAGATTACGTCTCGCGAAATTCCTCTCAAGCCGCTGAATCTTTTGATCATGAGAGATCTCAAATTCTGAATTCCCATTCCACTTCTTTAGGACTCACCACGCTTGATCGTGTGGGAAATACGCCGCTCCTTCGCTTCGAGCGCATCGCCCGCAACCTTCCCGGAACAGAATTGCTGGGCAAGGCCGAGTGGTTCAATCCGGGCGGATCGGTCAAAGACCGCGCCGCCGCAAGAATCATTTCCGAAGGAAAGCGCAGCGGCAAATTCGCATCCGGCAAGTCTCTGCTCGATTCCACCAGCGGAAATACCGGCATCGCCTATGCCATGTTCGGAGCGGCTCAGGGTTTCTCTGTGACGTTGTGCATGCCGGAAAATGTTTCCATCGAGCGCAAACATATCCTTCACGCTTACGGAGCGAATATCGTTTACACCGATCCCGGAGAAGGTTCCGATGGCGCGATTCGCGTCGCGCGAGAACTTCACTCAAAACATCCCGACAAGTATTTTTACGCCGATCAATATTCCAACGACGCCAACTGGCAGGCGCATTACTTCGGAACGGCGAATGAAATCTGGCACCAAACCGAAGGCCGCATCACTCATTTTGTTTCCATGATGGGGACGAGTGGAACCTTTGTCGGCACGTCACGCCGATTGAAAGAATTGAATCCGCAAATTCGGTGCATCTCGCTACAACCTGATTCCCCATTTCATGGAATCGAAGGCGCAAAGCACATGGCCAGCGCCATCGTTCCGAAAATTTACGATCCGTCACTAGCGGATGAAGACCTCGGCATCTCCACCGAAGATTCCTACGCCATGGCAATCCGGCTAGCCCGCGAAGAAGGCCTGCTGGTTGGCATCTCGGCAGCGTCAGCAATCGTCGGGTGCCTGCAAGTAGGGCGCCGTCTGAACTCGGGCGAGCAGGCGGTGTTCGTAGCAATCCTCCCCGATTCCGGCGACAAATATTTAAGCGAAAGATTCTGGGAGGAGGGATGAACCTGCCACTCGACCACAGAGGCACAGAGTCACAGAGAAAAATCAGGCCAAGTTAGAATAATCTGATTGAGAACCAACCCGGATGCACCAAGCAATTTCTAAAGTTTTGATTTTCTCTGTGATTCCGTGACCCCGTGGTCAAATGACGTTAGCTATGCTAAGAATCAATTCAACTGACTACGAGTCTCTGAGAAAGCACGGCGAAGAAACGTATCCCTACGAGTGCTGCGGCGTCCTGCTCGGCCAAATGGACTACAACATCCGCACCGTGACGTCAGTTGCCCGCTGTGGCAACACCCGCGCTGACTCGCCCCAGAACCGCTATCACATTGATCCAAAAGAACTGGTCCACATTCAGCGCGAGGGCCGCGGACGCGGCGAAGACATCATCGGCTTCTACCACTCGCATCCCGATCACCCCGCGCAATGGTCATCCACAGATTTAGCCGAGGCCCACTGGTTCGGCTGCTCCTACGTAATCACAAGCGTAGAAAAAGGCAAAGCCGTCCTGACAAACGCATTCGAGCTAACCGGCAGCGGCGAGAATGACAAGAAGTTAGTAGATGAAAAGATTGAAGTCGGATAGCTCGTGTGGCGCGGGCGCCCCCGCCCGCGAAAGTTTGAGGATGGATCTATATTCGATATTTGTCGTCGGCGCCCCTCTGATAGGAGAGGTTTTGTTCATGATCGGACTCGCTTACGTGCAGCATATGAAGTTCACTGCCCCGCGATTTCACTTGTGGCCAGCGGCAGTGTGAACAGAAAGCTAGACCCGTGATTGAGTTCGCTCTCGGCGCGAATGGTTCCTGCATGTGCGAGAACAATGTGCTTGGCGATGGCAAGGCCCAGCCCGGTCCCTCCCGATTCGCGCGAGCGGGCCCTATCCACGCGGTAAAACCGCTCAAACAATCGCGGCAAATGCTCGGAAGAAATGCCCGGCCCGAAATCGCGGACATGAAATTCGACTCCCCCCTCCGTAGTCCGCGCCCCAAGCGCAATAATCTTTCCCGACGCGGCATACTTCAGCGCGTTCTCAATCAGATTCGAAAAAACCTGCTGAATAGCCTCCGGATCGGCGCTTACCTGCGCTGAAGATCTATCGTCCACCTGCACTTCGATACCCTGCGCTCCCGCCACTTCAAGAAAATTCTGAACCGCCTCATCGAGTAATTCGGTAGTCGTCACCGGCCTGATATCAAAACGTTGCTCTCCAGACTCAACCCTCGCCAGAGTTAGTAAATCCTCGGTGAGCCGAGACATGCGTGCTGCATTCTTCCGAATAATCTCCAGAAAGTCGCGCGAATGATTGCTTTCTCCCGCGGTGTCCAGCAAAGTCTCCGCATATCCCTGGATCGAGGTCAGCGGAGTGCGTAGTTCATGAGACACATTCGCAATAAAATCCCGCCGAGTTTTTTCCACTCGTTCGGTTTCCGTAAGATCGCGCAATACCACCACCGCGCCGCCACCCGGCAGCGGGGCCGCTGTCACATCGAAAGCATGCCCAGGAATAATAGACGTGGCCCTCGTCGTAACCACTTTGTGCGTCTCATTAGCCTGCCGCACTGCACGGAGAAAATCGGGATCACGCACCGTCTCGACGATGGGCGCGTTCAGCCGGATTCGCAGGAAGACCAAACGTTCCATGCTGACGTTTGCCCATTGCACAAGCTCATCCGGACCAATCGCAATGACCGCTTCCTGCATGCTGTTCAGCAGGGTTTCCAGCTGATGCTGTTTTTCCTCGTACCCTCCCGCATCATGTTGCAGCGCAGCCTTTCCGGTTTCCTCTCGAGATGTCGCCAAACCTTCCGCATTCCAGCCCGGTTCGGACTTCGGAGATCCCAACGCAGACCGCGCCGCGATTCCAGCCAACACCAAAGCAACCAAAAACGCAAAGCCGCTTCCCTTCAGCACTTCATTCCAAACTCGCGAACCGCCGCGATCCTCATCCGACAATGGATACGCAAGTCTTGCCGCTCCACCCGATACAGGCGCAGCCACATACAGAATGGAAACGCCCAGAGCGCGACGAGGACGCGTATCAATTCCAATTTCTCCTCGAAGAGCTGCGACAAACTCTGGGTCCGCCGAGAGACTCTCCATCGTAGCCGCCGATGCCTCGGAGTCAGCAAGCACCTTCCCCGAAACATCAATGACCGTCGCCCGCGCGCCCGCCGCATGCCCCTCCTGCGAAACAATATTTTGCAGGCTGGTCTTTCGATCGGTGTTCACCCGGTCGGCAAACATCACAGTCTTTTGATTTAAATTGCGTTCGATTTCCTGACGAAGCGAAGATTCAATCGCGTGTCGGAGGGATAAACCAATCGTTATCGCCGTGGCTGCTATCACGATCGCAAACGCAGCCAGCAGCTTGAAGAATATTCGGCCTCTCACTCTTTTCTCATTTAGGAATCTCGAAGCGATATCCCGCTCCGCGCACCGTCTTGAGATAACGCGGATCCTCGGAATCGCGCTCGATTTTCTCGCGGATGCGCCTCACGTAAACATCTACAGACCGGGGCGTCACATACGATGTATCACGCCACACCGCATCCAGCAGTTGGTCGCGGCTGAATACTCTTCCCACGTGCCGCGCGAAATATTCGAGCAACCGAAACTCAGTCGCAGTTGTCGTAATCACATTTCCATCTACTTTGACCGTCATCGCCGTACGGTCAATTTCAATTCCTCCCGCGCGCAACGGACCTTGCGAAAGTGGACGCTCAAAGCGTCGCATCACGGCCTTCACTCGTGCCACTAGCTCGCGCGGGCTGAATGGCTTCGAAATATAATCGTCCGCGCCCAGCTCAAATCCAAGAATCCTGTCGGCCTCGCCGCTCTTCGCCGTAAGAAATATTATCGGCGTCGCCGACAACGTCGGCATCTTCCGAATCTGCCGGCACAACTCCAGCCCATCTTTTCCCGGCACCATTACGTCAAGAACGAAGAGGCCCGGCCGCTGATTTTCCGACTCTTCGATCACTGAGTTTCCCGTCGGAAAAATCTTCACCGCGAAACCCGCCCCATCCAAATGATGGCGCACCAGAAACGATATATCCGGATCATCCTCCACCACAAAGATGCTGGGCTTCACACGCAGTATTGTATCTGGGGGTCGGACATCCTGCTGATATCCTGTGAGACTAACGAGCCGCCGATGGAAACTCCTGACGCAAAGCACGCACCGAATATTGTCCTTACCGCCGTCGAAGCTCGCGTGCTCGGAGCGCTCATCGAGAAAGACATCACAACTCCCGACTACTATCCGCTTTCTCTGAATGCGCTGGTCAACGCCTGCAATCAAAAAAATAATCGCGATCCAGTCATCACTCTCGACGACAACATTGTTCGCGGCGCATTAGATTCGCTTCAGCAAAAACGTCTCGCCGGACCCACCAGCAGCGCCGACAGCCGCGTAACAAAATTCGAGCATCGCTTCCAGGAAGTATTCAACTTCACCCGCGCCGAAACTGCTGTGCTCTGTGTTCTATTGTTGCGTGGCCCTCAAACTCCCGGCGAGCTTCGCGGACGCACCGAGCGCCTTCACCGCTTCGAAGATCTCTCCGACGTGCAATCCACGCTGCATCGCCTCATGCAGCGCGATCCGCCGCTGGTCAAAATGCTCTCCCGCCAGCCCGGCACCAAAGAATCCCGCTACGCGCACTTGCTCTCGGGAGACGTGGAAGACACCGCCGCCGCGCCGCAATTCGCCGTCTCTACAGAAGACAGCCGGCTGACTTCCCTGGAAGCCGAAGTAGCCGCCCTGCGCAAAGAACTCGACGAAGTAAAACAACAACTATCAACCTTCCGCAAACAATTCGAATAACCTCGATCAAGAAAAATTGGACAGGTGGGGCACCTCTCCCTATGTGGGCGCAGGAGTTTTCAGTCATGCCTGTGTGGCGCGGGCGCCCCCGCCCGCGAATCCTCGGTCGCAACTCCTTCCTCGCCTCGCATCAAATGCCAAGCCTCTTCGTATGCTCCATTCTTCGAAGTCTCCATGTGGGGCGACAGGATCAAAGTGCTATTGGTCCTCAAAGCGTTGTGCATGAGGCGAAGTTTCTACGGGTGCAGGTTAAGTCCCGCCTTGCCGGCGAACTCGGGGAGGAGCGAGGGCAGGACGTACTTTTTGTCGCCCCAGACGAGGCGGATGCGCCACTCCGGATCATGGCCCGTAGAAGACAGTTCCAGGGTGCGCGGCCGCTCCTGCACGCTCTCGTTGACGGTCCCGACGGTTTGAAAGGGCAGTTCAATACGAACCGGAGCACGCTTGTTTCCGTGCGCGTCGTACTTACCGTCCCAGATAAGTTCGGCCATTTTTAATTAAGAGGGGAAGGCCGCCATCTTACAAGATCGGAGAAATGCAGCCCTGTGGATTCCGCGGGAAGAACTAAATCAGCGAAGCTTGATTGGAACAGAAAATAGAAGCCCCGGTGTCAGCCGGGGCCTAGAACCTGATACTGGACAATGTTTGCCAACTCCAATCATAATCCGCCCCGCCATTTTGTCAAGACGAGTTGCGATTTTCGAGTGACTGCGGAGGGCAAGGGAGTCGAACCCTAATGGCTGACTGGCCACTCGAATGTTTGGCAAACACTGTCCAGTACCCACTGGCAATACCCTCCAGACCATGTTCGCCCGATGAGGATTGTAGCGGGCCCACGCCCCGCGATTATGTTCGCACAAAATTAAACCGCTTCTAATTTCCGAATCGGGAAGACCTCAAACAAAAGCGGTCTCGGTTGAGGCCGCTTTCACTCTTAGCACCCCGCCAAGGTCAATCTGACTATCACCTCTCAGATCTGTTGGATCAAGAAACTGAAAAGCCAAAAGCTATGCTAATGGCGAAGAGCTGATGCTCCCCTGACCCAACTTCGTAAACACGCGCTTGCTCTTTCTTATTCGATCTGGTATAAACAATCAATCGAGAGCATTATTGTGGCTAGCCGGATATTGTTTGAAACTCTCGTGCGCATCCGGCATCTAATGTTTTAAGTATCGGCAAGTCTGAACGTCTTGCAAATCAGCTCCGGCCACGGAGTCACATTCGGGGACAGGGTTCCTCGAAGGGTTCGGTAGGTCAGGCTTTCAAGCCTGGCAAGACCAAAGCCTCCAAACGATCTTTTATCAAGTAAATAAGTCTTCCGCCGACTATTGTGTTTGAAGTTGGAGCGGGAGACCGTTCTGTTGCGTGTCTTGGTTTTGGGCGAGCATCGGATGGGAAGGGGCACGACTTTCAGTCGTGCCGATAAAGTATCCCCGTTGATGTTCGGCAGGGATGAAATCCGCGCCTACTCAAAGTCAAAGGCCGCGGACAAGAGTGTCCGCGCCACATAGTCATGCATGTGCAAAAGCAGTGAATATCCTGTGGGCACAGTGGGTTGACAGACTTTCAGCAGAACGATAGCTTTAAGAGCTTCT
>CAVREG010000005.1:0-232500 GCA_963720075.1 uncultured Acidobacteriaceae bacterium | reverse complement strand
ACCGCAAGCGGTTCACAATCACGCTGGCTGTAAGAGCCATCGGTTTAGGCGGAATGGCATTTCTCCTCGGTGCATTTTTGGCTGGCTGGGCGGATAGTCATTCTCCAGCATCATGGCTGCGGATGGTGATTGCAGAGCATGGCCTTCCGATAACGCTCGTGGGCTCTGTCTGTGGAGGTTTGCTAGCCGGAATCAAGCGATCACCGAGACTAGGGCCGGTTCACGGAGACTGAATGGAGTCAATCCTTAGCTTGGGTGTTTTTCTTATTCCAATTATCGCGATCATTGTTGGTGGCGTGATTGGAGTGACGAAGCTGATCCTGAAGCATCAAGAGCGGATTGCGATGATCGAGCGCGGCATTCATCCGGATGCGCCTGGAGCACAGCAAAGATAACTTATGGAATCGATCCTTGGATTAGGGCCGTTCTTGATTCCGATTACTGCGATCGTGGTCGGTGGAGTGATAACGATCATCGTTCTGGTGCTGCGGCATCAGGAGCGGATCGCGAAGATTGAGCGTGGAATGGATCCGGACGCTCCGCGTCGGTAGTAGATCCAAGGCTAATTGGATGACCCCTTTTGAAACGGCGCAACGGATCAAACGGATCGGACAGCTTTTAGCCGTTATCGGTGGTGGAATAGGGCTGGCGGTGTGGCTCTTCGTATTTTCAGGAGATGTTTCCAGGCCTAGCATCTGGTTCATCTGGCCGATCGGACTAGGTTCGATAATTGGTCTTATCGGCTTGTTTCTGGAAAGACAAGCCAAGCAATCCGATGTTGGGCGTCAACTTTGAGTTGATGTCGAACATTGGGTTGGAAGAAGCTTCTAGCGACTAGCTTCTAGCTTGGTCAGAAATGACTTTAGCTAGCAGCCAGAAGCTGGTAGCGGTTTTGACCCATACCCGCTTAGGCGGGCAGCTGATGAAAGTCAGCGAGGACGATATTTGACAACTGAATAGATTGGGCAATCTACAAGGCTGTAAATTTTTATGAGTGCCTGAGAGAAAACCTGCTGGGGCGCGGACGTTATAGGCGTTGGCGCGCGATGAGCAGGATCTAGGCCCATAGAGTTTAAGCGGCGTGTGGTGGTTTGTCGGAAATCAAAAACAAACACAAGGTCCCTCGACTGCGCATCAATGTTGCTTCGCAAAATTGATGCTTCGCTCGGGATGACAGTGTGCGGAAGTTTGGTGGAAGCTGACTACCGTGTGTCGAGTAAATTTTATGGTCAAGCTACTAAGGGCGCATGGTGGATGCCTTGGCAGAAGCAGGCGATGAAGGACGTGGCAAGCTGCGATAAGCCTCGGGGAGCCGCAAGCAGGCATTGATCCGGGGATTTCCGAATGGGGAAACCCACTAGGGTAAAACTCTAGTACGTCCCAATGAATACATAGTTGGGAACGAGCGAACCCAGGGAAGTGAACCATCTCAGTACCTGGAGGAAAATAAAGAAACCTCGATTCCGAGAGTAGTGGCGAGCGAAATCGGAACTAGCCTAAACCAGTCATACCTTCGGGTGTGGCCGGGGTTGTAGGGTCTCAAATAGTAGAGTTAACAATCCAGTCGTTAGTCGAAGCCCTCTGGAAAGAGGGGCCATAGAGTGTGATAGCCACGTAGGCGAAAACGAACTGGACTCGAATGAGATACCTGAGTACCGCGGGGCACGTGAAACCTTGCGGGAAGCTACGGGGACCATCCCGTAAGGCTAAATACTAGCTTCTGACCGATAGTGAACCAGTACCGTGAGGGAAAGGCGAAAAGAACCCCTGCGAGGGGAGTGAAATAGTACCTGAAACCGTGTGCCTACAAACGGTGGGAGGACTATGCGGCGCAAGCCGAAAGTCTGACCGCGTGCCTATTGCATAATGAGCCGGCTAGTTATTCTTGTCAGCAAGGTTAAGCGAAAGCGAGCCGTAGCGAAAGCGAGTCCTAATAGGGCGACATAGTTGGCAGGAATAGACGCGAAGCGGGATGATCTACCCTTGGCCAGGCTGAAGTTAGGGTAAAACCTAATGGAGGGCCGAACGGGTGTTTGTTGAAAAAAGCTCCGATGAGCTGAGGGTAGGGGTGAAAGGCTAATCAAATTCCGTGATAGCTCGTTCTCTCCGAAATAGCTTTAGGGCTAGCCTCGAATGATTTGTCGTGGTGGTAGAGACCTGGATGGACTATGGGGCTTTCCAGCTTACAGAATCCAACCAAACTTCGAATGCCATAGAACAACCAATTCGGGAGTCAGACGGCGGGGGCTAAGCTTCGTCGTCGAGAGGAAAACAGTCCAGATCGCCTGCTAAGGTCCCCAAATTCAAGCTAAGTGGGAAAGGAAGTCGGAACGCCCAGACAGCCAGGAGGTTGGCTTAGAAGCAGCCATCCTTTAAAGAAAGCGTAATAGCTCACTGGTCAAGCGGTCCGGTGCCGACAATATAACGGGGCTCAAGCTTGGTACCGAAGCAGCGAATGCATTGATTAACGTCAATGCGTGGTAGGAGAGCATTCTCAACAGTTTGAAGCCAGACTGAGAAGACTGGTGGACGGTTGAGAAGAGACCCTGCCGGCATAAGTAGCGATAACGGAGGTGGGAACCCTCCGCGCCGAAAGTCTAAGGTTTCCTGAGAAAGGTTAATCCGCTCAGGGTCAGGCGGTCCCTAAGGCGAGGCCGAAAGGCGTAGCTGATGGACATCCGGTTAATATTCCGGACCTCCCTTGTATTCGTTATCACGATGGGGTGACGCAGTAGGATAAGCAGGCCGTCATATGGCTATAACGGTCGATGCGCGTAAGGTGTCTTTCGTAGGCAAATCCGCGAGAGAGTTATCACTGAGGTGCAAAGCAGTACTCCGTATGGAGGAAAGCTGCCGATTCCACACTGCCAAGAAAAACCTCTAAGGAGAAAATAAGGGAACCGTACCTCAAACCGACACAGGTAGACGAGGAGAATATCCAAAGGCGCTCGTGAGAACAGTTGGTAAGGAACTCGGCAAATTAACCCCGTAACTTCGGGAGAAGGGGTGCCTCACTAGGGTTCATAGCCCGAAGAGGCCGCAGAGAAATGCGCACTGCGACTGTTTAACAAAAACACAGGTCTCTGCAAAGTCGAAAACGACGTATAGGGGCTGACGCCTGCCCGGTGCTGGAAGGTTAAAGGGAGAGGTTAGCCGCAAGGCGAAGCTTTGAACTGAAGCCCCAGTGAACGGCGGCCGTAACTATAACGGTCCTAAGGTAGCGAAATTCCTTGTCGGGTAAGTTCCGACCTGCACGAATGGCGTAACGAAAGTGCGACTGTCTTGCCGACTGACACGGCGAACTTGTAGTGCCGGTGAAGATGCCGGTTGCCCGCAACTAGACGGAAAGACCCCGTGCACCTTTACTACACCTTTACTATGAACTATGGCCCTTGCTGCGCAGGATAGGTGGGAGGCTTTGATTCCAGACTCTCGGGTTTGGAGGAGCCACCGGTGAGATACCACCCTGCGAGATCTGTGGTTCTAACCTACTCCCATAAACTGGGAGAGGGACATAGTAAGGCGGGTAGTTTGACTGGGGCGGTCGCCTCCTAAACGGTAACGGAGGCGCGCGAAGCTACGCTCAGGCTGTTTGGAAATCAGCCGACGAGTGCAAACGCATAAGCGTGGTTAACTGCGAGACCTACAAGTCGAGCAGATACGAAAGTAGGCGTTAGTGATCCGGTGGTTCTGCATGGAAGGGCCATCGCTCAACGGATAAAAGGTACGCCGGGGATAACAGGCTGATCGGAGCCAAGAGTTCATATCGACGCTCCGGTTTGGCACCTCGATGTCGGCTCATCGCATCCTGGAGCTGTAGAAGGTTCCAAGGGTTAGGCTGTTCGCCTATTAAAGCGGTACGTGAGCTGGGTTCAGAACGTCGCGAGACAGTTCGGTCCCTATCTGTTGTGGGCGCAGGAGATTTGAGGGGACCTGTCCTTAGTACGAGAGGACCGGGATGGACGAACCTCTTGTGTTCCAGCTGTCGTGCCAACGGCATAGCTGGGTAGCGAAGTTCGGTTGTGATAACCGCTGAATGCATATAAGCGGGAAGCACACCCCAAGATGAGATCTCCCAACCCGTAAGGGATAAGAAGGGCCCAGGAAGACTACCTGGTTGATAGGCGGGAGGTGAAAGCGCAGTAATGTGTGAAGCTTACCCGTACTAATCGCCCGTTCGGCTTGACCATAAAATTTACTCGGAACATAACAGCCGTTAGTCGATCAGCTGTTAGTCTTTGGTCCGAACCTGGACTGAGATGAAGACGAAGTTTCTCTGCCTGCCAGAACTTGGGCAGGAATGAAAGCGTGAATGACCCTCGGCTGTACGCCGACAATATTTTTCGAGTCTTGTCGATTAAAGTAATACCCAATCTATTCAGTTGTGAGGAATCGTCCTCGGCATTTGCTGGGGAGAGTTCTTTGAAAATTCAGGACAAAGCAGTCAGCACTTAGCATTCAGCACTCAGTAAAAGCCTTGTCATTCCGAACGGGCGCAGCCCGGAGGAATCTGCTTTAGCTGATTGCTGAATGCTGAGTGCTAAAAAAGTTCGCAGCTAGGTCTTAGGCCAACGACGGACGGCCAAGGACCAACGACGGCTGCTACGATTTGTCGGTGATCTTACCGCGGGGGATCCACCCGTTCCCATCCCGAACACGGAAGTTAAGCCCCGCAGGGCCGATTGTACTGCACGCGAAAGTGTGTGGGAGAGTAGGTCGTTGCCGGCATTAAATAAAGGCCACGTTCAGAAATGAGCGTGGCCTTTTCCTTTTGGGCTTTAAATGATGATCTTGGATCGTGGCATTGGCACTGGGAATTTCGTAGTGCTACCACTTACTTCGATACGTTGGAGATTTTTTTTCAACTTGCTAGTGTCAAAATTGCCTTTCATTTTTGCAATCGTATCTATGGCGTTTCGGACACAAGTGATAGCTCTGTCATCTTCGAGAGGTTGTCCTCGCTCGTCAAACTTATCAATCTGAGCATCCAGCGCAACTGCATATTCGAAGGTGCAACCATTGCTATATTCCCAGTTGTTTCTAAAGTGCATAGCGGCAACGCGAGTCCGAATGACTTCTTCCCAAAAGGCAAGATATTCAGGCTGGTCCCAGCCACGGACGTCAAATGGAGCCGGAGTGATCACGGGAATACTGCCGTCCCGGCCCTCACGAACTGATGCTGCAAACTTGTTCGCTTCGTCTTTGTTGGCGTTCAAGATATGTTTGTCGTACCACTGATCCCCGCGTTTACTCTTCAAGTCCTTCACCGATCCGACGTCGTCGGTCTCCATTGCGGAATACAGCCTCCAGCCGGAAGTAAGTTCGCTGCTGCAATAAATTGCCTTCTTTTCGTTGAGACAACAGTCCATCGCAGAGAAGTAAGGCGCAGTAAATACTAGTTGGCTAAGGGTATAGAAGCTCATGCCATAGGCTAGCCACTTAGTACCCTCCCATCAAACATTACTAATAGTGTCGGCTCTAACGAAGGTAACAAAAAAGACTTGACTATTACTCGCGATGCAGACGCCGAATCATGGTCGGCTCCGGCGGGCGGAAGAGAACCGCCATTACCGCCGTAATCTTGTCCCGTGACAGCTGGCGGGTGCAGACTGGGGTCGCTGATTTGAGGTAACCAAAATGAAAGTTCGTCAGTTGATGATTCGGATTGCCATGATACTCCTGCTCGTAGCCTCCAGCCAGGCTAAGCACGAGAAGATGCCCCTCCCACAACCTGTGATGACCGCTAGAACGATCTACATTGATAACCGCAGTGGCGTGGCCGATCTTGGCGACAAGGCATATGACGAACTGCGAAAGTGGGGCAGGTTTCAGATCGTTGATTCAGCGGAGAAGGCGGATGTGGTTCTACTCCTGTCCGCAAAGGAATACGTTAGCGGCTACTCTACAGGCACATATCGCAACACGAGCGGAAGTGTTGACAGCTACGGAAACATAAACGCACAGACCTACGGCAATGGAAGCTCTCATGCGATCTACTCAGGGACAACCTATGTGACGATTCTCGATCCGAAAGGCGGAGCAGCTCTGTGGTCCGACGCACGTCCATGGGGCAGATGGAAAAGTGCCACACGCGGTCTAGTCAAAGAACTGCGAGAGCGCATGGAGAAGCAGGAAGGGCGCAAGTAAACCGCCGCGCCCCTACAAGGAGCTATCAATTCGTGTCAACAAGTCTTATTATTCGGAAGACAGCGACGTTTACCACAACTGCAGGAACTGCACTCTCAGCCAACTGAAAACCCGGCCGAGTTCAAACATCAGGGCCGGATCACGGCGACCTTCAAGGCAGATGATCTGGAACGCGTACCTCTGCCTCTCACGCTAAGAGACATCCGTAAACGGGTCAAGGGTTAGGCTGTTCGCCTATTAAAGCGGTACGTGAGCTGGGTTCAGAACGTCGCGAGACAGTTCGGTCCCTATCTGTTGTGGGCGCAGGAGATTTGAGGGGACCTGTCCTTAGTACGAGAGGACCGGGATGGACGAACCTCTTGTGTTCCAGCTGTCGTGCCAACGGCATAGCTGGGTAGCGAAGTTCGGTCGTGATAACCGCTGAATGCATATAAGCGGGAAGCACACCCCAAGATGAGATCTCCCAACCCGTAAGGGATAAGAAGGGCCCAGGAAGACTACCTGGTTGATAGGCGGGAGGTGAAAGCGCAGTAATGCGTGAAGCTTACCCGTACTAATCGCCCGTTCGGCTTGACCATAAAATTTACTCGGTGCAGAAGAAGCTCTTAGCTGTTAGCTCTTGGCCTTTGGCTTAGAACCTGAGCCTGGCAAGGAGAGAAGGATTAGAGCTTCGCGCCGACGAAAAGCCGAAGTAGCGTGGTTGAAATCGGAAGTAAACAAATAAGAAAGTAAGCCACACCCAATCTATTCAGTTGTGAGGAATCGTCCTCGGAGTTTTTGTTGCGGTCTTTGAAAATCTGCTGTTAGCTTTTGGGCATAGGCTCGATCCAGTCGGATTCAAGCTAAAAGCCAAGAGCTAATAGCCAAAAGCTTCGCGCAACGCGCGATCAAGTTGTCGGTGATCTTACCGCGGGGGATCCACCCGTTCCCATCCCGAACACGGAAGTTAAGCCCCGCAGGGCCGATTGTACTGCACGCGAAAGTGTGTGGGAGAGTAGGTCGTTGCCGGCATTAAATAAAGGCCACGTTCAGAAATGAGCCTGGCCTTTTCCTTTTGGGAGTGTGTGGCTTTTGAATGTGGGGGGTAGGGCCCGCCAAACTGTCGGGAATGATAGACAGCCGTTGGGTGCTTGTCAGTGGACCCATGAACATCGCTTTTGTATTTCCGGAATCTTTGATTGTTCTTCATGCAGTCACGCGGGCGAGGGCGCCCGCGCCACACAAGCAGGGCCGATTGTACTGCACGCGAAAGTGTATGGGAGAGTAGGTCGTTGCCGGCATAAATAAAGTCACATTCAGAAATGGATGCGGCTTTTTTTTGAGTTTCGTCCCGACTAGCACTCAATTAACTTCAAAACGGAATTGGTATTCCGAGAGCGTTCGATGCATTTTGTGTATCATGATAGCCATCCGCTAATGCTGATTGAGCAAGTTCTTTAAACTCTCGCTTGACGCATTGGACAAACATTTCAGTGATTTGCAGAAGCTCTCTTGCGAATTCAAGCACTTGCAAGTTTACGTGGTCAGGGCCGCTGGTGCCAGATGTACCGGCACACGGTTCCTCACTCCGACCGTAAACAAGATGAAATACTCGCTTATTGAGAGGCCTCCCCTTTACTACATAACGGGCATACAAGGCGCTTGTGGGGGGCTGCCAATAATCGCAAAAATCCTTGGCTCGTGCATCGTCCAGGTCATGCTCTTTCTTGTAATAAAATTCGTACAGAGCGCGAGCCTGAACAAAATTCGTAAACATACCAAGAGCATCCTGGTTGGGGCAGGGTTGCTTTCTCTTCGCGGCTTCCCAAACCACAGCCCCAACAAGGAGCCATTTCAAAGCATCTTTCAGGTCTCCAAAAAACAGGGTTTTATTTCTGTCCATAAATTGTCTCCTTAACTATGCCTGAAAAGTGGGCGCAAGGAGTGCGGGGGCATGCCCAGCCTTTCGCGTTTTGTGTGAAGGCCGGGGAATCTTGGCGGTACAACGCAAGTCCGTCACTTCGCTCAGGGCTTTGGCGAAGGAGTATAAGGTCCGGTCGTTGCCGGCATAAACAAAACCCATCAGGAAAATGTGGTTGGCTTTTCCTTTTAGGCGCAGAAGGCATGACTCCACGTTCTGAGGCCTTTTCACTGCCGGCCATTTCGATTTACCAATCGATCCGGTTGGTTCCGGCCACCAAATCGAAATGGCGATCGCGGCTCAATAGGGGAAGAGAATGCTGGCGGCACAGTGCGGCAATCCAGATGTCATTGGTTGGAATCGGCTTGCCCTTGCGTTTTAGTTCGAGGCAGATTTCCGCGTAATGATGCGTGGTCGGTTCCTGAACGTCCAAGACCATGCAATCATGGAGCAGGCCTGCCAGCCAGTTTTCGTAGCTGGCGCGGTTGCGCGACTGGGCGATGCCGTGGCGATACTCGCCGAGCACAATTACGGGGATCACCATCTGTTCGGCGCGGGATAGCGCGGCAACCGCCCCAGGGTCATCGTCGGCAGCGGCAGACAAGGCATTGGTATCGAGGATCATTTCTAAAAAATCAGTTCCAGAAAATCATTGTCGAGAAAATCATTGCCAGACTTCCCGATCGATCTGCTCGAAGGCTTCTTCCACCCGCTTTTCGATTTGCTTTCTCTCCTTATGCAGGTGTTTGAGCTTTCCGAGATGTTTCATCCAAGGCTTTTCGTGGGAAGTAGTTTTCAATTTCTCCTGGAGCGCCTCGGTGACGAGCTGGCGCAGAGGAATACCGCGTTGGGCGGCGGTTGATTTTGCGCGGCGGAACAGGAAATCGGGAAGTTCAAGGGTCGTCTTCATGTAGCACCCATATTACCATATTTATGGGAGACCGCGAAGATGCGCCTTCCATTCCGACGACGAAGTTAAGTTCCGACGGGCCCGATTGCGCTCCCCTTGGCAGCCAAGATCTCCACGCTACGGGTTCGGAGGCGGGCTCAATAACTCACAATGATCGACGCACTTTACCGTGGTCGCCTCGACAGTGGCTTTCTTGTGGCCGGAAAAAGCGATATCGGGGAGGATCAGCAGCGTTTGCGTGCCATTGGCTACGTTAAAAGTGCAGTTGAAGCTCATCGACTGGACGCCACGTTCTTTGCAGCCAGTTTGGCCGAGGGCGTCGGTGAGGGTGACGGTCTTGTCATAGACCTGGTCGGCGAGATGCGACGGCAACAGAGCGACCGTCAGAGGGATGGGCGACTTGATCTTCATGCTGAGTTCCTGGCCGTCGTGGTCTGGAGTCATCAAACTGTAGACCTTGGGTACCGGCGTTATCTGATATTTTTCGTCGAGGATGCGTCGCCAGTGGAACTCAGGCTGAACGCAATTGTAGTACTGGATGTGGAGATCGTTGGGCGAAATGAATTGCCGCGCTCCGGGACCGAGGATGGCGCCAATGGTGGCGAGGACGGGCTTCTCGGGCCTGCGCTCATCGCGGAAGGTGATGATCATGGGCCGTTCGGAGGGAAGATGACACTCGTAGATCGCGCTGGTGACGTGCTCCTTCACGCAGAGGAAGTTGAAATTCGCAGGGGCTCCGGGGCGCGTGGCGGCGTTCCATTCATCGGCCCAAGCCATGGCCACGGTGACCGGGTACCTGGAGTCGATCTGCACATGCATGCCGCCGCCCCCGACGGCGGGATGGTAGATGCGGCCGGCGTGGAGGCTGGCGGGCTCCAAAGGAATCGTCTCGCTGTCGGCAGCGCTCCAGTAGAGGACGGGATCTTGCGCATATGAGTTCGCGGCGAAGGCACAGAACAGCAGCGTGGCGAAAATGGAAAAGTTCCTCATCCTAGAAGTATTTGCTGGGTCGATGGTCGTACCCTAGCGAATTCGCGAGGGGAGAATTACGAAGGTACCAAGTGCCCGCTCATAGAGAAGAATGGTTCGCGCAAAGAACGCGCTCTCTCCTTTTATGTGGATTACCAGACGTAGGTCCCTACCGATTCTGGGGACAGGGTTGTGGCGAATGATTTGCCGTGATATCTCACATGGAGCGATTTTGAGAAGTTGGCAGTATTTGATATGACCAGCACTATCTTTCCATCAGGGGTAAGGAAGGCTGCGGTTGCTAGTTGTTCCAGTTCATTCGACCCGATCCGCACGGAGCTGGGTTGCACAAATTTTGAAAAGTGCGCGAGCGCGTAATACGCCAGGTTGCGGGTTGCGTTATTTCCATCGAGAGTAATTGCGCCGATGCACATGGTGCATCCACCGTTATTGGTGTGCGGCCCGTAGTGCGGGTCGGCGGCCAGGTTCCAGAGCAGTACGTTGCGGCTCCAATTTCGGGTGGCGCCGATCAGCACGCGACTAACCGCCCCGGCAATACCGAGCGGTCCGCCCGGACGTTCGCCAATTGACTGCTCGGTCATGTACAAGTTTTTATTCGGATACTCATCATGGACCTTCGTCAGAGTTGCGGTGTCTCCGCCATATAGGTGAAAGGCGGTGCCATCCACATACTTGCTGGCGCCGGGGTCGGCCAGGATCGAAAGAGGATACGATGGAACGTCGGGATTGTGATCGTACAAAAGTATCTTGGTATGGATTTCCGCTTTCTGAAATGCGGGCCCGAGATACTCTGCGATGAAGGCGCCCTCTTCCGGCGCGAACACAACCATGCTGGGCGTGTTCTTGGGGTTCAAAGGCTCGTTCTCGATTGTGATGGTGTCGAACATGATGCCTTCGGCTTTCATGCCTTCGACATATTTCACCAAATACTTCGCATACGCCCCGTAATACTCAGGCTTTAGATGTCCTCCTTTTGGGTTATCGCTCGTTTTCATCCAGGCTGGAGCGGACCAGGGAGAACCAAGGATCTTGATTCGAGGATTGATGGCCAGAATCTCTTTCAGGACAGGGATCACATCAGCGCGATCAGGGGCCAGATTGAATTTCGCCATGTCCACATCGGTCTGCCCCTCTGGTAAATCGTCGTAGGAAAAAACGTGGTCGTTCATATCGGAGGAGCCGATGCTTACTCTGAGGTAGCTGATGCCAATACCGTTCTCCTGTGTTGAGAAGAGCTCTTTCAGTAGGGAACTTCGCTGCCCTGGTTGCATACGCGTAAGAAGTTGCGCACTGCCGCCGGTGAGAGCAAGACCGAAACCATCCATGAGCTGATACTGCTCCATGTCGTTCACGTCGAGAATGGGAAGCGTATCTTTCATTTCAGAAGAAGCTTCAGCCATTTCAGGAGGAGCTTCAGCGGACTCGGAGAAATGCAGGGGAGTCGTCTGGAGAGCGAATAATGCAGACCGGTCGGCAGTCGTCAACCAGAGCCGGACGTCCCGCTGCTCTTCATGTTCAGCGGCCTTCGATGACAAGGAAGGGAATATCAGGAGTGCACATAATAAAAACAGTGCGAGATTACGATTCATGAAAATCTCCTCTTGCGAACCTCGCAGCATGTGGTGCGAGGGCTGCGTCGTTCGAGTTAAGACAAACGATTGTTTTCATTGCCGGATGGACTGTGCCCTAATCCGCCCATCATGAAAACAGGCACGCTGGAACTTGTCAAGCGGCGTCTTTTTCTTCGGGGCGTCCCTGATGGAATCGTGCTCAAGGGTTGGGCGAGACGGTTCGCAATGGCTGAAAACTGGATAGCTACCCCAGGTTCGACCTCTGACTCACGAAAGTTGCTGGCAAGCCGATTGCCATCTTTCTTCAAGTTGCCTCTTGCCAATCTCTTCAGATTTCCCTAGCATCCAACATGAAAGCTGGCCTACAAAGTTGGTGATGAAGGTCACCGATTTTTGAACCAATACTGAATGAACGGGGGCCTGACTCGTAAATTACGATCCTGTGTGCGGAGCTCCGCCAGTACGGAGATGCCTAACGGGTCGCGGCGGGTTCCCAGCGTCTACCGACGGGTTCATTCTCGGCCCTTCACACGGCTTCGTGGGTCCGCTTTTACCTTCGCCTTCATGCACTTGCTTTCCTGCTACACTGTGCCGTAACAAATCCCTTTTTCGCCGCATCTAATTAACAAGTGTTTCCACGGCTTTTTCATATCGGCAATTTCAATTTGCCCACGTATGGATTCCTGGTTTCTTTGGGAGTTCTGGTCGGGCTGTTGATCAGCGTCCGCAATTCGGAGAAGGAGGGAATCAATCCGGATACAGCATGGAACTTCGGCATTCTAATCGTGCTTGCTGGAATCGTTGGCGCCAAAATTCTTTACATCATTAATGATTGGGGAACGTATTCGGCTCATCCTCGCGAAATTTTTACTTTGAGTACGCTGCAATCCGGCGGAGTATTTTCCGGCGGATTGATTGCTGCTTTGGCCGCCGGGGCATGGTATATCCGAAAACACCACATGCCGGCGCTGGCGACTTTTGACGCCTTCGCGCCAGGATTGGCAATGGGACACGCCATTGGCAGAGTGGGATGCTTCGCCGCGGGATGCTGCTACGGGAAGCCAACGCCGCACTGGTGGGGAGTGACGTTTACCAATCCGCTCGCGGCTTCTTTGGTTGGAACTCCCCTGAACGAGGCGCTTCAGCCGACACAATTGTTCGAATCTGGCGCCGAACTGATCATCTTCTTTATCCTCATGTGGATGTTCAAGCGCAAGAAGTTCGATGGGCAAGTCTTTGGCGCATATTTGTTTCTCTACGGGGTTGCTAGATTCTTTCTGGAATTCATTCGTGACGATCCCGGACGCGGCTCGGTTTTTGGCGGCATCATGAGCGGAACGCAACTGATTGCCATTTGTCTGGTGTTGACCGGTGGATTGATCTGGTGGTTGCGTCCTGGGCAGGGACGCCAATTAGAACGCGGTCAAAAACAAGGGACGATTCCGGCGCGGGCTTCTCGGTAAAAATCTTCATTGACAATATTGGACGGGGACAGCCCAGGCTCCCTATCGTCTATCTGATGTTAGAATTCTTTTGATATCCCCACTCACCGCGAACATTGGCGGTGAGATCTTCCGTCGGGACGTGGCTCAGCCTGGTAGAGCACTCGCTTGGGGTGCGAGGGGTCGGCAGTTCAAATCTGCCCGTCCCGACCAATCTTGCCTCCCATGAAATGCTTTCCGTACGTTTCACGAATTACTCTTCTATTCGTGGCTTCCGTCTCGCTCGCGCAAAGTCCCACACTCGACGGCCGCGGTGCGTACCACACTGGACACTATCGCGATCTATTCGCTGAGATTGGCCACGTGCCGTCCGAAAGCCGCGTCCGGATTGACGATGCCTTTCAACAACTCTTCCACGGCGATCCCGCGACGCAGGCGGTCTTCTACACGGCTGGGCAGAACGAGAATGGTCCTCTTGCATACATTACAGACGTCGCCCACCACGACGTTCGCACAGAGGGTATGAGCTACGGGATGATGATCGCCGTTGAAATGAACAAGAAAGCTGAGTTCGACGCGCTGTGGAACTGGGCCAACACTTATATGTTGGTCACTAACCCTAATGACCCGAGCTTCGGCTACTTCAAATGGTCCATGAACATTGACGGAACTCCACGTTCGGAGACTCCGGCTCCGGATGGCGAAGAATATTTTGTGATGAGTCTCTACTTCGCCGCGAATCGCTGGGGATCCGGAAAAGGTCTTTATGATTACGACGCTCACGCCGATCATCTGTTGCGAACCATTCGGCACCATCCGGTGATGAGCGCTCCCACGAGTATGGGTACTCGTACCGTTGGCCCGATGGTGAACGAGCTGCATCACATGATTCTTTTCGTTCCCAATAGTGGGGGTGGTACGTTCACCGATCCCTCGTACCACCTTCCGGCATTTTATGAACTGTGGGCGAGGTGGGGTCCGGTCGAGGATCGTGCGTTTTGGGCGGAGGCCGCTGAAACGAGCCGCAAGTTCTTCGCGCGTACGGTTGGCGCCAAGACTGGCCTGTCTCCCGATTACGCCAATTTCGATGGTAGCCCGCGAGCGAGTTTTAACAAGTTCTCAACTGATTTTTCTTATGACTCATGGCGCACCGCGAGCAACTGGTCAGTTGACTACTCATGGTGGCGCAAGGATCGCCGAGAGCGAACGCTCTCGAACCGCATTCAGAATTTTCTTTTCGGACAGGGGATTACGACTTTCGCTGACCAATATACCCTCAATGGGAAGCCGCTTTCTGAGCGGCATTCGACTGGGATGGTTGCGACCAGCGCGGTCGCGTCGCTGGCGGCTAGCGATTCGCATTCGAAAGATTTTGTGAGGAATTTATGGGACACACCGACCCCTTCCGGTGAACAGCGTTATTATGATGGTCTGCTTTATCTCATGAGCATGCTTCACTGTAGCGGCAAGTTCCGCGTTTGGGGTCCGAAGCCCCTACACTAGTTTGATGTGGTCTTAATATCTGGATTTTCTTTTCTTTGCTGATTTCGGGAGCGAACGTTTGAGTGGATGCTCTTCAAACACTGCGAATTGGATTTTCTTTTCTACCGGGTCAATGCGATCCACGAGTACGCGGATTTTTTGTCCCATACGATAGATTTTGTGGTTACGCATGCCGATGATCTCGCGGGTATTTTCGTGGTAGGTGTAGCGGTCGTCGGTTAGAGAGTCGAGCGGGACCAAGCCTTCGATGAACAGATCTGTTAGCTCTGCGAAGAATCCGAACTTGGTGACGCTTATGATGAGGCCGTCGAAGTCTTCGCCGACGCGATTCTCCATGAATTTAACTTTCTTCCATTCCATGAGTTCGCGTTCTGCGTCGTCGGCGCGCCGTTCCGAGTGGCTGGATTCGTCGGCGATATCGTGAAGCTCTTCGAGCGATATGGGTCCGGGAACCGGTTCGAGTGGCTCGCAATGGGAAGAATGATCTTTGTCCCTGCGCTTTGACCATGGGGAAGGCTTCGAGTTTTCTTGCTGTGAAACGTGGGTCGATCCGGGAGCAGGGAAAATTCCTATCGGCACATCGCCGCCTAATGCTTCCGGTGAATCCCGCAATACCTGCTTGAGAATACGGTGCACAATCAGGTCAGGATAACGCCGTATCGGAGACGTGAAGTGCGTGTAGCTGGTAGCCGCCAGCGCAAAGTGGCCGTGGTTTTCTTCGGAGTAGCGCGCTTGTTTCAGCGAGCGCAACATGAGGAAGGATAAGATTCGCTCTTCCGGCTTGCCTGCAATTTTCTCGGTAAGCTTCTGATACATGCGCGGCGTGATGTGAACGTCTTTCGGAATTTCGATTTCTTTTGTGCGCTTGCCCGTTCCGTAATTCGCACGGCGTTCGGATTTGAACTGTATGCGCTGGATGGGCAAAGGCCCGACACCGAGTGAATATCCGAATGTGGCCGCAATGACTTCAAAATCGTAGACGCGCTTGGCGTCCGGCTTTTCATGGATGCGATAGAGCGATGCGACGCGCTTGTTTTCCAAATAGCCGGCGACACATTCGTTCGCCGAGAGCATGAATTCTTCGATAAGCCTATGGGCGATATTGCGCTCCGAGCGAGTAATGCTTTTCATCAATCCGAACTCGTCGAACTCGATTACCGGTTCGGGCAAATCGAAATCTATAGAGCCGCGACGCTCGCGTTTTCGATTTAAGATAAGCGCCAGATCGCGCATCATTTCGAATGTGCTGACCAATCCAGAATACTTTTGGCGCAAAATTGCATCTCCATCGAGTACCGCGCTGACATCTGTGTAAGTCATGCGTTCGGCGGAACGAATGATTCCTTCACATAACTCGTAGCTTAGAATTTCGCCGCGATGATCAATCCGCATCACGCAGGAAAGAACCAGACGGTCAACCTGCGGACGCAAACTGCAAATATCGGTGGATAGTTCGAGAGGCAACATGGGTACGGCACGGTCCGGAAAGTACACGCTGGTTCCACGCAAGCGCGCCTCCTGGTCTAGTGGGGAATCAGGAGCAACGTAATGGGCTACATCCGCGATGTGCACTTGCAGCTCGAAGTCGCCGCCATCCAATTGACGCACCGTTACCGCATCGTCGAAATCTCGGGCGGTTTCTCCATCAATTGTGACAATTGGAAGGCTTCTGAAGTCGCGCCGATTGCGAACTTCCTCGGCGGAAATGACCGGGCTAATTTCCTGGGCTTGGGAGAGGACTTCGGCAGGAAAGCGATGCGGGATATGAAACTTGCGAATAATGATCTCGACGTCCACGCCGAAGTCATCTTCATAACCGAGGACCTCAACTACGCGACCACGCGGTCCGGAAGAAGCGGTTGGCCAATCGGTGATTTCGACATCAACTACGGCGTTTTCGAGATCGTTCCACTTGCGGCGGCCGGCCTCTTTGCCGAAAACGCGATCCGTACTTTTGTGATCGTTCTTGGCATGCTTTTGTTGGTCCTCAGATTGGGTTGCCGCAACTTCCGGCAACTCTTTCCCCGGCGGAATAACAATTTCTTGTGAGACCTTCTGGTCAATTGGGACCACGTAATTGTGACGGTTTCCACAATGAAAGATTCCGACGACCGTGCTTTGTGCGCGAAAAACTGACCGCACAATGCGGCCTTCGGCTCGGCCATCCGGCCGGATCGTTCCAACTTCAACCAGAACGCGATCTCCATGCATCGAGGAGCCGACGGCAGGCGGAGGGATAAAAATATCGCCGGAAAGCCGAGATTTGAGACCCGAACTCAGCGAAATCGCGTCAGGAATAACAAAACCGAAGCCATCGCGATGCATGCTCAACTTTCCAACGATAAGGTTCTTGTTGGCGACAGCTTGCGGGATCGCGTAGCGGTCGGAGTCAACTTTAATGAGTTCGCCTCGCGACACTAGCTGTTGCAAAAGTTCAGAAAGCTCTAATCGGCTGTCACCGTGCAGTCCTAATTCTCGTACCAGTTGTTTGAATCCCGCGGTGCGTTTGGGCTGGCCTTCAATCTTCTTAAGAATGGTGGCGCCCGTTAGCTTGATGGACTTCATATTTATAGGGGCAGGCAGAAACGATACCACGGTGCGGCGCAAGGCTGTACGCTGGGTCCTCCGACCCCATTCCCATAAGCTCATCAAGAATCTCCGCAGGCACCAAATTTCCACAAGACTCCGCACAGCAAGCGGAGTAGAATAAATTTGGTCACCGAACTGCGGGCAGACCCTTATCTCATTCAGTCAGGAAAGGATTCTCGCGAAATGTGGAAGCCTACGAATCAGCCGCCGTCAACGCCCGCCCGCCCCAATGAGCCGGAGCGTCCCGTTATGCATACCCCCTCCAGCACGCCTCCGCCGCCGGTCAGCGAAACTCCATCGGTCACCGCTCGTCCTGTAACCACCGCAACGACTGCGGATCAGGCAACGATTGGCAAGTCTCTGGTGATTAAAGGTGAGGTCACCGGTTCGGAGTCGCTCTATATTGATGGACGGGTCGAAGGTTCGATCAATCTGGCTGGAAACCGTGTGACGGTCGGCCGTAACGGTGTCGTCTCCGCCAACATCAACGCTAGAGAAATTGTGGTGCTGGGCAAAGTTCGTGGAAATCTGACGGCGAGCGACCGGGTTGATATTCGCAGCGATGGCTCGCTTACTGGCGACGTGGTTGCCGCGCGCATTTCCATCGAAGATGGCGCTTTCTTCAAGGGCGGAATTGATATCCGCAAGGGTGGGCAGCAAAAGCCTAACGGTGAAGAAGTGAAGCCTGCGGCCTCGACCGAAGCGGTCGCGGCTCGCGCCTAGATCCCGTCGTTCTACACTCAAGCGGACGTTCCTTTCAAAGGGAATGTCCGCTTTTCACTTTTGGCCAGTTTTTATCTTCGCAGTCTAAGGTAAATTTCTGTGCGGTGATACAGGCATTCTGAAGTTGCGGAAACATCTCGTTGCATCCAATTGTGCGTAAGCGAGGTGCTTGATGGCGGTTTCAAATATATTTGCGAGACGTTCGAGTCGGCTGAGACCTAGACGGTTGAAACCGATGCCGCTGCTTTCCGGCATGCGCACTGATCCTAACGGAAAACCCGTAAGCAATGCCGTCTTGCTGTCCCTTCCGGAAGACGAATACGCACTATTGCGCCCTCATCTTGAACTTGTTGAGTTGCCGCAGCACCAAATATTGTTCGAGCCCGCGCAGAAAATTGATTTTGCGTACTTTCCAAACAGTGGCATGACTTCTCTTGTAATTTCCGTTAGCGATGGCCGTAGTGTTGAGGTCGGCATCGTGGGCAAAGAAGGAATGGTTGGGACGCCGTTAGCAGCGGGCATGCGTAGTGGGCCGTGCCGGGCCATCATGCAAATCGCCGGCTGCGGTTTTCGAATCAGATCCGAGGTGTTGCAGGATGCTCTTCTCGATGCGCCCGTTCTGCGGTTGTGTCTAAACCGCTACGGCCTGCGTCAAGGTCTCGAAGTAGCTCAAATTGCTGCTTGCAATCGGCTTCATGAGATCGAACAGCGCCTTGCCCGATGGCTGTTGATGTGCCAGGACCGCGTTGATTCCGCTTGCCTTCCGTTAACCCACGAGTTTTTGGCAGAAATGCTCGGGTCCGCCCGGCCCACCGTCACTTTAGCTTCCGGAACTTTACAGCGCGCAGGCCTCATCCAAAATATGCGCGGGACCGTGAAGATTTTAAACCGTAAGCAGCTTGAAGGCGCCGCCTGCGAGTGCTATGGAATTATTCAAAACTTTACGGCATCCATGGGCCTCCACTAACCGGGCGAATCTCGCGGCTCAATCCCTCCGTTCGTTGGCGAACAGACAACTATCCTCATCACCAATAGCCTACGCAGAACTAGTTGTAACCGTCCCTGTACATCAGTTTGCAAGGAAAACTGTTGGAACGCCAAAAAATTCACAATCAATCATGCAAGCGCGGTCTTGCCCCCGTGCGTCCAGGAACGCGTACAGACCCCAGCGGTCAGCCGGTCAAGAATGTTGTTTTGCTGAATATTCCGGCGCGGGAGTTCAGTCTTATTCGATCTCATCTTGAAGCCGTTGACCTTCCTCCGCAGCTAATTCTTGATGAGCCCGGTGAGAATATTGAATACGCCTACTTCTTGAATGAAGGCCTGGCTTCATTAGTCGTTCTGACCAGCGATGGCAGAAGCGTTGAGGTCGCAATTGTAGGCAAAGAGGGAGTTGTTGGCACGCCCCTGGCGGTTGGGCTGGATCGCGGACCTTATCGGGCAATTATGCAGATCGCGGGAAGCGGACTGCGAGTTAAGTCCAAGCTACTGGCCCAAACTCTTCAGCATTGCCCGGAGCTTCGCCTCATCCTGAACCGATTTGTGCTGATCCAGGGATTGCAGATAGCTCAAATCGCGGCGTGCAACCGCCTGCATGAAATCGAACAGCGTTTGGCGCGCTGGTTGCTCATGTGTCAGGACCGCGTAGATTCCGATTTGCTTCCCGTGACTCACGAGTTTCTTGCGCAAATGTTGGGCACCGGGCGCCCCAGCGTGAGCCTGGCGGCAGGCATTTTACAGAGAGCCGGGATGATTGAAAATCTGCGAGGCACGGTAAAAATCTTAAACCGCAAAGAACTCGAGGCATCCGCGTGTGAGTGCTATCGCGCGATCCAGCATTTCAATGGCGGACTTGGAATACGCTAGTGTAGGCCGCCGTAAACGGTGGCATTTTATCTGATGTCCCGATACATCATCGTCCGAATGCCCACGCCACCATCAGCGGGAACTCTTCTCGCCAGAATGCGCCACCGTGCGATCCAGCTCGCTCATTCATGACGACATCCGCACCTGCATCGCGCAGCGCGTCGGCCCACCTCCTTGCGTTTCCGAGGAAGAATGGCTCCTGTGTGCCAGCGACAAGGTATGTGCGCGGAAGCGGACTTGGCATAACGCCAGGCGGCTTGTAACCGCCGCCGGGCGAGGCACAGAAGACCGCACCGTAGACATGTGGATGCCGAAGTCCAAGAGCCAGGGCCAGCTCTCCACCCGCCGAGACGCCGAGCACTGCGGTACGTTCAGCGGGCAGGGCCACGCCAAACCGCGACTCCGTCCATCGGCGAACGTCCTCGACGAAGAAATTCTCGTGTGCCGCGAACCGCTCCGGCTCAAAGCCCGGCGAGTACTCATGGAGCCGCAGCATCTCATCGGTCAGCCCATGCACACCGACGATCATTGTGGACGGTGCGTCGCCCATCTCGAGCAACCGGCCCCACTTCGAGATTCCCTGACCGTCGCCAGCGAATGCGATTGCTTCGGGCGGGTCCGGTGGAACGTATACCGTTACCTGCCGTCCACCGTCGTACTCGAACGTCTCCGTGACAAACTCTCCCGAGACTGCGCCGGTGGGCTTGGCGGGCGCTCCGTCGCACTCACCTAGCTTGCGGTTGACGTGATTGCGTGCTTGCTTCTTCATGGCCTTGCCTTCATTTATAGAAGTATGGTCGCCCCCGTTCGGCCGTCCTGTCTCTAAGGTGAGATGACCGGGACGCCAGATAAGTGACTTTATTTACGGCCCGGACTAGACGCTCAAGTTTCGTTGCTTGGGAAGTAACCCGAAGTTCGTTTTGTTGTGATCTCAGCCAAGCATTTACCTCGACCGTTTCACCTTTTCACAAAATTCATTCCTGCCTTGAAATAAAAGCTTTAATCCAGGATGTTAGACTCGGATGTTCACCCGAGGGCCTGATCTCATGGAAATCCAGCGCGTCGGAGTAGTAGGCGCGGGAACGATGGGAAGCGGCATCGCCCATGTGTTTGCCAAGAATAGCTTTCCGGTCGTGCTGTGCGACGTGGAACAGCGGTTTCTTGATCGCGGGCTGAACACAATCAGCAAGAATCTTGAGCGCGAAGTTGGCAAAGGCAAGATATCAGCCGAGGACAAACAGGCCACGTTCAACCGCATCGAGCCGGTTCTGAACCGTGCAAAGCTTTCTGACTGCGATTTCGTAGTGGAAGCGGCCACTGAAAGGGTTGAGATCAAGGCCGAAATCTTTCGCGATCTTGATCAACTCTGCCGCCCTGAGGTCATACTCGCCTCAAATACATCTTCAATCTCGATCACCAGGCTTGCCACGCTGACTTCCCGTCCCGAAAAAATAATTGGGATGCACTTTTTCAATCCTGTCCCGGTTATGAAGTTGGTGGAGGTGATACGTGGACTCTCAACCTCCGACGAAACGTTCTTAACTGTTCGCGATTTGGCCGCCAGGCTGGAAAAGACTCCCGTGGAAGTGAACGACGCCCCCGGATTCGTTTCCAACCGCGTACTCATGCCTCTGCTGAACGAAGCCATGTACGCGGTGATGGAGGGGGTGGCCACTGCGGAGGCGGTGGACGAGGTTTTCAAGCTGGGCATGGCACACCCCATGGGTCCGCTGACACTGGCAGATTTTATCGGCCTGGATGTCTGCCTGGATATTATGCGAGTGCTCCAGCATGGATTTGGAGACCCCAAGTACCGGCCATGCCCGCTGCTCGTCAAGATGGTGGATGCAGGATGGCTGGGCAAGAAGAGCGGGCGAGGTTTTTACCGTTATTAGCGGAAATGAAGCCGCGCCGTTCGCCTGGAGCGATCCGATGGAAAATTCGACGAGCTTCGCTCATCCGCCTAGACGGGGACGTCTGGGCCAACGTGTTTGTCGGAGAGATAGAGAATAGAAATGGTTGAGGCAAAAGATCATTCCGGCGACATCGGCATTTATGTTCTTGCAGTTCTTCTTGGAATCTGCGCCGGAGTATTGGATCTAATTGTCGGCGATCTTTTGGGTACTGCTTTATTCGTCTTGATTTCGACCATGGTGTTAGGTTTCCTTCGCCCCGAAAAACCATGGCGATGGACAGTTATCGTAGGGGTTTTCGTCCCCCTGGTGCGTCTCGGAGCTTATTTGCTGTTCGGACAGAAACCGTATCGTGCTCAAATCTACGAATCCGCTCTCGGTTTTGTTACAGGAATCGCGGGCGCTTACAGTGGAGCGGTAGGTAGGAGAGCATCACACGAACTTTTTGGGAAATAAATTCTCCTCCGGAAGTGCAGCCTGTCGCCGGCCTCGGCAAGCTAAGAAGTTACTACCGCTTCCACAGATGCAACGAGTATGCTGCAAGTTATGGGAGTTTCGGTTTCGGTGCTGGCCAGCGGAAGCAGAGGAAACACCACGCTGGTTGAAAGTTCGAACACGAAGATTCTCGTGGATGCCGGACTCTCCTGCCGGGAAACGTTTAAGCGGCTCAAGGCCTGCGCGCAAGATCCAAACTCGCTTTGTGCAATTCTTATTAGTCACGAACATTCCGATCACACCTACGGCCTTCTGGTTCTCTCCCTCAAGCTCAACATTCCGGTATTCATGACTGGGGCTACCCATGAATTTTGGGCAAAGGCGCTCCGGGATGATTGCGGAGACTCGCCGAAGATTCCCAAGCTTGAAACATTTTCTTCCGGGCAGCGTTTCGTAATCGGAGATATAACTGTGACCCCGTTTACCATCCCCCATGATGCCGCTGACCCAGTGGGATTTACTTTTCGTACCGATGGCGTCAAGGTCGGCATTGCCACTGATTTGGGATACATTCCTCCTAACGTTTGCGACCACCTTCGCGGCTGCGATGTGTTGATTGTCGAATCGAATCACGATCTCGAAATGCTGCGCGGTGGCCCTTATCCCTGGTCAGTCAAGCAGCGTGTAATGAGCCGGGTTGGACACCTCTCAAACGAAGCCCTCGCGGATTTCTTCACCAGCGACTATGATGGAGGTGCTGCGTACGTGGTGCTGGCGCATCTCTCGGAGCATAATAACCATCCCGAAATCGCACGCAAAGCGGCGGAGAATGCGCTCGGTCCACGGCAGACTTTGTTGCGCAATCGGGTTATGCTCGCGGCGCAAGGCGCGCCCCTGGAAGCGATTCAATTGTAGTTCCCTATGAGTGAATGTATTGATCCGATAGTAGGCAAGATTCTTGCGGGTTGGCGCTATGATATTTCCGGGTTGGCTCCGGAGATGTGCGGGGACTATGAGGATCATTTTTCAGCTTGTGAACATTGCCGCTCCCGCCAGCGTCTGCACCGTACAATTGATATTGCGCTGATTGTGCTGGCTTCGGTTTCCGCTGCGGTTTTCCTTCTCGCTTTTGGCGTGATTCGCCACTTTGAACCGCGCCACACGTTCTGGCTTGAAGTCGCTGCACTCGCTGGGTTTGCGCTCTCCGCGCTGATTTGGCTGGTTGTGGCGGTTGCAACTCCCGCTCCGATGACTATGGTGGACGTGGCCAAGATTGGCGCCCGCCACGTGCATGATCGCCTTCCTCCTGAAATCAGGGAACGCCTTCCCGAAGAGCTTCGCCTGAAAATCACCGGGTCATAGCCCGCCTCACGTAGGGACAGTCCGTCCCGGCTGTCTAGTCGAGCAAAGGTCGACCGTGCTTATTCCCGAAAACTTTCCAATATTCGCTTTTCGGATGATCCACGGGCTTCTTCCGCAATTGAGCTTCGCTCAGGACAGCCGGGGCGGCAGTTCCTAAGTTATTTCTGCAACAAAATTTGAGTGGAGTGCGTATCTCTTTCAGGCTCGCGCGTTGTGGCGGGCTTACTTTTGCGGCTCCAAGTCGTCCAACTGTCAATGATTCTCCGTGATCTCATCGGCGACGTTCTTCGCACCCTGTGGGCGCACAAGCTTCGCACTTTCCTGACGATGTTTGGGATCGCGTGGGGCATCGTCTCCATCGTGCTTATGGTTGCCGCCGGCGAAGGACTGCGCAAAGGCCAGGAAGAGCAAGCGCAAACTTTGGGCAAGGATTTAATGATTGTCTTTCATGGCCGCACCAGCTTGCAGGCCGGAGGAGCGCGTGCCGGCCGGGTAATGCATTGGGTGGATTCGGACGTTCCAGCAATTCAATCCGAGTCTCCCGATTGCGAAGATGCAATTCCCGAGTTGGAGCAGAATGATCTGCGCGTGCACAGCAACTATAACAACGCAGCCTTCACGGTCACGGGATCGTTCCCGCCGTTTGGTTCTATTCGCAGCCTGAATGTGGGTCTCGGCCGCTTCTACGATTGGGAAGATCAACGGCAATCGCGTCGCGTTGCGTTCCTGGGCACAGATGCGTCGAAGCAGCTTTTTCCCGGACGCGATCCCGTCGGGCAAAACGTTTATTTAAACGACATTCCGTACGTGGTAATCGGCGTCATGGCGGCCAAGAAACAGGATTCCAGCTATGACGGTTGGGACGTGAACAAAGTTTTTATTCCCTTCTCGGCTATGCGGCGCGATTTCCCGAACAAGCCTCCTCAAACCGCCGATAGTTTTGATCAGCTTCTGGTGACTCCGAAATCGGTCGAGCAACACGAAGCTTGTAAACATGAAATTCAGACGGTATTGGGGCGATTACATAATTTTGATCCCACCGATAAAGAAGCTTGTCCCATCTGGGACACGGTTCAGGAAGCCAAGGCTTTCCGTCAGATGACGGATGGCATGAAATATTTCCTGGGCGCAGTGGGAATGGTGACTCTTTTTCTTGGCGGCCTCGGCGTTATGAACGTAATGATGGTCGCAGTCAGGGAACGAACGCGTGAGATTGGTGTTCGCAAGGCATTAGGCGCGCCCGCTCATATTATTTTGCGGCAATTTTTTATTGAAGCGCTGCTGATTGCCGCTCTGAGTGGAGCAGTTGGAATGGCCGTTGCTTACGGGCTATGCGGCTTGGTGGATTTGCTGCCCATGCCTGCTTTCTTTGCGGGATTGCTGCCCACATGGGAGTCCGGTCTGCTGGCCTGCGGACTGTTGGGGACCATAGCGGTTCTTTCGGCGCTATATCCGGCGCGGAAAGCCGCATCCGTAGACCCGATTGAAGCACTGCGATTTGAGGCCGGAGGATGATCAACGATCGGCCGCTTAAGTGCATGCATTATTTGGTTCTCTTTTGTGGACTCTCGCGTCCTCTGTGGTTATAGCCTTTCCTGGTAGAAACAATGTTGATTGAAATCATTCGCGAAGCCTGGATCGCCCTCAAGCGCAATTACACACGCACATTGCTTACCATGCTCGGCATTGTGTGGGGTATTGCAACGGTCACATTGCTGATTGCCTACGGCTCGAGTTTCCGGCAAATCCTGGTGGGCGGCTTCGATGCTTTTGGAAAGAGCGTGGTCATTTGCTGGCCGCAGCAAACCAGCGAACAGCCCGGTGGGCAACGAGCGGGCAAGAAAGTTGTGCTCGAACAAGCCGACATTGACATCATTAAAGAAACGGCACCCCTGGTGAAATACGCGTGCCTTGAAACCGTCCGCAGGCCCGGCATCGCATACGGTGATCGGTTGGTGGGGACCGCGGCGATTCGGGGCGTTTGCCCGGCATATGGCGAGATGCGCAACGAAGTCCCATCGGAAGGTCGTTGGATCAGCGCCTCCGACGAACTGGAAAGGCGCAGAGTTTGCTTCCTCGGTGGCCGCATTCGCGAACAGTTGTTCAGCGGGCGCCCAGCCGTAGGCGAAACTGTGCAAATCGCCGGTGTGCGTTTTACCGTCATCGGCGTGATGGCGCGCAAGATTCAGCTGAGCAACTATTTCTCCAGCGACGACGACTCAGTTTGGATTCCTTACTCCACTGCCGGTGACCTTTGGAATACGCGGTACGCAGCGGTTTTAGTATTTGAGCCGATCGCTCCGCAGTATGAAAAAAAAGCGATGGCTCAAGTGCTTGCGGCAGTCGCTACCCGCCAGCAGTTTTCGCCAACTGATCCAAAAGCCTTCCAGATGTTTGGCCGTGACGAATTTCGGCCGGTGATTGATGCACTCACCATTGGTTTGCAGGTGTTGCTGGCATTCGTAGGAACACTAACCCTGGGAATTGGTGGCGTTGGGGTAATGAACATCATGCTGGTTTCGGTTGATGAGCGCATCCGCGAAATCGGCTTGCGCCGCGCTCTGGGAGCCCGAAAGCGGCATATCAAATTGCAATTCCTGGCGGAGACGTTGCTCATCATGTTGCTCGGCGGCGCGATCGGCGTCCTCATTAGTTACGGAATCGCCGCAGCCGTGGGCACGCTACCTTTAATGGGCCCACTGTTTGAAGACGACTCAGGCAAAGCGGACATCCACTTGCGAATCTCGATGATGACAGTGCTGATCTCAGCCTTCGTCTTGCTCCTTGTCGGTGTAGTGAGCGGCATGGTGCCGGCAATGCGAGCGTCGAAACTGGATCCTGTGGAGGCGTTGAGATACGAATAGATAAATCGCCGGCGAGAGTAGCCAACTGTCGTGCGCTAATCATCATGTTGAATGGTTCCAGCTCGTCCTAAATCGCAATCCGGATGAACTCACTCAGGAGGGTACCCTGATGCACGGGCAAGTGCCCTGACTTCTAGGCCGCCCTGCCTCTACTCCGTTCGTTGACGGGCGGCAGCGGCGTCCGTAAGATGAAGCGACCCCGAAGCCGGGCACTTCTTAGTGATTGATCAGACCATCTCGCACTACCGCATTGTGGAAAAGCTGGGTGGTGGCGGCATGGGCGTGGTCTATAAGGCAGAAGATACTCGACTGCATCGCTTTGTTGCCTTGAAGTTTCTTCCCGACGACGTGGCTAGCGATCCGCAGGCCCTTGAGCGGTTCCGCCGTGAAGCGCAGGCGGCATCGGCCCTCAACCATCCCAACATTTGCACCATCTACGACATCGGAGAAGATCACGACCGTCACTACATTGTGATGGAGTACCTCGAAGGCAGCACGTTGAAGTATCGCATCGAGGGAAAGCCAATGTCGGTCGAGCAGTTGGTGGATTTCGGATCGCAGATTGCAGACGCGCTGGACGTGGCGCACACAGCGGGAATTGTTCATCGCGACCTGAAGCCTGCAAACCTGTTCATCACCAAACGCGGACAGGCAAAGATTCTCGATTTTGGCTTGGCCAAGGTGGCGGCCCGGCCGGTGCCGCAATTTTCAGGCGCGACCATGGCGACAGCGGCTGTGGATGCTGCGAATCTGACCAGCCCCGGCAGCACCGTTGGCACCGTCGCTTATATGTCGCCCGAGCAGGCTCGCGGCGAAGAACTGGATGTGCGTACCGACCTTTTTTCTTTCGGCGCCCTTTTGTATGAAACGGCTACCGGGCGGCAACCATTTACCGGCAACACGTCGGCGGTGATTTTTGACGCCATCTTGAATCGTTTGCCGACCGCACCGGTACGGCTGAATCCCGATCTGCCCACGGAGCTGGAGCGGATTATCAACAAGGCACTGGAAAAAGACCGTGATCTGCGTTACCAGGTGGCGTCCGAGATGCGAGCGGACCTGAAACGATTGAAGCGCGAAATCGATTCAGGAAGAAGTTCGGTAGCGAGTGGCGGTGTGCCGGTGATGACGCCAGCTTCTGGCTCTACCCCAGCCCCATCCTTTTCATCTCCGGCCCTCCCTCCCATATCGGCGATCTCGGGTGTCCCGTCCTCGTCCCTCCGCCCTTTGGAGGGACAGGGTGGGGGTTTTCAAGCAGCCGCTTCACTATCGTCGGCCAGCGTCCGAGTGAGTTCAGTTCGCAAGTCTCGGATCCTTGCGGTGGTTGTCTTATTGATCGCGATAGCGGCAGCGGGAATTTGGTATTGGCAAGGCAGGGCGAGCACTTCGCGAATCGAATCCATTGCCGTAATTCCATTCGCCAATGTGGGCGGCAACGCGGACGCTGACTTCCTCAGCGACGGCCTCACGGAATCCCTAATTGCAAGCCTCGCCCATGTGCCCGATTTGAAAGTGAAATCGCGCAACTCCGTCTTCCGCTATAAGGGCAAGGACGTTGATCTCCAGCAAGTCGGGAAATCGCTGGCTGTGGATGCTTTGCTCACGGGCAGGGTCACGCAACATGGGGACACTGTGCAGGTCAGCACCGACCTCACCAGCGTTCAGGACAATACGGAAATCTGGGGTGAACAATATGAACGCAAGACCTCAGACATTATTTCCTTGCAGCAACAAATTGCCGGTGACATCGCGGAAAAGCTGCGTTCGAAATTGAGCGGAGCGGAGAAACAACAGGTCACCAAGCAGGGCACACAGAATCCGGAGGCATATCAGCTTTACGTTAAAGGCCGCTACTATTGGAACAAACGTACTGCCGCCGATATCGCGACAGCAATTTCCTATTTCAATCAGGCCATCGAGAAAGATCCGGGTTATGCGATGGCTTATTCAGGATTGGCGGATGCTTACGGTGTCCTGCCGAGCTATGGGGGCGATCCTCGCGATGTCGTTCCCAAGTCGAATGCTGCCGCGAGGAGAGCTTTGGACCTTGATCCTACACTTGCGCGCCCCCATGCCGACCTAGCTGCCAATAAGATGGAATTCGACTGGGATTTTGCTGGCGGCGAGGCCGAATACAGGATGGCCTTTGAGGCGGATCCCAGCGACGCGACGGCACATCAGTGGTTTGCTGAGGACCTTGCTTCCATCGGTGGCCGCGTGCAGGAGTCAATTGATGAAGCCAACCGCGCATATCAACTCGACCCCTTATCGCCCATTATTGAATCGGAACAGTCGGAAATGTACTTACACGCCCATCAATTCGATAAAGCCCTCGAGGCTGGCAAGAGAGTCATTTCTGACAACCCGGCTTTTGGCAGAGCTCACGGATTCCTGGCACTTGCCTACTGGGGAGAACACAAATACCCAGAGGCTATTCAGGAATTCAAGACCGCAGCTCAATTGTCGGGCGACCACAATGAGGCTGAGGTCGCGGCCGCTCTCGACTCGGGCTTCCGCTCCGGCGGATGGCCAAGCGCCCTAAACAAAGCCATCGAGACCTTACTCGCGCAGCGCACGGCCAATGCCCGCTATGTTCCTCCCTACAGAATCGCCCGGTTCTATGCTGATTTAGGAGACAAAGATCGCACCTTCGACTGGCTTAATACCGCATACCAGGAACATGATTTCTTCCTTGAGGGTTTGCGGACCGACTTCGCCTTCGATTCTCTGCATTCCGATCCCCGTTATACGAAACTCGTGCGCAAAATTGCCTTCCCGCAATTGTGAAATGTCTGCACATTTTTCCTATACCGCCATTACACTCTTGAGTTCAGAAATAGGGGCTATTGGGTTGACCTGACAGGCCCCTTCTTAGTACCTTCCTGCGTACCGGATGCGAGGTGCTCATTGCCGATTTCTGCCATAGATGCGATTTCTCCTGCTTTCCATCACATGAAGCAGCAGCTTCTCCAGCCTTTTCGTGTTGCGCAGTGGGCAAAGCTGGCATTGGTCGGGTTTCTTGCGGGAGAAATGACCTCGGGAGGGTGTAGTTCACCGAATTTCAACATACCAACTCACAGCGGTGGCTCCCAGCGTTTCCTTAGCCTTGGGCTCCCCACCTTAAACCCCATGCTTTATGCGGGCTTGATCGCGCTGTTGATCGTCACGGGGATTGTGCTGTTCGTTTTGTTTTTGTATGTAAGCAGCGTGATGCGTTTTGTTCTATTTGACAGCGTGATTGCGAGGAGGTGTGAGATCGCTCAGGGATGGAATAAGCGCCAGCGTCCGGGCATGCGTTATTTTGTGTGGAAGTTGCTGTTTTCATTAGCGACGATGGCTACATTCGCAATCTTGATTGGGGTTCCCGCCGCCTTCGCTTTCGCCGTGGGCTGGCTTAGACATCCCAAGGAGCACATCATTGCGCTGGTTCTTTGCGGGATTGCTTTATTCTTTATCCTACTGACCTGTTTGCTGCTCTCCCTCGTAATTCAAGTGCTCACTAAAGATTTTGTGGTCCCGCAGATGGCCCTTGAAGACCTTGGTCCTGTTCAATCTTGGCGGCGTCTGTTGCCAATGATCAAGTCGGAAAAGGGCGGCTACGCCGGATATTTGGGAATGAAACTTGTGATGAACCTTGGGGCTGCAATGATTCTTGCGATCATAGCGACGATCGCAATTGTCTTGATGCTGATACCGGTTGGGGGCGCCGGAGTGATCGCCGTTCTTATCGGAAAAGCCGCCGGCCTGACTTGGAATCTTTACACCATTTCTCTGGTCGTAGTGTTTGGCTGCATTTTTGTTATGGTGGTCATCTATGCAATCTCATTGATCTCAGTTCCTGCGACTGTGTTCTTCCCGGCATACTCGATTTATTTCTTCGCGTCGCGATATCTGCCGCTGGCAGCGATATTGTACCCGCCCGCAGCGGCACCCCCGATGCCTCCGGCGGAAACGCCACCGTTCCTGCCACCGCCGGAACCCATTGACTAATTTGAATATTCAAATTTAACTCCCTAAATGATTCTCGGGTCATCCCGAAGCCCCGCGTTTCTCTCCAGCGGGGCGAGGGATCTGGCGCGCAGTGCGCGCACTGCTAGCGATCCGCGTCTCTCGAAGTTGATCAGTTTGAGATCCATGCCGCTTTGACAAGCATTTCGAGCGCAACATCGGTTAGCGAGCGATTCTCGTTGGTGACAACAAAGTCCTCTAAAAGCGCGCGATCGAGGATGACATTCAATTTCGAAACTCGATCAACATACTTCCGCTGCGATATCCCTAAATCGCGCATCTCTACGCGTCGCGTCATCGTTTCAATGCTTACGGCGAGACGGCAGACGACGGTGTTTGCGGCGGGAATAATGGCGCGGCAGAGTTTTAGCTGAGCATCGTCTTCGACTGCGCGAGCCACTAAGAATCGACGCACTCCCGAGGTGGCGTAGTTCCCGCAGATAGACCGAAGGTTGTCATACATTACGCCATCGCTGCGGACTGCGGACGGAAGATGAGCGAGGCCGAGCGCATCCAGATCGATTGCCGCATGGACAATGTTACGTTCGGCAAGAATATCCGATGCTTCGCCCAGGACAGCGGTCTTGCCCGCTCCCATCGTTCCCGTAATGATCAGCAACGATTCCGTAAGCCCTCCGCTCCTCGATCCTTTCATGCTTTCACGGCCAACGCGAAGGAGAAGCAGTCAAACTGACCCACATCCCCATCTCTTGTCCGGTTGGCAATGACTCCCCGCTGGGGTGGCGCAGTTGCCTGATCCGGTCACATGGAAGGCTTCAGCGTGGCGTCGAGCGCTGCCCTCTGCGGGAGGTAATTCCGCAACGCAGTTTTCCAATCGCGCATCGCGATCCCATACTTGTCCAGGCTCGCGGACGAAAGCACAGAATAAGCAGGACGAGGCGCAGGCCGTACAAACTTGTCACTTGTGGTTGGCCGAACCATGGTCTGCATGCCCGCGGCGCCTACAATTTCTTGCGCGAAGTCAAACCACGAGCACTCCCCGCGATTGGTAGCGTGGACGATGCCAGCGGCATTCTGGCGGCAGAGTTGAATAATTGCCGATGCCAGGTCATCCGCGTGGGTGGGACATCCTCGCTGGTCAGCGACGACATCAATTTCAGCGCGGGTCGCAGCCAGCTTGAGTATGGTGTCCGGGAAACATTTTCCGCCGACTCCAAACAGCCATGAGGTCCGCACAATACAGGCATCGGGTAGAATTTGGCGGATCTGCTTCTCGGCCTCAGCCTTCGATTTTCCGTAAACACTCTGAGGTGCCACAGGATCATCTGTCTCGTACGGAGTTGTTTTTGTCCCGTCGAAAACATAATCGCTGCTGATAAATAGCAGCCGCGAACCGAATTGCTTAGCCGCTTCCGCCACGTTTGCCGCCCCTCTCATATTCACATCGAAGGCCAGCTCACGATTGGTTTCGCATCCGTCAACATCTGTATATGCCGCCGTGAGCACGATCCAATCTGGCCGCGTGAGATTCACCGCATCGAAGACCTGTTGCGGATTGCGAATATCCGCATCTTTTGAGGACAGACCAGTCACATCATCATCGGTCCATTGGCGCACAAGGGCTTGTCCCAATATGCCGGTTGCACCGAAGAGAGTTATTTTCATGTTTGAATTGTCTTCCAGTATTTTCTGAATTCCCGAGACACAATATTTTGTAAACGGTCGAGACCGAACTCTTGCCAATTTTCTGATGCTACAATTATATGTCTCGCTCAGTTTTTCTCTCCGAGGTGTACTCATGGCAACTCTTGAAGCCCCCGTGTTGAATCGCACTCGCCCTCATCACGGAAAATTCATCAACGAGCCAAGCACTGATTTTTCGCGGCAAGATAATGTGCGGCAAATGCGTTCCGCCATCGAGAAAGTTCGCGGTCAACTGGGCCGGGAATACGATTTGGTCATCGGCGGCAGGCGAATAAGAACTGGAGACAAGATTAAGTCCGTGAATCCGGCCAAGCCTTCCGAGTTGGTTGGTCTCCATCAAAAGGCGGGCAAGGAGCACGTTGAGCCCGCTATGCAAGCTGCTCTTAAGGCGTTCGAGAGTTGGAGCCGGACCTCGGTGGAAGAACGTGCGGGGCTTCTGTTTCAAGTAGCAGATCTTTTCCGGCAACGAAAATTCGAGCTGTGCGCATGGCTGGTCTTTGAGGTCAGCAAGAACTGGGCGGAAGCTGACGCAGACATTGCCGAGACGATTGATTTTTGCGAGTTTTATGCGCGCGAAGCTTTGCGGCTGGCGCACGTCGAGACTCCAGTCCAGTTGCCCGGAGAGCGGGACTCGCTGTTTTATATTCCGCTCGGCGTCGGAGTTGTTATTCCTCCATGGAATTTTCCAGCCGCCATCATGGCTGGGATGACGCTTGCATCCATTGTTTGCGGGAATACAGTTATTTTGAAACCATCGAGCGAGTCGCCAACTATCGCAGCGAAATTCATGGAGTTATTGGAAGAGGCTGGAATGCCCGAAGGCGTCGTGAATTTCTGCCCCGGCTCTGGCGCCACTTTCGGCAACGCGGCAGTCGCGCATTCTAAGACGCGGTTCATTGCTTTCACCGGGTCGCGAGAAGTAGGACTCGATATTAATAAACGTGCCGCCGAACATGTTTTGGGACAAATGTGGATTAAGCGCACCATCCTCGAGATGGGCGGCAAAGACGCGATCATCGTGGACACTGACGCCGATCTCGATGCCGCAATTGAAGGCGTGGCTGCATCCTCATTTGGTTTTCAGGGCCAGAAATGCTCGGCGTGCTCTCGCGCCATCGTTGACGAGCGCGTCTATGACAAATTTCTCGAAGGCCTCAAGGCGCGCGTGGAAACCATCAAGATAGGCGATCCCGCCGATAACGTATATATGGGCGCAGTCATTAGCGAGAGCTCGATGAAAACAATTCTCGAATATATTGAGCATGGCAAACGGGAAGGTCGGCTCATTACCGGTGGATCGCGCGCGACCAACGCTGGAGAAGGATTCTTCTTGCAGCCGACGGTCATTGCGGACATTCCTCCCAAATCAAAGCTTGAACAGGAAGAAATTTTTGGCCCAGTGCTGTCCGTAATCAAGGCGCGAAATTACGATCACGCACTGGAGATCGCGAATGATACGGAGTTCGGCTTAACCGGTGCCGTATACACAAATTCGCAGGAGAAGATCGAGCGCGCCATCCGCGAATTTCACGTGGGAAATCTATACATCAATCGCAAGTGCACAGGCGCAATTGTGGGAGCGCATCCATTCGGCGGATTCAATATGTCGGGGACCGACTCAAAAGCCGGGGGCCCGGATTATTTATATCTGTTCACCCAAGCCAAGGCAGTTGGGGAAAAGATCAGATAGGTTTCGCTTATTCGTATCGCAGCGCTTCAGCCGGCAGAATTTTCGCCGCGGACCATGATGGATAGATCGTCGCAATCAACGAAATTCCAAGCGTCACAATCGTCACCAGTAGCCCATCAATCAGGCGCGGGGCAAAGGGGACGTAATCAATCGAATAAACTTCCGGCGACAAAGACAGCAAATGATAATGCCCGCCGGCAAACGATAGCCCATATCCCAGAATCAGTCCGATAACGGTTCCTACCACCCCGATCAAAACGCCTTGCGCTATGAAGACGCGGCGGACTTGTGATTTCCGAGTACCCATAGACATTAGAACGGCGATATCGCGAGTCTTCTCCATCACCATCATGATCAGGGAAATTAAGATATTCAACGCGGCCACGAAGACGATCAGGCCGATGGTAATGAAAGTGACCAGACGTTCCATCTTCAGCGCACGAAACAGAGCCTTGTTTTGCTCCATCCAGTTCGTGGTCATAAATCCTGGACCGGCGGCCTTTTGTAGTTGGTCTCCGATTGTGGCGGCTTTATAAATGTCGTCAACTTTGAACTCGATTGCAGCGATTTGATCGCCGATGCCGAACAACTTCTGTGCATCTGCCAAACGAATCAGCCCCCATCCGCTGTCGTAATCGAAAAATCCTGAATTAAAGATTCCAGCGACGCGGAAGCGACTGTATTTTGGAACCATGCCAAAAGGTGTCAGTTCGCCCTGGGGACTGGTCACGAGCACGACTGAGCCGACGGTGGCGACAAGATTGTTCGCAATGTCCTTGCCGAGAATGACCGGAGGCATGGCGGAGACGCGGTTCTCAACTCCCAGCAATGAATCCGGAGACTGAGTTTGTGTGGGGTGAGCGGCCGCGGAAGATGACCCTTCATCCGGGTTCGATTCATCTAACGCGGTAGCGGATCCAGCAACCACGCTTTTCAGCAGATCGCTAACTTTATTCTCCGAAGCCGGGATCATCCCTTTGAGAATCGTACCCCCCGCCCGCGGACCGCGCGAGATCATTACTTCCTCGTAAATAGTTGGCGCGGCTGCGATCACGTGAGGTTGGTGCGACAGACGATCGAGCAATACTCGCCAGTCCTTGATTCCGTCGTCCTGCACTCGCAGCAGCGTTATGTGTGAAGTAGTTTCGAGTAAACGATCCTGAAGGTCCTGTCGAAAGCCGTTATTAATTGCAAGCGCGATGATCAGCGAAGCAACTCCCGCAGCAACACCGAGAATTGAAATTCCCGTGATCACGCCAATGAATGCCTGACGCCGCTTTGCGCGCAAGTAACGAGTAGCGATGAAGAGTTCGAAGCGCATGGGGCGGCCGTCAGCTCAGCTCAAGGGAATTATATAGAGGGAACGTGTAGCGACAGACGTCGAGCGAGGCTCGACGGTGAGGAGCAAAGAAAACCCGACGACTCTACTTCCCGCCAATCACCGTCTTGGCGGACGCCATGTTGCCATGGCGGTCGTAAGCGCGAACTACAACAACATGTTCCGTAGATATTCCGTTCCTGTTTCCCGGACCGCTCGCAGCTTGAAGTTCCGCGCCAAAATCGTAACTTTCCGTTTTGGAATCCGAAATCTGCCCCACAGGTTCTATGAACTGCCAATCGCCCGCGTCCACTGAGTACTCCGCCTTCTGAATTGGAGAAAAGCCGTCAACCGCACGGAATGTTACGTGGATATTATTGACCTCCACCACCCCGCGAAGATCTTCGATTCGGGGCGGAGTGGTATCCACTTCAAAGCGCTCACTCTCCCTTTCCGCAGTGAGCGCCTGTCCGGGAGAATGGGAGGGTGCATCGGATGCGACCACTTTGACGGTATATGCGCCATCGGGGAGGAGAGATGAATCGAAGGAATAAAATTTATCGGTCAGATCATCTTTAAGCAGCAACCAGCGAGCCTCGCCTTCGCCGCGATAATAAATGGAATACACCATGTCGTCGTCATTGTCGTCGTGGACGCTCCATTTCACTCCTATAGAGCCACGATCATCGGTAGGAGAAGGTGGACTCTCAGTATGCTGCGAACCATTCGAGACGCTTCCTCCACTATCTCCAGTTGATTTTGCGCTTGGCTGGTATCGCACTCCTTCTTCAACTGCGACATCCTCGAAATCAGGCGCGACATTCCTCGACAAGTAATTTATCGTCACGCTCTCCAGGCGAGGCGATGGAGTTCCCGCGTGCAGCTGGACCTTCCATTGAACGAAACGCGCTGGTGGAACGCCGGGTTCCGCCTCTTTTTGCCATTCGACCTTCTTCCACGGGCTCCAATTGCGGTCGGGATTGTCCACGTTACCGCTGCGGGCAAACAGCTCCACATTCCCCTTTCCGCGCACCTCGGCACGTCCCCACTGCGAAAAAATGTGCGCATCGAATACGTCGCTCACGTAGGTGCCGCTCGGGTTGGGAGATGCGCCAAGGAAAAAGATTTTGCCGAGATTGCTGCTCGACGCATAGAGGCCGTTATTCGGCGCATGCGCGAACGCCGTGACTTGGCCGGCGCTGGCTGTGACCAGATCGGTAAATTTATCCTCTCCGCTAATCTGGAAAATGTGGCCGCGATTACCGGTGCCGGCCAGCAGTTCTCCTTCAGGGCCGAGGACGAGGGCGTACACAAGGTCCCCGGGCGAGCTCCAAATGCGCGTCGGAACACCGTCGGAAGAAAGCCGGTAGATTTCGGAGCCTTCGCTGGCATTCAGTCCGGAATGAAAGCTTCCACCAGCCATAGGTACGGCGGGCATTGTGCTGCCCATTGAAAACCCAAGTACAGAGCCAGCGCTATGCTGCATTGAATCGGGCGACTGTGATGGTGCAGACAACGATAAGACGGGAGTTGCAGTTTGGGTGTTTGTCTTCTCTCCGACACCGGCCGCGTAGATGTTTCCGCTTGCGTCCACCGCTAGCGCGGTAATTTCTTTCTTCGGTGCGCTGTAAAGGACGAATCCTTCGCCATTCGGAGAAATCCGGTAAATCAATCCGCTGCCGTCCGATCCGGCAATCAGGTTTCCTTGGCGATCAAAGGCAAGCACGCGGATGTGTGTTTCATCGCTCTTGAAGAAAACACTGTGATCGCCGCTGGGGGTCACTCGAAATATTTCTCCGTGATCGCCGGTAGCCGCATACAAATTGCCGCTCTTATCGAAGACGAGGTCCCAGATATATTTAGTGCCAGGATCAAAAAAGACTGACGAACTCCACGTTGAATCGCCTTCCGGTGGCTTGTTGTTCTTCCGGCCTTCTTTATGGCTTGCCGCTGCTGACGCTGACACGATGCGATAAATCTTTCCATCTGGATTCGTAGCGGCATATACCGCGCCATCGTCACCAATGGCAAGCGCCTGCACCTGCAATTCCTGTGACTGAAAGATGGCGGTGGACTTCCCATCTGGTGTGATTCTGTACACTCGCGCGGGAGTTCCGGTCGCTGCAAACAGTTTTCCATCTCGGTCCGTCGCGATCGCCCAGACATATGGTGAGGGCATGGTGATCACAGCTTTAAATGCGGGCGCAAGTTCGAGGCCTCCGTTGCTTCGAATGGCCACGCCGTCAGCGGTTCCTTTTTCAAAGTCTCCGAACTTGGATTGTTCCCATGTGCGCGTGCCTTCCGCAAAGCAGAGAGCAGTGATGAGCAGAAAAACAGGGAAAATGATCAGGTTGTGGGCGTGGGTCCTCACCGGTACACCTCCTTCGATGCGGGAAAAATCAGGGTACCATGTGGAACAAACGACGCGAATTAATTGCAGGAGGGCTATTGGGCACTTAGGAAGGGGCGAGCGAATTTCCGTTACTTAACATTGATCGTCAAGATTTGCGAGCCCGCAACTACGTAGTCGAGAGGGGCAGTTGCAGCTTCGTTCACCGAAGACTCGCCCAGTACCACCATGTCTTGCGTCCCTCGCATACCTTCCATGACATTCATAACTGAGAAGGGCAGAGTTGGCATGACTTTGTCCGCAACCATCACTTCGGGATCCTCTTCCAGCAACGAGACGTAGACCCGGTTGTTTACATGCTCTTTATTCAAGAGTGCAATGGTGGAAGCCAGGTCCAGACCGGAGCCCGATGTCGAAAGGCCGCGATGCAGGCGGTCGAGCGTGTCGCCATCGCTAACTAATACCCGGAGGGGGCCTTTCGAAGTAGAAGATGGAATGTGGATGGGAATGTGTTTTACGACGCCGTCTCCGCGATACGGACGTAGCATGACCTCCACAAGGAGGTCGTCTCCCGGACGGGCCTCGATACCTTGTGTTCGGGCACTCTCAATCCGCGCCCAGCGCCGCTCATTGGACACTTCAAAATCGAGATGGACGGCACGAATCTCGGGTATCGAATAAGGATTGTCGTAGATTCGCCCGAAGCGTTCGCCAACGGCCATCGAGGCCATCGCCGCGGCAGGTTGGCTTCCATCGGCGGCTGAAAACATATCCTGAAGCTCCACTTGGGGGAAGCCGTCCACACTTATTCCGCCTGTCATGCGGTAAGTAGTTTCGTCTCCGTATTCGTTGACGCCATGCAACGCGTTAAAAATCGTGGCCATCATGGCTACGGGAGTCAGACGAGCATTGTTTAGAATTTCATAATGAAATTCCTTGGCAGCTACTCCACCGTGAATGGAGAGGGTCACGGGAATCATGTCAGGTTTCTTACCGAATTCGCCGAGGATTCCGTTGTGGCGGTCCTGTACAAAGGCGCCAACCGGTTCGGTGGCATTCACGATCTTGAACGCATTTAGCGGCGAGGGAAGGGTCGCTAGAACTTCCGCCTTGGTCATTGGCAAATCAACCATGCCGAACTGCATGAGCGGGTGACCACATGCCAGAAGATGCCCGGCGTCAATATAAGTCACAGTACAAGTCGCGGTGATGTCCATATCTCCGCGGACTAGAACCGCACTGATGGCCGAACCCGGCACAACCGGATCGGGCTGCTTAGCGTCACTGATTGATCCCACTCCCATCACGGGTACAATTCCCGCCGCTGCAAACTGGGGCGCGAAGAGCTTGACGCTTTCCTCTGAAAAACCGCTAAAGACCAAGGGGGTCTCGATAGGTTTCAAATAATTGGCGAAGTTCGTAAGGGGGGCGTTCGCGTTGCCTGGTCCGGAGGTCTTGCCGAGCGTTTCAGGTCCAGCCTTAGCCTCAATCGGTCCCGGCATGGGGCTTGAATCCATGGCATTGATTTCAAGCATTTCTGAAATTGGGGTTACGCCGGCAATGGGCTCTTTTGAGAACTCTCCGATACGAAATGCCAGGGCCCCGGCTAACTTTCCGCCGAAATAAACTGGGCTGCCACTCATTCCGGCAACTACTCCATCGTATTCAGCTTTTGTACCCGAAAGCCGGACTAGAATAATGTCACCTTTGGGGCCATTGGCATTTTTCAGAACGCCAAGGACTTCTACGCCCATAGGCTCAGGCTGCGTGCCTTGAAAGACAGTGTAAGCAACACCATGCATCCCAGCGTGAATCTGGCTTACAGGAATCGTTTGAACGGACTTGGGAATTTGCGCCTGGCTTCTCCAGCAAAGTGCCGTTAGAAACACCAAGGCGCACGCGAGAATAGCTCGTCTCATTAAAGTTTTTCCCCGAGGACCGCCAACCGGTCCTGCAAAGTTAAACTTCGCGCATTTCGATCATGTTGCTGGTAGGAGAGGAGTAGCTAAAGCCCGCAAACATCCCATTCGCGAAGCCGTGCGTCTATACTAGCATAAGACTTTTGAGAGGTAACATGTTTTCTAACCCCAGAAGGCAGGCCTGTGGCTCCTTTCGCAAGTGTTGTCCTCCCATCTTCGTGTTGCTGCTCGGTTTATTCCTGCTTTCCGTACTGCCCTTCCGAGCCATAGCTCAGGACCAATCACCGGCTCAGACAGATGGTCAACGGCAGCAAGAACCACCTCCGGCCGCGGGAGGCCCTCAGAACGAGACTGGGCCATACGCCATACCGAAAAAGCCTGAGGAGCCACCTACGCCTCCTCCCGAGAAGCCGAAGAAGGTCGAAGGGATTCCAGATTACTCCATCCATATGGACGTCCCCATCGTCAATGTTGATGCCCTGGTTACCACCAAGGACGGCCAGTTCATTCCCAATCTGAAGGAGGAGAACTTTCGGGTTTACGAAGACGGCGTTCCGCAGACCATTAGCAACTTCACGGTTTCAAAAACACCTATCACCGCGGTATTACTGATCGAATTTGCGTCCACCGATTACGGTTTTTTGGTTGATGCTCTTCAGGCCTCATACGCCTTCGCGGACACACTGAAAAAAGATGACTGGGTTGCGGTGGTTTATTACGACATGAAGCCCCATACCCTGGTGGACTTTACGCAGGATAAACAGGAGGTGATGGGCGCGTTAAATCAGTTACGCATCCCCGGTTTCTCCGAGACCAATTTATTTGACGCACTCTATGACACACTTGATCGGATGGATCGCATCGACGGCCACAAGTACATTATTTTGATCAGCAGTGGTTTTGACAGCTTCAGTAAGCTGAATTTGAACGAAATTACCAAGAAAGTTAAGACTACTCACGATGTGACGATTTTTGCCATCAGCATCGGATGGCTGGAGCGTGAGTATTACGAAGCACAGGGTGGCGCCGCTCCTCATGGCGCGGGCATTCCCATCAGCGAGATTGACTATCTCCAAGCCGACAATGAAATGCAGACCTTCGCGAAGCTGACCGGCGGCAGATTTTACCAGCCGCGCTTCGTCGGAGACATGGTGGACGCCTTCCGTGACATCAGCGGAGATATTCGGAATGAATATGCGATCACTTACCATCCTACGAACACGAAATTGGACGGCACATATCGCAAGCTGAAAGTTGACGTCGTTGCCGAAAACGGTGGCCCGTTAAAAATCCGGGATCAAAAAGGCAAGGACGTAAAATATCAAGTGGTCGCTCGCGAGGGATATACAGCGAAACACACGGTCGAATGAGACGCTAGTGAACGTGGGCTACGCGATCCAGAAGAAATAAGAATCCCACGCCCAGAAATACTACCAGCGCCATTTTCACCCCCGGCTCGCGATTCACTTCTGGAATTAGGTCTGAAGCCGCCACATAGATTGTGACTCCGGCGGAGAGCGGTAATCCGAAATTGACGTCTTTCTTCAAAAGCGCCATTGTCAATACCCCTGCAAAAGTAGCGGCACCCAGTAACGCGGATGCTCCCCAGGCAATTTTCCGGCTCTGTCCACTTGCGAGCATTACGGACGCCACCGTAAAACCCTCGGGAATCTTGTGGAGAAAAATGGCTATAAAGATTATCCATCCCAACCAATTCGAGATCAAAAAGCCCGACGCGATGGCGATTCCGTCGAAGAAAGTATGGATCACCAATCCGATCACGACGGAATAGCCTTTGTGGGCATGAACAAATTCGTGTTCGTGCGTCTCCTCGCCGAAATGAAAGTGCGGCGTAACAGCATGCTCGAAGAAATGGATGATTAGGTAGCCGAGCAGAACTAGAAATGCGGCATTTTTTCCTCCAAGTTTAATGCTCTCCGGGAAAATCTCGACAATGGCTGTTGCCAGCATGAAGCCCGCGCCCAAGGCGATGAAATATCTTAGATAAGAACGGTCCCAATGCTTCTGGACGATAATTGCACCGCCAAAAAGGTTCGCACCAGCGGCAGTGAGGCCAAGTAGGAGGCTGAGAATGATGGGGTGCATTGCGAGCAGGGATAATATCAGTTCTTGGTTCCCGGTTCTGGTCGGGACGTAGGGCTTGCCTCTTTTCTAAAGTGCTATCCGCGCTCCTGAATTTATTGTCTTCGATCGTGCTTCGATCTTCGCTTAGCTCAAATTCTCGAAGATCCCCGCTGCCCCCATGCCGCCGCCCACGCACATCGTGACCATTCCATAACGTCCATTGCGGCGCTTGAGCTCGCGAATAATCGTTGCCGTCAGCTTCGCACCGGTACATCCGAGGGGATGACCCAAAGCAATCGCGCCGCCGTTCGGGTTGACGCGCTCCGGATCGAGTCCGGCTTCTTTGATCACGGCTAGCGATTGTGCGGCGAAGGCTTCGTTCAATTCGATAACGGCAATGTCAGAAAGCTTGAGTCCGGCAAGCTTTAGAGCTTTAGGAATTGCGAAAACCGGCCCCAGTCCCATTTCTTCCGGCTTGTACCCTGCCGTAGCGAACGCGACGTATCGTGCTAGGGGCTTGATACCCAGAGCCTTTGCGCGCTCCGCTGACATCACTATGGCGGCCGCGGCCCCGTCGGACATCTGCGAGGAATTGCCCGCAGTCACCGTGCCCTTGGCGTGAAACGCGGGCTTGAGCGAAAGCAAGGCCTCGAGCGACGTGTCGGCGCGAGGGCCTTCGTCGGTTTTAAAAACGATTTCCTGGCGCTTTGGCTTCGACCCATTGGGAGTAGTGAAGGTCACGGGCACGGCGACGGTTTCGTCTTCGAATCTTCCCGCTTGGATTGCGGCAAGCGCCTTCTGATGACTCCGCAGAGAAAATTCATCGGCCACCTCTCGCGTGATGGCAAACCGCTGCGCTAGCCGCTCCGCAGTGAGTCCCATCGAAAGATATGCGTCGGGATAGTTATCCACCAGCCAGGGGTTGGGCGCGATCTTGTGCCCACCCATCGGAATCATTGACATGGACTCCGTCCCTCCCGCGAGAATGACCTCCGCTCCACCGCTCATGATCCGCTCGGCTGCCATTGCGATTGCCTGAAGTCCGGACGAGCAGAAGCGATTAATCGTCATCGCGGAAATCTCGACAGGTAATCCCGCACGCAGCGAGGCGATGCGGGCGACGTTCATCCCCTGCTCGGCTTCGGGCATCGCGCAGCCAAGGATTACATCTTCAATTTCTTCTGCATCGAGTTGCGGAGCGCCTTGGAGGGCGCCTTTTATCGCAACGGCAGCGAGCTCGTCGGGACGGGTGGCACGCAGTGTGCCTTTGAAGGCGCGTCCAACGGGGGTGCGGACGGAGGAAACGATGACTACTTCACGCATGGGAAACTCCGGTAGCTGACAATTTGCAATTCACTACTCAGATGATTATCAACCACAAAGGACCTTCGTGTACCTTGGTGCCTTAGTTGTGCTCAACAAAAAACTTTCATGACCACCGAAACTGCGCGCATCGAAGCTTTTTCCGACGGAGTATTCGCAATTGCGATCACTCTGCTTATTCTAGAAATTAAAGTGCCAATGCCGTCAGCGGGGCCGCTAGGCCCACACCTCTGGAGGCAGTGGCCATCCTATATTTCGTTTGTGATCAGCTTCGCGTTTATAGGAATCATGTGGATTAACCACCACCGGCTTTTCACGCACATCCGGCGTTGCGATAACGGCCTGTTGCTCTTGAATCTGCTGTTGCTATTGGGAGTGACCTTCGTTCCGTATCCCACGGCAGTGCTGGCGATGCATCTCGGTCAGGCCGATCAGCGGCTCGCGGCAATTTTCTTCAATGGAACTTTTTTCTGCATCGCTATTTTCTATAATCTGCTATGGCGCTACGCCACTTCACCTAAGCGGCATTTGTTGGCGCACGATGTGGATGTCAAGGCCATAGAGCGGATCACACGCCAGTTTGCCTTCGGCCCTCTGCCCTACCTTGGATGTGTAGCGCTGGCGTGGGTCAGCGTGACGGCCAGCCTGGCGGTGAATATTGTTCTGGCATGTTTTTTCGCGCTGCCTCCGGACTTCAAGACGAAAAGTGAGAGTTAAGCGGCATGGCGAAATTACTTGGGACAACTCACTTCGCCCAATCCTGCCATGCCAGGCCCTTTACCCGCGAGAACTCCGCCACGTTTGCCGTCACGAGCGTGAGTCCGCGTTGCACCGCCTGCCCAGCAATCAATAAATCGTAAGCTCCAATCGGCCTGCCAGAAACTTCCAAGCTTGCTCGAACCGATCCAGCAGTTTTGGCGTCCTCATCTTCAAAAGCCAGCAGTCTGATTGGGCCCGCCAAAAATCCTTCAAGACGCTCAGCATTAAATCTTTCGCGCGAGCTTTTGTGGACACCATACCAAAGTTCAAAAGATGTGATTGAGGATACAAACACTTCCGCCCCCGAGTTCGTCACTTTCTGAAATCGAGTGCGCACCGATTGCGGCTTGGCATTAATCAGGGCGATGCAAGCGTTCGTGTCGAGGAGAAAGTTCAATCAAGAATGCCTCGTTTAGGCGCTTTCGGCTGGCGGCGACCTTTGGGCATGAAGGGATCGGGCTTAAACTGGTCGAGCTTCTCAAACCAACTAGCAACGTCCGAGGTAACCGGTTCCAGCAGAACACCCTCCCTAACCCGCCGAACACGTACTTGGTCGCCCTCAAACCGAAACTCACGAGGCAGCCGAACGGCTTGACTGCTCCCATTGCGGAATAGCTTAGCTAGGCCAGTCTTAGCCATAAATCCCTCTCCTGCGCATAGTATATACCATGAGTATAGATTACAACAGAAGGGGCAATAGTGTCTTAAACACTGTGCTATTTAAGACACGACCGGTTGGGGCTTTCGAAGCCAAGGCGCCTCTCTCTATATCGGTGAGAGGTTGTACCCCAATTACCGCTTTGGCCGATAAATGTCGGTGCTGGTTCCGAAGAAGACTTCCGCTGCATTCATCAGCGTCTCTGAGAGAGTCGGATGAGGATGGATAGTCAGCGCCATGTCTTTCGCCAGAGTTCCCATCTCGATCGCCAGCACTCCTTCGGCGATCAGTTCTCCCGCGCCTGCGCCGACGATACCGACTCCGAGCACACGTTCGCTTTCAGGATCAATGAGAAGCTTGGTCATGCCTTCTGTGCGGTCAATAGTCATGGCTCGGCCCGAGGCAGCCCAGGGAAATTTCGCAACTTTGACTTCCCGCCCATCTTTCTTCGCTTGAGTTTCAGTCAAACCACACCACGCGATTTCTGGATCGGTAAATACCACTGCGGGAATAGCGTTTGGCTCGAATGCGACTTTGTGTCCCGCGATGGCCTCGACGGCAGTGCGCCCTTCATGCGTAGCCTTGTGAGCCAGCATGGGTTCGCCGACAACGTCTCCAATCGCATAGATGGCAGGATCGTCAGTCTGCAATTGCTTGTTGACCTGGATGAAGCCGCGCTGGCTGACTTTGACACCAGTCTTGTCAAGACAAGGAATTTCGGAGTTCGGCCTTCGTCCCACCGAGACCAGGACCTTCTCGAAAACCTTCTCTCGCTCGTTCACGTCAGCGCCGTCAAAACTGACGCGGATTCCGTTGGCTTCTTCTTTAACCGCAGTGACTGTCGTGTTCAGCAAAATCGCCTCAAAGGATTTTTCTATTCGCTTGTGAAGCGGAAGCACCAGATCGCGGTCGGCTCCCGGCAATAGCCCCGCCGTCATCTCGACGACAGAGACTTTTGAACCAAGTGCGGCATACACGCTGCCCAGTTCAAGGCCGATGTATCCGCCGCCGATAACCAGTAAGTTCTTCGGCACTTCCTGGATGTCCAAAGCGCTGGTCGAGTCCATCATTCGCGGGGTATCGAGTTTGAGGGTTGGGATTACCGATGGCCGCGAACCTGTTGCGATGATGATGCGGTCGAAGCTCAGAGCCTGTTCGCTGCCATCCGCTTTAGTGACTCGCAAAGTAGCGGAGTTCTCGAAGGCGGCCTTACCTTGGATGTACGTAACAGCGCGCTGCTTCGAAAGCTGTCCCAAGCCGCCCGTCAGCTTCTTAACCACTCCCTCTTTCCACGAGCGCAATCGTGCTAGATCAATTTTAGGTTCGCCAAACTCGATGCCCCAATTCTTGGCGTGCCGGGATTCGTCAATTAGTTTCGCGACGTGCAGCAAAGATTTGGAAGGAATGCAGCCGCGATAGAGGCAAACGCCGCCAGGGTTGATTTCCTGATCAATCAGTGTGACCTTCATTCCAAGATCGGCGGCGAGGAAGGCGGCAGCGTATCCACCTGGGCCTGCGCCGACCACAGCAATATTTATGTTTGACGTTTCGGTCATTGGATATCAAAGGCTCTAACCACAGAGGACACAGAGTCACGGAGAGAAGAATTCAGTTCTTGATTTCTGGTTTCCTTTGCGTGCTTTCGTAGTTCTATGTTTCTTCATCCCTGAACCGAGAGCAGGAACGGCTGTTCGAATGCCTCCGCGATCCAGCGCAAGAACCGCGCCGCATCGGCGCCGTCAATCAGGCGATGGTCATACGAAAGCGAGAGCGGAATCACCTGCCGCGGTTCGAATTTTCCGTTCATCCACACCGGCTCCATGCTGGAGCGAGAGAGCCCAAGGATTGCAACCTCGGGAAAATTCACGATTGGCGAAAATCCGGTGCCGCCGATTCCGCCAAGATTCGTGATCGTGAAAGTGCCGCCCGACATTTCGTCTGCCGTCAATTTCTTCTCTTTAGCCTTTTTTGAAATCTGGGTCAGCTCGGCGGCGAGCTCAACAATATTTTTCTTATCCACGTCGTGAATCACAGGAACCAGCAGTCCCCGGTCAGTATCCACCGCCACGCCGATATGGATGTACTGCTTGTAAACAATTTCTTCAGTTCCCATATCAATGCTGGCATTAAATTGCGGAAACACTTTCAGTGCGGAAGCACAGACCTTGAGAGCGATTGCCGTGACCGTCATCTTGCCGCCGGCTTCCTGGGCTTTCGGCGCAAAGCGGGCCCGTAGTTGTTCGAGCTCCGTAATGTCAGCTTTGTCCTGCTGGGTCACGTGCGGAATCGTGTTCCAGGCCTGCCACAGATGTTCCGCTGTTTTGCGGCGTACGCCTCGCATCGAAACCCGTTCGACCTTGCCCCATTTTGAAAAATCCGGCAGCTTTGGGTGGGGAAGCCCAGTCTGCGGCGCCTGCGCCGCCATCGCAGTAAGCATCGCTTTCGAGTATGCCTTTACATCGTCCTCGCTGATCCGCCCGCCCGGCCCTGTCCCTTTCACCTCATGAACGTCGAGACCAAGTTCCCGTGCCAGTCGCCGGACATGCGGAGCCGCTGGAATGGGATCGCGATGCTCGGTGCCGGCAACTTTGCCCAGCTGTGCCGGCATGCTGAAATCCGCAGGCCGCGTTTGCGGAGGATCTGGAAGAAGAACTTCTTCCTCGGTTTTCCCCTCGGCCTCAATCGCCGCCTGAAACGACAACCGTGCTCCGTGTTGTTCCGACGCGTGCTCGACCGGCGCATGTTTCGAAGCTGCGGGCGCAGCGGACGATCCGCCTTGCAGGGTAAAAATCACCTGGCCAACTTTGACTTTCTCACCTTGCTCAACTCGAATGTCTTTAACCACTCCCGTTACCGATGACGGAACCTCGATGACAGCTTTGTCCGTTTCCAACTCCATGATCGGCTGTCCTTGAGAGACGGTGTCGCCGGGCGCAATCATTAACCGAACCAAATCGCCCTGAGCTATGTTTTCCCCCAATTCCGGAAGTTTAAATTCGGAAGCGCCGCTCGGGGCAGATGAGGAAACCTGACCCGTTGCATCAGACTTGGCCGGTTCTACAGACGAAGAAGCTTCAGAAGATTTCTTAGGTGTAGGCGATGCGATTATTGGGGAACTATTCTCCGAGCCTGCGGCCTTCGGAGAAGCGACACTCTTCTCCGATTTCGCTCCGTTGGTCTTGTCCTTTACCGCCGTCGCTTTCTTCTCATCATTCTCGGCGGCTGGCTGCGACTTTCCTTTGGCACCGTTCTCCACGGTGAAGATAACCTGTCCGACCTTGACCTTCTCGCCTTCCTTGACGCGAACTTCTTTCACCGTCCCAGTCAACGATGAGGGAACTTCAACCACGGCCTTGTCAGTTTCGAGTTCCATCACAGCCTGGCCCTCGGTAACGTTCGCGCCGGGCGAGATCATTAAACGGACGAGATCGCCCTGATGAACGTTTTCACCGAGTTCCGGCAATTTGAATTCTGTCACTTAGCTGAAACTCCCTATTAGCTGATTGCAGGATTTAGTTTCTCTGGGTTGATGCCAAGCTCTTTAATGGCGCTTTGCAGCGTATCAGCTTTGATTTGCTTATCCTTCACCAAAGCGTTTAGCGTGGCCAGGACGATGTGCTTTGCGTCCACTTCAAAAAAGTCCCGTAGCGCGGCCCGATTCTCACTTCGGCCGAAGCCATCCGTCCCCAATGCGACCAGCGGCCGCGGCATCCATTGCGCGATTGCCTCTGGCAACACTTTCATGTAATCCGATGCTGCCACCAGCACCCCGGGTGCATCCTTCAAGCATTGTGTGACAAAGGGCACGCGTGGTTTTTCTCCAGGGTGCAACAGGTTCCAACGCTCGCAATCATTGCCGTCGCGGTAAAGCTCCTTATAACTGGTGACGCTCCACACATCGGCGGCGACGCCGTACTTCTCTTCGAGAATCTGCTGCGCCTTTAGCACTTCGTACATAATGGTACCGCTGCCGAAAAGTTGAGCCCGCAGCTTCGCATCCTTCTTTTCTGAAGTCTTGAAGCGGTACAAACCCTTCAGGATACCTTTGCGCACCTCTTTACCGGCGGGCATTGCTGGCATCGGCAACGGTTCGTTGGTAACGGTCAGATAGTAAAAAATTGACTCCTGATCCACATACATGCGCTTAATCCCATCTTGAATGATGACGGCAATCTCGTAGGCGAATGCAGGATCGAAGGCCAGAAGATTCGGGACCGACAGCGCTAGAACGTGGCTGTGCCCGTCCTGATGTTGCAAACCTTCCCCGGCCAACGTGGTCCGGCCTGCGGTTCCACCAACCAGAAATCCGCGCGTACGCATGTCGGCGGCAGCCCAAATTAGATCGCCAATGCGCTGAAATCCGAACATGGAGTAGTAAATAAAAAACGGGATCGTGTTGATCCCGTGATTGGCGTACGCGGTTCCAGCGGCGATAAACGAGCACATCGAACCGGCTTCCGTGATGCCTTCTTCCAGGATCTGCCCGTCTTTTGCTTCCTTGTAATAGAGCAGGGTGGCCATATCCACCGGCTCGTAAAGCTGCCCAACGCTGGAATAAATGCCGACCTGGCGGAATAGCGCTTCCATGCCAAACGTGCGCGCTTCGTCTGGAATAATCGGGACAATCAGCTTCCCGATATCGGGGTCGCGCAGCAGTTTGGAAAGCAGCCGCACAAAGACCATCGTCGTCGAAGCTTCGCGGCCGTCCGTCCCTTTATAAAATTCCTCAAAGTGCGCTTCCGAAACCGGAGCCAAAGGCTTGGCGCGAACCTTCCTCTCCGGCAGGTATCCACCAAGCTGCTTGCGCCGTTCCTGCATGTATTGAATTTCAGGGCTGTCATCGGCGGGCCGATAAAACGGCGCGTCGTGCAATTCGGCGTCAGGAATCGGAATTCCGAACCGTGACCGGAAGATGCGAAGCTCGTCATCATTCAGCTTCTTTTGCTGATGGGTGATGTTCTTGCCTTCCCCGGCCTCGCCGAGGCCGTAGCCCTTAATGGTCTTAGCCAAAACAATCGTTGGCGCTCCCTTGTAGTCCACCGCCGCCCTGTAGGCTGCATGGACCTTAATCGGGTCATGTCCGCCCAATCGCATCCGGGAGAGTTGCTCGTCCGAAAGATGTTCGACCATTTTCAGCAGGCGGGGATCGCTTCCGAAAAGATTTTGCCGGAAATAAGCGCCGCTCTCGACAAAATATTTCTGATATTGACCGTCGCTGATTTCGCCCAACCGCCTAACCAGCAGTCCATCGCGATCGTTTTGGATGAGGTTATCCCAGTCTGTTCCCCAGATTGCTTTGATCACATTCCAGCCTGCGCCGCGGAAAATTGCCTCAAGCTCCTGAATGATTTTCCCATTACCCCGAACCGGGCCGTCGAGACGTTGCAAGTTACAATTCACCACGAAGATCAGATTATCGAGGCGCTCCCGGGAAGCCAGCGTAATCGAACCCAAGGATTCGGGCTCGTCCATCTCTCCATCGCCTAGAAATGCCCAAACCTTGCCCCCGGTGGATTCCTTCAGTCCACGATTTTCCAGATATTTAATGAAACGGGCATGGTAAATAGCCTGAATCGGTCCCAATCCCATCGAGACGGTCGGAAACTCCCAGAAATTCGGCATCAACCAAGGATGCGGATAAGATGACAGGCCGCCGCCGGGCTTCAATTCCCGGCGAAAGTTTTCCAGTTTCTGCGCCGAGATTCGCCCTTCGAGGAAGGCCCGCGAATACATGCCCGGGGCCGCGTGTCCCTGAAAATAAACGATGTCGCGGTCGCCATCTTCAGTGCGAGCGCGCAAAAAATGATTGAACGCGACCTCATACAACGTCGCAGCAGAAGCGAATGTTGAAATGTGCCCGCCGATGCCATCCTGCATCTTGTTCGCACGTACCACCATGGCGAGGGCGTTCCAACGAACCAGGCTCTTGATCCGCCTCTCCATCTCTTGACTACCGGGAAATGGCGGCTGATCCCGCAACGGAATTGTGTTTTGATACGGCGTCGTCGCGGTGAAAGGGAGATTCACTCCAGCAGCGCGGCGTGCATGCAGCGAGAGCTGCTGCAAAAGACGTCCCGCGCGGTCAGGGCCTCCTTTGGCCAATACATAGTCGAGAGAATCAAGCCACTCGCGAGTTTCGAGCACTTCCGATCCATTGCTGCTGGTAGGGTTTTCCGCCAGTTTGTAGGTCTCTGCCACGTCTGTTTTCTCCATCTATTTAGGGAACCTTCAATCATAGACAATAATTTGGATTCTTGCTGAAGAGATATGCCCGTTTGAGGAATGCTTCTGATTCTTCGCAATTCACTGGAGGGTTGCGCGCCCCGATCATTGCATTGGCATCCTAAACGAATACAATAGGGCTATTCGAAAAGCAGAATCAAAGGGAGCGCCCATGCCTAAAAAAGCTGCATCCGGTAACCACCACTCAAAATTAAATGCTCAGCCCCGTCTTCATCAGAGAGCGCGTGAAATCCAGAAGTACGGCACCGTCACTCATGCTCTGCCATTGGATTTGGAAGAGCCCGTTCGTTTAGAAATGACGGAAAAATTAAACCAGTTACTTGCCGACACCATGACATTGCGCGACCTTTACAAGAAGTCCCATTGGCAGGTGGCCGGACCAACGTTCTATCAGCTTCACTTGCTATTCGATAAACATTATAACGAGCAGGCAGAGATTGTGGACACGATCGCTGAGCGTATTCAATTGCTGGGCGGACTGAGTCTTGCGATGGCTGCCGACGTAGCCGAAACAACAAAAATCGAGAGACCGCCGCGGGGTCGCGAAGAGGTACCCGTGCAGATCTCCCGGCTGATAGATGCCCACCAAGTCATAATCGGGGAATGCCGTGAACTGGCTAAAAGAGCCGACAAGCTGGGCGACGACGGTACCAACGATCTCGCGATCAGTGATGTTCTTCGAACCAATGAGTTGGAGGTTTGGTTTATTAGCGAACATCTGGTAAACATGCCGCTGGTTGAGGCTGTGGATGCGGAGGAAGACGCAGCTTAAGTCTCCCCGAGCCCCAACCTCGATTCCTAGTAGATAGGGGCGCTGCGAGATTTGCGACGAAGGCGCGGTGCTGGACGTAAACAGGAGATAAAAGAATGCCGAGGCTGTACGCCGTTGCTGACACGATTACTCGCAGACTCCCGAAAGTTGTTTCTCCGGAAGGACATGCGATAGCGGATTACGTCACGATCGGAATCTTCGCCGCTGCGGGCGGCCTGTTCTGGAGAACCAACAAGCGCGCAGCCGCCGCGGCTTGGCTATGCGGAGGAGCCGAGCTTTTGCTTAATCTGATCACGGACTATCCTGGAGGACTCGTGAAAATGGTGAACTTCCGGACACACGGAAAAGCAGATCTGGGGCTTGCCGCACTAACCGCTGCAATGCCTGAACTTCTAAGCTTCCGGGAAGGGCGGAACCTTTTCCTGATCCAATCTGGTGCCATGACGGCCACCACTAACTTGACCAGATTTAGCAGCGCCCGAAATTACGGCAGGAGAGACCTCCGCACTCGCGTGGAGTGAGCGCGTTAGGCTTCCCATTCGCGTGAGACCTCAGGACCCTGTTGTAGTACCCACCCTTTCAAAAACACAAGAGTGGACCAGCCTATGTTGTGCGAGTGCAAACGTGGGCAGACTGACGCGTGTGGGCTATAGAAGCGGATAGGCCAAAACGGCAACGAGACCCCCATCCGAGAACGAATGCTAAAAAGAGGAAAGCCGGACTGGTTGGTCCGGCTTCGTCCTACACCACCTTCGGGGAACTACTTGGTTACGAAGACTCCCCGCAGATATCGAATTTCATAAAAGCGCTTCGACCTGGCACAAATTACATCACTAGCGCCAGATTCTCGAGTTCGAGCTGCAACACGGGCATGGCGCACCCGGACATTTCTACTCTGCCGACGGCATCCATTGCCGCCTGCGGCGAAACGCCGTAGCCTCTACCCATGAGGAACACCTGGACCAGTTCGGCGGCCTCGCGGGAATCAATCAACCCTCCCTGGAGTAGATCGTTTCTTAACGCCGTCAGTTCTGTTGTCGTGAATCTCTCCGTCATATCTTTCATGGCCGTCATCACCTCCGACTTCGACCGCAACCAACTCTGAATTATTAGACTCCGTCAGCGCCACGAACGTTGCATGCAATTTCAATGCCGATCTACAGGCTTTCCTATATATACGTATGGAAAGTCCGTTTGGTTTCTTAAACCCTTTGAAATTCACAAAGTTGTGGCGCGCTGCGGCACGGTGAATGTGGGATCGCTTCCTCGAGCAGTGTCTCAACCCGTCTCGTTAGTGACAAGTTGTGTCATTGCGGGAATGAAAGTGTTCTGATAAGAGATTTAGCTCCGGGCCGGGACAGCAAGCCCTCGAGTGTTCCCCCAGGCGAATTTGGATTCGCCGCCCACCTTATTCGTGACTAGCTCTCCAGCCTCTTCGCCAAAAGTTCATTGACCAATTGGGGATTGGCCTGGCCTTTGGAGGCCTTCATGACCTGGCCGACAAAGAACGCCGCGACAGTCTTTTTCCCGCCGCGATACTGTTCCACCTGCTTTGGATTCGCCGCAATAACTTCATCAATGATTTTCTCCAGCGCTGAGGTATCGCGGGACTGTTCCGGCTTGCCTTCGTCCTCGTAAATCTGAGGGAAGTCTTTCGAGCGCTCGAAGCAGAGATCGTAGAGGTCCTTCAGCATTTTCCCGGAAATCGCCCCGCTCTCGACCAGATCCGCTGAAACGGCGACACCTTTCATCGAAATCGGGGATCGCTCAATTTCCAATCCCCTGGCTTTTAGCCTGCCCATCAATTCGCTCTGGACTAGATTAGCCACGCGCTTGGGATTCTTCGCCGCCTTCGCTGCCTCTTCAAACTGGTCGGCGAGAGTTCGGGACACAGTCAACACACCAGCGTCTTGCTCGCTGATGCCGTAATCCGCGACCATGCGTTTGCGCCGCGCTTCGGGAAGTTCCGGCAAAGTCTTGAGAATTTCGGATCGCCACTTCTCGTCCACGACCAGCGGAAGCAGGTCTGGCTCGGGAAAATAACGATAGTCATGTGCCTGCTCTTTGGATCGCATTCCGTAAGTTTTGCCTTCGCTTGAGTTATAAAGGCGAGTTTCCTGCGTGATCTTTCCACCGGACTCAATCACTTCAATATGGCGGGCAATTTCATATTCCAGCGCTTCGCGAATGAAGCGGAAAGAATTTACATTTTTGACTTCGGTCTTGGTGCCAAATTCTTTCTGTCCGCGCGGACGCACGCTGATATTGGCGTCGCAGCGCAATGATCCCTCTTCCATGTTGCAGTCGCTGACGCCCGTATAAAGGATAATTTCCTTCAGGCGGGTGAGATATTCGTAAGCTTCTTCGGGAGACGCAATGTCAGGCTCGCTGACAATTTCAATCAGCGGAACTCCGCTGCGGTTTAGGTCAATCGCCGTGGTTTCGGAGGACCCCGCAAAATCTTCGTGCAGGCTCTTGCCCGCGTCTTCTTCGAGATGGAGCCGAGTGATGCCAATTTTTTTCTGGCCCGAGGGGGTCGCAATATTGATCCATCCGTGCTCGGCGAGAGGCTTGTCGTACTGCGAAATCTGATATCCCTTGGGCAAGTCGGGATAGAAATAATTCTTCCGCGCAAAGATCGAAGTCTCATTGATGCGGCAGTTGATAGCCATTGCCGCAAGCGTTGCGAACTCTACTGCCTTGCGGTTGAGGACCGGCAGCGCCCCTGGCAGGCCAAGACAAACGGGGCAAACATTGGTATTGGGAGGATGCCCAAATTTCGTGGAGCAGGAACAAAAAATCTTGGTCGCCGTCAAAAGCTGGACGTGAACCTCCAGCCCGATCACAGGTTCATACTTAGCGCGGGTGGCCAGCGAGACATCGGCTGTGGTCGCCATAGCCGAATATTATAGAGGGTTCCGCTAGCGCAGGCCCAGAGGTCATCGTTCGGCGTGGCGGGCAAAAGCCCGGCGAAAAGCGGTCACTTCCCTACCCATTGATCAACCCAGTCATTCACGGTCTTGTACCAAAGCTGGCTATTTTGCGGCTTGAGCACGAAATGGCCTTCGTCGGGGAAGTAGAGCATTTTTGAAGGAACTCCCAACCGCTGCAAGGTTGTAAACAGATCGAACCCTTGCGAAACATCGAGCCGGTAATCAAGCCGGCTGTGTATCACCAGCGTCGGAGTTTTGAAATTCGCCGCAAACAGGTGTGGAGACCATTTGCGATACAATTCGCGGTTGGTGTACGGAGTTCCCTTGAACTCCCATTCGTTGAACCATAATTCTTCCGTTGTTCCCCACGCGGATTCGGTATTGAACATGCCGTCGTGCGTCACGATGCACTTGAAGCGATTGGTATGGCCGAGAATCCAGTCGGCCATGTATCCGCCGTAGCTGGCGCCCAGCGCGCACTCGCGGTTTTTATCTATAAACGGATAGTGCTGCTCGGCGTAGTCGAGGCCTTTCATTAAGTCTTCAAAAGGCGCGCCGCCCCAATCGCCATTGATCGCGTCAATGAACTTCTGTCCGTATCCAGTCGAGCCGTGGAAGTTGATCATGATCACGACGTACCCGCTGGCGGCGAATAGTTCGGGATTCCAGCGATAGCTCCAGTCGTCTCCCCAAGCGCCCTCAGGTCCGCCGTGGATGAGAAACTTCACGGGATATTTTTTGTTGGGATCGAAGTTCGGCGGCTTGACCAAGAAGCCCTCGACTTTGTCGCCATGAGCGCCAGTGAACCAGAATGATTCGACCGGCGACATGGAGATTGAGGAGAGCACGGAATCGTTGATGTGCGTGAGCTGATTGCCTTTCGGAAGATTGTTGAAATCGAATTTAGTCGGGTGTGACGCCAGTTCTTGTATCTCAGAAGGCCTCTGAACGGACATGCGCGTGAATAACAGCGTCTGCCCGTTTGCGGCAACAGCCAGGTCGTCGTCATACCCACGCGTGACTCTCTCCAAAGTTGAGTGCTCGAGTGCCCCAGTTATCGCCACGCCCTTTTGCCCAGGAGATAGTTTTACCGGTTCTCGATGATTGAACCAGACGCGATAGATCATCGTCGATCCCTCTTCTTCAACCGACGTGTAGATTTCCCAGGCACCAAGCGCCCATTGTGGCGCCCATGCAAAGCTACCTACCCATCCTCCAAACCAGTCCGGGATAAGATCCCTCTTCTGCCCGGTCTGCCGGTCGTACAGCATCAACCGAAACCGATCGCTCTCATATCCCGGACGCTGTTGCGCGCGATACGCGATGTACTTTCCATCCGGCGAGTAGAGAGGGGTCGAGTCGCTGGCAGGATTGTCGGCGGTTATGTTCTTGGCGTGTCCTCCGTTCACCGAAACAATCCACAAATCATTGTTCGTCGAAATCCCTGGGACTGGATCGTGATTCGACGTGTAGCAAATCTCCTGACCATCCGGCGAGAACCCATAGTTGTCCTGCCCGCCGAGGCTGAATGGCGGCGCGTCGAAGTCGCCGGGGGTGAGATCGTGCGGGGGTGTGAGGATATGAGTAATAATTGTTATGCCTCCCGCACTGCGCGGAACCTCAACCACAAAGAGATGACTGCGCTTGCCTTCTTTGTATGCGTTCCAATGGCGATAGAGTAAGTGGCTGAAAATCTGCGCCTTGACTTTGGAGTTCTTCACCTCTTCCAGCTTCTTCGCATTGCAGGCCTCTTCCTCAGAAGGCGACCCGTCGCACTCAGGATAGACATTCGACACAAAAAGAATGTTCTTTCCATCCGGCGACCACAGTTCTCCGCTCGCTTCGGTCGCAATCGAAGTCAGCCTGTGCGTGGCTGTCACCGTTCCGCTAGTGCCATCGAAGTCGGCAATCCAAATTTGCGATCCGCCTTCTTTTGTCGAGACAAATGCAAAGCGCTTGCCGTCGGGCGCCCAGCGCGGACGGCTTGCATCCTGATCAGCGATGATTTCGCGCTCTTTCCCGCCCGCAAGTGGAACGATCCAGATATGAGCCGTGATAGTGTTTGCCTTCAGATCAACATCCTGGGCGGCGAACAAAACCCGTTTGCCGTCGGGAGACGGTTCCGGCTCTTCGACGCGCTTGAGCGCCATCATGTCTTCAAAGGTGAAAGGATGCTTTTGTGCCAGGAGTGGAGTGGAAAACAGCGTCAAGAGAAAGAAGAATCGGAGCAATCGGACCTCCGCAGGAAAGAAAGTAGTGTAAAGGATAGTTCGTCTGACAAGATTTGTCCTCCTGAGCGATTGTTCTTCTTCGCTAGCGAAGAAGAACCGAGTCGAAGGATCCCTGCTCCGGCTTGGACGTCAATGAGAACTGATAGGGATGCTTCGACTCGGAGGCCTTCCGCAAGCGGAGGGTCTCATTCGCTCAGCATGACAGGAACATTAGGATTTTGCGACTTCCACACACTCCATAATTTCGGTCTCGGTCAACGTATGATCCGACGCCTTCGCTCGCTTATAGATATTGTCAACGACTTCGTCGGAACAATTCAATCCGCGCCGCTCCAGCCAAAAAAGTACGTTCGATTTTCCGCTCATCGGTCCCACGTCAATGACTTGTTCCATGCCAAATACGTGCGACGGCACGCCTGAATAAACTGCATTGGCCAATTCGACATCATTCTTTTTGTAAGCCTTAATCACCGCGGATGCATGAACTCCGGTTGCGGTACGAAATGCATCTTCCCCCACCACAGGATAGTTCGGCGGAATGCGCACGCCAGTCGCCTTCGACACGGACTCGCAATATTCTTTCAGCTTAGTCAGGTCTTGATCCGCCCACGGAGAAATTCCCATCAGTTTAAGATTCACCAGCATCAAATCCATTTGCGTGTTACCCACGCGCTCTCCAATGCCCAACGCGCAAGCGTGAACGCAATCCGCGCCAGCCATCAAGGCAGACACCGAATTGGCGACTGCGAATCCGCGATCGCAATGGCCATGCCACTCCACGCGGACGGCTTCCCCCGAAGGCTTCACAACGTCGTCAATAACGAACCGAACGAGCGCGAATGCACCGGCCGGAGTGGAATGACCGGCGGTATCGCAAATCACAATTGCGCGTGCCCCGAAATTAATAGCAGCCGAATAAAGACGTTTCACCATCGCCGGGTCGCATCGTGAAGTGTCTTCGGTCACATACATCACATCCAAACCAAGAGATAGAGCGTATTTCAGCGCATTTTCGGTCGTTTGAAGCAGAAAATCTTCAGTCCATCCCTCGGTATAGCGACGGATCGGGCTGGACCCAATAAACGTCGCCGCTTCAATGTGCAGGCCCGTCCGCTGCACGATCTCGGCAATGGGACGAATGTCATTCTCGTGGGTTCGAGCTGCGCAATTGGCGCGGATTCGCATCTTCTGCTGAACGATTTCTCGCGCCAGCGCTTCCACGTGTTCGACCGCACGTTCTCCAGCGCCCGGCAGGCCAAGATCGAGGGAATTGATTCCCAAGGCCTCCATCAAATGCAAAATGTGGATTTTTTCTTGGATTGAAGGATCGCGAACCGAAGGGGATTGCAGGCCGTCGCGCAAACTTTCATCATTCAGAAGGATCGGGCGGGAATTGGACAAGGCTTCTGGATGAACCTGATTCCAGTCGTAAATAAGTTCGGTGGCCTTCACGCTAGGTTGGGTGCCGCATCCCAGAGTTTACTAAGGTTTCGTCGCAAACACCTTCTAATACTCAACACTCACCAGATACAACCCGCTTGCTGGCGCCGTCGCCCCTGCCTCCGAGCGGTTGCGCGCCTGCAAAATTCGGCTGATGTCTTCCGGTTGTAGGGTTCCTTTCCCTGCAAGCAGAAATGTGCCCACCAAGTTTCTCACCATGTGGTGAAGAAATCCGTTGCCGCGGACGGTATAAATTAACTCTTCGCCTTCCTGCTTCCAATCTGAAGCAAAGATTCTGCGGACGTTCGAGCCGCTTTCGCGTGAACGCTCTGGATCAACTGCGGCGAACGATGTGAAATCGTGCTCGCCAATTACGAAGGCGGCCACCTGGTTCATTTTGTCGGCGTCCAGCGGGTACGGATAATGCCAAACGTACCTTGCCAAAAACGGCGGGCAGATCGCATCTCGATAAATGCGGTACCGATAGGTTTTCGCCTGAGCAGATTTTCGGGCATGAAATTCGGCGGGTTGTTCGGTGAGCTCGAGCACTCGAATTGAGGCTGGAAGAACGTCATTGAGCGCTTTGCAAAGATTTCCCGTCGGTATCGGCGACGCGATGAAGAAGGAGGCGACCTGGGCGAGCGCATGCACGCCGGCATCGGTTCGACCGGATCCCTGCGGCAAAACGTTTTCGCCCGTGACTCGTCCAATAGCCGAGGACAAAATTCCTTGAACGCTGGGGGAATCTGGCTGCACCTGCCATCCGCAAAAATCGGTGCCGTCATAGCTAAGGACTACTTTCAGATTTCGCATGCAGGAACACGCGACTCCATAAAATCTTGAAGCTTCGGAGACGTTCTACGAATCTTTAAGCTTTGAGCAAGCTGCAATATTAGAACCGGATGCCCGTTCAGCTATACTGTGACATTCCAGATTACCCTGCATGTCGAGCATTTTGTGGCGGAGGCGCATATTTTTGGAACTCTACAATCATGAAGCTCTGCCGTTACGCCCGACAATAAATGAAACCTGACCGCAGTGTTATACGTAACACGCTTGACCACGGAGAAGCAGTCTTTATTTTCAATTTTCAGCCTCAATGTTTGGAGATGATCGAATGTCTTTGTCTTGTCTGATTTCAACGCGGCTCGCCGCAGCAGTTATTCTTTCCGGGCTTCTTTCAGTGAGCGGTTTTTCTCAAGATGCGGCGCCGACCACCCAAACCATGCCCGCTGCGCCATCGGCCACCCCACAGGCTCACTCCTTCGTCATGAAAGATTATTCCAAGCCGCGCTCTTCATTCCCGAACATTCTCGCGCCCTATGAGTCAAGGGCCGTCGAAGAGCCGAATCTCACCAATACTTCTCGCATTGATCAATTGATGCACGATGGAAAGATCATGCTCTCGATGGATGACGCTGTCGCCCTGGCGCTAGAGAACAATCTCGACATCGCCATTGCGCGCTATAACCTTAACATCGCCGATACCGATATTTTACGGGCAAAGGCGGGAGCCAACATCCTGGGCGTGAATTCTGGAATCGTGCAAAATACCCCGGGGGGCGGAGTCGGCGGATTGGGCGGCACCGTGGGTTCAGGTGCTGGTGGCACGGCCCCGGCTTCTGGCGGAATCGGCGCCGGAACCAACGGATTGGTGAATTCGACTCTCGGCGTCGGCGCTCCCATCACGAGTTTCGACCCAATCATTACTGGTAATTTCCAGATGGATCGTGGCAACTCTCTCTCCACCAGTGCTTTTAACGGCGTGCCCATTCTCAGTAACAATACCGGGACCGCGGACATTACCTATCTGCAGGGGTTTCGCTCAGGCACCGTCATGTCTGTGGGGTTCAATAATACCCATGAAACTACCAATCAGCCTTTCAGCACTTTAAGCCCGGTTGTGAGTTCCAATTTCCAATTTAAGCTTACGCAGCCTTTGCTTCAGGGTTTTGGTTTTCTGCCTAACACCCGATTTATCCGTTTGGCAAAGAATAATCGGGAGATTTCTGACGTCGCTTTCCGCCTCCAAATCATCACGACGGTGGATCAGATCGAAAACATGTATTGGAACCTGGTTTACGCTTACGAGAATGTGAAAGTACAGCAAGAAGCCCTCGCCTTCGCTCAGAAGACAATGTCCGACACGCAGAAGCAGGTACAGATCGGGAGCATGGCGCCGATTCAGGTGGTGGGCGCACAAAGCACGGTCGCGACCGACCAGCAGGGGTTGATTCTGGCTCAGACGAACCTTGAGCAACAAGAGTTGCTGATGAAAAACGCCCTTAGTCGCACGCTGGTGGATCCAGTGCTGGCGGAGGCGGAAGTCATTCCTACGTCTGATCTTCAACTGCCCGCGCAGGAACCGGTGATACCTACGCAGGATCTGATCAATGATGCGCTGAATCACCGGGCCGAACTCGCGGAATCAAAAATAGACCTCACGAGCCGGGATATTAGTAACAAGGCGGTTCGTAATGCATTGCGGCCCACGCTGAATCTTTTCGCGTACTACGGCGGATCAGGGTTGGGAGGAGATATTAACCCTAACGCCCAGCCTTGTAGTGCCACTAATGCCAGTGCCTTTTGCCTTAACCCTGCTGCGCTGCCTCCGCAGTTCGCCAATTCGCGCGCCGTCGGCTATGGCACAGCGCTGGATAATTTGTTTACGTCGGCAGCGCCAGATAAGGGCGTGGGCCTGACCCTGAATGTTCCCCTTCGAAATCGTGCCGCACAAGCCGACCAGGTTCGTGCGGAATTGGAATTTCGCCAGGCGCAGATGCGGTTGCAACAGATTGAAAACCAGATTCGCATCGAAGTGCGCGTTGCACAATTCTCGCTTCAGCAGAATCGTGCTGCCGTGGAAGCAGCACGGGCCTCGGCGGAATATGCCCGGCAAACCCTCGACGCGGAGCAAAAGAAGCTGGCGTTAGGCGCTTCGACGTCGACCCTCGTGCTGCAGAATCAGTCGGCGTTGACGACGGCAGAATCAAATCTTGTATCGGCGATGGCTGCCTACGAAAAATCGCGAGTGGAAATGGATCGTGCGACCGGCCTGCTTTTGGACCACGCGCAAATCGTCATAGACGACGCCGAACGAGGAGAAGTCACGCACATGCCCAAAGTTCCCGATATAGCGCCTCGGAAAGACATCGAGTCGGTGATGCCGAGCCCAACGACGGAGCCACAACCGACTCAGCCGCCGCAATAGCCGCTTCATCTTCCAAGGAATTTGCGGAGAAAATGGCGGCTGGAGGCCGGTATGCCAACGGAACGGATTCCCGCGCTTGCGTATCGGCTAGCTTATTCTCCGCCTACGGTAAGGCCGTCAACGCGAATAGTTGGGCAGGCCACCGAGCCGCGAAACTCGAGGTCATTGGCGATTTCGGAGATGTTAAAGAAAAGATCTTTTAGATTGCCGGCAACGGTGATTTCCTCGACTGGAAACGCCAACTCACCGCCGGAAATCCACATCCCGGAAGCCCCGCGGGAATAGTCGCCGGTGACAAGGTTCGCTCCGTGGCCGAGAAATTCCGTCACGTAAAGTCCTTCTTTGATGTTCGAGATAATTTGCTGAGGAGTTTTCTCGCCAGCCTGCAAAAAGTAATTTCCCGGGCCGATACCGGGAGTGCCGGCGAGTCCACGTGAAGCGTTTGCCGTGGTTTCGAGTCCCAGCTTCTTGGCGGTGTAAGTATTCATGAGATACGACTTGAGTACACCGTTTTCGATGACCACGGTACGTCTCGTAGGGACGCCCTCGCCATCAAAAGGACTGGTGCCAAAGCCGCCGGGAATCGTTCCGTCATCAACTATGGTAATTTGATCGCCTGCAATCTTCTGTCCTAATTTGCCCGCCAAGAATGAGGCTCCGCGGTAAACCGAATCGCCGTTGATTCCTTCAAAGATGTGTTCGAGGATCGAGGTCGCGACCATGGGATCGAAAACGATTGGTACTTGAGAGGTTTTTGCTTTCTTCGCGCCTAACCTACGCAGAGTGCGCTGCGCAGCAATCTTGCCCACTTGTTCGGGAGAATCCAAACGGCCCAAGCTTCTCGCAACCGAAAACCAGTAATCGCGCTGCATCGCGCCATTTTCAGATTGTGCAATGGGAATGGCTGCGATCGAACAATAAGAGCGTTTGTATTCGCCAACAAAACCATGCGAATTTGCCAAAATCTTATGACCGGTCGCCGCGTCGAAAGAGCCGCCTTCGGAATTCTTGATGCGTGGATCAGAATCGAGCGCGGCCTTCTCAGTGCGGCGAGCGTAGTTGATTCTTTCTTCGCCGGGTAACGAATAGACGTCAGCCGAATACAAATCTAGGTCGCCCGGCAATGAACCAAGCTGTGACGGCTCGGGGATTCCAGAGTAGGGATCTTCGGATGTGATTTTGGCGAGCGTGAGGGCAGAACTCAACATTCGATTCAGTCCATCGCGGGAAAAGTCGCTGGAGTAAGTGCTGGCAGCGCGCTTGCCGTGAAATACTCGCACACCGATGGACTTCGATCCCGATTCTTTCAAGGTCTCAACCTGGCCGAGACGAACCAGGGTCGAAAATTCATCGCCTTCGCGAATTACACATTCGGCGGCTGTGGCGCCTCCGGCCAAGGCGCGGGCCACGATGTCCTGCGCGAGGTTGCGAAGATCAGTTTCGAGTTTCGGGTTTCTAGTTTCTAGTTCGGTTGTAGGCATTGGTTCCTTAGTCCGAAGAGAAGGTCAACAGCAGATTCCTCGAGACGTCCTCGCCGCGCAAGCGCGGTTGCGGGCGGCTCGGGATGACAATCAAAACAGGAATAACAAATCCACTCGGAATGACAGTTTTGGAGAAACTATTGCATGAATCCGCCGACATCTTTTTTGGCAGTTCCGCCTACGGTCAGGCGATCAATCTTGATGGTTGGAATACCAACCCCAACTGGGACCGCCTGACCATCTTTTCCGCAGGTGCCGACCCCTTCGTCGAGCTTGAGATCGTTCCCCACCATTGAAACTCGGGTCAGCACGTCTGGGCCGTTGCCGATCAAAGTAGCGCCTTTGATCGGGGCAGTAATCCGGCCATCCTCGATCATGTACGCTTCGGACGCGGCAAAGACGAACTTACCGTTAGTGATGTCTACCTGGCCTCCGCCGAAATTCACAGCATAAACGCCGTGTTTCACAGAGCGAATAATGTCTTCAGGAGCGTCGTCACCGGCAAGCATGTAAGTGTTGGTCATGCGCGGCATGGGAATGTGTTCATAGCTTTCACGCCGCCCATTACCGGTATCCGCAACACCCAAGAGCCGGGCCGAGAGCTTATCGCTGAGATATCCCTTGAGGATTCCATTCTCGATGAGAACGGTGTTCTGCGTTGGCTCCCCCTCGTCGTCCACGTTCAGCGAACCGCGCCGGCCGGGCATGGTTCCGTTGTCCACGACGGTACATTTTTCGCTGGCTACGCGCCTGCCGATTAGGCCCGCGAATGCCGAAGTCTGTTTGCGATTGAAATCCGCTTCCAGCCCGTGACCCACGGCCTCATGCAGCAGGACTCCCGGCCATCCTGGGCCGAGAACGACTTCCATCTCACCAGCCGGAGCCTCGCGCGCGTCTAATTGCAGAATTGCTTGCCGGGAAGCCTCTTTGGCGAAGTATTCAGGAGTTTTTTCTCCGAAGAAGAAATCCAAAGCAACGCGGCCTCCGCCGCCTGAGGTCCCGCGGGCGGAATTGGTTTCAGTTTTTGCGATGCACGATACGTTTAATCGCGCCAATGGCTGAGTATCCTCAGCAAAAGTGCCATCCGAGCCAAGAACTAAAATGTTGCGAAGCTCGTCCATGTAACTGGAGCGAACTTCTTTGATTCGCGGATCGTAGGCTCGCGCAGTCTTGTCGGCGCGCATTACGAGTTCGACCTTGGCGGAGATTTCGGCGTCCACGGAAGGAAGGGTAATCGGATATAAACTGCGGGCAGGCTTTTCCTGGAAGCCCACAACAGGCGTTTTCGCGGGGCCGGTCGCAATCAGGGCCGCTGTCCGCGCCGCGTGTAGAATGCGTTCTGGCGAGAGGTCGTCGGTATAGGCGTAACCGGTGCGCTCACCGGAAATCACACGCACGCCGCATCCAGCCGAAATTCCCTGAGATGCTGATTTGATCATGGATTCGTCCATGCTCAACGCGGTGGATGAAAGATATTCAAAATAAAGGTCGGCGTAGTCCCCACCAGCCGATAATGCGGCGGCCAGATAGCTCTCAAGATAGCGCTCGGTCAACCCGTAGTGCTCGAAAAAGAATCTATTTTTATCCACGTTGATTGGATGCCGCCTTACCGGGAAAGACTCCCTTGATGTCTAGATTATCCCATACGGGGTTACTCATTACGGTTCTTAGGTGTCAAGCAGTGAATGCAATCGGCAATTATAAGATTTGTGGTCACTCGTCACAGACAAGGCCTCCGCCGAATTGAAACAATGGCGGCGTGAATCCAGAATCTCTAGCTCGCGAAGTGGAAGACTTTCTCCTTGGAATGCAGACCGCCGTCGTGGTCGAAGACGGTGATGTCATTTTTGACCTGGCGCAAGCGAAGTATTCTGTATCTGGCGAGGCTCACAAATGCCTGTTGCACATGTGGTCATCTGAGCGAAACATTGTGCGACGTGTGCTTGATGCCGAGGTCAAAAATGAAGTGTTGCGGCTTCAGGTGCAGAAGCTGGGGCAAACCAAGCCGACTAAACTTGAGATTTGCCGCAATCGCGATTGGCGCACTCCTTCGGCAAGAAAAGTGTCGCGTTTGGGCTACCAGCGATTGCTTCAGCGGGTGCTACAACGGCGCTTTCCGGGATTCACCGTTTCACAACTCACCACCTCAACCGATCTGAAACATTCGTTCGGGCCGATTTACACCAGAGGCATATTACAAAAAGGGCAATCCGCATTTGCTGTGTTCGGTGTGAATGCCCAGGAAACTCAGGGATCCATTGACGCCGCTCTGACTTTCGGGATTTTGTGGCTGGATCTCTGCCGCCAAACGCGCGCGGGAAAAATGGTCATAGAAGGCCTCAAGCTGTTTGTGCCAGAAAAAAGTTCGGCGGTGATTAAGGAGCGAATTGCGCACCTGAACCCACACGCCGCCAAATGGCAACTGTACGAGCTGAAAGAACGAGATGCCGAGTTAATGGAAATAGACGTTTCGGATCGGGGCAATATTGCAACGCGGATGGTACACGCAGCCGACGAGGACGCAACCCGTGAACGGTTCGCGGATTCCATCGCGCGGATTCGCGATCTCATGCCTGAGGCTGAAATTGCAATTCTATCGTCGGCGGAAATTGCCTTTCGCCGCCATGGATTAGAGTTTGCACGAGCACGGCTCGCGCATGACCCAGTATCTTTTCGTAGTTCCACGGAAATTGTGTTCGGCGTGGGCCGGGGAGAAAGAACCCTTACCGATTCGAATCAAGCGTTTTTCGCGACGCTAGTGAAAAGTATTGGAGAAGTTCGCCATCCGCAGGGCCCGCGGGATCATCCGCTGTGGCGAATGCATCCGGAACGCTGGCTGGAATCTTTGGCGGTGCTGAATCTCGCCTCGCTGGATGGCGAACTAGGTGGGCAAATTCAGTATTCGCAAGTCCCAGCTTTTTCGGCCTCTGATCGCGCAATGATTGATGTACTTACGACCACACGTGAAGGGCGCGTTGCCGTAGTCGAACTCAAGGCAGACGAGGACATCCAGCTCCCGTTACAAGGTCTGGATTATTGGGCAAGAGTCGCGTGGCACCATGCGCGGGGAGATTTCGCACGATTCGGGTATTTTACCGGTGCCGAGCTCTCTGGCCATGATCCATTATTGTTTCTTGTCGCGCCTGCCTTGCGTATTCACCCGGCAACTGACGTGTTGTTGCATTATTTTTCTCCGAAGATTGACTGGGTGCTGGTGGGGATTGATGAACGATGGCGGGAAAATCTCAAGACCATATTCCGGAAACGAAGTGGGAAAGCCAGCAGCGATACAATGCGGACTGAAGTTGCATGAGACTTCCGTTACCGTGGAGTCTGCACGCCTTAAGATTTATCGCGGGAAGAAGCTTTCTTTTCGGTCTTCCTGCTGGAGCCCGAAGAATCCTGCTTGGATTTCTCTTCCTTCTTCGATTTAGATTCCGATTCGGCTTTCGACTCGGACTCACTCTTCGAACCGGACTCGCTTTTCGCGCCGGAGTCTGACTTTGAGCCGGACTCTCCGTTCGAGGAAGAAGAGGCCCCTGACGGCTTCTTGGCGTAGTCGTTTACGTACCATCCCGCACCCTTGAACTGGATCGCCGGCGCGGAAACCACTAACTCAACGGCCGCGCCGCAATCCGGACACTTCTTCACATAAGGGTCCGAGAATTTTTGGATTCGTTCGAAACGGTGGTGGCACTTTTTGCACTCGTACTCGTAAAGTGGCATGGGCTATGGAAGAGTAATTAAAACGCAATACCCGTCATTTGAGTTTATGTGCTGTCGTCCGCTACGTCAATTTCGAGGCGGGTTCCAATCACTTTCGGGTAAACTCGCGACCATGAATGCGAGGAAAGACAGTTGCGGTGATGGCGAACCTGGCGAAGGCGCGACCCGGCCAGCCGGTTCTCATGCTTTGAATCCCGGCCCAGCGCTTTACGTGGTGGGAACTCCGATCGGAAATCTGGAAGACATCACTCTGCGTGCTTTGAAAGTCCTTCGGGAAGTAGATTTGATTGCATGTGAAGATACTCGCCATACGCAGAAACTGCTAAACCATTACGCAATCACATCAGCGTGTGACGAGCTATCACGAGCATAACGAATCCGCGCGGGCAGCGGAGTTGGTGCGGAAGTTGGAACAGGGCACGCGAATCGCATTGGTGACGGACGGCGGCATGCCAGGAATTTCCGATCCCGGATTCCGGTTAATCTCTCTCGCTCTCGAACATCACATTGCGGTAATTCCCATTCCAGGCCCATCGGCATTTTTAACTGCAATCGCGGCCAGCGGACTACCCACCCAGTCGTTTCGCTTTCATGGATTTTTACCGCCGAAACGTGGCGCGCGGCGACACATGCTGGAGGGCATCAAGTCATCTTCGCAGACTGAGGTCTTTTACGAAGCGCCGCATCGGATTAGAGAATCGCTCGAAGACATCGTAGAAGTTTCAGGGGCGAACCGGCATGTTGTAATTGCACGCGAGCTAACCAAAATTCACGAAGAGTTTTTGCGCGGAACGGCTGCTGAGCTCTTGAATATTCTTACCGCCCGCGAAGAAATAAAGGGTGAAATTACCTTGCTGATCGCAAGGGCTGAAGACGCTCAACAAGCTATTCCCGCAGGCGTCGTGGTAACCATCCGCAAGCGAGTCGAACAAATAATGGCCGAGGAAAAGCTGGATGAAAAGGCATCTCTTAAGAAAGTCGCGAAGGAGCGCGGAATCTCGAAGAGTGAGGCGTACCGCGAACTGCAGCGAAGCAAATGAATCAGCCGCCCAGTTCGCGCCTTACCGCTTCGCTGACCTGCTTGCCGTCCACGCGAATGCCCGCGCCCGAGAAGCGTGCCATCACATTTTTCATCACCGTCCCCATGTCTTTGATCGTGGGGGTCCCCATCTCAGCGATCACCGCTTTCACTCCAGCGACAATTTGATCCTCGCCAGCGGACTTCGGCATATAGGCTTCGATAATCGCGATTTCAGCGGTTTCTTTGTCAGCTAGTTCTTGGCGTCCGCCTTTCGAGAATTGCTCGACCGATTCTTTGCGCTGCTTGATCAAAGTGCTCAGTATTTGCTGCGCTTCCTTTTCATCGAGCGGCGCCATTTTTTCAATTTCGCGATTCTTTAGGGCGCTCTTAACCATGCGCAATGTCGAGAGACGCAGCTCATCGCGAGCCTTCATGGCATCAGTAATGTCCTTCTGAATTTGTTCGCTTAAGCTCATGGACGGAATTATAGCGGCAACCACGCCTCACCGCAGCCATGCTAGAAACCAATCCACAAGAAGGGATTTCCGGGATAAACTAGAAGGCATCTTCTCTGAAAGGGAACTCCTAAAATGCTGCTGAAGAATCGCCTTTTTACCCCTGGCCCGACACCTTTGCTGCCTGCCGCGCAGACTGCGATGGCTTCATTCACCATGCATCACCGCACCGCCGACTTCCGGGCGCTGTACACGCGCGTGTTGGCCGATATGAAAGAGTTTATTGGAACCAATAACGACGTGCTCATATTGGCGTGCTCCGGAACGGGGGTGATGGAAGGCTCAGTTTCAAACCTGACTTCTCCCGGCGATAAGGTTCTCGTGTTAACTGCCGGCAAATTCGGCGAGCGCTGGCGCGATCTGGCCAAGGCTTTCGGATGCAACGTGGAAGTCATCAGCGTGCCCTATGGCGATACGTTTTCGCTGGATCAAATCCGGCAGAAGCTGTCGCCGGATGTCCGCGCAGTGTACGTTCAGGCAACCGAGAGTTCTACAGGCGCGCGCCACGATATCAAAGGCATCGCCAAGCTGGTGCGCGATAGCGGCGGAGACACACTCCTGGTCGTTGATGCCATTACGGGTCTAGGCACAACTCACTTCGATGTGGACGGCTGGGGCATTGACGTAATCATCGGCGGCTCACAAAAAGCGCTCATGATTCCGCCGGGGCTGGCATACTGCGCCGTTGGCGAGCGCGCCTGGAAGCGCATGGAGACGGCGAAAAATCCTCGCTACTACTTCGACTTCCGCAAGGAGCGCAAGGCTGCCGCCAAAGGTGAGTCTTCATACACCCCGGCGACGTCTCTCTTTGCGGCTTTGGGGGCGGCATTGGATTTCATCCGGCAGATGGGAGAAGGCGACCTGGTGGCCGGACGAAAGGCACTCATCGACAATGCGGAGCTTGCCGCGGAAATGACTCGTGCCGGCGCCAAGGCACTCGGGTTAAAGCTGTTCACGTCCGCTCCAGGGGCCGCGCTTACGGCGATTGACCCTCCTGCCGGTGTGGATTCAAGTGCCATCGTAAAGGCATTCAGGGAATCTTTTTCTGCGGTCGTTGCCAACGGACAGGGCGATATGAAAGGGAAGCTGTTCCGCATCGCTCACATTGGTTACTACGATTATCTCGACACGGTTGGAATTCTCGCTGCGCTTGAACATGTGCTGGCCAGCGTCACTGGCAAATCGGTTCGGTATGGAACCTCGGTCCGCGCTGCGCAGGAAGTTTTTGCCCGCAGCTTGGATGAGAACGCAAAAGTTGAAGCGGGAGCAACCCGGTAGGAAAAAACATATAGATTTTTTCTAAAAAGTGCAGCCTCATGGAGGAGCCATGCGTATTTGCAGAAATATGGGACTGGTGTTTTCGATCTTACTGGTTGTTGCTGGAGTTTCAAAGGCTGATTTCAAATACACCCAATCGAGCAAGATGACTGGCGGCAGCCTGATGACGATGACCAAAACGCTGGGCGTCTTCAGCAAGAGCGCGCGTCAAATCAATGAACCCCAGCTGACTACGACCATGGTGAAAGGCAATCGAATGCGCTCGGAACACTCCGACGGAACTGTCCAGATCATTGATCTGGATGGCAAGCGCTTCATCAGTATTGACACAAACAAAAAAGCCTATTCCACCATGACCTTCGACGAATTTAAGGCTGCCATCCAGAGAGCGCAGGAGCAAGCGAAACAGGCGCAGGAGCAGGCAGTCGCCAAACACCCAGAAGCTGCCAACATTAAGATCACGCCAAAGGTTCACAGCGAAGAAACCGGCGCAACGCGCACGATCCTGGACCTGCCAACGAAGGAAGTGAAGTGGCAGATCGAAATGCTGATGGAGTCCACCGACCCGAAGGTTCAACAGAAGGCGCAGAGCGCATCCATAACAATGAACTCGGACGCCTGGATCGCGCCAAACATTCCTGGGTATGACGAGATGAGACAGTTCTACGTGCGCATGGCGAAGCAACTTGACTGGCTCCCCGGCACAATGGGAGGGATGATCGGGATGAATCCGCAGATGGGGCCGGCGATGCAGGAATTTCAAAAAAATCTGGCGACCGTCAAAGGAATGCCACTATTGCAAAACATCAGTTTCGGATTGGCTGCTACCGGAGTTCCTCAAGATCAAGCCTCAACCTCGCAGCCGAGTCAGCCCCCTCCGCAACAGCCAACGGACGATCAAGGGTCAGTTCCGACTAGCACTAAGGACGCAATCAGCAAGGGAATGGGTAGCGTATTTGGAGGTTTTGGGAGAAAAAAGAAGAAGCCCGCGCAGGATGCGGAAGCCCAACCAACCGACTCTTCGCAGCAATCCTCATCGGCCAGTGGTTCCCTCATGGAGATGCAGACCGAGGTAACCGAGTACTCCAGCGCGCCTATAGATAAATATCTTTTCGATATACCTGTGGGATATACCCAGGTGCAACAGGATCCGAACCAGGTGTTTGGAGGGGCGCGCAAGCAGTGAGCTCTCCCCATCACTGCGCCGCAGGCCGGTGGCACAGCCGGGCACCGGTGCCGATATATTCGCGACAGCTCCGGCACCCATTTCACGGGTTTTTGGAGGCATATTTGGATCCGTACCCGCGATCGACTACAGAAAGCATGATCAAAGAACAGGAGCGAGTTTCGTAAATATTCTCCAAATTTGAGAGTGATGGCCGCAATTGCTCCGAGAGAAAAGCTTAAAAGGTCCACTTGAAACCGGTGTCAGGGGTGTGTCACTTTCTTGTAAGGTTTGGCATCCTGCCCCGTCTCTGTGCGACATTGGCAAGTCACAACTACGAGTTAACTATTGAGATAAAGGAACTCATCCAGTATGAAAATTGTCGTTGCTGAAAAAATGTCAGCCTCCGCTGTAAATCTTTTGCGGGAGCCTGATTGGACTGTGATCACCCCTGAGCAGCTGGACGGAAATCTGGCGGCGCAGCTTGAGTCCGCCGATGCTCTCATCGTGCGTTCGGCGGTGCAAGTTGATGCGGCTTTACTGGTTAATGCTCACAAGCTCCGGGTGGTTGGGCGTGCCGGCGTTGGCGTTGACAACATTGAACTGGAAGCGGCGACACGCAAAGGCATTGCGGTGATGAATACGCCCGGCGCCAATGCCGTGGCAGTCGCTGAATACACAATTGGCGTCATGCTCGCGATGGCCCGCTTTACCTGCCGGGCCAATGAATTGATGCACGCCGGAAAATGGGAGAAGAAATCCCTGCAAGGCTCAGAGTTGCGCGGAAAAACAATCGGAATTGTTGGCTTGGGAAAGATCGGGATGGAAGTGGCAAAGCGGGCGCGAGTCTTTGGGATGGAGGTAATGGGGCACGATCCGTACGTCTCTGCCGCGGTTGCGAAAGAGAATTCTGTTCGCATCGCGACTTTGGACGAACTCTACGCCTCCGCCGACTATCTGACCCTTCACGTCGGTCTAACCCCGCAGACTACCGGAATGATAAATGCCGATTCCATCAAGAAAATGAAGCGCGGCGTGCGGATCGTGAACTGCGCCCGAGGAGAGCTGGTTCGGGAGCCAGATCTTGCCGAGGCATTGAAGCAAGGTCATGTAGCCGCCGCAGCATTGGATGTTTTTGCGGAAGAACCGCTCAAGAATTCTGCCTTCACGTCTATGGATAACGTGATTCTCACGCCGCACATTGGCGGATCAACTCACGAAGCCCAAGAAGCGGTCGGCCAGCAGATTGCCATGCAGGTCAAAGAATATCTAAAGCATGGAGTGATTCAAAATGCTGTGAACGTTCCATCCGTTTCGCACGAAGAATATCAGGAGTTGCAACCTTACATCGCCCTTGCCGAGCGGTTAGGTTCCTTCCTGGCGCAGATCAGTACCGGCGCCATGGAAAAGATTTCACTGAGTTATAGCGGACACATTGCGGAGTGGAAGACGGAACTGATTCGCAATGCCGCCATCAAGGGAATCCTAAATGACACGCTCGAAGAGAAGGCGAATCTGGTGAATGCTGCGACTATAGCTGCATCGCGGGGATTGCGGGTTGAAGAAACACTCAAACCCAAGGCTTCCAAGGGAGGCGCAGGCAGCGTGCTTTCCATCCAAATTGACGCGAAAGACGAGGAACATGTTGTCAAGGGCGCTGTTCTTAGAGAAAACAAACCGCGGCTATTGCACGTGGACGGAATTGATGTGGAAGCTCCGTTGGAGCCGAATTTAATCTACATGCGGAATCAGGACGTGCCCGGAGTGATCGGCAAAGTGGGTACGGTACTGGGCGCGCACAATATCAACATCGCCAATTTCTCGCTTGGGCGCCGGACTGCCGATCTGAAGCCAAACACTCCGGCCGAAGCTATCGCAGTCGTCCACGTGGACAGTCCGGTCACTCAAGCAGTTCTTCTGGAACTCAAAAAAATTCCGGCAGTACACGAGGCGAAGGCCATCCAACTTTAGTAGCAGCATCGCGACACTCCGTCTCAATATTGCGGAGTCGAATAGAGATAAGGAGATAGATGTTCAAGAAAGTTGGTTTGACGGTTGCCGCACTGGTTTTAACAGTCTCGACCGGTTTTGGCCAGGAGGGCGGGCGCCTTGATGTAAGTTTAAACTTCGCAGGAGTGTTGGCCAAGCAAACCAGCGGAAACGGTATCGTGCAAAGCCCGACCAAGTCCGGGACATTCCTGGCAACGGCGCGATGGCGATTCAATGCGAAGCATTCCATTGAAGCCAATTACGCTCATGGCAACGACTCGCAAATTTATACGACGGCAAATGTTTTTCGGATTCAATCCAACGTCACAGAATTCAGTGGAGCGTACGTTTTCAGTCCCATTGAAACTAAAAGGTTCGAGCCGTTTGTTTTCGTGGGCGGGGGAGCGCTAATGTTCAACCCTTTCAACACATCTATCAATACGATTCAAGTGCCGATACCCTCCGTGAAGCAGACTGAATTTGCCGTCCTCTATGGGGGGGGCTTGGATTACCGCATTCTTTCCAACATTCGGGGCTTCAAAGGATCTGATCTTGTGCCTCATGTAGCGCTTCGGTTCCAGTATCGCGGGCTTTTCTACAAAGCGCCGAGCTTTAAGAATCCAACCCTGTTTACCGGGGGCAGGGGACATTTGGCGGAAGCGGCGGCTGGGCTGGTAATTTCTTTCTGACGGCGTTGGGGTTGACCCCACGCCGTGCCCCAGGTTATGCAAGAAGACATTTATGCAAGGGCGCAGAGTGTAATATTCGATGGAGCCTGCCGCCCCGCGCGAGATCCCTCCCTCGACTGAAGTACGCCGAGCTTTGGGATGACCTAGCTTCAATATTTAGCTCTGGGTTTTCTTCCTGGTCCGTCAGGAATTCAGCGCGGCTTTGCGCAATTTACGGCTTTCCGCCAGCAAAGCCATGGAGTGCATAAGATTTTGCAGGGTGACAATTCCTACCAGTCGCTGATCTTCGACGATAGGAATGATGCTGAGGTTGCGGGCGGTTAGCTTTCGAAACGCTGAGGCCAGCGATTCCTTCTTCTGCGCGACCTCGAAAATGCGATTCATTACCGCCTGCACGTAGCCGTTGCCTTCCACGCGCAGAACTTGCAAAATTTTTTGTCGCGAAATCACCCCCACCATATCGCTGCCGCGGATCACCGGGAAATCATCCTGAAGGGAATGAACCGCCTTTTCGAGCGCATCTTCAAGAGTATCTGCCGGTGACAATGTCGCAAAATCGGTGAGCATAATGTCTTCCAGACGCACCGTTTCGAGAACCGACTGAAAGACTGCCGACCGTTCTTCCAGTTGCGCAGCCAGGAACAGGAAGAAGCCGATTAGGGTCATCCAGATGTTCCAAAGCATACCGGTCAGCATGAACAGCGTAGCGAAGGCCTGGCCAATAGTGACGGCCCGCTTGGTGGCGCTGACTGAATCCATGCGACGGGCAAACAGAGCGCGCAGCACGCGCCCACCGTCCATTGGATAAGCCGGCAGCAGATTAAATGCAGCCAGCAAAACATTGGACCAAACCAGGCTGCGTGCAAGATTGCTCGAATGCACGTAGGGTCGCGCCCACAAATTAATTTCAGGAGATACGAGATAAAAAACGCCGGCGGCAAGTGCGCCGAGGGCTAGATTCACCGCCGGACCCGCCAACGCAATACGAATGTCTCTTTTCCATATTTGGGATTTCGGATCGGGGGCTTGCTGGGTTTCATCAAGCAACGTCACCCCGCCGATGGGCAGCAAAATAATCGCCTTGGCCTGGATTCCTTCGCGTTTTGCGACAATGGCGTGTCCTAATTCGTGCAAGATCACGCAAGCGAAAATTATGCCAACGAGGGCGAAACTTCGTCCCGGATTCACGGTGTTCGGAGGAGCCGACTCAGTCAAAACCACAAAGATAAGAAGAAAAACGAAGCTGAGATGAATGCGGATTTCCACACCGAAAATGCGGCCTGCCGAGATGGACCAATTTCTCATAGCTGAAAGATCGCGAGTCTTGCTGCTCCTATTCTATATATTTAGACGACGCCGCGTATGGCAGGGTTGCGGCTAACCCAATCGAAAGTGTGCGGCGTAAAGCTCGGTGGTAGCTGAATGCGAGTGATTGCAGGAAAATTTGGAAGCCGGCCATTGGTCTCAGCGGCAGGGCATAATCTGCGACCTACGTCCGACCGGTTGCGAGAAACATTGTTCAATGTGCTTACGGCAGGAAATCCCTCAGCACTTGAAGGAACAGCCTGGATTGACTTGTACGCGGGGACCGGTGCTGTGGGAATTGAAGCTATCAGCCGGGGATGTGGAATTGTCTATTTCGCGGATGCTGCAACTAAAGCGGTTGATCTGATCCGCCGCAATTTGCGTGCGCTGGGAGTGAATGCCGGCTTCAAGGTCTTAGATATAGACGTGGTTCGGGCATTGGAGACGCTGCAACAGCGTAGCATAGCGGCGGATTTTGTTTTCCTCGACCCGCCTTATGAGGTGACGCAGGAATATAACAAAACGTTGGATGAGCTTTCTGGGTCGTCGCTGCTGAAACCCGAAAGCATCGTTATTGCCGAGCACTCAAACAAATTTGATCCGGGAGACGAGTTTGGGTCTCTTCAGCGCTATCGCAAATTGGAGCAAGGAGATTCGGCGTTAAGCTTCTATCGCAGGGAGAATCGCGGGGCCCTTACGCGCGATTCGCAGTGACCTTCGCCAGCTACATCAGAATATCGTCTGCACGCCGCACTATCGGGTGTTGCATTTCTTGAAGATCGTTCTTCACCATATTCAATCCATACACGCACTGCTCAAAATTATGTGAGAGGCGGGCAAACAATGGCGCGACTTTGGTGTATTCAAAGTCCTCGAATTTCGAGACGATGTAGTAGCTCTCTTTTCCGGCTTTCATCCAATCAATAAAATTTTCCGTGCGGCTGCGGCGAAGGCGAAAGTGATTGATGCTCTCGGGAAACATTCCGGTAAAAAATAGCGTGTAATCGCCGATATGCTTGCGCACTTGACGTTCGCGATCAAAAGAAGGCGCGGGACCGAAAACTGGATCCGACTCGATCAGCATTTCGCCTACATCGGTTAGAGATTTCCCAGCACCATTGCGAATCTTGTGGAGTTCCTCGACTTCGCAAAACTCCGACAGCAAGCGGGCAACGTATCCGACAATCTGAGGGTCGCGTATTCCAATTTCTTCGGCGTAGTGCCGTCCGACGAGTTCCACGAAAAGCTGCTGTAGTGGATGCGTATCCGGAATCATTTGGCCCTCCCCGAGAAGCCGCTTACCACGCGGGGTTCCATAGTCCTTTATCTACCACCTACCAACCATTCACAAGTAACTTCCGTGCGCCGGGGACCCCACCATCGTGCCAACCATAACGGCGCAGTTACTACTTAGAACACACAACGAAGCAAAAGGTTTTATCTCGGCGATTGTTGGCACCCTAATGGAGTGACTGCTAATTGTGGCGTGGCTGGTTGGCGCATATCAGAGTTCGCAGTTCCGCTTATAATGGCGGCCGTCGGAGAATGAGCCATGCAAAGAACTAACATTTCCAGCGGTACTCCTTGGGAACCGGTTGTGGGGTACTCTCGGGCCGTACGGGTTGGCAATCAGGTTTTCGTCGCTGGAACAACGGCCACCGGCATTGACGGGAAGATTGTGGGAGCCGGCGATCCTTACGCCCAGGCGATGCAAGCTATCAAAAATATTGATAGCGCCTTGAGGAAGTGCGGCGCCAGCTTGAAGGACGTGATCCGGACTCGAATGTATGTGACGAATATTGCCGACTGGGAGAAAGTCGGCAAAGCGCATGGAGAGTTTTTTCGCGATATCCGTCCGGTCTCAACTCTGATCGCAGTGAGCTCGTTCGTCGCGCCAGAGATGCTAGTGGAGATCGAAGCCGACGCAATCGTTGCAGATCACGCAGGAGAATAAGACTTACTGCGCAGAAATCTTTATTCGAAATTTAATTTAAACTAACCGCGGTTTGGAGGAAGCCAATGCTCCGAATGTTGCTGCACTGGGTGATAAGCGCGCTGGCCGTTTGGATCACATCGCGCGTGGTGCCGGGGTTTTATGTAGATGGAGCATCGGCCGCATTGATCGCGGCCGTCGTGATTGGCCTGATCAATGCCACGCTTGGAATTTTCTTCAAAGTCATTACCCTGCCTCTGACAATTCTGACCTTGGGTGTCTTTTGGTTCGTGGTCAACGCCATCATGCTCGAGTTGGCATCCATATTCGTTCCCGGGTTCCACATTCGCAGCTTTGCCGCTGCCTTTTGGGGAGGAATCGTTCTAAGTCTGGTGAACATGATTTTAAAGTGGCTGGTGGTACCGGCGAGAGCCGAGCGTTGAGACTGTAGCCTGTGCGTGATAACCGTTAATGTGCCTGAAACCCTGATTACTTTTCTAACCTGAGGGTCCTTCTTTTTTCTTGACGTCACGGGTGAACCCCGGCAGACTTATTGGAACGGATTCCCCGTCCGATCAGCAACTTCCTGGAGTCAGAAATGCACCACTTGGGCATTCCTCTGTTTACGCAGATCTCACTGGCGATCGGATTGGCAGGACTCTTGTGGCCCGAAAAACTTATGCCAGTTTTTGATGTACTGATGTTCCCGTGGCCTTCAACCTACCGAATGTTGCGCGCGAATAGTATTGGCGCCATCGCACTGTCCATTCTGTTGTTTCTTGGGATGATGACGAGAGTTTACTGACAAGCGCGCCTCCGTCTGTTCCGTAGGTTTGTCGGCACTCGATTTTCAGATAGTCCAGCCGGGAGACCGCCCACCACTGCCTGAATTATGATTTACTGAATCCGGCGCATGCCGGAAAAATTCCCCATCTTGATTTCCGCCGGACCGGAAGATAACGGCAAGCGTCTCGATCAATTTCTTGCCGCCAATATTCAAGAAACCAGCCGTGCGCGTGTGCAGCAGCTTATTTCCGAAGAGAAGGTTCTCGTGAACGACGCGCCCGCTAAAGCGTCGCTGCGCCTTCGGGGCGGCGAGTGTATTGCGGTTCTCGGGCCGGCGCAACTTCCTCCGCTGCACGCGATCCCCGAGGAAATTCCACTCGATGTTGTTTTCGAAGACGACGATTTGGCGGTGATCAACAAGCCAGCTGGAATGATGGTTCACGCTGGGGCGGGTGCGACCGAAGCCGATCGTAATCGCGGCACTCTAGTCAATGCGCTGTTACACCGCTTCGCAAAACTTTCCGCTGTAGGCGGTGAATTACGCCCTGGCATCGTACACCGTCTGGACAAGGCTACCAGTGGGCTGATCGTTGTCGCGAAAAATGACGAGGCACATCGCCGATTGTCGGCACAATTTGCAAAGCGTGTGGTTAAGAAAAAATACATTGCGCTGGTTCACGGATGGTTGAAGCAAGATAAAGGAACCATTCGTAGCGCCATCGGCCGCGACCGCGTTCACCGTACCAAAATGACCGCTCGCCGGGAAAGTGGACGAGAGGCCGTTACCCATTATCTGGTTCAGCGACGAATTGACTCTTCCCTCGGTAAATTCACTTTGCTGGAACTGAAAATTGACACGGGAAGGACTCACCAAATCCGCGTGCATCTATCTTCCCTTGGTCACCCGGTCTTAGGGGATGCCCTCTACGGAGCACCCAGAGTTTTGCGGGGAAAGAATCGAAGTATCGAAACTCTCTCGCGGAATTTTCTTCATGCGGCAATGTTGCAGTTCCAACATCCTCGGACAGGCGAAGAGCTTTCATTCTCAGCAGAGTTGCCGCACGAATTGCAAGAGCTTCTCGAACGCATAGGCGAGACAGCGTGTTAATTAAGGGCATGCAGGTGCTGGCAAGAACTTTGCGAGAAGGCAGATGAGCGCATTCCTACGACCCGGAGCAGCCGCGATTGTGCTGATGGTACTGTTTATAGCCGTGCTAAACGCCCACGCGGGGCCTCCGTTTCAAACGGACGATCCGGAGCCGGTGGACTTCCGGCACTATGAGTTTTATGCATTTGGAAACGCCAGCGGCACGGGTGTTGAGATGGACACGGCAGGACCGGCGAGTCGAGTTCAATTGGGGAATTCTCGCGAACACACAATTCCATATTGTCATCCCCGCCGTATCCATCATGCCATCCAACAACCTGAATTATCTTCCGGCTGGCGCGGGTCCGAGCGCGTTCGGCATGGGCGATATTGAAATTGGAGTGAAATACAGATTCGTCAAGGAAACGAAGCATCGGCCAATGATTGGAACATTCCCGATGATTGAAGCGCCGAGCGGAAAGTACAGCACGGGATTGGGCGTCGGGAAAACATGGGCGAAGCTGCCAGTCTGGGTGCAGAAAAGCTATGGGCCGTGGACGACCTATGGAGGCGTTGGAGAAGAAATTGTTCCACAAACCGGCTACAAGAATTTTACGTATGGCGGCTGGCTGGTGCAGCGGGATCTCGGAAAAAAGTGGACGCTGGGCACGGAAGTTTTTTCCCACGGCGCGGAAGGCCCTGGGACACCGCAAATCAAAGGAGCGACCCTGCTGGATTTTGGAGGGTACTACTACATTCGGAATCCCGGTTTCCAAGTGCTTTTTTGCTATGGACATTCGGTCGCGGGACTGCCCGAAACATATGCGTATTCCGGACTGTATTGGACATGGGGAAACTCGAAGGGCGAAGCCCAGCCGGATAAGAGTCTTGCGGACAAAATGCACCACCCAGAAGCGAATGGGCTGCGGTAAAACAATTTACCCGGCGAACTCACCCAGACGGGTACTGCGGTCCGTGCTCAGGGTTCATAAACATCAAGGGTTTATAATCAGCGGAACAATGTATTCTCGCGTTCTCATCCTTCTTGCCGGTTCCGCTCTGGTGCTGCCGAACGCTTCAGCGCAGAATTCGACGGATCAAGATTTGCCTTCGGCTCCATCCGCCGTATCTCAGCAAAGGCAAGCCGCACGGAAAGCTGCCCACCCGGCTGCGCCCCCGGCGCAGAACCAGGTAAACGCGTCGCCGCCAGGCAGTCAACCCGAGGCTACCGCGGCTAAATCCGAGACCCCATCTCCCGCAAATTCGTCCCAGACCACTCCGTCGGCGGAACAGCCCACTACCACGTTTCGCCGGACGGTCAACGAAGTGAATGTTGTATTCACTGTGACCGATAAGCACGGGCGCTACGTGAACAATCTCACGAAAAATGACTTCAGAGTATTGGACGATCAGCAACCCGCGCTCGATGTGCGCAGTTTTCGCCGCGAAACTGATTTGCCCTTGCAGGTTGGCTTGCTGGTGGACGCGAGCAATTCGGTGAGAGATCGTTTCAAGTTTGAGCAGCAAGCTGCGATTGAATTTTTGAATGAGACCATCCGCCCGAAATATGACAAGGCGTTCGTTGTGGGGTTTGATGTTACTCCGGAAGTAACGCAGGACTTCACCGACGACACGGATGCGCTTTCCAACGGCGTGCGCAGCCTGCGGCCCGGTGGAGGCACGGCGATGTACGATGCGTTGTACTTTGCCTGTCGTGACAAGCTGATGAAGGAGCCGCAGACCGGGCCGGTGCGCCGCGCGATCATTTTATTAAGTGACGGCGACGACAATCAGAGCCATGTCACGCGCGAGGAAGCCGTAGAGATGGCCGAGCGCGCCGAAGTAATCGTCTATGCAATAAGCACGAACATTAACGGAAGCGGCAGTCGTGGCGACAAAGTTCTAGAGCGTATCGCCGACGCCACCGGCGGACGCGCGTTCTTCCCTTTCCAAATCACGGAAGTGAGTAATGCCTTTTCTGAAATCCAGAACGAACTTCGCAGTCAATATGCGCTCGCCTATACTCCCGCAGACTTAGCGCCGAACGGCCACTACCACTCTATTGAAATTATCGCCCAAAACCGCAAGGGACTGCGTGTTCGCAGCCGACACGGCTATTACGCTCCCACCAACTAGCGTGTCTCATGCCTGGATATTCCGGAACTCCTTTACCTAAGAAGCTCGGAATCAAAGACGGCTTCCGAATCGCGCTTTTTAGCTTGCCAGCGGACGTCGGAGCCGAGTTGAATGACGCGTTTGCGAAATGCCAGGTGTCGACGAGTCGGCTCGATTTCGCAATGATCTTCACGAAAAGCCGGATAGAGTTGGAAAAGCAGTTTCCCAGATTTTCGAAGCTCCTAGCGCCAACTGGAATTTTGTGGGTGAGTTGGCCGAAGAAAAGCTCCGGAGTAGCTACAGATCTCGACGAAAACGTAGTAAGAGAAGTTGGTCTTAGCGCTGGGCTGGTGGATGTTAAGGTGTGCGCAGTGACCGAAATCTGGTCAGGATTGAAGTTTGTGATTAGGTTGAGGGACCGTTGAAAATGAGAGAACGCACCGAAACTCTGCGTGACCCACGGAACTTCTGCCACGCAAACCATGTGCCGACGCTGATCCAAGCCATTCCGATGCCGTAGATGAGCAGCTCAGCTAAAAACGGAGGTCTGCCATTCGCGCACCATCCCTCTTTTCCTACCCGCATCCCTTCAATGAGTCCGAGCGGAAAAAGAACCACGCTTATTACGCTTAACGCCCTCAAATGGATCAAGACGAATCTGGGAGGCGTATCTCGCTCGACCGAGCCCCTGACGCAATCCACCCACCATCCGACGCAATACCAAAAGAAGATCGCTCCAAGGACCTGACCGCACTCCAGCATCCATTCGGATTCATGTTCCGCGCCTGCCACGATCATGGGTAATCCAGAAATGAGGCCAGGAAAGACTAAGGCTCCCTCAAGGAAGACTCCATCGGGCGGAAATGGCGTCTGGAAGATGAAGGCACTCCCTCCGTTCTGTGGGGCAATTCCCGCGTTATGGTTCGAAATTGCCAACGCGATGCACATCGCTGCAATTCCAATGGCAATAAGATGTCGAAGCGGGGCGGGTTTCATATGATCACTTACTATCGTTTGACCCCTCGCCACACAGGAAGGTTCCCAGAATAAATTATCTATTGCCACCCGGAGCAGAGGCGTTCATAGCGAAAGGAATGCCGCTTGAAAGTAGTTTTGTCTTCAGTTCATCCCCCCGAAAATATTTTCCCTTCGCTGCCCTCATCTCCGGCATCGCTGCGTAGGGCTTGCTGTAGTCGTTATTCGCGTTCCAGAACAGAAAGCCGATCCCACCTGCGTTTTTGGCCGTCAGTACTTGTGTCTCTATGTATTGCGGGGAGTATGTCTTGGTGCGCCACGCGAAGGCTTGTAGCCAGGGCCGAATCACGACTCCGCTTCCCTTAGTGATCTTTTCGAAGCGGGCCATGGACTCGCCAATAAAATGTTCTGGGGCATCCCCAGGATGGGCGATGCCGTCCATGCCAAAGAAATGGGACGGATAGATCATCGGGGAAAGGACATCACAGTATTTGGCCATGCCAACGATGTCCTGGCCTGTATGCGCTAGATCCACAGAACGCTGCCATGCCATGATTCCGAAAACGTCTAGAGAAAGCAGCACGCCGGTGGGATGAAGTTCTCCATAGGCACGTTTCAGGAAATCGGTGATTACGTCTGAACGCTGCCACGCAGGATGTTGGGTTTGGAAATAAAAGCTCGCGTCTTTCTGATCGCCCTCTGCGGGGAAGCGCACATAATCGAACTGGATTTCGTCCGCGCCCGCTTCCGCTGCCTTCATAGCAAGCGCTATATCGTAATCCTGAACCCTGGGGAGGGATGGATCAGTCCAAACCAGCTTGCCATTCTCACGCCACGGCTGCCCCGTGCGCTTGGATTTCACTGCCAGCTCTGGATGCGCCACGACAAGCCGCTCGTCGCGAAAAATGGCGATACGCGCGATCGCATGCATCCCTTGCGAATGTAAAAATTGGGTAAATTTAGGCAGGTCGCGGATAGTGATACGGTGCGTGCCGGCTAGAGGATTTTCGAACGGAATATTGATCGAGCCGTCGCTATCTTTCACGTCAAAGACCACGGCATTTCCGCCCAGTTCCCTCCAGCGGCGAATAATCCGCAATCCGTGATCGCTGCCAGCCATGAGGCCGGTTAAATAGACAGCCCGAGTTTCAAAGTCCCGGCTTACAGGGATGGATTTTTCGGTGATTGGCCCGGCCAGCATTCCCGGGACGACTAGGGACTGGCCCACTTTTAGTGAGTTTCCGCGAAAGTCGCCATTTGCTTTTCGAATAGCTTCAATCAGCTCGGTGGATGTCAGATACGAAGTTTGGGAAACGAAGTGGTGAGCGACAATACTGACAGTATCTCCACGCCGGGCGATATACGTTGACGTCCCGGAAGGCGAGATCGAGGGCGCAAGTCCCATTGGCGTGGCGGCGGACGCAACTCTTGAATCGGTAACCCTGACCAACGAAGGGGTAACCTGTGCGGCTGCCTTGGGCTGATCCGCATGTAGGAGCGCAAAGCTAAGGCAGAACAAGGTGGTAAGGGCGGTGGAAGATCGGCTAAAGTGGCGCAAAGTTTTCTCCGGAAGGAACTTGTTTTTCCTTGCCATGCTATCGGGAAGACAAAACAGCCGCCAGTTACGTCGGGCCAACGTCAGCGGGCGACGCCTGTGCCAGTCGCGCCTGGAAAGCTCCAGCATGCGCAAACTCTTTCTCTTTACACGATCTTCCCTGCGGACGTAAGTGTCTCGATTGAGCCGCCGCCCGCATCTAACTGTTGAGGGGAATGGTATGAGCACTGTACAACAAGATGGCGACGGATTTGCACTAGGTCATAGCGAACGGCAGGCCCAAGGGCGACAAATATTGTCACCTTCGGTTGAGAAGCCGGCTGTGCACCTTTCCCGGCACTCCAACAGGGGGCAGGAAAAGGGATCTGAGGGCCCGATTCTTATGAAATCCGCTGCTTGCACTACTCTCGACCCGACCCGCCGCAGCACTGACGCCAGGGAATTTGAAGCGGCCCTCCGGCGAAAGATCGTCGGACAGGATGCGGCCGTGGAGAACGTCGCGGAAATCTACCAGATGTTTCTAGCCGGACTGAACCCTCCAGGACGACCTATCGGCAACCTGCTATTCCTTGGACCCACCGGCTCAGGTAAGACTCGCGTCGTGGAAGCTCTGGCTGAGTCTCTTTTCGGAGATTCCCACGCCTGCATCAAGATTGATTGCGCCGAGTTTCAGCATTCACATGAAATTGCGAAGCTCATCGGATCGCCTCCCGGATATCTGGGCCATCGCGAGACGCATCCGCTGCTTACCCAGGAAGCGCTGAATCAGTGGCACACTGAAAAGCTAAAACTTTCCATTTTGCTTTTCGACGAAATTGAGAAGGCGTCTGATTCCCTCTGGCAACTGCTGCTCGGTATTCTCGACAAAGCAACTTTGACCTTGGGCGACAATCGTCGAGTTGACCTTTCGCAATGCATCATCATCATGACCTCGAACCTCGGCGCTTGCGAGATGAGCAGCCTGGTGGATGGAGGACTGGGTTTCGCGCCCAAGCCGATGCTAGTGGATTCCAGCTTCGACGAAAAAATTGATCGCACGGCGGTTGACGCGGCGCGCCGCAAATTCACTCCAGAATTCATGAACCGCATTGACAAAGCCGTAGTTTTTAAGACGCTGCGTCCAGAACATTTGGAACAGATTCTCGACATCGAACTTGGAATGGTTCAGCAGCGGGTTCTCACTGCTTCCGCAACCAGTCAGTTCGTGTTTACCTGCACGCCCAAAGTGAAAAGCTTTTTGCTGAACGAGGGAACAGATCCAAAGTACGGCGCTCGTCACTTGAAACGAGCAATCGAACGAAACTTAGTTTTCCCGCTAGCAAATCTGGTAGCGACCGGTCAGGTTCGGCTGGGAGACTTCATCCGAGTGGACATGAATGCGGAAGGAACCATCACCTTCGTGAAAGAAGCCGAAGGCACCATGCTTCCGATGATGGCAGAACGTTTTGGAGCCGCTGCGGGAGGCCCAACTTTGGTTGCCCGAGCGTCACGAACAGTCGCGCGCAGGGAATTTGGAGCAACTCCCACCGCCGATACAAAATAGTATCTTTCTGGTGCGGGGGCAGACACTCTTGTCCGCCTTTCTTGGGCCAGCTTATCCCCCGGCCTTTAGTTCGGTCAGAACCTGTTTGGCAATTTCTTTCAGCGTTTCGAAGACGCCATTTCCCTGAAAGGCCACAGCTTCAATTACAGGTTCGTTCTTCTTGCGGAGTTCTTTCGAGAGTGTTTCCACAGACAGGATATTTGGCAGGTCTCGCTTATTCAGCTGAAGCACGTATGGAATTTTGTTGAAGTCGTAACCATGCTGCTGAAGATTGGCGTTCAAGTTATCCAGCGCTTCGACGTTGGCATCCATTCGCTCTTGTTGTGAGTCGGCAACAAACACCAGGCCATCCACTCCGCGCAAAATTAACTTGCGGCTGGCGTCATAAAAAACCTGTCCGGGAACGGTGTAAAGATGGATGCGGGTCTTGAAGCCGCGCACCGAGCCAAGATCCAAAGGAAGGAAATCGAAGAACAGCGTTCGTTCCGTCTCCGTGGCCAGCGAAATCATTTTACCCTTTTGCTGTTCGGCGGTCTTCTGATAGATGTGTTGCAGATTGGTGGTCTTGCCGCCCAGTCCGGCCCCGTAGTACACAATCTTGCAATTTATTTCACGGGCTGCAAAGTTAATGAAACTCAAAGACTTCCCTCAGGACTCGCGGACGAACATTCCAATCCTATCGAAGACTGGGGTCCGTCGCTAAATTGGCTTGGTACTGCTGGTTTTATATCACAGACATGGGTGTTACCGGGATTACTGTGGTTATTCATCATTGAGAAATTGGGTCCGGAATGACTTTAACGGGCCGCCGGCGGAGCTGGATAATAACCGTCCCGTGCGTACACCTTCACGTCCGGAAGAGCAACACGCACTTCTACCTGACGATAAGCATTGCTCAAACTGGCGCGGGTTACGTACCCCAAGGTGTATTCATTACGGGCTTCGTTCATAACCCTCGCATAACTGCCCTCAATCGCAGTTCGCGAAAAATCCGTGAAAATCTCGCCTGCCGTGGCGCTGGAATACTTGGGCAGAATATCGCTATATCCAAATAGGGGCAGATGTATCCGTTCAAGCTTGTTGTATCCCGGGATCGCTGAACTCTCCACCGCGACGCCGTAAACCGCGATTCCATTTGACAACAGCACCTTCAGAACATCGCGATAGCTCGCGGTACTACGATATTCCCTTCCATCGGTGATGACAAAAATAATCTTGCGCCGCGTTTTATCCCGCTTGCTCAGATCAAGCGCTGCCCGCAGAATTGCGTCATTCAGTACGTGAGACTCCTTCGGCGGAGTGATCACTGCCGGAACGTTGGGATCCATGGGGCGGCCATTAACTGTGGGACCTTGAGGACCCATTGGTCCGCCCAGAACTGGAGGACCGTTATTTCTACCGCGCACCGTCTTGAGTTCGTTCAGCATTGCCGTCAATTGATGACTGGCGCTGCCGAACCCTGTTTGCCGCGATACTGCGGAACTATAGGTGTAAAGAGAAACCTCGTCGAAGGGGCTGAAAGAGCTTTCAAGTGCTGGAAAGGTTTGGTTGATTCGTTGAATCGCGACATCGGGTAATCCCAAGTCAATGATTACCGCGGCGGATAAAGCGACTGGATCGCTGGTGAAGAAATTCATGGTCTGCTTTTTGCCGTCTTCATAGACCGAGAAATCTTTTGGCAAAAGGCCATCAATCCGGGCATTTGAGCTATCCGTGACCCTCACGGGCACAATAACTTCATTTGTGGTCACTACAAATTTGTAAAGCTGGTCTTGCCCGCTCGGTCGCTCTTTGGTCTCTCCACCTTGAGGCACAGTCTTGACACCGGGCATGGGAGGCGGCGCTTCGGGATCGGTTCCCCGGGCACCCTCCCCAGTTTGATTTGGGGCCTCGTTGGGAGGGGGCTCATTGGGAGGCGGATTATCCGCCCTTGGGTGGTCAGGCGTTTCGGCGGGAACCGGGGCCGGTGGCTCTGGCTGAGGGGGTCTGACTGCCGAAGGCGCGTCCGGAATGTTCTGATTCTGGCTGCTCGGGGACGTCTGCTGTCCCAAGCAATTCCCGGCACCAAATAAATAGAATGACAGGGCCAGCGTCGCCGCAAGACCTTCTATCCGGATTCTTCTCTGGCGCAAAACGAGACCTCTCTGAGTCAAAGCAAACAGCCTCGACTGATTCGGATGCCGAAACCTGCCATTTGGTGCATCTAACGTTGGTAGAAATAGACTATCAAAATCAGTGAGAGAATACTTTCATGCTAAAAACGCGGCTGCTGGTGGTCCTGTTCACGCTCTTGTGCCTGTTAACGCTACCCCTCGGTTCTATCAGCTACGCCCAAACATCGGATTCGGCCGATGCGCCTCCGCCGCGAGCCTCGGAGCCCCAGGATTCAAATGATCAGGATTCTAAAGATCAAAATGAACCTACGGAGACATTAAAAGTAAACGTCAACGTTGTGCAGCTCTTCTTCAATGTGAAGGATAAAAGAGGGGCCCTCATTCCCAATCTTACCAAGAATGACTTCCAAATCTTCGAGGACGGCAAGCCACAGACGATTAAGTACTTCACCCCAGAGTCGAATTTACCTCTAACCCTGGGCATACTGATTGACTCGAGCGGCAGTCAGATCAACGTTCTGGATATGGAAAAGGAAGTCGGTGGCGCCTTTCTTAGCCAGATCATCACCGAAAAAGATCTCGCATTCGTGATTGATTTCAATGTTAATGCCGATCTGCTCCAGGACTTTACAAACTCTGTACATTTGCTGAAAGCAGCGCTGAATAGCGCCCGAATTAACACGGGGGGCGGAGGCGGAGTGATTCCCGGTATGGGGGGTGGTCCTATTCCGACTGGACCGAACGGCCCTAAAGGCACCGTGCTCTATGACGCCATCTACCTTGCTTCCCACGACGAACTTGCTCAGCAAGTTGGGCGCAAGGCAATGATCATCCTTACCGATGGTGAGGATGAAGGGAGCCAACTCAAGATTCAAGACGCAATTGAAGCATCGCAGAAATCGGACAGCATCGTCTATGTATTGCTTTGTGCCGACCGCGGATTTTATGGTATCGGCGGCTACTCCGGCGAAGGCGAGATGAAAAAACTAAGCCAGGAAACCGGCGGCAGGGTCATAAACGTTGGAAATAAGGCGGATAAATTGAAGTCTGCTTTCGATCAGATTGCCAACGAACTTCGCAGCCAATACAACATTGGCTATACCCCAACCAATACCGTGAAAGATGGCAGCTTCCGCAAAGTTGAAATTAAGCCCAACAGTAAAGACTACAAAATTCAGGCTCGCAGTGGATACTACGCGACTGCCCCGAAAGAGTAGCGATTAGTTCTCTCGGATTGACGACTTTTGTTGCCAGACGGCGATAATTTCGTTTCTTTTAGCCCTGCATTTATACTCATCTAAGTAGCCTGCTCGGCTGCTCTCATCAGGGAGATCAAATGGCTCTACAGAAGACCGGCAAAATTTGGCATAACGGAAAACTTATCCGTTGGGAAGACGCCAACATTCATGTGATGTCACACGTTGTTCATTACGGCTCATCCGTATTTGAAGGCGTGCGTTGCTACGAACTTCCCGGTGGACCAGCCATTTTCCGGGCGCAGGAGCACATGCAGCGGCTGTTGGACTCGGCCAAAATTTATCGGATGGATCTGCCTTTCTCCCGTGAAGAACTCGTTGCTGCAATGGTTGATGTTGTGAATACCAATGGCGTCTGGCCGTGCTACATCCGGCCCATCGCATTGCGAGGCTACGGCGATGCTGGGGTCTCGCCCGGTGCCTGCCCGGTTGAGGTTTACGTCATAAATTATCCTTGGGGAAAGTATCTGAGCAAAGACGACCTGGGCGTTGACGTCTGTATTTCGTCGTGGACGCGGCTTGCGCCTAATACGCTTCCAGCGATGGCAAAGGCCGGTGCGAATTACATGAATTCGCAGCTCATCCGGATGGAAGCCACCATCAACGGCTACGCAGAGGGAATCGCCCTCGACGTAAATGGCTACGTCAGCGAAGGCTCCGGAGAAAATGTCTTTGTAGTTCGCAATGGCGTCCTGCAGACTGCGCCACTCGGTAATTCGGTGCTGCCCGGAATCACTCGCGATTCAGTTTTGAAAATTGCGCGCGATCTGGGAATTCCTGTGCTTGAGGCAGGTATCCCTCGCGAGATGCTCTACATCGCGGAAGAGGCATTTTTCACCGGAACAGCCGCTGAGGTCACTCCGATCCGATCAGTGGATAAAATCAGCGTTGGCAAGGGAGTAGTGGGGCCCATTACGAAGGCCATTCATAAAGAATTCTTTGCCATCGTCCGGGGAGAAAAGGCGGATCGGTTCAATTGGCTAACGCCCGTGCCGGTCGGCAGCAAGCAGCCAGTGGGCGTTTAGGTCTTTTCGACTGAGAGGCTGGCAGTGCTTATGCTCCGCACCAGAGGGTTTCAACCGGGTATCTTGCAAAAGTTCTATTAGCCGTAAGAATAGTCATTTCTTCCGCAATTGACTGCGCGAGAATCAGGCGGTCAAACGGATCGCGGTGATGCGGGGGGAGATCGTATACCTTCACCGCATGAGCATGGGTCACCGGTAGGGGACGCAGATTTTGCCTCGCCATAAATAACGGTATGCATTGGGCGGGAGGCGATGGCAAGCGGAGCTTCCCCATACCGGCCTTGATGCTAATCTCCCACGAACTTGCAGCGGAAAGATATATTTCCGCTTGCCCGTCGTTTAATATTTCCCGGCCTCTTTCGGTGATTCGCTCGACCTCACCGATACTCCAGAGCCAGATACCGGTGTCGAGTAAATACTTCACTTGCGCTTCCGGTTGCGGGTCTTTACGAGTTCCGAAAGTTCGCCTCCATAAAATTCCTTGAGCAAGTCATCCGGCAGCGGAGCGTCAAAATCGTCCGCAACCCATACCTCGCCCCGGGCGAATCCTAATGGACGAGTATTGCTTTTTCCCTCCACCGCGACCAACTTAGCCACCGGACACCCGCACGGGCAATAATAACTTCTTCACCACCCGCAACCCGTTGCAGAAGACGGGATAGGTGAGTCTTCGCTTCATGAATATTCACTTCCATCGAGGTATTGTGGACTAAGCGGGTGGACTAAGTCAATTTTTGGCCAAAGTAGGTTTCTCCTCACGAATATTACCGGAACCACTGGAAAGCGAAATCTGTCCCGTTCCCGGCGAACGCAAGTCCCATTACCAAGGTCATCTTGGGATAAGTAACTTTTCGGTCCATCATACGAACATGATTTCGGGGGAACGTGTCGAATGAATATTGATGATCTGCTTCGAATTGCGATGGAGCGACGCGCCTCCGACCTACACCTCAAGGTTGGCAACTATCCGCATCTTCGTATTGACGGCGACCTCGTCCCATTGACCGATCAGCCTCGGGTAAGCGCCGAGGACATGCTGACCATGGCTTTCAGCATGATGTCCGCACGGCAGAAGCAAAAATTCAAAGAGACCACAGAAATAGATATGGCGTACGGCGTGGCCGGGTTGGGCCGCTTCCGTGTCAACGTCTTCCAGCAACGCGGCAATGTGGGATTAGTCCTGCGTATGATTCCCACCAAGATTCGCGCCCTCGATGAACTCTACTTGCCGAAGATCGTCGAGCAAGTCTGCGACATGCCGCGCGGTTTGATTCTGGTCACTGGCGTTACAGGTTCGGGCAAGTCCACCACGCTCGCGGCGATGATTGACCGCATCAATTCCACAAAAGCCGAACACATTATCACCATTGAAGACCCAATCGAATTCTTGCATCGCGACAAAAAAGGATACGTGAATCAGCGCGAGATTGAAGTGGATACACCTTCTTTTTCCGCGGCGCTGCGAGCTTCGCTGCGCCAGGATCCCGATGTCATTCTGGTGGGCGAAATGCGCGACATCGAAACCATTGGCACCGCCATCCATGCGGCTGAAACCGGACACATGGTTTTCTCCACATTGCATACTCTCGATGCAGTGGAAACCATCAATCGCATTATCGCAGTCTTCCCGCCGCCGGAACAAAAACAAATCCGGCTCCAACTCGCGGCTGTACTGCGCGCGGTTATCAGCCAGCGACTTGTAAGACGCTGCGACGGAGATGGACGCGTCCCGGCCGTCGAGGTAATGATTAATACTGCCTACATCCGCGAATGTATTTTAGTGCCAGAAAAAACTCGTGCCGTTCGTGACGCGATTTCCGCTGGAACTTCCCAATACGGAATGCAAACCTTCGATCAATCCCTATGGGATTTGTTTCAAGCCGGATTGGTTAGCTACGAAACAGCCCTGGAAAATGCTTCCAATGCGGACGACTTCAAGCTCCGGATGCAGGGCATTTCCTCATCCAGCGACATGTCCCGCAATTCCATGCAAGCGGCAGGCTTCGGCTCCCGCTAATTTTGAGGGGCCGATTTAAGCTATATCTCTACCGTCTACACCCAGAAGGCCCTACAGTCTCCATCCGCTTGATAATCGTACTGCCTAAGCCGATAATGTTCGCATGTGAAGGCGGACAGTATGTTGATATCATCTCGTGCCGCGGCAGTAGCGATCGTTTGTATCCTTGGCTTTGGTCCCTCCTATAATTCTGCGTCTGCGCAAGAGATCGGGCATCCCGTGCCCAAGATTCTCAATGGCGATCCTTCTACGCCGACCTTGGTCTATGACCCAAACGACCGCTTCGAAGAACAACAGGTCATAATGAAAAATAACCACCCCACGCGGCGTGAGGAAGACCCGGAAGAGATCGCCTGTTTTTTGCCTCCACTTATCGGAATTCACACTCCGACGGTAAAGGTCGGGGCGCTGGCAACGCAGGCCAAAGCTAGTTCTGAATACGAAAAAGCATGTAACGCGATCGCTGGCAAGAAATTTGACCTGGCGCAAAAGCAATTGCTCAAAGCCGTCCAAAAATACCCAGGATACTCCGCCATGTGGGTTTTGCTGGGCCAGGTGCAGGAGAAGTTGGAACATTTGCCGAGCGCGCGGGAGTCGTGCCTGCATGCTTCAAAGGCCGATGCCACTTTTGTGCCGGCTTATCTTTGTCTTGCAGATGTTGCTTTGCATTCTCATGATTGGAACGAGGTACTAAAGCAGAGTGACAAAGCTCTGGCACTCGACCCGGCCACTAATGCGGTAAGTTACATGTTCAATGCGGGGGCGAACTTCAATCTCCATCATCTCTCGGAAGCCGAGAAAAGCGGTTTGAGAGCCTCCCAATTCGCCGGAGATGACATTGACCCGCGTCAACTCCATTATTTGCTGGCGGAAATTTACGAGGCGAAAGGCGACCTCGCCAATGAAATCGCGCAGCTCCGCGAGTTTCTCAAGGTTGCGGACGGCAAAGAAGCTGAGATAGTGAAGCAATATTTGGCAACGCTGAGTGGCGCACCCGGGAAGGCCGCCGCCCCGGTTGACCATACAGTAAAGTAACTCCGGAGAAAGTCAGGCACTCGTTTTCGCGTTATAGCAAAATTGCACTATCCTCATTTCGGCGTTAATTATAAAATACCTGTCTAAGCTGTCTTCCCCGGGCCCAATTGACGCCAGTAGAACCAGTAGATAAGGGTGCGCCTTGAAAGGGATGACCCGTGAATATTAGAATTCCGCACTTCTTCTTTTCCTTCCTCTTGGGTGTGTTGAGTCTTCACCCACTGATGGCACAGCAGAGTACCGTTGCACAGACCACACCTTCAGGTAACCTGGTCCTGAAGAGGTCGGTCCGCCGCGTTGTTGTGGACGTGGTCGTGACTGATTCGGAGGGGAACCCCGTTCATGGACTGACCGCAAAGGATTTCTTAGTTAAAGAGGACGGTCAACCCCAACAGATCCTGTCTTTTGACGTGCACGACTGGGCGGCCGCATACGCTCCTCCAAAACTCCCCCAGCTTCCTCCGAATACCTACTTGGACCTTCCAGCCAAGCCAGAACGAGGCCCTCTCTACGTCCTTCTCTATGATCTGGTAAATACCAAAATTGAGGATCAGGCTACCGCTCGAAAACAGTTGCTGGAATTCATTGCAACGAAACCGGAGGGGACGCGTTTCGCTCTCTTCGTGCTATCGGATGAATTGCGTCTGGTTCAGGGTTTCACCGACGACCGGCAGGAATTACTTTCCGCACTGGATCCGAAATCCCCGAAGCCCCATGTTCCAAGAGTTTTTCTGATGGGGCGCAACTCGGGGCGCGGCGATGTCGGCATGATGGTCTCAGTGCTGAATCACATCGCCGATTTTCTGGATGGATTATCCGGCCGCAAGAACCTGATTTGGTTTTCGGGTCAGTTCCCGCTTACGCTATTTCCGAGCGACGATGATGGCCAGACTTACCAGGAAGCAATCAAGGACACGCTAAACACAATGGCGAGGAGCCAGATAGCCATTTATCCCGTGGACGTTCGGGGAGTCGTGGTAACGGATTCCTATGCTCCGTCAGGAGCTACGCCTGGGGGCGGAGTTTACACCGATTCTCGCAGTGGCGACCGCAGTACGGGGTCCGCAGGAAGTCCACCCGCTGCCACCGGCCCTGGATCCGCAGGAAGTCCACCCGCTGCAAGTGGTGCCGGCGGTAACGACGCACCCGGCCCGGGCTATTCTTTGCTGAACAGCAGCTATGACACACAAGACGAAATTGCCCACGAGACCGGAGGCCATGCCTTCCACAGTAATAACGGTCTAAAAGAGTCCCTGGCCCAAATTACGGAGATGGGCGCAAATTACTACACCCTCAGCTACTCCCCGTCGAACGAAAACTACAATGGCAACCTGCGCACGATCCACGTGGAACTTGCGCGCCATGGCTATCATTTGTCATATCGCCGTTCGTATTACGGGGACGATCCCAACTCGCCTCAGCAACACCGTAACACCAAAATCTCGAATTCTTCCGAGGAACCAGTGGCCAGTCACCCCGGCGAAATGCTGTTTGCGAATATGCAGCACGGCGCCCCCCAGATGCATGATGTATTTTTCAGCGTCCATATTCATCCCATTGCACCTGCGGCGGTGGCTACACCCGCCCAATTGAGTCATTTTGCCGAACAGCCCGCCTTTGCCGCGAAGCACGGTAAGGACAAGCTGCCAGCACCCTTTCAGGTGCAGCCTTACGTTGCGGATTTCTTTGTTCCCACTCGGCAGTTCCGGCAGCATGCGCCCGGCGGGGAGGGTTCTCCTCTAGAGTTCACGGCCGTTGTTTATGATGCGGACGGAATAATTCTTAACAGCATCGTTCAAATGGCCAGCGACTCGGCCTCGGCGGCGGAGCAGTCCCAGCCTCAACATACTGGCTATCACGTTCTGCAAAGCTTCGACGTACCTACTAAGGCGGCCTCCATACGTGTGGGGGTTCGGGATGTAGCATCCGATCATATCGGTACGCTCGAGGTGGAGCTACCATTGGCGCCCGAGCCCCCCATGCAAGCCGCGCAGCGCCCGCGCTGATTTGCCGACCGCGGCTGATAAGAGAATCTAGTTTCTTGTTGCGGGTTGGCTTGATGCGCAAATACTCATGCCATAGAGCCGTCCCCACGCATGTAAAATGCTTCAAGAGGTTCTCCAGCGCGAGGGTGATGACGGAGGCAAATACCAGGAAGCGGCATGAATGCAGGAGCCTGCGCTTAACTGTTGCGTGGCTTGTTTTTTTTCTGCTTTCCGGCCTTGCCATCGCGCAGAGTGATGGTTTCGATGATTTGGTCTTGAAGGCCTCCGCCGCTCGCGAGCAGAATAATATCCCGCTGGCGATTGACCTCTACACTCAAGCCGAGCAGCTAAATCCAAAATGGCCCGATGGCTGGTGGTTCTTGGGGTCATTACAATATGCCACTGACGCATACGCCCCTGCCCGCGACGCCCTCACTCATTACATAGAACTCAACCCCAACGCCGGTCCAGCAATTGCATTGCGCGGACTATGCGAATTTGAAACCGGCGAATACGCGCAGTCATTGAACGACATTCAGAAAGGACTGTCATTAGGAGCGGCAAACCAACCTCGTAACGCCGAGATTCTTCGGTATCATGAGGCGCTGCTGCTCACCCGCACCGGAAGATTCAGTGACGCGCTCCAGGCGTACGCATCATTAGCTAAGGGTAGCGCCGGGAACCCAGAATTGTTCGAGGGGTTGGGCCTCGCGGGTTTGCGGACCCCGCTATTGCCGAAAGAAGCAGAAGCTAGTCAGCATGATCTGTTCGTTATGGCGGGTGAGGCAGCCTTCCACTTCATGGCGGGCGACGAGAAAGCAGCACAGCAAGCTTTCGAGAAGTTATTTCAACGTTTTCCAACTACAGCTAACGCGCATTATCTTTATGGTTACTTATTGTTTCCGACGGATCCCGACCTGGCGGTCACAGAATTCAAGCGCGAATTGCTAATATCACCATCAAACGCGGCGGCCAGTCTCATGCTTGCCTGGAATTCTCTAATACGAAACAATCCCGCGGACGCACTGACTTATGCCCAAAAAGTTGTAGCGGAACAACCTGAATTCCCCAATGCGCAATTAATACTCGGACGCTCGCTGGTCGAAACAGGGGACGCGAAAGAGGGATTGACGCATTTGGAAAACGCTTTGCAGCTTGACCCCGATAACCTTGAGACCCACATCGCACTTGCGAAGGCATATTCAGAATTGGGACGCAAGCAGGATTCGACGCGCGAGCGTCTTCTGTGCCTTCAACTAACCAAAGATGAAACTACTCAGGTTGCAAGTCCTTAAAATATTTCTGGCCGTTTCCCTGGCCGCCGCCGGTACGGGGCACGCCATCGCCCAGATGCGCGAGAACAAATCCGAATCTGCTTGTGCAGGTTGCCATGCCGCTAAGTCGGCTACCCAGCCTAAGACGCCAATGGGCCGGGCTCTGGAACTTCCTGGCGATGATCCGACCCTCAAAGAACATCCGAAATTGACATTCCACAGGGGCGGATACACATATACGGTGGAGACGCACGGTGACAAAAGCACCTACAGCGTGACCGATGGCGTCCGTACCATTACATTGCCTATTCACTGGAACTTTGGCCAGGGAGCGCAAACCTGGTTTCTGGAACGGGACGGGGATTATTACGAGAGCATGGTCAGCTACTATCCATCCGTAGGTGGGTTAGACATCACCACGGGGGATCAGTCTCTCACTCCTGCCAGCTTGGATGAGGCGGTGGGACGAAAACTTCAGAAGCATGAACCGAAAGACTGCTTTGGGTGCCATGCCACTAATGCAGTCGCAAATGGAAAGTTGGATTTCGAATCATTACAGCCTGGAGTCACTTGCGAACACTGCCACAAAGGTTCGAGCGCTCACTTGGTAGATGCCTCCCAAGGCGAGTACGGCTCCGCTCCGCCGGACCTGCGCAAGCTATCATCAGAGGACATTTCAAATTTTTGCGGCCAGTGTCATCGCACGTGGGATATGGTCGTGAGAAGTCACTGGCGAGGTCCCATCAACGTCCGCTTCCAGCCTTACCGCCTTGCGAATAGCAAATGCTTCGACGGAACCGATCCCCGCATCAGTTGCATTGCCTGCCATGATCCGCACCAGGATGTTGTCCGTCAGGATTCTTCCTACGACGGAAAATGCTTGGCATGTCATGCTGCTTCGCCGCATTCGGAGACAATCACTCCCGCCAATGCGCCACCTTGCCCAGTCGCCAAGTCGAATTGCGTCAGTTGCCACATGCCCAAAGTCAAATTACCCAACGGATTGATGACGTTTACGGATCATGAAATCCGGGTTGTAAAACCGGATGAACCTTATCCCAATTGAAAACCAGCAGGGTTGCAAGACAGGTTTAGAGCGAAAACGCCAGTCTTGCAGGGTTTCCTTTTTTTCGATTATGCTCGCATAGTGAATCGTTTCTTCGTTTAGATTCCAAGGCAATTAAAGATGGCAATACGCCGGATCCTTGTCAAAGCTGCTCCAGGGCTTGCACTCTGCTTGGTAAGCGCCCTCCTCAGTGCGGAGTGCGCCGGGCCTCAGGCCTTGGAATTTAAGGCTCACGCTCACCCTGATGCGTCAGCCTTCTCAGAACTCGGCTCCTGGTTTGGCGATCATCAGCAATTCGACTGTTCCATCGAGTCTTATCGCGCTGCTCTCAAGCTTGAGCCCGGTTCTTCGCGCCTTTTATATCTTCTAGGCCTGAACCTCTACCGGTCCGGCCGCGTGCAGGAAGCCGTCGTCCCCCTTCAGCAATCCATTCAGCTGATGCCGGAAGTCTTGAAGCCGCACCTCTTGTTGGGCATCGCGTTTAGCCAGCTCAAGCGTTCCGCAGAAGCCAAGGCCCAATGGGAAGCTGCACTTCAAATTGACCCCCACTCGACGATAGCTCTCGACGGTCTTGCCAAACTCCTGATCGCCGAAGGCGACTATCCTTCCGCGATCGGGCTTCTGCGGTCGGAACCGCCAGATGAGAATCTCGCGCTCGACCTCGCTGAGGCCTATGACAAGGCTGGAATGCTTGGCAATGCTGGCGATGTGCTCAGCAAAGCCGTGCGCGCGAAACCGTCGTCGCTGTCTCTTTCCAGTGCGCTCGTTTCGGTTCTGGTCAGGCAAGTACGTTATGAGGAAGCTGCGAAATTGGCGGAAAAATCCGTTAAGTTACATCCACGCGATCTCGGTGCGCAAATACTCTACCTTCACGTTCTCGTTCTCAACGATGACGCAACTCAGGCACGTCCTCTCGCCCGCAAACTGCTTGCCATTGCTCCGCATGATTTCGGTGTACTTTATCTCAATGGCGTCCTTGAGCGAGGGGCCGGACAATACGCCGCGGCCCGCGATCATCTTCAACAAGCGGTAGCTTTAGATCCCACTCATTACAACGCCCGCTACAATCTTGGAGTCGTGCTGGCACAGCTCAAAGACCCTCGGGGCGCCAGAGAACAACTCGAAAAGGCGATCGCGCTCGGCGCGGTTGACCCCGAGGTACGCTTTGAGCTTGCCTCTGTTCTCCGTACCCTGGGGGAAACCGAACCTGCGCAAGAACAACTCAAGCTTTACCAGCAGGAAGCCCAAGCGAAGGCTAATCGCACGTTGGCTGCCAGCAAGGCCGCGCAAGGAGATAAAGAACTTGCCACCGGCGATCCTAAGAAAGCCGTGGGGTTCTATACTGACGCGGTGAAGGCGTATTCGCAGGACGCTACGCTGAACTATAAGCTGGCGCTGGCCCTTGATCGTACGGGCGATACAACCGCAGAGCGCGCTGCGTTGGAGCAAGCGGTCAAAATAGATCCCAATTTGGCTGTCGCTTATAACCAGCTGGGTTACCTCGCATCGCGTAACGGTGACGCGCCTTCTGCGGAAGAGCATTTCCGCCAGGCGGTTCGTGTCGCGCCTGGCTACACTCAGGCATGGGTCAGCCTGGCCGCGACTCTCGGCATGGAATCCCGATTCCCCGAAGCCCAGGAAGCGGTTGCCAGCGCTCTTCGGCTTGATCCTCAGAATACCGAGGCACTGCAATTGCGCAAAGACCTCGCGGCGGCACAAGCACAGCGCTGAATCTGCATACCATGCCGCGCCTGATAGACTTCTGATTAGGATGATGACTGCAAAACCGGGCCTTTGGACCCGCCGCAATGTGCTGCGCATGCTGCCGGCCGCATTTGCATCCGCAATAGTTCCCGGGCGGTTTAAAGTGTCCGCCGCTCCTAAAACTGCTCCTCCGTTCTCCCGATTTGTGGATATTGCAGCAGGCGCCGGACTAACGCAGACGATGGTTTACGGCGAACCCGGCCACATCACCTACATCGTGGAGACAATGGGGGCAGGTTGTGCCTTCTTCGACTACGACAATGACGGCTGGATGGATATATTTATCCTCGGCGGCCGTCGTCTTGACGGCGTTCCTCCCGGCGCAAGCAATCGTCTTTACCGGAATAATCGAGACGGCACATTCGCGGACGTGACCGCCAAGGCCGGATTGCTGGACGCCGGATGGGCTAATGGCGTTTGCGTCGGCGACTACAACAACGATGGCTTCGAGGATCTCTTCGTTACTTATTACGGCCAGAATCGCCTTTACCACAACAATGGCGACGGTACTTTTGCCGACGTGACTGCCAAGGCCGGACTGCTCTATCCCCACACTCGCTTTAATTCAGGATGCACGTTTGTGGATTACAACCGGGATGGGTTGCTTGATCTGTTCGTTTCCAATTACGTCGAAATTGATCTGGCAAATGCTCCGAAGCCTTCGCTGAGCGTCCCTAACTGCAACTACGAAGGTGTACCCACGAACTGCGGCCCGAATGGTCTCGGCGCGCCTGGCCACTACCTCTACCGCAATAATGGAGACGGAACTTTTACCGATGTCTCGAAGGAGTCCGGCATCGCCGCCTGCCGCGGCTCATATGGCCTCACTGCCGTTGCCTTCGATGCTGACGAGGATGGATGGCAGGATATTTTTGTGGCATGTGACTCGACGCCCAGCCTGCTTCTGTTAAACAATCACGATGGAACCTTCCGGGAGGAGGCACTGCTGCGTGGCGTCGCCCTCGGTAGCGGTGGAGAACTGATGGGCGGTATGGGGGCAGGAGTGGGCGATTACAATCTCGACGGCCACCTCGACCTGGTGAAAACTCATTTCCAGAACCAGTCCACGGGCCTATACCGCAACAATGGGAAGGCCGAGTTTGACGATGTCACGGTGCAGGCTGGCCTTAGCGCGGAACGTCGCTTTATTAGTTGGGGCACAGGCCTCGTTGATTTTGACAACGACGGCAATCCGGACATTTTTATCGCGACTGGCACTGTTTATCCGGAACTGGAGCGAGTATATCCCGCCAAATATCCCGCCCATAGCCCGCGCATCGTCTTTCGAAACCAGGGCAATGGATCTTTTGTGGAACTCGGCGAAGAAACAGGCCCAGGAATCTCGGCGCGCCACACCAGCCGGGGCTGCGCCTTCGGCGATTTCGACAACGACGGCGACATGGACGTGCTCATCATGAACATGAACGAGCCACCGTCATTGTTGCGCAACGACGCCCCCGCTGGAAATCACTGGCTGAAAGTCCGCCTGGAAGGAACGAAGAGCAATCGCAGCGCTATTGGCGCGCGCGTCCTGGTTCACTACGGTGGAAAGGTACAGGCCCAATCCGTAACCAGCCAGTCCAGCTATATCTCGTCGAATGATCCGCGACTCCACTTCGGACTAGGGACAGCAACCACTGCCGACGTCGAGATCCACTGGCCAACTGGCAAGGCTGAGACCTATCCCCACCTAAAGGCCGGGCAGTTAGTCACGATCCGCGAAGGCGAGGGAATAATCAAGGGGCGCGCATTTCGGTAGAGTAATCCTCCGCCGAAGCTCCAATTTTGCCTTTCACTCACTAGGTGACGATCAATAGGTGAAACCCGTCGTGTTGTGACGGGGGTCGTAATCGAATTTGACCAGGCCGTCGCGATAATCAATGTGAATCGTGAGCTGGTGCAGAACGGTATCGCCCAGGAATCCCGATACCTCCAAACCTACGCTCTTGCTAACCCCTGAAGTGTCAAACGAGAAAAGGCCGTAATTATCCTGCTCAATACCGCCGAATTGAAAAACGATCTTGTCACTAGTAGAGACTTTGGAAACTGTGCCACTGAGCCCCTGGATCAAGACGGGTGCTCCGCCATGTACCTTCGTGACTTCGCGAGCCACTTCGGGCGACACGAAAGAGCTAAAAGCCCCAGTATCAAGCACGAATAGATGTTGGACCTTGTGATTCAGAACCGTCGGCACCAACAGAAAGTGGCCGACGCGAAAGATTTCCGAATAACCCTTCATGGTCGGGCTAATGTAGCGGTCCGCAGGCCCTGTGGGTTGGTTGTTCGACCCGGTTGCCGCAGGATTCGAGCCGATGGACTGGTCGGCGCCTGAAGTGTTTAGCGAGGTAGGGGCCTCTTTTTCAGAAGGGTTTGGGGGCAGCGGAGAAAGACTCAGTCTCCGCATCGGATAATCGAGACTGATCAGGTAGTTGCTGAAGACGTCAGTACCAATGAGCCCCTCAGAACCAAGAACATCTTTGCGGTCGCTGACTTCGACGAGGCAGTCGCGGAACTCGAGGGATCCGATGCGAATGGAGTCGGCATTCGCGGTATAAGCCCCGGCGGGTCCCTGGTCCCCCACGCCCCCAACCTTAATGTGTTCAAGAGGCTTTAGGCCCGCTCGTTCGGCGACTGCCCGGCTGATGAAGAGGCTTGAGGCTCCCGTATCAATTTGAAGACGGGCATTTTTATTATTAAAGAAAACATCGAGTCCCCACGCCCCCGTAGATCTGGCGCCATTCATCAGAGGGACTACCGGAAGGTCCGTTGAGGCCGTCGGTGAGACTAGATGACATATCTTGTCAGGATTGTTCGCTCGCTTCTCGAGTTCTGCAAGAACGTGTTCTGCGCGTGTCTTCTCTTCCGCATCCAAACCGTTCGCTGCGGCCAGAAATTGCTTCTGCTCTTCAACGCGCTGGGTAAGGGGAAGAGTGCCGATCCAGATACTTCGAATCTCTTGGTCCCACGGGTCAAGCAAATGGGCCACGCCCACCGCGCGCCGCGCCGACGCATACATGGAGTTTAGGTGCAGAATCTTCGCGCGTAACAGGTAAAGGCGCGGACTGCAGGGGTTGGCCCTTAAGCCTTGGTCGGCGGTCGTAGCAGATTCGAGAATGTTGCCCTGCCTGTATTGCACTTCACCCAAGGCCGTGAGCAGAACGACGGAAGTGGGAGCAGAAACGAGTTCCGAATGGATGATCGTGTTGGCGTCATCCACTTTCTGTTCACGAAGCAAAGTACGAACCAGCGCACTAACCAGTTCGGGATTATGCGGAGACTTGATCAGAGCTTCGCGATAGAGCGATTCGGCCTTCGCTGCATCGCCGGTAAGGTAGGCCGTTTCCGCGGGCGAAGGCTCATGCGCAGGCACAACATGGCAGTGCACGTTATCGTCGGCAAATCCGAATGCGGAGCACACAAGGACGACGCCTAGGATGAACAACAAAGAAGGCACCGGCTTGCGGGCCGACCCTGCTTGCATCGAAATTTCACGGTGACTTAGTCGCAATTGGCCAATCCTCTATTGCGGACGCTGACAGGATTTCCGGCCACGCCGCTTCGTGCCTTCAGTAATCGCGAGTTTCCCAATCTGCCACGAATCGAGCCGGTATGCAACAGTCATAAAGCCTGGGATCGTCGCTTGTTGGTTGTCGTCTTCCGGACCCTGACAATTCAAGTAAGATACCTCTCTTACATAGCGTTCTCTGCCGTCCCGCGCACAATCTGGACCGGCCCTAGAAGTCCAGAGGGCCATAGAGGCGACTCTGCTTTGTAGAATTTCGGGGACGTGAACGTGTAAGTCTTTGTGGCATTCGGTTGACGATCGCCAATGATTCGGTTCACCCAGCCGTTCGTCACCTTAATTTCAAGTATGTTGTTGCCGGGCTTGAACGCCGCAGTCGCATCCACGCGAAACGGGGTTTTCCAAACGATTCCCATCGGCTCGCCGTTCACGGAAACATCCGCCAAATTCTTAACACTTCCGAGATCAATCCAAAGATGAGCGTCGGGCTTGAACCACTCGGCTGGCGCCTGGATCGTCTTCGTGTATGTCCCCGTACCCGAAAAATACTTGATGCCCGCGTCGGCATTTTCGTTCCAGGCAGTTAACTTCTCGAAAGTGGCTTTGGCAGGAGCTCCGCGATCTGGTTGGAAGCTTACCTCCCAAGGTCCCCCAACATTCGCGATGAGCTGCTCGGAGGTAGCCGGCAAAGTACGGGAAGTTGCTTTGGATGGCTGGCGGAAAACAACAAACACGGTCTCCCATGGCGCGAGGTACAAAGGCACGGTCGTGCGGCCATCCGCTGCGTAGTAGGAGGCAGGTTCAATCTTCCCGGTATCGGCGTGCCAGAGTTCCGCTGACTTTCCTGCCACACGGAAAGTCGCGCCGACCGTTTCATATCGGTCATTGCGGTTGTCCACAAAATAGAGATCGCTGTCCGCGAGCTTGCGATGTACGAACAGCAAGTTCGTATCAGGCTGCGGTCTGGTGTACTCAAAGTCGGGAGCAACATTGAGCGCGGCGAGCACGTCGCCTAATTTTTGTTCCCCATACACCTCTCCCTCACCGAAAGAATTTCCTGCTCCCGAACCCCAAAGTTGATCCGCAATACTTTGGAATTCATTAGCATCATCGCCAAGGCTCGGAGTGCCAGTAGGCTTGCTCCCAACGACGATTGCTCCGGCTTGAACCAGATCGCGAATCTTGCGCAACACTGGTAGCGACATCTGTTGGCTGTGGGGATCGAGCGCGAGCACGCGGTATCTCATTCCGCTCGGGGTCGCGAGTTGGCCGTTTTCAAACGTGAGCAGATGGACCAGCGCGTCAGCGTTGATGTAGTCGAAGTTATATCCCTCTGGAATCTCCGGGGCTTTGTGTAAGAACAAAGCTGTAAGGTTCGTGTCTTCCCCGTAGAAGTAAACAATGTCGGCAACAAAAAGGCCTTGCTGCAACAAATAACTGTTGCGGGCCAGATACGTGATCCAAGGCTTGGCTTGCTCCGCCCAGGTTTCATTGCGAGTGAACCACTGCCCAAACGGCCCCAGCGATAAACCGGGCTTGCGATCAAGCAGCGGTTGATGAACCGAAGTGTGAATGACGAAACGGTTGAGTCCCATGGCGAGCTCTTTATCAGCGGTGGGCTTCAGCGTTGCCGGAGACCATGCCCACGCGCCTGAAGCCGCCGTCATTGATTCAGCCGCAACTAGATTTTGGCCATAGAGGTGAGCTAGCGACGCTGACTCGCGAATATCCGCGTCGTAACCATATAGTTCGTTGTTGATGCCGGGCTTCTGGGTCCACATCGCCGACATGGGGACATCGTTCCCCCGTTTGACCTCCATGCCATCACCAATGAACGCGCGGCCTTCCTCGTGGGATTCCCCATAGTGCCCCATCCCGCGCTGATGCAAAATTTCGTTGATCTGATCGTAGTGATTTTCGGCCAGCATCTCGCCAAGAGTCTGGCGAAAGTCCCAAAGAAAACCTTCGCTTGCCTGCGAGCTCTCGATGACCCGGCCGGTCAGCACGGGCATCCAAGGACGCGGATCGTAACCGCGGCGCTTGGTAAACTCGGCGACCATATTGTCAGTCCAGTTAGCCGTACCAGCTTCCCAGCTGTCGTTGACCACGTACCGCAATCCTCGCTTGCCCATCAAATCCCCGACGGTGCTCTTGTAATTGTCGAGATAAGTATTCATGTACTGCTTGACGTCCTCACGGCTGAGCTTGTCCACCTCGAGGCCTGTGCCCTCAGGGGACGCCGGATGATTGGTAACGCCGGTCAGCGAATAGCCAAAGCGCAATATGACCCAATGGCCGGACGGCGGTGTCCAATCGAGCGTTCCATCGGGTTTCATTCTGTCAGTCAGATCTACAATGTCGCTCTTCCGGATGGCGTCCGCGGCGGCGACGGGCGGCGTAGGGTACGGATCGAAATTCAGAAGATTGGCGAAACCCGCCTTCTCTTCAAAGCGGCTGATGCGTGGGCTCGTTTGAAGTACCAGTTCCGATATCTCGAAGTTTGGATCAGGCTTCGCTTCGCCGAAATTGCCGAACGGGTTCTCTGCGTCAAAAGGTGAGCTTCCGGCAGTAAGCGGTTTGGCGGTAAAGACGACCCGAAAAAATCGAGCTGTCATTGCAGGAAAAGCGATGGTGTGTTCCACACCGCCGTCGTTGGGGATGTCGGTGAGCTTGTGAAAAGTTCGGCCATCATCGCCGGCCTCGATATCCGCTACCGATGGCGCTGCACCGAACCTGTTTGTCGCTGCCGCGACCGGATCGTTGAACACCAGCGTTACTGCATGCATCGTCTGCGGGGCCGTAAATTCATACTGTATCCATGCTTTCTGGCCCGCCGCAGGTTCAGGCAGCGGCGTGGTCTTCACCAAATCGCCGTCGGTCAGCAAGGCTTGGTCAAGCGTGCCACCGCTGGAAGTAATTTTCGGTTGTAAAGAAGATGTGGGAACGTCGCTTTCAGGCGCGCGATACGCGATCACGACCGTGTCGGTATAGAAGGTCGGCATTGGCGCCGGTGCCTGACCCGTTGCAGCAACAAAGTCAACGATCGGTATGTTCTGAAATGGCCCACTGACCATAGGTGGATGCGGTAGCACGCCAGAAAACGGCTTACCACCCTCGACCCTCGTTTCACTCCAAACCACTTTCTTCATTCCCTGACTCGGCTTCACCCACGGACCCCCCGACTCACTCCATCCGGGAGAACCGGCGATGGCTTCCTCAAGGCCGAGTTTATCGGCAAGCTTGGTGGTGAACAGGAACGCGTCCTTCCATTCCGGCGTCATGTACACAAGACGCTTATCCACAAGCTTGGGCGTGTTGAGCGCAGCGTCGAAGTTCTGGAAACCGCCGATTCCGATGCGGTTCATCCACTCCAAGTCGAGTTGAATGCCTTCTTTGGTGATGTTGCCATTCATCCAGTGCCACCATACTCGGGGCTTGGCGGAGGCTGGTGGGTTCTCGAATCCCTGCTCCAGTGCGGCGCTCGAATTCTGGGCGATTGATGGTGAGGCGAGAGCGCAGACCAGGCAGATGAGCAACCCACCAGGCAACTGGAGAGCGAAATTTCGAAGTGCGCACATTGAACACTCCTCCGCGATGAGATCTGAACTCCGCTCGATATCTGGCGGAAGATACTCTCACGCAAAGCCGAAACCGTCAACGCGACTCTGCTCGTTTCGCAATGAAGAACTTACTGCAATAAGCAGGTCCTTCTGGCGCACAAGCAACGGATTGTGGATACGGCCTTGCCAAACCGGCCCTTTGGAGGTGTGAACGCGGCTTTAATTGATTAAGATAGGTTGAGTCTGAAGCCGCTTCACTGTAGGCTTGAACCTCTATGAATGAAAAGGACCGAATCGCTGACGACGAGGACGACGGAAGCGAAACGCCAGCGGAGAAAAAGCCATATCGCAAGCCCAATTTCCGTTATGAGAAGGTCTTCGAGACTAGGGCATTGTCCTGCGGAAAGGTCAGCACGTTGCAACAGTCCTGCCACTTCCGGCGGATGAATTCTTGATGTGCGCGGTCGGAAATTCTCCCATAGCAACAGATGCCAGGCTAGTAAGAACTTACAACTCAATGCTCTTTCGGTTGCGCGAACGCGACGACATGCGCCATGCAATCTTGCGGGAAAAGTCTCCTGCGCGATCCCTTGGACGCACTAAAGTCTCTGGCCTATTGTGACCTTCGACCGCTACCATCACCCTTGCTAATGTTGTACCTGTAGTAGAGTTTTGTCCCGGTTCCTCCCCGAATTCGTCGCGCCCAACGCCAAATCCATTCGGCGGGATTTCTCGCGCGGCCTCGAAAAGTCCGTATGAGCACTGAGCCAATACGAGTGCAGGAAGTGCACATTCAGGGCCTTTCCGTGCGCGAAGTTCGGCTTGATAAGAGTCAGCAGCGCGAAATTCGATTGAAAGAAATCCTGGACAAACGGATCAGCGACTTGGGGCTCACTATCGAGTCCTCCGCGCTGCATCGCTATGTTCAGCAACTGTACAGCGAACTTGAGCGCAAGAAGATTACGAAGTTCCGTCCGCTCTGCTACCTATCTGACGAGTGGGGATGCCCGTCCGGCGAACCTGTCATCGGCATACCTTTTTATCTCGCTAGTCCTGATCTCTCTTTACTGGAAAAAGACGTGAATGATCTTGAGGATGCGCGAGAGATCATGATGTATTTGCGGCACGAAGCCGGACATGCCTTCAATTATGCCTACCGTTTGCACCGGACACCCCAGTGGAAGCAGATGTTTGGATCTTTTCGGCGTCCCTACCGCGACAACTACAGGCCCGTTCCGTTTTCCAGAAATTATGTGCGGCACTTGGCCGGATGGTATGCGCAAAAACATCCCGACGAAGACTTTGCGGAAACCTTTGCCGTGTGGCTTACTCCCGGTTCAGGATGGCGCACACGCTACAAAAACTGGGGTGCGATAACAAAATTGCGCTATATGGACCGCATTGCGCGCGAATTAGGCGCCATTGATCCAGTTCGGCGACGCGGCTCTCCTGACGTCACGGTAAATGAAATGGATTCCACCGTCGCGGAATTCTACCGGAGAACCACCGAGGAAGTGCCGCTGGGAGACTTAGCTCTGGATACCGATTTGCGGGACATTTTCAACGCATCGAAAAGGCGAAAGGGAGCAATTCCAGCTCAGAATCTACTGCATCAACACCGCAAATCGGTTGTGGACAAAATCGCTTATTGGACGGGCGCGCAGCGGCCGTTGGTGAGGAAACTCATTTCCGTGATTGAGGAAAAGGCTGCGGAACTCAAATTACTCGCCGATCGCGGACGGGAATCCGAGCACCTGACAAATATCACTGTCTATGCGACCGCGCTGGCGATGAACTATATGGCGAGAGGAAAGTTCGTGCAGTCATGACTTATTCATTTTGCATCCGAGCTGATTTGAATGACTGACCGGCATTTAAATATCGCGGTGCTTTTCGACGTTTGGGGGGAGTGTGGTCCTGCGGACTCACTGGCCACAAAATCATCCGCAAGCAAAAGCAAATCCTGCAAGAAAGTTAACCGTGAAGAAAAAGAAGACCGCGAAGAAATCTCTGAGGCTTTGGCGCAGCTCGGCCACGAGCCGTTTTATCACGTTCTCGACGGTACTCTTCAGTCGCTGAACTCTCTGGCCAAATGCAAGGCTGATCTTATTTTTAATCTGACCGAGTCCTTTGCCGGGGACGATACGAAAGAAACAAACGTCGCGGGATATTTGGATCTGCTCGGAATCCCCTACACCGGCGGCGGTCCTCACGCGCATTTCCTTGCCCAAGACAAGAGTCTTGCCAAGAAGATGTTTGCCTTTCACGGAATCCGCACTCCCTATTTCGCCATCGCTTACCGTGGCCGGATCGAACACGCGCATGACATCTCCTTCCCGCTGATAGTGAAGCCGATGTCGGAAGATGGCTCGATTGGCATTGACGCAGACGCGGTCGTGCACAGCATTAAAGAACTAATGGAGCGCGTCGAATATATACAGAATGAGTTTGATTCTCCTGCTCTGATCGAGGAATACATTGAAGGCCGTGAAATTTACGCGGCGATTTTAGGCAGCTACGAGCGGGCGCACGCTCTTCCTCTCGTCGAGCTTGATTTTTCGCGGATGCCGAAGGGCCTGCCCCGAGTCGCCACCTACGACGTGAAATTCGAAAAAGACACGCAAGCGCACAAGCTGACAAAATCTGAGGTAGCAGAGAATCTGGACGATGAAACCATTTCTCGCCTGACAGGCACCGCGCTCGCTGCTTATCACGCAGTAAAACTGCGCGATTATGGCCGCATAGATATGCGACTTTCTGCGCAGGGCGAAGTTTATGTTATCGAAGCAAATCCAAATCCCTGGCTTGCGAGCGGACACGAATTCGCCATGGCAGCAAAGAAATCCGGCCTTAGTTACACGGATTTAATTGCCGCAATTGTGGAAATGGCGATGATGCGATCTGTAAACACCAAAGCTCGCGCTAAATCCCAGGGGGTTTAAGTTCCCGATATACACGACGTATTTGTGGCTCCGCACGTTCCAACTTCTAATTGGTTTAAACTAGAACTCCGGCGCGTTTAGAGAAAATATTTTAAGTCCTTAATGTATCTCCCTCAACCATTAGCAGTCCTTCCGGTAAAGCGAAATATTTGCAGCTGTAGTCCGCTCTATCGTTTCTGTGCTCTTGTGGCAATTCTTGCGATTGGGTTAGGCATGGGAATCGCCCAAAATACGGCAGCTGCAACTTTTGATTCCTCCCAAATCATTCAATTTCTCAGCGCCACCATTAGCTGGTATCACCAGACTGCAACCGAGCAACAACTGGTTACGGAACCAACCGATCTCACATTTTTCCAGGACAATCGCCGCGTAGCTACACAGGTCGTCCAATTAGCTTTCGAGTTCGCGCGGCAACAGGCCGACGTCCAAGCCAAGCAGCGCCGCCAGGTTCAAGCTCAAAATGGCGTTCCTTCACAATATCAATCGCTGGTTCAAATGGCCGACCAGGCTGATCAGGAGGTTCAGTCAACTCAGGCTGAAATTCCTCCGCTTCAAAAGAAATTAGAAACCGCACTCGTGAGCAAGCGCGCCGGAATACAGACTCTAATTGCGGAGACGCAGAGCGAAGTCTCTCTATTTAGCGCTCGCAGGGATGCGCTCCGCAGCATGGCAGATTTTGTGAGCGGAGCCAGCGCTAACGGTTTAGGCGCGAGTGGATTGCGGGCGCAGATCGAAGAATTGGCGAGGTCCGTTCCTCCGGCTGTGAGCAACGGAAACGCGGACCAGAGTGGCAATGCTGAAGATTCTGCAAAATTGACGCCGATCGCCAGTAGGGAGCAACCGTCCGGAATATGGGGACTGGCCTCCGATTTATTTCGCCTTTCCCACAAAGATAACGTCCTCAAACAGGAGATCGCCGCGACCGACGCCCTGATTCAAAGCTCGAAACAATTGCGCGATCCCCTGATAGCGAAGCTGAAAGCCATGATTCAAAGTGGCGACCAACTAGCTAAGGAAGCGGACACCAGCACTCAGGCCGGTCTTGCCCAGGAAAAACAGCAATTGGATAAGCTTGCAGCGGATTTTAGGTCCACATCAGGCGCAATTCTTCCGCTAAGCAAACAGGGAGTAGTCCTGGATCTGTATAAGCAGAGCCTCACCAATTGGCAGGACTCCGCCAAGTCGGAATTCAAAGCAGATCTAAAGAATTTGTTAGCGCGGCTGGCAGTCTTGGTAATTGTGATTTTCACCGTCATCATCCTGGGAGAAGTTTGGCGGCGAACCATATTCCGCTATGTGCACGACGTGCGCCGCCGGTATCAATTCCTTCTTTTGCGAAGAATCGTGTTGTGGGTCGTCATTGCCCTCATTATCGCGTTTACGTTCGCCACTCAATTGGGTTCGGTGGTCACATTTGCGGGGTTGATTACCGCCGGCGTCGCCGTGGCTTTGCAAAACGTGATCGTCTCAATCGTTGGGTATTTCTTTCTAATCGGAAAATTTGGTATCAGAGTCGGAGACCGAGTGCAGGTTTCCGGGGTTACTGGCGAGGTTGTTGATATCGGTCTGGTGCGCTTCCATCTGATGGAAATCGGCTCCGATTCCCAACCCACCGGACGCGTCGTTGCATTCTCGAACTCCATCGTATTTCAGCCTGCGTCGGGGCTGTTCAAACAGATTCCTGGAACCAATTTCGTGTGGCATGAGATTGACCTCATTTTCGCTCCGGAGAGCGATTATCACGTCGTCCGCGAGCGAATCACTGCGGCTGTGGACACTGCTTTCGCGGAATATCACGAGAAAATGGAAGGGCAGCGCCATCAAATGGAAATGACTCTCAGTTCCATTTCCGCGACCGAGTTGAAGCCGAAGACTCGGCTGCACTTCACTGCCGCGGGGATTGAAGTCAACGTCCGCTTCCCGGTTGAACTTGGAACGGCATCCGAAATTGACGACAAAATCATGAAAGAACTGCTAACGGCGATCGAAAAGGAGCCTCGGCTCAAATTGGTTGGTTCGGGAATGCCAACGGTCAAGTCCGAAGTGTAGGGAGGCAGCGCGACTGCCGGAAGCAGCAGGATTACATGTGCAGGAAGTTCTCCATCAGTTTCTTGCCTTCATCGGTGAGGACGCTTTCAGGATGGAACTGCACTCCCTCAACTTGAAAGCGGCGATGCCTTAATCCCATAATCGTTCGGGTACCATCCCGCTCAATCGTGGAGGCGCTAATTTCAAGTTCTGCCGGCAGGTCCTTCTCCTGGACAATTAGTGAGTGGTAGCGGGTAGCCGTCATTGGAGAGGGTAAATTCTCAAATATTGTTTTGCCGTCGTGTTTTACCTCGCTTGTCTTGCCATGCATGAGGTTTGGAGCCCGAACTACTCTTGCCCCAAATGCCGCGCCCAGAGCCTGATGACCCAGGCACACTCCCAGCACCGGAACCTTTCCGGCAAAGCTGCGCATGAGCTCGATACTGATCCCTGCCTCCTGAGGAGTGCATGGTCCGGGCGATACAACGATTCTTTCCGCACCCAAAGCCTCAATCTCGCCTATCGTGACCTGATCGTTGCGGCGGACGACAACTTCCGCGCCCAGTTCGCCTAAATATTGCACCAGGTTATACGTAAAGGAATCGTAGTTGTCGAGGACGAAAACCATCTATTCAGCTTACCCTAAAGTTTCTGGGACGAGCGCCGTTCTAGAACGCGCCTGCGTTGTTTACGGTAGCCCTTCGCCTTTGCCCCTAAGCTTGAGAAACGGCCTTGACACCGTGACTCCCAGACCCCATGCTTACAGTGGTTTGGCCGATAAGACCATTGCCGATGGCAGTCCCGACAAGCGGGCAACACGCCGTTTTGCATTACGCCTTCCCGTCTCCGTAGCTTATCCCGAGAATGAGTCGGAGTTAAAGGCTGCCCAGACCCGGGATGTCAGCGCCCGGGGAATTTGCTTCTACGTTGACTCGAACATCGCCGTCGGAGCGGGAATTGAATTTACATTTACTCTTCCGCCCGAGATTACCCTGACGGAAAGCATCCGTGTGCGATGTAAGGGAAAAGTGGTTCGCGTTGACAATGTTACAGAAGACCGCAAAGTAGCCGTCGCCGCTGTCATTGATGAGTACGAATTTCTTTCCGGACCGCAATAGCCCGGATTTTACTTTTTCTTGCACCCGCGGAAGATGCCGATCTTTCGTGTTCCTTCCGTCACTTTTCTCGGTAGCTTGCTGATGTTATTGTTTCTTCTATAGGTTCCATATCCAGCAATGACGTTCTTGCAGCGCATCCGTTTCCCATTTGCCGTCCTATCCCTATCGGCACTCCTTATAGGTTCGGGTTTTGCCCAAGCGAACACGCCGACCAATGAACAGCCGCCGGCATCATCAGACGTTCAAACCGAGCATCCGGCGGTAGTGTTGCGTGTCCGAGTACTCCTTACAAAAGACTATCCGGCGCTGGAAATCGTCACTGATCGTCCCGTCGTGCCCTCCATACACAAACTTGATGGGCCTTCGAGGCTGACCATTGATCTTCCGAATACCAGCATGTCGCTTCAGCACAAAGAGATCCCCATCAATACGGACCAGTTGGGAGAACTTCATCTCGACGAGGAAAAGGGAACAAATCAAGCGGTTCATATGGTTATTGATCTGCGCAAGCCTCTCGCTTACACATGGGAAGCTGCGGGCAACAGGCTGACTATACGGCTTCAGTCGGCGGAGCCTGCAACACCGTCTGTGGCTGAGACCCCGCAGCAGAAATCGCCAATAACGCCGGCCGTCCCACCTACTCTGCCCGGCTTGACTTCCGGAGCCCAAGCGGGCCTTGTTCCGGTCACACCAGGAGGATTCGGGGCCGTAATATTTGCCGGCAATCGAATCGAGCCCGGCTCGACGATCACGGCGGGAACCGACACTGCCGTTCTCAGCTTAGGAAGAAACGGGGAAGTCCATCTTTGTCCAAGGACCACTGCATCAGTGACCACATCATCGAATGGGCGCGATCTGATGCTTGGCATGAGCACCGGGTCCCTTGAAGCGCACTACAATCTCGACTCCTCAATTGACTCCGTGCTTACGCCCGATTTCCGCATCCTCCTTGCGGGCCCGGGGATATTTGAATATGCAATCAGCGCAGACAGTCGTGGAAATACCTGCGTGAGCGCCCTACCAGGAAATGCCCGCTCCGCAATTGTTTCTGAACTGATGGGAACCGGCAGCTACGAAGTAAAGCCTACCGAGCAAGTAATGTTTCACTCCGGACGCCTATCCGCAGCCGATCACAACATGATCGGCAGCTGCGGATGTCCGACGCCGGTGCCGGTAATGCGTGCCTCGACGCCGACTGGTCCTGTAATTCCGGATTCAAAGTTGCCGTCCTCCGTGCAGTTGGCGCAAGGCGGAAATCCAACGAAACCCGAAGAGGCAGAAATAGGAAGCGGTCCTGAATCCAGCATTCCCGCGCAGGTGCATCCAGCGGAAGGATCGGAAACATCCGCACCGCCCCCATCGAAACCTAACGACGTGCAAGCACAGGTTGAGGCGCCGCTGATATTCCGGGCTTCCGATTTGCCTCCGGCAAAAACTGCATCTGCCGCGAAACCGAAAGATTCGCGTGACACATCAGATCCCGCCGTAGCAGCGCAGCGGGTAGTTCCACCACCATCCACAATTACGATTACCACAACCGAAAAGAAGCATCACGGCATCTTCGGGAAAGTAAAAGGATTTTTTAAAGGAATCTTCCGCTAACGAAGCCCGCTTTCCGTCTCTGGCGGTCCCTTCACGCGCCGCACCGCCTGACCCGCAGGTAACTCAGCCAGCAGCTCTCGTGCTGTTCTTTTCAGGACGGGATGGCGAACGCCAGGGGCTATTTCCGTCAAAGGCTCCAACGCAAACCGGCGCTCTGGCAGCGCTGGATGCGGGATTGTCAGTCCTTCGGCGTCTATTACCGCAGTCCCGAAAAGCAAAATATCTATATCGATAATCCGAGGACCTTTTTTCTGCTGCCGCTGCCGCCCCATGCTCTTTTCAATTTTAAGAATCGCTCCCAACAGCTGCTTCGGCATTTTCTCTGTTTCGAGTTTCGCAACGCAATTCAGAAACCATGGCTGGGCGATGAACTCAACGGGCTCTGTTTCGTAAATTGACGAGACCCCGACGATCTCCCCAACCTCACCAAGGCGGTCGAGGGCTGTTGTGATGTTGCCGAAGCGATCGCCAATATTCGATCCCAGAGAAAGAAAGACAATCTTACGCACGGAGAGTAGTCTCCCGTTTTCAGTTTAAACTTGCCACAAAAAACTTCCCGGCATCCACGCCACGCTGCGCCGAACATTTCTTTCGCCAACGGACGCTACAATACCAATGTGAGCGCAGCTTCAACGCCGACGGTCGAAAGCCCCCAGGTTCTTTCGAATTCCCGATTCACGCTGCGGCAAAGAATTCAGCTGTCTCTGATTACATGGACCGGAGTTGCAGTGATACGGCTCATCGCGCCAACTTTGAGAATTACAGTTTCCTTTGAAGATGGAGGGCCATCCGGACTTGAAGCACGTCCAATGGTGCTTTCGTTCTGGCACAATTGTGTTTTCCCGGCCATTTATGTGTGGCGCAATTTGGGTATCAGAGTAATGTCCAGCGACAGCTTCGACGGCGAATATACTGGGAGAATCATCCGAAAATTTGGCTTTGTAAAAGTGCGCGGATCGAGCAGCCGCCGGGCAGTTCGCGCGCTGTTGGAGATGCGTCGAGAGCTTGCAAACGGCCATACCGTGGCTTTTACAATTGATGGTCCCAAGGGGCCGAAGTATGTTGCCAAGCCCGGCCCCGTGTTGCTCGCGAAGGCCACCGGCGCGCCAATGGTAGCGTTTCATATCGCGATCAACAATCCGTGGATCTTGAAAACATGGGATGGCTGTATGATTCCCAAGCCGTTCTCACAGGCCCTCATGCGGGTAAGTAAACAGATCATAGTGCCATCGAGTGGTGACCAGATGGAAACATTTCACTCGCAACTGCAAGCATCGCTGGATCGTGTACGTGAGTTTGCGGAGGCAAATGTACGCAACCCAGAGTGATGCGTTGCATTTGTGCGAAATTTATGACGCAGATACTTTATGCGGGTTTTCGCCTGCAACAATCTGACATCACTTTTGAAATAAGATTGAGGGTTCATGGCAGCAACAATTTTAGACGGAAATAAAATCGCAGCAGAAATCCGCGCCGAAGTCGCGTCCGACGTGAAAGCAATGACAGATGCGGGGATTCGCCCGGGACTGGCGGTTGTTTTGGCCGGCCATAATCCGGCCTCCGAAATTTATGTCCGGGGAAAAGTAAAAAGCTGCGAAGAGGTCGGCATCTATAGCGAAAAACATACTCCCGAAGAGAATACCTCGACTGAAGAATTGCTCGAACTGATTACCGGACTCAACCTGCGGGATGGTATTGATGGGATCCTCGTGCAACTGCCGTTGCCTCCACAGGTTGACTCCAAGAAAATCTTAATGGCCGTAGATCCCGCGAAAGATGTGGACGGATTCCATCCAATCAATGTCGGCTTTTTGTCCACGCAGCGTCCCGGGCTGGTTCCCTGCACGCCTGCCGGAATCATTGAAATTTTGAAACGAAGCAATATTCCAATTGCAGGTCAAGAAGCGGTGGTGGTTGGCAGGAGCGACATCGTGGGCAAGCCGCTTGCGATGTTATTGATCAACGGCAACGCCACAGTTACTGTATGTCATTCGAAGACTCGCGACCTGCCTTCGGTATGCCGCCGCGCAGACATCCTCATCGCAGCGATAGGGCGCGCCGGAATGATCACTCGGGATTTTGTAAAGCGCGGCGCGACGGTTATTGATGTCGGCATGAATAAGGTGACCGACCAGTTCGAATTCGAGAAGCTCTTTGCCGGGAACGCCAAGCGGGAAGAGGCGTTCAAGGCCAAAGGCTCAACGCTGGTGGGGGATGTTCATGCGGAGGTTGCACAAGTAGCGGGAGCAATCACGCCCGTTCCTGGAGGCGTAGGGCCGTTGACAATTGCGATGCTCATGTCAAATACCGTGCGGGCGGCGCGGTTGCGGCGAGGCAGCGGAGTTCGGCTGAGTCTTGCGTGCTAAAGGTTGGATTGACCGGAGGGATCGCTGCAGGAAAGACGTCAGTGGGAAAAATGTTCGCCGCCCTCGGCGCGTACGTGATTCGTGCTGATGATCTCGCGCACGACCTCATGAAACCCGGAGAGGCTGTTTACCGGGAAATAGTGGGCCAGTTTGGTGATGAGATACTAAACGCCGATAGAACCCTGAACCGTGCCAAGCTTGCGAAAGCTGCATTCGGATCAAGCTCAGAGAAACCCGGATCCCGGATTGAGGAATTGAACCAAATCGTTCATCCACCCGTCATTAAAAAGCAGGAACAATGGATGAACGACATAGGACGGCGCGATCCGCAGGCCATTGCGATCGCGGAAGCCGCCCTAATCTTAGAAGCGAACCTCGCAAATCATTTCGACAAACTTGTCGTCGTGACGTGCCGTCCGGAACAGCGCGCCGAACGCTGGGCGGCTAGCAGGAAAGTAAGCATCGAACACGCACGCCTAGAAATAGCACGGCGTCTCGCGGCACAATGGCCCGATGAAGTGAAAATTAAAGCCGCCGATTACGTGATTGACAACTCCGGATCGCTGGCGGAAACCGAACGCGAAGTCCGGGACATCTATCAGGAACTCCGCCGAGTAATTGATCATTAAACGCAGTCTTGCTGAACGAACTCAAGCAGAACCGCGTTACTTCCGGCGCCAGCGGACGCCTTCTTTGCTATTTTCGACAATAATGCCCGCCGCAGTCAGCTCCCCGCGAATTCTGTCTGACACAGCAAACGTCTTAGCCTTCCTCGCAGCTTCCATGTCGGCGATTTTCTTTTCGATGTCAGCATCCGAAAGCTGTTGCGCGCCCACGAATTCCAAGAGTTCGCGGCTGATCTCGCTTTCACGTCCTTCGCCTTTCGCCCACTCCGCAATGGCTTGCATTTTTGGTCCGTCGTCATCTTTCAACACTGCAAATATTTCATCGAACTGACCAAGTGCTGCAAGCAGCAGTGGCACATCTCCATTTTTGACCTGCCCGGCATCCATCGCGCCGTTTGCAGCGCGTATCAGATCAAAAATCGCAGCTTGAGCCTGCGCGGTATTGAGATCGTCTTCCAATCCGGCTCGGATGCGATCATGAGCCTGCTTCGCAAGCTCAGCCATGGCGTCCGTCAAGCCGTCCTGGAAGTGGCCGCTGGACAGCCGTGCCTGAAAATTTCGCAAGCGTTCCACTGATGCCGTAGCCTGCTGCAACCCGTCAAATGTAAAGTTGATTTGATTGCGATAAGGAACAGACGCCAGCAAATAGCGAATCGCAGATGGTTTGTGCCCCTTGAGAACGAGATCGCGCAGGGTGTAGAAGTTTCCCTGGCTCTTCGACATCTTCTCGCCTTCCACCAGCAAAAATCGCGCGTGAAACCAGAAGCGTGCGAATGGCTTCCCAGTCTGGGCTTCCGATTGCGCAATTTCATTTTCATGGTGCGGGAAAATAAGGTCTTCCCCACCAGCATGCAAATCGAATGTCTCGCCCAATTCTTCCATAGACATCACCGAACATTCGACGTGCCAGCCCGGCCGTCCCGGGCCAATTTCACTTTCCCAAAATGCTTCACCGGGTTTCGGAGCTTTCCAGAGCGCAAAGTCGCGGGCGTTGTCTTTCTCATACTCGTCCAGGTCCACTCGCGCGCCATCTTCCATACCCGCAAAATCGCGCTTCGAAAGTTTCCCATAGCCCGGAAACTTCGCGATTCTGAAATAGTACGATCCGTCTTCGGCGCGATAAGCGAAGCCCTTCTGCTGCAACTCAGCCACGAATCTTGCCATCTCTGGAATGTGGTCTGTCGCGTGAACCAGCTCCGGCTGCTTAATATTTAGCGCGGATAAATCTTCGAGGAATGCGTTTTCATATTTGGCGGTATATTCCTTGACGCCAACCCCATCCCGCGCGGAATTGCGGATGATCTTGTCATCCACGTCAGTGATGTTCATCACGTGCCGCACTTCGTATCCGCTCTGCCGCAAAAACCGCACCAGAATATCAATGGCGACAAAGGTTCTAAAATTGCCAATATGACCATAATCATAAACAGTAGGACCACACGCATACATCCGCACATGGTTAGCTTCGAGGGGAAAGAACTCCTCAATACTCGCAGACATCGTGTTGTAGAGGCGCAATGCCATACTTTAGAAAATCAAAAGCCGTATGGAATCTGTAATTCTAGGGTGAGGCTCGAAAAACGGTCAAACGGTTCCCGGTGTGGCTGATGGCGTAGCCTGATGACTGCCGTGCAGGCGCTGTCCCACCAGCACAATGTAATGGAGGGCAGAAATTATCGTAAATAAGAACGTCGCCCGCAGGAAGGTCATGCGCGCAATCCGAATCCAGCGAGCTGGCGAAACCTCTAGAAGCATAACGAAAAACACGGCGGCTACCTGCGAGAATGTATTGGCTTTACCAAAAATGCTGGGACGAAAGTCGCGCAATCCAGCGATGGCAAAAAGAACGGCGCTGGCAAATAAAATAGAAATGTCCCGGCTGAACACCAGCACCGTAAATTTCCACGGCACCTTGCGAAGAATTGAAAGCACCAAAAACATTGTGCTGAGGAGCAGTTTATCGGCAATGGGATCGAGATATTGACCCAGCAGAGTTTGCTGTTTAAGCGTACGGGCAAGCAGGCCGTCCAGTCCGTCGCTGAGTCCCGCAAGCACAAACAGAGTTAATGCTGAAACGTAATGGCCCTCCACCAGCTTGATCACAATGAACGGCAAGAACGCCATTCGCAGCAACGTCAGCTGATTGGGCGCAGTGAGCAGATGCGAAAACTTCAAGAGCGGTCCTCACGTTCGACTCTAGTATTGCACGTCAGGTAAGACCCCTGGTTGTGGAGAAGGCACTCTTCACTGCTCGATCATCAAATCAACTCCAAGCGGCGATTTCCACAGCTGGCGGCTAGACTGTTCGGGCTTTGAGCATAAGTTCAGCACTATCTCCACGATTTTGCGAATGCGGTTACCCGAAATACAGACTACCCCTATGTGCCCTACAGTTTTATCGGGATTGTTCCATTCTGCCTTCGGACGTATCTTGGGGCACAGTTGCCTCAGATATCCTACCTTTTCAGGCAGGAGTTCGATACGAATCGAACTCCTGCTCCTGTCCTCCAAAAGTAGATCGGTTGAGAAGCGCAAACAGCGGAGCAAAAATCTTCAGTTGGCATTGCGCTCGTGTCGGGAATCTCTCACAGCTAGACGCTGGACGCCCGTCCACATCCCCTTTATGATTTCCCTCACGTGATCGGCCAGACCATCTCGCATTACCGAATCCTTAGCCGTCTGGGCAGCGGTGGAATGGGTGTCGTGTACGAAGCTGAAGACCTTACCCTTGGCCGCCGCGTTGCCTTGAAATTTTTGCCGCCGGAAGTCGCGAGCGAAACCGCTGCTCTCGACCGTTTCATGCTCGAGGCCCGCGCCGCTTCTGCCTTAAATCATCCCAACATTTGCACAATTTATGCGGTCGAGAATGCGGACGGCCAAGCTTTCATCTCCATGGAATTGCTCGAAGGGCAGAGCCTGGATGCGATACTTGCCACTGGCCCTTTGCCGCTTGATCGCCTGCTGGAAATCAGCGCACAACTCGCCGACGCTCTCGATGCCGCCCACGGAAAAGGAATTGCGCACCGCGACATCAAGCCCGCGAACATTTTTATTTCCCAGCGCGGTGCGGCTAAGATCCTGGATTTCGGACTCGCGAAGCTCACTCAAGCGACGCAAAACGCAGCCGAGACCATGGCCACAATGGACGGTCCCGGCCCGGCCCATCTCACAAGTCCGGGCAGCACCGTCGGCACCATTGCCTATATGTCGCCGGAACAGGCGCGTGGCGAAACCCTCGATCCCCGCACCGATCTCTTTTCACTCGGCACCGTGATGTATCAGATGGCGACAGGCAAGCTTCCCTTTGAAGGCAAGACTTCCGCAGTGATCTTCCACGCCATTCTTGAGCGAGAGCCAGTTCCGGTGCTCCAACTCAACCAAGGGATGCCTCTGAAGCTCCAGGAGATAATCGCCAAGGCTCTAGAAAAAGACCGCGACCTTCGTTATCAGTCTGCCGCCGATTTGCGCGGAGACCTTAAGCGGCTTCAGCGCGACGCGGGCATCGCCCGCTCGAAGTCGGCTTCCTCTGAAAAGGTTCCAGTTGCCACGCAGTCATCCGCGATTAGACCTGCAAGCAGTTCTAACATCGTCGCAGCCGCCCGCCAGAACAAACTGGGTGCAGGAATCACAACCTTAATTGCTCTAGTCCTGATCGCCGCCGCCGGCTATGGAGTCTATGCATTTCTTTCGCGCCGTAGCATGGCCCCGTTTGAAAACATTTCCATCAGGAAAATCACTGAATCCGGAAAAGCCGCTAGTGCTGCCATTTCTCCCGATGGCAGGTACATCCTGAATGTGGTGAGTGATAACGGATTGGAGAGCCTGTGGCTGCGGAACGTTCCTACCAACAGCGATACTCAGGTCATTCCGGCGGCGCAAGTTCACTACACCGGCCTGCGATTCTCTCCCGATGGCAATTATCTTTATTTCGTGCGCAGCGAGTCTGCCAAGCAGGGCCTGGAGTTTCTCTATCGTGCGCCGGTGCTCGGAGGAACTCCTCAAAAGCTGGCAACCGACATTGATTCCAACATCACGTTTTCGCCTGACGGGAAGCAATTTGCCTTCGTTCGGTACAACGATCCAGAACCGGGCAAGTATCAGATTCTCATTCAGCCCGCCGACGGAGGGCAGGAAAAGGTTCTTGTCAGCGATCACTCGACCCAGTGCCTCTTCGGGCTAACTTGGTCTCCTGATGGCACGACGCTGGTGTGTGTGTTTCTTCAGCCCGAAGCCGCGCTCAGCGGCCTCATGGCAACTGACGTAACGACTGGCCGGCAGAAAGTGTTCTTCCGCTCCGACGCCATCCTGGCGGACCCCATCTGGCTACCCAGCGGCAATGGCTTGATGGTTTTGGCGCGCGATCAAACGTCGAACTACGCGCGCAACCAGATCGGTTTCGTTTCTTATCCTGAGGCGAAATACCGCTCAATTACACGCGACATCAACAATTATGCCGACCTCAGCCTCGCGTCCGACGGCCATACTCTGGCTACTGTTTTGAACGAGGGTCACTGGAATTTGTTCGTGATGCCAGCTTCATCCGCAAACAGCGGGCAGGCAAAACAGATCACCTTTGGCAAACCTGTCAGTGAGTTCAGTTGGACCCCCACCAGCAAGCTAGCCATCGCCGAAGAGGGTAATCTCAGTCTGCTCGACCCCGACTCCGGCGATCAGAGCATGTTGCCTACCGACGGGCATAGCCTCGCCGAAGAGCCCTCCGCCTGCCCTAATGGCAGCTATATCGTGTTTATTATGGCTGGGTACGCTGGCAAGAGAACCCAGATCATTGGGCGCATGGACGCCGCAGGGGGGAACCTTAAGCCTTTGACGAACGGTTTGGTGGACGACGAACCCGTTTGTTCACCCGACGGCCGCTGGGTATTTTATCGCGACGCAGCCAAAACCGGTGACCTTATGAGAGTGTCCATTGACGGAGGTGTTTCGGAAAAGATGTCGGACAAGCCGGTGGATTCTAATTTTGCCGTGTCCCCGGATGGCAAATTTGTCGCGTTCGTTACTGTGTCGCATATCGGAGACCATACTTTTCAGTTGGTACTTCTACCAACAGACCCAAGCCAGCCTGCTAAAACCCTCGAATTCCAGCATCCTCCATCTGGAGGCCAGCGTTTCTCGCCCGACGGTAAAGCTCTCGTTTATCCGATTCGCAATGGCGACGTTGACAATCTCTGGCAGCAACCTCTCGACGGCTCACCTGGAAAGCAAATCACCAATTTCACTTCTGAACACATTGGTGATGGCTTTGGATGGTCCTTCGATGGAAGCAAATTAGCCATTATCCGCGGCCACGTAGATTCCGATGTTGTGCTCATTCGCGATTCCCAGCAGTAATCGACCACATGTGCTGACAAGCGATTCCCGCGGAAGTCTCAGACTGGTCGGATTCCGAAGGACCCAATAACCCACGCCCCTATCCTCTTCCGATATTCGCCAACTCCACTAGGTTCCACAACGCGTTTGCGGCTAATAACGTCCATAAACAAGTCAACACCAGGCTGCGATGCATGTCTTCCAATAGATCCGCCGCAATGCCCGCGACGAATAGCATCAGAAATGGCACCGCCATTAATTGAAATCCTAATCCGGGATAGTGTGGCCAACCCAGGCTCATCAAGAGAAACAGCCCCGCAATCAATAGCGGAGCCGTGTTGCCGAAATATCGCGTTCTTCGCCACAGGAGGTACGCAAATAGTGCTGGCGGTAAGGCGAGCACTAACGCAGGACCGCATTGACCCAACTGTACGAGCGCCTGTAGATAATCTCCGCGCATTGCGAAGGCTCGCCGCGTGACATTCACAAAGTCTGCATGACGCATCCCCTGCCAAAAAACTGTCGTATGGAAGGCGTAAGAAAAATAGAGAACGAAAACTGCTAGCGTGCAGGCAGCAGACCAAATTGCGAACGCCGCTCCACGTCGCTCGGGCGCGAGGTAAAGCATGAATGCCAGGGCGACGGGAGCCACGATTACCAGCGAGAATTGCGAACCGACGGCGAGCGCCAATGACAATCCCAGCAACAACGTGCGACGCCAGTTCCACAAAACTACTTCTCGTGGAGCATAGAGGGTGTGGGCAACGGCGATCGCCGTAAAGACGGCCCCGAACGCTCCCCACGCCGCGCCCATCTCCGGTTCGGCAGACCACAACGCGCTCGACTTTATTATTTCGGGCGAGAAGCAATACAGCGTCAGCGCGATATAGCCACCAGCATTTCCGTACAGCCTGCGGGCCACATACCATAAGGAAGCGCCCAGCAGCGTGCCGAACAACAGGAAGGGTAATCTCTCGAACCAAAGCCAGTATGTTGGAGCAGAGGCTTGCGGGGACTCATGCCAGTCAAGAAGAGGAGCGGATAAAATCAAATACCACAGCGGCGAATGATTGGGGTCGTAGCCTTGATTCGATTCGACTTCGACTGGCGGAACGGTTCCAGCTTCAATCCGTGCGTCGGAGGGCACGCCGGCGATGGATTCTCTGTGCCATTGCCGCAATCCCTCCTGAACGCGAAACAATTGCGTGGAGTTTACTTCGACGGCAGCCGTTCTGTGGGCGATCAACCACACACATTGCGCTATAAACACTAAAAGCAGGATTGCCGCCAATACTTGCGGACGTCCAAAACGTTCCCGGCTGAAAAATACGTTCATGAAGCAAGGCGAGTGTTTTACCATGAGCGGGGACGATTCGGGAAATGCACGAGATTGACAAAGTTGATCAGGACGCGGCGAGAGTAGCCCCTCCACTTGCTACAGATCAAGCCGAACAGCCCCAACCGCCTACCAGAGTCAATTCGGCCCAATTACCACAATCCCAAGAATTGCAAGACAAAGTACTGCCATTTCTGAGGCCTCCGTTCGACGACCGCGTGTCCAGAATATTCCTTGGACCTGATGGCTTGCGCCCAATATGGCGATTGTTTCTCTATCTGGCAATGTCGAGAGCTCTCTTCTTGCTGCTTGATGCCGCACTGAATTACATGGCCAACCGCTCTGATGTGCTACAGCTTTGGATCGAGCTGGCTTCGGAGTGCGTCCTTCTGCTCGCGGCTGCGGTCCCGGCACTGGTGATGGCTCGCCTTGAGAGCCGCAGCCCTGGCGATTACGGGTTACCCGCGCACAATGCATTTGGCAAGCTGTTTTGGAGTGGCGCGCTCTGGGGCATCGCCGCGCTGAGTGTGTTGATGTTGGCACTACACGGCGCGGGTGCGTTCACGTTTGGAAGATTTGCTTTGCACGGATTTCGAATTCTGAAGTTCGCCGCCTTCTGGGGAGCATTTTTTCTTATTGTCGCTTTTGCCGAAGAGTTTCTGTTGCGCGGTTACACGCAGTTCACCTTATCTCAGGCAACAGGTTTTTGGCCTGCCGCCGTGTTTCTGTCAATCGCATTTGGGGCCATCCATTTCTTGAATCCGGGCGAGGCGTGGCAAGGCATTCTGGCCGCGGCAGGCATTGGGTTTTTCTTCTGCCTGACTCTCTGGCGCACTGGAAGCCTTTGGTTTGCCGTGGGCTTTCATGCCGCGTGGGACTGGGGCGAAAGCTATTTATATTCTGTTCCCGATAGCGGCGGCGTCTCTCCCGGACATCTTCTGAAGTCTTCATTCCACGGCCCCAAATGGCTCACCGGAGGCTCGGTCGGCCCGGAAGGAAGCGTTCTAATCTTCGTACTTCTTGTGCTGCTGTGGATTGTGTTTGATCGCGCTTATCCCGAAGTGAAGTACAACCTGAATCCGCCGATCAGGATAGGTGTCATCTGAATACCGGAATATGGAGTAAAGACCCGATGGCAAATGTTAGTGCACCGAACGACAATGGGACGGATTAGAGCATAGACTCAGTTCGTACGACGAGGTGTTGCATGAATAAAAAAATAGAAGGCGCTCCGCAGATTGGCCAACACGATCCGGAACATTTGGGAAGCCGCCGCGACCCGGAAGAGCGCCGTACCCATCATGAGAGTCAGGAACAAGAAAAATCATTCGATAAGACCCTCGCGGATTCTTTTCCCAGCAGCGACCCATCTTCTTCGATTCCTGATCCCGACGGCGCATTGGGAGCATCACCGGAAGGCTCCGATGATCAACTGTTGGCTGGCCTGAAGGTGGGAAGCTGGGCGGCGCTTTCCATTGATGACCGCAAAGTTGTGGGCACGGGTGCAACCCAGGAAGAAGCCGAAGCGGATGCGAAGAAAAGGCATCAGAGTCAGATTGAGTTGGTGCAGGTTCCAGCGATGGAAAAAGCATCCTGAGAATTTGTCTTGAAGGGGTGCGGCTTCAGCCGCGTTAATCCATTTTGGGGTCTTGTGGCGTGCCTGAAGGCCCGCCTTTTCAAAGCTATTTCGGACTTTCAAGCAGTAAATATTCGGGTTCCACCCAGATGGAATCCGTGTAATCCGGCTTTTTTAGGACATGCCCGACGTCGAGCTGCACCAGTTGGCCAGAAAGCCCCGCTACAGGTTTAGGGTCAACTATCGAGAATGATCTACCTAAACACTCCTCGAACAATAAGCGAGTTTCCAATTCGGCATCATCTTTGAGGTTTGATGGAATGCCGATCAGTTTCACAATGTCTCCAATTTTCATTCGGAGCCTATCCGAAAAGGATACAGAGCGTCCACAGCACCTAGATATCCAGGTTCTTCACATCCAAAGCATTTTCCTCGATGAACTTCCGCCGCGATTCTACGTCTTCGCCCATCAGCGTGGTGAAGATCGTTTCGCATTCGGCGATGTCTTCCAGCTTGACTGAAAGCAGAGTTCGCCGCTCCGGGTCCATGGTGGTTTCCCAGAGCTGCGGAGCAGTCATTTCGCCGAGGCCTTTATATCGCTGAACTACGAAGTCCTTGCGGCCTTCAGCTAAAACGTATTCGAATAATTCCCGGGCGGTTTGCTTTTCGACGATTTGCGGCTCGACGGCCTTCTTCTTTGCGCCAGCTTTTCCTGATGCTTCCACAGCGGTTTTCTTTGAATCGGCGTCAACTTCGCTTTCGCCTATTTCGTCAGCGGCGTTCGCATCCGCCTTGGCGCCCTTGCTAATCGTTTCAACCACGAATGGCGGCTCCATGTATTGCTCAATCTGCTTGAACTTCGAAAGCAGTTGCCGGTATTCCGCAGTGGAAGCCAGTTCCCAATTGATTAGATGCTCAGCGCCCTGCGAATTAACGTACCGCACTTCCCACAAATTATGTTCTTCGTCGAACCGGCTTTCGACTTCCTTAAAGGCGCGCACCTTCTGCAACTTCTTCAATTCCCTTTCCAGCTTTTCTATCTTCTTTGAAGGAGAGTTCCTCTCGCCTTCAAAGTCTGCCCGCTTCGAAAGATCAAGCTTGGGAAGAAGTTCCGTGACATGTTCGTCGCGCAGGCGCTTCCCGACTTTGTCGAAGAATGTCAGATACTCATTCAGCACGGTGATGAACCGGGCCAGACCCGTGCCTTCTAACTTTGCCGCGCCTTCGCCATAGCGGACGATCAATCCGTCCGACGCGCGTTTCACCATGACTTTGACAAACTCACGATCGTCTTTGATGTACTGCTGCGATTTGCCCTTCTTGATCGAGTACAGCGGCGGTTGCGCAATAAACACGTTGCCACGCTTAATTAGGTCCTGCATATGCCGGAAGAAGAACGTCAGCAATAAGGTCCGGATGTGGCTTCCGTCCACGTCAGCGTCGGTCATCAGAATAATTTTCCCGTAGCGCAATTTCGATGGATCAAAATCTTCCTTCGAAATGCCGGTGCCCAGCGCGGTGATCATCGCGCGAATTTCTTCGTGCCCAAGCATCTTGTCATAACGCGCTTTCTCGACGTTGAGAATTTTTCCCTTCAGCGGCAGGATGGCCTGAAAACGCCGGTCGCGTCCCTGCTTCGCCGTACCGCCTGCCGATTCACCCTCTACCAGGAACAGTTCGCACCGCTCTGGCTGCCGTTCAGAACAATCTGCTAGTTTGCCGGGAAGGCCACCACCATCGAGAGCGCCTTTGCGGCGCGTCAGATCGCGTGCCTTCCTCGCAGCTTCACGGGCACGTGCAGCTTCAATGGCCTTATTGATGATCTTTCGGCCGACAGTCGGGTTCTGTTCCAGATAAGCTCCGAGCCGCTCGTTCACGAACGCTTGAACGATCCCCGCGATATCGGAATTCAATTTTCCTTTTGTCTGACCCTCAAACTGAGGCTGCGGAAGCTTCACGCTGATCACCGCAACCAGCCCCTCACGCACATCATCGCCTGTGAGGTTTTCTTTGACATCTTTGAAAAGGCCCATCTGTTGCCCGGCATAATTGATCGTACGAGTGAGAGCGGTGCGAAAACCTGAGAGATGCGATCCGCCGTCAACGGTATTGATATTGTTGGCAAAACTAAAAACCGTTTCGGAATAAGCGTCGTTGTATTGCAGTCCAATTTCCATCACAACGCCGTCGCGGTCGGCTTCCATGTAAATCGGTTTGTCGTGCAGAACCTGCTTGCCGCGATTCAGGTGCTTGATAAATTCCGCAATGCCACCGTTGTATTTGAACTCGGAAGTCTTCGGCCCGCCAGTCTTGGCGTCTGTTGCGCGCTCGTCGGTCAGCGTAATCAGCAGCCCTTTGTTCAAGAACGCGAGTTCGCGCAGCCTTTGCGCCAATGTGTCGTAGTTATATTCGCTGACGGTGAAAATGCTCTTGTCAGGAAGGAAGTGAACTTTCGTGCCGCGCTTTTTAGTCGCCCCCGCCTTTTTTAATTTGCTGGTGGGCTCTCCCTTTGAGTACGTCTGTTCCCAGGTAAACCCGTCGCGCCAGATTTCGAGATCCAAATCTTCGCTGAGCGCATTCACGCACGAGACGCCGACGCCGTGCAATCCTCCCGAAACTTTGTAGGAAGAGTTGTCGAATTTGCCTCCGGCATGGAGTTTGGTCATCACGACCTGCGCAGCCGCCACTTTCTCGCCGTCAATGTCCATCGAGTCCACGGGAATGCCACGGCCGTTGTCCACCACGGTGATGGAGTTGTCGAGGTGGATCGTGACTTCGACTTTGTCCGCATGTCCAGCGAGCGCTTCGTCCACTGAATTGTCAACCACTTCATAGACGAGGTGGTGCAACCCCATGTCGCCCGTCGAGCCGATATACATCGCTGGGCGCAGGCGAACGGCTTCCATTCCGCCGAGAACTTTTATCGAGTCGGCGTTGTAGTCACCGTTCCCATCAGTTGAGGGGCGTCCAGGCTTACTTTTTGGATCGTCCAATACAGACGTGCTGATCTCTTTCGTGGCCATTCAACTCCGCGTGAAAAATTGCGTTTAGAGTGTCTTGATAGCGTTGGTTGCAGATCGCTGTTTGCTCGCTCAAGCTACTGAAATTACTGGCACTTACAGCAATAAAGGATGTATCCAATTATAGCACAGAAAGAATCAATTTCAGAGCCGAGAATCCGTTGCGTAAACGCCGCATTTACAACACAAAATCCTTTGTAGAGACGTAGCTTGCTACGTCTCACCGTAAGGTGACGGAACATGTTGATGCACACAAGACATTGTCGAACATAACCGTCTGACGCGGTCGACCTGATAACATATAGGAACTCAGGAGAACGTTCTAACTATGGGTGTTCCGGTTTCACAAATGTGGACGGTTGTTACCTACGTCCTCGGCCAGAAACTCGCTCGGCGGAAGCAGTATCCGCTGGTCCTAATGCTTGAGCCTTTGTTTCGCTGCAATTTGGCTTGTGCCGGATGCGGCAAAATCCAATATCCAGCTCATATTCTGAAGCGCGAACTGACTCCCGAAGAATGTTTCCGCGCCGTAGACGAATGTGGCGCGCCAATGGTCTCCATTCCCGGCGGCGAGCCGCTCATGCATCCGGAAATCGGCAAGATTGTCGAAGGCCTCATCGCGCGCAAGAAATACATTTACCTCTGTACGAACGCTCTGTTGCTGAAAGAAAAAATCCACCTCTTCAAGCCCAGCAAATATCTCACCTTCAGCGTTCACATGGACGGACAGCGGGAGCATCATGATTTCTCCGTCTGCCGCGAAGGTGGATACGAGATTGCCGTGGATGGAATTCGCGAGGCGTTGAAGCGCGGCTTCCGTGTGACAACGAATACCACTCTTTTCGACGGCGCCGATCCCAATAGCGTGCGCGCTTTCTTCGACGAGATGATGGACCTCGGCGTCGAGGGCATGATGCTTTCGCCGGGCTACTCCTACGACAAAGCTCCCGACCAGCAGCATTTTCTCGGACGTGCCCGCACTCGCAGACTGTTTCGCGCCATCCTTTCCAACCGCAAGAAGAGTTGGAAATTCAATCTCTCCCCGCTCTTCCAGGAATTTTTAATGGGCAAGCGTCAGTACACATGCACTCCGTGGGGAATGCCGACCTACAATATTTTCGGCTGGCAAAAGCCCTGCTACCTGCTACAGGACGGATATGCCGATACCTTCCAGGAATTGCTCGACGAAACTGACTGGTCGAACTACGGCACCGAGTCGGGAAATCCCAAGTGTGCGAATTGCATGGTACACAGCGGATACGAAGCGTCCGCCGTCAACGATCAGTTTGGATCACTGGGCGGGTTCCTGGCGACGGTAAAAGCCACGCTCTTCAATCGCTATCCTGATGCCGGGGCGCTGCGGCTATTGGATGAATCAGATTCCGGAAATTCTCCAGTGTTGGTGCAGATCGAGGCGCCAAGTGATTCTTTGCAGGAAACTCGCGCATGAAGGCTGATCGCCTCCCCGATCCTGAGCCAGACAGAACGCAAAACCGCACCCAGCCGCCTAACCCAGACACTTTAGAAATCGCACCGGGACACGCTCGCGAAAAACTCGAAGGCTGGATTCCGTCGCTCGCTACGGAGATGGAGATACGACATGCTCTCGAAAAAGCCTTCGACTTCCGTGGCGACATAACAATCACGCGCAAGGACGGCACCGGCATTGAAGGATACCTGTTCGATCGCCGCAGCGGGCTCACGCTGGCGGATTCTTTCGTGCGCATTTTCGAGAAATCCAGCAACCAGAAAGTTTCGATTTCTTACGCGGACATCGGGGCACTTGCCTTCAGCGATCGCGATCCCGCGGCGGGGAAGAGCTGGGAAGCGTGGCTGAAGAAGTATCGGGAAAAGAAAGCCGCCGGCGAAAAAAACATCGCGCTACAGCCGGAATCACTGGAATAAGCGTACCGCGAGCGATCACGAACGCTTTCCAACCAGCCTCACTCCTCAGCCACAAATACCAGGCACACCGGCGAGGGCACCTTCGCAACATCGCCCATCCGCTGCAACCTGCCGGTCGTGCCATCAATGCGAAATTCAACAATATTGCCGCTATCCTGATTGGCGACCAGGAGCCGAGTGCCATCGGGATCGAACGTGAAATGGCGCGGAGTATGACCTCCACTCGGCACTTGCTCCACCGCTGTGAGTTTCCCGCTTTCGCGATCAATGGAAAATACTGCGATGCTGTCATCGCCTCGATTAGACGCGTAGAGGAATTTTCCGTTTGGATGAATGGCAATCTCTGCGGCGCCATTGACGCCGGTGGCATTCGCCCGGCGAGTTGATATTTTCTGTATAGCGCGGAAAGTTTCTTTATCATTTGCGAAGACGGTCACGGTGGAATCCAGTTCCCCGATGACGTACATGAAGTTTCCATTCGCGGAAAAAGCGACGTGGCGCGGGCCAGTACCGGGGGCCAGAACCGCGGAAAAGAAATCTTTTCCACCTTCGATGTGACTGTCTGCCTCGGCCACGGCCTGGCCCCGACTTAGCATGCCTTTTGTAGCGTCGAACTTGTAAATCAGCACCCGGTCAAGCCCGAGATCTGAAACGTACACAAACCGGTTCCGCGCGGAAGCTGCGATAAAGTGAGCGTGCGGCGATTCCTGGCGGACTCGGTTTGGCCCGAGCGTGCCCGCGTCCTTCACAACGGACGATGCGTCCCCTACGCGGCCACCGCGGGCGAGCGGGAACACGGCCACGTTCCCCCCGGTATAGTTCGCAACCAGGGCGTACTTGCCGCTGCGGTCGAACGAAATGTAGCAAGGGTCAGCGCCACGGGACGCAACTTCGTTCAATTGTGTTAGCTTCCCGGTCTTGCGGTTTATGGCAAACGCCGTGACTCCACCACTCGCTGCGCCTTCGTAGTCACGGAGTTCATTTACCGCGTATAAGAACTTGTTTCCGGGAGCGACGGCGAGATACGACGGATTGGCAGTTTTTGCTGCAAGTCCAAGCGGCTTCAGCTGTCCGGATCTCGCGTCAAACCGATAGGAATAAATCCCCTGGCTCCCGCCCTTGGTGTATGTGCCCACAAATAAGACATACGTGGTGTGACTTGCGCCAAAACTCGCGCATTCGGCAATGAACCCGAGGAACACCACGAGAACACAAACGCGGGAAACCTTTTTCATTTTTTGTCTTCAACCTTTCGCGATGTCTGCTTTCTCCCCCCAAAGCTCAGGTTTCCGATCAGGTCATTGACTTCGTCCTCGCCGCCGCCGAGAAATGTGAATGATAAGACGTATCCCCTTTCGAGATTTACTAGCGAGGACTGCAACATTTGCAGTGAGCCCCGTTCCTTGCTGAAATCACCGCGAACAATGGACCGGCCATCCACTGGAAACTCATAAGGTGCGTTCACAACTTTGAAGCCCTTGGATTCGGTCAATTCCGTCAGCGGCCCAAAATACTGAGCTGCGCTCTTGAGACCGGGATAGGAATCCACGCTCTCGACTGCGATGATTACCGCCGAGTTAATCGTGTCGCCGCTTGCGGCTGGAGGCCTTTCGAAAATTGCCAGCAATACTTTTGATTTGCCGGTCTCAACGTCATCGCGCATGTCCGCGGTGCGGTCCACCCATCCGAATGGCAATTTGTACGAAAATTGAAAATAATTATTCCGGTAAGCTCCGTTGACGATCGAACCTGGTTCTGGTGAGACGTTGCGGGCTGCAAGATGTTTGGAAGGCGACTCCGGCGAAGGCGAGGATTGTTGTCCAGACACAACTGCACAGCAAAAACAGAACACTATCCCGGCGATGACGATTCGGAAGGGACGCATCAACCGATGTTACAAGATGGCTCTCGCGCTCGCTTTGTCTGATTTGAAACGGCGGCGACTTTCAGCCGGCGCCATTCAATCAGTCGTAGAATTAACGGCATGCCTAAAGCCATGCCCTTTCAAAGCACGTTAAATATTGCGAAAGTATCGAACGATAGTCATCGCTCTTGTCGATCTCACTTCTGCGTCATCACTAGCTGGCCGTTTTCGACTTTCATGTCCCCGACGTTGTCCGGCAGCTTCAGCCGGTCCTTCTGTTCTCCAAGTCTTTTTTGAAAGGCATCGTTCACTAACGACACTGGGACATTTAGATCGCCGACTTTGAATTCCGTTGGATCAAAAGTCGCGTATCCATCTTTGGATCCCAAGTGCCCGGCCAGCGTGACATAAACGTCCTTGCCGCCGATCTTGGTCACGAACTGTCCCCGGGCAATATCGCCATCGAAATTCACCTGGTAGTCTTTGACATCAGGTTCTCCCGGCGCGATCTCCGCATCGGGAGACGAAGGAACGGATGTAGGAATATCCGTCCCCGCCGCTGCCTGCATGGCCGACGCGGGAATGGTTGACGCAGCCTGCATGAGCGCGGCACTCACCTCATCGGAATTCAGCCGAACTTCGGCGGGCGGCTGTCCCGCTTCCTTCGGCTGCTCCAACTGCTCTACCTTGGTTTGAAATGACTGTGCGTTGGCGGCAGCGACAGCAGGCGGCTGTGGCTGCGCTACCGGCTGAGGTTTTTTCAGCACGAGAAACAGCGCCAGCGCCGAAGTCACAAGCGTGGCCACGCTGATTATGCGGTCAATTTTCCATTTCTTCATCGGCATCGCTACCGTAGCGCAGAATTTGGAGAGGATACCAACATGTTACAGCCGCTCAGGTACGTCCTAATATGACCGAGGTTGTTGGCCGAGCGGCCCTTAAAAGATAGTATGGGTCGGGTATTCGCGGCTCATAACTTGCACCCGTAAGGTTTTGCGGCATGGATCTGGCACAGCTTGAAGTCTTTTTAACTGTCGCGCGCGAGGGCCGCTTTTCGCGGGCCGCCGAAAAATTGCATCGCACTCAATCCGCGATCAGCCAATCTATACAAAAACTCGAGCAGGATGTGGGCGAGCCACTATTAGACCGCTCTTCGCGCGGGGGCTTGCTGACGGACGCTGGCAAAGTGCTGCTTGACTACGCCGAACGGTTGCTGAACCTGCGCGAAAGCGCGCAGGAGGCGTTGGTCGAATTACGAGAGCTGCAAAAAGGCAAGCTTACAATCGCAGCCAACGAATTTACGGCGCTCTATCTTCTTCCAGTCCTAGCTGAATTCCTGCGCCTCCATCCCATGATCAGAGTGATGGTTCAGCGCTCGCTTGGCAGCCATATCCCAGATGACGTTCTCAACCACAATTGCGAACTCGGCGTGTTGACCTATGATCCGCAAGAACCCCTCCTCCGCTCGACAGTCGTTTATTTGGACGAGCTGATATTTGTAGTGCCTCCGCAACATCCGCTGGCGAAGGAGACCCAAGTCAGCATCCGGCAGTTGGGCACGGAATCGTTCGTCGCTCACATCGTGCCGTCACCCTATCGCGAAAAGGTGATCCAGGCTTTCAAGCAGCACAAGACTCCTCTCCATATGGATATCGAACTCCCTACTTTACAGGCCATCAAAACATTCGTAGCCATGGGAAACGGGGTAGCGTTATTGCCCGAAATCAGCGTGGAAAGCGAACTCGCCCGAGGTGGACTGGTGCGGATTCCGGTGAAAGAATTACGCCTCCACCGCAAGCTGCGGATGATTTATCGCAAGTCGGCCAGTCTTTCCCACGCCGCGCGCGCATTCTTGAGTGTCGCCGAGGCCATTGCAACGGAGAGAAAAGGCAACTACCGCTTCCAGAGGGAAGGCCCAGCATCTACCAAAATAACGTAGCAAGCGAGGTTTTATCGACGAAATCTTCCGACTACGTACAACAATACCGAAAGCACCACGCTCACCAGGATCGAAGTCGCCAGCGGGAAATAAAATGTGGAGTTCTTGCCGCGGTAAACGATGTCGCCGGGAAGACCGCCGAGCTGGATTTGAGTGCGCCCAAGCAGGACCAGAATTATCCCAACGATGACGAGCGTTCCGCCCAGAAATACCAGGGTTTTGCCAAGGTCTCCCATGAAGTAAAGTCTAAATGAAACCGCGGACGGACTTCGTGCTCCAAACACGCAGAGTGCGGATCCGCTAGGCGCGAGATCCTTCGCAAGCTCAGGCGATGTCAGCGTTTTGGGGATGATTCGAGTTGAGCACCAGTTGGCGCTGCTTCTGTTTGTGCTTCCTTCTTGACAAAAATGCGTGCTGTCCCTAGAGTGCGAATTAACGTTCGTGCCGGAAAATTTCCCTATAGGTGCCCAGGCTATGAAGAATGTTTACGAAGTCTTGAGACAAAAGGAACTGGAGCTTTCCAGGTTGGAAAAAGAAGTTGAAGCGCTAAGAGTCGCCGCACCATTGTTGTCCGACGAGAAGGAAGCTGGCATGGAAGCGGGCAACAAGCCAACGTTGGCAACTCCGGCACCGACACAGACTCCAATTCGAATACCTCAGCCCGCAGCGGTGAATGCCGCGCCTCCTCAACCAGCCCGCGCCGCCGGATGGGAAGACACGGCAAAACGCTGGCCATAGTTTCTGGCCGGGGTGACTCTTAAGATTCTCGGTCCGGCATGCTCTTCGCATGGGCGGACGAAATTTTTCTAATTCGCCGCGACGCAACCTGCTACGTCAGGCTATGCGAGAGCCGCTCCAGCGGCTCTTTCGTGAGCGACATCGAACGCCATTCGTTTCTAAACTCAGCGCCAATCGCGTTGTAGAAATCAATCGCCAACTGGTTCCAGTCCAGTACTTCCCATTTCACTCCGTAGTAGTTTTCCTTGCGGGCAACGGCTGCGACCTGGGCTAGCAATGCTTTGCCAATTCCCTTACTTCGAAATTGCGGACGCACAAATATGTCTTCGAGAAACAGCGCCGCACGGCCTCTCCACGTTGAATAGACTTCAAAGAAGAGAGCGTATCCGGCAGGATTTCCGTTCCATTCGGCAATGATGGCGCGAAACTTTCGACGCGGCCCGAAGCCGTCGCGCACAATATCAGCCTCGGTAATCGAGACAAACTCCAGCCCGTGTTCGTAGTCGGCAAGTTCGCGGATTAAAGTCCTCAGTAGACCGGCGTCTTCGACCGTCGCGGGACGAATCGTCAGCATAAAAATGCCTCCAGGCGGACATCATACGTGAAGGCGCTTTTGGGGCGGGCGGAAGAGTGTAGCTCAGTTTGAACAATCCTTACTTCGACGTCATCCTGAGGGACTTCAGTCCCGAAGGATCTCGCGTGCAGCAGCGTTGCTGACGCCTCAGACTAAGGCAGAAATTCCAAACACGCCATTACGGAATGGCGTAGTAGCTCTCGCCTAGACCCAAGCAGCCGCGATAACATCCCTACGATGCTTCACGCTCTCAGCCTCCCCGCAAATGAAATTGCGGCTTTATTCGTCGCGATCAGTTTTGCTGCCGGTCTTAATGTGTATGCGACAGTTGCGACCTTGGGACTACTTTCTCACGCGCATTTGCTTGAACTTCCGCCTGGGCTGCACGCCGTCGCCGATTGGTGGGTCATTGGCGCCAGTATTGCTTTGTTCGCGATCGAATTCGTTGTGGACAAAATCCCAGTTGTTGATCTGATGTGGAACGCGCTACATACTTTCGTGCGCGTGCCGGTCGCCGCTCTTCTTGCATATGGAGCAACCTCCCAACTTTCTCCCCTAAAGCAATTGCTCGCAGCCATAATTGGCGGAGCGATTGCCCTTGCTGCTCATGGCAGCAAAACAGCATTGCGCGCGGTGGTCACTCCATCCCCGGAGCCATTTTCAAATGCGGTTTTAAGTTTCGGAGAGGATGCCTTCGCAGTGGGTCTCACCTGGTTTGCAACGGCCCACCCATATTCCGCAGCAATGTTAGTGGCTTTATTTTTGGTGGCAATCGCTGTTCTTATCAAGAAAACCTTCCGAGCTTTCGCTAATATATTTCGCAAGGTCGCGCTGACTATTCATTGAGATTGGCTCTCAGGTCTGGAGTTTTAAAGCAATTCTTTAGTCCCCGGCATTCTCCCCGCGAGTACTCTGCTGTCGGTTACGAAGGGGCTCCCTCCCGCCATTTCCCATATTGGGAATTGAACGCCGATTGCCGTAATATTGACGGCATACAAAATTATCACCCGGGCGAAAGGTCAGGCCGCATGCCGTTTAAAAGCCAATACCAGGTATTAGTCCCATTGCTGCTTGCTTTTACCGTGTGTGCCCCGAGATTCGTCCAGGCAGCTAATGACGGGAGCCAAGACTCTGACACAACCTCCCCGGTGCATTTTGGGTATCCCCAGGACTGGAGTTCCCGGCACATTGTAATGACCGGGAACGACGATTCGGCGACGCTCAAGGCTGGCGTCACCGAACCCAGACATGTTTACAACATGGTCATGCGCAGGACGGCGATTGAGGCGGCGAAACAGGGCCATAAACGCCATAAGAACGCGATGAAGGTTGACTGGGCGGTTTCTCTCGAGAATGGATACGTTCCCGCGAATCAGTCTCCAGCCAAATATGGATTCGACGTTAACAAGCAAAGTTGCAACGGCGACTTCGTGCTGCTCGGTCTCACGGTAGTCTCCGGGACCCAGGCCAACATGGTCGGAATAAATAATCTTTACACCGGCGCGAGTCCTGCCTGCAACAGCGGTTCGCCTTGGGTCGCTTTCGCCTACAACACGGTGACCCAAAGCGGCGGCAAGATTACGACCTCTCCCTCGATTTCCGAAGACGGCACCAAAGCAGCTTTTGTGGAGACCGCGACTGCCGGTTCGTTTTTTCACGTGCTGGTTCTGCCCAATCCAATTCCGGTGCCGCCCTCACAAACTGGAACCGTTCGCAGTCCTTCCACTCCTACGTCCTGTAGCAAACCTGTGACGGCAAATTGCATGACCACGGTGCAAATTTCCGGAGCGGGCACACCCACCTCGCCGTGGATTGATTACGGCACCGACACCGCCTACGTGGGCACCGGGGATGGCAAGCTTTATAAGATCAGTCCAGTGTTTGGCGGCGGAACGCCGGTGGTCGCAGCGGATACCAACTGGCCGGTGACGGTTTCGACTGCTTCCTTCAGCAAAGTACTGACTAATCCCACTGTGGATGACAATGCCGGAAGAATCTTCATCGGCGACGGAACCGGCTATTTTTACGCGATAAATCTCGCCAATCCGGCGAAAACCACTGCTGCCGCAGTCCCAATTGGATGGGTTACAGAAGCGCCGCCAGGAAACGGCATCGGTATTGTTGACCCACCGATTGTTGTGACCGATAGTGCCAATCCTGGAGTTGATCAGGTATTCGCATTCACGGGATGCAGTAGCGTCTTGGGGATTGGCGGTGCGATAACCCAACTACCAGCGAACTTCACGTCGGCGACAGCGATTAGCACATCCAATACGGTTGATCTCGGATCCGCCACCGGACAGGGTGACTGCACTACGGGCAATGTTCACGCAGGAGACTTCGATAACCAATTTTGGACGAACGGAACGTCCAAGGGACACATTATGGCTTGCGGATTTGTATCCGGAACACAAATAGGAGCATTGGTTCCGTCAAATCCCAAGATATACATGTTTCGGTTTACTGCCGGCGTGCTTAACAACGGCACTTCCCCCACGACCACCTGGGTGGTGAGCTCTTCAAAGGGCGATGAATGTTCCCCCTTGACCGAATTTTTCGACGGAACCACAGATCGCGTATTTTTCGGAGTTGGCGGGACTGGTGACGGCTTCATCAAAAGTTCTAGTATCACCGCGGGACTTCCGGCGTCTTCGAGTTGCTCGAGCGGCAGCCCGACTTCGACTTGCGTCACAACGCCGCACAAGCTCGGTGGGACGAGCAGCATCATTGTTGACAACCAGGTTTCTAATGGCGGAACCAATCTATACTTCACCACCCTCGCGCCAGGTTCAGTGAATGGCCAGAACTGCCACGTCACGGGCGGGGCCACCACTCCCTATTGCGCCATCAAGCTGACCCAGTCAGCATTGAAGTGATCCGCTGCTGAAAACACAATGCAGCGAAGAGCGTATTGAGAGATTGTTTTAAGAACATCATTTGTCTGGCCCAGCTCCGAATCCCAGTCATCACGCAGCGCGGGTTGCCATAGGAGTGTCATGAGTTTGTTTAATTTATGACTATGGCCTCGGTTGCCGTGAAAACAACACGAAGGGCGTGACCCGAAAGGGGGTTACGAACGTTGCAGCCTGAGGCTATAATGACGCTAGGATTGTTTTTCGATGCGTCTTCAACGACCCAATTCGCATTTGCCTTTTTGCTGGCTGCATTCGCTGGTTTGTCCGCGACGCCACTTAGCAGTTCTTCCTTCTCAGGTACGTCCCAGTCTTTTTGGTAGCGACTAGTTTTAAACCTCTCCGATTCTGACAGGCTCGCGGCGAAAATATCTTTAGCAACTGTTAGCGTTTCGCCCAAGCCAACAATTACCAGCTCGCAATCGCGATTTTCTGGAGGTGTTACATGGCAACCGCTACCTTAATCGGGCCAAAGATCATTACCGCTCTTCCTGGTCCTAACGCAAAACGAATTCTGGCCGGCGATGAGAAGTACATTTCGCCGTCTTACACGCGTTCCTATCCGCTGGTGGCAAAGCAAGGCCGCGGAATGATTGTCATTGACGTGGACGGCAACGAGTTTCTCGATTTCTCAGCAGGCATCGCAGTCACTTCTACCGGTCATTGCCATCCCGAAGTGGTTGCCGCGATCAAGCGGCAGGCTGGCGAGTTGATTCACATGTCTGGCACCGACTTTTATTACGAGAGTCTGGTCACACTTGCGGAGCGGTTGACGAAGATTGCTCCCATGCCGGGTCCGCATAAGTTTTACTACGGAAATTCCGGCGCGGAAGCCATTGAATGCGCTCTGAAGCTTGCCCGTTATCACACGAAGCGGCAGAATGTTATCGCGTTTTTTGGCGCGTTCCACGGACGCACCATGGGCGCGCTTTCGCTGACCGGCTCAAAGCCGCAGCAGAAGCGGCGTTTCGGGCCTCCGGTTCCGGGCGTGACGCACGTAACTTATCCTGACGTTTATCGTCGTCCCGAGGGGCGAAGCGCTGAGGCATTTTCGCTGGATTGTGCGCGCTTCATCGAAGACAAATTATTCAAGACAACGCTCCCTCCCGAGGAAGTCGCGGCTATTTTCGTGGAGCCTGTCCAGGGCGAAGGCGGTTACGTGGTCGCGCCAGATGTATTCATGCAGGAACTTCGCAGGATCTGCGACCGTCATGGAATTTTATTGGTCGCGGATGAAGTGCAGAGCGGCGCTGGCCGTACGGGAAAGTGGTGGGCAATCGAACACACTGGGGTTCAGCCAGACATCGTTTGCATGGCGAAGGGAATCGCTTCCGGCATGCCTCTTGGAATCACCATGAGCAAAGCCGAGATCATGGATTGGGTCCCCGGATCGCATGCGTCAACTTTTGGCGGGAACCCGGTTTGCATCGCCGCAGCGCTGGCCACAATCAACGTGATTGAAAGTGAAGACCTCATGACCAATTCCACCGAGGTCGGAAATCACATGTTAAAGCAAATGTCTTCGTGGCCGGCCAGGCACAAGATCGTGGGCGATGTTCGTGGGCGTGGGTTGATGATTGGCGTGGAAATCGTAAAAAATCAGCAGACCAAGGAATACGCCGCAGCCGAACGAGACCGAATCATCGAGCTGGCATTCGAGCGCGGAGTTTTATTCTTGGGATGCGGTCCCAGCACGATTCGAATCGCTCCACCCCTGATCGTCACGCGAGACGAGGCCGAAGTTGCAATGCAGGTACTGGAAGATTGCATTTCGATTGTAGGAAAGCAGGCGTAAAACTCCGCGAGAAACTCTCTGGTCTGCAATGCTTCTAACAAGGGCAGACACACGCCTGCCTTTCAAAGCGATTTCCTGGTGAAGGAGATTTTCCGCGAAAACTGCTTCAAATTTTTGCAATAATCAACGAATTAGACATCCGGAGCAGCTAATTCATTGCCCTCGCTGGACTTGCGTCTCTATTCAACCCTCTAAAACGCACCGGCACTTGTGACAGTGAGATATTCGGGGTCTTTTCAGCTCATTTTTAGTCAGGCCAGGAAGTGCATCATCGTTGTAAGTAGTTAAAAGCGCGATAGATATAGTCTCGTCCGGTTGGCGTAAATCCCGGTCTGGGTGCTGCTATGTTTCAAAAACGTTGATTTTTGCGGATCTGACTCCCGATTTGCTGAATTCTGATACAACACTTACCATTTCTGAAAGTGTCCAGATGAAAGTTATCACGCTGGCCAGGCCAGGCCAATTCAAGAACGGTTCCACAAAAGTGTTGCCCATTATTTTCTTTGCTCTGGTTTTTGTTGGTAGCGGTTTTGGTCTCGGCCAGACGCAATACGTCGAGGGCTTTTATCGCAAAGACAGTTTTCCAATCGTGCAGGGAAAATCCATCGCGACTATTTCTGTGGATTCGAGCGATTATCCCGGCGTCGTTCGTGCCGTAAATGATTTGCAAGCCGACATCTCCCGAGTCACAAACAGCAAGCCTGTGATCGCGAATGATGAGAAGAGCCTCAAACGAGATGCGATCATTGTCGGCACGATTGGAAAAAGCGCAATCATTGACAGGCTGATCCACGAGAAGAAGATTGACGTAACGCAAATCCGGGGAAAGTGGGAATCGTTTCTCATTCAAGTGGTCACGAGGCCCATGCCCGGTGTTGCTCGCGGCCTGGTCATCGCAGGGAGCGACAAGCGGGGAACCATTTATGGCATCTACGATCTCTCCGAGGAAATTGGAGTTTCGCCATGGTACTGGTGGGCCGATGTTCCCGTACAGCATAAGAATGCGCTGTTCGTAAAATCCGGCAGGTACGTTCAAGGTCCTCCTGCCGTGAAGTATCGCGGGATATTTTTGAATGATGAAGCGCCGTCGCTCAGCGGCTGGGTACATGAGAAGTTTGGAAACTACAATCATCAATTCTACGAAAAGGTCTTCGAGTTGCTGCTGCGGCTGAAGGCCAACTATCTCTGGCCGGCGATGTGGAATAACGCATTCAATGAAGATGACCCTCTCAATCCCAAGCTGGCCGATGAGTACGGCATCGTGATGGGAACTTCGCATCACGAGCCGATGTTGCGAGCGCAGCAGGAATGGAAGCGGCACGGAAAAGGCCCGTGGAATTATTCGACGAACGGCGAGGTTCTGCGGAAGTTCTGGACCGATGGCATTGAGCGCAACAAGAACTATGAAAGCATCGTAACGATTGGCATGCGTGGCGACGGAGACAAACCCATGGTAGAAGGCGGCGACATGGCTGCCAACGTTGCGTTGCTGGAAAAAATAGTCGCGGATCAGCGGAAGATTCTTGCCGATCACATGAATCCCGATTTAGCCGCCGTGCCGCAGGAGTGGGCGCTTTACAAGGAAGTGCAGGAATATTACGAGAAGGGAATGCGCGTTCCCGACGATGTCACGTTGCTTTGGTGCGATGACAATTGGGGAAACATACGCAGGCTGCCGACTGAGGCGGAACGGAAACGAAGTGGCGGAGCAGGGATTTACTACCACTTCGATTACGTGGGAGATCCGCGATCTTACAAGTGGCTTAACACTGTTCCGATCACCAAAGTGTGGGAGCAGATGAATCTCGCGCACAACTACGGCGCGAACCGAATCTGGATCGTCAACGTTGGCGATTTGAAGCCGATGGAATTTCCCATCGAGTTTTTTCTCGACTTCGCGTGGAATCCATCGAGGTGGCCAAGGAACAGCACTTCGGAATTCGCCAAATTGTGGGCGGAGCGGGAATTCGGCCCGCAGTACGCTCCGGAGATTGCCGACATCGTTTCCAAATACACGAAGTACAACGGTTGGAGGAAGCCGGAACTGCTTGATCCCGACACATTCAGCTTGGTGAATTATCAAGAGGCCGACAGGGTGCAGGCGGGGTGGAAATCAATTACACAAAAAGCCGAAGAAATTTATAGCAGTTTGCCCCAGAACGAGCGTGACGCTTTCTTTCAACTTGTTTTGTATCCGACGAAGGCATCGGCGCAGGTCGCTGAACTGTACATTGCGGTCGGGAAAAATCATCTCTATGCCAGCCAGGGGCGCGCCAGCGCTAATAACTTCGCCGGGCAGGCCCGCGCCTTGTTTCAAGCTGACGCCAATTTATCAAACGACTACAACCACAACATGGCAAATGGCAAATGGGACCACATGATGGATCAGCCTCATATCGGTTACACATCCTGGCATGATCCGCCGGCGAATGTGATGCCCGCAGTTGTGGAGACTGATGTTCCGCTTAAGGCCGCGCTCGGCGTTGCCGTGGAGGGTTCGGAGTCGGCTTGGCCGGGTGCACCCGGCGAGCCTTCTCTTCCGGAATTCGACATATTCAATCAGCAACAAAGGTACGTTGATGCATTCAATCGCGGTCAAACACCTTTTGAATTTTCCGCCACGACGAGCGATCCCTGGATCTCTGTAAGCGCCACGCACGGAACTCTCGGCAAAGACCAGCGAATTTGGGTGAGCGTGGATTGGCTGAACGCGCCCAAAGGCTCCAGCAACGGATATGTGAAATTGACCCGAGTTGGCGGGGAGTCGGTCTCGGTGAAGGTTAGCTTGTTCAATCCGGCAGAACCAGCGCGAGCTTCACTGAAAGGCTTTGTTGAGTCCGACGGATATGTTTCGATGGAAGCCGAGCATTACTCAAAGAAGATTGACGCGGGCACGGCAAGCTGGGAAAAACTTGATGACTACGGCAGAACCTTGTCTTCGATGACGATCTTTCCGGTAACCGCGCCAAGTGTCGCGCCGCCGCAAAATTCGCCTTGCCTCGAATACAAAATGTATTTGTTTGATTCCGGCCCGGTTCATGTGGAAGCGATCCTCACCCCAACGTTGAACTTTGTTCCGGGGCGCGGCCTGCGATACGCGGTATCATTTGACGATCAGCCTCCGCAGGTCATTGACGCGCTGGGTAAAAATTCGCTGGAGGATTGGGCAACTTCGGTAAAAGACGGCGTACGAAAGAGTGACTCGGCTCACACGCTGACAAGCCCTGGGGACCACACTCTTAAATTTTGGATGGTGGATCCAGGTGTAGTCCTGCAAAAACTCGTGGTGAGTTCCGGCGCAGTAAGACCGAGCTACTTCGGGCCGCCGGAGAGCTACTGCAGTAGCTGCGTGGATTCGGACTCTGCAAATCAACCACAATAGCGCACTTTGAATGTAGGGCGGACACTCTTGTCCGCCGGAGTCGGTTTCGATCTTGACGATGCAACCACGGTCAGCTGCGGCGGACAGGAGTGTCCGCCCTACATTGAGGTTTGCGCGGGTGGCTGGGACGCGGGGCCTGAGGATTGTTTTGGAGCATATTTCGAAGCGCACTTTGCCTGCAATTCCTGTGCATGAAAAATGCCGTCGTGACCAAAGTTGCCCATCGCCAGGGCCTGCGCGTTGTCTTTAAATGTATCGGGAGGGGGCTCGGTGCTGCTGTAGATCACAGTCAACAGTTTGTCGTTTTCGGTCAGCACGAACTGAACGTTTGTGCCGCTACGCTTGATGGATCCCGGTTGCACATTGCCCGCAACGCGCAACCGCTTGCTGTAAGCGCTATTGCCCATCTCCTGAAGTTCTTTGATGGTGACGTAATAGCTTTTGCTCTCCCTGACCCCGGTGTACGCCAGGTAAGCGAGCGATACGACTATGAGTGCGGTTGCCCCGCCGAATTTCAGATATCTTGATGCCAGGCTCGACATATTGCTTTCTGAATCTCCACCGCAAACTTTACGCCTTGCGGCCCAGAAGAATCAAGAGTTATGGGTAGCCAGCTCCTGAAACACCAGGCTTCAAGGCATTTTGTGCTTCATCCGTTAGAATGATGTTTCTTCCAAGTACGTCATCCAAACCGAGGCCTTTAAGAACTTATGATTCATCCCTGGCATGATGTTACTCCCGGCGACATGCTGCCGCAGGAGTTTCAAAGCGTAATTGAGATTCCATTTGGTTCCAGCGTTAAGTATGAACTGGACAAGACCAGCGGACTCATCAAGCTTGACCGCATTCTCTACTCGGCGGTTTATTATCCGGCGAACTATGGATTCATTCCGCAGACTTTGGCCGAGGACGATGATCCGCTAGACGTTCTTGTGCTTTGTCAGGAAACCGTTGTGCCGCTGACGATTATTCACTCCCGAGCTATCGGCCTCATGACCATGATTGATGCCGGCAAGAAAGATCACAAGATCATTGCCATCGCGACCGAGGACCCCGAATTCAACTCCTATCGAGAGGCGCAGGAGATGCCGCCCCATCGCATGATCATGCTGCGGCGCTTCTTTCAGGATTACAAACTTCTGGAGGGAAAAGCGGTGGAAGTGGATGAGATACGCCCGGCGACGGAGGCCTATCCGGTGATCAGCGACGCATTACACCGTTACAGCGAGCAGCGGCGCAAGGGATTTTTGCAGGCCAAACACTAATCAAAGCAATCAGAAATGTTCTTCGGCGGGCGACGTCCCTTCGCCCTCCAGACGCCCCGCTGCCGCCTGAATCTGCTTGTCCCATGGTCCCGCTTGCCAATTGTCTTTTCTTTTTTCGTCGTGGATCCACGGCGGCAAGGTGATGAACAAATTCTTCGCAATTCCGACCGCATAAGGCTCGTAAAGTGAACGCAAATGCGCCAGCTTCTTTTCGGATTCCGGAGTTTCGCTGAGGTGAAGACCACGTTTCGCGAATGATTGCCGCAACCGACTCAATTCCTCGGGGGGCAAGCGATTTGAATGATCATTTGGGTCATAACGGGCGTTGACAACCTGCGCCAAATCCACCGCCGCATGTCTTGCCATTGCAAACGTAATTTTCGCCTGCTCGTTGTGGAGTCCATCAATCCCCGAAATAACTAAAGCGGTGGAATCGAGCATTATGGTTAAGGCTCCCAACCACGATTGATTGCTGTGCTGCGAGCGGAAAAAACTCAGCGCGGGATAGGAAAGATGGCTCTCCAACACTTCGGCCGCCCAGTGTTCCCAATCCTTAAAAATCTCGTCGAGCACGGCCTGCTGCGCGCATCCTCCCAACCGAAGCAGAAATTCGGCGGCGCTGGGAGGTGAACCAGCTCGCGCATCTAGCAAAGAAATCTCAATCTCACGTTTGGAAAAGGCCGAATAAATAGTAGGAAGATATCCAATCACGACGCCGAGAAAAGCGAAGCCCATGCCACCTTCAAGTACGGTCAGCACGCGGCCCGGCGTGGCTGTCGGGAGAACATCCCCCAAGCCGAGAGTAAAAAAAGTTTCGCCGCTCAAGTACAGAAGGGTCCAAAGATTGATTCTTTCGCTTCCGAGTTGAACGTGCTTTCCGAATCCGTATTGCAACAGCGCGAAGCCGAAAATCAAACAAAAAGCCCACAGCGCTAACAGGAAAATTAATGATAGTGGTCCGAAATACCCGAGGAAATTTTCGCGACGGCTGGAGGTTTTAATGTGGCGTGCGAGCGCTCTCCACGGGCGCCAAGTGCGGCGATAAAACCATGCCGTCAGTCGAAAATGTCGCTGTACGCGGCGCGGCAGAACGATTGTTTCGAATGCGTCGAGCAGAACGCTAAAGATAAGAAGGAGACCCGCGACAATGGCGATTGCGTACATTGTGAATCAGATGACGACGTGGCCGGAATGGTAGCAGAATTTGCTGATGCTATGGCTCGATCCTGAGCGAAATCTTAGGGGAGACAACGAATCACGCGGCCCAACAGAACGCGAAAGAGGGAGACACCCTCGATCACTCGATCTGAACAAGACCTGCGGTTGCGGCTGCTGGCGCGGGATGCTGGCGTCCTCTCCAAGCATCTACGACCGAGACTTGATGGACGCAGGAAACGGTGCAGTGCGGAGCGCAACCTTTTTCGGTGAGGTATTCGCGACGAATATCTTCGACGGTGTAATTCTCCAGCGGGGTGCCGGGATATCCGCGCTGCTGCGAGCAATAATGTACCAATCCGTTTTCGCAAATGTATAAATAGCGGGCGCCAGCGCGGCAGCGCCATTCGTTGGGGCGTCCTTGGGCGATGTTGTCTTGAAAGCCATTGATTCGCGTGAAGCTGCTTTTCTCCATGGCTTTCATCTCGTGATACACGCGGCGCTCATCCCCGCCGAGCGGCTGTAATTGCCCGCTGCCATCATGAATGATGCCGACGGTGGAAGTGAATCCCAGTTCCAGGGCACGTTTACCGATGGTTAGCGCGTCCTGAGGATTGCACACGCCGCCGCCCACAACAGAATTGATGTTCACGTGGAAATCGGCGTGCTCGGCCAGTAATTGGAGCTTTTTGTCGAGAACTTTCAGGCTCTTTTTTGAAACGTCATCCGGCGTAACGTTATCAATGGAGATTTGCAGCCATTCCAAGCCTGCGCGATTAAGTCGCTGAATGCGGTCAGCTACCAACAGATAACCATTCGTGATCATTCCAGCAACCATGCCATCCTTGCGGATGCGGCGAATCACGTCGTCCAACTCTGGATGAAGCAGCGGTTCGCCGCCGCTGATGGTGACGACCGAAGTTCCCAGCGCAGCAAGTTTGTCCACACGCTGGAACATTATTTCCAGGGGAACCGGCTTGGAAAAGTCGTCGTACTCATTGCAGTATTCGCAGGCTAAGTTGCAACGCCGAATGGGAATGATGTGTGCGAGCAGAGGATGATCGGTAGAGATTAGCGCGCGCGCAATGCTGCCAAAACCCCGTAGGTTGCGATGGAGTTTCTTAATACCGCGGCGCATCTTTGTGCGGGCAGAAGGCATGATTGATGCTGCCTTCCATTAAATCACATCAGGGTATCGGGTCTTTTCTTCAATCATTCGGCGGGGCTCTTTCATGTTCTGACGGTTCATATCCAAGGGTGAGCGTTCACGGCAATCACTAAGAAGTAAACAATCGAGAGCAGTAGCCCGACCGGTCGGTTTGCAGCGCTCGGCGCTGTTGGAATATCTGATCGAATGGCGGACAATGAAAGAGGGCTCGGAGAAAATTATGGCTACCGCAATCCATATCGGAGATATCGCAGACCTTCTGCACGGCGACAAGGTGCATTTCAACCTTTTTCCGGCCGCTTTAGCGGAACATGCGATTGCGCGCAAGGAAGCGCAGTTTTCGGCCCGAGGTGCGCTGGTAGCGTACACGAATTACACCGGCAGAATTCCTAAAGACAAGTTCGTCATAAAGGACGCGATCACGTCCAGCAAAGTCGCGTGGGGACCGGTGAATCAGGCTTTCGACGCAGACAAGTTTGACGCTCTATATGAGCGGGTGGTGGAATATCTTGCGGGGAGCGAACTATTTGTTCAGGACCTTTTTTGCGGTGCCGACCCCAGGTACCGCTTGCCGGTGCGGTTCATCAACCCATACGCCTGGCACAACCTGTTTGTGCGACAGCTGTTTATTCGGCCTTCGGCCGAGGAATTAAGAAATCATAAGGCCGAATTCACGGTGATCTCCGCGCCGGATTTCCAGGCTGATCCGAAAAGAGACGGCACGCGGTCGGAAGCGTTTATCCTGGTGAATTTTACGCGGCGTATCGTGCTGATTGGTGGCACTTCGTATGCCGGTGAAATGAAGAAGTCCATTTTCGGCATCATGAATTTTCTGTTGCCGCAACGAAATGTTTTCCCCATGCACTGCTCGGCGAATATAGGCGACGATGGCGTAACCGCACTTTTCTTCGGACTTTCGGGGACGGGCAAAACTACTTTATCCGCAGACCCGACGCGAAGGTTGATTGGCGATGACGAGCACGGGTGGAGCGAGAACGGAATCTTCAACTTCGAAGGCGGTTGTTATGCGAAGTGCATCAAGCTCTCGCGAAGGAACGAGCCACAAATCTACAGTGCGATTCGCTTCGGTTGCGTACTTGAGAATGTGGTGATTGATCCTTATACGCACGCGCCGGACTATAACGCCGATAGCATCACCGAGAATACTCGCGCCGCTTATCCGATCGAATTCATTGAGAACAGTGTTATTCCCGGAATCGGGGGGCATCCCAGGAATCTTTTATTTCTGACCGCGGATGCTTTTGGAGTTTTGCCGCCGATTTCACGTTTGACTCCGCAGCAGGCGATGTATCACTTCCTCTCCGGATACACGGCGAAAGTTGCGGGTACCGAAGCCGGAGTGAAAGAGCCTACCGCAACTTTCTCTACATGCTTCGGCGCTCCATTCATGCCAATGGCCCCACGGGTATATGCGGAGATGCTGGGTCAGCGTCTCGCCCAACACAACGCTCAATGCTGGCTGGTAAACACGGGATGGCAAGGCGGCCAATATGGTGTCGGCAAACGCATGGAACTGCCTTATACGCGCGCGATGGTGGATTCCATCGTCGAAGGCAAGTTGGACAAAACCGAGTTCGAAGTAGAACCGACGTTCGGGTTTAGTATCCCTCGGAGCTGTCCGGGAGTTCCGCCCGCTGTTCTGAATCCAAGAAACGCCTGGGCGAACAAGTCTGCGTACGATGAACAGGCAGCGGCGTTGTGTGAGCGGTTTCGGAAAAACTTCGACGACTTCGACGCGCCAGCGGATGTGAAGGCCGCGGGACCGGCTCCCAGCCAAGCTCGCAACATACGGTAATGGCTCAGTTGAGTTTTTTGTCTTAATTTGTGGCGTCATTCCGAGGTTGCGAGGGATGTTGCGTGTAGCCGATTCGCGTTAAACACGAGCAACTGTGCCGCTGCACGCGAGATCCTTCGGGACCGGAGGTCCCTCAGGATGACGTCGAAGTAGAGATTTGTTCAAACTGACCCACTATCCGATGTACCCTTGGTTCTTATCAAGCTCTTTTGATTAAACGCACGATTAGAACCAAAACCACTGCTCCAAGTATTGCCACCAAAATAGTTGGAATCAGGGCGCCGCTGGTGTAGATGCCGAGCAACCCCAACAGGTGGCTTCCGATGATCGCTCCAGCAATGCCGAGGAGAATGTCCACAATAGGCCCGTAGCCCGAGCCTTTCATGATCTTCCCAGTTGCCCAGCCTGCTACGAGTCCAACGATAATGATGTAGAGCAGGAACATAGACTTCCTCCTTTGAACCGGCGTCAACAGTCGCGGCAGCGTACGCCGTGGGTAGCTGCATGTCAAGAAGGTACAGCAACAAAAGAATGTTCAGTATTGCTGGAACAATTGTTCTGTGGCGCGCTGGATATCGGGCGAGCGATTGAACCAGCGCCAGACACGTCCCGACCTCAGGTTCTCCGCACTCAATAACGTGATGCCGATGTTAATGCCGACGACGTCCGGGTCAACCCAAAGGGTTTGGGGATTAAAAGAGTCGGCAAATCCGTATCTCCCATAGATAATTTGAGCAAATTGTTGGTGCATGTAACGGAGCGCAGGCAGGCAGATTGCCGGGGCAAACATGAGCGAACCGGCGGAAGCACAGGGAACAACAGTGCCATCCACGCTGTGTCGCGAAAGAGGATCTCCCCAAACTACGTAACCGATGTCGCTATCGGAAGCGGTAATTCCCCACAGAAAGTCTGAATAGTTCGGATAATCTCCACGAAGGCTTAGGCAGTATGCGCGGTGAGCGTAAGTGGCCGCTACCGAATTTTGGAAGTAGTCAACCTCGAATGGCGGTCCATCGCGGCAATTCGCCATGTAGAGCCACGCTTGCGAGTATTGGTGCGTGAAAAGAGGTCCGCGACCGACAAACCTGTAGCCGTAGGCCTCAATCGCCGGACGGTCGAATTCATACCATGACTTCGCCGGTATGGGATGCGTAAGCGAACCAATGCCAAGCAGATACAGAATGGCTTGCTCATCGTATTCCGCCCACTCCGCACGCAAAAGACCTGTTTCCGGCTGCCAGCCCATGTGCAGCAGTTCGGTTCGCTTATCCAGCATCCACGCGAAGTCAACTCGCGTATAAATCTCGGAGGCAAGATTGAAGATCTCGGCGTCGTCTGCGTAATACTGCTGCGCCGTTAAAACTCCGGCAAGCAGAAGGGCTGTGTCAATAGTGGAGACTTCAGAACCCCAGACACGCTCGCCGCTCTTGCGGTTTACGAAATGGTAATACCAGCCGCGAACATGATCCTGGTCGTCAGCAAAATGACGCAGTGTGGCGCGAACCCGTCCCCGAAGCTTGTTGGGATCCATCCAGTGTCTGTCGGAGGCGATACACATTGCAGTGAGAGCAAAGCCCGTGAGTGCGGTGCTCGCGACTTCCAGATTTCGCCCGGAAATATCTGATCCGTTTGTACGGGCACGATCGAGCACAAGGCCGGTGTGCGGATCGCTCTGCTCCCAGAAAAAAAGGAATGCGCGGGATGATAAGTCTTCCAGAAAGGCGTCGTCTGAGCTTGAAATGCGTCCGCGCAAACCGGACAAGACCGGCAGTGCTGCTGCGAGAGACAAGAAGGATCGGCGCGAGAGCGTTCTCATTCCAAATGGTAAGTCGGTATGAATTCTCGCCTATACTACCCAAATGCGCGCTACTAATGTCTGGCTGTCGGACGGATGGCCCCGCTTACTTTTGCGGTTCACTGCTATTTTCCTGACTCTTGGGGCGGTGATGCATGCACAAGAGTCGCAGCAATGGGACAAGCCTGCCACCGTGCGGGTTCATGGTCAAGCGACTCTCTCGGTGGAACCTGACCAGGTGCAGTTTGATATCGGCGTTGTGACGGAGGCGACTACCGCCAAAGCTGCCTCGGACCAAAATGGCAATCAGTCCAATGCTCTGGTTCAGCAACTCAATGCCGCATTCCCATCGGCGAGCATAAAGGGCATTAATTTCTCGGTGAATCCGAATTACGAGTATCCCCGCGATGGCGCGCCGAGAATTGCCGGATACACGGCCAGCAACACTGTGCGTCTGCTCCTTAACGACGTCTCCAGTCTGCAAACTGTAATTGATATCGCGATAAGATCGGGCGCGAACAGCATTAATCGTCTTACTTTTACCCTGCGCAACGAGAGCGCAGTAAGAGCTCAAGCTTTGGCGGGAGCGGCAAATCAGGCGCTGGATGGCGCCAAGTCACTCGCGGCCGCGCTGAACTTAAGATTAGGCAGGCTATTGACGGTGGAGGAAGGACAGCCCGTGATTGTTTCCGCTCCCCGGGAGATCAGCTTCGAGAAACTCCAATCAACCAATCTCGCTCCTATATCGGCTGGTACGATTGATGTGCACGCCGATGTGGATTTGACCTACGAATTGTTGCCCAGTGCGAAAGTCCCGGCAGCTCCGCGGTCTCCCGTCAAGAAGTAGCAGCGTTGGAAACGGCTGGACGACGATAACTGAATTGTAAAATGCCTTCCGAAGTTGAGGCTGGTGTGGCATGATGCAGGCAGTGATGAGTAAACGCTTGCTCACCGTGAAAGTGCCGATGGCCCTTGTTCTATGCCATCTTGCTTGTTTTGCTGCTCCAGTCCAGCCAAATCGCGTTCCGATCCAGGCCGAACTGCTTAAAGCGATGGAGGCGGGCCGGGTTGCGGTTGGAGAAACCGTTTTTGCCAAAGTTGATATCGAGTGGAAGAACCCGGCATGCAATTTGCGGAAGGGCGCGATTCTCAAGGGACGTGTCGTCTCGGAGAAAGGCAGGACGAAGGCCTCCAAGACTTCTGATCTGGCATTGTTGTTTGAGAGTGGCCAATGCGGCGGACGAGATTTGAAACCACTGCCGCTGACTGTTGCGGCATTGATTGCACCCGATCCACGCGGGACTGGAAGCTTGTACGAGGACCAGGAAAATCAGTCGCTAAGTGATGCCGTGGGTATCGGCCTTGGTGGAGGGGGTTCGGCTGGGGCCGGATCTGGGTTTCCCGCAGGAGGCGGCGGTTTAAGAAGCGTGACTGCTGCGGCGGCGACCGCGTACGTAGAGCCTACCCGCTACAAGCCGCCGAAGGCAGTTTTGCCCGGACAAGTTATTGGTCTTGCGGGCGTGCAATTAAGCGTGGGGAGTGGTCCCGAAGGGAGTTCCGTTCTTTCGTCATCGCGGCATAACATTCGTCTCGATGTGGGGTCGCAGTTCGTGCTGGTCCCAAGCCCGAAGGCGGTAGTGACCCCCAGTGCTAAAGTTTCTGCGCCCGCAGCTTCGGTTGCTGCCCCAAATCCCAGCTCGACTCCAAATCAGGCGGTCGTGCCGGAAGTGCCGCCTCTCGACGAAACAGAAATCTGCCAGCCTCCGGAATGTAGCGTTGCCGTCGCGACCAGTGAAGCCCAATCAGGGACGACAAGGGCAGTAGCGGCCGTGTCGATCAAAGAGTTGGGCTATGCGCTTCGGGGCAATCGCGAGATGGATGGTTTTGATTACGACGCGGCGCTGGCCTATCTCGGACCCAAACAAATACTGTTCACATTCAATCCTCACTTGCTGGTGCGGCGCACGGGCGCGGAAGCATCACCTCAAATGCGGACGGTTCGGGCAGTGCTAATTGACCTGCCGACCATGAAGGTGCAGAAGTCCGTGGATTGGCGCGTGCTCGATGCGAAGCAATACTTGTGGCCCATTGCAAATGAGAAAGTGCTGGTCCACGTCGGAAGAGAGTTGCGAATGTATGGGCCGGGGCTGAAAGTTGACCAACGGGTTTCTCTCAACGGCCCATTGGCGTTTGTTCAGATTTCTCCTTCGGGCAAATACTTTGCTGTTGGCGTAGTGCAAGAGCGGCATTCGAGAGTGGTGCACGATCAGCTGGTGGAGGCAGAGGGGCGTGAGCCGGAAGAAGATGTTGAGGTGAAGGTTTTCTCTGAGGAATTTCAGGTGCTGGCTACAGTCACGCGAACCTCGCGGGATGCGCCGCCTGTATTGTCTGACGAAGGCGAAATCAGGATTCCGACAATCGGCAAGAACCGGTGGCGCGTTGTAGAGAGCACGTGGGATGGACAGAGACGAGTGCTTGCCCAGGTCACTTCCACATGCAAGCCAGTGGCGACAACCTTGCAACCGGATTTATTATTTCTGGTCGGGTGCGACCGGCAGTCGGATGGCAAGTGGTATCGCATGCTGCGATCCGATGGCAAGCCGGTATTGAAGGGCTGGTCTCCGTCGGAAGAGCTTGAACAAACAGCAAACGGGGCCAACGGCGCTTTCGCCGTGGGAATTACCAAAGCGGCAAAACCCATCGGGGCGGACTCGGATTTCCGCTCAACCGATCTGGAAACTGAGAACATCGTAGTTTACCGGGTAGAGAATGGACGACGGGAGTTTGCCGTTAGCGTTGCATCCCCGGTGCCAACGCTTCAAACTTTTGCGTTATCTCCGAATGGCAGCCAACTGGCTGTGCTTAAAGGAGACCAGATCGCCTTCTATACGGTCCCTGGGGGCGGATGAAATACGCAGGTAACTCGGACGGGAAAAACGCAGAATCGAGCCGGCATTTAATCGTAATGCTGCTGACGCGTTAATCCTTCCATGAACTCCGGCATCTTCCCCAGGTTTGAGCGGCGAATGGGAAGTACTTATCCAAGGAAAACTCAGGTTTATGGCAAACGTTTTCTACGCGTATGTTAGCATTCGTGCTTCGAGGGGCTTTTTGAGTCAATGGATATTCGCGAAATAGCGAGACGCGCCAAGGTATCAACCGCGACGGTGTCGCGGACGATAAACCGGGTACCAAGTGTCGACCCGCAACTTGCGAAGCGCGTGTGGAAGGTGGTCGAAGAACTTGGCTACTATCCAAACACACAGGCCCGGGCGCTGGTCTCGGGCAAGAGCAGGATTTTCGGTCTCATCGTCTCTGAAATAACAAATCCCTTTTTCCCTGAGATTGTGCAGTCTTTCGAAGATATTGCTGTTCGGCACAATTACGAAATCCTTTTAACTTCCACCATCCATGATCCGAAGCGGATGGAGTTGGCAGTTCGCCGGATGATTGAGCGCAGAGTGGATGGCGTTGCTATTTTAACGTTCGGAATGGAAGAGTCGTTGATTGAGGATCTGCGCTTCCGAAAGTTGCCGGTAGTATTCGTGGATGTAGGGCCGCATATGCCTGGGGTAAGCAATATTCGCATTAATTATCAGCATGGCATCCGGCAGGCGGTGCAGCATTTGGCGGCTTTGAGGCATATGCGAATCGCCTTTATCAGCGGACCGCTGCATCTTAAATCGGCAGTGGCCCGAAAGATAGCATTCGAAAAGTCCATGCAAGAGATCGGGCGGGAACTCCCGGCTGAATTGATGGTGGCCGGAGATCACCGGATGGAAGGAGGGATGAAAGCGCTGGTGGAACTCGTCGGGTTGCGCGATCGTCCGACGGCCGTTGTGTGCTCCAACGACATGACCGCGATTGGAGTCATGCGGGAGGCCTACGACTACGGCATGGTGATTCCGCGAGATTTATCAGTTGTGGGGTTCGATGATATCCGGCTATCGAGCTTCACGACGCCGCCGTTGACGACGGTGCAAATGTCGCAGACACTTCTGGCTGAATATGCATTTAAGGCCCTGATCAATGAAGTGGAGGGGACGTCGCCCTCGAAGGAAGGAACAGAATACGAGCTGGTCACTAGTCTTGTATTAAGAGCATCCACGGCTCTCGCCCCGGCAGAGAATCTTCCGTTGAAGCGGCTTTCGTGATGCCAGGCCGGTACTTTTAATTCGGCCGTGCAATCTTCCCTGAACTTTTCGGCAAATTCGTGGAATCGCGAGGCGGCCCACCCAATTTAAAGGGATGCCGTTCAAGCTTGGTGTAGTTCTTGGCAAATTCCTTGATTTCGAGAAACTGATTTGTTGCGACATTGGAGAAGTGCTGCCGTGTATTGCTTGCCGGCCACCAGATTTCGAGATCAATAATTCGAGCCGATTTCCCCAGGCCAATATGTTGCTGCAACGGCGAAGCTCCAAAAGAACCTCCGCTGCTTACCGTGCGGTAGATTGATCGTTGTCCGCGGCCCTCATTTTCAACTGTCACTTTGATGCGCGTTCCAATTGCTGCGCGGTTGCTCTTCACCCCCATCAAATGCAGGTTGACCCAATCGTTGCCGTTTCCCGGATTCTCGAAGAGCCGGAAAGCATGAGCATCGCCGGGCACAGCGCCTCCGACTTCTTCAAGCAGATCTTCGAATCCGCGGTTGTCAAGGTCGGCAAATGCCACGCCGTGGCCTTTGTGCAATTCGCCGGTGCCGGATGATGCAGTTACATCCACGAAGTATTTCCCATCGTGATTTCGGAGCAGCACGTTAGGAAGAAGCGATGAGTAGGAAGGATTTCCGGTGCCCAAATAAATATCCAGATATCCGTCGTTGTCTATGTCTCCGAAATTGGCGCCCATCGACATAAAAACTTTATCGAGGCCGACCTCGGCGGTGACGTCCTTAAATGTTCCATCGCCTAGATTTCGATATAGCTTTAGAGTCTCGGCATTGCGGGGGAATCCGAGGTAGGTGCGGACGGACTCATCCACCGAAACGTAGTAGCTGGTGACGAACAAATCTGGCCAGCCGTCGTTGTCGTAATCAAAGAACCAGGCGGCGAAACTTTGCCACGGCTTCTGCACTCCCGCCTCTAATGCAACCTCGGTAAACGTCCGGTTGTGGTTGTTGTGAAACAGAAAATTATCTCCGTTCAAGTTTGATACATAGAAATCAACGTAGCCATCGTTGTCGTAGTCGGCCGCAGCGATGGCTTTTGTGAAGCCCACGCGATCTACTCCGGCGGCGTGAGAAATATCTGTGAAAGTGCCGTCGCCATTGTTGTGAAAAAGCTGGAGAGGGGTATTTTCGTTGCCTACGATGAGGTCCAGGAATCCGTCGTTGTCAATGTCAGCCCATACGGCAGTTTGGGTGTCGGTCGCTGGTTCTGCCAGGCCACTGGCCGCGGTCACATCGGTGAAAGTGCCGTTGCAGTTATTCCGAAGCAGCGATTTGCGTTGGGGAAACTCCCATGCGCCGCGCAGCACCAGAATGTCCAGGCATCCATCATTGTTGTAATCGGTTTGCAGAAGATTTAATCCGCCCAGTTGGTCGGACAAACCGGCCTCGACTGTCCTGTCAGTAAATGTGCCATCGCCGTTGTTGTGAAAGAAATGAAGAGGCGCGCACTGGTCGAAATCGGAGAGCACAACGTCCAGAAGGCCGTCGTTCTCGAAGTCATCCACGATGATGCCGCCCGATTCGTCGTAGGTCTTGATTCCGGCGGCGGCTGCCACATCCTTGAAGCGCCCCACGTTTTCTTCCGATTTGAAGATTGACGGCGCGATCAAGTATTTTTGCGGAACGCCTCCGGGATAGGTTCCGAGGGTCGAATAGGCGACATTGAGTAGCCATTCGATGTCGTATGCATCAGGCTTTCGCTCCAAGTATTTTGTCAGATACTCAACCGCCTCTTCGGAATCCGAGGTCTTCTCGTAGCGCATCCCCGGTTGCGGTGGGAAGATGCACCTGTCGCCGGGATTGCGGTAAACGTCATTCTCCATCTCGGATTTATGCAAGTAGGCAATGCCCAAAACTTCTTCGAGTTCAGGCATCGCGCCTGGCAATTGCGTTGAGGCGATTTGATATGCGGTCTCCCACTGGGCCACGGCTTTGTCCATCGTGCCTTTGTAGGAATAAAGATTCGCCAGAGCGTAGTGGGTCTCGATCTGGTCGAGCGGTCCGCCCTGCGCTAAACCCTCGGCATTCATGCGCAGCTGATTTTTCTCGAGTTGGTCGAGGATGGTGGAATACGACTTCTTGCGAATCTCGCACATCTCCTTCAAATCCTGACTCCAGCCCTCAGGCTTGGAAAAGCTGCGAAAAGCGAGATCAGCTTCGCCCTTACCTCCTACGTTGGGCGAATAACGGATGGTTCCTGTGGCTTCCAAAGGAAGAGTGCGGATGGGACTTCCGCTGGCGGGTTGAGACGGTTGATCCGCCGATAAGACTTTCACGATCGCGTAGCCGGATGGAATTCTTACTGGAGCAGTGACTTGTCCGGGTGCGATTCCTCTTACAGCATCTCTTAGCTCGGAGCGCAAGGTTGCAGGATCGGTCGGACCCATGTATCCGCCGCTGCTAGCGGTGGAGTCAACGGATTTTTCTTTTGCCAGAGCGGCGAAATCGGCCCCACTCTTCAGCCGGTCAAGGATCTGCTGCGCTTCGGCCGGAGAATCTACGACGATGATCTGGAGCACCACGTTGCTGATGGCGGAAGTGGTTTGTCCGGCAAGCGGCTGCGGAGTGAATAATGCGCCGGCAAGAATCAGAGGTAAAAGTCCGGCGCTCTGGCTCAGGATACGAATCGAAGGCATGATCCGTCCTGGTAATCCGAAACGCACGGTTCGCATATCGAGGCAAGGATACACGGAGCCGAGCTAATGATTTGAGGACCCCGTCCAAACTTGATTTGTAGAAAACTATAGCACGCATCCGAGTAAACGATTACTATGTGGCGGGAAATCCCCGGAGGTTAACCGCACATGCTCGGACGCCGCGAATTTATCCGCAATACGATCGCAGGAACAGGAGCCCTTTTATTTACGAGATATTCGCCATTCGCCGGCGCAACTGACACCTCAAGCGATTCGCGAATCGAGGTTCTTCTGGGGGAGCCGTTGGGAACGATTTCTCCCAACATCTACGGCCATTTCGCAGAGAACCTGAGCGGCGTGATCTATGACGGAATTTGGGTAGGCGAGGGGTCAAAAGTTCCGAACGTGAATGGAATCCGCAAGAGGTTGGTGGATGAAATGCGGAAGGTCAAGGCGCCCGTCGTGCGCTATCCTGGCGGCTGCTTTGCAGACAGCTACGATTGGCGCGATGGCATTGGGCCGAGTGACAAGCGTCCGCGACGTACAAATTTTTGGTCCTTCGGAGAAGCTGCAAACGCTCCGGCGACTCACAAGTATGATCCCAATCAATTCGGAACCAATGAATTTGCGCATTTTTGCAAATTGATAGGAGCGGAACCCTATTTGGCCGCGAACGTCCGCAGCCTTCCCGCCGAGGAGTTTTATCGCTGGGTGGAATACTGCAATTCGCCAGCTGGAAGCACCACCCTCGCGGATACTCGCGCAGCCGCCGGATTTGCCGATCCGTTCAACGTCCGCTTCTGGGGTGTGGGAAATGAATCGTGGGGCTGCGGCGGGAATTTCACCGCGCAAGAATATGCAGTGGAATTTCGGCGATATACCACGTGGGTGCCGAGGTACGGACAGGATTTGTCGTTCGTCGCGTCAGGTCCGAACGATGACAGTTGGGATTGGACGCGGGGATTTTTCGAAGAGATTATCCGCAAAGGCCCGGGACAATTGCGCTCCATTTACGGGCTTGCGCTTCATTACTACGCATGGAACCTCAGCCGCGGAAAGACCAAGAACTGGATTGAAGGCAAGGGCGACGCGCTCAAGTTCGACCCCGTGGACTGGTACGAACTCCTGCGGCAAGGCGATGTCATGGAATCACTCATCAACGGGCACTGGCAAGTGATGGGAGAAATTGATCGCGAACACCACGTCAAGTTGGTGGTGGATGAGTGGGGTCCGTGGTATCGGCCCGGCAGCGAGATGACGCCGGGCGATCAAATTGAGCAGACCCCTACGCTGCGAGATGCAGTTTTTAGCGGCATGACGCTGGATACTTTCAATCGGCATCCGGAGAAAGTCGCCATGGCCAATTGCGCCCAGCTCATCAATTGCCTGAACAGTTTGTACCTTGCTCATGAGGATAAGTTTTGTGTCACTCCCGTTGGCCGTGTTTTCGCAATGTACATGGCACATCAAGGCGGGCAGGCGCTGCGAACTGCCTTTTCCGCTCCGAATGTCGGGTATGACCGTGATGGCAAGCCCGCTTCTTTTTGGGGATTGAACGGTTCGGCTTCAATTCAAGATAAGAATCTGGTTCTGACCGTCGTGAACCCGCACGTTACTGAAGCTAGAGAAACGGAAATCGGTATTCGAGGCGGCACGATCAAATCAGGCGAGGCCACAACGCTTACGAGTTCAGACATCCACGCGCACAATTCTTTTGAAGAACCGGACGTTGTAACTCCGCAAACGAAGACGATAGACGTTAATGGGCGAGTTCTCACTTACACGTTCCCACCCGCTTCAGTGACGAAGCTGGCGCTGGTTCTCACGTAGGGGCCACCGAGGCCACATCTTGAAGAGTTCTCGATCGTCAAAACATCTCACGCTTGCAGTTTCAGTGCTGGTGCTTTCGGCTTCACTGTCGTACTGCGGCGCCGGAAGTGGCGCCGGTTCGACGAGCACGACGACCACAGCCGCATCGTCCCCGGTATTCACCAATTACCACTTGGCTGGAGCCAACGTACCGGTTCGAGATCCCAGTGTGATCCGGGTCGGCAGCAACTATTATGTGTTTGGAACGGATACCGGCGGTCCGGTTCAGGGTTCCTTGCCCATCCGTTGTTCAACCGACCGCATAAATTGGACGTTGTGCGGTGCCGTCTTCAGTCAAATGCCCGCATGGGTTCAGGCTAAAGTGCCCGGGATATTGGGCTTGTGGGCGCCAGACATTTCGTTTTTCAACGGTCTGTACCATGTCTACTATGCAGGTTCGACGTTTGGCTCCAACACATCCGTGATTGGCCTCGCAACCAACGTAACTCTCGACGCGACGGATCCGAGATATTCATGGATGGATCAAGGCGAAGTGCTCGGTTCGGTTTCCACGGATGATTTCAACGCGATTGATCCTACGATCTTGATAGATACCGACGGCACCGTTTGGCTTACTTATGGAAGTTACTGGACGGGCATCAAGCAAAGACAAATTGACCCCGCTACTGGGATGCTTCTGATCTCAAATCCGACCATCTATTCGTTGGCACAACGTCCCAACGTGCAGTATGACCCCATTGAGGGAACATCCCTGGTCCACAAGAATACAAATTACTACCTCTTTGCTTCATTTGATAATTGCTGCGCGGCTGATCCATTTCAGAGCAACTATCGCATCATGGTCGGGCGTGGCAGCGGACCACACGGTCCTTTCGTAGATGAAAGCGGGGTGCCCATGGTTCAGGGAGGCGGAACGCAACTGCTCGCGGGGAACGGAACAAGTTGGAATGCACCTGGCGGAGCGACCGTTTACCTTGACCCTCAACAAGGGGACACGATTGTTTTCCACGCTCTCCATTTACCGGATGGAGCGCCCTATCTTTTTGTTAATTCTTTGACTTGGGTGAATGGGTGGCCCCAGATTCAGCCTTAGCGATTCTTGAAGGATTCCGAGTTGTCAGCGTCTGTTTCATCACTCGGTGCATGAGAGTTGGAGATGGAAAGTGATATCGTATCCGAGCCAGAGTATCGCTTTTTCTCAGGGAACAACACAACTATGCGGGCCAAAGCAAGTGTGGTTTTATTTCTTCTTTTAGCTTTCTCCATCGCTTCAGCTGAAACTTCTACCAAGTGGACTGTCAAGCAGGCCAATGATTGGTACGCCAAACAACCCTGGCGCGTGGGCAGTAATTTCATCCCCACCACTGCGATTAATCAGCTGGAAATGTGGCAGGCAGACACATTTGACCTGCCTACCATTGACCGCGAGTTGGGATGGGCCCAAGGTTTGGGAATGAACACAATGCGAGTATTCCTCCACAATTTATTGTGGCAAGAAGATCCTCAAGGATTTCTCGACCGGATGGAACAATTCCTGACAGTGGCGGATAAGCATCATATCCAAATCACGTTCGTGCTTTTGGATTCAGTTTGGGATCCGTACCCGAAGGCGGGAAAACAGCGTGAACCGCGTCCGCATGTGCATAACTCGGGCTGGGTACAAGCGCCGGGCGCGGAGATATTGAAGGATCCCTCCCATTGGAATAAAACGGTCAGACCCTATGTCATAGGGGTAATGACTCACTTTCGCGATGACAAGCGAATATTGATGTGGGACCTCATGAATGAGCCGGACAATGACAATCCGCCTTATAAAGCTCAGGAGCTTCCTGACAAAGCGAAGTTGGCGCTCGCTTTACTGAAAAAAGAATGGGGGTGGGCGCGCAGCGCGAAAGTTTCGCAGCCTCTCACCAGCGGAGTGTGGAAGGGCGATTGGTCCGACGATTCGCATCTGAGCGATACTGCCCGCTTTCAACTGCACAATTCTGACGTGATCACTTTTCATAGCTATGAGCCGCCGGAGAAAATGAAAGAACGCATCCAATCATTGAAGCGATTCGGACGGCCAATCGTCTGCACCGAATATATGGCGCGTCCTCTGGGCAGCACATTCATGTCAATTTTGCCATTGCTCAAGGCCGAACATGTCGGTGCTTACAATTGGGGATTTGTGAACGGGAAAACGCAAACGATCTATCCGTGGGACTCATGGGAGAAGACATACACCGCTGAACCTGCTGTGTGGTTCCACGACATTTTTCGCGCGGACGGCACTCCTTATGATCCGAAGGAAGTCGCGTTTATCAAGAGTTTGACCGAGGGGAATGCTTCTGAAAAGCAGTAACCGCGTGATTGCTGACGCGAATCGGAATCGTCGCCGGAGGCTTGTTTTTTTCTCTTGCTTATTGCTGCTTTGCATTCCTTCTTTCAGCTTTGCCCAGAGCACCGGGCAGAAATCCGATCAGGCCGCCGCGCCATCGCAGACGCAAGGCGCTGTGTCCACCGGTGGCGTACATGCTCCAGTACTCGACGAGGAGAAACGACCCATCACTGCTGGCGGATTCGTTAACAGCGGCCCAATCATATTTGAGGATGTGGCAAAAGAAGCAGGTCTCGCGAGTTGGCATCATGAGATGGGGCCGACTGAGAAAAAATTTATTTTAGAGACAGTAGGCTCCGGCGTCGCGCTGCTCGACTACGACAATGACGGATGGCTGGACATCTATCTGGTGAATGGATCAACTTACGACGCAATGTCGGGCAAGACAACTCCGCCCCATGCCGCGCTGTTCCATAACAATCACGACGGCACATTCACCGACGTGGCTGCACAAGCGGGCGTGACCAATGACCGCTGGGGCTTTGGCGTTGCGATCGGTGACTACGATAACGACGGCTGGCCCGATATTTACGTTAGTAATTTTGGTAAGAACCGGCTCTATCACAACAATCATGATGGAACGTTCACCGATGTTGCCGAAAAGGCAGGAGTCGCGCTTGGCAACTGGTCCACGGGCGCGACCTTTGGAGATTACGATGGCGACGGACGGTTGGATTTATTTGTTCCGGGATATGTTCATTATGACCTCAATCATCCACCAGTTCCCGGGTCTTCGGTTGTGGCCTTCTCTACATGCCAGTTTCGCGGCATCAACGTCATGTGCGGACCGCGCGGCCTAAAGGGTGAGGGAGACCATCTGTTTCACAACAATGGCGACGGCACTTTCACCGACGTAAGCGTGAAAGCGGGCGTCAGCGATCCGAATAATTACTATGGCCTGACCGCAGTCTTCGCCGATGTTAATAACGACGGTAAGCCCGATTTGATTGTGGCGGATGACTCCACTCCCAACTATCTGTATTTGAATAAAGGCAACGGCACCTTTGAGGACGTCAGCTATGCTTCTGGTTATGCCTTGGATGAAAATGGCCGCGAGACTGCTTCGATGGGAATCGCAGTCGGCGACTACCGGAACAACGGACTCCTTGATCTATACAACACTGTCTTTTCCGATGACTATAATCCGCTCTATCGCAACGATGGCGGCGGAAACTTCACCGACATTAGTTACCGAATGGGCATTGCGGAGGTGACCATCCCATTTCTGGGATGGGGAACCGGATTTCTCGACTTTGACAACGACGGCTGGAAGGATCTTTTTGTAGCGAACGGACATGTGTATCCAGAAGTGGACAACAGCGGGTGGGGCACGACCTTCGCGGAACGGCCATTGCTTTTTCATAACTTAAAAGGCGACAAATTTGAGGTCATGCCAGCGGTGAAAGGCACCGGCCTGGCGGAATTGCTGACCGCCCGTGGCGCGGCATTCGGCGATCTCTTTAACGATGGCAAGATAGACGTAGTGATCAACCAGTTGGACCGCCCTCCTGTGCTCCTGCGAAACGTGAGTCCGGACAAAAACCATTGGGTTGGACTCAAGCTGATTGGCGGTCCTAAGAGTCCGCGCGATGCCGTGGGTTCGACGGTGTACCTTACCCCCGGCGGGATTCGTCAACGCGGGGATGTTTTAAGCGGTGGAAGCTTTGCTTCTTCCAATGATCAGCGCCTTCACTTCGGATTGGGCATGAACACCAGCGTTCAAAGCGTCGAGATCCATTGGCCCAGCGGCTCGGTTCAGCGGATAAAGCTATCGGATGTTGACCGCTATTATTCGATTGAGGAGGGTAAAGGAATCGTGCCGAATCCGAATGAGCGGGCAGGGCACCTCATCGCGCCGGGCCCGAAATGATCTCGATTTGCGCCCCCTTTAGCCGCACATGGGTAATCGTTTACTTTTCTTAGAAATTTCTTGACAACGATAATGGTTTGATACTAGAGTCAGCGGCGGATTGATTTATTCTAAAGAAATAGCGCCATCCGGGAATGGATTTCGCGCCTTCCTCGCGATCATACTGATCGCGGCTTGTGCATTGCCTCCCTTCGCATTTTCGCAGACCTCCGAAGTTGAGAAAGCGTTTCACCAGGGAGCTGAAGCCCTCCGGAATGGGCAGTTAGATACGGCTTCCGCCGATTTTTCGAAGGTGATTGCTCTGTCCCCAGCTTTCGCCGAAGCGCATTTCAATCTCGGGTTGGTCCGGCTGCAACAGGGCGATTTTGATGGCGCTGTAGTTCAGTTGGAAAAGAGCCTTTCACTAAAGCCCAGACTGCGTGGAGCCAATCTTTTTTTGGGAATCGCCCGCTACCGCAAGAATAATTACGCTGGGGCTATAACAGCGCTCAAGCAAGAAGCTCGAAATGATCCTTCGAATCCTAAAGTTCTTATGTGGTTGGGGGTCGCGCAGCTTGCCGCAGGGGATGCAGCGGATGCGACTATCAGCCTCGATCATGCAGCCGCCCTGAGTCCGTCTGATGTAGATATTCTTTACCACCGGGGCCGCGCTCATATGCTGGTTTCGAAGGAAAGTTATGAGCAAATGTACAAAGCTGATCCGACCTCGTGGCGCGTTCACCAGGTGCTCGCGCAATCGTTCGTCGAGCAAGATCGCTTAGATGAAGCAGTAAACGAGTGCCAGAAAGCGATTGAGGCAATGCCTCGAGAGCCCGGACTTCACGAAGAGCTAGCTGATGTTTACTGGAAACAGAACCAATTACCAAAAGCGGAATCCGCGTTTCAGGCCGAATTGCAGATTGATCCTGAGAGCCTGTCGTCCATGTATAAGCTTGGTGTGGTTAGTATTGAGCGTTCCAAGCCGGACGTTGCTGCCAGTTTGCTAACTGAAGTGTTAAACCGGAGTCCAAAGTATCCGAATGCTAATTATCAGCTCGGGCGCGCCGAAGCACAGATGGGAAACACTTCTGTGGCGATCAGCAACTTCGCGGCGGTTGTGGCTGACGCAAAGGCGGATGCGGAAACCTTGAGGCAATCCTATTATCAACTTGCTCAGCTGTACCGGCGGGAGCAGAAGCCGGAAGAATCCAAGGCTGCGTTGGGTGCGTTTATGCGACTGAAGCAACAGGCAGATGCCCAACAGGCACAGAAGCTTCAAGACAAGCTCAATCGCTCGGCCCAAATGCAGGATGCAACGCAGTAGGGGGCACATTAGAGGGACCTAAGAGTGCTTGTTTGGGTGTCGTTGTTTGTGTTCTGAGTAAACGTTATCCGTAGGGGATGAGCGCAATACCAATTCTCTGAGTCAGGTTGGAGGGGGCACATGTATCTTCTGGGAAAATATAGCGCCGGGCGCAACGCGATCCGTCACACAACACTGCTGGTCGGTGCGACAATTCTGTTATTCACCGTCGCATTCGGGCAATCGAACCAAGGTTCTATTGCTGGAAACGTCTTGGACCCCACCGGTGCTGTAGTTGGAAACGCGAAAATTACCGCCAAGGGCACAACCACCGGGACCACCTACCAAACTGAGTCGAGCAGCGCGGGAGCCTACAGATTCCCCAACATGAACATCGGAAGCTATGACATTACGGCTACAGCTCCGGGCTTCAAGACCGCGACGTTAACGGGCGTGCTGGTTCAGGTTGCGACGACCAGTTCGCTGGATATCAAACTACAAACAGGCACGGTCAGCGAAAACGTCGAAGTAAATGCAAATGCTCCGACGGTAGAGTCTGAAAGTTCGGACATTGGTGCTGTCATCACTCAGAAACAGACGTTGGATCTCCCTCTTGCCCTTGGCAGCACGGTGCAGGCGATGCGATCCCCGGAGGCATTTGTCTTTCTAACGCCTGGTGCGGTCGGACCCGGTTCCGACTCTGGTAATGGCGGAACATTCGAATCCAAGATTACCGGTGGCCAGAACTACGCCACTGAAGTACTCCTCGACGGAGCGGGTACGACCCGATCGGAGAACGGATCATCGTTCGACGAGACTGCACCCTCAGTCGAAGCACTCAGTGAATTCAAAGTCATTACTTCAACTCTACCTGCGGAGTTTGGACGAACCACGGGAGGCATTGAGAGCTTCAGCACGAAAGGCGGAACGAACGATTACCACGGCGTTCTCTATGAGTTATTCCGTAATGAGGACCTCGACGCCAACGTCTGGGGCAACAACTACAATCTGGCGAACAATATCGGACCGAGGTCCGCGAGCCAGAGACCTCTTGACCGGCAAAATGACTACGGCGGCGCTTTGGGTGGACCAGTCCGCATTCCGCATCTCTACAACGGAAAAGACAAAACCTTCTTTTTCTTCTCCTGGGAACAGTATCGTCAGACGCAGGGTGGTGTTAGCACAGATACAGTGCCGACGAGCGCGGAGCGAGGCGGCGATTTTACGGACATACTCAACACCGGAAACATCCTCGGAACCAACCCCTGCGACGGTACGCCGATCTATCAAGGTGAAATTTTCGATCCTTCGACCACCCGCACTGTGGGCGGAGTAGAATGCCGGACAGCTTTCCTGAACGAAGCTGCCAGCGGAGGAAAGAACGCTATTCCTGCGGGTCAGATTTCACCCATCGGTCAAAATATTCTCAATAACTATCCGACCCCGCAGAATGGACTTTTGGCCAACAACTATCTATTTCCATACAGCTTCCCGATCCTCGACACGACGACTACGTTCCGCCTTGATCAGAACATTACGGAAAAGAGCAAGGCGTACTTCACGTATTCTTCCCGCGAAAATACCCGCGCTTCCACCAATCCCTTATTTCCGGGGCCTGCAGGATCGGGGCGCGACCAATTTTTTGGCACCCACTATATCCGTTTCGGTTATGACTATACGATTTCACCGACCCTGTTGAACCACTTGAACCTTGGGTACAACCGAACAAACAGCAAGAACGTAGGTGCGGGCGTGGGTCTTGGCAAAGGAGCGAACTTTGACGCCGTCCTTGGCATAACAGGGGCGCAGGGTACGCTGTTTCCACAAATCGCCAATACATCTACGCCGACCCAATTAGGCGACAATGTAGATGGGGACACAATAGATAACGGCTTCCGCTTCGCTGACACCTTGGACTGGGTGAAGGGTAAACACGAATTCAAAATCGGATACGAGCAGTGGTATCAGCAGTACTCTCCACTCGATTTCAGCAACACCAGCGGGTCTCTCAATTTCTCTAACGGCGAGACCTCTGCAACGACTAGTTCGGCAATACAAAACGGTTTGACTGGAAGTGGAACCGCCAGCATGCTGCTCGGTGTCCCCAATACCGGATCAGTCACTGTTAAGGCGAGCCAAGCTCGGTGGCTGCGCAATTACTTCGCTGGCTTCTTTCAGGACAGCTATAAAATCACCCCTACTCTGGTTATCAACTATGGATTGCGGTATGAAATCGACCAACCCTTCAAAGAGGCAAATGGTGACACCTCAACGATTAGCCTAACCGAGCCAAATCCGGGGGCCGGGAATTTACCTGGTGCATTGCAATTCGCTGGCGTCGGTACCGGGCGGAATGGCAATGTCAACGAGCGGTGGGCGAACACTTGGTATAAGGATTTTGGTCCTCGGGTGGGATTTGCGTGGTCGCCTTCGATGTTCGACGGCAAGACGGTGTTCCGCGGAGGGTATGGAATCATTTACGGCGGGCTGCAATATGCCGATTTCGGAGGCGATAATCGCACCGGTTTCCAGGCGAATCCTTCGTTCAACAGTCCGCAGGGTTTTGACCCTGCGTTTAATTTGAGTTCGGGCTTCCCCAGCTTCCCCGCGCCTCCGAATCTTGATCCGTCTCAGTTGAACTTCCAGGGCCCGACCTACATTGATCCATCGTATGGACGGCCTCCCATGGTCCAGAACTGGAGCGCGGAAATACAGCACCAACTCGCCACAGATCTGATTCTCGATGTCGGGTATGTGGGTGAGCACTCCACACACTTGCGTTCGAATTTCGACGCGGTGAACTCTCTTGACCCGAAATACTTTTCTCTCGGTGGATTGCTCGGGGCTTCGATTAGCTCGCCCCAAGCCGCGGCCGCCGGAATCAATCCTCCGTATGCGGGGTTTCCAAGCAATCTAATTGTTGCGCAGGCGCTCGTTCCCTTCCCGCAGTACTTTGGTTTCAATACTGATTGCTGTTTGGAGGATCTCGGCCAATCCACATATAACGCCCTGGAAGCTTCATTGACTCGGCGTTTTCACAACGGCCTGAACTTGATGGCCTCCTATACCTGGTCGAAGACGCTCACAGACGCAGACGCGGCGTTGCCCTTCTTTGCCACCTTGCATCAAGGTGGAGCGCCGCAGGATCCATTCAACAAGAATGGAGACAAAGCCATCAGTAACCAGGATCTCCCGCAAAATTTTGTTGTGAGTTATATCTACGAGCTGCCCTTCGGCAAGAGCAAGAAGTTCCTGAACCATTCTGGGGTGATGGACAAGGTGCTTGGTGGATGGTCAATCAGTGGTGTTCAGCGATATGAAAGCGGTCAACCTGTAGCGTTTGGTTGCGCCTCGGGTGTTCCGGCATTCGCAGGTTGCATACGCTTCGACCAGGTGCCGGGAAGCTCAATCTTCAGCTCGGCTTATAAGAGTGGAAATTGGGACCCCGTCACACAACCGATCTTCAACTCTCTTGATCTTTCAAATGTCGTGAATCCTGGGCAAGCCGCGTTCAGCGACCCGAACGCTCCCGCTCAAGTCACGGCTCGTGGCAGTTACACATTTGGGACCCTACCTCGAGTTGACGGTGCGATCCGTATGGCTCCGTATTTGAGTGAGGATTTCAACTTTCTGAAACGGACAAAGATCACGGAGGGCAGCGATATTCTGTTGCAGGTAAGTATGATAAACGCTTTCAATAGGCACATTTGGAATCGGCCCGAGGATTTAAATCCGTACGACTCGCAATTGAACCCAGGATGCCCGAGCTGCGCTACTAATTTTGGCTTGATTCAATATGACAACTTCTCTAACACTGGAGGAGGTAGTTATCTCCTGTTGCCTCGAAAGATCCAAATTCAACTGAAATTTGAGTTCTGACCGTTGTTGCTGCGACGCCGGGCCGTCCCCACAGGCGGCCCGGTTTTTTTGTTCGGAGCAAAATTGTTGCTTATTGCTCCGCCCGTGGTATGGCCGTGAAATGTAAACTGGTTGAAATGATGCGGGCAACATCTGTCTTTGTAGTGGCGGCAATTGCCGCTATTTCCTGTTTCTCTCAGATAAAACCTTCGGTTCCCGCGGCCAATGGATCTGCTGTTCCCGGCCATTTTGCCGACGTGACTCAGAAACTTGGCATCCATTTCAAGCAGGAAGCTTCCCCCACATCCAAAAAATACCTGCTCGAAACCATGGGCTCCGGCGTAGCGCTATTCGATTACGACAACGACGGCCGGCTCGACATTTTCTTTGCCAATGGCGCTCATCTTGAAGATCCAATGCCGAAGGGTGCGTTTCCCAAGAAGGACGATCCAAAATATTGGAACCGCCTTTATCACCAGAAACCGGATGGAACATTCGAAGATGTAACCGAAAAGGCAGGCCTCGCGGGCATTGGATATTCAACCGGTGTCGCTGTCGGGGATTATGATAACGACGGAAACGAAGATTTATTTGTCGCTGGCTACGGCCGTAGCACTCTTTACCACAACAATGGCGACGGCACTTTTACCGACGTTACGGATGCGGCTGGCGTGGCGGGTTCAGGCTGGGCCACCAGCGCGGCTTGGGTAGATTATGACAATGACGGGCGGTTGGATCTGGTCGTTGCCCGCTACATGCAATGGGACTTCGACGACATTTATTGCGGTGAAAGAAAAGCAGGATACCGAGCCTATTGTCATCCCGACATTTTCAAGCCTATCTCGATTCTTCTTTATCACAATGATGGCAACGGCAAATTTACCGAGGTATCCCACAAAGCCGGAGTGGATAATCCCGGCAAAGGTCTGGGTGTGGCCATTGCCGATTACGATCACGACGGCTGGCCAGATATTCTGATTACGAATGACTCCGTGCCTGAACAGTTGTTCCACAATAAGGGCGACGGAACGTTTGAAGAAGTGGCGATGGTTTCAGGGCTCGCTTTGGACGGCAGCGGCGCGACCTTCGCGGGCATGGGTGTAGATTTCGAGGACTATACAAATGACGGCTGGCCCGACGTCATCATCACTGATCTGGCTAATCAACGATATGCCCTTTACAAAAACGCGGGAGACGGCACGTTTGATTATTTAACGAATCCGACGGGTCTTGGAGCGATGACTCTGTTGCACTCTGGGTGGGGAGTTAAATTCTTCGACTATGACAACGATGGTTGGAAAGACCTTTTCATTGCTCAGTCTCATGTCATGGATACGATCGAAATCCAGGAGCCGCATTTGCATTATCGTGAACCCCCCTTGCTGGCATGGAATGACAAGGGCAAAAAGTTCGTTGATGTTTCGACAGAATCGGGTGACGTCTTCCGGCAGAAGTGGGTGGGCCGCGGATTGGCGATCGGCGACATTAACAACGATGGAAAAATAGATGTGGTCATCACCTCGAACAACGGGCCGGCCCGGGTGCTGATGAACGAAACGCCAACCCAGAATCATTGGATCACGCTGAAGCTCATCGGCGTAAAAAGTAATCGAGATGGCATTGGCGCGCGAGTCTCGGTATTAACTGATGCCGGCAAGCAATACGCGACCGTTACTACAGGTGGGAGCTATGAGTCATCGAGCGATCCGCGTGTGCATTTTGGACTGGGCAATGCGACTTCGATAAAAATGATTCGCGTGCGTTGGCCAAGCGGGATCGTGCAGACGTTGATGGATACGAAGGCAGACCAAATTATTAACGTCACCGAGGCGGTGCCTTCTGCGAAGTAGCGATAGAGACATGCTGAGCAAGGTACGAGCAGCGCTATTGATTGTCACCATCTGCGTCGTCCTTTCACCGAACTCCTTTTCCGAAGCCACTGACGTGCAACAGGCCATGATTTTGTTCCAACAGCAGCGTTGGGCCGAGTGCGCTACCGCGTTCGACAAAGTAGAAAAGGAACAACCGGGCGCAACCGATGCCTTGCTTTACCGTGCGAAGTGCTTGGTCAACCTGGGTCAGTTCAACGATGCAGACATCGCGCTGGCTGCTTACAACACCGCACATCCCCAGTCCGAAGATGGTGCATACCTGACTGCCTATGTTCGCTTTCGCGAAGATAAGCCGAAAGAATCTCTGCAACTATTCACCGACGCGGGGAAGATCAAGCCTCCGACAGCGGATGATTTGAAGATTGTGGCGCTGGACTATGTGTTGCTGAATGACTATTCAGACGCAGGTCGTTATCTTGAGATCGCACTCAAGTTGGACCCCGCCAATTTGGAAGCCAGATACCATCTCGGCCGCGTGCGTTATGAGCAAAACCGCTTCGATGAGGCCATCGACGCATTTCAGGAAGTGCTGAAGCGCGATCCCAGCAACGCGAAAGCGGAGGATAATCTTGGATTATGTTTGGAAGCCAAGAATGAAATGGATCAAGCGATCTCGACGTATCGGAAAGCGATGGAAATCGAGGGGACTTCGACTGGCCGTTCAGAGCAGCCATACCTGAATCTCGGAACCCTCTTAATCAAGTTGAATCAGGCGGACAAAGCGGTGCCGGTATTATCGCAGGCGAAAGAAATCAATCCCAAATCTAGCAAGGTTCGTTACGAGTTAGGTAAAGCTTATTTCGATATGAGTCGCTTGCCGGACGCGAAGGTGGAAGCTGAAGAAGCGGCACGCATGAAGCCAAACGACGCCCCCACACATTATTTACTGGGACGGATATATCAGCGTCTCGGCGAAGCCGACTTGGCTGCACAGCAATTTAAACTTACTGAGACGCTGACCCGTTCGCAGGAAATGAAATCTGGCGGTATGGGCATGGCTCCAGAGACCGAAACAAAGTAGTAGGTATTGATCAACTCGCGGCTTCCGACGACTGAAGATGGGCGCGAGCCATTATTTTCTGCCATGATTGCGTCAACAACAAAGAGCCGTGCATTTCTTTTTATTTCGCTACTTGCGCTTTCTGCTCCACTTCTCGCTCAGACGGTACCATCCTCAAACTTTTCTCTGATCAAGGATGCGGCGCAAGCTATCGCGGCCGGAAAACTCGACCTCGCGGAAACGGACCTGCAAGCCGTGCTTAGAAGAGATCCCAAAGACTATCGCGCATTGAATTTGCTGGGGGTTGTGCGCGCTCAGGAGCATCGCGAAAAAGAAGCGGAGCAACTGTTCAAGCAGGCGATCGTACAAAAGCCCGATTTCGCAAGCGCGCACATGGATCTCGGTCTTTTGTATTCGCAAATGAATCGGGGGGATGAGGCTGAAGCAGAATTTCAAGAGACCTTGAAACTTGATCCGAGTCGCACTGATGCCAGGGACTCGCTGGTGAACCTGTACCAATCGCAAGCCACCGACGCCGTTCATTCTCAGAACTTGGAGAAGGCTTTGTCGTTGGTCATAAAGGCGCGTAATTTGAGTCCGAAAGACCACGATGTTCTATTTAAATTTGGAATGATTGCGTTGCGGATGTCTCTTTACCCCGACGCGATTCAGGCGTTCGATGGAGCCTTGCAGGTACAAAACAATGACAGTAGGGCGATTTACGGATTGGGCAGGGCGCAGATTGGGTTGACCAGATTTCAAGACGCCCGGGGATCATTCGAGCGCTATTTGCAACTCCGTCCAGACGACGCGAGCGGTTATTATGCGATGGGTTTCGTGCTTCGGGCGCTGCAACAAATACCGGATGCGCGCCGCCAATTTGAAAAGTCTATTCAACTTCAACCGGAGCAAACCGAGTCTTATTTTTGTCTCGGGACGCTTGATGTGGACGAAAACAATTTGGACGACGCGGCGAAACACTTTAACGAAGCGCTAAAGCGGAATCCGAAACATGCTGGCGCGCTAACCGGGCTTGGGCGTATTGCGTTTCAAAGAAAGCAGTACCAGTCGGCTTGCGATCTGCTGCAACGCGCGATTGCATCTGATCCTTCATTGCGCGAAGCCCACTATTATCTCGGCATGGCATATGGGAGGATAGGAAAAAAAGACGAGTCGCAGAAAGAACTTCAGACCGCCAGTCAACTCGACCGCGAAGAAGTTCAAAAGCAGCAATATGTCATGAAGTTGCTAGACCCGGATGAAGTGGCAGGTCCCGGCGGCGCGAAGCCGAATTGAACTTGTCATGTTGAGCGAAGGCGAACTTCCGCTCGTGGAAGCTCAAAGAGTCGAAACATCCCCACTCTCGCTATTACGTCTCTCCTTCGACTTGGCTCCTCGTCGCAGGCGAGGAAGAACCCCGGCACAAATTCCGGCGATTTCCGAGTCCTATTTTCCATCCCCCTCCAGTACGGCGTGCGGCCAACCCTTGACCCATGCGATGGAAGAAATTTGCAAATAGGGGCGGCCGGTTTTACCGTCGTATGCGTGGAACACAATGATGTCGCCGCTTTTCGATTGAAGAACTGATTCACCCCCCGGTCCAATCCAGCGATCATTGCCCACGAGCAAAGGAGTTCCGCCACCATCCAGCATCGGCTTACCATCGGCGTCCACATATGGGCCGGTTATATTTCGAGAGCGTCCCACCATCGTTTTATAAGTGCTCTTGACTCCTCGGCAGCAGAGGTCGAAAGAAACAAACAGATAATAATAGCCGTGATGGTGCACTACAAATGGGGCTTCGATCGCCTGCCAATCGCCCGGCAGTCCGGGAGGATTCGGCGGCGGATTGTCAGGGCGCTTGCGGCTCGCCAGTGAGTACAGCTTCGTATCTTCGCTGGAGAGTTTGCCAGTCTTGCGATCTATCCGGCGCATTTTGATACCGCTCCAGAAACTACCGAATGCCAGCCACGTGTGACCTTGGGCATCTATGCTGAGATTCGGATCAATCGCGTTGAAATCATCTTCGGCGTGAGATTCCAATACCAATCCTTCGTCTTTCCAATGGAAGTCTGGGCTTTTCGGGTCGAGAGTTTTATTTGTTACCAGCGCAATGCCGGAAGTGTTTTTTCCGAAGACGGAAAAAGCATAGTACAGATGGTATTGGCCATCGAAGTAGGAGATATCAGGAGCCCAAAGCTCGCGGGTTTGGGGACTTTCTTTCTTGATCCAATCGGGAACGCCGTCGAATACGTGTCCGCACAGGTTCCAGTTCTCCAAATCTTTGGAGCAGCGAATTGGGAGCTCGCCTTTTCGGTCCGGCCCGTTTGCGGTGGAGAAGAGATACCACGTGTCTGCATCCTTAATGATGGAGGGATCGTGAGTGAATTCGATATCACCCTGGAGTTTGAAAGCGTGCGGGTGCGCCGAACCTACCGGTCTGGCGTTGAGAGTAGTGGACGCGAGCAATACGAAGAAGGCGATGGAAGCATTAAGGATTAAAGTTTTCATTTTTTCTCCTTGCAAACGCGAACGCTTCTGCCGCTTAAGTAAACGTTTGCTGCGACTCGTCACGTAAGCTATTGTCTCAGCGGTGTTTCGTCAAGCACATTGTATGGAACGCGGGAGACACCCCGACCTATTGGTTCCAGATGCCAGTAATCACTTTTGCGTGGGAGTCTCCGGCATTCAGCGGCTGAACTCCGAAATTATCTTCAATGGTCCGCAGGATGTCGTAGTGATCGTAGCGTGTATCTACTTTCTGCCCCTTCTTGACCATGTCCGCCAGAAATACCGTGTAGATGTGATTGCTCTTTCTCTCTGGGGCTTCGCTCTCATCGAAGGTCACAATAAGAAGTGTGCCGGCGCGGGAGTCGGAAGGGAACCAATTTTCGAGAAAGTTCTTGAGCCAGGTTGAAGCGGTGCCGAGATTTGTGTCATGCCCATCGTCGTCCAGGTTTGGCGAATAAAACATATACGTGGGCAGCGCCTTGTACTTTGAATCCTTCGGATCCAAGCGTGAGTTTTCGACGTCAGTCACAAAGGCGTTGTGGGGTTTTTCGTATCCACCGAAACGACGTTCTGAGGTTCTTGCTTTTGCACTTTGACGAAGCTTAAGAAGGGTACGTGTTTTCGGGCGTATTTACTGGCATCGAATAGGTAGGCTGCCTTACCTGGTTTCCCCGGATATTCTTCCGCATAATTTCTCCAATCCAACTCATCCCCGATCGTTCTGTGCCGATTGTCGTCCGGGAAGTCCTTCTGATCATCTCCGAATATGCCGCGCATGCCAAAAGTGCTGCCCGCTATCAATCCGAGATAATTCGGGTAAGAAGGATGCGCCAGGGCATGAAAATTGGTGAACTCAACTCCCTCATCAGCCAACTCCTTTAAATAGTTATCCTTGATTGCCGAGACGTAGGCTTGATTTTCCAAGACAACAATCAGCACCCGATCAAAATGTTTGTGCGGATTCGCCGCTGCGGTAACCGGCGGGGCGGAAGAAGGCGATTGTTGCGCGACGCTGTTGAGGGCGGAAATTATTATTAAAACAAAAACAATGCGTCTCATTTGAGCTCCAATATTCCTACGTTACCATGTGGTCATGTGGCGCGGACGCCCCTGGCCGGCGCTTCTTGTACCATGAATATGATGCCGCAGCCAGTCAATCACGCCAGCTTGAGAGTGCTTGAATTTGAGCCTCTGCGGCAGTTATTGCGCGGGTACACGCAATCTCCTTTCGGACAAAGGCTCGTCGCGGAACTCGCTCCATCCACCGGCCGTGATTGGATTGAAAATCAGCAGACCCTCACCAGCGAGATCCGCGAGTTTCGCCGCGTCGGCGGAAAGTTCGATTTCGCGGGCTTATTAGAAATTACCGCACACTTGCAGAAAGCAAAGATATCAGGCGCAGTTCTCGAGACCACCGAAATCCGAGATGTCATTCTCGTGGTAGATCGGGCGGCGGAGTGGCGTGAAATTGCCCTGAATCCGCCTTCTGCGATGAAAACGCCGTGGACGGCGGTGGCACACCTCTCGGCTGGAATAGTTGATTTCAACGACTTTCTGCGCGGTTTTCGCGGAAAGATTCAGCCTGATGGCACGCTCGAAGACAAAGCTTCGCCGGAACTGGCGCGGATTCGCCGCGAAACCGAAAGGCAACGCCGCCAAATACAAGAGTCGCTCCGCGGCTACCTGCGCCGGTTGGCCGAGGGCGGAACGGTGCAGGATGAACTGATCACTATCCGCGGCGAGCGCTTCGTTATCCCAGTAAAAGTCGAGCAGAAGCGCCGCGTGCAAGGCGTGGTGCACGGCGCAAGTTCCAGCGGACAGACTGTTTTCATCGAACCTCTCGAAACTATCGAGCAAAATAATGAACTGGTCCGGCTGCTGGATGAAGAACAAGCCGAGATTCATCGCATTCTGTTGGAAATGACGCAGCGAATCGGAGAGCATTCGGATTCGATCATTGCGGCGGTAGAAATCCTCGGTGAAATTGAACTGCAATTCGCCAAAGCAAGGTTCGCCGAAGATTACGATTGCGTCCCGGTGCAATTGCCTGAACACAGGCGTCCTGAGCCCGCTATGGACGAGCGGGCACGCCCGTCCCTCCACGAACCCGCCACTCGGCTGATTCTCCGCAACGCTCGCCATCCTCTTCTTGAACGCAATCTGAAATCGAAATCCGGCAGCGTAGTTCCCATCACCATCGAACTGGAGGGCGAAGCCCGAGAACTTGTAATCACCGGCCCAAACACTGGCGGGAAGACCGTGGCTCTGAAAACTCTAGGTTTGCTGGCTTTGATGGCGCAATCGGGCATTCCCGTTCCCGCAGACCGCGCCGAATTGCCGATCTTCGACGCGGTACTCGCAGACATTGGCGACTATCAATCCATCGAACAGAATCTCTCCACCTTCTCCGCCCATGTCACAAATATTGATTTCATTTCGCGAACTGCGACTTCGCAATCGCTGGTATTGCTCGACGAACTCGGTTCGGCTACGGATCCCGAAGAAGGCGCCGCGCTGGCGGTCGCTATCGCTGACCACTTTCGCCGCATCGGATGCATAACCGTAATTTCGACTCATCACACTTCTCTCAAGGTTTATGGCGCGAATACCAGCGGCGTGGTGAACGCCTCTGTCGGATTTAACGAAACCACACTTCAGCCGACTTACGAGTTGAAAATCGGAGTCCCCGGAGCTTCGGCAGGAATCAACATCGCGCGGCGGCTGGGCCTGAATCCCTCAATCATTGAATCGGCACTCTCGCGATTGGGAACGCAAGCACGCGATGTCGGAGAATTTCTCGACCGGCTGCATGCTGACTTGCGGGCTGTGGATGCGGAGCGAAATCAATTGCGGGTTCGCGAAGACGAGCTTGAGCGAGAGAAAGTTTACCTCACTGCCGAAGGCAAGAAAGAACAACAAGCAAAGATCAAAGAAATGGAAGGGAAGCTGGAAAGCCTGCTGCGGGATTTTGAATATCATGCGCGTGAGGCGGTGAACATGATTCAGGACCGGGCTGCCGCGCAGAAGTTGTCAAAAGACGCCGAACGGCGCATATCCAAACTCCGCCGCGATTTCCGCGAGCAATTCGATTCGACCATCGTGGCTCACAGCACCGGCGCTGACAAAAACGATCCGCACGCGCAACCACAAATTATTAAACACGCCGCCGAGGGGGACACAGTAAAACTCAAGTCCGTTGGCCGCCCCGCCAGGATCACACGGCGCATTGACGACAACCATTTCGAGGTCGAGATCGGGGCAATGAAAATGAAGATCACGCGCGACGATGTCGCGGAGATATTGGCTCGAGGTTCCGAGTCTCCGGTTAATGCAGCCCGCGCTCGCGGAATTTCTGTTTCGCTGCAAAGCGAAAATCAGAACACACCCTCAGAGATCAATGTGATTGGACGAACGGTGGACGATGCCACCAGCGAAGTGGAAAAGTTCGTGGACCGCGCTTTCCTGGCTGGATTACCGCGTGTGCGTGTCGTGCACGGCAGCGGCATGGGAATTCTTCGAAAAGCTCTGCGGCAATTCTTGCAAAAACATCCCCATGTCGAATCGGTAACGGAGCCACCGCAGAATGAGGGCGGAGGGGGCGCGACGGTGGCGGAGCTCAAGGTCTGAGCATAGCCGGTGCCCCAGGTTCGCGTCCGTTTTTTTGGACGCTAACCTGGGCCTGATGAATCTGATAATAACGTCGGCATGAAGCAGAAGATCACGGGCTTTCACCAAGACGAGCAAGGTCACTGGGTAGCGGATTTATGCTGCGGCCACACTCAACACGTTCGTCATGATCCGCCGTGGCAAAATCGTAGTTGGGTTCAAACGGAATCGGGCCGCGCGGAGAAAATCGGTCTTACGCTCGAATGCAAAAAGTGTGACGATCCGGTGACCACTATCTTGCCGCCCCTTAATATCACGCTGCCGCTCACGCTGGAAGGTTCAGCCGTTTCCCTGCAACCGCTACGCCCCGATCACGCCGCACTTTTCTGGGAGGCTGCCAGGGAAGATGTCGAAAACATTTTCCGATGGATTCCGTATTCGATGAGAACACCGGAGGATTTTCAGCGCGCGGTTGAAAAAGCATTCGCCGAGCAGGAGAGAGGTGAGTCGGTAGTCTTTGCCACCGTGGAGCGCAGCTCACAGCGCGTCATTGGCAGCACTCGTTACATGAATATTGATCGCGTTAACCGGCGGGTCGAAATAGGTTCCACATGGATCGCGCCCGCGTGGCAGCGCACACGCATAAACACTGAGGCAAAATATCTAATGTTGCGACATGCTTTTGAAGAGTGGAACTGCATTCGCGTGGAACTGAAGACGGATGCTCTGAACGAGAAGTCTCGCAATGCCATTCTTCGCCTCGGAGCGAAACAAGAAGGTATTTTCCGAAAACATTTGATCACTTGGACTGGCCGTGTGCGCGACACGGTTTATTTCAGCATCCTCGACACCGAGTGGCCACAAATAAAAGCGCGGTTGGAAGCGGGGCTTGGTCCGAGGAGCGCCAGCCCGGAGCTTTAATAAATCTCAGTCTCGCAACGGAGGATTATTTCTGAAGTCGCACTTGGGAGCGCGCCAGCAACAACTGTTTTTTATGGGCCGCAGCGATCAATGGGTTCAGTGCGTCCACCGCGATTCCCAGCGTTCCTCCCGAGAATCCATCTATATAGGCGGCGTTGACTCCAATGACTTGCCCCCGAGAATTGAACACCGGGCCCCCGCTGCCACCGTGAGCCGTAGGCGCGTCGTAAACCAGCTTCTCCCCGACCACGTCCCCGAGATGACCGCACGTCGCCGACGGACGAATTAGAGAAAGGGCCGCAAGCTCATTTGCCGCTCCCTGGTCGTCATTTCTCAAGGCAAGCCGGTCATAAACTGCCGGAGGCGCCTTGGCAACCATCCCCAAAATTCCCATTGGATATCCCACTACGGCGACGATCTCACCGGGGACGGACGGCTTGTCTGCGAATGGTAATGGCGGAAGGTCGCGCCCAGCCGCCGAATCAATCTGCAAAATTGCCAAGTCCCCGTCCGCAGTCCAGGCCAGTGGAGTGATATTTACAGGCGTTGCCAAACCGGGAAAAAATGCGAGCAGTTTTTCGAGCTGCGGAGTCGCACCTTTCGCGATGAGCGCGGTTGATTCCGCGTCTTCATACCAAGGTTCTGCGACGTGACGGTTCGTGGCCAGGAGTCCGTCGGCGACGACAAAGCCACTGCCGGAAATGCGGGCGCGCAATGCTGGTTTCTTTCCCGGGAACCCAACCCGGTAAATTCCAAACACGAAGCAAATTGAATTGCGGTAACGGTTCAGGACCATGGCTGGCATGGCTTCTTCCTGCTTGAGCCGGTTCACCTGACCTGTCAGCTGCTGTATTTGCGCCTGCACGTCTTCATCGCTTGCGCGCGGTCCGCCGTAGTAAACAAGAATGACGGTGCCAACAATGAAAAATATGCCGAGCGTGATTTGGAGGGCCCGTTGCCACGTGTCGCAGACAGGCTCCAGTTCCGGATTTTCACTCAGGTTCTCAGGCATGGGCTGGCTGTTATGCGCAGGCGTACGGTGGGGTTTGAAGCGTTCGCCGGGCGCGCGTTTGATCTTCTATTGTCGGGCGATAAGCGGGAGTTTCCTACGGTACGGAAGGCAATGTCCGTGTGGCTCAATATCCGGCAGAACAACTTCTATGTCGAAGCGCGTGGCTATAGCCGGCCATTGTTCGCCTCAAGATACAATCTGATAGCGCTGCGAATGCGCCAGGACTCGCGATGATTCAAAAGGTTTACTTACAGAAAGTGCCGGGCGAAGCACGTGCGTTCGAAGGAACAGGGAAACCTTGCTGAGGGCGGTTTTCATTTCTCTCTCCGGCAGTTCCCGCCTTCGCGCTTTGGCCGAAGGGTCGGCGATCGGACAAAAGATTTCGGGCCGCTTTGTCGCAGGCACGCAAATAGAAGATGTGCTTCGAGCGACCCGGATCGTGAATCAATCCGGGCGTAGCGTTTCCATAGATAACTTAGGCGAAAATGTTTCCAATGCCGCCGAAGCAAACGCGAGCGTTCAACTGTATCATCGTCTGCTAGACGAAATAGCTGCCTGCGGTCTCAATGCAAATATCAGTTTGAAGCTCACGCACATGGGTCTCGACATTGACGAGAACCTGGCGCGTGAAAACGTTACTCGGCTCGTTGCGCAAGCTGCGGCTATGTCTCCTCGCAATTTTGTTCGTGTGGATATGGAAGGCTCGGCTTACACAGAGCGGACGCTGGATTTCGTCCACGAACTTCATTCCATGCCGGGGAATCAAGTATGTGTCGGCGCGGTAATCCAATCCTATATGCGACGTTCCGAGTCTGATGTCGAGAAGTTACTCGCCCAGGGAATTCGCATCCGGTTATGTAAGGGTGCATATAAAGAGCCGGAGGAAATTGCTTTTCAGAAGAAGCCGGAAGTGGATGCCAATTACGTCAAGTTAATGAAGATCTTGTTAAGGAGTGGGGTGTATCACGGCGTGGCGACCCACGATGAGAAGATGATTAATGAAACGAAGGCATTCGCAATTCTAGAAACAATCCCGCACGATTCGTTCGAATTTCAAATGCTCTACGGCATCCGGCGCGATTTGCAAGAACAGCTCGTTCGCGAAGGATGGCGCGTGCGGGTTTACATCCCGTTTGGTACCGAATGGTATCCCTATTTAATGCGGCGGCTCGCCGAACGGCCTGCGAACATTGTCTTTATTGCCAAGAACTTGCTGCGGAAATGAAACGTTCCTAGGCTCTTTACGCCTATTTTCTGGTAGCATCGTTTTATGGGCAACAGTGGCCAAGCCGGCCTAATTGAGGCCTTTGCGGCGCTGGTCGGCCCGCACGTTGACGACGAAAAAATTGACCTCGTTCGCGGCGCTTTGACAATCGCCCGCACTGAATATCCCGATCTGAATATTGAGTCTTACGTGACGCGCATAGACGAACTTGCGCTTCGCGCGGAGCCGCGCATCACGGAAATCGGCGATGCCTCCGAAACGATTTCGGCTCTGAATTACGTCTTGTTCGAGCAGGCAGGATTGCACGGTAATCGTGAAGATTACTATGATCCTCGCAACTCATTTTTAAACGATGTTCTCGATCGCAGCCTGGGTATTCCCATTACTCTGGCACTGATTTATATGGAAGTAGGACAGCGGCTTGGGTTCCCGTTATTTGGCGTCGGCATGCCTGGGCATTTTCTCCTGAAGAACTACGACATTGATGGCCACGAAACGTTGATTGATTGTTTCAACGGTGGCGACATTCTTAATGCCCAGGATTGCCAGCGCAAGCTCGATGAAATTTACTCCGGGCAAATGACGTTGCGTCCTGAGTTCCTGTTTGCAGTGAGCCGCCGGCAGATGCTCACTCGCATCATAAATAATCTTAAGACGGTCTATATGTCTGCCCGCAATCTTAAGAAAGTTCTGCCATTGGTGGATTTGTTGCTGGTGATTTATCCACGATCTCCCGAAGACGTAAAACAGCGCGCTCTCTTACGCTACAGTCTGGGCCAGCCGAGAGCTGCCGCGGAAGACTTGGAAGAATATTTGAAGATGTCTCCCGAAGCCTCGGACTCAGACGAGATTCGGCAGACCGCATTGTCAATCAGACGTATGCTGGCACTGATGAATTAGCTGGAAGATCACGCACACACTCTTCAAACAAAAGACCATCCATCACCGCGGCGGCCTGGGCACATTGTTCTGCGGCGGTTGTGCAGGGGCTAGAGGAAGCTGTGAAGCTCCGTTCAGCAATTCACGTTCCTGTGGCGAGTATTGGCTGAAGCGCCCGGATTGAATGGCGCGTTGCCGGGCGTCGGGAGGCATGGCCCTGAGGGCCTCGATTGCATTCTTTACAGCCTGCTGCCGTTCCGGGGGAAGTTGCTGCAACTCGGAATGCATTCGCCGTACGGTTTGCTGCTGTTGCCGGGTGAGGTGTTCCCATGTTTCCATGCGGTTCAAGATTCTTTGCTGCTGTTCCGGAGAGCGTCTGCTGAAGTCCTGCAACCGTTGTTGCAACTGCTGCTGTCTTTGAGGAGGCAATCTCCTGAACTGCGGGTCGTTTTCTAACGCGCGCCGCTGCTGCTCCGGCGGGACGCTTCTATACCGGCTCAGCCATTGGCCGGAATGGTGCCCTTGCATCGGCGGCTCTCGTTGTTGCATGCGCGTCTGGGGCGGTCGAGAGGGCGGCTGCGAAGGACGAGATGCTGGCGGGCGCGGAACCGCTTGACGCGATTGCCTCTGTTGCCCTTGCACGAAAGCGGGGGCGGCACTTGCGACGCACATCGCCAGAGTCGCACCTACGGTCAAGCGCGCGATTGAATTAACTCTGAACACCTGTCCCCCCGGACATCGCCAATTTCCAGTAAGCGTTCGAAGAGCTGCGGCGTAAGAGGCAACGATTTTACCCGTTCCTTATTACGGATTCGCCGTCACGTTTTGCTGCACTTCCAGATCATCGAGAACATCGAAGTCTGAATACAGATCGTGATTCTTGTCCAACGCTTGCAGGTCACTAACCGCACTTCCGGGCACCACCGCCATGGAATCGGTACCCCTGTAGCGGTAGCCATCACCCCGGAACAAAGTAATACCCATCACGAGAATGGCAGCAAGCGAAAACGCAAGCGCTGGCTTCCGAAGCCAGGCTTTACCAAGAGAAGCCAACCATCCAGTCTGCTTCGCTGCTTCCTCCCGTAATCGTGCGTGCAGGCGCGTGTCAAAATATGGCGACGGCTCCGGAGCCTGCCATTCGTCGAGCAGCGCCATAGTCTGGCGAAGTTCCGCTAGTGTCGTGGAACATGCGGAGCAGGCATGGATGTGTTCATCCATCTGGGGTGTCACCGTACTTAGTCCGGCGGCCAGGTCCGGCATCAATTCGCGAATATCATTGCATTTCATAGTTACATCCTTCATACAAATTCCTTCAACTGTTCGCGCAAAGTTTCATAGGCGCGAAACAGCAGAGACTTCGTGGCTGACTCACTCAACTTCAATACTTCCGAAATTTGTTTGTAATCCATTTGCTGATACTTGTGCATCAATACAGCGATCCGTTGGCGTTCCGGCAACGCCTGAACCCGTTGCCGGATAGCTGACATTCGTTCCCGCTGCACAATTCTTTCTTCCGCAGTCTGAGACTTGTCCGGCAGATCGAGACTCTGTCCGGTATCTTCATCTCTCTCGTCGAGGCTCACAACGTTTTCCGCGCGTTCATGGCGGGTGTCACGCGCATGATTCACTGCCAGGTTCGTAGCAATGCGATAAAGCCAGGTCGTGAACTTCGCGCTCGCTTCGTAATTTTGGCGCGAACGGTATACGCGCAAAAAAACTTCTTGTGCCAAATCTTCCGCGGCAGCCGAATTGTGCGCCATACGAAACATGAAGCTGACCATCGCTCTGCGATATTTTTGGACGAGGTACTCGAACGCAGAATCGTCACCCGCCCTTACTCGCAGCATGACGTCAGCGTCGGTCAGTTCCTCCAGAGGCAACGCGACCTTGCCTATTTGCGCATTTTCAACCCGCGAACGAGAGGCCCCCCCGGGGATCGCCAGCAATCCACGATCAATGGCTATGCTGCTCACATCTGTATGAACACCCGTAGGCCTGGAAAGTTGCGGGTCGGCCACTTCTGCTGGGGGCTCCGAAACGCCTTCGGTAGAAGGCGATACGGGCAACTTCCCGGGTCTGGAATCGCTTGGCATCCGGCGTGCTGTCCGTTACATAGCCGGGGAATAGCTCATTCTCTCGGCCTTGACCGCAGGTTAGCCTATCACGGGGAAAGGACTCATTGGAGGCCAGAAACGACATTTCGGCAACTTTAAAAAGCTGGCGCGATCCAATGTTTTCCCCTTTGCAACTGCATCAAGTTGCACATTCGCAAGTGTTTCTCTGCCGAGTATTTCCCTGTATTGACAGGTCGTTGCCGAATGCTAGACTACCATTTGAAATAGGTGGAAGGGCCAATTTATGATTAAGTTAGCGACGTTCATGGTTGCCGCTTTTCTGATGGTCAGCAGTCTTTGTTTTGCTGATTCTGATTTGACCGCCTTAACGCCAGTTGATCCCTTGAATGTCGTTACAGGTCCGACGCAGAGTTTCACATTCGGCTGGCAATTCACAGTTACGAGCCCGATAACTGTTACTGAATTAGGTTACTACGACCCGAATGGCAAATTGAAAAGCAACCATGATGTTGGAATATTCGCATCGGACGGATCGCTGCTCCTTTCGACCACTATCACTGCCGGGAAATATACTACGGAGGACGGTTTCGCCTTCGTTGCAGTTCCTAGTTTCACCTTGGCGGACGGTACTTATGTAATTGGAGGAGATAGCTTCGATAGCAAGGATCCATTCATTTTCTCGGCTTCGTCACTATTGCCGATTCCAGAGATCACTTTGGGCGAGACTGGGCTTTACACCTTCGGTTCGACCTTCACACTTCCGGCGACTAATGTTGCCTCTGCGACATATATGGGGCCTGATTTTGAAGTGAGTTCACCAACTGCGGTTCCGGAGTCGTCAAGTTTTTCGATGCTAGTGTGCGCAGTATTATCATTCGCTTTCGCAGGGTTCACCTTTCGCCGCACGCTCCTCAATGCGTGACGGGTGTTGTTTTCTTCCGGCGATACGCTGTAGCCTGAAACGTAACTCGCCGTTGACGGCCAAGCCTTCAAATGTTTGAATAGAAGGCCTTGGGCGCTTAACTCAGCGGTAGAGTGCCACCTTCACACGGTGGAAGTCATAGGTTCGAATCCTATAGCGCCCACCAACTGCCCTGGCCGTGTCATACGCGGTCTGGAATATCCCCCTTGTCACCTCATGTGGGCACCCGCACTCTGCCCTTTGGACGCGGCTTTTCCAGTTTTGTTGACTATTTGAGTAACCTTTTCCTGCTGTGTTTGTAAAATCCTTTCCTCCACAAATAATTTTGCTTGACAGTCACTGTTAAACAACGGTACAAGTTGCGGGGTCGCAATAGTACTTTTGTGTTAGCGACAAGTGTATTCGCTTACGTAAACGCCGACACTGAGCGCTAGAAATAGGGTTTCTGTACAGAAGTTAACCGAGAATCGTTAACGATCCGGAGGCGGAGAGATGATTTTGAAGCTTAAAGTGAACTCGAAGAATATTGGAGTAGCTGCAGGCCTGGCGATTTTTGTGCTTGTCGCCTCACTATGCTTCGGCCAGCAGTTAACGGGAACGTTGACTGGAACAACCTTCGATCAAACTGGCGCGGTTGTTCCGAACGCCCAGGTAGCGATGAAAAACACCGCTTCCGGCGACACGCGTACAACCGTCTCCAACGGCTCCGGCTACTTTGCGATTACCGCCGTGCAGCCCGGCACCTATTCGGTATCTGTTTCCGCCCCTGGCTTCAAGACATGGAAGGAAGACGGTGTCGTCTTTGCCCAGGGCGATAACCGCACGCTGCCCAATATCAGCCTCGCCGTAGGTCAGGCCGACCAGGTGGTCGAAGTCAATACGCAAGCTGCGGTGGTAGCGCTCGACAGTTCCGAAGTCAGCACCACATTGAACACGCAAATGATTGAAGACGTTCCGCTCGGTGGCCGCGATGCGGGAGAGTTGCTCAAACTCATGCCTGGAATGGCGTTAAACAATGGTATGAGTCAGGGATCCAGTTTCAATGCGCAGGTGACCGGCACGAATTCCGGCCCCATCGGCTCCTATTCTTCCAATGGCACGCAGCCAAACGGCGCAATGGCCTTCATGCTCGACGGCGCTAACCTTATTGATCCAGGAAATGCTGGAACCCAGATCGCCAACATCAACCAGGATATGGTTTCAGAAGTTAAAGTCCTGATGTCGTCCTACAGCGCTGAATACGCCAAAGGTCCGGTGATCTTTCAGGCATTCAGTAAGAGCGGCGGATCGCAATACCACGGGGAAGGATATCTATACACGCGCAACAGTCAATTCAATTCGATTGATGCCTACACTCATAGCCAGATTGTCCCAGGCGGACTTTCTGCCACCGCGGCGGCTCCGGATCAAAGCTTCTATTACATGGGCGGCAATGTGGGTGGTCCAATCCTGATTCCTCACACCGGCTTCAATAAAAGCCGCCACAAGCTGTTCTTCTGGGCTGGCTATGAATATATGCGCCAGCACCCAGCCGGCAGCATCATCAATTACAATGTGCCAACTCCAGCGCAATTATCGGGCGACTTCAGCAACACTGGGGTGCCAGCGGGCGCAATAAACCAGTGGAGTTACGCGTACAGCAGTCTTTGCTGCAATGCGCCTCCCGGAGCTACCGCAACCTCAGTTCCAGCTAGCGACTTCGATCCTAACGGAGTAGCGTTCGCAAAACTGCTTCCCGCGCCAAACATCACTCCAAGCGCTGGAAACGGCTGGAACAACTATCAGTACGTCGCCAATGTTCCGCAAAACCGCTGGGAAGCGACAGGTAAGGTTGATTACGCAATCAGCGACAACAGCAAGTTGTCGGTGTCTTACACCCGCCAGATTGAGAATGATCAGCATCCGGTAGGAATCTGGTGGACTCCACCATGGACCTTGCCATATCCGTCAAACGTGGTTGCGGCTACGACTTCGCAAGAGATCATGACGAACTTCACTCACGTGTTCAGTCCAACGACCACGAACGAATTCGTGTTCACGTACGCCCGCTACATTAACCCCAGCACGCTAAGCAATCCTTCAGCGGTGGATCGTACGAAGCTCGGAATCAACATCACGGGCCTGTTTGGCTACACTACCAAACAGATTCCGAATATTGACGGGCCATGGGGCGGTGCGTTTCCTGACGTCTCGGAAATGAATTTGGACGGGACTTTTAACGGTGGCGGATTTGGCGCCACAAAGAAAGATCCAGCTCTCTACGACAACTTCACCAAGGTTATCGGATCCCACACCGCAAAGTTTGGGTTCTATTGGGATACGAGCGAGAACCTACAGTCCAGCGATGGCATCGGTAATGGCGGTAACGGAACTTACAATCTAGGATGGGGATCGAACAGCACAGGAAACGTGGTTGCCGACTTCCTGCTCGGGCGGGCGGCCAATTACCAGCAGCCAAGTTCTTCCACCGTGTTTGATATAAAGTCCCATCAGTGGTCCCTTTACGCACAAGATTCATACAAGGTGACCAGAAAGTTAACCGCGAATTACGGATTGCGCTTTGACCACGTCGGCCAATATTACGGCCCGCCGAATGGAATGCAGGTCTGGGATCCGGCGGCTTACGTCAATGGCCCTGGGGCGGGGGTCAATACCGGCCTTCTATACAATGCGATTGACAAAGGCATACCGCTGTCGGGCTTGGTATCTCCTCTGTTCTATTATGAGCCTCGAGTTGGAGCCGCCTACGATCTCTTCGGTACAGGAAAGACGGTGCTGAGGGGCGGCTTTGCAATATTCCACTACCAGCTTGCAGTGAATGATGTCGGCGGGGCAACAGCGGGGCCGGCTGGCATATTCACAGCCACCACCCCGTCGGTTAACCTAGGTTATGCGGAAATTGACACCCCGGGGTTCTTCACTCCTAATCCAGATGCGGCTGACCAGAAGGGAGCAACGGTCAGCGCTTTCCAAATGGGAGACAATAAGACTCCAGAGGTCATGGACTATAACTTCACGGTTTCGCAAGCTCTTCCGTGGCGCTCTGTCTTTGAAATATCCTATGTGGGGAACAAGGACACCAACGAATTGCTCAACGGTGCCAACGGCAAGGTTAGCGATGCCAACTCAGTTCAACCCGGTACTTATTTCGGCATAGACCCAAAGAAAGGAACATTCGTCTCCACCGGCGACCTGACTTGCAACAACAGTAACCCTCAGCTTGACGCCCTTGATTGCTTGAATGGAAATCACGGCGCAATTTATCAATCCGGATTTACCCAGAATGATTTCCGCCCGCTAGACAACTATCAGGACATCTACGTTATTAATCACGGCGGGTACTCTAACTACAACTCGCTACAGGTGTCATGGCAGAAGCAGTCCGGTCCTATAACCTTCCTGACAAATTACACCTTCAGCAAGGTAATGGGCATCCGCGACGGACAATCGGATAACGGAAATGGAAACGGCACTCTGGTGGATCCGTTTAACCTGAGAGCCAACTACGGTCCGTTGGCGTACGATCACACGCACATTCTGAACTTCGCGTATAACTGGAACCTGCCCAGCCCCATGCACAGCAACGCGCTTCTCCGCGGGGCGGTGAATGGATGGCAGCTCTCCGGCTACACGACCTACCAGTCGGGTGCGCCAATTCAGCCGAATATTGGAGGAAACCTCAACACTAGTACTGCTGGCGGGCTTACTGTTCCGTTAGTCGGTGCGCCGGATCTCCCCAATAACGCCATTCTGCTGCCGAACGGCCTCTACTCGAATTCTGCCAACGATGCAACGTATTACGGTACAGATCAAACGGGTGGTGGTTATGAGCAGTTCATACCGTTGGTCACCTGCGACCCGCGGAATCATGCGTCTGGACTGTATTTCAACCCGAACTGCTTTACGATGCCGGCCGTCGGCCAGCTTGGCACCACGATATGGCCGTATGTAAAGCTGCCAGCGTATTTTGACAGCGACTTGGGCTTGTTCAAGAACTTCAAGATTACTGAGCGTCAGAGCGTGCAATTCCGCGTCTCGGCAATCAACTTCTTGAACCATCCATTGCCGCAGTTCAATTTAGCCGGCACTGCCGACAACTCGCTTAACTTTACAAGCACTTCCTTCATGACAGAAAACAGCCTGTCGGAATGCCAGTTGCTAAACGGAAACACAGCCACGGCGCCGTGCCAGGTGAAAATCACTGGCATCTCTCCGACAAACACAAATACCAACACCACCGGCAAGCCAGCTTTCAAAACAGGTAGCCGGCAAATAACGTTTGCTTTCAAGTACTACTTCTAGAGGATCAAGAAGTATTATTATCAACAGGGTGGCTCAGGCCACCCTGTTTTTTATGGTGATATGTCTTTTCTGAAGCCCGCCGCACTTACAACGTTGAGTTTCGTTTTGGTGGCGGCTGCTTGCCTATCTTTGCCCGGCGCTCCGGTGCCAAGTCCAATCCGGTTCGAGCTCAAGACAATTCCATTTCGGCTGGAGAACGACGAAACTCCCGCGAAGAACGCGCCTGAAACCATGCCGGGTGGCGTAGCTATTTTCGATTACAACGGGGATGGCCGTCCCGACATTTTCTTCACCAACGGCGCTAATATCGCCACCTTAAAGAAAGACTCGCCCAAATATCGCAACCGGCTTTTCCGCAACGATGGCAATGGTGTCTTCACCGACGTCACGGATGCGGCCGGCCTGGCTGGCACGGGATACGATATCGGCGTCGCAGTCGGAGATTATGACAACGATGGGCATCCCGATTTATTTGTGGCCGGTTTACATCACAGCACTCTTTATCACAACAACGGAGACGGAACCTTCACCGACGTCACCGTAAAGTCAGGGTTGGACGCAAGTCTGAACCATCCTGATCCAGAGTACGGTCCGCTGTGGGCGACGACCGCCGTGTGGGTGGACGTTAATAATGACGGCCTGCTGGACCTTTTCGTCGTCAACTACATGCAATGGACGTACAGCGCAAAGCCATTCTGTGGATTTCAAAATGTGGCCGACTATTGCAGTCCTAAATTTTATAAGGGCCAACCCAATCAGTTATTTCTAAACAAAGGCGATGGCACTTTTCAGGATGTTTCCAAAGAATGGGGAATTCGAGATCACGTAGGCAAGGGAATGGGCGTCGGCATGGCCGACTACGATTTAGACGGCCGTCCCGATCTGTTCGTTACGAATGACTCCTCTTATAATTCGCTATTTCACAACCTCGGCAATAAGTTCGAGGAAGTAGCTTTCGAGGCTGGGGTCGCACTCCCTGAAGACGGAAGCTTTATTTCGGGCATGGGGGTGGACTTCCGCGATTTCAATAATGACGGCTATCCCGATATTGCGTTTGTGGCGCTGAATAATCAGACATTTCCTCTTTTTCAGAATACGGGGAAAGGCGATTTCCGGGAGGTTACAACTCCGAGCGGGATGCGCGACCTCAGTATCGGTATGTCAGGATTTGGCGTAGGTCTGTACGACTTCGATAACGATGGATGGAAGGATATGTTCGTTAGCGGAGGCCATGTTGAGTCAATTTCAATGCCGAATCAACCCGTCAATCAGTACAACGCCGTGTTTCGTAATCTTGGGTCGAGCGGAAAATGGTCCGCACTGACCAAAGAAGCGGGATTGGACGCCGCTCCTTCCGCCCGGCACCGCGGCTGCGCGTTCGGCGATCTGGATGGAGACGGACGCATTGACGTGGTTGTGACCGCGCTAGGCCGGGATGCCGAGATTTGGATGAATCGCAGCGAACATACCGGCCACTGGCTTGATATCGCTCTGCGTGGCACCAAGAGCAACCGCGATGGCATTGGCGCTCGTATTAAACTTGTCACCAAGACCGGAACGCAATACAACCACATGACAACCAGCGTCGGCTACGCTTCATCCAGCGACGGACCGGTACATTTCGGGCTCGGCCCTGATACTCGCGCTGAAGCCATTGAAATCCACTGGCCGTCAGGGATCGTGCAGACCCTTCAGAATGTGAACGCGGACCGCGTTTTGAAGGTTACTGAGCCGACGCATTGAACGGCCCCGCCTCGAGTAGAAAGCCCTCCGATAAGGGTATTCGCGAATCAGTTTTGCGGAGGCGCGGCTACTCCTGCTTTTCGCTCATCGTCGGTGATACGCTCGACAATCTTCCGTTCCTTTTCGCCATCCGCGGGACGATGCAACCGGTAATATAGCGATGCCAACTCGACATGCGGCTCGAGCCATGTTGGATCCTCAGCAGCTACTTTTTCCATCTGCTGGGCGGCGGCTTCGTAGTCGCCAGAGGCGCTCCTCAGCATTGCGACCTCATAGCCCGCCATTGACGACGCAGGGTTAAGCTTCAGCGCGTGATCCAGGTATCCTTTTGCTTCTTCCAAGTCTCGCCGTTTAAAAAGAATTGCTCCCAGATAAAGGTTTGCGGTGAAATCGTCGGGGTTAAGCTTGATGGCCTCCCGGAAGGCTGTTTCCGCCTCCTTCACATTCCCGGTTTTGTCTCTGGCTGTGCCTGCGAGGCTATAGATTCCGGGAAGTTTTGGATTCAATCTGAGTGCCTCGTCGAGATCGCCGCGAGCCTGCTCGTACTCATTGAGTTCGAGGAGTGTCGAGCCGGCGAGCAGGTAGGCATCGGCGCTATTGCCTGCTTTCGCGACCTTTTCGATTCGCGAGACGCCATCGCGCCTCTGGCCCGCCTCGATCAGGGCAGAACCCAACACGTACTCAAAATCCAGGTTCTGGGCGTTTGCGGTCTCTAGAGGCTCGAGCGTCGCGACAGCTGCGGCGGCTTTTCCGAGATGTACGTCCGTGTCTCCCAGAAGGATTGCCACTTGAACGTCGTTGGGTTGAGCAGTGTACACAGTTTCAAATTGTTGGCGCGCATTTTCGAAATCGCCCTTCTTGTAGTAAGCAAGGCCGAGATTCAAGAGGATTGGATTTTTCTGCGGCGCCGCCGCAATCGCGGAACGGTACTCAGCAATTGCAGCATCGAATTGTCCTACATGAACAAGAGCCGCGCCGAGATTTACCTGCGCTTCGATTGTATTGGGGCGCAATTCAAGAAACTTGCGGTACTCGTGAATTGCCGTCTGAAAATCGCCATGCCGTTGCGCCTCGATCGCGCTATTGAGAAGCTGATCGGGATCGGCCTGCTGAGCCGAAGCCAAAGAAGCGAATACTGCAAATATGAGTACGACTCCACGCATCGTCTATCTAGAATAACCCAGGCTTCGGGTCTGTTGTTCGCAAGGTTCCCGCGCTCTGCTGGTATGGTCCACGATCTTGCTAGCCGTCACCACGAAAACTGGCATCCCATCTTTCAGAGCACATTCGGATGGTAGATAATAGAGTTAATCATTGGAGGTGCATTGTGGATTTGAAGTCGTGGAGCTTTACCATTCTTTTCGCGTTCTTGACTTTAGGCGTCATGGCGTGGGGCCAGGCGGGGAAGCCCGCGGCAACGGCCACGCCCCCGGACACGATTACCCGCCCCGGCTCAATTCAGGATAGCGGTCTATACGATTATTGGACCGAGATGTCCACGCAGGGCCGCGCGGGTGGAGTCTTATTGGGGAAGCTGGATATGGAGGGTGAGCCGCTTCCATGGGAACCGATACCAGTTTCTGTAGTCTGCGGAGGAACAATTCTCGACACCGCGCAAACCGACCCTAAGGGCAGGTTTGTAATCACGTCCTCAAAAGTTCCCGGCGCGCTGAGCACCGAAGGAGATGCAGAGCGGCAGATGGAGACTCACTACCAGGGATGTACCGTCCAAGCGTCGCTGGCTGGGTTCCATTCAAATGCCATAACAATTACGCAGCGCAATTTCATCAATCATCCCGACCTCGGCACTCTCACACTTTCCAGGGAAGGCCGGGACAACGGAACCGCAGTGAGCAACACAACCAGATCCGCCCCCGCGAAGGCGATGAAGTCATTTGACAAGGCGCGGGCCGAATGGCTGGAGCAGAAGCCCGATCGCGCACAGCAGGATCTTAAGAAAGCTGTGGAGATTTATCCTCAATTCGCCGAGGCATGGTATCAGCTGGGTAATCTGCAGGAAGCTTCCAATCGGCAGGACGCTCGAAATTCCTTCTCAAAAGCTTTGGCTGCGGATCCGCAATTTGTCCCGCCCTATGAACGCCTGGCAGCGCTTGCCGCCCAGGATGGAAATTGGAAAGATGTTGTGGCCAATACCAGCCATGCGTTGCAACTTGATCCGGTCGGAACGCCGCAGACCTGGTACTACGACGCCGCGGGAAACTTCCAATTAGGAAAAGTGGATGCGGCTGAGAACAGCGCCAATAAGTCGCTGGCCATGGATCCTAAGCACACCATTCCGAATACGGAGCAGTTGCTGGCGGTAATTCTGGCGCAGAAAAAGGACTATGCGGGAGCGCTAGCTCATTTGCGAAACTGCCTTACGTATATGCCGAGCGGACCCAGCGCAGACCTCGTGAAGCAGCAGATCGCGCAGGTCCAGCAACGGGTTACTGCGTCAAAGTAGGGTAGAGCTGGACCAACCCTCGAGGTCGGATGAGTTAACAAGCTTTCAGGACTGAGTGGGCTTAGAGTGCCGCTTAGTGAGGACGGTTTCCATATATAAGCTTCGTTTGTGATGCGTAGCGCCGATAGTCGCGGAACTCAATCTCGTTCAGAACCGCTTCACGCTTCCCTTGCGTGAGGCTGACTGAAGCGCGGATCGGCACCAGATAGTCATGCGTGCCGATCGCAACATAGTCATAATCCACAGTGATTGATGTTGAGTGCATCGTAAAGTTACTCGGCACGCCATCCGCGACCAGGGTGATCCGGCGGACACTCCTCGTAGCGCTGTCTATGTAAACGAGGCCATGAAAGCCGACATTTATCTGCCGGTTGTTGTCCCCTAGGCTGAACATTGAGTTCTTTTGGGCAACACGATAGCTGAGTACATTCACAGTTCCGCTTCCCAGGGCATCGGTCTCTTTATATTGAAAATCTGTCTTCGAGGATGGCTGGAAAACAGCGTTGAGCACGCCGCCAAACTCTCCGCGTGAGAGCGGCCCATTTAAGTCGGACCGCGGCATGCTGCTGCGCTGCCCGTTCACTCTTAGCATGGTGCGGGTCTCGGATTTATCAACATAACGCAGTCTTTCGGCAAATGCGTCCTTGTGCTTCCAACGCCCCGCGCCCGACGGATCTATCGAGCGATCAGTCATTTCGACGCAGGTAAAATTCGGTAGTGATACAGCGTAACTCAGCGCATGAGCGCGGGCATCGGCCACGATTGCTTGAACTTGATCGGGAGTCGGAGGCGGCATCGGATCCGCAGTCGAGGTAATCGTGAGCCGGCCGATTTGGCGGGACCCAATCCCAGGGGTTTCAAGCTTTGCATCTGATACCGCCTCGTCGCTGCCCGGAGGTCCGTCTGGCCCACGCGCCGGCATAGCCACGCTAGCGAGTTCTGTTCCCCCGACAGTAAACGACGTGCTGCTCGCGGTCGTCTTTTCACCTTGGGTTAGAGTTGCCGTCACGTCATAGCGGCCGGAAGGCAAGGACCCTGCCTGGATGGACGCGAGATAAGGCACCGCTCCAGGACCGCTGGTTTTCCGTAGAGGCAGCGGCATGTTTGCGATGGGATCACCGTCCCTCAGCACCTCCATTGCAAGCCTCGCCTGCTCGGAAGAGTGAGGATCGGGATGAATCATAAAGAACAGCGAGATGCTCTTGGATTTATTGGACATGTCGCCCGAGAGATCCGGGACTATTCTCCCGTTTTCATATCGGAGCGGCTCCAAAGGATCTGCTTCCGGCTTAAACGGCTCGGTGCGCCGAACTAGAGTCATATCGCTGAGGGATGGACCAGTCGGTGGGTTCGGGATTTCGAAGGTTGTGCGCTGGGCGCTTGCCTTTCCGCTGTTGCGATCGAGTATCGCGGTCTCAAGAGAATATTCGCCTGGGCTGGCACTGAAATGCCTCTGCAACGTAATAACTTCCGACTGTGCTTCGTCCATGGTGTCGAAAGAACCGTGCCGTGGAATGTCTTCCCCGAAGTGTTCGACAACTTCGCCGGCTTTGTTTTTAATCTGCGCCAGGATCGCCAAATGTACCGAAAACAAACGGGTATTGGCATCTTTCTGCATTTCCAGTTCGGCCAATGGTACTTCGACGACCAGGGCGTTTGCATTCCCGTCCGGTAACTCTCCCATCCGCAGGATTCTGGATTGGAACTTCAAATCTGACGGCAACTGCTGTTCTCCCAGAATCTTCAGGAGCGGAGCTTCAAACGGACGCATTCCAGAATCGCTATCGGGTGGCAGAGCGAAATATCCCGCCCTGGATTGAATTTTGAGCCCCTTCCGCTCTGGTTTCACAGTGACCCGGCGGAATCGCCCGTCGTAGTTTTGAATGGAGGGCACATAAGACGCCTGATAATAGGTGGTCATGTCCTCGGTCAGCAGGCGCAGAGGCTTCTTTAAGCTGTCGGCTGCGCCGATGTATGCTCCTCCCGTGCTCATCGCCAATTGCGCCAGCGGATCTTTGTAATCAGCCAGCGTGTCGGTCTCAAATCGGCTATATGTATCGCCAACCTGCGTCTGCATACCCGGCGCAATTGCGTTAGCCCCCGCGGGAGGAGGCCCAGCTAGCGGCGCGGGAGTGTACGTGTGGGCTGACATGGCGTTTCCCATCGCCATTGTCGCAACTAATGCTTGACCCGCCTGAGGTTCGATGGCGTTGGTATCAATGGTATAAATGCTTACACCGGCTCGATTTGCCGAGCCAATGATGGATCTCAACATGTCCTTGCCATTTGAATCAAGCTGTAGCCCTTGAACAAAATAGACAACAATTTTTCGTCCTTGTACCTGCCGCTGCATTCGTGTCAGCGCCAGCAGTCCAGCAAGTGAAGGCGCGGCATGTTGATCCTGCACAATCCGCTGCGACTCTTCCAGCGAGGCCAGCATTACCCTCGCGACTGATCGTTCTCTTGCGTTAACAGTTGTTCCCAACGTATCAACACCAGTTTGTGCCACCGCGATGAGGTTTTTCTCGGGCAACGCCGAGTAATTTCCCGAGCCAGCCTTCCCACTCTCTGAGGCAGCGCTGATGGCCTTGGTTAGTGCACTGCGGTCCGACGAGAATCCCTGGAATAATTTGAGCCGGCCGTCAACCTTCAGCACTGAAAACGATACGCCGCTGGAAGGAGCCATCTTGAGGATCTTCCCGGCTATATCGCGAGCATTCTTGCCTGATGATGGGTCAAACTGGTCGAACACCAGGGTTACAAGATGGTCAGCCCCAGAGTTACCGGTCACAAGTCGAAGTTCTGAGATTTTTACCGGAGACCCGTTATCGGTGACCGTGACGTCTCTAGGCTTGAGATCAAGAACTGGCCGATTCTTCTTATCGCGAACCACCAGATCGAGAGAAACTTCGTCGGCATTTGTGATGATCGTCGGCGACGGGGTGGGTGCGGCGGGGGCCGGGGCGGTTTGACCGTAAGCGCTTCCACCGGACACGAATGAAGCAAAAATAATCAGTGTGATTATCGAGACCGAGTTTCGAGAGTTAATTGCGCCAACCATGGACATACTTCTCCGATAGCAATGGAACTGCTGGATGCAGCCTCCACAGGCCTTAAAGACCTAGCTCAAGATTGTAAGGCGAGCAGATGCCTGGACGCGTGATTTATTTTCGCGGGCAGGCGAATGACTCCCGCTGGGAGCTAGTACATGTTGAATGACACTTCGACATCAATCCGTACAGGAACGGGAATTCCGTTCAACATGGAAGGCTTGAATTTCCAGGTCCTTACTGCCTTAACTGCTTGATCATCGAGACCACATCCAATCGGCTTAAGGATGGCTATGTCCGAAGAATCGCCGGTCGGAGTTACCGCGAATTGTAACAATGTATTCCCTTGGAATTTTAATGACTTCGCCACATCTGAGTGTCAAATAGCACCGTTGGCGGGACTACCGCCCCACTTCCCCCCCTTTTTTTCCGTAATAGTAATAGGGGAGCGTGGATATTTCAGCATTAGTCGTCGGCGGCGACGACGATTTCGTCTTCGCATTCTCTTCGCAAGCCGCCACGATATCACCACGTACGGTCCGTTGCAGCGCACCTTTGATGCGGTGGCAATCGGGACCCTTTTTCTGTGGCACCGTTTCCCAGAGCCCTAAAAGCACAGCTTTCCAGTAGCCCGGCGCGACATCGGCCAAGCGCTCGTTAGCTGCCAAAAATATGTGATCTACTGCGCTCAGCACCGCCGCGTCGGATTGAGCCGCAGCGTCGCGATCAACCTTGAGGGTCACACCAAACTTCGTGCGAATCGGAACAAATTTTGATTGTTTCGAGTCGTATATTTCTGCGACCCGCAATCCTTTCAGTTCGACGTTGTCGGCAGAAATCTTTATGCGCTGTATGGCAATCAGGGATGTAGTCCAAGAACCCGGGTGCACGTCGCCCCGCGGATTTCCGTTGCTATCAAAATGCAGATGGTCGTCCGCATAGAACCCGCGCAAGGTGAAAGCCTTCCCGACGTACTTCGCCTGAAGAGCGGCCTCCAGCGACGACGGGTCCGAACCGAATGCTCCAACGGAAAACATGGACACAAATATTGTGACAAGCGCAGCCAAACGGAAAGTCAGTTGAATTCGGGGGTTCATCTTGGCTTGATCAGAAAGGAAACCACCAACATCGCCAACAGCTTACTCACGCGCGAATAAAAAGGCGAGATTTATCGCTGCGGATCGTCTAGGGATCTGACGGCTGCACTATCTCCGGGCAATAAGGGTTTCGCCAGGAAAAATTCGTGATCGTAGAGGTTCCGGTACATGCGTCCGGCGATCTCTGCGGCTTTAGGTCCGAACGTCGGGCGTCCGCCTTCAAGGAATACCACTACAACGATATGTCCGACATCAGTCTTCGCATACGACGCAAACCATCCGAACCGCGTGCCAGCTTTTGAGCAGGTTCCCGTCTTGCCCAGTACCTCTTCCTGCGTGAAATTCAGATTCAGCCTGCGCGCAGTGCCATACGAGACCGCGCCAGCCATACCGTCCGAAATCTCAGGAATCAGTGGGGCAATGCTTAACTGGCGCTTCACTAGAGGCTGGAAGTTTGCGATGTCCTCCGGGCTGGTGGGATGCTGCAGGAAGTAAAGCGTGCCGCCGTTGGCAATAGCCGAAACCAGCGCCCCAAGTTGCAAAGGTGTGACGGAAACGCCTTCGCCGAACGAGCACATCTTGCCTACACCGCCGAGCTTGGCCGAGATCTCCGTGGTGGGATAAGTCCCCAGCTGTTCACCGGGAATGTTATAGCCCGCCAATTCACCGAGTCCATATTGACGCGCGTACTGGTGGACTCTTTCGAATCCCAATTTGCGTCCCAAGGCTTCGAAATAGGCGTTGTTCGAATGAGCCAGGGCCATGGTCAGATTCATATGCGACCGGCCGCCAAGGCGAACCTCGGTCTCCTTCGTGATGATCCCCTCATTAAGCGCGGCAAGGGCCACGGAAAGTTTGATCGTGGAACAAGGCTGAGCGCCGCTTGAAAGCGCAAGCTTCTGATTGACCATTGCCAGAATGCGTCCGCTGGTAGGCTCGATCGCAACCACGGTGCCATTCATGTTTCCCAGGGCATCAATCGCGGCATCGCGCACGACCGGATCCTCGCCCGCCGTGACGTCGCCTTCGGTGATGTCATTGCTGAACGAGCTCATGGTGAAATGTTCGTAATAACGATGGCGGCTTCGATGCCGCATGCCGGCGTTTACGAGACGAACGGTTCGGTGAGACGTTCGGCGGCTACGGGCCAGGCGGCGCATCCGCTTACGGGCATGAGGGGTCTCGGTCACCGTCCGATGCTTTCTGCGAATCAGGGGACGCGTGTTGATGGTTGCGGCAAAGCTGGCCTGGCTGAGCAGCATTACAGAAAAGCAAATAATAACAAGCCGGATTAGAGCCGAACTCTTATTGAATCTCACTATTTTTACCGTCCCCGGAGTGCGCTTCCTTAGCAGAAATGGGTGTGATTCGCGTGCCGTGAGTCGTTCCTTAGAATCCGACGACCAGCCTAGAAGTGGCGTGCCCCAGCCGATCCTGCTGCTCTTGATAGTAAAAGAGGCAACGACCGGGAGCAATGGAAAAGTTGAAACTCGGTTAACCTTGTGGAAATCCTTCAAAGGCTTGGGAATCTTGGCGTTGCGAATGAAATGGAGTGGTACAGCGAGCTTTGGTAATACCACGTTAGTTACTTTAATGATACTCCGGGACTCGCCGGCAAGTCCTGAATTACCGCTCGGCAGCGCTCCATCCTTAGTCAATTATTTTGCTACTGAATTTGTTCGGCAGATTCCTTGTAGCTGCCGAACTTCTTAGCAACCGGTTTAAGAGTCGGATAAAACTGGACAAAACTATGCTCAACGGCGGCATGGTCTTCATGACATTGCCAGCAGGCCTGTTTTGGGTTGGCACTGGATGATTTCGTATTCTCGTCAAAGTTGAAGTAAGCCCATTTCTCGGGAAAGCGGGATTCGTCCTTCACTTCTACGCCGATACCCATTAAATCCGTCTGAAAGTTGCCATGTTTGTTGATTGAACCCTTGCTCTGGGCTCCCCTTTCTTCCACCACAAACATTGTCTTGTCAGGCCATTTCCCCGACTTGAGGAACGCCTGATAAGCCCATTGAGGCACGAAGACATTCGTGAACTGATCGTTGCCCATCGCCATCGCGCTGTAGTTCATCCCAAGGCCGGAGGACAAAAATATCCACTCGCGATAATTCCGTGGAGGCAGTAGCCGGTTCTGGCCGTTATATTGCGGATGATCCGGCGCCTCATCCGTTGCCGCGAGCAGAACGCCGAGCCCGAGAATTATGGATAAGAACTGGCATAGAACTCGTGTCATTTTGTCCTCTTTCGTGTCTTGGTGAAGGATACGGCAATCTGGACAGTTTGGTTCCGAGAACATCTTCTCGACGTGGCACAATATGAAAGGCTAGCGACTATAGAAGATCAGGCCGGTTTCGGCGAAGGGGCTGTTTTGAGGATCGGAGGGGCTATGGCTAAGTCCAAAAAAGTCTTTGCAATCCACCCTGGGGAAATCCTCAAGACCGAGTTCATGGAGCCTATGGGAATAAGCGCGTACGTCTTGGCGAAGGCTCTAAAGTTTCATGGGATCTACGAGGTCGTTCGTGGGGACAGGTCAATCAGCGCTGATACTGCCATTCGCTTGGGAAAATATTTCGATCTGCCGGCACAATTCTGGCTCAATCTTCAGAGTGACTACGATTTAAGAATTGCGGAGGGTAGCGGAATCGGTAGACGAATTAGGCCCCGGGCGCCAGCTGATTTGACCGAATTCGGCGCTACCAGCTAGGGTCCCGGAGAATCTGGACTTCCGTGTCATTTGGAACGCGCTCCTACATAGTGTCATTTCTTTTCCTCAAAAACGCGGGAACGTCCAAGTCCGATTGCTCGAAGTTGGCGATCATTGCGTCGCGCATGTTATCCAGGGCTATCGTTTCAGGTGCCGCGCTCGATGCCTGGCGTGTTGGCTCTTCTTGCACTACGACTGGAGCGGGCGGTTCGCGGTCATCGTCTCGATCATCGTTGTAATCATTCCGGCGATCGGCCTCGCGCGATGCTACGAAGCCGAAGTTTGGTTCTTCGCGATGCCGTCTTGGGCGGTCTCCGTCTTTGAAGCCGGTAGCGATAACCGTGATTTTGACCGCGTCCTTCATTTTTTCATCGAGCACCGCGCCGAAGATAATATTGGCATCCTCATCGGCCGCGCTTTGAATGATGGTGCAGGCTTCCTGAACTTCGGCGAGTTTGAGAGATGCCGATCCGGTGATGTTAATGAGAATGCCGCGAGCGCCGTCAATGGCTCCAGCTTCGAGCAGCGGCGACGCAATTGCTTTTTGCGCGGCCTCGACTGCGCGGCGCACGCCGTTGGCAGTGGCCGTGCCCATCACGGCATAGCCCATGCGCGCCATGATCGCTTTCACGTCGGCGAAGTCGCGATTGATGATGCCGGGGATGGTAATGATGTCGGAAATTCCCTGCACGCCCTGCCGCAGTATGTCGTCAGCGACGCGAAAAGACTCGAAAAACCCCGCATCCTGCGCGACGCCAAGAAGTTTTTCGTTGGGAATTACGATGGTCGTGTCAACAGATTCCATCAGTTCGGCAATGCCGCGTTCCGCTTGCTGCATGCGGCGCTTGCCCTCAAATGCGAAAGGCTTGGTGACGACCGCGACGGTAAGCGCCCCCATTTCACTGGCAAGCGACGCGATGATAGGAGCCGCGCCGGTGCCAGTGCCTCCTCCGAGCCCAGTGGTCACGAAGACCATGTCGGAATCTTCGAGAGCTTCAATAATTTTTTCGGAATCCTCAAGCGCGGCTTTGCGGCCGACCTCAGGATTCGCGCCAGCACCCAGCCCGTTGGTCAACTTGACTCCAAGCTGAATCTTTACCGGCGCCCGCGACATGCGGAGGGCCTGCAGATCGGTATTGGCGACGACGAATTCGATGCCTTCCATGCCGGCATCAATCATGCGGTTAACGGCATTTCCCCCGCCTCCGCCCACGCCGATGACTTTGATTTTTGCGTCGTTGCGAGCTTCTTCAAAACTGATGCGAATATCGTTTTCTTTTTTCATAATGTCCCCTCCCTCGTTCCTGTGTCATCGAAATAGCCGTACGCTGGCCCTTCTTACCTCTTCTCACACATTGTCATTCCGAGCCGTTCGCAGCCGCGCTTGCGCGGCGAGACCGTATCGAGGAATCTGCTTTTGCCGTAATAGTGTCCCGGAAGTCGAAAACATACTTTGATTACGCTCCCTTTCCTGCGAACATAGACATCAATCGCGAACTCCACCGCGCATCCTGCATTCCCCTCGCGCTGCGCGCGCGATGTCCGTAGAAAATCATTCCGATGGCCATCGCGTATTCGGGCTGCGCCAGCGTTGAAGGCATTTTCGCCAGCGGTAATGGCCATGAAAGCCGCACCGGTCGTCGCAGGACCGAATCCGCAATATCCAACATGCCGGGCAGCCGTGACGCTCCGCCAGTCAGCACGATTCCCGCGAGGCAGATATCCAGCATGCCGCTGTGACGCAAATTGTCCCGCAACATTTCAAACAGTTCGCGAGCTCGGGGGCCGAGAATTTCTCCGACCATGCGCTGCGAAATCAGGCGCGACGCGCGATCTCCAACCGAAGGGACCTCGACTTCGTTGCCTTCGGGAATGAGCGTGACAATCGCGTGCCCGTAAAGTTTTTTAATCTTTTCCGCTTCGGCAACGGGGGTGCATAAGCCGACCGAGAGATCGCTCGTAAAATGGTCGCCGCCAACCGGCAGCACAGCGGTGTGGGCTACGGAACCTTCCTGAAAAACGACCAAGCTGGTTGATCCCGCGCCCATGTCCGCGAGACAGACCCCGAGTTCGCGCTCATCTGCGCGGAGCACAGAATCGGCGGCCGCCAGTGGCTCGAATATGGTGTCATCCACATGCACTCCGGCGCGATTCACCGCGGTAACCACATTTTGAGTTGCGCTCGCCGCCGCAGTAATCATGTGTACGCGGACTTCTAGCCGGCCCGCCAACATGCCGAGTGGGTCGTGCACGCTAGTTTGGTCGTCGAGAATGAATTCGTGCGGAAGCAGATGCAGTATTTCGCGGTCAGCCGGCATGGGAATTGCGCGAGCTTTATCCACGGCGAGCCGAATTTCATCGCGTGAAATTTCGCGAACACGGGTTCCAAAATTCAGCCCCCCTTGCGTATTCACTCCGCGCACGTGCGCTCCCGAGACTCCTAGCAACGCATGTTCGATGGGAACTCCGCAAATATCCTCAGCGGCCTCTACAGCCTTCTGAATTGAGCTCACCGCTTTTTCAAGATCAACGATCACGCCTTTACGCGAGCCTCGCGATTCGGCAATGCCGTGGCCCAGGTAGCGAAGGCCGGTATCCGTTGCCTCGGCAACGAGGACGCATGTTTTGGCGCTGCCAACGTCAATTGCTGTCAGAAGATGTTGTTGAGAATTTGGCATTATCAGCTTTCGGCTAACCCCTTATTCTTGTTTCGCAATTGATGGACTTGGCTTCTTCTTTGTCGCAATACTCAGAGTGCCCTGCGGTACTGCCTTCGCAGCCGCCTGCGGGGTTTGTGGCTTGTTGACTGTTTTCGACTGTTTCGAGGCCAATATGATTTTGTGCTGCATTTTTCGATGACTCATCCTCCTCTGCGCAGCTGTTCTGAGGCGTGGCTTACGATGCGTCGGCGCCCTGGCAGACGTTTTCACCTGCGCAGTTTCATGGGTGACGAATGCCACGGGTTTGACGCTCGCTGCGATTGCCTTTCTCGCAGATGAAGTCGAAATCGTGGCCTGCTGAACGGCTTTTTGCGAATCCGGATTTACGATAATCTGCCGATCGTACCGCAGGTCCACCGAATCCACCTTATCGAACTGCTGCCGCCACTCTTTCACGTGAGCGACGTAAACTTTGTAGCGCTCTAAATATTTCGACGATCCGAGATGAACCAGAACATCTCCGTCAGCATTGGCGGCGAGGACCTTCACATCATCCAAATCGGAGAGATCAACTTCGCTAAGGTCCTGCGAATAATGCGCGCCCCCTGAATCGAGCTGGCTCATTAAGTCGTTATAGATTTTCATGCGAGCCTTGCGAGTGGAGGGCGGTTCATTTGCGTTCATCCCCAGAATCACGGGGAATGAAAACTTATTTTTGCCGGAGGGCAAATCCATCGGTGTCCCGATGTCGTCAATCAAAAAGATTTTCGAGCCGATGCGTGCGAAGGCGACGGGAATACGTTCCACGATCTGCACCGCGATGCGATTAGGCGCGAATCTCATCACGCTGGCGGACCGTACCCACGGAATCTGCTCCAGTTGCGCCTTCCGGCGGGCAAGCGGGATGAAGAATATGTTGCGGCCAATGTCCCCACCCATAGTTTCCATCACCTGGGCGCGGGTCACGTTGTGAATGCCGGTTATATCAATGTCGTCGCTGGACTCGACGCGGAAACGCCAGGAATGCTCGCCGTAATGATAAAGAGCGGCGACGCCGGCCATGCAAAAGAACGCCACGCAGATTGCAAGCGCTGTCCATGCCAAACCGGTCGCTGTTTTCTTTGGGATCGTACCTCGGCGGACGGAGACACGCTTTTGTCCGCGGAGGAATGGGGATTCCTGTTCCGCATCCAGGTCCAGCAGCCGCGCGTCATCCAATTCTTCGCGCACTCGCTCGTCCGAATGGGAATACAACTCTTCCTGCGAGATGGTGGAACCGCTTTTCCTTGCCATCAACTCAGGTCAGTTGTCGTCAGCGAATCGCGAGCGAACTTACTATAACGGCTTTTCGCCAGCGGAGATAGAGAAAGTTTGGTTCGTTTTGCACAAAGGGGCAACGCGGTTCCAAGTTTGCGTAGCGGCAGATGTCCCCACCGGCCAAGCTGAGCCATGCTCGCGCAGCTTGGTTCATGGGTCGAGACCGCCGGCGAGACATCGCCCCGAAAATCGGATCGAACCGCGAGCTTGCGCTCACCCGGACAGGGGAGGACACCTCTCCCTACGTTACCAATCCAGGTCGTCCAGAACAGCATTTCTGAGACAAGAAAATCTAAATCGAACTGGCGGCGCTCGCGGAGTTCTTCATCACTTGAAGTTTTTCCAAAATCATCGGCGCAAGCTGTCCCACATTGCCGGCGCCCAGCGTGAGTATCATATCCCCAGGTTCGGCGATGGCTGAGACCGAGACGATTGCATCCTCGAAAGTACTGAGATGACTTGCAGGTAGGTCGCCGCTCGCAGCAATTTTGCGAACTAATGCGACGCTGGTTACCCCCTCAATAGGATTTTCGCTGGCCGGATAAATATCCAGGACGAAAAGGGAATCACAATCTTTGAAAGCTGTTGCGAACTCGTCCATCAGCAATTGGGTTCGCGTGTAACGATGCGGCTGGAAGACCACATGAATTTTTCCATACTTGCATTGACGTGCAGCCGCAAGTGTGGCACGAATTTCCGTCGGGTGGTGACCGTAATCGTCCACGACGGCGATTCCCGCAACGTTGCCGCGCAATTGAAAACGGCGATCCACGCCTCGAAAGGCTTCTACGCCCGAACGGATTTGCTCAATATTGATATCAAGACCGATGCCCACAGCAATAGCCGCAGTCGCGTTTAGGACGTTGTGCAAACCGGGAACGCGCAAACGAAACTCACCCAGACTCTCTTCCTTATAGCGAATCGTAAATCGGCTAATTGGATAATCTCCATCAATGGAGTGCCCGTCATCTCCGCCCGGCAAGACGCCCGTCTTTGAATCGAGACTATTAATTCTAAAATCCGAGCCTCGCCTGACTCCATACGTCACCACGCGCCGGCGAATATGAGGAATGATCCCGCGCAGGAGGCGGTCATCGTTGCATGCCACGACCGTGCCATAGAACGGAACGCGCTCAGTGAAATCGAGGAACGCTCGCTTCACATCCCGCATGTTGCGATAACAATCCATGTGTTCGCGATCAATATTGGTGATGACCGCTAGAATGGGAGACAACTTTAGGAACGACCTGTCGCTCTCGTCAGCTTCCGCAACCAGATACTGCGATTTGCCGAGACGTGCGTTCGATCCCATTGCGTCAATTCGTCCGCCAACGACCACGGTAGGATCAAGGCCGCCAGCCGCAAGCACAGCCGCGACCATGGACGTCGTGGTGGTCTTGCCATGCATGCCGGCAATTGCGATCCCATACTTCAGCCGCATCAACTCCGCCAGCATTTCAGCACGTTGAATTACCGGAATGTGAAGCTCGCGGGCTGCGGCGAGTTCAGGATTCTCTTCCGCAATCGCGGAACTGGCGACCACAACTTCCGCTCCAGCGATATTTTCCGCGCGATGTCCTTCGAAAACCATCGCCCCCAGCCTGGCAAGACGTTCTGTCACCGCGCTCGCTTTCAAGTCTGATCCAGAAACCTTGTAGCCGAGATTGAGCAGGACTTCGGCGATCCCGCTCATCCCGATGCCGCCGATACCCACAAAATGAATTTTCTGAATTTTGGCAAACACTTAGGGAACCTCTGATCAAGTGTGGCGCGGGCGCCCTCGCCCGCGAAAATCGGTGTATCGCTCTTCAATGCAGAAGATACTTATTCAGAGTCTTCCTCAGACATGCTTCCTGAATGGGTCTTCCGCCGCCTCTGGGTCTTGCATCCCCGCCAATCGCGCAGCCATGGCGGCGATATCTCGCGCCGCATCTGGATGCGAAAGACTCCGCGCAGCCTCTCCCATTTTCATGAGTCGCGCTGAATCGCTGAATAACGAAGATACGATATCAACAAGGCCTTCCGGAGTCAGCTTGGATTCCTCGAGCATCACCGCAGCTCCGGCTTTCTCTAACGCTTCCGCGTTACGCTTCTGATGGTTGTCAGCCGCCCGCGGAAACGGAACAAATATTGCCGGCTTGCCGGCCGCGGTTATTTCCGCCACGGTGCTGGCTCCCGAACGACAGAGCAGCAAATCCACGCGAGCGAAAAATGCGGGCATGTCATCAATAAAACGATAGACCTCGGCTCCTCCACCAGCATTTGCATACGCAGCTTGCGCATCATTATAGTCGCGCTCTCCCGTCTGATGGATAATGTGAAGGTTAGGGATACGCTCACGAAGTAAAGCCGTCGCATCAAGCACAGCCTGGTTGATGGCGTGTGCGCCCTGACTTCCGCCGAAGACCAGCAGCGTGGGATTGGCGTCGCGATTATTTGCGACATCGAAGAAAGCTTGCCGCACCGGAACGCCGGTCACGCTGCATCGGCGAAAATACTTCGCGGTCTCCGCAAAATGCACGGCTGCTTCCGAAACAAAACGGGCAACCATTCGATTGGCAAATCCTGGAACGACGTTGGGTTCAAATGCGAGCGTTGGAATTCGACGCAAAATTGCCGCCAGCATTGCGGGGCCAGAGGCATATCCTCCAACGCCGATCACTACATCGGGGCGAAACTCGGAAAATATTCGCTTCGATTCCCACACCGCCCGCGGCAGATCAAACATCGTCTTAAAACGAGTAGCGGCGCTCACATTCTTGAGAGCGCCGACTTTCACTAGTCGCAGATCAAATCCCGCCGCTGGCACAAGGCGATTTTCGATACCGCGCGAACTGTCCCAATGAAAAGCACTTCGGCGTTGTAATTCTTCTTAAGTTCCTGCGCGATAGCGAGGCCGGGGATTACGTGTCCTCCGGTTCCCCCGCCCGCAATAATTGCCCGCATGCAGTGACTATAAACCGGAATACGTCAGATGGCGCAACTCGAGGACTGCTGTCACTCCGCTTGCTTCGTGACATTCAGCAACACGCCAACACACGCCAGCGTGATAAACAACGACGACCCTCCATAAGAAATGAAGGGAAGCGGAATGCCTTTGGTCGGCATCAAGCCGAGAACAACGCTGATGTTGATGAAGGCTTGCAGCACAACCATCGAAGTGATTCCAACCGCAAGAAATCGCCCAAACATATCTTGCGTGCGAACAGCCGCGCGAATGCCGCGCCATAGAAATATCGAGAAGAGCGCAACGATAACCAGCGCTCCTACCAGGCCAAGCTCTTCGGCGGTCACGGCAAAGATAAAATCTGTGTGCGGCTCCGGCAAATAAAATAATTTCTGCTTGCCCTCCATCAAGCCAACGCCAGTGATTCCTCCGGTACTTACCGCGATCAGGGATTGAATGATGTGGAAGCCTCGTCCCTGTGGATCAGAATAAGGATCGAGAAATGCCAGAATTCGCGCGCGCCGGTACGCGACATGGAAAATCAAAAAATACAGCGGCAGAATTGAAGCGGCGAATGCGTATCCGAGGTAACGCATGTCCAGCCCAGCAACAAACAGTATCGAAACCGTGATGGCGGCGCAGGCGATTGCCGTTCCCAAGTCTGGCTCAAAAACAATAAGACCAAGAAAAAGCAGGGTAGGAACGATTGCCGGCAACAGTGTATTTCGCCAGTCGCCCATGGCTTTGGTTCGGCTCTCCAAAAAAAATGCCAGGAAAAGAATGATGGCGGGCTTTGCCATTTCGGAAGGCTGGAAAGAAAATCCCCCAAGATGCATCCAGCGATGCGTATTGTGGGCGCGGTCGAGGAAGAACACCGATATCAACATCAGAGTCGTAACGCCAAGCATGGAAAAAACTACCGCGGGATGCTTGTAGCGACGATAGTCAATCTTCATCCCGATGACCATGGCGACAAGACCGACGGCTGCCCATGCCATTTGCCGGAACAAAAAGAAATAGGCGGATCCATAGCGTTCCTTCGCCATCACCGCCGAAGCACTGAACACCATCACCAGGCCAACGAACACCAGCAACAGAGTCGCCGTAAACAGCCAACCGTCAACGCTCACTCGTTTTGCCATGGGAAGATTTCATTTCACCACGCGCGGCGAAAAAATTAAGCCTTTAGATCGCGAATTGTTGTTTGTCTTGGTACCTGCGGCAAGGCGAATCCCCTAAAAGGGGTCTCCCAAAGCACTTATTCGAAGGTGCGCTGAATTTTGGCCCCGTAGGTCTGGTAGTGGCCGGTGCACAGCGCGGACATTACTGACGCACGAGGATTAAATCTCCACGGAAGCACTTCCTTTTTCAGAACAATGGCATCATAATCAAATGCCAACCAGGCTAGAGGTATACATAATGAGCACTCTCAAAGCAGTTAGAAATGTACTGGGAACAGCCGGCCTAATTTTTGCAGGATATATACTTCTCGCCTCGCTGAAAGATGCCGGGAGGTACATCAAGATCAGTTCCATGTAATTGTTCGATTAAACAGTTTGAATTTTCAAGTCTGTACCACCCCCCCCCCACTTTGGAGCGGGATGTTTGTAGTTTTGTGTGAGAGTCTCACGCAATACTCCCTCCCCGATTGGGCGCGCGTTCCGCCTTCGATCAAGCCAGTGCTGGGCATGAATTCTGTAGAATAGGCGGTCGGAACGAATCGGGGCCGCCTGCCACAATTCGTTTAAGGAATGAAGTATGGCTGTCGCGGGCAGTGTTGAAACGACTACGCAGTCCGAATCGAAAATTCCTGCGACCATAAGCCCAGCGGATGCTGAGACTCTACTCCTTGATCTTGCCTCCGTATTTCTTAGTAATTCGAGCCGGCCGTCGTCCGCGGAACTGCTTAGCCCGAATCCCCCCAAAGAAGAAGAGCACGAAGAGCAGTTGCCGAATGCGGATACCGTCTATCGGGCGCTAGTCGAGCAGATTCCCGCCGTGGTTTTCATGGCCCACCTGGACCGAGGAATTGGAGAGGCTTACGTTAGTCCTCAAATTGAAGCGACTCTAGGTTTTTCCCAGGAAGAATGGCTGGAAGACCCCATTCGCTGGTATCAGCAGATTCACCCTGATGACAAAGAGCGGTGGAGCGTCGAGGCGGCTCAGATGTTTCTTTCCGGCACTCCTCTGCGCTCCATTTATCGCGTTCTGGCCCGCGACGGAAGGGTGGTCTGGTTTCACTGCGAAGCCAAAATGATTCGCCGGAAGGATGGGCGGCCTTGGTTTATTCACGGCGTCGGCTTTGATATTACTGAACTGAAGCGGATCGAAGAAGCACTGCAAGAAGAGCGCAACGTGGTGTCCGCCATTCTTCATACCGTTGGGGCTCTCGTCGTGGTCCTCGATTCGGAAGGGCGGATTGTCCGATTTAATCGAGCATGTGAGCAGGTTTCGGGCTATTCTTTTGCGGAGGTGAACGGCAAATATTTTTGGGACCTATGTCTTGTCCCAGAAGAAGCAGAGCGCTTCAAGATAGTCGTTGACCAACTTCGAGAAAAGCATAGCGCTAAGGACTACGAGACTTCATGGATAGCTCGCGGCGGCTCGCAGCGGCTTATTGCGTGGTCAAGTACGATTCTTCCCGGGGAAAATGGAGCGCCTGCTTACATTATCGCAACCGGAATTGACATTACGGAGCGCAAGCGCCTCGAGAAAGCAATTCTCGAAATTAGCGCTGAAGAACAGCGCCGCATTGGGCAAGATTTGCACGACGGCTTGGGTCAACACTTGACCGGAATTGCGTTCATGAGCAAGGTACAGGAGCAGAAACTTGCCGAGAAAGGTCTTGTGGAAGCGGCGGAAGCAGCCCGAATCGTCGGCCTGGTCAATGAAGCTATTCACAAGACCAGACAACTCGCGCATGGTCTTTTCCCTGTTGCTTCGGATGCCCGGGGCCTTATGGAGGCGCTGAAGAGATGGGCGGGCGAAGTGGAAGATTTGTTCCACATTTCTTGCCGCTTGCAGGTTGATAAACCCGTTCTGATTTACGATGCCAACGTGTCCACTCACCTTTATCGCATCGCTCAAGAGGCCGTAAATAACGCGATTAAGCACGGAGAGGCCAAAAACATCATAATTAGCCTTTCTGCACGGAACGGACACGGCACTTTGAGCATAGAAAACGACGGTTCAAACCTGCCTGAATCTTCTACGAACGGTTCCGGCATGGGCATGCAAATCATGAACTACCGTGCGCGAATGATCGGCGGATCGCTGCAGGTGCAGAGCGGCGGGATTCACGGAATTACGATCACGTGTGGGTTCCCGCTCCCAGACGGGAATGAGGAATTGAAGAGAGTTGTCCATGATTACTAAAACAGTGAACAGCAAGTTCGCCGCGAAGAAGAAGACGGTATTCGTGGTTGATGACCACCCTATTGTGCGTCAGGGTTTGGCGCTGCTTATCAATCAGGAAACTGATCTGGTAGTTTGTGGCGAGGCCGAGGAGATGCACTCCGCATTGCGCGCGATTATGGCGCTCCATCCCGACATTCTGATTGTGGACATCTCGCTTAATGGCCCGGACGGCTTGGAACTACTCAAGCAAATTCGGATAAATTCCCCCCGCTTGCCAGTGCTGATCCTTTCGATGCACGACGAATCCATCTACGCGGAGCGCGCGTTGCGGGCTGGCGCCAACGGTTACATAATGAAGCAGGAGGCAACGGAAAAGGTGCTGGTAGCGCTGCGCCGCATCCTAAGCGGCGAGATTTATGTGAGTGACCGCATCGCAAATAACATGCTGCAACATTACGTCCGCGGCGCAAATTTGTCAGAACATTCTTCGGTTTCTGAACTTACCGACCGCGAGCTGGAAGTTTTTCGGCTAATTGGGGAAGGTCATGGAACGCGTCAAATCGCCGACGAGCTGCACTTGAGCGTGAAAACGGTCGAGTCCTATCAGGCGCATATCAAAGAGAAATTGTCTTTGCGAAACTCGCGAGAACTGGTGCAGCATGCCGTTCAGTGGAGCGTGACTGAAAAATCGGCGTGAACTAAGCTGGAGGAGACATGCTTTCAGATGAATCCTCTCGCACTCATAAAGACCTCAGTTCCACAAGACGAGCAAGCTGGCGATCAGCGCCACCGGCATGGCAATGACGCCGATCTGCAAGAATTCCCAGGCAGTAATTTCAACCTTCTCTCGTCGAAGAGCAATAAGCCAGAGAATTGTCGCGAGCGAACCTGTCACAGATAGGTTGGGACCCAGGTCCACTCCGATCAGGATCGCATGCGCCACAACGCCAGTTTCCTGGGCGTGCCGGATCGCGGCTCCGCTCATCAGAGCGACAGGCAGATTATTCATTCCATTTGAGAGCAAAGCGACTACAAATGCTGCTGTTCCTTTGGCGATCCATGCGGGAGTCTGTGCCAGTGCCCGCAACCCGCTGAGTCCTAAACTCAGCAAGCCTGCACTCTGCAAGGCCTCCACGATAACGAAGAGTCCGGCCACAAGCGGCAGGACAGACCACGTCACTCCCTGCGCGATCTTCAACGGAATGCTTCGATCACGCCAAGCCACGACAACCATCGCGAAGATGGCTGCTCCGCAAGTGGGCGCGCCCAACGAAAGCCCCAGAACAGAAGATGCGATGAGCGCCGCTGCTGCAATAGCTAATCCAACGAGGGCGAGTTTCCCATCCGTTGAAAGCGAGGTCCTCTTCGCTTCTCCGGTCATTTCGCCGCGAAGTTCCCTTCGTGAAATCCACCGCAAGCATAGGAATGTCACCAGAATAGAAACGGCAGAAGGGAGAAGAAAAATATGCAGCCACATCGCAAGTGGCGGGATGTGGCCGTCAAAAACGACAAGGTTAGCAGGATTAGAGATCGGAAAAACAAAGCTCGCCGCATTCGCAATGAACGCGCAAGCCAGCAGGTATGGCTTGGGATCAACCTCCGCCCGGCGCACCACGGCGAGGACGGCGGGAGTCAGAACGACTGCGGTCGCATCATTCGAAAGAAGCGCGGTGACAATCACACCTACGAGATAGACCAGGACAAACAATCTCCGCGACGAATTTCTTGAGTGTTGCGCCGCCACATCGGCCACCCAGTCGAATACTCCTTCTTCTCGGGCCAATTCGGAGAGAATCATCATCCCAGCAAGGAAGAGATAAATGTCTAATCCTCGATACACCGCATACGCTGCCTGATGCAGCGGGATCAGGCGGGCAACGACAAGTAGAATTCCTCCTCCGCAAGCCCAATACGCCTCCGCAATACGCTGCGGGCGCAAGAGCATACATAAAATGCTGGCGAGCGAAATTATCCAGATTAGGGTTGTTGAAAGAAGACTCATTGGAGTTGAATATGATCGCGCTCCGAATATTCTGCTAACGCCGAGAATTATGAGAGCGAGGAATCATGTTCGCATGGATCATTATGCAAAGCGTCTCTTTCCTGTTGGCGATTTTATTTGCCGCCGGATGTTGAGCTGGTAACGGGATCAGAGTTGCATTGGCAAGGGCAGGTAAGGCATTTCGGCGCGATGGAAACCGACAGAAAAATCAGCGTAAACTGAGACTTGTCGGGCGGGTTCGAGTTCACCCACGTGCGGTACTGTATTTCTGATATTGGACGGCGATCATGGAAGATTCGATTCTCTGATTCTTATCAGAAAAGTCCGCTCGTGTTCACAGGAGCGACAAATGGCAGTCGCGAACGAGACTAGCAAGGCCGTAGAACCGATTACAGAGCTTGACGTTCTCTGGATAACCGCAGGGCTGGGCTGCGACGGAGATACGATTGCGATGACTGCGGCGACGCAGCCCAGCATCGAAGACGTCCTGTTGGGATCCATGCCCTGGATACCCAAGGTGCGTCTGCATAATCCATTCCTCGCGTACGAGAACAGTGATGATTTTCTGAGGCCTTTCCACTTGGCGGCCGAAGGCCAGTTGGCTCCCTTCATTCTGGTGGTCGAAGGATCAATTCCGAACGAGAACAATAAAGCGGAAGGCTACTGGGCTTCCTTGGGCACCGATGAGAAAACCGGGCAGCCAATTACCACCTGCGAATGGATTGATCGTTTGGCGCCCCATGCTTGGGGAGTCGTGGCGGCGGGAACATGCGCAACCTACGGCGGTATCCATGCAATGGAGGGGAATCCAACCGGTTGTATGGGACTCCCCGACTATCTAGGATGGAAGTGGAAATCCACGGCGAACATTCCGATTGTTTGCGTCCCTGGATGTCCCATTCAGCCTGACAATTTCATGGAGACCTTGCTCTATCTTCTCTATATGGCTGCGGGACGCGCCCCCATGATCCCTCTCGACGAAGCCCTCCGGCCAACCTGGCTGTTCGGTGCTACGGTCCACGAAGGTTGTGACCGTGGTGGCTACTACGAGCAGGGTGAGTTTGCGGAGGAATACGGATCGAACCTATGCATAGTAAAGCTTGGATGCTGGGGGCCGGTAGTGCAATGCAATGTAGGCAAGCGCGGCTGGATGGCTGGCATTGGCGGCTGTCCAAACGTAGGTGGCATCTGCATCGGTTGCACCATGCCCGGGTTTCCAGACAAGTTTATGCCGTTCATGAATCAACCGCCAGGCTCGCTGCTTTCCTCGCATGCGATTCAGACCTATGGGAAGGCGATTCACGCGCTACGCAAGTTCACTCAATCTTCGCTAAACAAGGAGCCGAGCTGGCGCCGTAGGCCTAAATGAATGGCAGAGCCCTCAGACGCAACACGGCACGGCACGGATTCGGTCCCGGCAAAAAGCGAGCTATCTAGCGAAGCGGAAGCAGAGGCCATTCTCGGAAAGCTAGCGTCTTTATTTCTCAACGGTACTGCTCCTTCCATTACCCCTCTGCACTTGCACTATGGAGAAGGTCATCGAGAAGGCGATAAAGAAGGACCCGAGCCGACACCGGAGGGTATGTATCGGGTTCTGGTTGAGCAGATTCCTGCCGTCATTTTTGTCGGGTACCTCGACCGAAGGGTCGGGGAAGCTTACGTTAGCCCTCAAATCGAATTGGCGCTCGGCTTTTCCCAGGAAGAATGGCTCGAGGATCCGATTCGGTGGTACCAACAGATTCACCCCGACGATAAACAACGCTGGAGTGTTGATGCAGCCCAGATGTTTCTTTCTGGCGAGCCACTAAAATCCATATACCGTGTTATCGCAAAAGACGGCAGAGTAGTGTGGTTCCAATGCGAAGCAAAAATGGTGCGCAGAGAGGATGGGCAACCATGGTTCATTCACGGTGTCGGCTTCGACATTAGCGAACTCAAGCGAACTGAAGAAGCGCTCCAGAAAGGAACGAAGGAATTGCGCGACCTGTCATCCCGATTACTTCGGGCGCAGGACGAAGAGCGGCGCCGAATCGCGCGGGAGCTGCACGATAGCCTTGGGCAGTACCTCGCTGGCTTAAAAATGACGCTAGCGCTGATCAGGCAGGGAGGAGCACGCAGCACCGATGAGCGATGGTCAGAATCCGATGAGATATTGGAACGTTGTATCACCGAAACTCGAACTCTCTCTCACCTCTTACATCCCCCATTGCTCGATGAAATGGGTTTAATTTCAGCTGCGCAGTGGTACATAGAGGGCTTTGCTAGTCGCAGCGGAATCAAAGTGACAACGGATATTGACCCGAACCTGGGACGCCTTCCACAGTCGGTCGAAACTGCGCTTTTTCGCGTGCTCCAGGAATGCCTTACTAATATCCACCGTCACTCAGGCAGCCAGGGGGCAGAGGTACGTCTTGGGAGAAATAATGTCGAAATTTTTCTTGAAGTGCGAGACCACGGTCAGGGGATGTCTTCAACTCTAGTGGATCGCTTTGGACGAAAGAGGACTGAACCTGGAGTCGGTCTCTCCGGAATGCGCGAGCGCGTCAGCGAACTGGCTGGAAAGCTGGAAATATCTTCTGGTAACCATGGCACCCTGGTGAGGGTCACGGTTCCCGTATAAGAGCGCTGCAAATTTATTGGGCATTCCCTTCGCGGCCGTCCCTTTCTTTATTGGTGTGATCCTCGGGCCCCGAAGCGGTATGTATAGGAGAGGCTCACATAGGAGGGCAGCCTTACTCCTACAATTCGCTCGAATGGAGCCTGGTCTTCTGGAAGCGCCAGCACTTCTGTTGTCTGGCCCGTGTAGCCGCCGGCAACGAGAAAATTCATTCCCAGACTCATTTTTCCGTTTGCGAACGGCCGCAGAAGAGCGAGGCGAAGTTCTTTCACGGTGACGCCCGTGAAACCATCTCCCAGCGGCTTCGCGCCGACGTATTCGAACTCGCTTCTCGCATGGAGGTGAAGAGGTAGCCTATCCGCGGTTCCAAGAATGTCCAGAATCGTACGCGGAGCCTCAGGCGTGGGATCTCCCGTTGACAGATCTCTCGCGTCTGCTTTTGAGAAGGACGCCTGTAACATAGCACCTCGAATATACCGGCGCGCAGATGCCGTCATATAGCGCAATCGGCCTGGTCCTTCGTCGAATTGCAGCCCGGTGTCGGGATCAATTTTTGCGAGCGAAGCCTCAGTAGTTACATGACCGAGCGTGAGCCGCAATTCTGTTCCAGCCAGTGTCTTGCTTGCCACCATTTGATAGGAATGCGCGCGACTTACTAATGTGCCTTGGCTGGCACCAGTCCCGATCCGCGGGTCATTAGTGAAAAACGCCTCACCGGCGCTCACGGACATCGTGGGAAGTGGAAAGTGGTCGCTCGGGAGAAAGGATAACGTAGCCTTCGGATTGTTTACACCAATCCATCGGTCGAATGAGTGAGCGGGAGCAAGGAGATCAGCATTATTAAAACCAATTTCATCGCGTCGAAATCCCAGGTAATAATGCAGGTGCTGCGCCAACAAGCCATCCAGGGCGATATACGGAGCTATATCGCCAATAGTGACGTTGTTGGCTGTCACCTTCTGAAAAGGACCATAGACAGTAGGGTTGGTTGAAGTGTAATGGTCCAGATCCAGCCGGCGCGGAGCATCACGCTGGTAATCCAACCCTGCTAGCACAGTCAACATTTCACCGAGCTTGTTCGTATAAGTTGCGTTGCCGCCGGTCACCGTGCGGAATTCGCTTTGTCGAATCAATCCATCGCCGAAGTTTGAGTCGAGCGCCAAGTTGTAAGTTCGAAAGAATCCTGAGAATAAGAACTGTTGCTTGGATGTCAGAGGCCAGACATCGTTCGCGGCAATTAATCCGGTGTGCGTCTGATCCTTCTGTCGCGGATCAATCGTGTCGTGCAGGCTCGGCATGTTCAGCGGAGTCAGTCCCGGCACAAACGAGAAGCCGTAGTAACCGACGGCGAAGAGAGTCAGAGCGTGCGCGCCGTGCTTGAAGAGACGATACGCATTGAACTTGTACTGTTGCCGATGCTCAAGCCGATCCAAAAATCCATTGCCATACGAAGCTTGGAAAGTGATCCAGGAATGGCTGTCTGACGCTGGGCTCCAGCCGGCCACCAAATCCAGATCACGGTAATCCCCGGTGAGTGTAAAGAAAGGCTCCAGTTTTGAACGCAGTCCATAGGTTGCGGCGAGATTTTCGGAGTGATTTCCCTCCCGCACATTGAAAGCGCCTCCATCTGTCTGCACGCTTTCAATCACCGACGGCACCAGAATATTAGGGTCGGCATATCCATTTCCGTGCGCGTTTGCCGAAAGATTATTAGGGAGAAGATAGTTTCCTACCTGAGTGTATTGCGCAATCGGTTCGCCATGATCTCCTGCCACACCCGGCGCAAAATACTGCGGCGCCTTGATACCTCCCGACGCAGTCTCAACGGGGAGGCCTGGAATCGAGACCGGAGCTCCCGGTCGTCCAGGATTCGCGTCCAGCGTCTCCTGCCGAATCAGCACTCGCTGTGCTGGGTCCGGCGCAAGAATGTCGCCCGCTTTGACATCTGCTGTCACTGTGACTGTTTGCTGGTTGAGCGCGATCTTTAGCTGAATGTTGACGATCAAAGGCTGGGCGCTGCCAACAAAAAGAGTTCGACTGACGGGCTCAAATCCTGAAACGACCATCTTGAGCGCGTATTTTCCTGGGCCGAGATTGCTAAAATAAAACTGACCCTCGGCGTCTGTGAGAGTCCGCTGAACCGTCTTCTCATGCAGCCTTGTGAGGCTGACCGCCGCGCGAACGACTGCGCTTCCTTGGGGGTCAGCGACAACTCCCTGAATCCTGGCGCTCTGCGCAATGATGAGATTGGGAAAGACGAACAGACTCGCGAGACAAATAGCAAACCACACAATCGAAATATTCCGGTTCCTATAATGGCGATACCGACAGGTCGGGCTTCCCCTCAAGCAGCAATCTCCTGTACGCCTCGGTCAATACACCACCTGGCTGGAATTGGACGATGACGATCTGGCAAGGATACTAGTTATCGCTCGCACTGGTCTCTAACCAGCCCGATCAACGACATAGTTTTAAAAAAATGGCGGGCGGTTCGACGATGTGTAGACAAAATTTCCTGCCCTATCTCTCCCAAGGCGGGAGAGACGAGGGCAGGACTCGGAAGTAGGATGAGAAGGAAGGCCGAGCCAGCCTCCTGACAATCTAAAACAGATTCCAGATGAACTGGTTATAGACTTCGTGGTGGTATTGAACTTCCGGCGCTTTGACGAATGTGCCTAGGGCACGCGGACAACGGTCTGCCGCGACCAGCTTCAAATCGGCATAGCGTCCTTTTACATCTTCACCGAGAATTTTGGTTATCCATGTCGAATCCTTGAACAGATCAAGCGCGGAGTAGATGTTGTCCGGTAAATAGCGTTCCGCTTGGCGGAGGTTTTTAATTTTCGCGGTGTCGCCGCCCAGCCCGCTCTTGAAAATCGAATAAAGCACCAAATAAGGATTCGCATCCGGCGCAACCGAGCGAACTTCCACGCGCATACTCCTATCGTTTCCAATCGGAATTCTTATCATCGAACCCCGATCCACCGCCGAAGCCTTCAATTGATTCGGCGCTTCGAAGTGAGGATCAAGGCGCCGGTACGCATTGACGCTGGGATTCAGCAAAAGGCAGATGTCCAGACCGTGCGTGAGAATTTTGTCAACAAATGACCATCCCAGTTTGCTGAGCTTCTCTTCGCCCTTCGGATCCCAAAACAGATTCTTGCCGCCCTTGCTTACCGAAACATTGGTATGCATGCCGCTGCCGTTCACCCCGACCACGGGTTTGGGGAGGAAAGAAGCGGTCATCCCCAAGCTAGTCGCAACCTGGCGGCAAATAAGTTTGTATAGTTGGATTTGATCGGCTGCAGCCACGACTTCGCCGTATCCATAATTAATTTCAAACTGTGAAGGCGCGACCTCAGGGTGGTCTTTCTCGTTCTGGAAGCCCATGGCGCGCTGCACTTCTGCGGTGGTATCAATAAACTTGCGCAGCGGATCACCAGGCAGCGAATGGTAATAGCCGCCCGTATTCACGTATTCGAACTTCCCGGTTTCATGGTAGCTTTGTTCCGCGTCGGCGCCCTGGAACAAAAATCCTTCAATCTCGTTCGCGGCATTGAGCGTGTAACCCTCGTCTTTATAGAGCTCCTGTGCGAAACCCTTTAATACGCCACGGATGTCGGCGGCGTAAGGAGAGCCGCCCTTATCAATGACTTCGCCAAAGACCAGCACTTTGCCGGTACCAAAAAAATCAGCCGGAGCCCAATAAAATGCCGACCAATCTATTCCGAGGCGAAGATCGCTTTCCCTTTGCGCCGTGAAGCCGCGAATGGAAGAACCGTCGAAGGTGAGGTTGTCCCAACTCTTGATCAGGAATTTCTTGTCATAATCCAGCATGTGCAAGCGGCCTTCGAGGTCGCTGAAGAGCACCGTGACGGCCTTAATGCGCTTCTCGTCGGTGAGGTATTTGAGCCTGGCTTCCTGAATTTTGCCGGGAGCAACACGCCTCATGCGCTGCTCTTTTGCCTCAAGATTCAAGTCTTCCAGTTCTTCGTACGAGAGTGCTAAAAAATTCCGCAGTTCGTTTGACATTGATCTCCTTATGATCTGGCAACGGAATCGGCCGCGCCGCCGTTCTAGGTTTGGACTTAAAGCGACGAAATAGGGTACTGAGAGTTAGCCCCTCGCACAAATCGAAAGAGCTTATGAGTTATATCAAAGTTTTTTATGCGGGACTATGGAAGGCATCTTTCCTCCGGGCTTTAGCGGCGGCATCGCAATAGTACAATCCTTCCATGGGCGGATTCATGGAGCCATCTCCTGCTGAGCGGGAGTCCATCTCGCGGCCGGTGATTCTTGGGATAGGTCTTGTTGTGGTGGCAGTCGCGATTGCCGCTCTTCTATTGCGAACAAAGTCTAAGCCGCCGGCACCTCCGCAACCCTATATTGCGAGCATTAAAATCTCAGACCTGAAGATGGGCGAAGCGCAGAATTTTGTCGGAGCCAATTTCACATACATTGATGGAATGGTCACCAACAGCGGCGACAAGACTGTCACGCATATTTCGGTTCACGTGGTTTTTCATGATTCCATGGGACAGGTTGCTCAGGCGGAAGATGTTCCGCTGTTCTTGCTTGATAGAAGCGGTCCGTATCCCGACACGCGCGATTTGAGCAAAACGCCCTTGGCTCCTGGGCAAATCAAAGAACTCCGCCTTACCTTTGAGCACGTCAGCGCCGAGTGGAATCGCGCCTACCCTGACATAAGCGTCACGGACGTTTCGCTGAAGTAAGGTAGTTCTGGACCTTTAGCTAAGTATTGGTAAAGAACTCGCGGGCGACGGCGCCCGCGCCACAAATGCAGGTGACCAAGCCAATTCGGTTGACAGAGACCGTCAAATCTGGCGGTTGCGCGTCCAAGCTGAGCCCTGCAATGCTCGATCGCGTGCTCGCGAAGCTGCCGAAACAGACCGATCCCAATGTTTTAGTAGGTTTCGATCATGCTGATGATGCGGGGGTCTATCAAATCGGACCTGGAACGGCGCTGGTGCAGACGGTGGATTTCTTCACCCCGATGGTGGACGACCCCTTCACGTTCGGCCAGATCGCCGCCACCAACGCATTGAGTGACGTATACGCGATGGGCGGGCGTCCCATCACGGCGCTCGCGCATGTTTGCTTTCCGGCGGATGGGGACCTGGAGGTTCTGGAGCAAGTACTGGCCGGGGGGCTCTCCAAAATGATGGAAGCTGGCTGCTCCGTTATTGGCGGACATAGTGTTCGCGATGATGAAATGAAGTTTGGATATTCGGTCACGGGCATGATTGATCCGGCGAAAGTGCTCTCCAACGCAGGCGCAAGACCGGGCGATCATCTGCTGTTCACGAAGGCCTTGGGGACCGGAGTCATCTGCACCGCAATAAAGAAACACAAAGCGAAACCGGAGTGGATAGAAGCGGCAATCCAGTCCATGACAACTCTCAACAAAAAGGCTGCGGAGGTTATAACCAGCAAGGGATACGCGGTCCACGCGATGACGGACGTTACGGGATTCGGATTCATAGCGCATGCCCGCGAAATCGCCATAGCGAGCGAGGTTTCCTTGCATCTATTTTCGGATGCAATTCCACTGCTCCCTGGCGCGCTCGAATGTGTTCGCGCCGGAGACATTCCTGGTGGCCTAAACGCCAACCGCGAGTTCGCGCAGTGCGTGGTTGGTTATGAGAAGGATATTCCTGACGATCTCAAAGCGATTCTCTTTGATCCGCAAACCGCAGGTGGATTGCTGATCTCGATTGCGGCTGGCGACTCCCAAAAGCTCATTTCCGACCTGAACGACATCGGAGTTCCCGCCAGGTACGTTGGAAATGTTACCGAATCCGGCAAGCCTCTGATCCGCATCTACTGACACTGCGCTTTTCGGTGCGCGGAGGATTTTACCCGGGAGAGCATGATGCACGTGGTGAACGCATAGAACGTCCGCTGGTAGTTCCCGCGTCAGTGTCATCCTGAGCGAAACGAAGGACCCATGCATTCGAATAGATAGAAGTCCTATTCGTTCAGCGCTTCAGCAAATCCACCGGTTCCTTAACGTCGTGCACTCGCAAATACTTCGCTAAGGCAGGATATTTTCTCGCGACCGCTTCATACATTTCATACGCGACCTTGCGGTAAGAAAAGTGCCCTGCGGGTCCCGTGCGCAATTCGGAGATGTACACAACCTCGGCAAAGTCCATTTTGAAAAGAGTTCGTTTGCGGAAACCCAGTGGAATTGCATATTGCGAGTCTTCCGGCGTTCGCCGCTGAGATAATTCCTCGACAGAAGCCGCCGTGCGCTGCATGACTTCATCGTAATGTTTTCGAACCCCCGCCGCTTCCAGTTCATCCGGCGCGTCGGAACCATGCTTGGTCGTAAACTCCTGGCCGATTTGTATGCATCTGCGATGGCGATGCATATCCCGGAAGCCGCCGATATCCATCAGAATATCGAAGCGGAATTGCTGTCCCGCGCAAAATGCCCTCTGCATTTCGTCGTGGCGTCCGCGATGCCGCAATCCCATATCAATAATTTCACGTCGAATGGCTTCTCCCGCTGCCTCGACCGCCTGCCGAATCTGGCGATAAGAATAATGACTGTGTTCATAAATCAGCGTCGCCGCCAACTCGATTTCGAGCGGTTCTTCGTCCAGCAAATCAACCATGGGAGCAGAAGCAATCGCCACGTTTCCCATCAGCTCAGTCGCGACTTGCCGCAAATCCCGTCGAGTTTCAATTTCGTAGGAGCTGGAGTTCGCATATTTGACCAGCGTCGGCGCGACCCGGATCTCCCGCAGCAATTCCTGCGAAGCCTGCTCGCCGAGTTCCGGCGAAATTGCTCTTATGCGCTCTACCAATCCCGTGACCGATTCGTGATGAACGTTGTAGGCAGCTGTTGTCGCGGCCCGCTTCAGCGACTCTCCCAGAGAGCGAACTTCAGAATGAGTGTGAGAGAGCAATCGCGCGATCTGCGTCTCCAGGGTGCGGGCGTTGACAATCTCGCCTAAAGAAGTGTTCGCAGCGAGCGGCAACAGATATCGCGAGAAATCAAATGCTCTTGCGCGCAGAGTGCGTTCGTAGGCTTCTTGCTTCATCTCCTCGGGCTTGTGGGTGATGCCGGCGAGGTATTGAAACATGCGTTCCGAAAGGGATTCATATTCCGCGAATAGTCCTTCGATGGTCGTCAGGTACAGGCATTGCGAATGCTCATCCGCGCCAAAATCGGGAGAAAAGTAGCCACTCTTTTTGAAGTCCTGATAGCGCGTCGAACGCTCCTGGCCATCCCACCGCTGCTCATCGGCTACCGCAATCGCCGCCAAAATGGACAACCGCTCAATCGCCATCGCGATGTGTGCGAGATCGGCGATCGAGCGGTGGCCGTACTGAAAGTAAAAAGTATTGAGAAATTTCTCCGCCTTCTGCTGGCTGATTTCTTTCAGCGACTCTTTCATCGAGAGCGCCGAGCGAGAGTACTTGGCCATCGCGTAGGCCAAAACTTCGGGCTCCGCACCGAACACGGCATACACTTCCGCCGACGGTTTTTCAGATGGTGCGGCGGTTTCAATTTCGGGGCGGCTGGCGACCTCTGACATTGTGGCTCTATCTAACTTGTGACGGGGAAATTAATTCTCGTCCGTGAATTAATGTTCGCAACAATAGTAAAGCCAATGACTCATGAAGTCATTGGCTGAATCTGCTTTTTCCACGGGCAATTGCGGCACGTCTCTATGCTACCGCCAGTCTGGCATTCCGGGTCTCATCAATTCCGTCGAGTGCTTGCCAAAGAACCTGCGCCGCGTTCTCTCCGGCGCCCAGCGCCTTTTCAGCGGATTCAGGGTTGCCTTCCAGGCATTTGCCTAATTGCTGCCGCCACACATTTGCGTGAAATACGTCTGCCGTGGCGTGCAGCGTAAAATATCCGTAAGTCTTCTCGCTGGCGCCATACATTTCCTTCAATCCCCGCGCTTTTTCGGTGGCAACGCGCGGCACTTGGACCTCATAAGCATAGAACGCAGCCAGTGCTTCTTCCGGCGTCCCCTGACTTGCCATGTTATGAAAAAAATCCGTGAGACGCTTCACCGCAGGATGCGGCACGTGACCTTGGATTTCGCGCGTTGCGCCCATACCCTCCACAAAATCCAGCCACAATTCGGAATGAGCGGGATAAGCTTTTCCGGATCCGTCGGCCATGCTCTTTTCATCGGCCAAGTTCGCCAAGACCGCGCGCCGAAGTTCGGAGTCATCGAATCGGACAGCCAACTCAGCCAGATATTCAGGAAATTCCTCGACGTGATGATAGTAATCCTTCGCATAGGCTTGTAAATCTTCGCGGCGGAGTTCGCCCGCACTCCAAGCTTTATAAAACGGATGGCAGAGCAAATCATACTTTGCAATACCTGCATCAAGTTCGTGGAAAAATTTCTCAGTGTTCACCATATGCATTGCCTCCGCAGGAGTCTTGATTAGCCCACATGATACGAGACCCGGAAAATAGTCACAAGTTGGAGGGGCGCAATCCTCGAAACGATGAGCAACTGATTCGTCCGACCTCAGGATCCAGCCACAAATCCCGATCCGGGAACCACTCTTTGTCTTTAATATTTTTGCTGGCGTTGCGCGCGAGCCCTCAGAGCATAATTTCCCTGTTCGAGTCTCTCTTTAAAATGCGCTCTTTCCTGTTCCATCTGAGTGTAAGCTCAATCGCTTTTTTTGTTTTCCTTTCTGCCGTTGGACAATCCCGCCGCCAGGAAATTCCTCGCGACTCCCGTGTGCCTCGCGAAGTAAAATTCGCGACAGGATACATTAACGTCTCGCCTCGCCCGGCTGACTTCAAGTCCGCACTGCTCTGGGGCATCGCGATCGCAGATACTCGTGTGCCCGACTACAAATCAGCAGTCGTAGAGATTGCTTCTACACAACTCTCTTGTCTCATGGACGGGAAGAAAGTGATCATGAATGACGACGTCGGCAACGTGCGAGGAGGGCTTTACCAGCGCCAGCCTTGGTTCGCTACCGACCTGCATGAGCCTATTCCGCTGCACTACTCGGCGATTGATCGCACAGTTTTGCTGAATGTCGGCCAGCGTGCCGACCGCGTTTGGCATTTTTGGAGTGCATCTCCCCGGGCGAACTTGCCCCCCGGCAAGCTCGAAGGCTGTACGGTGAAGGTTCGCGTCAAGATTTCGCCGGGAGCGTTGCTGCAAATCGGAATGGATTATTGGCGCTCGTCCACGGTTCCCTACGGATCTGGGGGAAATAATCACGAAGCGGGCGCAAGCAATTGGTATTTCCCGTCTTCAGAATGGCAAGATGCCGTATTCACGGATATCGGCGGATCGCAGTAATCACCCTTCACGCAGTGGCAAGTGCTCATAGTTGTTAGAATAGACCTCTGTTATTGCGGTCATCCGCAGGAACGCACCCTCAATGCAGTTCACCGAAAATTTCGACGTTGTCGTCGTCGGCGCCGGCCACGCCGGGTGCGAAGCCGCGATGGCCGCCGCTCGCCTGGGTCTGAAGACCGCGCTTTATACTTTGAACGCCGATCTCATCGCGCAGATGTCTTGCAATCCCGCGATCGGCGGCATTGCCAAGGGGCATCTCGTTCGCGAAGTGGACGCTCTTGGCGGCATCATGGGCGAAATCACCGACGCCGTCGGCATCCAATTCCGGCTGTTGAATACTTCTCGTGGCCCGGCTGTATGGTCTCCGCGCGCCCAATGCGACAAGCAGGCCTACCGCCTCAAGATGCGCGAAGTTCTCGAATCGCAGCCGAATCTAAAAATCAAGCAAGCCGAAGTCGCGGATTTAATTATCGAAGACCGCGTAGGGGCAGGTGTCTTCACCTGCCCAGCCGAGCAAAGGTCGGCAGATGACCGCACCATCCGCGGCATTCGCCTTCGCGACGGCCGCACGGTGGGCGCGGAAGCCGTCATCATCACGACTGGCACGTTTCTCAACGGACTCATCCACTGCGGCGAGCAGCAATATCCCGCGGGCCGCTCAGGTGAACCGGCGGCTATCCTGCTAGGAGAGTCCTTGAAGAAACTTGGTCTGCGCGGTTGCCGCCTCAAGACTGGCACGCCGCCGCGCTTGGATGGACGCAGCATTGACTGGTCGAAATTCCAGCTCCAGCCCGGCGACGCCGATCCCACTCCCTTCAGTTTCCGCACCAAACGCGTCGCTCATCACGATTCGCAGGTGCCTTGCTACATCGCATGGACCACGCCAGAGACTCACCGCATCATTCGCGAGAACGTTCATCGTTCGCCGATGTATAGTGGCCAGATTCAATCTATCGGGCCGCGATATTGTCCTTCTATCGAAGACAAGATCGTAAAGTTCCCCGACAAGATCACACATCAGCTTTTTCTCGAGCCGGAAGGCATCAACACGCATGAGATTTACGTGAATGGCATGAGCACGTCGCTGCCGGTAGAAGTTCAGATGGAGATTCTCAAATCCGTTCCGGGCCTTGAGTCCGCTGAAATGCTTCGCCCCGGCTATGCAATTGAATATGACTCAATAGACCCGACCGAACTCGATCGCACGCTCGAAACCAAGAAAATTTCTCGACTATTTCTCGCAGGGCAAATTAACGGCACCAGTGGCTACGAAGAAGCAGCCTGCCAGGGCTTGATGGCGGGAATTAACGCCGCGCTGAAAGTCAAAGATGAACCGCCGCTGATTCTCGACCGTACCGAGGGCTACACCGCAATTCTGATTGACGATTTGATTTCCAAAGGGACAAATGAGCCTTATCGCATGTTCACATCACGCGCGGAGTTTCGCTTGCATCTGCGGATTGATAACGCCGATCGCCGCCTTACGCCGCACGGCCGCGCAATCGGATTAATATCTGACTCCTCATGGGCGGATTATCTGGCTAAGCAAGAACGCATGGAATCACTAAAGCAGCTCCTGGAAAAGACGCGGTTGACTCCGACGCTACTGGGAAAAATCAGGCACACTGACACAAACCACGTAGGGGCGGACGTCCCCGTTCCCCCAGCCGAGCAAAGCTCGGCAGGCGTTCCCGACAGCAACCTGCAATCCTCGGTCGGCCAAACCTGCGCACAGTTCTTGAAGCGTCCAGAAATTACGATGGAAAATCTGGTTCCAATACTTCGCGAGCTCGACCCTAATTTGTTTGTCTCGAAAAACAGTGACGACAATAACGAGCGTGCAATTTCCTCCTCTGAACGGAACGAACTTAAAGCCGTCGAAACTGAAATCAAATACGAAGGATATTTAGTGCAGCAGGATCGCGCGATCCAACGCCTGAAAAAGGCGGAACAGCGCGCTATTCCCGAATGGTTCGATTATGCGTCTGTCAGCGGATTGTCCCGCGAGATGCAGGAGACGCTGCTGAAGATCCGTCCGCGCACCCTCGCTCATGCGTCGCGCATTCCGGGCGTCACACCCGCAGCAGTATCGCTGGTGAATGTCTTCATCGAGATTCAGGGCCGACGGCGTGAACAGGCCGCCGCGCTTTGAGCCTGAAATCCGAAATGAATTAGATTGAACTTGCCGGCTGAGCGCTGTGCTACATTCCTACCATTGTGACAGCGGCCGATCCACAGAAACCCCCGAACGCGGAACTCTATTGCCCGAAGTGTGCCGTCGAAGTGAATAATCCGCTAACCTGCGGAGATTGCTCCGCTGTAATCTGCCGCCAGTGCGGCACACCTCTCGAATCAGCGGATGAATTGGGAATGGGGTAAGCGCGATGGAGATGGACCGCACGCGCAGAAAAATCAAAACGGACAATTGCTCCCTTCTTCTCCTAAACATCGGTCAGTTGCTGACTCTTGACTCGTCTTCCGACCACGCCGGACCGCGTCGTGGGGCGGCGCTCTCTGAACTTGGCATTATCAAAGACGCCGCAGTGCTTTGTTCCAGCGGGAAAATTGTTTCTGTCGGGAAAACTAACGACGCCCTGCGAGATCCCTGGGTTAAGAAGAATCGAAGAAAAATCCTCGAAATTGATTGCAAGAATAAAGTCGTTCTTCCCGGTTTCGTGGATTCGCACACCCATCCCGCATTCATTTCCCCGCGTCTCGTAGATTTTGAGAAACGAATTTCCGGCGCGACTTATGAACAGATTGCAACAGCCGGCGGCGGCATTCGTTCCAGCCTCGAAGATGTGCGCAAAGCAAGCAAGGCGCGGCTCTCGGGGAAAATCCTAGACGTCCTCAATGAGATGGCCGATCACGGCACCACGACTGTAGAAGCGAAATCGGGTTACGGGCTGACTCTCGCATTCGAATTGAAATCGCTGGAAGCGATCCGCGATGCAGCATCCCGATGGCCGGGGACAGTTGTCCCAACGCTGCTCGGTGCGCATGTTGTCCCGCGAGAGTTCGCGAATTGCCGCGGCGATTATGTCAATCTTATTTGCGATCAAATGATCCCCCAGGTGGCAAGACGAAAACTTGCGCAGTTTGTGGACGTGTTCATCGAGCGCGGAGCTTTTACCGCGAAAGAAGGCGAAAGAATTTTTCGAGCTGCACAAAAGCATTCGCTAGGAATCAGAGCGCACATTTGCCAACTGAGCAACCAGCACTTGGGCTCGTTGTTGGAATTCGATCCCGCATCGTTAGATCACTTGGATTTCGTGAGCGACGACGATATCCGGCGTCTTGCAGCACGGCGCGCCGTTGCAACACTGTTGCCTGGAGCAAGTTACTTCCTCGGATTAGACAGGTTCCCTCCCTCGCGCAAACTAATTGACGCAGGCGTGCCCGTGGCGGTGGCAACCGACTACAACCCAGGCTCCTCTCCGACCGTGAGCATGCCTTTTATTTTGTCGCTGGCATGTACCCAAATGAAGATGTCGCCCGCCGAAGCAATCACTGCGGCAACAATAAACGGAGCGTGGTCGCTCCGCTTGCAGGATCGCAAAGGATCAATCGAACCGGGAAAAGACGCCGACCTGGTCGCCTTCGACGTGGATGACTATCGTGAGATTCCCTACTGGTTCGGATCGAACCGAGCCGCACTCACGATTTTGGATGGAGTTGTGCGAAGCGCAGCTAGCACTCGGTCATATAATTTATAGTTTGCAAATATCGTGGCGCCTCGTTGAGAGGATTAAGCTTGATTGCTATAATCGGGCTGTTCCACGCGTCTGCTTCCAGGAAGTCCCGCCGGTATTCAGCGCGTCTCCACACGACTCGCAGGGCGTTTGCAGTTGATCAGGGATTCTAATGTGGCCAGGTAGCTCAGGTGGTAGAGCGCAGCCCTGAAAAGGCTGGCGTCGGGGGTTCAACTCCCTCCCTGGCCACCATCATTCCGCAAGACTTAGCGGAACTCCGGCGAACGAGAGTAGTCGAAATCGCCCACGTCGCCGTCAATCTGACCGTCTTTGAATCTCAGACCACGGAGCACTTCACGAGCTTGCGATTCGAGCGCGTAACCGCCTAAATGCTCGTACTCCTCCTGAACGTGACCGAAGCGATCAAGGATGCGGTCCATGTCATCAGCCTTGTCAGGGTCGGACATTTCCCGCTGCAAGGCTTCGAGCTCGGGGTAGAGATTGGAGATCTCCGACGCGTCCGCTACCTGCAATCGCTTCATCGAGAACCGAACGGCCCTGCATTTCCTCGATGTCATTTCCTCGACGTCCTGGCGAAAGTAGCCGATCGTCAACTTTTTGGGGACAGAGACCGCGCCCTCGTCGGGAGTTTCCTCGCCGACCACCACACGGAAGAGCGTTGTCTTGCCCGCCCCGTTGGGACCGACCAGTCCGACTTTTTCGCCGGGATTCAACTGAAACGAAGCATCCACGAACAGCAACTGCTTGCCATATTGCTTATTGATGTTTGAGAAAGAAATCATTTTGAAGGATTCAACCGGCGCACGGCGACTCTTCTGTGTGGCCCGGGCCCATTCGACAGGCTCAGGGCAAGCTTTGGATGGGCCACCGTCGCATACCCTAGAATTTTTCTCGGAATTCCCTTGCTGACCTAAAAACAGTTGCGACTTCAATCAGCTTATCTTGAACCCTATACACCACGTGAAAACGTCCAACGATGACTTCGCGAATTTCAGGTTCATCTCTCTCCGGAACAATACGTCCCGAGTGCGGGAACTGGATCAATTGCTCGACGGCAGAAAAGATGCGCGCCATGGTCAAACTTGCATAACGCTCAGACCTGCATAATGTTTAGAATCTTTAGCGATGTGTATTTCGTGGATAGCGTCAAGATCGCGCAGCGATTGTGGCGACCATAGAATGCGCACTAGAGTCCGAAGCGATGCTTGGCCTGATCGTGCGGAATGCCCTGGGACCCATCAAGCTCGGCCAACCCGGTTTCGACTTTGGCCAAAAATACGAGCCGCTCAATAGCATCGTCGATGGTGGCACTTGGCGGCATCGCCTGGAGAGCCTCGATAATGCGGTCGCGTGTAAATGGCTCCTGCATGGCTTAATTGTAAAACACATTTTGGCGTCGGTGGAACTACACGTGACGACCAATACCCGTCCCAAACCGCACCTAGCTTCCGCGTTTTCTCGCGATTTGCTTGCTGGGCGTAAAATAGTCCCATGAGTCCAGACGTTTCCGAACTCTTAAAAAAGGCCTTGGCTCTCCCGCCGGAAGCCCGTGCTGCTTTGGCTGGATCGCTGCTGGAAAGCCTCGACGATACCGTTGACCCATCAGTCGAGGAAGCATGGAAACACGAAATTGCGAGACGCATCGAGGAACTGGATTCCGGCAAAGTAAAACCAATTCCATGGGCAGAGGCGCGACGCCAGGTTACTGCCCTCCTCAATGGCCGCTAAGTCTCTGGACATTCACCCATCTGCACTCGCGGAACTCAAGTCTTCCATCAGTTGGTACCTGGAACAAAACGAAGCCACCCGGCGGGTCGTTGGAAAGAGGGAAATTGTATTTCTCAGCGATCAACCACGTACCTTCCACCGCTGAGGATCACGCCTGCCATGCAAGCAAGCGATCACAACAACTCTGAATTCCTCTATCTCAAAGAAGATGCCGTAAGGAAAGCGCCTCACCCCGGCGCGGCGAATTTTGCGATGAACAGCTGGAAATTGCAGCGGGCCTTCAGAAATTGTCTCAACGGTATCTTCTACCGCGTAAGCAAAGCGCTCGCCCAGTTCGGGTCGCACGTTGTCGTACCACGCACGTGCTTCTTGCAGGTCGGCATCGGCTTCAGGCAGCCAGACTACCGAAAGTGTCATGGCTTATGGAATAGGCCTGCCCGCACTTTTTCCCAGGGAATGACATCGGAAGGATTCTTTTCATGCCGGGCCAAGCGGGAGTCCAACTCTGCCCGCTGTGTTTCGGTCAGCGACTGCGCGTCGGCTTCAAGGCTCTCCCATACCGCGTCCAGTAGGTCCACTTTTTCCGCGGCGGAGAGATTCACTAGTTGGCTTCGAAGATCACTCATGGGCTCTTGCTTCCTGATTTAATCGTAAACTAGCGGATTGGGATGTCAAGCAGGTCGTTTTAGATAGGCAAGGGAAACGTTCCGTCTGTCCCCGAATTTTCGGGACCGACCAGTCCTACTTTTTCGCCAGGATTCAACTGAAACGAAGCATCCACGAAGAGCAACTGCTTGCCATACTACTTATTTGATGTTTGAGAAAGAGATCATTTAGAAGGAGCAACTAGCAAAAACGGTGCCTCTTCCAGTGTAGCCCGGCAAGAAAATTGCCGGTTAATGAGGGCGTTGGATTATTGAAGGTTTGCCCCGTTAGTCAGATTGTGCGCACTCCAAGGGCGCTGGAGGTACTCTGACTAGGTAGGACGCCCCCAAGTGCTCCCAAATGCAACAACGCCGAGGATGGTCGCTCGCACGAGAACGACCCGCAAATCTTAGAGTTCGTCCACGAAGGCCAGATCGTGCCGCGTTACATAGCGCTCGTAGCATTTCTGGCACATCCAGCGCTCTCCCGGATCACAATATCCGAACATTCCAGCGTCGATATGCTCATTGCACAGCTCGCAGTGTTCGTGACCCCACCCTGACGGAACTAGTCGAGTGCCGGAGCGAACGGGTAAGGTTTGGTCGGTTGCCGGATAATGTCTACTCTGACCACCACTTACGCCCGTTGGTTCCAATTTCGTCCAGACCTTTACCTCGCGTCCTCCTACGATTGATGCATCCTTCGATTCGTAGTCCTCGGCGACAGCATCGGTTCCCTTAAACTGCTCCCTTCTCCAGCCCCAAGTCGGGTCGAGAACCATCCAGACATTGAACGCCTGCCAGTAGGGGCTGAGATAAGCCAATTCCAATCCGACTACTCGTGGTTCCTCTTTTTCCTGACAACTGAGAATTGCCGTACCTGCTTCTTTGTCGAAAGACTCCAGCATTGGGGTGAGGTATCCGCGCTGGTCGAACAAGAGCCAAAACCAGCGTGGAACGGCATCCCCAACAATTTGCTCGAAAGGACCCTCAAGTCTGCGGTCAAAACTACCTTGAAGCTCGAAAGACGTATAACCCGCGTCGGACGTGGTGCCACGGTGCATACCAGTCACAACAAACTTGGGAAAATCTTCGAGCGTCTTTCGTTTATGAATTTCCATCTGCCGTCCTTGCCAATATACAAGGGAATCGGTGAACGTCCCGTCTATCCCCGATTTTCCCGGATTGTATTCCCACTCAATCGCGGAGAACACGATTGAATGGGGCACCCGGCATGCTCAATGAGTGGGCGGGTGGCCCAGCCTTTCGCGTTTTTTGCGAAGGCTGGGGATGTTCACTCGTCACAGAAAAGCCCCCGATTGAATCGTAATCTCGCTTCATGGGGGCTGGCCCACCTTTTGTCCCGCATGCTTTGATTTCCTAAACACTATAACCAAATCGGCTGCCCTACCCGTCGCGGTGTTCGACGGGTGGGTGGGCATTCGTGACGCCGGCATCACGCGCTTTGGGCGGGTCGCCCGACCTTATGTCGATTGCTTGCACAAACAGATCTAGGGCCATCCTCGGCCACCCCTGATATGAATCCCGCCGTGTCCCTACTGTTGCAATGACAATCCGCCCGGCAAAGCTGCCTCAAGATTGATTTGTTCTCCGGTGATGGGGTGTTGGAAATTGAGAAATTGGGCGTGCAGGAAATATCCTCCATCGCCCGGGAGGCCGGGGAGATTCTCAAGAGGCTGGCCGGTTAAGCCGTACAGAGGATCGCCTACCAGGGGATGGCCGATGGATGCCAGATGGATTCTGATTTGATGGGGGCGTCCCGAATTTAGGCTTACCTCAAATGTTGTGGTGCCTGATGTGCTGCTTGACGCCGTGCTGCTTGGCGCCCGTGAGATCACCTTCGCCAATGACTTTGACGGCTTGCCACTTGGGTTGGCGGCCCACACCGAACCGATGCGCGGGTGCGGTACAAGTCCGATGGGTGTGAGAATTTCGTAGGCATCGCGCTGGGCAATGCCTTGAGACAGCGCTCGGTAAATTTTTTGAATTCTGGATGTGTTCCAGTTTGCAAATAGTTTAGCGGCCACCTGCGGTGTTTTGGCGAAGAGGACGATGCCCGTCGTGGCTCGGCCCAACCGGTGCACAGGGTTTGCGTTGGAAATTTGCTTTTGCACCAGGCGCAAGAGCGTGTTTTCCATAAAGCCGCCGCCGGGGAGGGTGGGCAGCCCGCCAGGTTTGTTGACGGCCAATAGATGCGGATCATTAAACAGGACTTCGAAGTGCTGAGGACAGTCCGGTTCGATCCAGGGTGGACGGTTCCACACAAGGGTTTGGCCTGAAGTGAGCAATTCGCTTCCGGTCGCGGTGACGCCGTTGACGGTCACTTCGCGGTTGTTCAGATTTTGTTGCCAAGCCTCTGATGTTGAGTGTGGGTAAAGGCTTGCCAAGTGTGAGAGCACGGTTCGTCCCTGATGTTTGCTTCTGACGATTGTGGTATAGGCATATCCCCGGTTGAGCATGTGGTTTGAGTGTAAGCTAAGGCATCCGCGGCCTGCCCCGGCTTCGCCCACTCGTTGGCGTTAATCTCGGGCCATCAAAATAAAATTGTCATCCTGAGCGCAGCGAAGGACCGATGCATCTCCGCTTCACCCACAAAACACTTTTCAACAGCCAGTCGCTTCTACCCTGTGACATCTGACCTTGCCGTCCACCACCGAATCATTCCATCATTGTCCCAGCACTAGGACTAGAGGACGACCTCGTCCCGAGTCCATGAGGTGAACTGCGGTGGCAACTACATGATTCCAAAGAACTCAGGATTTAACTTCCTTAGAAATCGGTAGTTGGCAGTAAAAGCCCGCGAACTCTATGACTTTTAAATACGTTACAAAATGGGGAGGGTAGGGGTGGCCGCCGTCCCCTTATGCCAGCACTGGATGGACAACACCACCCGCTGCGGTTCCCCGCCATGCGCCGTACCCGATATTGCTACTTCCATAAGCGTGCGCATGGGCAAAAAGCGAGAAAAATTGCTGAGCGGACCCGCCAGCGCTGGTTCGAATCCGCGCCGCTGAAAGGCGCCGAATCCGTACAGCGCGCTCTGACGCGAGTCCTGAACCGCCTGCTCTCAGGCGAGATTGATCACCAGCAGGCGGGCGAGATCATCACGAAGCTCCAGTCGTTGAGCGCGAACATCCGGCAAATCCCGCCCGGGACGCCAAACAAATAAATGGAAAACGTGAAAAAATCACGAGATGCGAAAAGGGTTTACGAGAAAACCGCAAGCGGACGAGCCCGCGACGCCAGTCAAAAACTACATAACTCCGAGCGGGCTGGAGCGCCTCAAAGATGAGCACCGGTTTCTGCTCAAGAGGGAACGTCCGGTCGTGACGGAGGTGGTGGCGTGGGCTGCCGGCAACGGCGATCGCAGTGAAAACGCCGACTATCAATACGGCAAGCGGCGGCTGCGGCAGATTGATGGGCGGATTCGCTTTCTCACGAAGCGAATCGAAGCCGCGGAAGTGGTGGACCCGGAAGGTCCGCGAGCAGGGCAGGCGGCGACCAGGGCATTCTTCGGGCGACCGTGCGCTATGCCAATGCCGCGGGAGTATCGCGAGTGGTGAGCATCGTGGGCACCGACGAAATCGATCTCAACCGCAACCACATCAGTTGGGTGTCACCTCTGGGGCGCGCGTTGATGAAGTCGGCAGCGGGTGACAGCGTAGTCCTTCAATTGCCGGGCGGTACAGAATACCTGACCGGGCTGGAAGTGTGTTACGAGCGCATTTCTGTGGAACCGTTCCGTGAACCACCTGGATCCGAGGCCTCGGCAAAGGGACTCCTTCGCCGACGGTAATCCACCTGACAAAAAGAGCGAGAGTAGCTTATCTGCAACGGGGGTCGGGCCCACTCTTGCTTTCGCAAGGGTGGAAATCCCAACTGGGTT
>CAVREG010000004.1:0-8031 GCA_963720075.1 uncultured Acidobacteriaceae bacterium | reverse complement strand
CCATCTCTGGCAAACACCTGTGTATTTGGGTTCTGATCCCGGAGCCTTTGAGTACCAGCGTCCCGAGGAGTTTTTCGCAGTCCTCACCTGCACGCTCGAAATGAAAAGCTCAATCGGGGGCTCCAAGGGAGAAAATCTGCGCGCCGACCAGCCGTTAGGCGGTTTAATCCTGCAACAATTCTTGCGCCAGGTCTCATCTCAACGAAAGGAATGAAACTGGCACAAATCTAATGGACGAGTACAATAGTTTGACTTTTCATCATTGCGCGATTAAATTTCGTGCATCGGATTTCGCTCTTTCACAACTTTTTGGTTCGCGCACTCTCATCATGCGATGAGATTGGGAAGCGGGTGTAAATCCCGCGCTGCCGCGCAACTGTAAGCGAGGAAACTTGCAGCCGTCCACCGGGGAGCAAAAACTCTGGGAAGGCCGGTTGTAGTGTCCGGATGCTGAACGCTGGAATAGTCCCAGAGAGAAGCGTCCTTACTCGCGAAGCCAGGAGACCGGCGCGAACCGCCAATACAAACCCCTTTCGCGTGTCAAAGGAGGAGTGCATGCGGTTCTTTCAAATATTCAGTTGCTTGCTTGTTCTCTCAGCGGCTGCGTCTGCAGCTGATCTCAAAATTAAAGTTTTGGATCCACAATCGGCAGCGGTTGCCGGTGCGCAGGTTGAATTGTTCCCGATCAATCAGGAAAAGCCGGCAGCCGTGGGATTCACTTCCGCGGAAGGCTTGATCGTCTTTTCCGTGGAGCCTTCACGCAAATACGAAATCCGTGTTCTGGCGCCGGGCCTCGCTTCTGAAAAAGCCAATGCTCCCCTCCTGCCCGCAGTTGTAACTGTAAAGCTGCACCTCGCTTCCGCCGCAGAAACCGTGACTGTGACGGCGACTCGCACCCCCGTTCCTTCCGAAGCGGCAGGCGCTGACGTCGAGACGTTGAATGCCGCACAACTTCAGGCTATAAATCCAATAGCAGCCGAAGACGCGCTACGCTTTTTGCCGGGAGCAGTTGTAAATTCGTCAGGGCAGCGCGGGGGCATTTCCAGCCTCTTCGTGGAAGGCGGGGATTCGCGTTACAACAAAGTTATTGTGGACGGAGTTGTGGTTGACGAACCTGGCGGCACTTTTAATTTTGGGACGCTTCCGCTCACCGAGTCCGATCGCATGGAATTCGTCCGCGGCGCTCAAAGCACCTTGTATGGCTCCGATGCCATGACCAGCGTAATGCAAATTTGGACTCGAACCGGTAATACGTCCACTCCTGAACTTCGCTTCGGCTCCGACGGAGGAAACCTCGGAACCGCAAACGGCTACGCATCGCTTTCGGGAGCAAATGGCCCTTTCGACTATGACGTTTTTGGAGATCAATTCAATACCATGGGCCAGGGACCGAACGACGATTATTCGAATTCCCTGGAGGGGGCGAACCTTGGCATTTCGCTGACCAACAAAATCTCTTTGCGCTTGCGCTCGCGTCACGACAACAGCGTGACGGGAGTGCAGGGAGAATGGAATTTCGGTGGACAAACTTTCGGATTGCTTCCAGATCTGGATCAACGGGCGCGACAAAATAATCTGCTCTCCAGTGTGGAACTCACGGTCGCGAACAATTCACGCTGGACACAAACATTCACTGGCTACGAATCTAACGAGAAGCGCACAAACATTGACAGCGTTGCAGACCCCGGACGCTCGATAGGCGGCTTCAGCATTGATTCGCCTTTCGATACGATCGGCAATTTCAATCGCGCTGGATTCGAGTATAAGGGAAATTATGTCGAAAGAAGTTGGGCTCAAACCACTTTTGGATACCGCTTCGAAGATGAAAGCGGGTTCGTCGGCGACCTGGATTCTCCACCCATTGATCACGGTTTACGACTGAATCACGATGTTTACGCGCAGCAAATGCTCACGCTCGGCCGCCTGACAGTCGTCGCCGGCGCTCGCTTCGTACACAACGGCGGATTTGGTAACACAGGCGTTCCGCGAATCGCACTGGCTCTCCAGGCATTGCGTGGCGGGCGGATTTTTTCAGGAACTCGCCTGCGCTTCTCCTATGCCACTGGCATTAAGGAGCCTCGTTTCGACGAATCTTTTGCGGGGCCTCCGTACAGCATTCCCAATCTCAATCTCATGCCTGAACGAGACAGGAATTTCGAGGCCGGCATTCAGCAGAACTTTCTCGGTCCGAAGTTCACACTGAAAGCGACGTATTTCAACAACCTGTTTAAGAATCAAGTGGAATATGCCACGGTTGATCCCGTCACCTTCATTGGGCAGTATGTGAATGTCAACGAATCGTTCGCACAAGGCGCAGAGACTGGGATTCAAGCGCAGATCAATCCCAGAGTTTCGGTCAATACTTCCTACACCTATACTTCTACGCAGATTCTGGAGGCCCCACTTTGCACGCCAGCGAACTTTTGCGATCCAACGCTGGCGGCTGGTCAGCAATTGCTTCTGCGTCCCAAACATTCAGCGACTAGCCTGCTGACGTATTTGGGCAACCGTTGGGGTGGAAATTTGGGCGGAAGCTTCGTGGGCCGAAGGGTTGATTCCGATTTCTTTGACTTCGGCATCAACCACGTTGCCGGGTATGTGCGCGTGGATATGGGTGGATGGTACACGCTCAACTCTCACGTCACCGCATATCTGAATATTCAGAACGCCCTGAATAAGTCCTATGAAGAAGTCACCGGGTATCCTTCGCTAGGCGTGAACTTCAGAGCAGGGATGAGATTCAGAGTTGGCGGGGAATAACGCCTACGACTCGATCATCAGCTATGAACCATTCCGTCCGATCGCAAGGCCTGGTCGCGACGATTTCGGCCTGATTGGCGCAATCAGCCACCACGTTACCGAAGTTCTCGATGATGGTCTCATTCGACCAGGACATGATTCGCATTTCAGATCGCGAATCCTTGGAGCAGTTGCTGCCAAAGGGACGCGATCTTGGAAAAGTGATTCTTTCACGCGGTTCACTGGTATATCGAGAACCGCATTCATCTAGAGGCATTAAGGACTCGTCAGTTCCGCGTCATTCCTTTCTCCCCAGATACCCATGTAACTTTAGTGTCCACCCTTAAGAGAGTCTTGTAGATCAATCCAGGTTAGTCTTAACTTAGGTATTACCTTTCTGTTACCGGGCCCTCACCAAAGAAGGCTAAAGGGGAGACATTGGCAGAAGATCCGAAATGGGAACTTGCCATTCTGGCAACCGTGCAAGGCTTCTGCGAGAAGCTTCTACAAGACTCAGTAGGCGGAGAGGTTCCCGTTCCTGCAGGACTCGAAGCTGTCTCGCTACAGCAGAGTGACGGCAGTGTGATGGAAACACTTTCCGCCATGCGCCGCTGGCTGCGCCTACTGGATATGGCCATCACGCCCGCCATGTTGCGGCGCGCGTTTACCGCTGACACGGACCCCGAAATCGCGGAGGCGATGCTTCGCTATTTCACCCGCAAAAAAGATCTCAGCGATATGAATCGGGAGAAGACTGACCTGATTGCGACTTTTCTTTATCGCCATCCGAGAGTGCCTGGTCAATGGGAGCGTACGGGATACGGGTTGGATGGATCTTTGCCGCTCGCTCCATTTGAAATTGCACTGATTGAAATCCTCGCGGATACCGATGTTCCCTCGTTGACGGAAGAACACGTTCAATTACTGCGACGGTTCGACGCGCTGCAAGAACAAGTGGAAGGCTTCCGCGATCTGTATTCTCTTCTCGATTCTGGCACGCTTCCAATGGTTCGCCAGATCAAACAGTCGTTCGAGTCATCTTTTTATCATCCGGGGGTGCTGGCGACGATAGCACCGTATAACGTAGCTTTTGGCCGCAAGTTCGATGAACTGTTTCTCGCCGCCACATCCGAAATCAAGAATTTCGCGGAAGCCTTACAGCAGCAGGGCGGCAGCATCCTTGGAACTGTGGATGGGATTGATGTCACCGTTGAAGACGTAGGCAGCCTGAAAGAGCCTGATTTGTTGAGCCTCGACTACGGACAGGCATTGCAAAAATTCTGGCGGGTCTCACAACTGAAAAAGGTTTTGGATCGCAGGCCGCCACTGCGGCGGATACCTCAACTGGTGCGGAATCCAGTCAAAGTTCACAGTGCCCCGCTGCAGAGGATGGAGCCTCGACCAGTTCTGAAGCCCGCTCTCGACGTTGCAGCAATGCGATCCGCGCTCACGCCGCAGCAGATCGCAGCCGAAGAAGCGAAACTTCTTCAGGTTGAAGAATCCATTCGGGTGTTCGTTCGCGTCGCCGACCCTAAATTTCGGCAGATTGTTCCCATGCGTTTCTTCAATTTGGCTTTGACCTCGGCCGAAGCTGATGCCTATTCCGCCGACTATTTAGAAGAAAAAAGCTTGCAGGCCGGCATTGCGCGGGTGCAGTTGAGACTCGTGGCCGTGACCGCTCGCATTACGACTGAACTGGAGGAACTGAAGCGCGCTGGGAACTCGGCTTCGCTCTGGAAACTGCATGTTGATTCCTTGATCGCCTTGCTCGAAGTCTCCCGTTCGACGTGTGAGAATGCAGATCGCGTTCTCGCATTGGCAACTCAACACGGCAGCCAAGAAGAAATAGATGCCCTCACGAAATCAATGCAAAAGCTGGCTGACAGTTCCGGCGTGGCCGTAAAAACCTTAACTGGACCCGCTCAGGAAAAGACTGCTAGCGCCTCCGCCTCAAACTGAAAAGACACGCGAAAAGCGCGTAGTACAATTCACCTTCATCCTTCCATGCGCAAGGCAGTTCTTCTCTACAATCCTTTCTCAGGCCGGCGGCCCAAGCGCCGCGTGACGGATGTTGAAGCTGTTCTGAAAGTGTTTCGCTCAGCCGGACTCGATGCCACGTCCGCAGCGACGACTTCATCCACGGGGACGAGCGACCAAGCCCGCCAAGCAATTGCCGAGGGATGCGACACCATCTTCGCCTGCGGAGGAGATGGCACAATTCACGATGTCTTGCAGGCACTCGTCGGTACCCAAGTTGCCCTCGGAATTATTCCCCTGGGTACCGCCAATACCCTTGCCCACGATCTGCGCATTCCGTTGTCTGCTGTACCCGCAGCCCATGCGGCTCTTTTGGCGCGCCCTCGCCGTATCGCGGCTGGGAAAATTGCTTTCCAGAATTTTTCAGGCCAGCAGGACTCCCGCTACTTTACGGTGACAGCCGGGGTGGGAGTGGACGCCCATTTATTTTACAAACTGAACGTACTCATCAAAGGCCGTCTTGGAATGCTTGCCTACTACGGCAAAGCCACGCGATTGTGGCTCACCCATGACATGAGAAAGTTCAAGGTGGAACTGTCCGCCTCTGCGGATGGCTTATCTCCGAGCAATCAAATGCGAGGCGAGGAGGTTTCACAGCTCTTGGCTGTCCGCATCACCCAATTTGGCGGCGTCCTAAGGGAACTCGCGCCCGGCGCTTCCCTCGCTCGGAACGATTTGCGGCTCGTGCTTTTCAAAACGCAGAATCGGTTGCTTTATCTCGCATATATTTTGCGTGGATTGTTTGGCCAGCGTTGGGCCGTATCCGGCATTGAATTTGCCGATACAACAAAAGTTAGTTGCACGTTTTCACCGTCGTCCCCCAAAAAACTCAGGATTTTCGCAGAAGCCGACGGCGAACTACTTGGGACTTTGCCCGCAGAAATCTCTATCGTGCCAGATGCCTTCACGCTGCTCGCTCCGCAACGTCCTCAAAACCACCCCGCATAACGGAACCTGGAACCCGCAACTGAGAACGAACATCCGGGCCCACGGCCGATAGCTAGAATCCTAATCCGCGTCATATACTGACCGTTGGAACCAATCACCCATTTCTTAACTGGCGCTTGCCTGGGGCGAGCCGGTCTCAATCGCAAGACCGCGCTAGCCACGGCTACCGTCACACTCGCCGCTGAAGCGCCCGACATTGACGTTCTTGGCAGACTCAAAGGTCCTATATTCGGTTTTGCGCATCATCGCGGATTCACCCACTCCTTTCTCGGCCTATTCTTAGTTTCGGGCGCAGTCCTCGGTTTGATGTATCTGTTTTGGCGGCTGCGAGGACGCAAAACCAACAATCCGAGTCTTCCGCCCAAATGGGGATTGCTGTTTTTATTCGCCTACCTGGCAGGCCTGACCCACATCCTGCTCGACTTCACGAACAATTACGGAGTGCGCCCGTTCTGGCCGTTTTCCGAAAAGTGGTATTCCTGGGACATTGTTTTTATCTTCGAGCCAGTACTTTGGATTGTCTTGATTCTTGGCCTGCTTGTTCCTGTGCTCTTTTCCCTCGTGAATCAAGAAATCGGTGCGCGGGGAAAAGGTCCGCAGGGACGCCTAGCCGCCGCTCTTGCGCTCTTCAGCATGGTCGCGCTGTGGGGAGTCCGCGACTACGAGCACCGTCGCGCCGTCAATGCGCTCGAAGCAAGGCTCTATCGGGGAGCTGACCCTATTCGCGCGTCCGCTTATCCTTATTGGTGGAATCCATTTCGCTGGCACGGAGTGGTTGAAACTCAAGATTTCTATGCCACAATGCCGGTGGATTCACTGGCCCCAGAAGTCGATCCAGAAGGCACTATGAAAATTCGCTATAAGCCGGAAGAGACGCCAGCAACCTTGGCTGCGAAAAATTCCTATCTCGGGCGGGTCTATTTGGACTGGGCAAGATATCCGATTGTCGAGGTCGAGCCAGAAGCGGAAGGGATGGGAGAGCAGCCATCGAGCTTCACAGTGCGCTTCGAGGATTTGCGGTACGCCTATCCTGAACTGAGCGGCCGCAACACACTTTCAGCGACAGTAGAACTGGATCGAAAGTTGAACGTCGTTTCAGAAACCTGGGGTTCGCGAAGCCGCTGAATCCTGAAAACCTATGCGGCGTTCTTCCGTACTCAACCACTAAAACTTGACGGCTTACCCGACAAGAGCCACAATCGTATTTCGCACATTCTGAGGTGACCATGCTGCCGTACGTGTTCATTCTGTTTGCCTTTCTATTCCGGTTCATTCCGTTCCATCCGTTGGGATTTACTCCGGTTGCCGCCGCGTTGCTTTTCTTTGGCGCCCGCGGATCACGCCGGCAACTCTGGATTCCGCTCGTGTTAATGGCGGTGTCCGACGTAGTATTGACGAAATTCGTGTATGCGTACCCATTCACCTGGGACCACTATGTGACGTTCGCCTGGTATGCGGCAGTTTTGTGGCTGGGCACGAATCTTCGCGAGAGTGCGAAGCCAGTGCGCGTGATTGTCGCTGCATTGGCCAGTTCGGTTTCTTTCTTCTTGCTGAGTAATTTCGCCGTTTGGGCCGCATGGTCAGACATGTATCCCAAAACAGTGGCTGGACTGATGACTTGCTACGCCGTGGGCGTGCCCTATTTTCGCCGCGCCGTCGCGGGAGACTTGCTGTTCACCAGCGCAATGTTTGCGACGCCGTTCGTTCTCCTTTATCTATCAAGAACGTTCGCTCGCGACGGTGACCACACCTCAGCCGCATAAGGCTGCGTAAATCACGTAGGGCAGGCGCCCTTGGCTGTTCGGTCGAGCGCAGCTCGACGGCCAATAAAGACATTCACTCTGATCGAATGAAGTAGACAATTTCTTTTTGCCCATCTTCTTCTCGCCATCAACAATGAGATAACCAATCCCGCCGCCAAAACAATCCACAACCAGTACAAGTGTGTCCGGAACATCTCCCCGAGCACATGAACAAATCCCGGACCAAATTTCAAAATTAATACCGCCAAAATCAAAAAACGCACCACCCGCCCCGAAAAAATTGCCAGCAGGAACTTCCAAAATCCCATCTCCGACGCAGCGGCCGCCAGCACAAATAATTTAAACGGGGTCGGCGGAGGCAGCATTGCCGGAAACATCAGGCTCCAGAACGGATGCTTCTCGAACGTCCCATGAATTTTCTCAAAACGCTCTGCGGGAATGCGTTTGCGGAGCAGCTCTTCGCCGCCTTTATATCCAATGACGTAAATAATAATGCTCCCGAGGGCCGACCCCGCGGACGCCATCAGCACGTATAACAAGAACC
>CAVREG010000003.1:0-35913 GCA_963720075.1 uncultured Acidobacteriaceae bacterium | reverse complement strand
GACTAACGGATTCTAGTTGGATATAATCTCGGCCAGTATGCCAAGCCTGGAAGCTATCTACCAAGTGGCGGACCGGGTCGCGACTATCACGCTGAATCGTCCGGAAAAACTGAACGCGTGGACCGCCGTGATGGAGCAGGAGGTACGTTCGGCGATCGAAGACGCCGAGCGAGACGATCAGGTTCGCGTGATCGTGCTGACCGGAGCGGGACGAGGATTTTGCGCCGGCGCCGACATGTCACTCCTCAGCAACGTCGCGGATCGGGGCCTTGACGAAGGCACGCGGGACCGAGCGTTGCAAACCGGTGTAGCGCGGGAAGGCGTTCGGAGTGATTTTCAGAAGAAGTACTCCTATTTCCCCGCGGTCGGAAAGCCCGTGATCGCCGCGATTAACGGTCCGGTCGTTGGCCTGGGCCTGGTCGTCGCGCTGTACTGCGATTTGCGCTGGGCCTCGGGTGCCGCTCGGTTCAGCACCGCATTCGCCCGGCGTGGACTGATCGCCGAGTATGGAATGGCATGGATGCTGCCGCGTATTGTCATCATCCCAAACGTGGCGCAAATTGGTTAGCGCACTTATTGTGAATGTCATTTTGGCGCGAATAGCGACGCTCCATATTTCAGTACGGGTAGCATTTCGTCTGCCAGTACATCCGGTTCGTAAATTTCCAGATAATTCACATGCTGACCGGCACTGTTCGGCTGCATCCCTTTATCGATCGATTTTCTCAAAGCGAGCGGAGGATCGTCCTCAGCGCCCATGCGTTACCGGGCGGTTGCTTCGAAGGGTCTCACGTCCCGCTCGATCTCGCACCGCTGTTCATCTTCGGCCAGGTCGAGTTCGTATCTCACCTGCATGTTCATCCAGAATTCGGGGCTGGTTTTAAAATAGCGAGCGAGGCGTAAGGCCGTGTCGGAGGTGATTCCGCGGCGCTCCCCAACAATATCGGCGATCCGCGTTACCGGCACGCGCAGATCCATTGCTAGTTTGTTCATGCTCAGCCTGTAGGGCTTGAGAAAATCCTCGCGCAGGTGCTCGCCGGGATGAACCGGCTTCAGCTTCTTTACCATCTCGATCCTCCTCGCCTAGTGGTAATCCACAATTTCGACTTCGTACGCATCGTTGGCGCGCCATACGAAACAAATCCGCCATCGATCGTTGATCCGAATGCTGTGCTGGCCTTTGCGGTCACCTTTCAGGGCTTCCAGTCGATTGCCGCCAGGGGCGGCCAGGTCGGAGAGCTCTTTGGCGAAATCGATCTGCTGGAGCTTCCGCAACGCCACGCGCTCAATAGCCTTGAACCGCCTCACCGATTCGCGGTGGAATACCTTCTTGGCATCCTGACAGCGGAACGACTTAATCACAGTAGCCATTATATACTGGACGACGTTAAATGGAAACAGTTAAATAGTCGGCTCGTTCCGCAACGCGCTCGAGGCGAGGGTTCGAAAGGTCCCCTTACCCGTGAAGCTTAGGAGAACACCATGAAACACATGCCAGCCGGCAAGTTTAAAGCGCGTTGCTTGTCCGTCATTGACGATGTCAACGCCACAGGCGAGCCCGTCGTCATCACGAAACGTGGGACGCCAGTCGCAAAAGTAGTGCCGGTCACATCAAAGAGACAAGATCTTTTCGGTTTCATGGTCGGTGAGTTCAAGGTCGTCGGGGATATCGAATCTCCCGTAGTTCCTCTCGAGGAGTGGGAGGTAATGCGGAGGTGATCCTACTCGATACGCATGTTTTGATCTGGCTAGCGGGTGAGCCAGCAAAGCTGTCGAAAAAGGCTGGCGACGCGATTCGCAGAGCGAGCCAAGAGACCGGAATCGCGATCTCTGCGATCACGTTATGGGAGCTGGCATGGTTGGCCACTCATGAGCGACTGGAGATTACCGGAACGGTGGAAGTCTTTGTCGAGAAAATCAGCTCGCGGACCGCAATCAGACCGATCACGGTACAGGTTGCCGTTCTGGCCAATCTACTGCGCAACCAAGGCGGCGGTTCACTCCTATACACAATGCCTGCGATTTCAGTTGGAGGAGTCCGGTGTTGAGGTCATCGAGTTAATGCCCCCAGCCGTTAAGACGGCGCTATCCGCCGATCTTCCCGAAGGAGGGCTCGTCGCATTGATAACCACAGATAAGTTACTGAAGCAGACCTTTGCTGCTTTCAAGAAGGGCAAGCTCGAGATTAGGCCGGGACAGGCCAATATACTCGCACTCATGCGGCGCTGGGCACCCCGGTTCATGAACCGGCAGCTCTGGAAGGCCTCTAAGAAGCTAGTGCCGGTCGCAGTGGGACAGGAAGGTTAATCCAGCCGTCATCGCCAATGATGATGAGCTGCGTACCAGGAGATATCATAAGGCATTCCCATTTATTTCTCTTCGCGAGTGTTCTCTTCGCGAGTTGACTCGTGGCATTGCGCAACCTATACTCCGCGCGTTCCGATCCTGTCTTGGGGTAAATGCCCAAACGTTCGTCGTGGAGGTCGAGCTTGGCTCAGCGCTTTGCGGTCGCGCCCACACTGGTTCTTCTGTTCGTGGCTGCCATGCTTCCGGGCCGCGCTTCTGCGCAACGTTCGTGCGAGACCTTGGCATCCCTAACACTTTCCGGCGCCAGCATTACTTCGGCGACTTCTGTTGCGGCCGGTGCATTCAAGCCGCCTCCGGGGCCGGGCCAGCCTGCGCCGACTTATGCACTACCGGCTTTCTGCCGAGTCCTCGGTGTTGCCAAGCCGACCAGCGATTCAGAGATCAAATTTGAAGTGTGGCTCCCTGCATCGGGCTGGAACGGCAAATTCGTACAGGTTGGCAACGGGGGGTTCGCTGGGACGATTCCGGAAGGCGCCATGTCCGAGCCCCTGCATCGGGGCTACGCGACTGCCGCAACCGACGACGGCCACACCGGCGGGACAAGCGCTTCCTGGGCCCTCGACCATCCTGAAAAGCTAATCGACTTCGGCTATCGCGCCGTGCACATCGTTTCGATGCAGGCCAAAGCCGTCATCACGGCGTTCTACGGAAAAAGCCCCCGGCTCGCATACTTCGTCGGCTGTTCCGATGGAGGGCGCGAAGCGCTCATGGAAGCGCAACGCTTTCCGGAAGACTTTCGTGGCATCGTCGCCGGCGCGCCCGCGAACTACTGGACGCACCTCTTCTTAAAATTCCTTTGGGACGAGCGCGCTGTGGGCCAGCCAGGCGCGTTCATTCCGCCCCCGAAGCTGAAAATCCTCCAGGACGCCTCACTCGCGGCTTGCGATTCCCTCGACGGTTTGAAGGACGGGCTGATCGAAAATCCGCAGCTTTGCCATTTCAATCCATCGGTCGTGCAGTGTAAGGGGGAAGACGCGGTCGATTGCCTTAGCGCGCCGCAAGTGCACGCCGCCCAAGAGATCTACAGTCCCGCAGTCAATTCCCAAACGGGCGCGGAAATAGCACCAGGATTCTCTCCCGGCGCCGAAGCCAATCCCGCGAACTGGGCGCTGTGGATCACGGGCATGCAGGCTGGAGCGCCGGCCCTCGACGCATTTTTTGCAAACAGTTTTTTGGCCGATATGGTTTTCAGCAATCCGAAATTGAATTTCGATTCGGTGAGTTTTGGAAGCGACGTTCGGCTAATCGACGATAAAGTCGGTTCCATACTCAATTCCGACAGTCCGAATCTCAGCGCCTTCAAAGCGCGAGACGGAAAATTGATCCATTACGCCGGATGGGGCGACGCCGCGATTCCGCCGCAGGGCAGCGTCGATTATTTCGAAAGCGTGCAATCGAAGATGGGGAATACGGAAGGCTTTTATCGCCTGCTCATGGTGCCCGGCATGTCCCACTGCGGAGGCGGTGAAGGAGCCAACGTTTTCGGCAATGGCGTTGCTGTTCCCGATGCGACCGCTTCGAATGACGTGGTGATGGCCCTAGATCACTGGGTCGAGCAGGGTGTCGCACCGGACAAAATCATCGCCACGCGCTACGTCGATAACAACCCGTCCAAGGGCGTCGAAATGACGCGCCCTTTGTGTCCCTACCCGCAGCAGGCTCGTTACAATGGCTCGGGGGATCCGAACCAAGCTTCAAGTTTCACCTGCCGCGTGCCGCCGGCCGTGGCAAAGCGCTGATTGCAGTGCCGTTCCGCGCGGTAATCTCGGCCAGAGATCAGGCAGTCTCGATACGGGCGGAATCATGCAGACCTAGTTCTTCGATCATAGCTTCTCTCACACGGAATTTTTGCACCTTGCCCGTAACGGTCATGGGAAATGCGTCTACAATCTTGATGTAGCGCGGAATTTTGAAGGCCGCAATCTTTCCTTTGCAAAACGATTGAACTTCTTCCGCTGAAAGTTTCACGCCCGTCTGAGGCTTAATCCAGGCCGCCACTTCTTCCCCGTATTTTGCGCTGGGAATCCCGACAATTTGGACTTCACTGATACCCGGGCAAGTGTAAAGGAACTCTTCAATCTCACGAGGATAGATGTTTTCGCCTCCGCGAATGATCATGTCTTTCACGCGCCCAACGATTCGGCAGTAGCCGTCTTCCCGCATCACGGCAAGGTCGCCTGTATGGAGCCAGTGGTCGGCATCGATGGCCTTTCGCGTGGCTTCGTCATTATTGTAATAGCCCTTCATTACGCAATAGCCGCGCGCGCACAGTTCTCCCTGTTCACCGCGGGGCACGATCTTTCCGGTCGGGGGATCAATGATTTTCACTTCGGTATGAGGTAATGCCCTTCCGATGGTGCTGACCCGCAGCTCAACTGAGTCGTCTGTAGTCGTTTGCGTGATTACCGGCGACGACTCCGTCTGACCGTAGGCAATCGTAATCCCAGAGCAATGCATTTCCGTCACAACCTGCTTCATCAGGTGGATCGGACAAGGCGAGCCCGCCATGATTCCGGTGCGCAACGAGCTAAGGTCAAAGCGGTGGAAATCGGGATGCTCAAGTTCCGCCCGGAACATCATTGGCACGCCGTAAAGTGCATTGCATTTCTCGCCGGATACTGCTTCAAGAGTTTTCAGAGCATCGAAATGTTCCGCAGGAATCACAATCGTGCATCCCTTCACGACGGCTCCCATATTGCCCATTACCATACCAAAGCAGTGATAGAACGGCACGGGAATGCAGATGCGTTCGGCCGCCGTCATCCTCATACTGTCGGTTACGAGGAGTGCATTGTTCACGATATTGTGATGGCTCAATACTGCGCCCTTGGGCCTGCCCGTTGTACCCGACGTGTATTGGATATTGATCGGGTCATCGCAGCAGAGATCGGCGGCCCTTTTCGTCAATTCGGCGCGGCTGGATGCATCACCCATGGCAGCGACTCGGCTCCAGCCAAAAAAGCTCTCGGGGTACGTCTCGCCGATCAAAATGAGATCCCTCAGGTGCGGCAACTCCTGAGAAGACAACGCGCCAGGCTTACTATTTTTCGCCTCCGGGCACGTTTCGAAAAAGATGGATACGAAGTTAGCCTTGTTAAACTGCGGAACCATAATCAGCGTCTGACATTCGGACTGCGCTAGCGCATACTTCAGCTCATATGATCGGTATGCCGGGTTCAGGTTGACGAGCAATGCGCCGACTTTAGCCGTTGCAAATTGCGTGATTACCCACTCGGAACAGTTCGTGGCCCAGATACCCACACGATCGCCCTTGCGCACCCCTAACCGCAAAAGCCCCAGCGCGAAGCGCTCCGCCTCGGCATGTAATTGCGCATAGGTGAACCGCCGATTCTGATGGCAAGAGATCAAGGCGAGCGTTCCGGGCCATGCGCGGGCCGCCGCATCCAGTGCTTCCGCAACGCAGGAGCTAAGCAGCGGCGTTGGGCCGACGCCCGAGGCATAACTCGGCCGCGTTCTTTTATTCAATCTTGGGGTAGTAGGTTTCGTGGGCACGCGCGTAGCCGAACAATAATACTTCTCACGGGCCGGCTACAAGCGTATTGCGCCCTGCATGCATTCCGGTTTATATTTGCGTTTGCAATGTCTCCGCATCGCAATTGCGGCTTCGTGATCCACCCAGATTCTACGCCGAAGCTCGCCCTTAGCCTCCTCCTTTTGGGCCTTCTCACTGGCCCCGTCTGAGGCTAACTCAAAATAGTTTTTTGAGAGGCCACCGGCGGGACAACCGCTAGGTGGCTTTTTTGTTTTTTGGAGCAGAATCGAAAAGAGAGGATGGGCCAATGCTCAGCGACCCAAGGGCCAAATACCGGCCTGTATCGAACTTCAGCTTGGATGACCGACTCTGGCCTTCGCAGTTGATCGCTAAACCGCCTGTCTGGTGTAGCGTGGACCTTCGCGATGGCAATCAAGCCCTGGTCGAACCGATGGACTCGCTCCGAAAGTTGAGAATGTTTGAGGCGCTCGTCGCGCTGGGCTTCAAAGAGATTGAGGTCGGCTTCCCGGCCGCTTCGCAAACCGACTTCGACTTTTGCCGCGACCTGATTGAGAAGCAGCGCGTGCCAGAGGACGTCACGGTACAAGTGCTCGTGCAAGCCCGTGAAGATTTGATGCGCCAAACTTTCGAAGCGGTGAGAGGTATACACCGCGCCATCGTTCACGTTTATAACTCCGTTTCCAAGGTGCAGCGGCGCGTGGTCTTCGGCTTGGACAAAAAAGGCGTGAAGAAGATTGCCGCGAACGGTGCGTGTCTTGTGAAGCAGTATGCCGCCGAATACCCAGAAACGAAATGGGTCTTCCAGTATTCGCCAGAGAGCTTCACCGGTACCGAGACAGACTATGCGTTAGAGGTATGCGAAGCGGTGATGGAAGTATGGCGCCCCACGCCACAAAACCGGGTCATCATCAATCTTCCCGCCACTGTCGAGATGTCAACGCCCAACGTCTATGCCGATCAAGTCGAATGGGTGAGTCGCAACATCAAGGGTCGCGACTCGATCGTGTTGAGCGTCCATCCTCATAACGATCGCGGCACTGCTGTGGCGGCCGCTGAACTCGCGCTGATGGCGGGCGCCGAGCGCGTGGAGGGAACTCTCTTCGGGAATGGCGAACGCACGGGCAACGTTGACATTGTCACGCTCGCGCTGAACCTCTATACGCAGGGCATTCATCCGGGCCTCAATTTCTCGAACATCCAAGAGGCGATCGAATGTGCTGAGTTCTGCAACGGCTTGCCGGTGCACCCACGACATCCTTACGCCGGTGAAATGGTCTTCACCGCCTTTTCCGGTTCGCACCAGGACGCTATTAAAAAAGGCTTCGCCGCTCGCACCGAGGATGGCCTTTGGGAAGTGCCGTATCTCCCCATCGATCCGAAAGATCTCGGACGCACCTATGAAGCTGTGATTCGCGTCAATAGCCAATCCGGGAAGGGCGGCGTTGCGTTTTTGCTGGAGAGGGACTACGGCATCAAGCTCCCGCGTCGTTTGCAAATCGAATTCAGTCGGGTCATTCAACGGATGAGCGAGGCACGGGGTGGGGAAGTGACTTCAGATGAAATTTGGTCTGCCTTTAGAGCTGAATACATTGAGCAACACGCACCGTTTGCCAATCGCGACCATCACGACGACTCGACTGAGGACGGCGATAAGCTAATCGCTACGGTAAGTCAACACGGTGCGGATCACGTGATCTCAGGCGTGGGGAATGGCCCAATCGACGCATTCATAGACGGCTTTCGCCGTGAGTTCGGCATCGACCTGCGCATTGTTGACTACCAAGAGCACGCGATGGGCAGCGGCGCCGACGCGGTAGCAGTATGCTTCGTGGAAATACACACGAAGAATGCACGATCGGTCTTCGGCGTAGGCATGCATCGTAATATCGTGACCGCATCGCTGAACGCCATCGTCAGCGCCGTGAATCGCGCCGAAGCAAGGCGTGTGCACACTGCTTGTACTGCCGTCCCATAGTTGTTGGCGTGAGAATCCAAGTTCCGGCTCGGTTCTCCACTAGCACGCTTCGCACCACCAAGAACCAGTGTCACTCAAACGTGCGGCCCGTTCCGACCTGGACGCGCCAATCTCTCCGCTTCTGTCCCCTGTTTCGCGTCCTTGCTCCCCCGGCCCTGAGCGTTAAAACCGCTTGGACCTAGACTCTCGCGGCGTTTAGCCTTCCCGGAACGTAAATTCCTAGGTGATGTTTAGGTTGAGTGTCGGTGGCCCAGGCTGGCCCCGCCGCATCCGTTGCACCCGCTCGAGTCGGTTCAGGATCCGATCGAACTCGCGGCTCAGATGAGCTTCGTACCGGACGAAGCGGTCCATTGCATCCTGTGCGGGAATCATTGCCGCGTCAAATTCGTACGCTCTTTTCTTTTCAGCGGCGAACTCCAGTAATGCCAACCGCAATCCAAGAGTTTCTATTTCCTCATCGAAGGCTCGAATGGCTTCCTGCTTCAGTTCATCTAAAGAGTGAGGATTTTCGTTTCCGTTCGGGACCTCTCTCGCAAGCTCTGAGTAGGATGCAAAGATCCGCCAAAGACAGAATGGAACCCCACCATCGTGGTCGAGTCCATAGAGTTTTCTAAGTAGCCATAGGTCATCGTCCTTCGGAAATCCGGTTAGCTCTATCTTTTTACGAACTAGCCGGAGTATAGCGATAGCCTCTTGGATCAACCTAGGATTTGAACCCGGCCTGAGCACTCCACCTGAACTTTCGCAGGCCCGAAACTTACCCATACTTCAACCCGTTGCGCCTGAATGGAATCAAGGAACCTGAATTGAGTCGCTTTCTCGATCTCCGCGGTCTCAGCCTGCACAAGTCATCGCTCGCGCCAAGCGGGGTAGACGGGCCGTATGGTATGCTCCTCGGGAATGAAAAAAGCGCTGATCACAGGCATAACCGGGCAGGACGGCGCCTACCTAGCAGAGTTTCTGCTGGATAAAGGCTACGAGGTGCATGGGATCAAGCGGCGCTCGTCGTCGTTTAATACTGAACGCATCGACCACCTCTACCAAGATCCTCATGAAGCGGGGCGCAGGCTATTTCTGCATTACGGTGACATGACCGATGCGAATAACCTGATGCAAGTGGTGCTGGCGGTCGAGCCGGACGAAATTTACAATTTGGCGGCGCAGAGCCACGTCGCAGTTTCGTTCGAAACTCCCGAATATACAGCCGACGTAGACGCACTTGGGGCGCTGAGGCTGCTCGAGGCGGTCCGCAACTTGCGGACGAAGTCCGTGCGCTTTTACCAGGCGTCTAGTTCGGAATTATTCGGCCTGGCTCGAGAATCACCGCAATCCGAAAGTACGCCATTTTATCCGCGCTCGCCCTACGGCGTTGCAAAGCTCTATGCCTATTGGATTACCGTGAATTATCGCGAGGCGTATGGACTTTACGCATGCAACGGCATCCTCTTCAACCACGAATCACCGATACGGGGAGAAACTTTTGTTACACGCAAGATCACGCGCGGCCTCGCGCAAGTGAAGGTGGGTTTGCAAGACTGTCTGTACCTGGGGAATTTGGATGCAAAGCGGGACTGGGGGCACGCGCGAGATTTCGTGGAAATGCAGTGGTTGATGCTGCAGCAGGAGGAACCGGAGGATTTCGTGATCGCCACGGGCCACCAGTATTCGGTGCGAGAGTTTGTGAATGCCGCCGCCGAGGAGATGGGCATGGACCTAACGTGGCGGGGAAAAGGAGTTGACGAATCGGGATTCGATGGTAGAGGGCAGCGCGTGGTGGCTGTGGATCCGCGTTACTTCCGGCCCACCGAGGTTGGCGCGCTATTAGGCGACGCGAGCAAGGCGCGAAATAAACTGGGCTGGAAGGCGAAAGCATCCTTCAAGGAATTGGTAGCGGAGATGGTCGCGGCCGATATAAAAAACGCCGAGCGCGACAAGATTTTGCACACGAGCGGACATCGAGTCTACAGCCGGCAAGAGTAAAGAGTGAACCTCACAAGCAAAATTTACGTTGCGGGACACAAGGGATTGGTGGGTTCGGCGCTGGTGCGACGCCTGCGGGTGGGCGGATACGGGAATCTTGTGACGCGCGATCACAGCGAGTTGGATTTGACCGACCAGTCGGCGGTGCGGGATTTCTTCCAAAAAGAACACCCGGAATACGTGTTTCTGGCCGCGGCAAAGGTGGGAGGGATTCTCGCTAACTCCACTTATCCAGCGGACTTCATTCGCGCGAATCTTCAGATAGAGATGAACGCGATTCACGAATCGTATTGTGCCGGGGTGAAGCGGCTTTTGTTTCTTGGATCAAGCTGCATCTATCCGAAACTGGCGCCTCAGCCCTTGAAAGAAGAATACTTACTGACGGGGCCGCTCGAATCCACAAACAGGCCTTATGCCATAGCGAAGATTGCCGGCATCGAGATGTGCTGGTCGTACAACCGGCAATATGGCACGCGGTTTTTGGGGGCCATGCCGACAAATTTGTTTGGACCGGGAGATGAATACGACCTGCACGATTCCCACGTGCTCCCCGCCTTGTTGCGGAAGATACACGAAGCCAAGATTTCGGGAGCCAAAGAAGTGGCGGTGTGGGGTACCGGCACGCCGAAGAGAGAATTTTTGCACAGCGACGAAGCCGCAGACGCTTGCGTATTCCTATTGAATCTGCCGGACAATCAGTTGGACGAGATTCTTGCAAACGAGGAAATCAGCCCGATCGTGAATATCGGCTGCGGCGAGGACTTAACAATTCGCGAACTCGCCGAGTTGATCGCGAGAATCGTGGGATTCGAGGGTCGACTGGCGTTCGATGCATCAAGGCCGGACGGAACGCCGCGAAAGCTGCTGGACATCAGCCGGCTGAGCGCCTTGGGGTGGAAACCGCGGCGAGATTCGTTTGAGGGACAACTCCGAAATACGTACCGGGACTTTTGCGAAAGGTATGCGTCCGTCCATGTGCGGCAAAGTTAGGCTATCGGAATTTCCGCAGACCAAGCGCCAATGACCCTTCGCTCGTCCCGATCCTAGCGGTGATTCTTCGGCTATCGGAGCTTTGCAGAACTTGGGCGGCAACTCAGTCGCTCCGAAGAGCCCATAAAGGAAGGGTCGCTTCAAAGCTCAACTTACTAAAACTAGGAGGCTTAACTGAGTTCGTTTTGCAGTTTTCGATAGGCTTTCCCGGGTACCCAGGTAACCAAAGACAAGCCTCCCTCTTGCACTTCTGAATGGTCATGTTAATATATCCATAGACATTAGGAGAACACCATGAAGCACATGGCCGCCGGCAAATTTAAGGCGCGTTGCCTGTCCGTTATGGACGATGTCAACGCCACGGGCGAGCCGATCATCATCACGAAACGTGGCAGGCCAGTCGCAAAAGTAGTGCCGGTCACCTCAAAGAGACAAGATCTTTTCGGTTTCATGGTCGGTGAGTTCAAGGTCGTCGGGGATATCGAATCTCCCGTAGTTCCTCTCGAGGAGTGGGAGGTAATGCGGAGGTGATCCTACTCGATACGCATGTTTTGATCTGGCTAGCGGGTGAGCCAGCAAAGCTGTCGAAAAAGGCTGGCGACGCGATTCGCAGAGCGAGCCAAGAGACCGGAATCGCGATCTCTGCGATCACGTTATGGGAGCTGGCATGGTTGGCCACTCATGAGCGACTGGAGATTACCGGAACGGTGGAAGTCTTTGTCGAGAAAATCAGCTCGCGGACCGCAATCAGACCGATCACGGTACAGGTTGCCGTTCTGGCCAACCAGCTTCCCGCGGATTATTCTGGCGATCCTTGCGATCGACTCATCGCTGCGACCGCGTTAGTGGAGGGCATGGCTCTCATAACGAAGGACGCGAGATTCCGAGCTTCCAAGCAAATCAAGACGATCTGGTGAGTGCCGATCAAGAACTGTCGCCGCCGCGCTTCTTCCGCCCCCAATTTCGTGGCGCCCGTGCTCGACGCGATGCCTCCTCGACCCGTACGATTTGCGAACCTTCAGATTTGAGTTTCCCATTCAGTTCCACAAGCAAAGAGTCTACTAGTACCCAGTTGTCCGGTTACGCCTGCCGGCTCAGACGGTCGACGCAACACTTGCGTGCAGTTTACTCGCGGGAGTCTGGAAGCCTAGTGTTTTTCTCGGGCGTTGATTTAGGCGCAACGCGACCTGGTTGAGCTGCGCTTGAGAATAGCCAGACAGGTCGGTTCCTCGCGGGAAGTATTGCCGTAAAAGCAGGTTGGTGTTTTCGTTCGTGCCACGCTGCCAGGGACTTTGCGGATCGCAGAAGTAGACTTGCACATCCGTCGCGACCGTAAAGTCCTTGTGCTTCGCCATCTCCAGTCCGCGATCCCACGTCAGCGAGCGCCGCAGGGTAGCGGGGAGTTTACGAATATGCCGACTCAATGCCGTCACCACCACTGCGGTGTCCTTGCTGGGCACTTTAATCAGCATGGCAAAACGTGAATGCCTTTCCACCAAGGTCACCAGGTGACTGTTCTTCGAGCCGCTCAGGAGATCGCCCTCCCAATGACCAGGGACAGCGCGGTCCTCAACTTCAGCGGGTCTTTCCCTAATCGAGATGGCATCTGCGATTTGACCGCGCGAGTCTTTGAAGATACGAGAGTGCTGCGAGCGGCGCATGCGCCGCTTGGTTCGCAGGTGATCCATCAGCTCTTTCTTCAGCACTCCACGCGCTTGGATGAACAGGCTGCGGTAAATGGTTTCGTGGGACACTCGCATGCTCGGGTCATCGGGATACCGGGTCTTCAGCCACCCGGAAATCTGCTCAGGCGACCATTCCAGGACCAGTTTACTCGCAACCATCTCTCGCAACCTCCGGTGCAGGGCAAGAAGGCACTTCTTGGGCCGCAAGGCCGACTCCCAGGCTTGGTCATCGGCTTCATAGGCTCGATAGGCAGGACGGCCACCATGGCGTGTGACTTCTCGGCCCACCGTCGAAGCTGCTCGATCCAGATGCCTAGCTATCTCACGAATCGATGAACCGGATGCGATCCCTCGCGAGATGTCCTCTCGATCAGACCGCGTCAGGGCTAGTCGGGAGCGACGGCGCACTGCTGGAGGAATCCCTCCACGAGGCAACAATAGATGACGAATGGAAGTATGCGGCTTGCCAAATACGCGACCGATCGCATGCAACGACTGCCCGGCCTTCCACCGCTTCCATACGTCAGTTTCTTGCGTGGGAGAAAGCCTTGATCGTTTCCTCTGGGTCATAAACACCATCCCTAAACAGCAGATCTTTTAGATGGTGTTGCATCGACCTATCGAATCCACCCCGTTTATCAGGACTTGAGTTACTCGTTTGTGACCGGTGGTCCCTCTTTTGAAAGTGGGGGAAACACTACCGAGACCGTGGTATCCACTTCGACAGGCAGGCCATTCATCAGCGTTGATACCGCCGAGAATGAAAAAAGCGACGGAGTACAATCCCAATGCTCGGTACGTCTGACATTGGAAAGCGTCGTCCGAGAGTGGACCTTCCGTTGAAGAAAATCCGCGAAAAGCTCGGCGGAAAGGGCGTTTCAGATGAAGACCTCTTGCTTCGTTTCATCATGAAGGGGGAGAAGGAGATTCAGGCGATGCGTGCGATGGGGCCGCCGAGACAATACTTTCACGCCTCCTTACCCTTGGTGACACTCATTCAGGAACTCAACAAGCATGCGAGGGTGCGCTATATCCACATCGAGCAGGGCGCCGATTCGCTGGTTATTCAACACCGATCCTCATCTTCTCAATGATCAGCTCCTATCAACGAGCGCCATCGATACGCCGGGCTGACCCAGCCAGCCGTCTTGGATTGTTGAGTGTCAAGCCGCAACGGAGAGAAGTCGAGTGAGCAACCCGTTTAGTTCATTGAATGATGACGACATCCGAAAAATTGCTGTCCTCGTCGAGGCCCTGGAGAAGTCCACGTTCGATTTCCTGCAGTTGCAAGTGGGAGATCTGAAGCTGACCATCGGTACCGGCGATCTCCCATCGACGGAAAGTAAAAAACTTGGCGTCGCAGCTGCGTCCGGCATTGTCCAGGCGCGACAAACACCGGTCATGACGCCCGCGCCCTTGCCGACGTCTTCCCCGCCCTCATCTCCCAGTCCTCCGGCGAGGGGGACGAAGAAGGACTCTCCCGGTGCCGGAACAATAGCCATTACAGCTCCGATCATCGGTCGATTTTACGAGAGGCCCGAACCCGGGGCACCTCCGTTTGTGAAAGTAGGCTCTGTCGTAAAAGAGGACACAACAGTCTGCCTGATTGAGGTGATGAAACTGTTTCAGGCCGTCCGGGCAGGCGTGAGTGGAGTCATCGCGGAGATTTGCGTGCAGGGTGCTCAGAGGGTGAAGTACCAACAGATTCTGTTCCGGGTTCGGCCTCGGCGCTAATTTTCATTAGCGACAGGAGGGTTCGAAGGGAGCCTTTACGTTTGATCATAATCGCCCGTTCTTATGGCGAAATTGGAGCGATATCATCGTCCGCCTCTTTGACAATGGATACACTCTAGGATACACTTTCCGAGAGGAGACACCTTTATGGGCATGACCATCGCCCAGAAAATCCTTTCTACGAAGGCCGGACTCTCTACTGTCGGAGCGGGTGAAATCGTTGAGGCGTATCCGGACCTCGTCATGAGTCACACGGCCACGTGGCGATCGGTCAGCGTTATGAACAAGATTGGCGCAACCAGACTCTTTGATTCCGAACGCCTTGCTATCGTGCTCGACCATATTTCCCCTGCAAAATCCGAAAAAAACGCCGCTGATCAGCAGATTAGCCGTGCGTTCGCTCGAAAGTACGGTATCCGCAAATTCTTTGATATTGACGCCGGTATCGCTCATTTAGTTCTAATGGAGGCAGGACACGTTGCCCCAGGTAATCTAATCGTTGGAACCGATTCCCATTGCACAATCTACGGAAGCCTCGGCGCTCTTGGTACTGGTATCGGGTATACAGAGGTCGCGTCAGTCTGGCTTACTGGAAAGCTCTGGATGAAAGTTCCCGAAACTTTTCAGATCCTCCTTAGTGGTGAATTCCAGCCAGGTGTTTTCTCAAAGGATTTGATGCTTCACCTCATCGGGACCCTCGGTGCTGATGGATGCAACTACAAATCGGTTGAGTTCTACGGGGATTCGGTTGGCGGGCTAAGCATATCCGAACGAATGACGATGACAAATCTAGCGATGGAAATGGGTGTGAAATGCGCTTTTTTCCCCCCCGACGCGAAAACTCTTGAATATCTGAAGAATCGACTCGAGGATCCTGGTCATTACCATCCCGTCTACGCGGATACGGATGCCATATACGAAAAGAGGCTAGAAGTTGACCTCGCACGACTGGAACCTATGATTGCGTGTCCGCATGAGGTTCAGAACACGAAGCCAATTGGAGAGATCGTCGGAAAGCGAGTTGATCAATTGTTCTTGGGCTCATGCGCGAACGCCAAATACGAAGATCTTCAGATAGCCGCCCAGATCCTCAAGGGCCGCCATATTCACCCGAGCGTCCGCCTCATTATCACGCCAGGCTCCAAGAACATTCTGATGGAAGCAGCCGATTCGGGAGTTTTTAAGACCCTACTTGAAGCGGGTGGTCTTTTCACGAATCCTGGTTGCGGAGCATGTGCGGGCGATGGGGGCACCCTTACCGATGGCGAAGTATGCCTATCGACGGCTAACCGCAATTTCGTGGGGCGGATGGGAAGCAGCAAGGCAGAGATCTATTTGTGTAGCCCAGCAACGCTAGCTGCGTCAGCCATTCAGGGTGTTGTTTCAGATCCGAGGGAGTTCTTTCAGGTCTCTTGAGCGCTGTAAGGGAAGACGAGGCATGCAGACGATTATTCAAGGCAAGGTTTTCAAGTTCGGGGACAATATCAATTCTGACGTCATTATCCCGGGTCGGTATTTGATTTATATCGATCCGGAGCGTCTCAGCCAACACGCTTTCGAAGTGCTTGGAGACGACTTCCCTACCAAACTACGCAATTATCAAATACTCGTTGCAGGCCGGAATTTCGGTTGCGGGAGTGCGCGAGAACAGGCGTCGACGGCGATTCGAGGACTCGGTATCAACGCCGTCGTGGCTACGTCCTTTTCTCGCACCTTCTATCGCAATGCTATTAACGACGGCCTTCCTATCATGGAGTGCCCGGACCTCCATGCTGCCATTCAGGAGGGCGACGATCTTCGCATTGATCTAGACCAAGCACTGATCTTTCACAGAGATCGCCATTATTCCTTCCCCAGACTTCCCGACTCTGTCCGCGGGATTCTTGAAATGGGTGGGCTCGCCGCATACCTGAAGACCCAGTTGAGTGCTTAGGCCCTTGAACCTGAGATGCGGCCTCGTGCTATGTAGCTGGCCCGCTTGTTCTCGGATCCGTAATTTGACCTGTTAATGCCGAGACCGCCACAGTCGCCGAGGACGCGAGATAAAGCCGCGCTTTAGGATGCCCATTGCGGCCAGGGAAGTTTCGGGCCTGGGTTGAAATCATCGCTTCTCCTTCGGCCATTGCCCCCATGTTGACAGCTTGGTTGGAACCGGCACCCGGAGGAAAAACATTCGCCCCCGCAAGTATAAAGGTCTCAATCAATCCTTCCCGTAACGCCTCCAGATAGATGCCGCGCGTTGCAGGGACGACTTGCATCCGAACGTTCGGATGCACTTTCCGGCCTTTTAGCCATTTACCTAATATTCGCATGTCTTCCAGGCGTCCCCCCGTACTTCCACCAACCTCTGCAATGTTGATAGAAATCCCGGCAACATCCTCAACCGGCTTCACGTTGCCTATCGTCGGAGGACACGCGACCTGCGGCTCGATTTTGCTCACATCAATTTCGACTTCACTTTCATAGGTGACGCTGGGATCGTTTTGAAACAGATCGAATTTCTTAAACGAAGAGTGCGCCTTGGCGTAAGCGATCGTCTTTTCATCGGGATTTATGAAGCCCGCCTTAGCCCCCAGATCAATCGACATCAGGGGGAATAACATTCGATCCTCGATGGATAGAACCTCGATAAAAGGTCCAGTGAACTCGAGCGCCTTATATACTGCTCCGTCCTCGCCCATCAAACCGACCAAGTGCTGTGCGACATCCCTTGGACTGACACTCTCTCCCAAAACTCCATGCAAAAAGACCTTGATGGTTTGCGGAACCCGAAACCAAGCTCGAGAGTATCCAAATCCGAGTCCCACCATGGAATTATTTCCAACCCCAGTGGAAAAGAGTCCTAGCGCGCCGTATATGGTTGAGTGGGAGTCACAACCGATGATGATTTGCCCCGGTGCCCACAGGCCCCGCTCCAAGACCACATGATGTAGGCTGCCAGACCCACAGTCGAAGACCTTCTGGATCCCATGCTCGGACGCAAATCGTCGAGCTTCAACCAAAGTTTCGGCTGCCTCTTGGGTTGCGGGCGAAATGTTATGATCGAAAACGAATACGATTTTGGACGGATCAGCGACTGTGCCCCCGCCCAATTCGTCACGGAAAACCCGAGCCACTAGACTCGAACTCAAATCGTGCATCACCATCAAATCGACCTTAGCGGTGACGATGTCTCCTGGAACGACCCGTTTCTTCCCACTCGCTTTTGCCAGAATTTTCTCAATCATGTTCATAACAGTTCTGCCCCATTTTCTCCGAGACGACATGTGTCTCCGTAAAACAAGCGGGTACCATGAATTTGCACTTCAACATCAGCGGAAAAGATTAAGCCCTTACGGAGCGCTGCGCCGGCGGCGTATTCGTAAGGATATGAACCGGAGATGTTCCTGACGCACACTTGCGCCGGATCTAGCTCCTCGCGCCCCAATTTTCTCAGTACTTCCTCAAAGCCCTCTCGCACGTGTTTGATGTCGGCTGGTGCCGCTTGAGCTCTTGCCACACGCACCCAGAAACCTCGATATTCTGCAGCCACAACAACCGAAAAAATATCCCCCAATTTGGCGCCGCGTGCAGGTCCTGGCACAGCCTCCCCACTGCTGAAGAACAACAACAAGTCCTCCATGCCGGCTCTGCGAAAGTTACGCTCGAGCCTTCCCGCCAGCCTAAGGTCCGTCTCTGCTGGTCCGCGTGACAATTCCGTCTCCAGAATTCGACGTGTAATCGAGACACCCTTTCGCCACATTGAAAGTTCGTTGGGGTCAGAGGACCGCTGGAAGGCCCGCTCTGCTGATACGTTCACCAGGGGCAGTCCCGAACCCGTCAAGGGGCGATAGATCTGTTGCGGGAGATTCGGGAGGTTTAGGATACCGAGGCGCTTCCATGAGTAGTCGGCGCACACCTTGAGCAAGCTTTCTGAGAGCTTGGGAGAGGGTCGAATGTCATCCAAGATCGTCACAGATTGGATCCAGGGATAGACTCTGGGGGAAAGCGCGCAAAGCAGAATCGGGGGCCTTTCTCGGGGAACAATTAGCAGTGAGCGGTTCCAGTAGGGCATGAAATTGGATAGGTACCGACCCCAGTTCGAGCGCCAAACGTCGGTGTACACGACTAACGCAGCGAGATCCTGTGTTCTAAGTATCTGGCGGACGCACTCGATCCTCGTCCGAAAAACCTCAGGAGGTAATTCCCGCTTATCCCAGGTAATCAGGCCTCGCTTCAACTCACACCTCTTTTTCGAACAGCTTCTTCTCCGTTCGGTTTAACGAAATGCAACCATCGTCCGTGACCAGCAGCGTGTCCCCGAAGACCATGTACCCAGCGAGTGGAAGGTAGGTATTCGGATGTGCGATCAGCACCATGTCTTTCTTCATGGCGTAGTGGACATCTTCAAGAACGTACGGATCTTCATCTAAATAAAGCCCAAGGCAATGTCCCCGCACTCTGGTGTATTGGGAACCCGTGTATTCTCCAAATCCCTGCTTGCGGAATACATCGTTTTGCGCCCTGGCGAGCTCCGACGCTTTCACTCCTGGCTTCAGTAAATTCTGAGCAGCAAGTTGGGCCTCGAAAAAAATAGAAAATGAGCGTTCCTGTTCAGCCGACGGCGTGCCTAAAACTAGAGTCCTGCAAATCTGCGCGTAATAGCCGTCCATTTGCGGCGTCAGTTCCGTAATGACTGAATCCCCTCGTTGAAACTCGCGCTCCGTCGGTGGTTTCATTCCTACGACTTCACGCCCACCTGATGCGATCAACATGAAGTTATCTTCGGCGCCATGTGTCTTTAGAAATGCTTCGACTTCGGCAACCAGTTCGTATTCTTTCATCCCGACCTCGACGGTTTCTGCAAAGCATTGGTAGCCAAGATCGGCAAGCGCCGCCGCCTTCTTCAGGAGTTCAATTTCGTCTGCCGACTTAACTCTTCGAAGTTCCTCCATTTCGCCGCTGGCCGAAATCGGGTCTTGACCGCTACCCTCCTGAATTGCTTGCACAAACTCTGCTTCCATCAACTCCAGCCCGGCAACTGCACACATTCCGCCAGACGCGCCCAGAAAGGCTTTTGTTAGTCCCCTGGAAACTTTCGGCTCAAGAGTAATCCGCGCATCAGTGATCGTACTTGCGACTTCTTCATCCCATGGGTCCGATACGAGGATGTTTATATCTCCCCTTCGAGAAACACCCACAACCGCATGAGGACCTTGAAAATTCAAGTTCACCAAACTGCGAAAGTGGTCTTTCCGCCAACTGTGCCCGTATAGCAACAGAGCGTCCCAGCCGTGATCGTCGATCATGGTTCTTATCTGACCGAGGCGATTTTGGTTCAGCATCGCTCCTCTCAAGGTGACACCGATTCTAGGAACCATTCCGTAGGCAATTCCCTTCCCAACCCCATCTCCCTCGCCCGGTGGAGTACTGAAGCGCCGACTCCCGCAAATTGCAAACCAGCGCCAGTGTTATTGTTGAAAATCGTGATTTCGTCAGCGGTGTTCCGCCCAGACACCTTCCCGGTTATAAGATCCTGAATTTCTACAATCTCATCCCATTTCTTGATTCCCCGTTGTGCAAGTTCCCAAATGTCAGGAGACTGGTCTAACCTTGCCACCTCCTTCGAGTGCACCACGTATCGATCTGCTCGCCGGATTGTTTCGTCGTCCAACTCGCGCCGTTTGTTGCTGGCATCGGCCCCTCCGATTGAACAGATATACATCCCCCGTTCGACCCAGTGCCCGTCGAAGACGGGATCCCAAGCAGCCGTTGCTGCCTGGATAATATTGCTACCCTCCACAACTTCTCGAGACGAGCCAGCCGGCCGTACGTCTCGTCCTAAGCGGGCGCTCATCATTTCACAAAATCTTTGACAATGTTGCGCGTTGGGACTGTAGGTCTTCACGAGATCGAAGTCCCACAAACTGCAGAGAAATTCTAGGTGCGCGCTGGCTTGCCATCCGGTTCCGAACAGCCCTAAGACTTTTGGCTTTTGCGGCGCAAGATATTTAGCTCCTACGCAGCTCATAGCCGCCACTCGCATTTTCTGAATGACACCGTCCGGCATGATTGCAATCGGTTCGATGTTCTCTGTGTCAAACAGAATCACCAATCCACAAAAGCGGTCTCCTGTTGCGACTGGGAGTATTCGCCGCCTCTTAATTCCGGCCGTATAGTCGAAACCGGCCATATCGGACGTAATCCGCAGCGCCCAAACTTTACTTTCTAAACTTCCGCCTTCTTGCGATTTGAATCGGTAATTAAACCCCGGGTGGCGCTCGGACTCCACTGGAAGGTAGGTCTGCGAGCGTGGGCGGTTAATGGCCTTCCCTTCAGCTAACTCACGGTAAATACTTTCCGTCGCGGCAATAGCTTCATGCGGTGCCAGTGCTTTCTCCACCTCTTCATTGGTCAACAGCAAAGTCATCGAGCAGCATCCTGCTCAGGGGTGAAAAAGTGTGAGCCCGATTTCAGCAAGGGAATCAACCCGCCGGCTTTCAGCATGTCCAGCAGGAATCCAGTGGGAGCCCGGCCCTCGATCAGGCGCCCAGTCGTCAAGTTTTCCGCTGTTCCCCTCTCAACATCCACGCGCAGTCGATGTCCTGTCTCGACGATCGCGTGGATACCCGGCACCTCAAGAATCGGTAAACCGATTTCGTGCCCATTGCGGTAGAGTGTCCGCGAGAAAAACTCGGCAACGACCACGCCAATTCCAGTTGCCTTGAGCGCCTTCGGCGCGATCGCACGTCCGGATGAACAGCCGAAATTCTTCCCCGCCACGATGATGTCACCTGACTGGACGTTCTTAGGAAAATCAGGATCGGCCGCTTCTAGAACGTGTTTTGCCATCTCCTCCAGCCCTCCTAATACCAAATGCGTCGGCGTAATCATGTCGGTTGGAATGTTGTGTCCAAATTTCCAGCACTTTCCTTCGAAAACCAATTCCCTATTCATCCTCGTATCCCCGATGTTCTCATTTATTTTCCGCGAATCTCATCCTGGCACACTGTAAAACTACAACTTGAACAGAGTTTATTCCGCAACCGACGGTGCCGCTTCTCGAATTCCAGGCTTTCGCCCAATCGCTATGAGCGGGAAAAATGCCAGGGCGACTACGGCGAGATCAAACGCAAAGGACGAAGAATACGAGTGCGCCTGATCATAGATCAGTCCGGAAACGAATGCCCCACTGGATCCCCCGACACCAAAAAACAGCATGAACCATCCAAAAATCGTTCCAACATCATCTATGCCAAAGTACTCGAAGGCGATCAAAGGTGGAGAATTGAAAGCTCCCCCAAATCCCAGTCCGAAAATTGCGGCAATCCAGTAGATCAAGTACGACTGCGGAGAAATGGCGAGAAGGCCAATAATTCCAATTCCCAAAAACGTTACGCTGATCAACAATGCGAGGCGTGCTGAGAATCTGTCGGCGGTTCCTCCTCCAAGGATCCTTCCGAGCGTGCTTGCTCCAAGAAGGGTGCTCAGCGCAAGCGCTGCCCGTCCCGGACTGACGCCGTGGCCGGTCAAAAACAAGACAATATGCTGTTGTATTCCCGTCATAGAGTGCGCTGCCAAAAACAACGCGATCGCAAGCATCCAGAACAGTCTCATGGCCCCTGGCCGTCCCCGCAAATGCGGGCTCCGTGTGTGTCGCGCTTCTCTCCGAACCCGCTCTTTCCCAGACCTTATCCAAAACAGCGCTAGGATCATGACCAGGGGGACCGCCATGCAAAAGCACAGAAATTCAAAAGCATGTGAAATTCCGCGGCTACGAATTAAGGCTCCTGAAATTAATGGCGCCAAAATGCCTCCGAAGCCCACTCCAGCATCCATCGTGCCCACGGCCAAACCACGTTGCTGCGAAAACAGGGGAGCAATGAGAAGCGACGTCGGTAACAGAGAAACTGCGGCAGTGCCCAACCCCAACAGCAGACACGACCCGTAAAACTGCCGCAGGCCGTGGCACCGAGACAACAGTGCGAGTGACGCCGCAACCGTACATGTACCCCCCAACAGAACGCTCTCAGGACTATATCGATCCGCCAACCATCCAATCGCAGGACCTAATCCGCCAATCAGCAGAAGGACAATCGAACCGCCCGCAACGGCTTCCGCATGTGTCCACCCGAATTGCCGCGTCAGTGCGGGATAGAAAACAGGAAGGGAAAACAGACCAAACGAAAACGCAACTAGCGCTACGCCAAAAGCTGTGACCAACATCGACCAACGGTACAGTAACCCCGACCTCGGGAGGATCTCCGGCACGATTTGCTCCATGTTCTTGTTGCTGAGCAGCGATTCGTCACAAACCCTGAAACACGCTCGCGAGTGGGTTCTTCGCTTCCAACAGTGTTGGACTATCCCTCGCGAGACCCGGTGCTGTCAAGGTCAATGTAATCCACTATTGTATGCAATCGCGAAGAATCGCATAATAGCCTGGTGCAGATATTTTCTCGGACGCATACTTGAATCCTTGATAACGTCGAGTTCGGATCGCCGATGCGCCGCAGGTTCGTTGTGGAAAATGAGTGCGGCCGGCGATAGTTGACAATCGTCTCTCGCTGAGAAAGACTTAGTCAGACCTTGCCACTCACGAGCCGTTAGCATGTGGGGTTCTCAATGAAGAAAACCAGAGGCACTCTCCAACAGAGAGCCTATCAACGAATTAAGGAATACATCCTGAATACCGGTTTCTATCCCGGCCAGCATATCCGTCACGTGGAGGTTAGCCGCGCCTTGGGAATGAGCCGTACGCCGGCGCGGGAAGCTATGCAGCGCTTGGTGGAGGAGGGCTTGGTCATCCACCTTCCGAATCGAGGCTACTTTGTAACCGAGATGACGGCCCGAGAAGCTGAGGAACTCTACGAATTACGCGAAATTCTGGAAGTGTTCTGCGTCGAACGGGCGATTGAGAAGAGTACAAACAAGCAGTTGGGCGGGCTGCGACAGCTCCTGGACGTCTATAAGGACTCAACCAGCGGTCGAATCACGCGTCAGACTCTGCTAGTTGACCGCGATTTTCATCTTAAGATTGCACAACTGGCGCGCAACGAAATGGTGTACAAGCTTCTGGTAGGCGTCTTGGAAAAAGTCATCATGAAGCGAAACATTGAGCGCATTGCCCCTCTGGACGCTCGAACAGCATTCAAGAGGCACGCAATTATTTTGAAGGCGATCGAACGTCGAGACAAACGCGAAGCGGTCCAACAAATTCGTGAACACATACGCACGGGCAAAACAAGAGTCTTAGAACAAGTGGATCGGAACAATGGATTCCTCCTCGGGAAAGCAGGCGATGGTGTACGCAGTTTGTTAATATAGAGTCCTCGAGCATAAGGCCCTCCGCTGTCGTCTCCTCATTCAGCCTGAAATTTCGCTTGACACACGAGCAGTGCCCGGAGTAGAACCTGCCTCTAGTGTATACACTTGTGGATAACATATCGGAATGTGTCCGGCGCACGCGGCGTTTCATCTGCGCGTCAGTCCGCCCCGATGCTGGACGCGAAGGCAAGTCGCCGCAGAAAGAAACGGATGAGCTGAGAGCGCAATATGTGACATCTATGCGACGAGATGACTCGATTCGCAATGGAGTTAGTCCCGCAATTCAAAAAGGAGTTGAACAATGCCTTGTCGAAAGAATTCGACTCGATATATTCGTGCGCCTCAACTACTGGCGATTTTGGGGCTGAGTATTGTCCTGGTCGGCCGATTGTATGGACAAGTGGCTGGGGCAACGCTTTCTGGTACTGTCTCGGATGCGTCGGGCGCCGTCATACCTCAAGCCCAAGTCTCCATCAAAAATCTGTCGACTGGAGTCAGTACGATATTCACTGCGAATGCCGACGGTTTCTACACCGCGCCGAATTTGCTCGCTGGAAGCTATGAAATGTCCGCGTCGGCTCCGGGTTTTGCAACCGAGGTGCGAAGCGGTATCACTCTCACCGTGGGCGCCCAGCAATTGCTAAACTTCAAACTGCAAGTGGGACAGGTGGCACAACAAGTCAGCGTTAGTGGCGAGGCACCCGCTGTAGAGTTGGTGTCGTCAACCGTTGGGGGCGTCGTAGATCCCACCACTATCGTTGAGTTACCACTGAACGGACGTGACTGGACCCTGCTGGCAGCTCTTCAACCAGGAGTCAGTACTAATGTAGAGCAGCGGCCGAATAGCCAAACTGGGATCCGAGGAAATCGCGGGTTCGGACAACAACTAAGCATTTCTGGCACGCGGCCGCAGTTGAATAACTATCGTCTCGACGGCATTAGCATTGTTGATTACTCAGGCGGGAGTCCCGGCAGTGTAGTGGGAATTGCTTTGGGCGTGGATGCGATCGCGGAGTTTTCCGTCCTGACGAGCAATTACGACGCGGAGTACGGACGGACCTCCGGCGGAGTGATCAATGCTATTACCAAATCTGGAACAAATCAGATCCATGGCGACGCCTACTGGTTTCTTCGCGACGAAGATTTCGATGCGCGGAACTTCTTTGATAGAACCAGTATTGCTCCCTTTCATCGCGACCAGTTTGGTGCCTCGGCAGGTGGTCCTATCCAAAAGGATAAGACCTTCTTCTTTTTTGATTACGAAGGGCTCCGACAGTCTCTCGGTGTAACGAACGTTGATAAGGTTCCTTCGGCAGACGCCCGCAACGGAATCATCCACAATGCCAACGGCACGACCTGTACAATTGGTGTCCCGTCTCCTGGCTGCACCCTCACGAACTCCGCCGGGACTGTCGGCGTCGATCCCAAGGTTCAGCCCTATCTAGCTTTCTGGCCTATGCCTAACGCCGGCCTGACTCCTCCTGGCAATACGGGACTCTTCGACATTGCCACCAGCAATGACACTCCGGCTAATTACGTGAGCACCAGAATCGACGAGAAAATGTCACAAAAGGACAGCCTTTCGGGGACTTGGTTCTACGACTCGGCTTTGAGCGATGAACAGGACCCACTTGACGACACGCTAGTTGGCAGCACCTCCGCCCAGCAAATGGTAAGCCTAGAGGAAACTCACATCTTTAGCCCATCCCTAGTTAATTCTTTGCGGGGCGGTTACAGTCGGGTCCATGATGTCGGCAACGCCGGCTTAAAAGCCATCAATCCACTTAGCGCGAATTTGTCGTTGGGCTTTTTCCCGGGCTCGCCGCAGGGCAAATTTCTGTGCCAGGGTTGACGACTTTCGGCGGGGGTGTGGTCCCGGCGGGTCTTAATTACGTCTGGAACTCGTTCCAAATTTACGACGATGCGTTCCTGACCAAGGGCGTTCATTCGCTCAAATTCGGCTTCGCCTTCGAGCGAATGCAAACCAACATGAATTCTCCCGGCCGCATAGCCGGAACTTACAGCTTTGGCTCGCTCACTAACTTCCTGATCAATCAGCCTTCGAATGCCTCGGGACTGGTGCAATCTGCGGTTAGCCCCCGCGGAGTGCGACAGAGTCTTTTTGGTGGCTATCTTCAAGACGATTGGCGGTTGCGTCCTAACTTTACTGTAAACCTGGGCCTGCGCTACGAGATGGTGACTGTTCCGACGGAGGTCAACGACAAGCTTGTTAATCTACCGACTTTTACAACGCCTTACCCGGGCCATTTAGGCTCGCCATTTTTCAGCAATCCAACTCTGCGCAACTTCGAACCTCGAGTGGGTTTTGCCTGGGACCCGTTTCACAACGGGAAAACTGCAGTGCGCGCGGCCTTCGGTGTTTTCGATGCTCTGCCGCTCAATTATGAGTTCTTTGTCGCAGAGACCCAGTCAGCTCCTTTCGCAGAGAACCTCACGATACCGAGTTTGGCCGCTGGCTCGTTCCCGACGGGAGCAGCCGCCGCTGGCAACGTCGTCCCGTCAAATTTGCAGACTGTCTCCATCCAGCCCAATCCCCCGCGCAATTACGTCATGATCTGGAACCTGAACGTCCAGCATCAACTCAATCAGAGCACGGCAGTTACGATTGGTTATGTGGGAAATCACGGTGTCCACATGGAGAACCGTGCGGACGATGTAAACCTGGTTCTTCCTACGCTTACCACCGCTGGATATCTGTGGCCGTTCCCAGCGGGCAGCGGAACGCGGCTGAATCCTACTGTTGGCGACATTCGCGGTATTTATTGGACCGGTGACGCCGAATATGACGCTCTTGAGGCGCAGGTCACAAAAAGGATGAGCCACGGCTTTCAGGTACAGGGGTCTTACACCTGGGGCAAAAGCATTGACACTGGTTCGGCCAGCACCCTTGGCGACCCTTTTTTAAACTCCGTCTCAAGTCCATTCTGGTTTTGCAAGACTTGTAGGCGCGGGCTATCGGACTTCAACATAGCTCAAACCCTAGTAGTTAATTACATCTGGGATGTCCCAACTCCTAGAAATTTGGGAGCTATCGGTGAACACGTCCTCGGTGGATGGGAACTCGGAGGGATCATCACGGCCGAGACCGGTGTGCCGATTACGCCTAAGATCGCAGGAGACCCCCTTGGCCTGAAAGACAGCGACCTTGAAGCTTACCCGAATCGTCTTACCGGGCCGGGATGCAGTTCGGCTGTCAATCCTGGGAATGTTAGCCAGTATATCAATCTCAACTGCTTTGCTCTTCCAGTGTCCACGCCTACCATCGCAGCCGAGTGCACACCTTTTGGTGCTCCTGCCGCGCCAATAGCCGGCACCTGCTCAAATCTGCTAGGCAACGCCCGGCGTAACTCGATAATCGGGCCTGGACTCGCGACGTGGGATTTCTCATTGTTTAAAAACAACTACATAAAGAGAATCTCTGAGAGTTTCAACCTGCAACTTCGGGCAGAGTTCTTCAATATTCTAAATCGGGCCAACTTTGCGACACCCGTTGACAACGAAACGCTGTTCAACCAAAACGGAACCCCCGTTCCCGGCGCGGGTGCGCTTGATCAGACATCCACGACGTCGCGCCAGATCCAGTTTGCGATGAAACTGATTTGGTGATGGGCGAGAGAGATGACAATGCGACGCATTCTTTTAGTCCCCTTCTTGGTGGTCGCTTTGGTTGGCTCTGCCAAATGCCAAGGCGCCAGCGAGAGCAAGGGAGGCGCAGACGGAAAAGCCGAAAATAAAGAGGTGCTCATAAAGGAGGCTCAGACGTTTGCGGATGAGATCGAAGACGCCATGCAAAGAAGCGATAGACAGGCGCTTGAACGCTTTTACGCCGACGACTTCATTTGCAAGGACGAGAGATTTGGGATTGGAGAAGTCCTCCACAAGACTCAGTTTCTCGAGCGTAGAGGACATGCCAACCACGGTCCTGAGGACCAAGTGGTTAAGCTTGAGCATTCCAAGGTTCATTGGCTTGTATTTGGCAACACTGTTGTTAGGACTGGATATAGCACGACGATCCTGCGACACCGTGGCAGACTCTCAAAAGGTCCCAGATTGTTTACGTTTGTCTATGTCAAGCAGGGCGGACAGTGGCAGTTTGTGGCCTTAGACGTGTTTGACATTCCGAAAGGCTACCAGGAGCCTGAGTAGAATCGAAGGGTTGGTGTGCGCGGTATCTCGATGGCTGCGCACTAGGGAGAACAAGAATGCGACGAATTCTCTTACTCTTCTTTATGGCCATTACTTTAGTCGCCTATGCCAAAGCTCAAGACACGAACGGGAAGAAGGAAGAGGCTGGTGCAGGTCTTGAAAATAAAGAGGTGCTAATAAAGGAAGCACAGGCGTTCGCAGATCACATCGAAGATGTTAAGCGGAGCGGAGACAAAAAGGCGCTTGAAAGTCTCTATGCCGACGACTTCATATGCAAAGACGAGAGATTTGGAATTGGGGAAGTCCTTCACAAACGTCAGTTTCTGGAACGCAGAGGATCTCCCACTCACGGCCCGGAGGACCAAGTCGTGACCGACTCCACCACGGGAAAGATTAAGCTCACGCATTCAAAGGTTAGCTGGCTTGTCTTTGGTAATACGGTTATCAGGACTGGATACAGCCGTACGATCCTGCGACACCGTGGCAGACTCTCAAAAGGTCCCAGATTGTTTACGTTTATATATATTAAGCAGGATGGACGCTGGCAAATTGTGGCCGAGGATGTGTTTGACATTCCAAACGGCTACGAGGAGCCTGAATAGAATCGAAGGGTCGGGCGCGAGACTTTCTTGACGCGTTGCGCAGGATACTGCTCTATGTTCTCGCATGCTCCGGCAACCGTCGTGCTGTTCTTAGAGCTTATGGGATTCGAAGACCTAATATCCTGGGGCCGCGAGGGATATCGCCTCGGAGGACGCAACATGGTCATAGGTGATAGATTGCGAGCGTTGCGCGAAGAAAAGAAGCTCTCACAGGGCGACATCGAGAAACGCACCGGTCTGCTGCGCTGCTACATTTCGCGCGTCGAGAATGGTCACACGGTCCCCGCGATCGAGACTCTGGAAAAACTGGCACGAGCAATCGAGGTACCCATGTACCAATTGTTTTATGACGGAGAAGAGCCTCCCAAACTCCCGAGTCTTCCGAAGAACAGAGCGGGAGGCGACATGTCATGGGGCAGCTCGGGCAAGGACGCCAAAATGCTTGACCAGTTTCGAAAGGTGTTGGGCCGAATGGACGGCAGGGACCTGAAGATCCTCCTCTTCATGGTTCAGAAGATGGCTCGGCCCGTCCGCGCAGGTCGTCAGAAAGCTACCAAACCCGCCAAATCGCCGCGTTTAGCCTTCCCGGAACGTCAATTCCTAGGTGATGTTTAGGTTGAGCGTCGGTGGCCCAGGCTGGCCCCGGCGCATCCGTTGCACCCGCTCGAGTCGGTTCAGGATCCGATCGAACTCGCGGCTCAGATGAGTTTCGTAACGGACGAAGCGCTCCATTGCATCTTGGGGCGGAACCAATGCGGCGAGAGCTCGGGAAGGTGCTCTTTGTTCGTCCATACTCTCTTGCAACATTTCCTGCGCCTCAAGGCGCTTGATTTCGGCATCGAGGATTTCAATCATCTCCTTTTTCAGTTCCTCGGGTGAGTAGGAAATCCCAGGTTTCTTGAGAACTCCCGTGGCAAGCTGTGAGTTAAGTTGGAATGAGCGAAAAATACCCAAGGGTGCGGCTTGATCATGATCAAGTCCGAAGATTTTTCTCAGCAGCCACGGATCCTCGTCTTTACGAAACCCAAATCGCGCCACGCTGCCACGAAACAATTTCAGGGCGTTTATAGCCTCTCGAATTAGGAACCGATTCGAACTAGGTCTTAGCATTCCCCCTGCCGCCTCTCCCGCGCGGGAGCGGTCCCATACTTCAAGAAACTGTGCCTGAAGAGTATCAACCTCATTGAATCCAACTGCGTCGTCAATCACGGCGCTCTCAGCTCGCAGAGATCGTCGTATGCGCCAAATGACTGCGGCCAGATTTTCGACGAGCATTGTTTCCAACATTCCTTGCGGTTGTAAATCCTCCCGCAATCCATCGAGAAGTGACTGATACTCGGAGCGCGATTCGTTTCCCACGAGCACTGCCTTGGAAAAAATTCCACTCTTGAGCGCGTTGCGGCTGCTCCGCTTTTTGCCCGCCGAGGTTCGCGGTCCAGTAGCCCTGTGCGCCAGCGCGGACGAACCTTGGTGACTGCCGGCCGCCGTCCTCAATTTGGATCGCGGGGCATTTCGCGATGGATCTGAATTGGCAATGGTGGAACCTGCGAGAACTTTCAGAGGATCGGCTAACTCTCCATTCGATTCTTCGCCCCTCGGCTTTCGTTGTCCTTGCATCGTTGGCCCCCTTGAAAAGCAAAAGGGCAGGATAGACGTGCATCCTGCCCGCTCGGAGAAAACTCAGACGTACTTAGAATCTTTGTGCCGTTGCAAACCTCCCCATCAAGATATCGTGCACCCGAGTGCACGATTGCCGCCCTCGGTTATTCCGCTTTTCTTCTCCATCATAGAATAGAGCCTGGTGAAGTCAAGAATCATCTTTGGTGGTCACCAGTAAGCGTTTAGTTTGAATCATCTCAAAGAGGAGCTAGTACACAAGTGAAGGTTGCGGAGAATTGATAGGACTTAATCTATTGGACTAGACTACGCTTGAGGAAGAAATGGTGTTGCTAACTGCAGATCGAATGTTTGAAAAGTATTCGGTCAAGACTCTTTGGTGCGGAACATAACCTCGCAATTGTATTTCGCTGCTGGAGGTTGAACGACCTCAGAGCGGATGTTCTGCAATTCCCTCTTAATGTCTCCGATATTCGCAATGTGAATTGCGCGTCTTTCTTCATGAGCCGCAGACCGAATGAGCCTCCTCCAGTGAGTGCCTTCCGTGCCCTCCTGGCCGCCGAGGCCATCTTTCAGCGAAAAATCAGGAACTTTTCTCTTTCGGGGTAGACTTGCGAAGGTACTTGGCGCCCTCTTTCTTATAAGCATCGATTCCCTTCCTAAGTAGGAACTCACAAACCTGACTCACGCTTCTCTCTTCGGTGTGCCCCATTTCTTCGAGAGATTTCTTCAACTCAGGATCGATTCGGATTCCTACAAATATTTTGCGCGCCATTTCACCAAATAATAGCGAGTGAAACTAGTCTTTTACAACCGAAAATCAAGGCTTGACTGTTTAGTGTCTACTAGTTACGATTAGTTTCTAATAGAAACACAGGAGATCTTTCTCATGGCTTCTAGAGGCAAGCGGGCGCGAACGAAAGGCCCCGTGCAAGTACTCATCCTTCAAAACGCTCACTCAGCGCGTCGAAAGTGGGAACTTTCGACAACTCAGATGTCTGTTCTCAAAGCGCTGACTCAAGAAATACGACTATCCGTTGCCGCGGGCGATTTGACGATCTTGGACGGTAAGTGGTACGTCACTCACGCTGGGTTGATGCGGCTCGCGTACCGACGCCGCTGCATCGGCATCAAGGTCCGTCCGGTCCCTGACTTCTGTGACCCTACTTCGAATCACTGGGTCTTCGAAGCGACTGCCTACAAGTTTGGCGCGACAAGAGGCTTCGTCGGCTATGGAGACGCCGATCCGTCCAATGTCTCTCCACTTGTGCGTGGTGCCGAGATGCGTATCGCCGAAACTCGAGCCGTCAACCGGGCGCTCCGAAAAGCCTACGGAATCGGCCTCTGCAGTGTCGAAGAACTGGGGTCGTTCTCGCCTCCGCAAAAGACTGTCGCGGCGACGGCGCGCTCAAATGGTCATCACGGGTCAAACAGCTCAAGCAACGGCCAGCCGCGGCTGCGGGACCAACTGTGCCTTCTGATTCGCCAGCACAATCTCGACCCCACTCTTGTGAAGGCTTATGCGGCTGATTTCTGCGGCACACAGACCCTCGCCGGCGCGACTCGGGATTTGGTTGAGTCCTTCATCTCCCATCTCTCTTCCTCCGCAAAAGAAGACCTCGATGGCTTGATCTGCAAGCTCAACTCCTATTCGCAATCTGCCGAGGTGAAGCAATGAAACGTCATATCCCCGGCCTTCATTCTCGACAGCAGGATGGCGACCATCCCCTCGAAGGTCTTTTCCTAGTTCGCGTCGAATGGGCCTCCTATCGCTGGCATCCGCAGAGAGCTTTCCTGCAGCTCCGATTCGTCGTCTTGGAGCCGCAGCCTTTTGAGCTTCGCTCCTTCTCCGGTCGGCTCTACTCGACCGAACGGGCCCTCTGGAAACTTAATTGGTTCTTGCGCGATTTCGGCTACGACATGGACCTACTCAGCCAGGATCAAATCGACGACAAGGCCTTGATCAACCTCCGCGGGGTCGTCAGGACCACACACGTGACCTTGAACGGGCGGACCTTTCAAAACCTCGAGGCCTTCGCCCCAGCATCGGACTGGGAGGAGCTGTCCTGCTCAGAGCTCCGCGAGGTTCACGACACCCAGGGAAACGCGCATGGTTTATAGCTATACCCAGATCAGCCAATATCTGCGCTGCCCTCGCAGCTATCGCTATCGCTATCTTGACGGCTGGCGCGAGAAGGACACTCGGGCAGCCATGGTTTTCGGTCGCTGCTTTGAGAAGGCTCTCGCCGCCTACTTCGAAGAACGGGACTGTACGGCGGCGCTGTTCAAAGAATGGGAAGCCTTCCGCGACGCTCCCTTTGAGTACCGGAAGGGAGAATCCTGGGATCGGCTCCTGCATCAAGGGACTCACCTGCTCGAAAAGTTCGTGCGCGAGGAGCGAGTTGTTGTCCCGCGCCCTGAGAAGAACCTGCAACTCAAGCTCCTTCGAACCCTCGCGGGAGGCAATGAGTTCCTTTCCTACATTGATGCGATCGGTGAGCTCGATGGCAAGCGCTGCCTGATCGACTGGAAGACCACGACCAGCCGTTATTCGGAAGAGCCCGAGGGGCTTCTGTCTCTCGATCCGCAGCTCGTTTGCTATTCCTGGATCAGCGGCATCTCGGATGTGGCCCTCGTTGTATTCGTCCGGAAACAGGTACCCGAGATCCAATACCTGAAGGCCACGATCTCAGAGGAGCAACGCAAGGAATTCAGTCGTCTGGTTGAGACGACCGTCCACCAGCTGGAGTCCGGGCATTTCTCCTCGCACAGCGGGATCCGTTTCCCGAATAACGGCTGCACAAGTTGCGCTCACCTCGGTCTATGTCTCAACAACCAGCAACTGATTGAAACGAACCTGATCCGTAAGCCAGGAGCAAGTGACTTTGATTGGCTTGACGAGCTTGCGGACTAACGGATTACCGATCGTGGCCCCGAAACTCAATCGTCGAAGGGCCGTGTTCGTGCTTTCGAAGATCGACGAGATCTTGGCCTGGGAGAGGTCGGCAGATCAAGAGAGGGACTCAAGGTTCGTGGATCTGGGTAGGTATCTGTGCGAAGTTCGGTCCGGACAGTATTGGCGTCTGGACAACCTAAAGTCGTTCGATGAGTTCCTGGAGAAGAAGTTCCCGGAGTCCAGGCGCAAGGCCTATTACCTGATGGCCATTCACGAACATCTGCCGCGAATTCCAAAAGCCGAACTCCGATCGATGGGGTGGACCAAAGCTAAGGAACTGGCCAAGGTTGCACGGAGGGAGCGACAGGAGTTCGATTGTGCACCCTGGGTGCACAAGGCCAAAGAACTACCGCGGGAAGAGTTCAAGCGGGAAGTGGAGCGGCACCTAACGGGGAAGGAAAGCGAACCGTGGGAGATCCTCTACCTCAAGGTCTACAAGAGCCAACTTCCGGTGATCGAGCAAGCCCTTGAAACAGCGGGCCTCATGCTGGGACGATCGGGCTCTCGAGGATATTGCCTGGAGATGATCTGTGCGGACTTCTTGGCGGGGGCGAACCTTGGAGAAGGCGATCCCAAATGCTTACTGCTGGCGCTGAGTAGGCTCTTCTCGTTGCTTCCTCAGCCGGAGAGGGCCGAGTTCCTGGCAGAAGTGCGCATGGCATCGTGACTTCGCTGCGACCCAAGCGGCCTAGAGTTCGGCTGGCTCCAGACTCCTATCATCATTTGTGCGAACAGGTGCTCAAGCGAGATGGGTGGCGCTGCCAACGCTGCGGGGTCGCGCACGATCTCCACGTTCATCACCTCCGCCCACGGAGCCTGCTGGGAGACGATGCCGCCGAGAATCTTATAACGCTCTGCAACCGATGCCACCGGATGGTACACCGGCAACTCTCTTGACCTTCGACCGAGTGAAACCTCGTACAGATGAGTTGTGCATTCCCATTCCACGAGAAAACTTCCCAGTGCGGAGACTGACGCCGAAAATCGGGTACATCAGATTTTTAGTCTGATTTACCAGGAGAAGAGAAGAAGTCAGAAAGACTGTTTCAAGGAATCGAGTATCGTGCGCGTGGTGGATGCCTAATGCGGTGATGGCGAACCTTGAGGACCGCCGCGTGAAACCTCCAAGAGGCTTCGGTTGTTTCTGCGGTGCGCCATCCATTTCGTGCGAAGGAACTCGACTATCCTCTCGCTGGGATATTGCCGGAGTTGAACTGGCCCTGCTTGAGAAACACGACGGACCCTTCTTTCTGGCTCTGTGGGTCGAAAAGCCGAGCTATGACGTGCACGCCAAGAAACTGCTCACCTTGGCCGTGCGGGGCATGACGATCCGAACGAAAAATCCGATGATTATGAACCATCGCACTCTCAACGACGACCGCTCCACGCATACCTCAGCATAGGAGTGAGGCAAAGCGCTACTTTGAAGATAAGCGACACAGTGACGATTCTCGAACCGCTGGCTACATGCCCCTGATTTGCTGAGCCCGAATCACGAAGTCCTCTCCTTGCCCAACCTGCTTTTTCTGGGCAAGTCTACTGGTCCGGTGGACACTGAACAATTTCTGGTCCATCGGGCAGTGTTGCCAGTCGACACAGAGCGCTAACCTGACCCAGATGATTAAACTCTTCCTGCTGCTTGTGTTTGTGTTTCCGATTACAGCTTACGGTCAGACCGTACAGAACCTCACGGAAACTGCCAAGCCGCTCGATTCGCTCGTAGACTCAATTGGAGTCAATGTACATATGACCTACAGCGACACCGCCTACGGCGACACGGCCGCAGTGCAGAAAATGCTTTCGGCGTTGGGCGTGCGTCACGTGCGAGACGGCGGGAAGTATTACGCAAGCGACCCTGGTTACAACGAATATGAGTTCGGCCTCTACGGTGACGTGTCGTCTCTCGGCATCGGGTTTGACTTTATCCTCGATTTCGATGGCGGCACCGATCCAAATCCAATAACTCCCGCCGTTATGACCGCGCTCCAGACGCTGGCGACAACCAATCGTGTCACGATCGACTCCTTCGAAGGGCCCAACGAAGTAGATATCGGTGGCGACCCAAATTGGGTTATCGACACGCGGTCATTCATGCAATCGGTGTATTCGTCAAACACGGAGACGTTCGGCTCCTCGAAAATGCCTGTCCTGGGGCCTACTCTCGTCAGACCAGCGAGTGACTGGGCCCTGCTGGGAAACATGACGGCGTACGAAGACTCCGGCAACATACATCCCTACGCGAATACTCAGTATCCTTCCTACAACTTTGTCGCTGACGTCGCAGATGAGCAAAAGGTTAGCGCTTCACAGAAAATCTACGTCACCGAAGCCGGCTGGTCGAACGGGATGAACGCCACGGACAATAGCCCCAACGTAACCGAGGATGTCGCTGGCCGCTACGTTGGAAGACTGTTTCTGGAAACGATGCTCCAGGGTTGGCCCCGCACGTATGTCTACGAGCTTGTTGACGAAATGGCAGACCCCGGGCTGACGAACACGCAGGAGCACTATGGCCTCTTTCGCAATGACTGCTCGGCCAAGCCCGCTGCAACGACCATCGCGAATATGATCGCGCTAATGTCTGACAAGGGCTACGCCTCGATTCCTACGAACACGCTCTCCTACTCTCTCACCATTCCTTCGCCCGCCGTACACCATCTGCTCTTTCAGAAGCATGATGGTTCTTATTGGCTCGCCTTGTGGCAAGAAGTTTCGGACTGGAAAGGCTGGAATGCGCAGGGAGTTGAGATTACGAATCCTGATGTACCCGTTACTTTAACGCTGCCCACGCCGGCATCTTCGATCCAAACCTACAGGCCCCACGATTCCGTTTCGGTCGTCGAGTCGATGCATAACCAGCAAGCGATAACGCTGATGGTGCCTGACCATCCGCTCCTCGTGAAGTTCTTACTACTTCTTCCTCCGACGAATCTGAGGGCGACGTCCATCCGGTAAACGGAAAACCAGCTAGGATTCATTCTATCCTTGTTAGGAATCACGGAAGGCACCTCTGAAGGGCG
>CAVREG010000002.1:0-5720 GCA_963720075.1 uncultured Acidobacteriaceae bacterium | reverse complement strand
GGAGAGAGTGGGATTCGAAAACGCTCCCTAATGTAGTTACATACACTTAGACCGCGGCAGATGGCATCTAACGCGGCTAGTTCGGTGCAATTCCGCGTTAACGGCACGGAAATGGCACGGGGACGGACGCGCAAAACTGAGCGCAGCCAGAGCATGGACCCTAGAGCTAAGCCCCGCGCCGCGGGGCGCCTCAAAGGTAAACGTAGACACAACCGTGACGAACGGGAGTTTATCCTCGGTCCCGAAAACGCAGGCAACTTCTGTATTGCCCGTCGCTCGAGAGGAATCTCAGCGATTGTCAGCAGGAGACTTCCCAGAAGCCGACTTCTGGCCCGGAATAACTTCCGCTTAGCCCGTAATCCGCCCAGAATGGTGCCAAGTGCGGAGATCATTTCCGACAAGCCGACTTGTCATTACTAATCTCGTGATGGCGGGACGGGACAACTTCCGAGTAGCCGACCAACCGTCAAAAACTGTTCTTTTCAGAGACGTTTGTGACATGAAATCGCGCGGATGGTCCGCGAACGCCTATGGATACGAATTTTATGGCCGATGGAGCCGTTTTCTGGCCCCTGCTCTATTGGAGTTTGCTCCATTGATGACGGCTGGCACATTCTTGACTGTCCGTTGGCGCACAGGTTTCACTCGCCTTGGAGATCGCAAAACGGACGCCAGGCTGCCAGATTACAACCCTCTTGTCTACCTGCTGATCACCACCACGGTTGCCTTGGCGAGTGCGCTAGATGCGGACTTGCCCTCGTGCCTCAGCTGACGGGCCCCATCGTCCCACATTAACTTTGTGACTGAGCCTCCACCCTTTTCGTAGGCGTACGTCTTTCCGTCATCTTCGAAAAGGGTAAAGCTGCCATTCGTTCCGGGGTACACTTTGATCGACGCAATCGTCTGCGGCTGCTGTGCGCTCTGCACCTCTGAGCCCAGCGGCACAATGCTTCCCGCCCTTACAAACAGCGGGAGTGTATCGATCGGCGCATCCGCTACAATCGTCTGTCCGCCGCGCAGCCGCTGATTGGTCCAGTAGTTGTACCAATCACAACCTGTCGGCAGATACACCGTCCGTTGCGTCGCGCCCTGTTCGGTCACCGGTGCGACTAGGAAAGCCGGCCCATACATATATTCGTCTGGAATATTTAAAACCTTCGGGTCTCCGGGGAAATCCATGAAGAGCGCCCTCATATACGGAGCGCCGGTCTGGTAGCTCTGGTAGGCAACGGAGTAGGCATAGGGCAGAAGCTGGTAACGCAGCTTCAGATACTTCGCGAGAATCGGTTCCGCCTGCTTGCCGTACGACCATACCTCGTTGTGCATCCTCTCGCCATGCGCCCGCATGACTGGCTGAAACGAGCCCCATTCGAACCACCGCACAAACAGTTCGGGATAGTCTTCGTAGTTTCCAATTGTTTCGCGCGCATCCGATCCATCGATGAGCGGCCTGTGTGTTGCATGATAGTCGGCCGGGATCGCCGGCGAAAAGAAGCCTGCGATGTCTGTATCCCAGTACGGCATCCCGCTCGCGGTGAAATTCAGACCCGCCGGAATTGAGCGCTTCAGCATGTCCCAAGTTGAAACGATGTCGCTCGACCAGAATACGGTACCGTTACGCTGCGCCCCCAGGTACGCTGCCCGCGCCAGGATCATGACCCGCCGGCTATCTCCAAAATCTTTCCGGAAGCCCTCATACACCGAAGCCGTGTGAAACAGCGGATAGACGTTGTAGAAGCGCATGCCCGAACCAATAGAGAACACGTCCTTCGCGGGGTCAATGTCCGGCTCGGTTTCGTCCAGCCATATGTAATCGAAGCCGTACGGCTTAACATACCGGTCGCGAATCTTTTCCCAGAACCACTTCGCCGCCTCTGGATTCGTTGTGTCGATATTCGGTCCGATGACGTCCTTCATCCAGCCCGTGTCCGGCTTTCCCTCCGGAGTATGAACCAGCCAGCCTTTACGCAATAGCATGTCGTAGAATTGTGTCCCCGGCGCAAAGTGAGGCCACACGCTCAATAGCGTATTCACATTCATCGCATGCAGTTCACGATTCATCCCCGCCGGATCTGGCCAGCGCTTGGGATCTAGGTCCAGTTCGCCCTGCCTTGTCATGTTCAGGAAGTCGACCACCATAACGTCCAGTGGCAACTTCTTCTCTCGATACTCCTTCGCCACATCCAGAACCTGTTCCTGCGTCGCGTAAATAGCCTTGCTCTGGATGTACCCGTAAACCGCCCTCGGCAGCATATGGGCCACGCCGGTCAGCAGCCGGTAGCCCTCATAAATCTCATCGCTGGTCCGCCCCGCGATCACGAAATACGATACCCGGTTTCCCACCTCTGACGACCACACGTTCCGACCGTTGAATCCCAGATCGATCGTAGCCTTGGATGGGTTGTCCCACACCAAGCCGTAGCCACGGCTGGAAACCATAAACGGTACGCACAGGTCCTCACCGCCAATTGCCCCGTAGTCGTGCCAGCAGCCAATCTGGTGATCGCGCAGATCCATCCAGCCTTTCTGCTGCTGCCCCAGTCCGTAGTAGTGCTCGTCGGCGGGCGAGTCGAACATGGCTGCCACCCTGGATCCCTTGTCGGCTGGGTCTGCTTGCGCTACTTCCACGCTTTCCGGCGCCATTGTCCAGGTACGCATGTGCAGCAGCATCTTGCCGTCCGCCGTTGTCACCAGCAGCGCATCGTGATGCGGAGCATATTCAGTGCTTCCTCCTCCAAAATACGGCTCGCGCAACTGGCGATTCAGAGAATCCAGCGGCATGGGTCGCGGCAGTTCCTCAGGTGGACGATCCCCTGGCGCCACACGCACCACCATTCGCGCCGATCGGAATACGTCGTCGCCTCCCGCATCGCGCTCGTGCGTCCATCCATCCGCAAACGGCGTTGCCACAAACCCGTATCCCGGAGCGGCGGTCGCGGCAGCCTTGTCCGTGCTCATGGTTACTCGCAGAATGTTCGGGGCGTAGGGCTCCAGTGAAATCACTCTTCCTTTACGCTCCAGCACCAGTGGTCCCGCCTGTGCCCTCGCCGCCCAGCCCAGCGACAATGCCAGGAGCAGGACGCCCAGCCCGCGCACCGCTGACTTCCGCGCGAAATTAGAACCCATCCGGAGCCCACGATCGGCACAGCTCGGTCCATCCATCAACCACGAAGTCTGCATTTCCCCTCCCGCCAGTGGCGCGCTTCCCAAGCAGAAAACTCTCCCTCTTCGCAATCTGGAAAGGCAACGCAATTTTCCAACTCAATTCCCATAAGGCTGCTCGTGGGAAGTTGGAAACTCGATTAATGCTGGTCACAGACTGAGAGCGTATCACGGGCAATCCGGAAGTTATCGGTTCGTTCCGTCGGATTAGTACCGAGAAACGGGCTTCGCGGAAATTGGCCAGATCGGTAATGATAAGTCGGCTTCTCGTCATCAAATCGCACAACTGACGCTAAGCGCGTTTCATAGGACTAATGATCCAAGATCGGCTCAGACCGGGTTCGATGACAGGTGCGTTTGCTTTTTTGTCAGACGGCATGCGCATGCTGGCTTTCCTGGAATTGGAATTTGGCTCTGGCCTATTCAACCGCTTGACCGAACTTCGTTGGAAATCCGAAGGTCTTCATGATCGCGACATCGAGAAGCTTTTCGGGAAGCAGCCTTGCGAGGGTAATCAACATAATCGAATCCTTTCCCGCCGGATAGCGCGTTCTTGGCTTTTTGGCACTCAGCGCCTTTTCCACAACTTGGGCAACAACGTCCGGGGAGCTTCCTGCTTTTTCGTTGTTTGCGAACGCAGCCGCCATTCGGCGAAGACCTACGGCATACAAACGGGCTCCTTCAGGAGGCAGCGAAGTGATCTGCTTTTCGACGCCGCCAAGGGTTTTCTCGACAGCGGGCGTATTGATCGAACCCGGCTCCACGACGATGACGTAGATGCCCTGGGCGCGCAACTCCAGCCGCAGCGACGAACTCACAGAAGCAAAGGCAGCTTTGGAACTCGCCAGCACTCCAGCAAATGGAGGACTGAGATGGTCGCCTACCGAGCCCGTGTTTACGATACGTCCTTTCGCTCTGCGCAACAGTGGCAGAAATGCCTGAATCACGCTGATTTGGCCAAACAAATTCACTTCGTAAACTCTTCGTATCGAATCAACCGTTGTGTACTCAATGGGAGAAACAGCCCCGATGCCGGCGTTGTTAAATAGTCCGTCCAATCCATCATTTCTTAATCTCGAATTCACTTCTTCCGCTACTGTCCGAATCGAGCCTTCGTCTGTGATATCCAGCAGTACAGTTTCAACGCAGTTTCCTGATTGGGAGCGAAGTAACTCGGCGTCCTGTTCCCTTCGAACAGCAGCGAAGACCCGCCACCCATTTGTTGCCAGCCGGAGGACGGTCGCTTTGCCGATACCGCTGGAGGCGCCTGTGACAACCACTGAACGTTTGCGGTGTGTACTCATAGCAATCCTTTCGATGCAAACATGTATTTGCATACGATGGTATCAATACACAAACGGAATCAATTTGCTGGTTCGGGCCGCATACTCATCGAATGCTGCGCCGTAATGATTATGTAGATGCGAGTCGAGCATCGGAATATTGGCAAATACAAATCCAGCCAGCATGATCGATGGAATGACAATGGTCATCCAGCGTCCTGAGACCAGGCAAAGGCCGGAGAACGAAATCAGGTCGCCAAGATAATTAGGGTGCCTTGAATATCGGAACAGGCCGAGGGTGTACAGGCACCCACGATTATCCGGTTGCCGTTTCCAAACGTGACGTGCGTACTCCGCTTGCGAGTTCATCCAGGAGCCTAAAACAAACAGACCCGCACCGACTCCGGCAACCGCTCCGAACGGAGCAGAATTCCTACCACCCACTATTGCCAGCAGCAGATAGATGCACAGGACCCATGGCACTATCATGAATGCCTCACCCCAGCCTACGGCTCTCTTCAGAAACACGAACTGAGTGAGAAGCAGGCGGAGGAAATAAATGGAGAGCATCACCGCGAGGCACAGGCGTCTTGCCTCATCGCCAGGCGTCCACGATCTTCCAAACCAGGCGCCAACCAATCCGACTCCGCCGCCAAAGAGCAACCACCACGCCAATCCCACACATGCGCCAACCGCTGTTGTGATAGCAACACGCTGAGCGACGGAGCCCCCGTATGTTGCGTAGAGATCGGATCCGGAATCTTTCCTTCTCATCAGCCCCATTCTTTATATTGTCGCTCCAATCCATCAGGAACGCGTGATCCCTCGTTGGGTTCAATAGATGTGCAATCGCCAATGCACTCACCGATTGCGGATCGGTACCGACAAGTCAGCTTATGGGAAGTGATCGCGATTGCTCCCGGTTGACGAGCACTCCGGAAGTAATCGAAACGGCAGGCCGGCATACCCGAGAAATGGAAGGGCTGATTTACGGATCGCAGGAAACTAGTTAGCATTTCGAATCCATCTCTGAGGATTTGTGCAATACTGTGGGCGCTGTGTCGTGTCTGTTGAACTCCAGAGCGAAAAATATTTTCGCTCAATAAACGTACAATGGATAGGGCAACGGGGACTTTTTAGCCCTTGTGGCAGTTCCTAGAATCAATAACTTACGTGTTCTCAACACCCTGATTAGTTCAACTCCCGTCGCCTCCGCCAGTATCTCTTTTCTTATCAAGTAGTTAGAGGCATTTTGCGCGGGTTCCTACCCGCCTC
>CAVREG010000001.1:0-17770 GCA_963720075.1 uncultured Acidobacteriaceae bacterium | reverse complement strand
GAGAAATGCTTCAACTCGTCAATGAAGCCGAAGCCGTTGTTACCACGCCCGGAAGTTCGCTGAATGAATTTGGACGGTTGCTAAACGAGAGTTGGCAGATTAAGAGAACGCTTACGGGAAAAATCACTAACCCCTGGCTCGATGAAATTTATGATGCCGGAATCAGCGCCGGCGCTCTTGGAGGAAAACTTCTGGGCGCAGGCGGTGGTGGGTTCATGCTGTTTTTTGTACCGCCGGAACGCCAGCAGCAGCTACGCCAGCGCTTGAAAAATTTGTTATGCATACCATTTGCTTTCTCAACGAGAGGCAGTCATGTGGTCGTATACGAACCGGAAAAAGCCTACGACAAATCGCTGGTTGAGGAACGACGCACCGCTTACACCGCCGAAGCTCGTTAAAACTCCCAGGATAAAGTTAAAAGATGAAGAAGACAGCGTTGGTAACCGGAGCCACAGGGTTCATTGGATTGCATCTTGCTAAGTTTCTTCAGGCAAAAGGATGGAACGTCGTCGGAGCATACCTTACCGCCGGCTTCAATCTGCTCCCGAAATTGCCGAATCTGACTTTTGTGCATTGTGACTTGCGAAATGGGCAGAGAGTCGAGCAAGTCATTAGGGAATGCGAGCCGACTCACGTCTTTCACATGGGAGCGCAAAGCCTACCGACAGTCTCGTGGGCAGATCCGGTGGAGACCTTTGAATCGAACATTATGGGTTCGTTGCATGTGTTTGAAGCAATACGGCACATGAAACGTCCCCCGGTAATTGTGTCCGCATCCTCGAGCGCCGAGTATGGCAATGTGCACGCCTCTGACATTCCGGTGGTCGAAGAGCATCCTTTGCGGCCATTGCATCCCTATGGCATCAGCAAAGTCTGCTTGGACTTGCTGGCTCGGGAGATTTTCTGGACTATAAGATTCCGGCTGTCAATCTACGCCTCTTCAATACGACAGGGCCCGGCAAGACGAATGATGCGCCGTCAGACTTCGTTCGGCAATTGATCAAAATCAAAAGGGGACTTCAACCCCCAGTAATCAATGTCGGGAATTTGAAGCCCCGCCGCGCATTTCTCGACGTAAATGATACGATACGCGGCTTCTATCTGGCCGCGATGAAAGGGAAGAGAGGAGAATCTTACAATCTGTGCGCCACCACGACGCACGAAATTGGCGAACTACTCCAGACGGCCGTTCGGCTCTCCGGTGTTAAGGCGTCAATTCGGCCAGCGGCACACTTGATGCGGCCGTCAGACGAAAGGATTATTTTTGGCAGCACTGACAAATTTCGCAAGACAACCGGATGGAAGCCCGTGTTGACCATCGAGCAGACTTTGGCTTCCATGCTGAAATATTGGGAGCGGGCTGAAATGGCGATGGCTTGACTTGTATGTCCTCCCTGGGCGAAGAGACCAAAGCGGTTTTGCTAGTGGGCGGAATGGGGACGCGGTTGCGTTCGGCCGTTCCCTCGACTCCCAAGCCCCTGGCTCCCATAGGAGAACGGTCCTTTCTCGAACTGCTGGTTCAGCAGTTGCGATCTCGGGGAATCCGTCAGCTGATCATGTGCACAGGGTATCTCGCCAGCCAGATTGAACACGAGTTCGGCAGTGGCGACGCTTGGGACGTGAATATTCAGTATGCACGGGAACTACAGCCACTGGGTACAGCCGGGGCTGTGCGACTTGCCCAACAATATCTTCAAGAAAGCCCCGACTTCCTGGTAATGAACGGCGATTCCTTTATGCAGATGGATTTCCACGAGCTGATTAGATTTCATCGTGCGCACAGAGCGACGGCAACTCTAGCTGTCCGAAAACTAGAGGATACGGGCCGTTATGGAACAGTTCACGTAGATGCCTACGGAAAAGTGACTGGTTTTGCTGAAAAATCCGCTGATTCCTCGCCAGGCCTTGTAAACGCGGGTGTCTATGTCTTCAATCGCGAGGTGCTTGAAAACATCCCGGAAGGAAATGCCAGCCTAGAGAAGGACGTCTTTCCGCAACTGCTCGGCCACGGACTATTTGCCTTGGAGCAGCGTGGGATGTTCATTGATATAGGGACCTCCGAGGACTATGCGAAGGCCCAACACCTTTGCGAACGGTTATACGAGGCCGCTTTGCAGAGCCATTTTACGGAGACCAAATGATCCGCAAAGATGAATTCGAGAAGCGGATCGAAAAATCAATTAAGGCTTCGATAGCGGCAAAGGAACGTTTATTGAACGATCCCGATATCCTTCGTACGGTCGCTCAGACTAGCTCGACTTTGGTGGATGCGCTCAAGCAGGGGAACAAGGTGCTGCTCTTCGGCAACGGCGGAAGTGCTGCGGACGCTCAGCATATTGCCGCCGAACTGGTAGGGCGTTTCGCCTTCGATCGTCCCGCTTTGCCGGCATTGGCGCTCTCGGTGAATACATCTTGCGTCACGGCGATTGGAAACGACTATGGGTTTGACCTTGTCTTCTCCCGGCAGATCGAAGCCTTGGCGCGTCCGGGAGATGTCGCAATTGGAATCTCGACCACCGGCAATTCAGCCAACGTGGTTTCTGCCATCGTGGCCGCGAAAAGATCGGCCTGAAGACGGTTGCACTAACAGGATGCACGGGTGGGAAACTTCGAGAAGCGACTGATCAATTCATCTGCATTCCCTGTAACGAAACTCCGCGGATTCAGGAATGTCACATTTTGATTGGGCACATTATTTCGGAACTGGTGGAAGAGGCGATATTCGGTGAAGCGAGCCGCATTTCTGATCGTGACGGGGTCATCAATCAAAGGGCTCCCGAAGGACAATACATTACCCGGTGGGAGGAGATGCATTTTCTCCTGGTGTCACCGAAGCTATTGCATTGCTAAACCAGAATCATTTTCTCGTTATCGTGGTAAGTAACCAGCGTTGCGTCGGCAGCGGACTTACGACGGCACAGGAAGTAGACCCACTGCATCAACGAATGTGCGACGCCCTTGCAGCAAAGGGTGCAAGAATTGATGCGGTTTATTACTGCCCTCACGAATTACACCCAGCGTGTGATTGCCGGAAACCGCAGCCCGGTTTGTTGTTACAGGCGGCGCGGACACACAACATTGATTTGGACAATTCCTGGATGATCGGCGATTCCGATATTGATATAGAAGCCGGAAAGAATGCCGGGTGCAAGACCGTCCGCCTGCTAGAAAGTTCGGACAAAGAGCAATGCGTAGCCGACAAAAGCGCAAGTTCTTTGCTCAAGGCCGTTCGCTTGATCTCCAAGAAACCAGGCTAAATCCAGGCCATTTGGGTGAAAACCAAGTTGACATTGTACCTTTCGCGTCTCGAACTGCACCTTCGTGTCTTGAGCTTAATGGCCGCGCTTTGTAAAGTCCTCGATAGGAAGCCCATACTGCCGGATCTCTTTAGAAGTTTAGGGCAGTTAACAAGTGTTCCCGTAGCCGCTCTGTGAGTCGAGTTGGGAATAGAAACCCGAACTCAATAAAACGGTGTGGGAATAAGTCAAGGGCGTCAGCGAGGCTCAATGGTACGAAGAATGTTTTACTGCTTCTCCAGCGGTCAATTCAGCTATGAAACTCTCAAACGTGTCTGCAAAATGGGTTCCATGGTTGCTCTAGCTGCCCTCTCGGTATTGCCTGTTAGTGCAGCCACGATTAACGCGGCTTCCTGTTCGAGTACGGATGTGCAGACCGCGATTAATAGTAGCCGGCGTCCACCGGGGACACGGTAGTAGTGCCGGCAGGCAATTGCACGTGGACCACGACCGTGATCATATCGAACAAGGGGCTGACCCTTCAGGGGCGGTGGAATCCGGGGTCACAAATATTGACGATCAAGGGTCAGGCGGAGCGGCTCTGAGTGTTGGCGGTCTGACAGGATGCGATCTTCGGTACGAATAACCGGCTTCACGTGGATTGCGGACGTGACTCATTCCAGTGGTATTGTTCAACTTTATGGAAGCGACCAGACCAACGCAGGAGAACTTGTTGGATTTCGTGTCGACCACAACCGCTTCTTGATGGGACCCGGCACTTCATCGCGCGGCATCTTCCCCGGCTCAATCATGGGGTTAATAGACAACAACACGTTCGACATCACAGCGCCCAGCGGCTCTCATCAGGTAATTTCAACTGATGGAAGCGGTGAAGGTAGCGATGGAGGATGAAGCATCATGGACATTACCTCTCACACTTGGAACGAATAAGGCCGTTTATATTGAAGCACAATACTTTCACCGTTAACACGGCAGATGCTGGAGTTGAGGATCAAATTGATGCGTATTCAGGAGCGCGGTTGGTAATTCGGCACAACCAATTTAACAATTCATCCGTTGGATTCCATGGGACAGATAGTGGAGGCGTGAGGACCCATTTTCAGTAGAGGTTTATAGCTAATTAGGCGGCACGCAGCGTGGCGGTACAGGTGTTTGGTACAACAAATACTTACAACGGCTCAGGACCTTCCTGGTACGGTATAACCCTGATGAGCTATCGGTCGTGTCCCATAGTTGGGGCAACCTACGGCTGGGGTACGTGCGATGGAACCAAGTGGAAACTTAATTCCATAGATCACACTCTCAACCTAGGGCGGGTTAATTCCGGAGCTGGCACTGCTATGTGGTGCGCCAACCATCCAGACACAGCTTGTACAACCGACGCAGATTGCCCTGAGTTCTTGCTTCCAGATATTTTGATGGCTCAGGGGCCTCTGGCTATCCGTGCCGCGATCAGATCGGAAGAACACATGACCAGGCCCTTTTCTCCGGTCTATGCATGGGGTAACACCGGTGCCGTAGCTTTGGGATCTTACGATGGCGGCAACACTTCTTGTGACACAGCCATTGGAAATGTCCTACAAGCACCGGATTTCATAGACAACACTCAGATGCCCGGCTACACGGCTTACGTATATCCGCATCCTCTTCAGAATGCCGGCTCTGCTCCAGCCGCACCTCCGGCGCCGACGGGACTGTCGGCTGTGGCAAACTAAGAAGAAGCTGGGATCGCAATTCCCCGGCGCTTCGCATAACGAACACTTGCTAAGCCGTCGCGATGTTGCGCCGCGCAGTTGGACAACGGTCAGGTTTTCTACGCAGATGCGGTTAGTCCTACTCGGAACAATTTATTTCAAAACAACGCAATTTTCCGCGTTCCAGTCATTTGGCCTTTACAATGCTGCTTTATAACGTGTAACCTAACCGTTCGCTCGCGATCCCCACGCTCAGCGGAAAAAGGTGCGCAGATTAGTGGGTTCACTTCGTTTCAACGCATGTTGACTCCCGAACCATTGGGCAAGAGGAACTGCTTCATCATCAGTTAGACTGCAACTCCCCCGATTTGTATTCCCCGTTTTTTTCAGTCGCAGGCGGACCCTGCACTAAAGAATGAATTCCTCTTTCGAGCAGTACTTCAAGTGTCCGGAGCCTTACGCTCAGTTTGCGCTTAAAAAGCCGCTCTCGGCGAGGAAGGTTTATTTTCGCTTCGGAGCACATGCAGTTTGCTTCGCGCGGTATAGCGGACAGCATCCCAGCAGTTCTCCTGCCGGACCTCTTGCAGACGCCGCTTCTGAGGTCACGGTTGAGCCCGGCACAATTTATCTTCCCTTCGATGTGAATGAAGTAGTTGACGGATTACGGCTTGAACAATACGTGTCGTCAGTCGCGGCAGGGCAGATTCCGCGCTGGCGAATGTGTATTACGGAATCCGGCCGTTTTTGCCTGTCTGGGTCCGAAAATATCTTCAGCGAGTACGCCTGAATGGATGGGACAAGATTGCAATACCACGCTGGCCCGTTGACCGAACCGTGGATGAGATCTTTGAAGCTTTGATGTTGCTTTCGCTGAGGTCGCAAAAAATAGAGAAAATCCCGTTCATTTGGTTCTGGCCCGAAGGTGCATCCGCGTGCGCAATCATGACTCACGATGTCGAGACGGGCCAGGGAAGAGACTTCAGTACTACGCTGATGGATATTGATGACCGCTTTGGAATCAAATCGTCATTTCAAGTGGTGCCGGAGCGCAGGTATGAGGTCACATCAGAGTACTTGAACTCAATTACTGCACGAGGTTTCGAAATAGGCGTACAAGATTTGAACCATGACGGGCATTTGTATAGGAGCAAGCACAGTTTATATCGCGGGCGGACAAAATTAATCTTATGGACGCCAATGGGGAGCGAAGGGTTTTCGTAGTGCGATCTTGTATCGGCGACAGGATTGGTTTGACGCGCTGGACTTCTCATACGATATGTCGGTGCCGAACGTAGCCCACTTGGATCCACAGCGCGGGGGTTGTTGCACTGTGATGCCATATTTTGTCGGAAAGTTATTCGAATCCCGGTCACGACAACTCAGGATTACTCGCTATTCCATATCTTGAGAGACTACTCGATGGATCTTTGGAAACGTCAGATTGAACTGATATTGGAAAAGCATGGTCTCATCAGTTTCATAGTCCACCCTGACTACATCACAAACCAACTCGGAGCGAGGACAGTTATGAGTCTTTGCTGGGTTATCTAGGTCGGTGCGCGAGGAGCAGAATGTGTGGATTCCGACTCCACGGGACGTCGATCAGTGGTGGAGGGAGAGGGCCCAAATGAGGTTGGTGGAAGAGAACGGGGAATGGCGAATTGAGGGAGAAGGACACGAACGCGCCAGAGTAGCTTACGCCAGCGAAAAGAACGGACGGCTGGAAGTTGCTGTTGAGTCGTCGGCCAAGACTTTAGCCGGAACAGTTACTGCAGATTTAACTTTCGACTCTTGGTCACGCCACCCCATGTGATTTTTGTGGAGGCGGCGATGGTCAGTTTCGTTGGGAATCGCCATACGAGATCTTTAGCAGAAATGCAAAAATGATAAGGTGTAGGAGAAACTCGTGGACGGTATAGCTACAACATCTGGCCTGAAGCGTCGCCCGCAGGTCGCGGTGCAGGGTAATTCCCCGGACTTTGATGTAGCCGTGATTGGCGCTGGACCATACGGCCTGTCGGGGGGAGCCCACCTCAAGGCAAGGGTTTGCGAATCCGAGTCTTCGGTGAGCCAATGGAATTCTGGGCCGAGAAGATGCCCGAAGGCATGCTTTTGCGCTCTCCGCGCATTGCCTCCAATATCTCTGATCCCGATTCCGCATTTACCCTGGATGCATACGAGGAAGCTTCGGGAACGGAACCCGCTGCGCCGGTTCCCTTAAGACTTTCGTCGAATATGGGCGATGGTTTAGGCACCAACTGGGCTCTGATTTGGACGTCCGATCCGTTAGCCGAGTTGATCGGGAGGAAAATGGATTTCGTCTTGTTCTGAGCGATGGAGAGGTGGTGCGCGCTACTCGTGTAGTTGTTGCCGCGGGAATCGGACCGTTCTGCCGGAAACCTACTGAGTTCGCGAACTTGTCGCCGGAGCTGGCTTCTCATTGTTATGAGGGTCGAAAGTTAAAGGAATTTAGCGGCAAGAGAGTCGCGGTAATTGGGGCAGGCCAGAGTGCGCTGGAATCAGCGGCGCTATTGCACGAAGCTGGAGCCGATGTTGAAATTATTGCAAAGATCCCCGAATTGCGATGGATCGGGATGCATGGTTGGCTGCACCATCTTGGACCAGTATCCGCGATGCTTTACTCCCGGCACGATGTGGGTCCGTTGGGAATCAGCCGGCTGGTTGCTACGCCAAATTTAGTAAACCGAATTCCGCTAAAGTTTCGAGATAAGATCCGCAAACGCGCTGTCAGACCCGCAGGGTCGCGATGGCTACCAGAGAGGCTGACGAATGTGAAGGTTACGACCCGATGTTCGGTTCGGTCAGCGACTGAATTGGACGCGGAGGTTTCCCTTAAGCTTGACGACGGAAGTGAGCGCCGCGTGGACCACGTTCTTTTGGGCACCGGCTACGATGTTGATATTAATCGCTACGACTTTTTGTCATCGGAATTGTTGGAGAACGTGCGACGGCTGGCGGCTATCCAAGACTTACCGCAGGCTTCCGTTCTTCCGTGCCGGGTTTGCATTTCATTGGAGCTACGGCCGCCCGAAGCTTTGGTCCTCTTATGTATTTCGTAGCCGGCACCGAGTTTACATCGCGGCAATTGGCCTCCCACATTTCCCGGAGGCAGCCGCATGCAAGTAGCGTCGAAGGGCCTCTTCGAGGTCAGGTTCCGTTCAAGCGATAGAGAGAACGATTCAAGAGCAGGGTTGGGAGCTCTGGTAATAGGCGGTGAGCATCCCGGGCTTGGGATTGCTCGTAGCCTGGGGCGACGAGGAATTCCTGTTTATGTGGTGGATGATCAGCATTCTGTCTCCCGCTTTTCCCGATATGTTCATCGCGTAATCCATGCTGACGATCTCCTGGACGAACGGAAGACGATCGAGACGTTCTCGAAATGGCATCGCTATGGATTGCAGGGATGGGTGCTATTTCCGACGCGTGACGAAACGGTAGCGGCTTTTTCTCGTTATCGCCGTGAGCTGGAGGGTTTTTTTAGACTTACGACTCCAGACTGGAAGGTCGCCCGCTGGGCGTTAGACAAGAGAAATACCTACAATCTCGCGCTCCAACTGAAATTTCCGTCCCCGCAAACGTGGAGTCCGCTGCGTTCCGCTGACCTCGGTACCTTGTATGACAAGTTGCCACTGGCCATCAAGCCGGCTATTAAGGAAAACTTCTTTTATTCAACAGGAGCGAAGGCTTGGCGGGCAAATACTCCCGAGCAGCTTCACCTTTTATTTGAGAAGGCAACTCGGTTGATAGATCCGGAAGAGGTAATGGTTCAGGAGATCATTCCCTGGCGACGGGCAGCACCAATTTTCGTACTGCGCATTTTTCCGCGACGGCCATGCGCACAGCAGTATGGTGGCAAGACGGGGACGACAGCATCCGCGCGAATTCGGGCGCGCAGCGACGTATGTCGAAAGCATGGAGCTCCCGATAATCGAGGAGCTTTCAGAGCGTCTGCTAAGAGCAATCAAGTACTACGGGTTGGTTGAAGTCGAATTTAAACTCGATCCTCGCGACGGACTGTATAAGCTGCTCGACATTAACGCGCGCACATGGGGATTTCATAGTCTGGGTGCTCCTGCTGGAGTTGACTTCCCTTACATTTTGTTCGCGGATCAGATCGGAGAGCCGGCCGAACGTTGTCGCGGAAAGTCCGGAATGGCTGGCTACGCCTGGTCACAGACGTGCCGACAGTGCTTTCGGACTTGTTAAATGGGGACTTCGACCTCAAATCGTACATCCGTTCCTTGCGGAACACCCGCGTTGAATCCGTATTTTCGACTGAAGATCCCCTTCCTTCACTTCTCGAATTGCTTCTACTGCCTTATTCGATAAGCAAGAAATATTTCGTGAAGGCGTAGTCGGATATCGGCCCATCCAACGACCTTGAAGTTGCCCTGCTTAAGGCGGGCGGCGACACCGCTACATTTCTTGGGAAAAGCTGCAGCCTGAATCTTCGACGCTGCTCCGCGTTGTTTCGGGACCGCGCAACGTCCTCAGGAAATGCCAAGATGGGCGATGTTAAATAAATCTCACTCACATTCCGCACTACGAAGAGACCCAACTAATGATGACAAGGTCGGTGCGGTGGTCATCGGAGGCGATTATCAGGGTCTTGGCATTGTCCGGAGTCTTGGACGGCACGGCGTGCCGGTGTGCGTGGTGGATAATGAATATTCGGTCGCACGTTACTCCAAGTACTGCACGAAAAGCATCAACGTTTCAGATCTTCGCGACGAACGCAACATAGTAACGAACTTGCTTGAATTAGGTAAGCGCCTCAATCTGCAAGGGTGGGTGCTGTATCCTACGCGCGATGAGCAGGTCGCTGCGCTCTCGCGTAACCGCTCGGAATTAAGCCAGGTATTCCGGGTGCCAACTCCAGAATGGAGCAGTGTAAAGTGGGCATGGGATAAACGAAACACATACAAGCTCGCACAGGAACTTGGAATCCCCACGCCGCGGACGTTCTATCCGCAGCACATTGAGGACTTGAGGGAGCTCGATATGTTAGCCCCTCCTTTTGCGATCAAGCCTGCGATCAAAGAGCATTTCGTCTATGCGACCAAAGCGAAAGCGTGGTGCGCGCATACCCACGCGGAGTTAAAGGCTCTCTTTCTGAAAGCTTCAGACCTGATCCCCTCTAATGAAATTATTATTCAGGAGATAATCCCCGGCGGTGGGTCTCAGCAGTATTCCTACTGTGCGTTTTTCCGCGAAGGACAAGCGATAGGCAGCATGGTGGCAGGGCGGAAACGACAACATCCACTCTTACTTGGAAGGGCGAGCACATATGTCGAGAGCCTGGACATTCCTCCGCTCGAAGAGCTTTCCGGGCGCTTCTTGCGGGCCATAAATTATTACGGGTTGGTCGAAGTAGAGTACAAGCAGGACCCACGTGATTCAGAATATAAGCTATTGGATGTGAATGCCCGGACCTGGGGCTACCACAGTCTCGGTGTTCACGCTGGCGTTGATTTCAGTTACATGCTCTACTGCGATCAGCTTGGCATTCCAGTAACGCCATCGAAGGGTCAAGCCGGCAAAAACTGGGTGCGTATGACCACGGACATTCCGACGGCTTTTCTTGGCTGGCGCAATGGTGATCTAGATATGCAGGGCTATTGGCGGTCGTTGAGAAATTGCCACGTAGAAGCCGTGTTCAGTAGCGAGGACCCACTCCCGGGCGCTGCTGAGATTTTCCTCCTGCCGTATCTAGCGATCAAAAAGGGTTTCTGAGCTCTTCCCCATCCGGTTCTGACCTTTTCGACCGGGTCTTTACTCGAAGCTACGAACCAATCTAGATTGTCGCTCTCCAGCGCCGGTAAGCTGGTCATTACTGCGGAAAATAAAAAGGAAGTCGTGACTCTCGGAACCCGTTCTCAAACGATTGCGCGGAGGCCTGAACAAACGTGAAGCCAACGATTTTGGTTGCGACTACCGCTCGCTGGTTTTCCACTGCCCGCCTCGTGATGGCTCTGGCCAAAGCTGGATGCGCCGTGGAAGCTGTTTGTCCTGCTGAGCATCCGCTTGAAAAGACCAGCGCGGCGGAGCGCATATATAACTATCGGGGCTTGGCGCCATTGACGTCGTTCGCCAATGCCATCGCCGCCGCCAATCCAGATTTATTGATTCTGGGAGACGATCTTGCTACCCAGCATTTGCATAGTTTGTATGCTCGGGAACGGCGCCGAGCAAAAGGTGACAGTGCAATCTGCAGCCTGATAGAGCGTTCGCTGGGTGCACCTGAAAGCTTTTCGGTCGTGTTTGGAAGGGCCGCTGTCATGGAACTGGCGCGGCAAGAAGGCGTCCATGTTCCCGACACCAAGGTCATTAGCGACAGCAATGACCTTAAAAAATGGGCTGGGCGAACTGGCTTTCCGTTTGTCCTGAAAGCAGATCGCACCTCGGGTGGTACTGGAGTTAAGGTTGTGCACACATTTGAAGAGGCCCACCGCGCCTTCACCGACCTGCAAGCTCCGCCCAGCTTCAGGCGTGCGATTCGGCAGGCCTGGTCGGAACATGACAGTACGCTGTTCTGGCCTTCTATGCAGCGCAAGCCGCGAACTATTAACGCACAGGCATTCGTCGCGGGAAGGGAAGCGACCAGCACCGTTGTGTGCTGGCAAGGTGCTGTTCTGGCGAGTTTGCATTTTGAAATTTTGCATACCGCTTATTCGGCGGGGCCGGCCACGGTCGTGCGATTGAGTGAAAATGTAGAAATGTCTGCTGCCGCTGAAAAATTAATTCGTCGGCTGAATCTTTCAGGCTTTTATGGGTTCGATTTTATTTTGGATGGTAATTCGGCAAATCAATATCTTATTGAAATGAATCCGCGGGCAACTCAGGCGGGGCATTTGAACCTGGGGCCGGGGCGCGATCTGCCAGCTGCATTATGCGCAGCCATATCCGGCGAGGTCGTTCAGACGTCTGCCAAAGTCACAGAGAACCTCACGATCGCGTTTTTCCCACAAGAATGGCTACGGGATCCCGCAAGCCCATTTCTGCGATCGGCCTATCACGATGTCCCCTGGGAAGAATCTGAATTTGTGCGCGCATGCATTAGAGGTCCCCATCAACGGAAGGCCTGGCATCGTAAAGCCAACAGAGTTCCGGCCTTGTCAACGGTTCGCGTTCCTCGCTTATAACGGTCTCTTTTTATACGAGTGCAAGGTGTCTCACGTAAGACGGTGCTAAGACCGATCGCCTTGTCGAAGGTAACGTTCCCTAGTAATCCTCAACTTTACGTTTCTTTACGTTGAATAATCCCAATCAGCCTACATTGGAGAGCTGGTGAGGTGGAGAAATTTTCGATGCGGATGGCGAAAATTCGACGTGTTATAATCAACAAAGTTGCGTTCCCTCCCCGGGTACGTCGGCGTTTTCATCCGATTGCCTCCAGAAACACAAGTCACCAAGAGATTGCTAGTAAAGCCATGGTAAATACTGTCATTGTCGGTGCCGGTCCTTATGGACTTTCAATCGCTGCGTATTTCCGGCGTCACGGCATCCCATTCCGGATTTTTGGCCGCCCCATGGACAGCTGGACGTCACACATGCCGAAGGGAATGGCGTTGAAGTCGGACGGTTTTTCCTGCAACCTTTATGATCCGGATGGCGATTTTACGTTGAAACATTTCTGCGCCGAGCGCGGGATCGAATATTCGGACGCGGGTATTCCGGTGCGCCTCGAGACTTTCGCGGCTTATGGACGAGCCTTTCAAGAGCGAATGGTGCCTGACCTTGACGAGAGAATTGTTGTCAGTCTCGAACGATCTTCTGATGGATTTGTTGTAACGCTTGAAGACGGAGAGATAGTCAGCGCCCAGCGGGTGGTGCTGGCGGTAGGAATCACTCATTTTGAATACATCCCGGAAATTCTCGCCAATCTCCCCGCTGAGTTCGTTTCTCATAGTTTTCGCCACCATGATTTGGAAGCGTTCAGAGGGCGGAGCGTGGCCGTGATTGGAGGCGGTGCGTCGGCAATTGATTTGGCGGGTTTATTGCGGGATGTTGATGCAGACGTGCAACTCATTGCCCGCAAGCCTTCGTTACAATTTCACGAGAAAGCTCAGACAAATGGGAATAAATCCTGGTGGCAGCGTGTTCGGCATCCCCAATCAGGACTTGGGACAGGGTTTCAACTGCGCTTTTTCGCAGATGCGCCGATGTGTTTTCATTACCTGCCGGAGCGCTTGCGTCTAGATACAGTCAGGACGACCCTTGGTCCATCCGGAGGATGGTTCGCCAAGGACAAGGTAGTTGGCAGGGTTCCTCTTGTGCTCGGGTGCACGACAGAGCAAGCCAAGGTTCGGGACGGCCGTGTCCATCTTCATCTTCGGTGCCTAGATGGTAGCGAGCGCGAAATTGTCACTGATCACGTGATCGCTGCGACCGGATACAGAGTGAATCTCGACCGTTTGGCATTTCTCAGTTCGGAGATCCGGAAAGACCTGAAGACGGTGGAGGACACACCGGTGCTCTCATCAAGTTTTGAATCGTCGGTTCGCGGTCTTTATTTTGTGGGAGTAGCTGCCGCAAATAGCTTTGGACCGGTATCGCGATTCGCCTATGGAGCTGGTTTTGCGGCGCGAAACTTGACGCAAACCATGCTCAAGGCATCTTCTGGAGACCATGTCGCCATTCCGGCTTCAAGCGTTGTACAGCCGGCAAACGAACACTCGCGCCATCAGATTCACAGGCTTGAATCACCCGAGTCTCCGTCCGCTTATAAGAGCTATTCCGATTGATGTTGGACGCATGAAGCGAGAGACGATTGCAATTCACGCGGGATACGATGGCGACCCCGTAACCAAAGCTGTAGCCGTTCCCATCTACCAGACCATAGCCTTTGAGTTCGATAGCGCCGAGCACGGGGCTGCGTTATTCAATCTTGAAGTCCCGGGCAATATCTATACCCGGATAGGAAACCCCACCAACACCGTGCTTGAGAAGCGTGTCGCCGCGCTTGAAGGCGGCGTGGATGCCCTCAGCGTCAGCTCCGGAATGGCGGCGATCCATTATTCGCTCGTCAATATCGCGGAAATGGGCCACAACATTGTTTCGCTTCCGCAACTTTACGGAGCCACTTACACTTTGCTGGCTCACATTCTGCCAAAGCAGGGAATCGCCGGCCGGTTCGCGAAGACAGACCATCCTGACGATGTTGAAAAGCTAATTGACGAAAATACGCGGGCGGTATTTTGCGAGAGCATTGGAAACCCCGCAGGCAACGTTGCGGATATCGAAGCATTGGCTCGCGTAGCGCACAAGCACGGCGTTCCCTTAATTGTTGACAATACGATCGCGACGCCGATTTTATTGAGGCCGATTGAGTATGGCGCCGATGTAGTGGTCCATTCCATGACGAAGTTCATGGGAGGTCATGGCACAACGCTCGGCGGAATGATTGTGGATAGCGGCAAGTTTCCGTGGCGAGATTATCCCGACAAGTTTTATATGCTGAACCAGCCGGAGATCGCCTACCACGGAGTTGTTTATGTGGAACATTACGGAGACGCTGCCTATGTCGCGAGATGCCGAACTGTCAGCCAGCGAAACACCGGTGCTACGCTATCTCCATTCAATGGGTTTTTCTTTTACAGGGAGTTGAAACGCTCGCGTTGCGGATTGAGCGTCATGTAGCGAATGCCCGCAAAGTAGCAGAATATCTGCGGGGGAATCGGGCCGTGGAATGGGTGAACTATGCTGGTTTTCCTGACAGTCCACTGTATGAAATGGCGCAACGATACATGGGATCTAGCCGCTGCTCGATCCTTACGTTCGGAGTGAAAGGCGGCTTCGAGGCCGGGACAAAATGTTTCAATTCTCTGCGCTTATTCAAGCGAATGGTTAATCTCGGCGACGCGAAATCGCTGGCATGTCATCCGGCCTCTACAACGCATCGCCAACTCACTCCTGAAGAACAGCAAAAAGTTGGCGTAACACCGGAGATGATTCGTCTCAGCGTCGGCATTGAGCATATTGATGACATCATTGACGACCTAGCTCAGGCGCTGGATAAGGCGGCCGCAGAATGCCAGGCTACTTTCGCTTAACTTTGCGGCGTTGCGTAAAGGAGTGTTGTGCCAGCGGTAGTAGACGGAAGCCGAGCGCCGAGCGTGGAGGAAAAGAAACGGGTGCGTCCGTGCCGCCGGCCCCGCCGATGCTTACGGTGCGTCATCGTGTAGCGTCACCGTCGCACTGATAAACAACATGCCGGATGCGGCATTGGAAGATACCGAGTCCCAATTCTTCGAACTTCTGAACAACGCATCTTCCAACACCATCGTTTGCATCAAGTTGTACTCATTGCCCGGAATTCCCCGAACTGAGCGCGCACAACAACATCTCAGCGGCTCTTACTTCGGTATTGACGATCTTTTAAATAGCCGATTTGATGGGGTCATTGTTACGGGCACCGAACCACTACCATTCGGATTTGCGGAATGAGCCGTATTGGGGCATTCTGACGAGCGTCCTGGATTTGGCCGAGCGCAATACTAGTTCCACGGTTTTATCGTGTTTGGCGGCGCACGCCAGTGTCCTTTACAGCGACGGGATTCCTCGCCATCGGCTGGCTGACAAGCAGTTTGGTGTCTTTGAGTTCCAAAAGAACGGTAATCACGTCTTAACGCAGCACATCGTGGACACGGTGCAGACTCCACACTCTCGCTGGAATGAAGTTCGAGAGGATGCGTTAATTGCGTGCGGGTATGACGTGCTGACGAGTTCCAGTGCAAGGCGGCGTTAACTCATTCGTCAAGAAAAAGCGAGATAGCTTGTTTGTCCATTTTCAGGGTCATCCCGAGTACAGTACCCAGACTCTGCTGAAAGAATATCGCCGAGATATAAAAAGATTTCTCAGGCGGGAGAGAGAAACTTATCCTTCCATGCCGCTTGGATATTTCGACGCCTCTGTAACTGAACTTCTGACGCGTTTTCGGGAAAGTGTTTTGTCTGATCCTCACGAGCAGCAAATGGCGTCATTTCCCGAAGCTGCTATTGTCGGAACCTTGCAGAATTCGTGGAGTGCGTGGGCAACAGACCTCTATCGAGGTTGGCTACAGTATTTGCTTTCGAGGAAAGCTGCTATCTCTCCTCCGGTTGCCGCAACGCGGATGACTTCCTAATTTGCTGCCGGGTTTTTACTACCAATTCCGCATCATCCATATGAAATCTGAAATTCTCCTAAACCTGCCGCCGCGGGTTAGTGATGCAATAAAGCCGTGGGCAGAGCGTTCCCCAAACCACCTTGCTCTCGTTGAACCGTCAGGGTCATGGACGTATGCGCAGTTAGCTTCCGCGACGCTACAAGACGGAGATATGGCTGCGGGGCTTGGGAGTGCGTCCGGGCGATCGAGCCATGATCGTTTGCGAGAACTGTAGAGCAATGGTTGTAATTTTCCTGGCGTTGGTTGCATTAGACGCGTGGCCTGTCCTGGTCAATGCCCGTCTCTCGGCGCGCGAATTGGATGAGATCCGGGACCATAGCGGCGCACGCCGGGTAATCTATACCGCTCAAGTGTCACATCACGCCGCGCAGCATGCGAAGCGACATGGCGCTGTGACGGATGACCTTCTGGATCTGGGCCCTATAGCAATCGGCGCTAAGAATGAGAGTGCGCAAGCGGAGCCCGCTGATCCTGACCCTGCGAATCGGATTGCCGCTTTGATCTACACGTCGGGCACCACTGGCGTTCCAAAGGGCGTGATGTTGACTCACCGGAACCTTTTATTTGTAGCTGCCATTTCAGCCGACATACGAAAGCTGGTTCCTGAAGATCGCCTATACGGTGTTCTGCCAATTTCTCATGCTGTCGGACTCTCAGTGGTCCTGTTGGGGTCACTCCTGAGTGGAGCGACACTGTACTTGGCGCCCCGTTTTGATCCTGTCGCGACTCTTGCGGCAATCGAAAGAGAAAAACTGACTGTGCTCTTGGGAGCGCCAGCCATGTTTTCGCTATTGCTTGAATATACAAAGTTAAAAGGGATAAAGTCGCTCACTTTTCCTTCGCTCCGAATCATCTCTTCCTCCAGCGCTCCGCTACAACCCGCGCTGAAGTCTGAAGTGGAGAGTCTTTTCGGCCTGGTACTTCACAACGGTTATGGAGTGACAGAGTGCTCGCCCAACATTGCGCAGACGCGGCCGGAAGATCCCTTGCACGATACTTCAGTCGGTCCAATTTTTCCCGGAGTGGAAGTGAAGTTGATCGGTGCTGATGGCAAACCCGTGAGCAAAGGGGAAGTTGGTGAACTATTTGTACGCGGCCCGAACGTCATGAAGGGCTACTACCGTAACCCAGAAGACACCGCTATTGCTGTTGATGCAGACGGATGGTTCAATACACGCGACCTTGCTCGGTTACAAGATGGGAATCTTTTTATAGTTGGGCGGACCAAAGAACTCATCGTGCGGTTCGGATTCAACGTCTATCCCGCGGAGGTTGAAGCAGTGTTGAATACGCATCCTGCGGTTGTCCGATCCGCAGTCATCGGACATCGAGTAAGCGGTGTGGAGGGAGATGAGGGAATTGTTGCCTTCGTTCAACTTGTGCCGGACTCAGAACTCACGGTCGAAGAACTGGCCGAATATGCATCGCAGCAACTCGTCCCATACAAAAGGCCGTCGAAGATTCAATTCGTGTCTTCCATGGAGCTCACTCCCACCGGCAAAGTCATGAAAGATGACCTTCTAAAAATGCTGCCGTCCGAAATGCGCTCGAACTCTCAGATCGAAAGCCACTTAGTCTAGAGCCTCACCTCAATAAGCGTCGGTCCCTCGGTCTGAAAGCCTTCCTGTAA